>JAQTZV010000002.1 GCA_028687585.1 Desulfuromonadaceae bacterium | reverse complement strand
GGCGCCGTAAAATGGAAACTTTCTCGGCTGGGGTGTAATTGTGACGTTTCTTTTTCATGGACTTTCCTCCGTTCGTGATGGTTTATCACAAACGAACCAAAAGTCCTATTCACGCTGAGCCTATACAGCACAGAGAAAACCAGGATTAAGACCATAAAGCCTTTAGGGTAAACCATAAAAGACTTTGTTTTTGACTTTCTCCGTGCCTCCGTGTGAGTTGCCTTTGATTCGTTTTTGATCTTGAGCAGTCACCTTGATTTCTTTCGTGTCTTTTCGTGCTTTTCGTGGACAAAGAGGTTCTAAATATGGACTACGTTAAACTTATCAACTGTATGCGCTGCGGCATGTGTCTTCCCTCTTGTCCTACCTACAAGGAAACCTTCCTGGAAACCGCATCACCACGCGGCCGGGTTGCCCTGATTCGCAAACTGCAGGAGGGTGAACTTGATCAGTCGGAGCGCCTGCTGGAATTCCTGTCGCTCTGCCTCGACTGCCAGGCGTGCGCTTCTGCCTGTCCCTGCGGGGTCAATGCCGGAGAACTGGTAGCGGAATTTACCTGCGAGAAAAAAAGCGAGAGCGGACTCGGTTTTATGGAAGAGTTGATTCTCCGCAAATTGGTGCCGCACCCGGATCTGCTTGAAACCTCAATGGTGCCGATGCGGATGTATCAGAAGAGCGGTCTGCAGAAGCTGGTCAGAACTCTTGGCGTTCTCAAAATGTTTCCCAAGCCACTGGAACGGATGGAAGGACTGCTACCCACCCTCCCCCCCCGCCCGCTGCGCCGGGAAATTCAGGAGGTGACACCGGCGGTCGGCTCGGAACGTGGTACGGTCGGTTTTTTTCTCGGCTGCGTCATGAGCCTGATCTTCAGCGATGCCAGCCGCGCCACGATAAAACTGCTCTCAATGCTCGGCTATCGTGTCATCACCCCGCGTAACCAGGTCTGCTGCGGAGCACCCAACATGCTGGGGGGCGATCTGGAAGGCCTTAAAGAAGCGGCCCATACTAATGTGGATATCTTCGGCGGCTACTCGGTTGATTATATCGTCACCGATTGCGGCGGCTGCGGCGCGGAGCTGAAGAAATACGGGCATCATATAGAAGGGGAAGCTGCGGCGGCTTTCAGTAGCAAAGTCCGCGATATTTCTCAAGTGCTGGCACTTCACACCGAAGAACTGCACGCGAAACTGAAACCGTTGCAACAGAAAGTCACCTATCACGACCCCTGCCACATCGCCCACTGTCAGGGGATTCGCAAGGAGCCGCGTGATCTGCTCAAACTGGTGCCGGGGCTTGAATACAAGGAGTTGGAAGCCGCTGACGCCTGCTGCGGAAGCGCTGGAACCTACAACATTACCCGACCGGAGATGTCTGACCGGATTTTGCAGCGCAAGCTGGATACCGTGCGGGCCAGTGGCGCTGACATTCTCGTAACCAGCAATCCGGGATGCCTGCTGCAGTTAAAGAAGGGGCTGGCGGATCAGTTGCCTGCAGTTAAACTGATGCATTTGACGGAAGTACTGGCACTTAGTATGAGCAACTGACGAGGCGCGTCATTTTACTCAGTTTGAACGAGCACATTACTGCCATTATCTGCTCCTTTCACGGCCGGAGGGATGAACATCCTCCGGCTGAATTATGTTAAAGCCAAGAAATTTACTCCGTTACAACAGAATAAGTGCTATAAATCGTATGTTGACACGCCTTCATTCACATTACGTGAGTCACGTACAAGGAAAATATCATGGCAAAAAAAATATTTATTGCAGCAACCGGCCAGAACTGCGGAAAAACCACTACCTGCATCGGTTTGATGTATCTGGCGCTAAAAAAATACCACAATGTCGGATTCATCAAGCCGCTCGGCCCAAAACCGGCCACATTTCATCGAATCACGGTTGACAAGGATGCAGCCCTGATTGCACAGGTTTTTGAACTGGAAAAAGAACTGCGCTGGATGTCACCCGTGGTTGTTCATCCCGATACAACACGCAAGGTGGTAGATGGAGAAATCTTACCCGATGTACTCCACGAGCGGATTATGCGGGCGTATGCTGAACTTGAAAAAAAATGTGATTTCATCATTATTGAAGGGTCAGGGCACCCCGGTGTCGGATCGGTGATGAAGACATCAAACGCGCATATAGCCCGGATGCTGAATGCACCCGTATTAATGGTGACCGGCGGCGGTCTGGGAAATGTCGTTGATCAAATCTATATGGGGTTGGCCCTGTTCGAGAAGGAGGGGGTAGAGGTACGGGCTGTTCTTGCCAATAAGCTTATCCCTGAAAAACGCGATCGTACCCTGGATTATCTCACACGGGCACTTGCCGGTGAAAAAATGAAAGTGATTGGCGGAGTCGACTATCACCCGGTTCTGGCCAATCCCACACTCAGGCGCATCTCCCGACTGCTTGGGTTGCCGCTTCATGGTAACAGGCTTGAGGCGAGCAGAATAATACATCATGTTCAAATCGGTGCTGCATCGACCCAACGGGTTACAGAACTGATTCGTGAACCTTCCCTGCTGATTGTTACCAGCAGCCGTGATGAACTGCTGGTAACTCTGGCAAATCTTTATAAAATACCGGCATATCGCCCGCTAATTGTCGGCCTGGTCATTCCCGGTACCGCCCCTGTCAGTACTATCACCCAGATGATCCTTGATCGCAGCAATATTCCATATATGCGCTCCATGTTGCATACCACTGCCGAACTCTACCAGGTCATCACCGAGGATGTGTCTAAAATAACCGCCGACGACACCGAAAAACTTACCCTGATCAGAAGTCTGGCTGAGACGTATCTTGATTTTGATCTTCTTGATGAACTTTTCTGAACAGGTTATTAGATATTCAAGTGCCGATCCGGTTGCAGAACCGCAAAAAATACTATAAAAAGAAGGGGTGCCACTCCGACCCCCCCTTCTTGAATGGAACAAAACATGAATTTTCAACCAATTAAACCGAAAAAAGTCTCTACTCAGATAGCTGATCAAATTCGCTCCTCGATCCTGTCCGGTGAATTTTCACCGGGAGATAAACTGCCGCCTGAGCGCGAACTTGCTGAAATGTTCGGCGTTTCACGCCCCTCAGTTCGGGAAGCTCTGAATGTGCTGGCATCATCAGGTTTGGTAATGTCATATCAGGGGGGGGGCACCGTTGTATTGTCTCTGGTGGAAACGTCGGGTACAAACTCGCTGAGTGAACTGATTCGCGTTCAGCAGGATCGAGCGCTTGATGTTATTGAGGTGCGCAAATGTATGGAATCGTGGATAGCATGGTATGCTGCAGAACGGGCGCTACCGGAAGATATCAGGCGTATGGAGGAGATAATATCCGGGATGGAGCGTAATCTGGAAGGCTTACTCCCCTCTGAAGATCTTGATGCAAATTTTCATATTGTAATCGCCCGCGCTACCCACAATATTGTCTGGCTGCACCTGATGCAGAGTCTGTTCGACGCAATGAAGGAATTTCAACAGAGTGTCTGGAGGGCAGTATACATCTCCAGCGAAGATCACCATCAACTCTACCGGCATCACCGCAACATCTTTGAAGCGATTCGGTTGCGGGACTCTGAAGGCGCCCGGGAAGCGATGATGGCCCACCTTACCTTTGCCGAACAACGCAGCACGGCATACGTCCTGAAAAATCAATCGTCCTGAGAAACCCGGAGATTTTAATGCAGATTATCCCCACTACTATCCCCGACATCCTGATAATTGAGCCGGCAGTATTCGGCGACGAGCGCGGCTTTTTTTTTGAAAGCTTCAATGAACGCCTATGGCGGAAAATGACCGGATTCGACCTCCACTTCGTGCAGCATAATCACTCCCGATCTGCCGGAGGTGTTCTCAGGGGATTGCATTATCAGATACAACAACCGCAGGGGAAGCTGGTTCGAGTCACTACGGGTGAAGTATTCGATGTTGCGGTCGACATTCGCCGGAGTTCGCCAACGTTTGGACAGTGGTTCGGCACACTGCTTTCCGCAGGCAACAAACGCCAGATGTGGATACCGCCCGGCTTTGCCCATGGTTTTTGCGTAACATCAGATGTTGCTGAATTTCTCTATCTCACCACTGACTACTATGCCCCCGAGCATGAACGCTGCATCGCCTGGGATGATCCTGATCTGGCAATTCAATGGCCTCTGGCAACAACTCCCAAAGTTTCAGCCAAAGATAGCCAGGGCCGATTACTCAAGGATGCTGACCTGTTTTCATGATCCGATCAAATACCAGCCGGTTGATGCTACTCTGTTGCTGTCAACTATTCATCATGCTGGTATTTATAAACTACTCCGCCGTAAATATCTGACAAGTTCCTCATATCACAGATTAAAGACAATGAACTTGGTATATCCATTATTATCAGGCCATCGAACATTGTGAGGAGTGAGAATGACTGAAAAAGTCCCGATACTTGTTGTAGATGACCTGCCGCAAAACATCCAGGCCCTTGAAGCCATTATTGAAGATATGGGTTTTCATATTATTAAAGCTTCATCAGGAAATGATGCCTTGCGACTATCACTCAAGCATGATTTTGCTTTGATCCTTCTTGATGTTCAGATGCCCGGTATGAACGGTTTTGAGGTAGCCAGACTCATTCGCTCAAATCCAAAAACAAACCATTTTCCGATAATATTTGTTACCGCCGGAATGAAAGATCTTCTTGACCAAATTGAAGGGTATGAAACCGGGGCGGTGGATTACCTGATGAAACCGTTTGAACCGGTTATTTTATGCAGTAAGGTCAAAGTTTTTCGAGAATTATACCTGCAGCGCAAGGTGATCGAGAGATTTTATAGTAATCTTGAACAGCTCGTTGAAGAGCGCACCGCAGAACTTAAGCAGGCAAACGAGACAATTTCGCACCTTGCAGCAACTGATGAACTGACGGAACTCTACAATCGCCGTTACTTCAACGAGCGTTTATCCGCTGCGTTAAGTGCAGCGCGCCGCCACGCATACCACCTTTCCATGATTATGATCGATCTCGACCATTTTAAAACCGTGAATGACACCTATGGGCACAGTGCCGGTGACCTAGTACTGAAAACGTTTGCCGACCTGTTGCGGGAAATGGTCCGGGCAGAGGATGTTGCCGCTCGCTGGGGTGGTGAAGAATTTATCGTTATGCTGTCTCACACTGCCAGCGATGCGGCAGCAGCACTGGCAGAACGTATACGGACTGCCTTTGAGCGGCACTCTGACAGCGCCTCAACGATTGTGTTATCAGCAAGTTTTGGCGTAGTACAGTTACAGGAGAGTGATGATGTTGATACGTTTATTCGACGAGCAGACGCCGCCCTGTATCGCGCAAAACATGAAGGGCGAAACCGGGTAGTAGTGGGGTAAGAGGAACGGGGACAAGGACAAGGAAAAGCAATGGTTTTAGTCTACTTGACCTATCCTTGGCCCTTTTATACGGGAGCAGAACATGAATTTTTACGCCAATCTAAAAATAAGGGACAAGCTGATACTCGGCTTTTTCACGATCGTTGTCATGTCTCTGGCTGTTGGTATCTTCAGCTTTTTTCAAATCTACAAGCTGGAAAGATCCGGGGCTTTTCTTTTTAATCGTGGAATCACTCCGGTGAAGTATATCGGCAACATTGCCGCTGATTTCCAACGTCTGCGCTCCAATATCCGGGAACTTATTCTCGTCGATGATCAAAAGCTGAATGAGTATTATTACGACAGGGTTATCAAGTTCCGTACAGAAATTGATGACATTGTTTCGAAGCTCGAAACGGCGCTTCCCGATGCCGAGGCAAAAAAACTCTTTGACCGTATGGTGCAGAGCCGCAGTGACTATACCCCGCATATCAAATGGATAGTGGATTTATCTCGTTTTAACAAAGACGATGAAGCAACTGCATATTTGCGATCAGATGTAGTCAGGAATACGGAACGGGCTGAGATGGAGGCAATTGAAAACCTGCAGAATTATCTGGTGGCAAACGCTGAGATAATTTCCTCCAGGAATAGTTCACAGGCTGAGTTGACCGGTTTTATCATGCTCTGTCTGGCGGGCGGAGTCTCACTGCTCGCAGTGATCATGACCACACTTATCACTCGAAGTATTATTACGCCGCTGAACAAGGTACTTACAGCTGTTCGTATACTGAAAGATGGTGGCGTAGAAAAATCCCGGCTGGTGGAAGCTGTCGCCGGTGGCGATTTGAGTCAGGAAATGGTTGTTGGTCTGCCGCTGATATTGGATGAGGATCAGTTCAGTAGCGATGAAATGGGGATGTTGCTGAAGGCCATTGTCGAAATGAGCGAAGTGCAATATTTCCAGGATCAGGCATTTGTTGCGATGACGCACGCTCTGCGACAGAACCGTGACCAGGAAGAAGTGCGCTCCTGGTTCAAGGATGGCCGCTACCAACTGTCGACCATTCTACAGGGGGATAAATCCGCCCCGGAATTTTCAGAGCAGGCGCTCGCCTTTCTGGTTACCTATCTCCGGGCCGGTGTTGGTGTGTTTTATCTGTATGAAGAATCAGAAGGAGCTCTTTTCTGCGCTGCCACTTATGCCTGTACCGGAAAGGCAGACCCGGTTGTGCGGCTCTGTCTGGGAGAAGGAATTGCAGGCCAGGCGGCTCTGGAACAAAAAATGATCTGCCTTGATACCGTTCCACCCGATTACCTCCGCATCAGCTCAGGGCTCGGCGAGTCGAAACCGGCCCACAGTGTCGCTCTTCCCCTGGTTCACAACGGCATCTTGACCGGCCTTCTGGAAATTGCTTCTTTCACCCCGTTCAGTGAAGATGATCAGGAATTTCTGCACCGGATCATGGAACCTCTTGCCGCCGCTCTCAGCATCACCAAGTCACGTCAAAGGGTCAACGAGCTTCTGGAACAGTCCCAGTCTCAAGCAGAGGAGATGCGTGTCCAGCAGGAAGAGCTGCAGCAGACCAATGAAGAGCTTGAAGAACGTGCACAGTTGCTGGAGCAGCAGCGCGAAGAGATTCGTGCCAAAAACCGTGTAGCTCTGGAGACCGGTATTGAACTGCAGCGTAAAGCCGATGAGCTGCAGCGCGTCAGCACCTATAAATCAGAATTTCTTGCCAATATGTCACATGAACTGCGCACACCTCTCAATAGTCTAATGATCCTCTCCAGCTTGCTGAAAGATAATCGTGAAGGAAATCTTACGGCAAAGCAGGTTGAGTTTGCCGCCACGATAAACGGAGCCGGACGCGATCTGCTTCACTTGATAAATGATATCCTGGATCTCTCCAAAATTGAATCAGGGCATATGGAATTTCACTATGAAGAATTGGTCATTCCGGAAATCTGTCTCCAGCTTCAGACCGTTTTTATCCCTATCGCCTGTGATAAAGGGATCAAGCTAACCGTATCTCTTGATGAATTAACCTCAGAGACTATCACCACTGATGTCCAGAGAACCCAGCAAATTCTCAAAAATCTGCTTTCAAATGCTTGTAAATTCACCAGTCAGGGGTCGGTTACGCTACATGCATACACCCCGAAAAGCAGCGAGAACCCGCTGCAAACTGAAGCGATAGCCTTTGCAGTAACTGATACCGGTATCGGTATCCATGCTGACAAACAATTACTTATTTTTAACGCCTTCCAACAAGCTGACGGCAGCACCAGCCGTACCTATGGCGGAACCGGCCTGGGGCTTTCCATCTCTCGTCAACTTGCCCGTTCCATGGGTGGCGAAATATTTTTAATCAGCGAGGTGGGCAAGGGAAGTACTTTTACTGTGTATCTGCCGATTAAAGGGCTCTGCGACTTCAATCCCGAAATCGGGAAACCTGCTGTCCCGGTTGAACCAACCAGGCCTGACAGTCAGATTCACTCTTCCGTGGCAGCAGCCAATAACAGTTCACCTGAACCGCTGCCGGCGCCAATCCCTGATGACCGCGAACAGATGCGGGAAGATGGCAAAAGTATTCTTATTATCGAAGACGATCTTGCCTTTGCCGGAATACTTCTCAAGATGGTTCGTGATCGCGGTTTCTCCGCTCTCGTTGCCACCAACGGTGAAAGCGGCATTGCCGTTGCTGAGCGGTATCGGCCGAGCGCAATAATTCTCGATGTCATGTTGCTGCATATTGATGGCTGGGGTGTCATGCGCAGCTTGAAAGACAACCCGGTAACCAGGCATATTCCGGTGCATTTTATCACCTGCCTTGATGAGCGTCAGAAGGCGATGAGCATGGGGGCTGTCGGTTTTGTCACCAAACCGGTAAGCAGTGAACAGATGGACACCGTATTTGACACTCTGGAGGTTGCTATTGACAAGAGCATGAAAAAACTGCTGATTGTTGAAGATGATCAAGCTCAGTCGGCTGCACTGGTTGCTCTATTGGAAGAGAAGGATGTGACGATAACAATTGCCGATAGTGGTGCCAAAGCTATTATATTTCTCTCCGGCGAACAGTTCGACTGCATTGTGCTGGACTTGGGTCTGGCCGACATGGGTGCGTTTGAGTTGCTGGAAGAGCTGAAAAAACTGGACCCTGAGCGGCGCATTCCGGTCATCATCCATACCGGCCGCGAACTGACGTATGAAGACGAGAAGCGACTGCATCGCTATGCCGAAAGTATTATCATCAAAGGGGCAAAAAGTCCTGAACGGCTCTTGAATGAGGTAACACTTTTCCTCCATCTGGTTGAATCCTCACTTAACCCGAACAAACAGCGCATGATTCGTTCCGCTATCGACAAAGAAGCGCAGTTGGCAGGCAAAAAGATCCTGATTGTTGATGACGACATGCGAAACATTTTTTCACTTTCCAGCGCACTTGCTGAAAAGAACATTGATATCTTTGAAGCGGAAAACGGCCGTGAGGCGCTGAACCGACTTAATGAGTTCCCGGATATTGATCTTGTCCTGATGGATATCATGATGCCCGAAATGGATGGCTACGAAGCAATGCGTGCGATCAGAAATGATCCCCGTTTCCATGCAGTTCCGATTATCGCCCTGACTGCCAAGGCAATGAAAGGCGATCGCGAAGAGTGTCTGAAAGCCGGGGCCAGCGACTACATTCCAAAACCGGTAGATATGGAAAAACTATTTTCCCTGCTCAGGGTATGGCTCTATTCGCAGCCGCAACCGATTCAGCCTGATTAATCGGATTTTGCGGATAAAAAACTGGAGGTTCACAATGAAACGCTTGATTTTGTCACTAACGGTTCTCATAACGTTGTTCACACTATCCGCTGCTACGGCAGAGGAAATTCTGTTAAGCACCGGTAGTGGACCATTGGACAGTATTATCAACCCGGTAAAAGGTGCATTTGAAAAGGAGACCGGAATACGTCTAAATATCCTGTTCGGAAGTGCCACACTTGCGTTCAAGCAGCTTTACAAGGGAGTTACCGAGGTTGGAATAATTGGAACCAGCTTTGAGGACGTAATCACCATATTGGACAAGGAAGGATTTGAGGTAAAAGATCCCGCCTCTTTTCACCACGTAACACTCGGTAGAGGTATGATTCGCACTGTAGTTAACAAGGACAATCCTGTTTCTAAATTATCAAAGGAACAGCTCAAAGGAATTTACACCGGCATAATCACAAACTGGAAGGAGATTGGTGGTAACGATTCCCAGATCATGGTTGTTATTTCTACTATGAACCCGGCCACAACAGGTACGTTCAGAAAAACAATTCTTGATAACGCACCCTATACTAAAGAGGTTCTTGAACTTGGTCATATGGAAGAGTTACGAGGCGCCGTGGAAGAAAACAGCGAGGCAATCGCATTCGGCACCTCTGCAATGCTCAGTGATGGGGTCAAACAGGTCGATACACCCGATGTTTTTCGTCCGGTGACGTTAATTACCAAAGGTGAACCACCGGTAAAAGTGCAAAAATTTATTGATTTCGTCGTGAATGGGCCTGGCAAAAAGCTTGTTAAGGAATGATCGTGAGCAGGATTCTCCGGAGATACACTGAATGACCATAAAAACCAAACTTATTGCTAACGTACTGGTCACAGCGACAATTGTAGTTGCAATTTCGTTGGCCAGCTATATCTCAATGAGATTTATTCAGGAAAAATTTTCATATTTGAGTGACATCAGCACCCCATTACAGCTACGGACTATTGAACTTCAGCGTGAACTGCAGAGGTGCATCACCAACCTTCTCAAGGTGAACGCTGCCAGAACTATGAATGAATATGCATATTTTAGAGTTGAGGCAGAAAGATCTCTCGATACTGTAGCAAAGACTCAAAAAAAACTGAAGGCGATAAATGGAAACACAGTGGATGTGTCAGATGAACTTGGCAGTATAGCACTTGAGACCTTTATTGCGGTCGAAGATCGCATAAACAGTGATAAAACGGCGACATCAACCAATACCATAGTTATGCAGAGCATGAAGGAACTGTCCTTCCGCCTGAACGATCTTGATGCCTACGTCAGTAATTTGCAAGTTGGTTACACCAGGGCTTTTGAAGCAGCGCTGGAGAACACCATTACCTTTTCATCCAGAACACGCAGTATTGAGGAATTACTCAACAGAATTCGGGAACTGCAACTGGTTGCAGTGACCGTGCAAAACAGCCTGAACAGCACTGCTGTCCTTATAGCAAAAGGCAAACTTAAAGCTGTCGTGGCTCGTATCGCCAAAAACGATTACTATAAATCAAACCCTTCCATTGCCGAGGTTACCACCGGAGTTACCGATAAACTTGCAGAATTTATTACATTACAATCAAATGCAATCGCACAGAAAAATGAAGATGCAATAAGCAAAGCGGCTGAGTCCGGAAAAGTTGTCGGCTATACATTAAACGATCTTTTTCAGACGCTGGATCAGGAGACACTGCTGGCTCGTGATGAATTATCACTTGCAACCAGTAATCAGAGCAATATCTTTGCCAAAACCAGTAGCGCCAACGACATTCTTGTATTAAACGCCCATCTAATAGCACTGGGAACAAGAGTTACGAGCGAGACCAACCGATTGTTTACAACGGTATCGGCCACTGAACTGAACAGACTTGATTCTGAAATACGTTCCTTGTTCACAGATATTCAGGTACGTAAGCAGCAGCTCAATGACTCTCTCACAAAATTGAATGCCTTTGAAGAAAAGAAAATTCTCCTCGAAGCAACCGCTTCGCTTGATGGCATTCGCACGGAAATTTTTTCGGCCAACGGCATTCTGACGGCTCTTAACAAGAGACTTACCGCAATTGATCAGGCAAACAAATCTGCCGATAAGCTTCACACTCTGGTTCGCAAGGTGTCGGCACAAGGCGACGAAAGCATTTCAGACGTCCAGAGGGATCGGGAAAAATCAGTTGTCGCGGTAAACAGTTTGATCAGAAAGAGCTTGTCACAGATTGTCGGTGTCAGTTTTGTGGCGATTATTATCGGAATAATGTTTGGGTATTGGATATTCCGTTCAATGCATATACCGCTGCAAGTAGTTCTTGCGGCGGTAATGAAGCAACTGCAGCAGGTAAATGAAAAAGCGGAGTTTGCGGAGGCGGTGGCTGGCGGTGATTTAAGTCGCGAGGTAATCATCAGCGAAGCTATTTCAGTTGATTCCATACAGAGGAACAAAGATGAGTTACGTAAAGTTCTTAACGCGGTAGTGCGCATGAGTGAAGCTCAGGTTGCCCTTGACAGAGCCTTTTCCTTGATGACAGAATCACTTCGACGCGTCAGGAGTGATGAAGCGCGGCGCAATCATGTGAAAAGCGGCTTGTATGAGCTTAACAAGATTATGAGAAATGAACATCAAACAGCTGCTTTGGCAGACGAAGCGCTCACTTTTTTAGCCGAATTTCTGGGGGGCGGTGTTGGTATCATCTATTTGTATGACGATATCGAGCAAACTCTTAAAACCATCTCCACCTATGCTATTACAAAAACCAACGGACACGACGATAGTTTCCGGCTTGGTGAGGGGTTGCCCGGCCAGGTGGCACTGGCGAAAAAAATGATATGCCTCAACTCGATACCGCTGGATTATCTTCCAATATCCTCTGCGCTGGGTGATGCAGATCCGTTGCATATTGTCATTATTCCAATAAAATATAATGAAACGTTGGTCGGTGTCCTGGAACTTGGCAGTTTCAGACGGTTTAATGACGACGACTTTGAATTTTTGGATGAAGCAGTGGAAGGTATCGCCATTGCACTGAACGTGAATCGCTCACATCAACTGGTCAACGCCCTTCTGGAAAAAACCAGGGAGCAGGCTGAAGAGATGCGTGTCCAGCGGGAGGAGTTGTTGCGGAGCAATGAGGTTCTTGAAGACCGGGCACGGATGCTGTCGGAGTTGTGGAAGGATGTAGAGGAAACACATCATGACTCCTGACGAAATCATTGATGTAGAGATTAAACTACTCCTGGAGGGTGTCTACCAGGTCTACGGATTCGATTTCAGAGAATATTCCGAGGCATCACTGAGGCGGCGGCTAATCCAGTGGCTTTCCATTTCCGGGTTTGGTACCCTTTCGCTTGCCCAATCCCCTCTGTTGCGTGATCGTGGTTTGTTCGATACTCTGCTGAGGGGAATCACCGTCAATGTTTCAGATATGTTCCGTGATCCATCCTTTTTTAAGGCCATCAGAGAGCAGGTTGTGCCGCATCTGCTGACCTACCCCTTCATAAAGATCTGGCACGCCGGTTGTTCCACCGGGGAAGAAGCGTATTCGATGGCGATACTCCTTCATGAAGTGGGTTTGAAAGGACGCTTCCGCATCTATGCCACCGATATAAACGAAGAGGTAATTCACAAGGCCCAGAAGGGTATTTATCCTTTACAGGAGATGCAGCGCTTTACCAGAAACTATCAGCACTCCGGCGGCACCGGCTCGTTTTCAGACTACTACACCGCCCGTTACGACCACGCAATTCTATCTCCCTCCCTTCAGGAGAATATCGTCTTTGCGGCACACAACCTGACCGTTGATACCGATTTTGGCGAGATGAATCTTATCCTTTGCCGTAATGTCATGATATATTTCAAACAACCGCTTAAAGAGCGGGTTTTGAGCCTCCTTGACACCAGCCTGATGCCGGGTGGTTTTCTCTGCCTTGGTACGAAAGAAAGCCTTGACCACCGCAACATATCCGGCCGGTATGAAGCAATGATGCCTCGGATGCAGATCTATCGGAAACGCTATGCGAAAAAATTGCAGCAGACAGTTTAAGGCGCTTGTTATCGGTGTTTCGACTGGCGGAGTGACTGCGCTCAAACACTTACTGGGGGGGCTGCCCGCTGATTTTCCGATTCCTGTTTTAATTGTTACTCACATCACACCGGATTCCGATGACGGCATGGCGGTGTTACTGAATTCGCTCTGTTCTATACGAGTAAAAGAGGCTGATGAGCTGGAATGCATTACTTCAGGAACGGCCTATTTGGCACCGGCCAATTATCATCTACTTGTGGAACGGGGCGGCACTCTGGCGCTATCCATCGATCCTCCGGTAAACTATGCCCGTCCTTCGGTGGATGTCCTCTTTGAATCGGCAGCAGATGTGTTCGGGTCCGAACTTATCGGGGTTATCCTGACCGGAGCCGGTTCTGACGGTAGTAAAGGTTTGCTGAAAATTAAAGAATACGGCGGAGTCACAATTGTCCAGAATCCTGCTGACGCCGAAATTGATTCCATGCCCCGGAGCGCACTGCAATTGCTTAAAGCGGATTACGTTGTACAATTAAGAGAACTTCCGCAAACTTTGTTACGATTAGTACTGGAGAAACCATGAGTCACACAACCCTGCCAGATGCCATACCAATTCTTCTGGTAGATGACCGACCTGGAAATCTACTGTCATTGGAAGCTCTGCTTGGTGACAATGGATATGATCTGGTCAGGGCAACATCGGGTAACGAGGCCCTGCACCTGACCCTTAAACAGGATTTTGCCCTGGTGCTGCTGGATGTGCAGATGCCGGAAATGGACGGCTTTGAAACTGCTGAGCTGATGCATGCAAACCCAAAGACGAGACATATTCCGATTATCTTTGTAACTGCCGGCATGAAGGACCTCCAGTTTCAATTTAAAGGCTATGATTGCGGAGCAGTCGATTTTCTTACCAAACCGATTGAACCACTGCTTCTGCAGAGCAAAGTCAGAATATTTGCCGAACTGTATCGCCAGCGCACTGAAATAGAGTTACATAAAAGAAACCTTGAAGAGATAGTGGTGCAGCGAACTGCCAAAATACAGAGTTCCGCCGAAGAGTTAAAGGCCAGCAACGAACAGCTTACTTTTTCGAACAAGGAGCTGAAAGCCACTGAGGAACTCCTGCGTGCTCAGGTTACGGAGTTTGTTGAGACTCGCGATCAGCTGTTGGCAACCGAAGAGATGTTACGGGTACAAATTGAGGAATATCAGGTTACCCAGAAGTTGCTAAACGAATCGAATGCCAGTCTTAAGACTCTTTTTGACGTAGCGCCGCTGGCTATTGTTGTTTCAACGTTACCGGGCGGAATAATCCAGGAAATTAACCACGCCTTCAGCAAGGACTTTGGCTTCACACGTGACACCGCAATCGGTAAGACCGGCATTGAAATAGGTCTCTGGGACGATAACGACGAGAGAGATCATTTTTTGAAGCAGACGCATGAACAGCAGGGCATATCCGGATTCAGTGCAGAGCTTAAGACCATTACCGGTGAAATCCGCTCCGTACTGTTGTACAAATCCATCATGGATTACATGAATAAGAAATGCCTGCTGATTGTCTTTTTTGATGTTACTGAACAGAAGCGCATGGAAGAGCAGATCAGACAGACGCAGAAAATGGACGTAATCGGACAACTGGCCGGTGGAGTCGCCCACGATTTTAATAATATGTTGACCGCGATTTTAGGTTCCTCCGAACTTTTGGAGCGACATGTAGCGGATAATCCAGCGGCGATAAAACTGCTCGGTTCCATCCAGCAAGCCGCCAGCCGTTCGGCCGATCTGACCGGACAATTGCTTTCTTTTTCCCGTAAAGGGCAAAAAAACGTGGTACAAGTCCACATTGATACAATGATCCATGATGCTGTCTCGCTGCTGGAGAGAACTATTGGCAAACAGATAACTCTCCGGAAACGGCTTGCAGCTAGAAACAATTATGTAAACGGTGATCCGGCACTCATACAGAATGCCCTGCTTAACCTTGGAGTTAACGCCCGTGACGCCATGTCCGGAGAGGGGACCATTACCTTTACCACCGCCAATGTTGTGCTTGATTCAAGTCACTGTCGCTCCAGCGCCTTTTCAATACTCCCCGGCCCGTATATTGAAATATCAGTATCCGATACCGGTTGCGGCATGACAAAAGAGCTCATACAGCGAATTTTTGAGCCATTTTTTACTACAAAAGGGGTCGGAAAAGGGACCGGTCTCGGATTAGCGGCCGTATACAGTACCATAACTGATCATCATGGCTGTATCAGCATCATCAGTGAACCGGGAATCGGATCAATTTTCAAGCTGTATCTGCCGCTGGCGCCGGAGAAAAAGAATACCGTTAGCGCAACGAAAGAGCTGATACGCGGATCGGGCGGAATTCTGTTAGTTGACGATGAGGAAATTATCCGCGATGTTGGCAAAACGCTTCTAGAAGAACTGGGGTATAGGGTCTATCTTGCCGAAGACGGGCAACAGGCGCTTGAAGTGTACGCACGGGAACGGGATAATATTTCGCTGATAATTCTGGATATGCTTATGCCAAGAATGGGAGGCAAAGAAACCCTCCTACGGCTTATGGAAAAATATCCCGATGTCCGGATTTTGATCTCTTCCGGATTTCATCAGGGTGGGACGGTTGATGAGCTTAAAAGAATCGGAGCGATTGGTTTCCTTCAGAAGCCATATATTTACCAGGAACTATGCACGGTAGTTGCCGATTCACTCAGGGAAATATGATTTTTTGTAACTACTCAGGTTGATAGACTGAAGACTATTAGGAAAACCCCTGCAAGATCAACAAAGGCGAGTTATTCATGACGGGTCTAACCTTCAGCCTTCAGTCTTCAGCCTCAATACCTGAGTAGTTACGATTTTTTTCAATAAAACAGGGAGGAACATATGTCAAAAGTTCTTATGCCACTGGCAACAGGTTTTGAGGAAATTGAGGCACTCACAATTGTAGATATACTTCGTAGAGCCGAAATTGAGGTTGTTATTGCCGGCCTTCTTCCAGGTCCGGTTTCAGGCGCCCACAATATTTCTGTTGTTCCCGATACGACGATTGATGCCATAAATGACGGCGCATTCGACATGATAGTCCTTCCGGGCGGACAACCGGGAACTGACAATCTTAATGCCGATCCCCGCGTTCATAATCTATTAAACAAGTTTGCCGCGAAAAACAAGCTTATCGGCGCAATCTGCGCTGCGCCCATTGTGCTTGCCGCAGCTGGACTGCTGAACGGGAAAAAAGCAACCTGCTACCCTTCGTATATTGATAGATTGCATGGCGCTGTATACGAAGAAACTGCCGTTGTCAGTGACGACACCATCATTACCGGCCGGGGACCAGGGACCTCCATCGAATTTGGACTCGCTTTAGCCGCACGTCTGACCAATCAAACTATTTCGGATGGCATTTCCAGATCAATGCTGGTTCCTACCCTTCAGTCACAATTGTGGAATCCCGGTTTATTCAACAGTACAATACAGGCATTGCTGAGTGCATTGGAACTTAAAGACACCTATACGCAAGGGCAGGAGCGCAGGGTTGCTGAATACTGTCTGAGCATTGGTTTAAAACTGAAACTACCTGATATCGAGATGCGGGACCTGTACCTGGGGGCAATGCTTCATGACATGGGAAAATATAATACTGCTGAAAACGTTCTCAATAAACCTGACAGCCTCAGTCTTCGTGAGGAGACGCTTACACGAGAACATACACTGAAAGGAACTCTTTTTGTTGTAGGTATCAATAACTTGAGTCATATCGGCCCGACAATCCTTCATCATCATGAGCATTGGGACGGTACCGGATATCCCGGCCGCTTGAAAGGCGAGCAGATTCCGCTTCATGCCCGTATCGTTGCCGTTGCTGATGCTTTCGATGCCATGATTTCAAACCGCTCTTATCGGGACCGATTGGATAACGATGCCGCGCTTCGCGAACTTGTAAAGAAAAAAGGGACGCAGTTTGACCCATTTATAGTTGATGTATTCATTGAATGCTTGAATGATTCGCCATTCGAGAAGAAGGATTTCAGTTATTATTTTTGATTTACTTCAGGGGTGATAGCCGAGAAATGGAGAGGGAAATGAGTCCAGTTAAAGAAATTATGTATACAACTTGGTAACTGTCACTGACGGTAAGTCCGGCACTGATGCTATCGTCAAGATGTTCTCCGAAATTGAATCGGGAAACTGAATTGCGACATCAAACTACTCAATTAATATTTGCAATAAATTCCATGTAAAAAAAATGTAAAAGAGGAAGTTACGCATGGGAGAAAACTGCATAATAGGCCGACAACCGATTTTGGACAGGAGCGAGCGCCTCTATGGCTATGAGTTGCTCTTTCGCTCGACCGATATTAATGAAGCCGAGGTAGATGATGCAGTACATGCTACGGCGAATGTCATTATTAATACACTTGCTTTGTTTGGTATTGTTGAGCTTCTGGGCGGACGCAAGGGATTCATAAATTTTGATTTTGACATGTTGATGGACGATACCCTGGAATTGCTTCCCAGTGAACATATTGTCATCGAGCTGTTGGAGTCGATAGAACCTTCTCCGGCTGTGATAGAACGATGCAGGGTTCTAAAAGAAGCCGGGTTCCGTCTGGCATTGGATGACCATACATACAGTCCTGACTTTGCCGATCTTTATGACATCGTTGACATCGTTAAAATTGACCTCTTCCAGACACCGTTGGATACAGTTCCGGAAATAATTGAACTTCTGCGCCCGTATAAGTGTAAGCTGCTGGCCGAGAAAGTAGAAACTATTGAGCAATTTGCCGCCTGTCATGCCCTTGGCTTCGATTACTTTCAGGGTTATTTTTTTGCCCGGCCAGATATCCTTAAAAAGAAAAAAATGGATGAAGATGCAACCACACTCCTCAAACTGATACGCATGTTTGCAGAAGATGCCAGCATCGAGATTATAGAACAGGAATTTCGCAGCAGCCCGTCACTGACGTATAAACTGTTGATGCTCGTCAATTCGGTAGCATTCGGTAATCGCTTCAAAATTCAGGGTGTGCACCATGCCATTACAATGGCCGGACGCATTCAGATCAAACGATGGGTACAACTGGCGCTGTTTGCCACTGATGGTGATGACTCGTTTGATCATCCTCTCGTTGATATGGCCGCCACCAGGGCCGGACTTATGGAGCAACTGGCGTTAGTCCACCCCCAATTGATGCGTGACGATGAATCTTCAGAACGGGCATTTATGACCGGCATTCTCTCGCTTATGGGGAGCACATATGATATTGCCGTTGAAGATATAATCACAAATCTCAACCTGAATGAGGAAGTTGCAACAGCTCTGATTAATCAGACGGGTCATTATGGAAGTCTTCTTCGTGTAATGGATCTACTGGAGGAACTGGAAATGGAGTCCGTATCTGAGGAGCTCGCAGCTATGGGTATCAATCCAAACACATTGCCCGATATTCAATTAAAAGCATTTGGATGGCGTAAATCCGGATAAAATATGTAACGATGCTGATCAACGACACCCGGCCGGTTACTGAAAGGGACCGGTCAGTATGTATCTGGATGGATGAAAAAGGCCAACTCTCACACTCAATCCAAGGCCACTACGAATCCTCCCCGCATCACTTTGTCTGACGAGCGCTCCCGTACCTGTTCCGCTTCTTTCAGTGACGCATAGTTTCCGGCTCTGACTCGGTAATATCGGATGCCACTAACAACAGCCTCCTGAATGACGGACGTTCCGTAGCGCTTCTTTACGCTGTCAGCCATTCGTTGGGCGTTTTCCATAGTGCCGAAGGCTCCTACCTGAATACCGAACGATCCCTTGTCGTAGCTGGCCGGAGTGTAGTAAATCGTTTTGTCTTTGACAGAGCCATCTAGGTATCCAAGCGCTTCTACCGTTACCGGCGCAGTTCCCCCCCCAACAATTCTGAGATCTTTGGCAGCGGAATAAGAGAGATCAATAATTCGGCCGGCCACAAAAGGGCCACGGTCGTTTATCCGCACTACGGTGTCATGACCGTTGTTCCGATTGCTGACTTTCACATATACACCTAACGGCAGTGTCTTGTGAGCCGCAGTCATTGCATACATATCGTACGTTTCACCACTGCTTGTTTTCTTGCCGTGGAAATCACTACCGTACCAACTGGCAATGCCTGTCTGAACAAATCCCTCATGGCTGGAAAGCGGTTCGTATCGCTCGCCGTTTATGGTGTATGGTTTCTGTACGTTACTTGGAACCGGCAGGTCAGGTCGATACCTGTTCTTCTCATGGCCGCCGCATGCGGTTATCAGACTGATGAACATTAGTATTATAATGAACCTGGTCATTGTATTGTCTTCTCGGAAAGCAGAAATATTTTTTCAGCCGTATTCATTAACATGTATCTACGTCATTTGACGTAAAATTGTCCGGCATGCGGCAACGTCATTATGATAACGCTTGTTCTGCAAAAGAAGCAGGAATTCTAATGAGAATTAACCCTTTACATTTTTCTATATAGTTAGCGAATTCAGATACGTGCATTCAAGTAAAATTTTGGCCAAAATTAGTCATGGCACAGGTTATGCTTTAACAACGATGCAATTTTTATTTATCCTTTCGGTAAATAGCACATCCAGAATGACCTGGAGCCGCAAAGCTACAGGTCATT
Source organism: Desulfuromonadaceae bacterium (assembly GCA_028687585.1). Lineage (GTDB taxonomy): Bacteria > Desulfobacterota > Desulfuromonadia > Geobacterales > Pseudopelobacteraceae > JACRCG01. The sequence continues at coordinate 347,081 of JAQTZV010000002.1, read as the reverse complement.
TTTGTGGAGATAGCTTTCAGGAAAAAGGTCATCATGAAACCAATACTAATCATCAGCGTACTGGGAGCAATGTTAATAACATCACTTGCTCTTGCTCAAGAGTCGAAACAGATAACCGTATCAGAAAGCAATCCGAAAACAAGTAGCAATACCAGCAAGTTGTCGTTTGAATATGTTAACAACAACGCGGTGATAATCAAAAATTGTACCGGGTGTCACAGTATAAAAAGAATTAACAGCGGCCTAAATAATTGGTTTACGTTAAGTGCATCAGAATACAAGGACGCTGTATCATCAATGATTACCAAAAAGACACGGATGTTGAATGGGGAACTGACTCGCAATGAAGGACAACAATTATACAAATTTTTATTGAGCCTCTATGGTCCTAATTCCAAATGGTCGCCATGAAGGAGCAATACCGTGGCTTCCCTTCTCCTCATTTGGCAGCCAATACTGTGACCGCATAAATGATGACCAGCATTTCCGAGGTCTCACTCTGCAAATTATCATATCGTCATTCCAACGAAATGCCCCATAGTGGCAATCATGGTAGAAAAGAAGACAGCAAAAAGTATCACCATAAGAATACTTATGATGATCCCGGCCGTTACAACCCATGCATGTACTCCCCCCATCTCTTGAAGGACCGGTATAATATTTTGTGGCGACTGCGTAAACCGTGTTTCACTAATCTTTGCTTTGACATGCCGGTAGTACAGGTAGTTCCCAATCATCCCTGCTCCGATATGTAACAGAACATTTACGCCCGGGATACAGAAGACAATGAAGGTTACCAGCGCAAGCGCGTACATCTTCCGGTAGAGCATCCACAGGAATGTGAAGCCGAAGCAGTTCCAATTCCAGGTAACACAAAACTTCTCTCGTCCCATGATGGTGAACTTGGAAAAACTCCGGATGTAGTAATACGCATTATTACCCACAAAGGCTCGAATTTCGTCAGCAGTGATTGTATCTACGCTAATCGTATTGTACGGATCAAGGTTGAGCATTGATCCGCAATACTTGCACTTGATTGCACCGTCAAGAATGTTTTCTTTGCAGAATGGGCAGGTCATTTATAGAAAACTCCCTGTAGTTGCTCGTAGTACATATAACCAGTAATTTCTGAATTTTGTGTTGGCGTTTTCAGAAATTCAGCCATAGATAAATGCCCTCACTGTAGCCCATCCCAAAATTCCGACTGTTGCCATACCACAGAGAAGTGCCAGCGCATGATCAAAATTGCCTTCTTTGCGACGTTCAGTGTAGCCGATGAGGGCTCCGATAACGATGCCGCCGAGTATCCCGCCCCCATGACCCCAGTTATTAATACCCGGAAATATCAGGCCGAAGACAAACAGACTGATAACCCAACCCTTTACCTCACTGTAAACAGAACTGCCGTACGCGCCGCCTCTGCTTTTACCATAAAAGAGCAGAGCACCTATCAGACTGCATACCGCCGCTGAGGCACCGATAGTAAATGGCACTCCTGCCAGGTACGAGATGATGTAGCCTATGACACCTCCCAGAGTGTAGATGGTAAACATACGGCTGGCGCCATACTCGCTGGTTGTCAGGGGGGCAAGTTGTTTCAAGGCCATCAGGTTGAAGATAAGGTGGAGTATGCCGCCATGAAGGTAGCTGGCGCTGATCACCGTCCAGAGCCGACCGAAATGATCGATCGGATAGGTACCGGTTGCTCCTAAAAGCATAAGACTGGCTTGACCCGGTGAGAGAAAGCTGCCGATATCTCCTAATCTGGTACTCAATACCAGTGAAACGGCAAAAAAGAGTACATTGGCCGTTATGAGAGTTTTTACAAGCCAGTCGCCATCCAGATTACTCCGTGTCCAGTTCATAAACTGCCACCACGGAGCTGCGCGACCAGTACCGCACCAGGAACAAACGGCCTCTTCACTGCCGATTAACTTCCGGCAACGCGGACAAAGGATTGCCCGTTGGGTCATCGCCTACTACCGGTAAACCGAAACAGCACTATTAGACAATACTCTCCAACCGGAATACCAGATTCCAGCGCAGTCCCCACTCCAAACCGGCCTGTACCGGCTTGCCTACCGGACACAACTTGTTGAATCATCTGCCTTCCTCTCATGAATCAGGTGCTTTTCATAATATCAGGATGCAAAAAACGGCTTTAACATCCTTTAAATCTGTAATCAAACCGTACACAGCAGCAATGAGGATTGCCAGGTAATTCAAAGACTATTTGCAAGAAGCTCATATGACTTCAATTTAATCAGATATCATTTTTACAAAATTATACACATAGTTTACATCATTCAGTTTTAACAAGGATAATTCATCTTTAACTTGATCAAAGGCTTCACAAGTTTCAGTTAGAACTATACCCTGTCTAACGTAATTATGAATTTTGCAGGATAATCTAACAGCAGCTACTAAATAATCATTAGTTCCACACTTCCAATTATCGTCAATATGTCTTGCTACAGAGTTTGAATAAATCTCAGGAATATTCCAATACTGTATTACTCTAATACCTTGCTGAATATTATGTTCCTTAATAATTTCATCAATAAAAGATAGTTCATTCTGCAATTTACCAGACGCAAACAAACAATCCATTGACTTCAACAGATACAGCTTTCCAATTATGTGTAACAAACCTGCGAGATATGCTTCATCTGCATTTAAATCGGCATCATTATTATCATGTCCAATCTGTAATATAAGCCAAGAACTAGTAATAGCTACAGCATGACTGTGATACCAAAGATTTTTTAAATGTGTGTTAATAATTGGATTACTAGATATATTGTTTGCCATACTTGCTGTAAACGCAAGATTCACGATCTGTTGAGATCCAAGTCTAACAATAGCATTTTTGATGGTAGTAATTGGAGACTTACCTGAATTGTAGGAAGTATTTGCGTGTTTAAGCATTTCAGCAGCTAATGCAGTATCTTCATTTACTAATTTTATTGCTTCCTCAATTCTGTAAGAGTGGCCGTTCATCATTTGTAGCAAGCGCAATGCAACTTCATGAAAAACTGGTACATCAATTGGTTGAGAAAGCAACTGATTCAGCCGCTCATTGTTTTGGCCCATAAATTCTGTCATAATATTTCCACGTTTGTCTGCTAGATTGGTTAAAATAAGGTCATCTTCTGCAATACAATATCAATGAACAGCACCATCAGCTTCAGATAAATCCCACATCGTGCCTTGCCAATTACTGATGAATCCATTCACATGGCACTCTGGACACCACCAAATGATCACGCCTGTATCTGGATCAGTCCCACCCATAATGATCCCCTTGCACGGTTTCCTATTTGGTCTGCATCTACACTTCACATTGAACTCTTCTGGTACTGGTTGTGGATGAGATATCATAGATATGATTGCTGTCAAATATTCTGCAAAGCGAAGTCCAGCCCCATATTCAATTGCAATATCACCTTCTTCATCAAGGTAATGCGTTATGTCCGTGATGTATGTTTCTGCCACTTGATTCCTCAACTATCCCCAAAAAATGCCAGTCGAATCCTTATCGACCTCTGTTATAAGCTTGTCCAGACTACCCTTTTGAGAATGGCAACCGTTTATCGTTTCTGTTATACGCAAACAGGCTCCACGATTTGGTTGCCACACTATACTCAATCTTATTTTGTTTGGCTAGATATAACAAAAAGGCTTCTCCGTGCGTACTAAAATGCGTACCAGACACGAAAAAGCCTTTTTTATCGAAAATAATCTGCTATTTTACAGCAGGTTATAAATATTATTGGGGTGGCTGGAGGGTATCGAACCCTCGAATATGCGAGTCACAGTCGCACGTGTTAACCGCTTCACCACAGCCACCATATGAGAATAGACTTAATAGCCTATTTTTGACTTTAAAGTCAAGATTTTTTTGGTATTATTCCCTTCAAGTCCCTAAGAATATGCTGTAAACGAAGATACTCATCATCTGTCAGACGACGGTCATGATAGACGGCTCCGGCATAGATAGTAACAAAGTCGGATACATACATATTATCCGCTTCTGCAGACAACTCAAACAATCCAACGCTACCCTCCCCTGTTGAAATACAGAACGTGCGTTCCACCGTTTGCAAAAAGCTTTGCAGGATGCGCTGCTCCCGGGGTCGAAATATCAATGAGCGTTTGACAAGTAACAAAATACCGGCAATCAGTAGAGTTCCGACCGTATAGGGAAGTAAACTGCGTAAGATGATTGATGGATTAATCTTTTGTATCTGTGAACTGACTCTACCGGCAACATTCATCTGCTGCTCAAAGTCGTATGCAATAACAAGACGGTTCCATGCGTGATTAAATGAATCAAATGCCATGGAAGCTTGAAGCATAAAGTTTCGTGGCCTGTTATTCGTCCAAACTTCCCCGGCATTTGCAGCAAAACCGCTGGGATCGATTCTCACCCACCCGCTCCCGTTAATATACGCTTCCACCCAAACGTGGGCATTATCTTCGGTAACAAAATAATAGCCTCCTATCTGATTAAAATCGCCTCCAAGATATCCGCCAACCAATCGGCACGGCACACCGGCAATACGCAGTAATAATGCAAATGATGAAGCAAAAAACTCACAGTGCCCCTGTTTCTTATCAAAGAGAAACAGCTCCAGAGCTCTGTCACCGGTTGCCAACTCTTTTGTAGAGTAGAGATAGTTACCGTTTCTGAAGTATTTTTCAAGCAACGCAACTTTGGTTCGATCATCTTCTCCGGAGAGCATGGACTTTCTGGCAAGTGCCTGTATTCGATCCGGAATATGATCCGGAAGTTGTAGGTAAAATTTTCTATTGATTGCATTACGTTGCTGAATTACTCCGTTCATCTGTGACTCTGCAGCATAACTCACACGCTTGCCGGAAAGCCTCCATAGCTCAAACACTCCATCCGGCGACTGTGACATGCGGTGCTGAGTAAGCGCTGCTGGCCGGTCAAGTGCAAACAGAGTACGGTGTACAGATGGCTCCTGATATATCGTCTGCATGACTGACCGGCCGGTAAACTGCATTAGTTCAGCCGGAATTTGGCTTGTGCGGGTCCATTTGTTGCCATCGGTACGGTTAAATACAGTGCCACGCCAATACAACTGCGGCTGAAGCTGACGAATCATTTCTGCCCGGAAAACAAGCGCTCGTGATTCAGTTATGCTGCTTTGGCTGCCCGGCTGAACCGTATCTGAATAGCCGGACGTACGTGTGACCGGCGGCATGAGAAAGTTCCAAAGCGGCAACTGGGTACGCGGCATGATCGGGAAAAATAACAGCAGGAGTGGAACCGCCAGGAGCGGCATCAATATGCCGGAGAAAACAATCCTTTTCAGGTCTGCTTTCGTCACCGCCATTGCCGGGTTTTGATCATGAAATGTCAGCAATACAAGGGCTAGAGCCACCATAAAAAGAAGCAATCCGAGGTAGATCAAAAAGACAGGGCTGAGATCAAACAGTGAAGAAGAGGCAAGACAGAACATTGAGAGGGCATAAATCTGCAAACAGTATCGAACCGTTTTTTCACCGCTGAGCCTTACTGCAAGCATAATCGTCAGCACGCTGACAACCGGTTCAGCCGGGTTACTACGACTGAATTGGAGTGCGTAATAGAAAAAAACCGGGACAATCGCAACGTTCTGCATCCATGGCTTCAACTGCCAGATCCCCCTGCGCTCCTGCCAGAGGCCCGACAGTATGCCGCACGCCAGAGCGAGACGAGGGAAGGTTGACAGCCAGGGGAGAAGCGGCAGCATTCCGCAACAGCCGATGGCGTACGTTAATATGACTGCCAGCTTTCTAATTGCTATCATATAACGCCAATTCTTTCAGCAGCAGCAGGCCGTGCTGCTTACCGATTCCGGCAGAAAGTACCCGGTCACCGAGAATCATCCCGACCGGACGTTCTCGCACCCACCGCTGAATCAGCCAGGCAGCCCGGGACAATCGTTCTTCAAGCCCCTGCCCGGACATGAGATCCGGATTAATTATCAATGGAGCAGCCACACTGCGTCCAAAGCCCTTGACCAGAAAATCGAGACTGCGGGCCGAATGTTTCCAATGAATCATGCGGAGCGGCTCCGAACCGGAATAGGGATAAATCCGCTCCAGTTCTCCACTCAGCCCTCTCGCGCGACGAAAGCCGCCCCCTGCAGCCAAAGACTCATTCCCGCTGCCGCTCAACAAAGAGGCTATTGGACGGGGAAAAACTGTCACGGTGTCAATAATATCAAAACTCCAGTAACGCCTGAAAAAACCGACCGGATACGGCGAGCTGAGGGTAATTCTGCCGACCGGCACCGCTCCCCTCCGGTTAAACGTGAGTAAGATCGAATCGTTGCGCGTCGCATTATTGGGGACAACCGGGAATACAAGGGATTGGCCGGTATGGTACGCAAGAGAGATCAGGAAAGAGGGAATAATCCGTTTGGAATTTTTTACTGACAGACGGAATGGAGCCGGTATTCCGGCATAAATTTCTTCAGGAGGGATGAGATCGGGAATCAATTTTTTGATGTTATACATTCCGGCCAGACCGGTTACCGACATGAATGCCAGTAGGCCGGACACAACCAGGAAGAGCAGGTTATTACCGGTGTTGACCGCAGCAAAACCAATCAGGAGCGTAACGAGAACGTAGAGCGCTCCGGAAGTGCTGATCTTCAGACCAAAGTCAACGCTATGCCGGCGATGATCGTCCGTATCACCCGCTCCTTAGTTTAAAATTAGTTATAACGGCTAGTTAGTCATGCCTTATTTCTCTTTAGTGTACACATTTTGCGACACAAATGAGACATGAATTATGCACGTATAAAACAGGAATGAACACTACCAAATTCGGCTCAGGGTTCCTTCAGATCTTCTTACCGTTATCACTCAAGCGAAGATAATTACATTCCTCAAGAGTTCAGACATGAATACCGCCAAAACTCATTCCCTCCCCTATCTTCATATCACCCAGGCAGCTACCCTTTCCCGGTCACGGTTCATTACTCCTGAACAGGCACAGGGTTACATTATTAACCTTCTGAACATGAAGTCAAGGGTATCAGCACCAGTAACATCCACTCCTCATCTTATATTCGTTGCATTGTGCATATAAATCTACCCATTTCGGAGTCCATTTTAAATTCATGATCAATTAACCAGTGCATTATGAAATCAAAAATATCAATGGATACATACTCTTTTCCGTCTATTAAATTTTTCTTATATTTCAGCAACTTATTGCGAAAATTGAAATATTCAATCATGTGCTTGTCAAGATTATGGTATCTATATTGCCGCATTAATTTTTCTTCTGATGCAAAATGGTATCTCGCAAATTCAATTAACTCATCCAACAACTGTGATAGCTCAATCTGAATATTTTCTTTCAATATCAGAGAGTATGACTTGTTTATCATTTCTATAAGTTTTTTATGGTGGCCATCAATTTCTTCTATGCCTATCAAATTGCTGTCATCCCACTCAATGTTCATTTTATCCTCCAAGACACATTCATCGCAACAGATCGTTATTTTAGAAATGGTGTGTATTTGTGTTTTGTAATCGTGGAAAGGCCTCAGGTAACGGTTGAGAGAAACTCTCTGTATGCCCTGCCATATTTAATCTCTTATACTTGTCAATCTTCAGACTAAAGGCAACGCTATGCCGGCGATGATCGTTCGTATCACCCCTCCCCTGTCAATAGCCGTCATCTCACTCCGCATACCGAGCCGATGGGCACATACCGCAACAGCTATATCCTTGACATCATCCGGCGCAACATAATCACGACCCGCTAAAAATGCAGCTGCTTTAGCCGCCTGAGCAAGATTGATGGCAGCCCGGGTCGAAAGACCGGTCAATATCAAATTGTGCGCCCTGGTTGTCAACACCAGGTTATGAATGTAGGAAAGAACCTTTTCAGAGAGAAAGACAGTTTGTACCGCACTTTTTGCCGCCATAATTTCAGCGGACGTTACCAGAGGAACCATTCCGGCCATCCGTTCGCGAATCCCGCCACCAGCGATAATTTCCCGCTCAAGCGATTCCGACGGATAGCCGATGCCGGTGCAGATCAGGAAGCGATCAAGTTGCGATTCGGGCAAAAGAAAGGTACCGCTCTGGTCAGAGGGGTTCTGGGTTGCAAAGACCATAAACGGATCGGGTAGCGGGTGCGTTACTCCTTCAATAGTGACTCGTCTCTCCTCCATAGCTTCCAACATGGCACTCTGCGTGCGAGGCATAGCACGGTTGATTTCGTCAAGTAGCACAATATTGTTAAAAATCGGGCCGGGTTGAAAACTGAAATTCCCCGCTTCGCGGTTGAAGATCGATAGCCCGGTGATATCAGACGGGAGGAGGTCGCTGGTGCATTGCACCCTGCCGAAGGAGAGTCCGGTTACTCCTGCAAGCGCAAGAGCCACTGTTGTTTTGCCAAGACCGGGCAAATCTTCAACAAGAATGTGGCCACCGACGAGAAGAGCAATTACTGATAACCGCAGAACTTCCTCTTTCCCCTGCAGATACTCAGTTGACAGTGCTTCAAAAACGTTCGTAAACGCGTGAGGTTTGAACGATCGAACCATATGTCACCTCAATATAAGTAAAAAATAGTGCTACCAGAGTGGTAGATATCGCAAAAACAGGCCGACCCCCAGGGAAAAAATCCATGGGGGTCGTAGAAAGTAGTCGTGGGAAAAACAGTTAGCCGATCGCTGTATTCAGATCGGCCAACAGCGTCTCAATATCAAGTCCATGCGCCCGCGCACCCTGTTCAAGGCTTTCATTCTGCGCTCCCATACATCCTATGCATCCAAGGTTATGCTTTTGAAGGACCTTAACCGACTCCGGATAGGTACGCATCAGTTCAAAAAAGGTCATCTCTTTAGAAATTTTGTCGGCCATAACATGCTCCTTTTACGTGAATAAGCAGTATTTACAAACCTACTCATACTTAATGTCAATTATCTCATACTCTTTTTTTCCTGACGGAACAATTACCCTGACTGAGTCATCTAGCTTGTGTCCTATCAGTGATTTCCCGACCGGTGAAGTACAGGAGATCTTGCCCAATTTAATATCAGCTTCATCTTCACCAACAATTTTATAGGTCACTTCTTCTTCTGAAGCAGTGTCATACACGGTCACTGTACAACCAAATACAACTTTATCCGGCTTCATACCGGTGAGATCAACTACATGCGCTCGAGCCAATTTACCGTTGATTTCCTGAATTCTTCCTTCAATAAAACCCTGACGATTCTTGGCCGCATCATATTCGGCATTTTCAGAGAGATCTCCATGATCACGAGCCTCAGAAATATCCTGGATGACCTTTGGACGTTCTTCACGAACAAGGCGCTTTAATTCTTCCTGAAGTGCTTCAAAGCTCTCTTTTGTTAACGGTATTGTATGAGACATCGATTAGTCTGCTCCTGTTATAATAAATAATCCTGAATAGGTTTGACTGTCAATTCCTGGACCTGCAGAGAGATAATACTGTCAGCAACAGCTTTTGCTCCGGCAATTGTTGTGTAATATGCAAGCCCGTGCATCAGCGACTCACGGCGGATTGAGAAAGAATCAGCAACAGCCTGCGCGCCATGAGTGGTGTTAAACACGAGCTGAACCTCTCCATTCTTAATTGCATCAACAATATGCGGGCGCCCTTCCAGAACCTTATTGACGCGCCGCACCGGAATCCCCTTATCTTCGAGATACTGAGCCGTACCTCCAGTAGCAAGAATACCGAATCCGGCTTTATACAGTTTTTCTGCAGCACTGACAACATGTTTTTTGTCAGCATCCCGTACACTGATAAAGACATTTCCGGACAACGGCAGCGTTACATTCGCTCCCAACTGTGATTTGGCAAACGCTTCAGCAAATGTCTCACCAATTCCCATCACCTCACCGGTTGATTTCATCTCTGGTCCCAGCAACGTGTCAACACCAGGGAATTTGACAAACGGGAAGACAGCTTCCTTTACCGAAATGTGCTTCGGAATTATATCAGTGACAATTCCCAACTCTTTAAGGGTCTTTCCTGCCATTACCCGGGCGGCAATTTTGGCAAGCGGGCGCCCGGTAGCCTTGGAGACAAAAGGGGAAGTCCGGGATGCACGCGGATTCACCTCCAGAATATATACGACGGTCCCCTTGACTGCATACTGAACATTCATCAGTCCGATAACACGCAACTCCAGTGCCATCAGAACTGTCTGACGCCGGATTTCAGCAACTATTTCCTGACTGATTGAGTACGGCGGCAGGCTACAGGCTGAATCACCTGAATGGATGCCAGCCTCCTCAATATGCTCCATAATTCCGCCGATAACTACGTCAGTGCCGTCACAAAGCGCATCAACGTCTATCTCAATAGCCTCATCGAGAAAGCTGTCAATAAGAATAGGATGTTCCGGGGAAACCAGTACGGCAGTTTTCATATAGCGCTGCAGATTTTCCGAGTCATAGACAATCTCCATAGCGCGACCGCCGAGAACATACGAAGGTCGAACGACCACCGGATAGCCGATGCGTTCAACGACTATTTCTGCCTCCTCAAAGGAACGAGCAGTACCGTTCTCAGGCTGGAGAAGACCCAATTTATGCAGCATTTCCTGGAACCGCTCACGATCCTCGGCACGGTCAATAGCGTCCGGTGACGTCCCGATAATCGGCACACCGGCTTTCTCAAGAGCAACAGCAAGCTTAAGAGGCGTTTGACCGCCGAACTGAACAATCACGCCAACCGGTTTTTCAACAGCAACTATTTCCAGAACATCTTCCAGAGTTAATGGCTCGAAGTACAGGCGATCAGAGGTGTCATAATCAGTTGAAACCGTTTCCGGATTACAGTTAACCATGATGGTTTCATAGCCGTCTTCAGCCAGCGCAAAAGCGCCATGTACGCAGCAGTAATCGAACTCGATCCCCTGGCCGATCCGGTTCGGCCCGCCCCCAAGGATCATGATTTTCTTCCGGTCCGTTGGTGCAGCTTCACACTCCTCCTCATAGGTAGAGTACATGTACGGCGTATAGGCAACAAACTCGGCAGCGCAGGTGTCTACGCGCTTGTACACAGGTCGCACATTTAAAGACCAGCGCAGTTGGCGCACCTCATCCTCACTGGCCTTCCAGAGTTTCGACAAAAATTTGTCAGAAAAGCCCATCTGTTTAGCGTCACGCAGTACTGCCGAAGTAACTTCCGCAAGGGTAAGAGATTTCAGCTCATCTTCTTTTTCAATTATCTGACGGATATTATGCAGAAACCAGGGATCAATGGCGGTATGTTTCTGAATTTCCGCAACAGACATGCCGCTGCGCAGAGCATCACCGACATACCAGAGCCGGTCGGCATTCGGCACCCGCAGTTTTTCCAGCAGCAGTTGCTGTTCCTTGCCGGTCAGCGCCCGCCTGGTTTCGCTGCCAAGCTCAAACATCCGGGAGTCAAAGCCGCTCACTCCTATTTCTAGCGACCTGATCGCCTTCTGGAATGATTCTTTGAAAGTTCGGCCAATCGACATTACTTCACCAACTGACTTCATCTGCGTAGTCAATGTCGCATCAGCAGCGGGAAACTTTTCGAACGTAAAACGCGGAATCTTGGTAACAACATAATCAATGCTCGGTTCAAAACAAGCCGGCGTTTCCCGGGTAATGTCATTAGTGACTTCGTCAAGAGTATAGCCAACTGCAAGCTTGGCGGCGATTTTTGCAATGGGAAAACCGGTCGCCTTGGAGGCCAGTGCCGATGAGCGCGACACGCGAGGGTTCATCTCGATTACCACCAAACGCCCGTCACGCGGATTTATGCCAAACTGGATGTTGGAACCGCCGGTATCAACACCGATTTCGCGGATAATCTTCAGCGATGCATCACGCAGGATCTGGTACTCCTTGTCCGTCAGAGTTTGTGCCGGGGCAATGGTGATCGAATCACCGGTATGAACCCCCATCGGATCAAAGTTCTCGATCGAACAGATGATCACAACGTTATCAGCGGTATCCCGCATAACTTCCAATTCATACTCTTTCCAGCCGATAACCGATTCTTCAATAAGTATCTCATCTGTCGGTGATGCGTCGATGCCACCGAGCGCCATTTTTTCATACTCTTCAAGGTTATACGCAATGCCGCCTCCACTCCCCCCCAGAGTAAACGAGGGACGAATGATGGCCGGAAAGCCGATAGTTTTGATTACTTCCATCGCTTCGACATAATTATGAGCCAGGCCGGAGTGGGGTACGGCTAAACCGATCTTTTCCATCGCTTGCTTGAATAATGTCCTGTCTTCAGCCTTTTTGATGGCCGGAAGTTTGGCGCCAATCAGCTCTACGCCAAATTTTTCCAGAATCCCGGCTTCCGCAACAGACACGGCGGTATTCAACGCCGTCTGCCCGCCCAGAGTCGGCAACAGCGCGTCAGGGCGCTCCTTCTCGATTATCTTTGCAAGGATTTCCGGCGTCACCGGCTCAATATAGGTACGGTCGGCAAAATCCGGATCGGTCATGATGGTGGCCGGATTACTGTTCAGCAGCACCACCTCGTATCCCTCTTCTTTTAACGACTTGCACGCCTGCGTGCCGGAATAGTCAAATTCGCATGCCTGACCGATGACTATCGGACCGGCGCCAATGATAAGGATTTTTTTGATGTCTGTTCTTTTCGGCATTTATGAATTACTCCTTCGTGTGATTATCGAAAAATAAAGAACACCGCTCCAGCCAGACAGCATCCGGCCCAGAGATAGTTCCATGTCAAACCGGTTCCCATGTACAGCACAGCAAAAGGGACGAAAACACACAGCGTGATTACTTCCTGGGTGATCTTCAGTTGCGCTAGCGTAAAACTGCCGGAATATCCAATTCTATTGGCCGGCACCTGCACCAGGTATTCAAAAAACGCGATTCCCCATGAGACGAAAACAGCAATTAACCAATGCCGGTTATTCAGATTCTTCAGATGGGCATACCAGGCGAAGGTCATGAAGATGTTGGAGATTACCAGCAGTACAATCGTCCTCATACTGCCCCACGCTCTTCGTCAAGGTCCTGTACCCAACCATTTTCAAGACCCGCTTCTTCAAGCGCTTCAACTGCTGTATTGTACTCTTCTGTATTCAAGGTGCGGTTCATCTCAGCTACAATTGAAGCCTGGTGCGCGGGGAAATACTGACTCATTAGAGCAATATTGGTTTCCCGTCCAATATTTGCGGCAATCCACTGCAGCGTCTCCCGAGATCCGGATCTGTCACCCGGGAGGACAAGGTGACGAATTACCAGACCACTTTCCGCAATATCCGATACATTTAAACGAAGATGCCCGACCTGCCTGAACATCTCCATAACTGCCGCACGATTGATTAAGCAATAATCCGGCACAGCAGAAGCGAAACGTGCCTGATTGTCATCACTGTACTTCATATCAGGCAGGTAAATTGAAACAATACCATCCAGAAGTTGCAGCGCATCAACCTTATCATAGCCACTCGTATTCCAGACTATCGGTAAAGAAAAGCCACGAGGAACCGCCAGCCAGAGTGCCGCCAGAATCTGCGGCAGAAAGTGGGTCGGTGTGACAAAATTGATGTTATGAACCTGCTTCTTTTGCAGTATCAACATCCGGTCAGCCAGTTCCCTGGTGGCTATCTCTTGACCGTTACCGAACTGGCTGATGGGGAAATTCTGACAGAAGACACATTTTAAAGAGCAGCCGGAAAGAAAAATGGTGCCTGACCCTTTTGTGCCTGAAATCGGCGGCTCCTCACCATGATGCACATTAGCCGAAGCGATCTTTGGACGCAGCCCTGCCCCGCAGATACCCCGTTCACCCTTGATCCGATTGACTCCGCAGTCATGCGGGCAGAGATCGCAGGCTGCCAGACGCCGGTACGCTTCACGAACTCGCAGCAACAATTCGCCGGATGTATAAAGATCAAAATAGTTCATTTGATTTCAGCTTATCAGTTCGGTTGTCGATTTTGCGTCAGATCAAGGCTGTCGAGGAAGGGCGCGGAGACGTAGCGGCGCTACGTCGCACAAGGCCTGCCGAAGACTTTCGCAGAGCTGGCGTAAAAGCGGCAACCGTCAGCGATTCTTCTCCATCATTTCAACAAACCTGCCAAACAGATACTGCGAATCATGAGGGCCCGGAGACGCTTCCGGATGGTGCTGTACCGAGAAGATCGGCAGATCGCAGTGACGGATACCTTCGACCGTTTGGTCGTTAAGATTTTCATGGCCCAGACAGGCTGAGGAACCAAGAGAATCAAGATCTACGGCGAAACCATGATTCTGGGAAGTAATTTCAACCTTGCGCGTGGACATATCCATAACCGGCAGATTAGAGCCATGATTTCCGAACGGCAGCTTGACCGTTTTTCCTCCCAGCGCCAACCCAAGCAGCTGATGACCAAGGCAGATACCGAATATCGGTTTCTTGCCGACTAATTTTCTGATCTCTGCCTGTACCTGCAGCAATGGCTCCGGGTCACCGGGACCATTGGAAAGGAAGATGCCGTCAGGGTTCATGGCAAGCGCATCTTCTGCCGAAAAATTAGCCGGTACAACAGTCACATCGCAACCGGCAGTTACCAGACATCGCAAGATGTTGTATTTAATACCGAAATCATAGGCGACAACCTTGTATGTACGGGTAGAGGAGTCAATCTGGGGATACCCGTCTGCAAGGTTCCATTCTCCTTCGGTCCAATGATACGGTTTTTCACAGGAAACGCCGGAAGCGAGATTAAGCCCCACCATGCTGGGGAGAGCTTTCGCTTTCGCAACCAGACTGACATGATCGAGGTCAACAGTAGATATGATACCGTTCTGCGCACCCTTGTCACGAAGGTGACGGGTCAGGGCACGGGTATCAATCCCCTGAATACCGATCACGCCGTTCTCCTTGAGGTAGGCATCCAGGCTCATGGTTGCCCGCCAGTTTGAATAACTGTCAAGATACTCCTTGACGATAAAGCCGGACAGGAACAGGCCGCGGCTCTCGATATCTTCAGGGTTGATGCCGGTGTTACCGATCTGCGGATAGGTCATGGTAACCATCTGCCCTTTATAGGACGGATCGGTCAGAACTTCCTGATAGCCGGACATGGCGGTATTAAACACGACCTCGCCGGTGGATTCGCCACTGGCGCCGAACGATTTTCCTTCAAAGATGCGCCCATCGGCGAGCGCAAGAATTGCTTTCATAATAATGTAACTCCTGACATCTGTTTTTAACGTTTGTACATCACGTTACCGCCCACAATAGTTGCTGCAGCGACACCGGTCATTTTCTGGCCAAGCCAGGGCGAATTTTTGGATTTGCTGGCCAGCTTGTCGGCGTCAACAACCCACTCACCTGTTGGATCAATCAGAGTGATATCAGCCACTGAACCAATTGTGAGAGTACCACGATTTAATCCCAGTATATTAGATGGGTTACATGACATTTTTTCTATCAATTGATTAAGGGTCAAATTCCCGCTTTCAACAAGACCAAGAGATAGAGACAGGGATGTTTCCAGCCCGATAATGCCGTTCATGGCGACATTGAATTCGACATCTTTTTCATCCTGATGATGCGGTGCATGATCAGTGGCAATGGCGTCAATAGTGCCGTCTTTCAGCCCTTCCTTGATGGCAGCCACGTCATCGGCCTCGCGGAGCGGCGGGTTCATTTTGGCGTTGGTGTTATAGCCACGGACTGCGTCATCGGTCAGAGTGAAATAGTGTGGCGCCGTTTCACAGGTCACCTTGACTCCGCGCGCTTTCGCCTCACGAATTATCCGTACGGACCCTTTAGTGGAAACATGGGCAATATGAATCGGTGTACCGGTATACTCCGCCAGCATCGTTTCACGAGAAGTTGCTATATCCTCCGCAACGCGTGGAATCCCTTTCAGCCCCAGCTCGGTTGAAGTAAAACCCTCATTCATGACCCCATCGCCTACCAGCTCCAGCTCCTCTGCATGGGAGATCACCATGATTCCCATGCCGGCAGCATATTGCAGAGCGCGCATCATCAGTTCGCTGTTATTAACCGGTTTGCCGTCATCGGAAACTGCAACACAGCCCGATTCCTTCAACTCACCCATCTCTGACATACGGTCTCCGGAAAGTCCATATGTTATGGAACCGACAGGGAAAACATTGCAGAAGCCTTCACTCTTTGCTTTGTTGATGATGTAGCTGGCAACTGTTTTGTTGTCGATGACCGGCTTGGTGTTCGGCATACAGCAGACCGAGGTAAAACCACCCGCCACCGCCGCCTTGGTACCGGAAATGATATCTTCCTTGTATTCCAGACCCGGATCACGCAGATGGACATGCATATCAATCAACCCCGGCACGACGTACTTTCCAGCTGCATCGACGACCGCAACACCAGACGGTGCAGACAACTTCTTACCAATCTCTTTAACCAGGCCGTTTTCAACCAGCAGATCCAGAGTATCGTCAATTTTCTGGCTCGGGTCGATTACCCGGCCGTTTTTTATCAGCAGATTCATATAAGTCACCTCGGAAATGTCAATGTAGGGGCGCATCCTTGGATCGCCCTGTATGGCGGGCAGGTCAAGACCTGCCCCTACAAAAAATTTTAATTCACTCTAACTCGCCACCGCAGACATGGTACAACATCGACATTCTCACTGCGACGCCGTTCTCTACCTGTTTCAAAATCCAGGACTGCTCACCGTCAACCATGCTGGAAGACATCTCTACTCCCCGGTTGATCGGGCCGGGATGCATAATCATCGCACCGGGCTTTGCCAGCCTGATGTTACCCGGATTCAAACCGAAATAGCGGGAATATTCACGTGCATTCGGCATCAGAGTCTTGCCCTGACGTTCCTGCTGAATACGCAGCATCATGACCACATCAGCGTCCTGCAGAGCCTCGTTCATTGATGTACAGACCGTAACATCACCCAGCTTTTCCACACCCGGCGGCATCATGGTTGGAGGCCCGGCCAGAAACACCTTTGATCCGAGTTTGGTCAGCCCCTGAATATTTGAACGGGCAACCCGGCTATGCGTGATGTCCCCGACAATCGCGACTTTCAGGCCGTCCAGACGTCCGAAACGGTCCTTCATAGTCAACAGATCCAGCAGTCCTTGAGAAGGATGCTCATGGGCACCGTCACCGGCGTTTATAATCGAACAGTTTATCTTGTTCGCCAGGAAATAGTGGGAACCGGAGACAGAATGCCGCATGACGATAATGTCAGGTTTCATCGCCAACAGGTTGAGAGCAGTATCTGCGAGCGTCTCACCCTTGGTGGTTGAACTGGAGGCCGTTGTAATATTGACCGTATCAGCCGAAAGGCGCTTGCCGGCGATTTCGAAGGAGGTTCGGGTACGCGTTGAAGCTTCGTAAAAAAGGTTGATAATTGTTTTCCCACGCAGCGTCGGAACCTTCTTAATGTCACGACTGTTAATTTCCCGCATGCTTTCAGCGGTTGATATCAACAGCTCAATGTCCTCTTTCGACAGGTCCCGCAGGGCAATAATGTGTTTATGCTTGAATTCGGCCATGCCTGTTTACCCCCCTATTTTTCGAGTACAACCTCAATCGGCTGGTTTAATCCGTCAAAAACGACCTGAACATTTTCTTTCTGGCTGGTTGGAACATTGCGCCCCACAAAATCCGCCCGAATCGGCAATTCACGATGACCACGGTCAATCAGTACCGCCAGCTGGATCGACTTTGGACGTCCAAAATCCATTAACGCATCCATAGCGGCCCGAATCGTTCGACCGGTGTACAGAACATCATCAACCAGGACCACTTTCTTTGCTTCCAGAGAGAACGGAATATCGGTCTTACCGACCGGGTGGTGCGGCAACTGGCCCGAGCAATCGTCGCGGTAGAGCGTAATATCAACAGCTCCCACCGGAACATCCCACCCCTCAATAACGCTGATCTGCTGAGCGATTCCTTCAGCCAACAACACACCACCCGAACGAATGCCAATCAGCACAATGTCGGCAACACCTTTGTTGCGTTCCAGAACTTCGTGGGCAATACGAGTCAGAGCTCGCTTTATCCCTGCTCCATCCATCAGTACCGTATGATCATCAGCCATGCGTCAACCTCCTTATGGATAAAAAAAGGGCCTCCCCGCGTCAAGCGGCAAGACCCTTCTTATATGAATTTAATGTAGCCATTGTGTCCTTTGCTGGTATCTCGTACCAGATTAAAAGGGTATTTTCTATACGAACGGTACAGTACCATTTTAAGCTAAATCAGGTCAAGCAGGATTTTAATCCCTATAGTTTCCTTCCATCAGCTTCGGCAAACAGCCGCAACTTTTGCATCATCACCTCAAACTTCGAAGGTTTCAACGACTGGGCGCCATCAGACGAAGCATGCTCCGGATCCGGGTGAACCTCGATGATCAAACCGTCGGCGCCGGCAGCCACGGCTGCATAGCTCATTGGCGCTACATAATGGTGATTACCGGTGCCGTGAGATGGGTCAATAACAATCGGCAGATGCGTTTTCCCTTTCAAGACAGGAATAGCCGATAAATCGAGGGTATTGCGCGTCGCCGTCTCAAAGGTGCGAATTCCCCGCTCGCAGAGAATAACGGACTGGTTTCCCTCGCTCATTATATATTCGGCACTCATCAGTAATTCCTGGATTGTCATTGCCATGCCGCGCTTCAGGAGTACCGGTTTGCCAAGTTGACCGACTTTTTTGAGCAGCGCAAAATTTTGCGAATTACGAGCTCCAATCTGCAGCATATCAGCATAATCCGCCACCATATCCGCTGTTTCAGGATTGATAACTTCTGTTACAAAGGGAAGACCGGTCAGTTCACGCGCTTTAGCCATCAACTTCAGCCCTTCTTCTTCAAGCCCTTGAAATGAGTAGGGAGAAGTACGGGGTTTGAATGCGCCGCCACGTAGCATATGAGCTCCGGATTTTTTGACCGCGAGGGCGGACTCAATTATCTGCTCTTCACTTTCAACCGCACACGGACCAGCCATAATGACAATCTGCGAACCACCGATTGAAACCGCATCACTGATCCTGACCTTACTCGACTCCTTCTTTACTTCAAGTGAAGCCAGTTTATACGGCTGCAGGATTGGTAGCACATTTTCCACTCCGTGCAAGGTCTCAAGTGCCTGTAATGCTGCCTTGCCTCGCTCATCACCGATCGCTCCAATAACATCGCGCGTCGTGCCACGTATTACATGTGACGTGTATCCCAGTTCCTTAATACGTCTAAGAACTTCATCCTTATCCTTCTTTGCAGCACCGGCCTTCATTACGATAATCATTCCCTGATCCTTTCCCACAAGCAGTCAAGGCCGGAAGTTCCCCCCCGGCCTTGACTGAACTGAATTAACAGGCAGTAAAAAACCGGGGAGACTTTCGTCTGCCCCGGTTTGTGGTTTCGTGTAGTAGCTTCTTCGCTTACACCGTTACCCGAGCAGACGGCCTGAAAAAAAAGCCGAACCAAAAGTAAAAGCTGAAAGCGATGTAGAAGCGGTTAGAGTTCATGCGCGGTAATAAAGCACAGCAGTATCCGGATTGTCAAGAGAGAATTTCATGCCGTCAGTTCATCTACGACATCTACAAGCCTGGGTAAATCAGGCTTTGTCAGAATACAATTAGCGCCGAGTCCTATCCATTTACGCTTGTTGTCCTCTGACGCAAGTGAGGAGAAAATCGCAATCGGAAGATCCTTCAATGAATCCTCTTTACGCACCAGCGATGTAAGGTGCAGGCCGTCCATCTGCGGCATCTCAACGTCAGTAATCAACATTTGGATGTGATTCTTGAAATCAGAGCCATCCTGAGAAGCCTTCTGTATAGTCTGCTGTATTATGTTCCACGCCTCGGCGCCATTCTCTGCTTCAATAACCGTATATCCTGCAGATCTGAGGCTGCTGCAGAGTGTCTTTCGAATAAAGAGGGAATCATCGGCGACAAGAACAGTTCTTTTTTCTCGATCGGGATTTGTTTCAGAGCGATGCATTAATAGTGAATCAAGCGGCTTAAGAGCGCTTTCGGAACAGAGTTCAGCAACAATTTTTTCAAAATCAAGAACGAGTATGATCCGGTCATCCATCTTAACAAGTCCGGTTACTTCAGCACTATGAACTGCTGCTGCCGGAGGCTCGACATTTTTCCATGAGATTCGATAGATCCGTGAAACTGAATGCACAAGAACCCCAACCATCAGGTTATTGAATTCCAGAACAACTACCCGGTCAGCCACCAGATCGCCGGTTGTTTTATTAAGGACCGTTGCAAGATTAATGATGGTGATAACCTTGTCACGCAGTTTGATCATTCCTTCGACACCCGGTTTGGCATTTACTACACGCGACATTTGCGGTAACCGGATAATTTCTCGCACTTTGGCAACATTTACACCGTAAAAGCAAGGAACTACATTTCCGTGCCAGTCCATTTCGTCGATTTGGAACTCAACAATCTCAAGTTCATTAGTATCACTTTGCAACAGAATACCGGACTGGTTCATGGGTAAATGCCCCCTCGATAAATTTGTCGAAACTATATCACGAATACTAAAAATGAAAATGGCAAAAAATGCATTGCAATGCGAATCTGCTTCACTTGACTCTCTTGGGTGCCTGTGCTAGTTGTTTTTCACAATTACAGCTATAATATGAATGGAGTAAGCAGATGTATTTTCCAGATTTTGCATCATTTAATACGCTCTCGCAGCAAGGCAACTTGATTCCGGTGTATCGTGAGATAATGGCTGATATGGATACACCGGTCACTGCATTCAAAAAGCTCGACGACGGTCAATACTCCTTCTTGCTTGAAAGCATTGAGGGAGGTGAAAAATGGGGACGCTACAGCTTTATCGGCTCCAGCCCCTCGCTGATAATCCGTTCAAAAGGAAATGTAATAGAGATTATAGAGAACGGAACGACGACTACAGTAACTTCTGAAGACCCGCTGGGTTGCATACGTACAACTCTGGCCCGATTTAACCCGGTCGAGGTAAAAGGGCTGCCCCGTTTTTTTGGCGGGGCGGTGGGTTATCTCGGCTATGACATGGTAAGGTATTTTGAAAATCTGCCCAATAGCAAACAGGCCACGCTTGATGCCTACGATGCTTATTTTCTGATTACTGATACGATTGTTATTTTTGATAATATCAACCAAAAAATTAAAGTCGTATCGAATGCCCATCTGGATGGTGAAAAGTCTGCTGAACAAGCATACCGGGCGGCAGCAGAAAAAATCGAAATGCTCATAAAGCGTCTGCGCACTCCACTCCCGACTGGAACCACTTCCGCAACCGGAAAAACAGTCGTGCTTCGCCCTAATGTAAGTCGTGGAGAATTTGAAGCTTCCGTTGTTAAAGCCAAAGAATACGTCCGTTCAGGAGATATCATACAGGTCGTACTCTCACAGCGTTTTAGCGGAGAGCTCTCAGCTGACCCTTTTGATATCTACCGTGTCCTCCGCACACTAAACCCGTCACCCTACATGTTTTTCCTCCGCCTTAACGACACGGTAATCGCCGGCGCTTCTCCTGAAGTTATGGTACGAAAAGAGGGGCGGCGTGTCGAACTGCGTCCCATTGCCGGCACCCGTCCCCGTGGCGCGACTGTCGAGGCTGATGAGCTTTTAGCGCTGGAGCTGCTTGCAGATCCAAAGGAACGGGCAGAACATGTTATGCTGGTTGATCTTGGACGTAATGACCTCGGACGGGTCTGTACAACCGGAACTGTCAACGTTTCCGAACTGATGGTCGTTGAACGCTATTCTCATGTCATGCATATAGTATCTAATGTGCAGGGAGAGCTAAAAGAAGAGTATGATGCTTTTGATCTTGTACGGGCAACGTTCCCGGCCGGCACTCTCTCCGGGGCGCCAAAGGTACGGGCAATGCAGATAATTGACGAACTGGAACCGGTTCGACGCGAAGTCTACGGAGGCGCTGTCGGTTACTTTTCGTTCGACGGCAACATGGACCTTGCTATAACCATACGCACTTTAGTGATCAAAGACGGTAAAGTCCATCTGCAGGCCGGTGCTGGTATTGTTGCTGACTCAGACCCCGCCGCAGAATGGCAGGAAACAGTCAATAAAGGTATGGCCGTTATGAAGGCCATCGAGTTGGCCGAAGGGGGGCTGGAATAATGCTACTGATGATCGATAATTATGACTCATTTACCTATAATATTGTTCAGTATTTCAGTCAACTCGGTGAAGATGTACACGTTCACCGGAATGACAAAATCACTCTTGCGGAGATAGAATGTCTTCAGCCTGCCCGCCTTGTCGTCTCTCCCGGACCATGTTCACCGGAAGAAGCAGGCATCTCCGTTGCGGCAATCAGATATTTTGCCGGTAAAATCCCCATCCTGGGTGTCTGTCTTGGCCACCAATCAATTGGTGCGGCCTTCGGCGCTAATGTTGTGTGCAGCTCATCGCTCATGCACGGCAAAACATCCCCTATTCACCATAACGGCAAAGAGCTTTTCACTGGCCTGCCCAATCCTTTTCAAGCAACCCGATACCATTCACTTATTGTCGACCGCCCTACACTTCCGGATTGCCTGGAAATTACTGCCTGGGTTGAAAATGGCGAAATCATGGGGTTACGACACAAAACCCTTCCAGTCTGGGGTGTACAGTTCCATCCTGAATCTATTCTGACTGAGGCAGGAATGGATTTACTGCGTAACTTCCTTACTGTATGCCGCACTTAATTTAAGTGAGCACTAACAAACGGTCCGGTGTTACGTCAATTTTTCCGTTGACTTTTCTCTTCGTAAATTGTTAGAGTGGCAATTCATTCAAGAACAAATTCAGGAGGAAGAAGTATGAAGTGTCAGACTGTACTTGCAGGTACCGAGTGTACCTTTTGGGGAAAACAGGGATGTATATTTCCTGATGGTTCTTGCCAGACTATTGCCGAAAACTGCGAAGGATGTGAACGTGTTGTAACCGGAACTATTGGCCAGGTCTGCAGCGCGTATCCGGCACCGGCAAAAAAATGGATTGGCGGAATCTGTAATTTTGCCTCGCATGTAAAAGTGGATCTTTCAATTGCCGAACTTAAGATCAACCCACTCAAAGCTTCCAAAAAAGCTGCTGGCGCCAAGAAGAAAAAATAGTTTTAGGGTTCATTATTGCTTATGATCAAAGGGGGAATTTCTATTCCCCCTTTTTTATTTACAGAGGTTCCTCATGCCATTCAACGCTCTCACTTGCCCTTCCTGCGGATCCCCCGTGAAACAGTATCAAAATCCTGTCCCTGCTGTAGATATCATCATTGAGACTGACTATGGAATAGTTTTGATCGAACGAAGAAATGAACCTTTTGGCTGGGCCCTGCCGGGAGGATTTGTCGATTATGGGGAGTCTCTTGAGGCAGCTGCTTTTCGGGAAGCGCGCGAAGAAACGTCTCTGGAAATTTCAGACCTACGGTTGCTGGGATGTTATTCTGATCCGGGGCGTGACAAACGGATGCATACGATCTCAACGGTATACACTGCAAAAGCCCACGGCATTCCCTGCGCTGCTGATGACGCAATAAATATTGCTGTTTACAAACTGGACTCTTTACCTGAACAACTCTGTTTCGACCATGCTCAAATTCTTGCAGATTATGCAAAAACGCTCTAATTCCTTTTCCATATCAAAACATCCTCTTCGTTGCATCGCCTTCGGAACCTATACGTCAACAAAACTAAGTCTTGGTATAGCGTCTATCAAGCCGCACTCAAAGCATTTGGTATAATACAGTTTCAGACCCTCTATGGCTCGTTCATCAAGCTGATACGTAATATTTTCCCGCCAATACGTCAGTAGCCGGTCTCTCCCCATCCAGGAGGATTCTTTCGCTCCTGTTACAATGTGTTCCAGCTGCCCAGAGACACGCTCTTTGGCCTCAATTAACTGCCGTGAAAGTCTTTTAAGTTCACCACCATCAGCTACCTCATTTCGGCACAGCCAGAGAGCAAAAACAAAGGGGTAACCGGTCCATGAGTGCCACAAGTCGCCAAGGTCGTACACATATGGTGCAGACTTTTGAAGGGTAGCCCTTAAGGCAGAATCACCGATAAGCAGAAGCGCCGATGAACTATCCACAGCATCAATCGTAACTGGCGGAGCTGTTTCATAGGTACATGAAAGGTCAAACCGCTGGCGGATCAATATTTTAAGTAGATTTACAGACGTAGCAGATTCGGAACTGAGACGGATTAAGCAGTCACCCAGGTTTTCAATAGGCACCCGGGAAAAGAGCAGCACACTTGCGACAGCGCCAATGCTTGAAATTGAAAGTTGGGGTAATATTGAATAGAGATCCGGATGGTAGGCATATTCAATAGAGGATGATGGACAGACATCAATTTCGCCGGTCTGGAGCAATCTGTTCAAAACAGCGGGAACACCCAAAACAAATTCATACTCTAAACAATCGAATTGCTCACGTAAGACGTTAAAGAGCGGAGTACAATTTGCGTACTCGATTTGACCAATTTTCAGCATCAGCGGGCAGTAGAATACAACTTATCGGCATCACCTTCAACGACCCTGATTCCTTCTTTTTCAAGCAACTCTCCGGTCACCTGCCAATAGGTAGTCAGGGCGTTGGCATATCCGACAGACGCCTTGATCTGATTGCTTTTAGCAACCGCCAGATCATTTTCAACATCCAAAACGTCTTTCGTTGTGGCCAAACCAACCTCATTTTTTCGTATAAAAGCCCGCAGACGTTCTTCCGCAAACTTTGCGCCGCGGTCAGCAACATCAATCTGCTTATAGCCGACAACAATCCCGCGAATAGCCGCTTTTACTTCTTTTGCCGAGCTTTCTTCCAGACTGCGCAGCTGTAGAGATGTCTGCTCTGTTTTCAACCTGCTTCTGCGAAAGTCGTTTTCAGCAGCACCATTTCCGAGCGGATATTTGAATTCCAGCCCAACGCTCCATCCCGGATTGTCAATAGAGAGGACACTGTCCATATTCCGGTGATACGCATTATTAAGGCCAGATGACTGGGTTGAAGCAGACAGAATTAAATCGGGGCGGGTCTTCTGCCTGAAGTATTTTGTTTGTAGTTCATATAATTCCAGATTGCGTTTTTGCTCTCTAATGTCAGGACGATTTAACGCTTTCTGGATTGCATCACTCTCGTTTATTACAACAAGCTGGTCACGCGGAGGTAGATCGACGGTCTTCAGATCACCAGTTCCGGCATCCATCTGGAGTAGCAGGCGAAGAACATCAACCTGATCATTCACCGCCCTTTCGGCATCAATTAGCTCTTTTTCACGAGAAACAGCGCCAAATTCAGCATTTAAAACCTCCATAGCCGGCAGGACTCCAGCCTTGACTCGTGCCTGGGTATCTGAAAGAATCTTTCGCGCCAGTTCCAGAGAAACTTTTTTAACATCCAGCTCTTCCCGCAGACTGTGGAGCTTGTAATACTCCGTGCGAACCTGTGCCACCGTCGACAATAGACGAGAATTGAAGTGCTCAAGAGAGGCAAATTTATTCAGTCTCGACACATTTATATTAATCTCAGTCGCTTCCCTGCCAACGTTTTTCAATAGTGGCTGAGCCAAAGAGATCCCCAAACTCGACTGCCAGTAATCGTAGGAGTCCTTGTTCGTGCTACTGTGGGAATTGCTGAAACCGGCCGAAACGGTGGCACCTGTCCAGAGTAACTGACTCAGACCGGCGTTAAGCTCAAAAGCCTTTCCCGCGGACGAAACCGGTGTACCAACATTTACTGCAGGAATTGTTGAGTCAGAATAATTTGTCTGAGCCGTAAACTGCGGGTCATAGATGGCCCGGTTTCGCCTGATGTCAGCTTCGTAAGCTGCGGAATTATACAGTTCGGCCCGCACATCAAGATTCTTTACGACAGCCATACTAATTGCCTCGTTCAGAGTCAGAGCGGTGACGACCTCAGCAGAAAGCGCCGTAACAGGAGCCATTATCAGCAAAAATGATACAAGTATCGACGAGTACACGTTCAAGTTCCTTTCAAATAAAACAGGCGAAATCACACCATGATCTCGCCTGTATACCATAATTAGTGAACTATTTAATCACTGTTCTCAATATAATCAGCATAATCTTCGGCTGACAGAAGATTTTTCAGCTCTTCAGGATCGTCAAGCGAAACCTCAACCAACCAGGCGCCATCATACGGATCGTCGTTAAGTAGTTCCGGATTATCCATAGCCTCATGATTGATGCTCCGCACGGTACCACTAAACGGGGCATAAATCGAAGTGACCGTCTTTTGGGCTTCAATTGAGCCAATTGGGTCATCCTGTTCAATTTCATCACCTTCATCAGGCAATTCAACGCCTCTGACGGTACCAAGCTCCTCCTGGGCATAGTCAGTAATGCCAATAATGGCAGAATCATTTTCAATTCTGACCCAGATATGCTCCTTCGAATATTTCAGTTCTTCTGGAAAGTCCATAATATTTACTCCAGCACAATTCTTTCAAGGAAAGAGGTGTCTATATCGCCATCAATAAAATCTTTATGGGCCATGATACGCTTATGGAAGAAGATAGTCGTCTTAATTCCTTCAATCCGGTATTCATCGAGCGCTCGTGCCATTCGCTTGATAGCTTCTTCACGAGTATCTGCGTGAACAATCAACTTTCCTATCAGTGAGTCATAATTCGGGACAACGGAATACTGATCATAGACAAACGAATCAACGCGCACACCGAAACCTCCCGGTGGATGATACGCAGTTATTTTGCCGGGGCACGGGGTAAATTTAAACGGATCCTCAGCATTAATACGACACTCTATCGCATGTCCCCTGATTTGGATATCTTCCTGTTTATACCGTAATGGTATTCCGGCTGCCGAACGAATCTGCTCCCGAACCAGGTCCACACCCGTAATCATTTCCGTCACCGGATGCTCAACTTGTATACGGGTATTCATTTCCATAAAGAAAAAATTATTCTGTTTATCCACCAGAAACTCAACCGTGCCGGCGCTGTTGTACCCGACTGCAGCTGCAGCCCTCACCGCAGCATCACCCATAGCCTTGCGTATTTCAGGCGTAACGACCGTAGATGGCGCTTCTTCGATCAGCTTCTGATGGCGACGCTGAATTGAACAGTCACGTTCACCCAAGTGAATCACATTACCATGCTTATCACCCAGGATCTGGATTTCAACATGACGCGGTTTTTCACAATACCGTTCAATATACACTTCCGGATTGCCAAACCCGGACTGTGCCTCGGCACGTGCAGTTGCAAACGCATTCGGCAGAGCAGCTTGTGAATGAACTATTTTCATGCCACGGCCACCACCACCTGCAGTGGCCTTAATAATAACGGGGAACCCGATCTCCTTGGCAACTTTTATAGCTTCCTCAACCGAATGAACACCCTCTTTGGTTCCGGGCAGAATCGGAACACCTTGCTGAATCACCGCCTGACGGGCACTGATTTTGTCGCCCATGATGCGCATGCTTTCGGCGGTCGGACCGATAAAAGTAATGCCGCACTTTTCACAGACCTCGGCAAATTTAGCGTTTTCAGAGAGAAAACCGTAGCCGGGATGAATCGCCTCAGCATCAGTTAATTCCGCAGCACTGATGATGGCGTTAATATTGAGATAACTGAGGGCGCTGGGAGCTGGGCCGATACAGACACTCTCATCTGCAAGCTTGACATGCAGAGAATGGATGTCTGCCTGGGAATAAACCGCAACGGTCTTGATGCCCAGTTCCTTGCAGGCCCTGATAATCCTGACGGCAATCTCACCGCGATTGGCAATTAGTACTTTATGAAACATGACGGCGAACCCCGCTTTAGTAAGTTATCTATTCTGGCAGAAAAAACTTTGTTAACGCACGTCTCCTGATTATCAGGAGAAAAAATTTTACAATTTCTGGATTACAAACAATGCATCGCCGAATTCTACCGCCTGTGCGTTATCTTTGCAAACCTTCAGAATCTTACACTTACACTCTGCCTCAATTTCGTTCATCAATTTCATCGCTTCTACTATACAGAGAACCTGGCCTTTTTCAACGATCTGACCGACTGTCACATACGGAGCAGCTTCCGGTCCGGGTGCAGCGTAGAAGGTACCGACAATCGGAGAATTAAGCGTATCTCCGGCATCAGCTGCGGGAACCGCTGCCGGGGTTCCTGCAGCGGTTGGAGCTGCAACAGGAGCTGGTTGATAACCGGCTGGAGCAAACTGCTGGGCTACAGGAGCAGCAACCGTAATATACTCCGGTTTATGGCCACGCTTGATAATAATTTTTTCGTCGGAATTATCCATTTCGAATTCGGTGATGTCTGTTTCAGTCACAAGTTTTATCAGCAGTCTCAGATCTTTGATATCCATTTCGGTTTGTCTCCTTTTACAGTCGGTCTGAATAGTATGATGTGTTTAAATATTGTTCAATGTCATGTGAATAAATTACAAAACAAGCAATTGTTTGTCGGCACTGGTAAGAACGGTGCACCCGTCGCCTGTCACTACCACAGTATCCTCAATCCTGACTCCGCCAAAGCCGGGTATATATATTCCAGGCTCAATAGTAATGACCATCCCCTCATCAAGCAGAGTGGCACTGCGCGGTGAAAGCGTCGGCATTTCATGAATCTCCAACCCGACACCGTGCCCCAAGCCATGACCAAAAAAATCACCATACCCTTTTTCACGGATATATCCACGGGCAACTTCATCAAGATCCTTGCAGCTGATGCCGGGCCGTACTGCACGGATTGCCAAATCATGAGCTGACCTGACAATGGAATGAATTTCCTGCGCTTGCAGCCCCGGTTTTCCGCAGGCAACAGTGACCGTTTCATCAGAGTGATAACCGTCTTTTACTGCACCGAAATCAATGGTAACCAGGTCTCCGGGCTGAATAATTTTGTTGCTGGCAACGCCATGCGGCATGGCACCACGCTCCCCTGATGCAACAATAAAATCAAAAGCCCTGCCATCGGCACCTCGGTGCCGCATTTCAATTTCGAGTGCCAGAGCAATTTCTTCTTCCCGTACACCAGGCTTGATTCCAGGCAGAATCGCCGCCAGAGATTGTGACGAAAGTGTGGCAACGTCAGAGAGCAGAATAATTTCAGCGTTATCCTTTCGGATACGAATTTCATCAAGTTTGGCACCAAGTTCGATCAGCTCGGAACTATTCAGTTTTTCAGATAAACTCCGAAAGGAACTGACCGTCGTGTGAACCGCCTCAAATCCGATCCGGTCAAGGGCGTATTCCTCTGCTAAAGCAGCAATGGTTTCAATACGTACTGCACCGCATTCCCTTATTTCAGAACCCTGGACCTCTTCAGCAGCCTGTACGGTGTAGCGCGAGTCACACAAAAACCATGCATGACCCGGTGCTATGAGCAGCGCGCCCTCAGTACCGGTGAAGCCGCACAGAAAACGAATATTTCTAAGATCAGTAAACAGTATCGCTTTAAGCGCAAATTCTTCAAAGAACGGATTGAGGCAAGAACGCCTGTTTTTTAGCATGAATGAAACCCTGACTACAAACTGTTTTTATGAAACCCCTCACCCTGATAAACAGGATAAGTGCGTTAACGAAGTTATCTTCTGCCTGAAAAGCGCAGAAAATAACTTCTAACTTACTAAAAATGACTAAAACGGTACGAATGTTTTCACAGGTTTTTAACGTAATTAAACAATGCCCGTAAACCAAGCATATAACTGTCACTGCCAAAACCACAGATCTGACCGATTGCCACCGGAGCAACCATACTGGTATGACGAAAAGTTTCCCGCCGGTGAATATTGGAAAGATGTACCTCAACGGTGGGAAGTCCGACTGCCGACAGGGCATCTCGAATTGCAATACTGGTATGCGTATATGCCGCCGGATTGATCAGGATACCATGATACTCCTGTGCAGCCCCTTGAATAGCATCGATCAACGACCCTTCGTTGTTCGACTGAAAAAAAGAAAGTTCACACCCTAATTGGGAAGAGAGCTGCACCAGCAAAAACTCAATATCCTCAAGAGTTTGACTGCCATAGATCGCCGGTTCGCGTTTCCCGAGCAGATTCAAATTAGGGCCATGCAATATCAAAAATTTCATTGTCAAGAAAGCTCCTGAAGTATTTCAAATGATTTAAGTTTAAGCATATAGCGCCCTTTGCCGACATTTCCCCCTCGGTTCATGATAAGAACGATAAAAAGATCCTCATTTAATATTTTGACAACAACACAGGTTCGGGATGTTGCTATCGAAACCTCTTCAAGGTCACCCATCTTGATAACATCAACCGCACGCTTGATTTCTTTAAGCACTGTTGCATACTCAACAGACAGAAGCTGCATATCAAACTCAGACTGCTCAACAGTTACCTCATCAATCGGAATACCGTCGTAGGCCATAACCAGTGCGGCCAGTGAACCATCAACGCCCTGGACAATCGTTTTCAGGGACTCTCTTAGCGACATGATTTAATCCTCCTGATATTTTCAAGCCACCCGTCAAGAGTAGCAAGCATGCAGTCCGCTCTCCCCTGCGGCACATCCGGAGTGCAACTCGCAGACGCAGACTCTGCACAGGTGTCCCGGCTTTCAGGAAGAGTGGGAGTATCAGATGATAGCGCTGCGGTCACCTGGGAAAAATCTTCGGCAGGTGTGCTGAATGCTGTCACATCATCTGCTTCATCTTCAAAAGCATCGTCACACTCTGCAGCAGATTCCGTTAGAGCAGTATCAAGAGCCTCAAGTCCGGCCACCCGCTCTTTAATGGCTTGATCCATCGGATTGTCAACCAGAATGGCACGATAAATCTCAAGCGCTTTATGATTAAATCCCTGTTTAACATAGAGTTCAGCCAGAGTAACGGTTGAAAGAGGGTCGTGAGTAACTTCCGGAAACTGGGGTCCCGTTTCTGAATAGTTATCATCTGACTCGTCCAGTATTTCCAAATCCTCAATAATCTCTTCATCATCACCATCATCTTCGTCAGATTCAAAGCCGGACACTGCTGATCGTTCAAGAGATTCAAGCTGAAGACGGCATTCAATATCCTCCGGAGCAAATTCAAGGGCGATTCGAAAAGCCTGAGAAGCACCCTCCTGATCACCAGCCTCAACAAGGAGCCGCCCCAGCAGTTTTTGTGAGGGTACATCCTCAGGGAGCGCCACAGTAATACGTCGTAACGCATCCAGAGCCTCATCGTTCAAACCTTTGGCGTGACATGCCAGAGAAAGGGCCCGTTGCCCAGACAGATAACCGGGATACTTTGCAACACCCTGTCGTGCCACATGCAGGGCGTCGTCGATCAAACCAGCCTTAAGATAGACGGCGGATAACTCGGCAAAACAGAACGATTCCGGTGCGTTTGACAGCCGTTCTTCAAGTTTTTTTATATCTGTCCAGAATGAAGCTGAATCCTGCATGGTCACGCCTCCAACCCGCTCAGAATGAGCAGTTCCTCAGGAGTATGCTGCGACATGGCATACATGCCAATGCCCTGATTACAAATAAAGTTGATACTGCCGCTCTTGGATTTTTTGTCGGCGGCAATTGCATGCAAAAGCTGCCGGCGGTCATACTGCGGAATATCAATCGGCAATCCACATCGGGTAAGTAACGCAGTAAGCCGAACAACATCATCCGGAGTGCAGTGCCCTACTGCAGCCGAAACTTTTGCCGCCAGTACCATGCCAATTGCAACCGCCTCGCCATGTACCAGGCCCTGGTAACCGGAAATGGATTCAAAGGCATGTCCAAGAGTGTGGCCGTAATTGAGGATGGCACGCAAACCGGCTTCTTTTTCATCCAACTCTACCACCTGAGCTTTTAACTGACAGCAGCGGTGAATTATTTCAATCAGGTAATCAGACTCCATCGCCAAAATCGCAGCGCAGTTCGCTTCCACATATTCAAAAAAATGAACGTCAACAACCACTCCGTATTTAATAACTTCACCAAGTCCGGCACGGAACTGGCGCTGAGCGAGAGTAGCCAGAGTGTCAACATCAATCAGCACCAACCTTGGTTGATAAAAAGCGCCGATCAGATTTTTGCCCCTGGGGTGATCAATACCGGTCTTGCCGCCGACACTGCTGTCCACCTGTGCCAACAGCGTGGTCGGTACCTGCACAAACGGAATACCCCGCAACCATGATGCAGCAGCATAGCCGGCCACATCCCCCACGACGCCACCGCCAAGCGCAACCACAAAAGAGCTGCGATCAACACCTGCAGCGAGAAGATCATCATAAATCTGATTCAGCGTTGCACTGTTCTTGAATTCCTCGCCATCAGGCATCTCAATCTGCGCAACCGCATAACCGGAGGATTCCAGAGATTTTTTAACTACGGTACCATACAAGGCTGCAACGGTCGGATTTGTGATAACGGCAGCCACTCCCTTCAGTCCGATGGCACGGCACCTTTCGCCAAGCGAAGCAAGAGCGCCACGTTCAATGACAATGTCATAGCTGTTTTCGGCAAGATTTACGTTCAGTACAGTCACGCGGAAAACCCCTTCAAGCGGCACAGAATCTCTGCTGCGACATCTTCCACGGATTTTCCATCCGTGTCAATTCTAATATGGGCGTCGGCATAAAATTGTTCACGCTCAGGATCAGCATTTTTTCAGGCATTACGAACCTGTTCCCGATACCCTTCAAGGTTGCGCCGGATTTCAACGATAGAATCCCCGCCGAATTTTTCCAGCAGTGCATTAGCTATTTCGATTGCCACCACCGCCTTGGCAACTACCAACGCGGCAGGAACGGCGCAGGTATCTGAACGCTCGACCGTCGCCTCAAATGGTTCATGTGTCGCCATATCAACTGAACGAAGCGGCGAATACAGTGTCGGAATCGGCTTCATGGCAGCCCGCATGACAATCGGTTCGCCATTTGACATGCCACCCTCAATACCACCGGCATTATTACTGTTGCGATAATAGCCATCCTTATAGAAAATTTCGTCGTGCACCCGGGACCCCGGCCTGCGGGAAGCTTCAAAACCGATGCCGACTTCGACCCCCTTGATAGCCTGTACACTCATCAAAGCCATGGCCAGACGGGCGTCCAGTTTCCGGTCCCACTGCACATAACTGCCAAGCCCAGGCGGAACACCTATTACCTGCACTTCGACAACCCCACCCAACGTATCGCCGCCGGACTGAGCGGCATCAATGGCACGCTTCATCTCAACTTCCGCTAATGGGTCACAGCATGAAGTTTCAGAGCCAGCCGCCGTGAACCACAGAGCTTCAAGCGGCTCATCCGGAATAGCAGCACTGATACCACCAATTTCAGTGACATAGCCACCAACTTTGATGCCGAACTCTGCCAACAGCGCTTTTGCCACACCACCAACGGCAACGCGAACAGCCGTCTCACGTGCACTGGAGCGTTCAAGAACGTTACGAACGTCACTGTGGCTATACTTCATGGCACCAGACAAATCCGCATGTCCGGGTCGAGGGCGGGTCACGGCGCTGGAATCATCACGAAATTCAGGAAGAGATGACATTTTTTCGCACCAATTTTCCCAATCACGATTCATGACGACCAGAGTAACCGGAGATCCGATCGTTTCTCCCCAGCGCACACCGGAAAGGATTTGAGCGGTATCCTTTTCAATTTTCATCCGGTCACCACGGCCATACCCCAACTGTCGCAGTGCCAGATCATGATTCAGTGTTTCAACGGAGAGATGCATCCCGGCCGGCAACCCTTCAATAATGGCACTCAACTGAGGCCCGTGCGACTCACCAGCCGTCAGATATCGAAACTTACTCATAAAAGAAACCTCCACGGATGATTCAAAGCGGACGCAAAATAGCATTACTAAAGGGATGACGGCAAGATAAAAGAAGGTACATCAGTGGGTATTCGGGGCTAAGGGATTACAAATCGACAATCGCTTTGTGAATAACAGATTTTTGTTTTAGCATCTAATTGCATCGGTCGTAACATTCACATTCCGTACTACTCACATAATCAGTCACGGCCGATAGTCGATGTACCATCAACAACACCAAAACTGGTACTGAAAAGATGTATTTTTCAACATGAGTTCTAATGACACCAAGAACTGCAGTCTATGGTTTGAAAGCAAGGAGTGATTGGCAACAGTTTACTGAAAAGCGCATTTATGATAATAGAACGCTTGTTTTTTGAAGCGGCAATGGTATTGTAGCCGCCTGTAAAAAAACACATTAACAGTCGCATTACATTGGGAGAGAAAGATGAAACGAAAGATGTATGCAACAGTAAGACGATATGAAGGGGTGCTGGACCCGGAGGAAGCCGCAAAAAAAGTCGATGAAATATTTGTGCCGCGTATATCTGCCTTGCCCGGATTCGTCGAATATTACTGGATCAGCCTGGGAGGAGGTTCGATGATATCTATTACGATTTTTAAGACTCTTTCAGAAGCAATAGATTCAAATGAAAAATCGAGAAGTTGGGTTAATGATCATATGCGTGAAATCCTTGGTCCCTCTATCCGAGTTGAGGCAGGGCCAATAGTCTCATATATGGGAAGCTAATTTGATGTACAGTGTTCAGTCTCGTTTATGCCCAACTTACTGTGCAAATCACGTTGATTCCGGAGGTGCCGGTACAATAATGGTAAATAAGGTCCGCCGGTTGAGCGGTTTTTAGACATACAGAGGAAAGTGATGTTTCCGGGTCAGGAAGCCGGTAAAATTCTTTCTGTTTCTGTCTCGGGAATTGCTTCCGTTTCCGTTTTTATCATTTCAATTTCGTGGTGCATGAAGTTTACCTCATCGCTGATGCCACTGATCCGGGTTGCAACGTCCGTTACCCCCTTGACCGTTTCCGTACTGATTCTGCTGACCTTTTCCATGGCTGTAATCATCTCTACGCTCACTGCATGCTGTTTCTTTGTTGCAGTGGCGATCTCGGATGTCTTGTCGTTCGCCATGAGGAAGTTTTCCGAGATGAGCTGAATCGATTTTACCTGGCTTTCGGATGCGGACCTGGTGATTGAGGTTGCCGCACGAATCGTATCAAAATCCTGCTGCAGCCCCTGTATCCCGTCATTTTCGACTCGAGTGGCGCGGTTTACCTCCTTGATCAGGGTCTTGATTTCATCGAAGACCCTGATGATCCCCTGCAGGTCCTGATCCTGATTGTCTGCCACTACCTGGATGGTGCCGACCATCTGGTTCGACTGCCGGGATGCCTCCTGAATCCGCAGCAGCGCCTGACTGACCTTTTCTGCTACAGCTTTTCCCTCTGAAACCATCTCGGATGCGGCAATGGCGGAATTTACTGCAGAACTCATCTCCATCTGGATGGCGGAGACGATTGTTTCTATCTCCTTGGTTGAAAGGGCTGTCTTGTTGGAGAGGGCCTTCATTTCGGCAGAGACGACAGCAAACGGGTGTCCATAAATACCGGCCTGGGCGGATAGAATCTGGGCATTGAGGGAGAGCAGTTTCGTTTGATCGGTCACCTCCTTGATGACTTCAAGGATCCTGGCGATATCATTCGACCTGCCGCCGAGGCTGGAAATGGTCGTGGAAAGGGACGTCACCAGCTGGTCAATATTCTGCATACTGTCGATGGCATCGTTGACCGATTTCACGCCCTGATCGGCAATAATGCGGTCCATCTCAGCTGAAACAAGTGTCGTATCCCTGACGATGGAGCCGATTTTGGAAACTGAGCTGCTTATACCGGATATGGCCAGATCAGCATCTTCAACGGAACCGTTGGCCCGTGCCGCCATCGCGGAAACCTCACTGGAGGTGCGAGAGAGTTCACTGATCGTACTGCAAGAGGAGTCGACATTTATGCCCAGCCGGTCCATTTTGTCCACGACACCCTTGGAGGCGACCAGAATATCCCCCAAGGCAGTGGTGCTTTCACCGGACAGGCCGAGCAGGTCTTCTGTGGCAGTGATAATTTGTTGCTGGGAGGCCAGGGTGTTCTGCACCGCGATAAGTGCATGTTCAGTGGCGACCTGCTGCTGAGTGACGCCGTCGATGAGTGCCTTGAATGTTCTGGAGAGGTGGTTGGTCGCTGCGGCAACGCTGGTGGAGATACTCTTAATCCGGATAACGGTCGTGGAGAGCCAGTCGACAACGTAATCGAGACCCGCCGATATCGAACCGAGTTCATCTCCCGTAACCAGTTTGCTCCGGTTGGTCAGGTCTCCGCTGCTGACCTGGTTCAGATTGGCGTTGATCAGCGCAATTTTGGAGCCGATGTCGCGGTTGAAAAAGAACTTGGTAAACAGAACAAGAAACAGGAAGAGAATCGCGGTGAGAGCGGCTGAAATCGTGGCCTGGGAAACTATGTTGCCGTTGACCCTGGCCAGAGAGTAATAAATATCTATCGAACCGACCTTATCGGTGCCAACGAGGACAGGAATCTCAATCTTCAGCGGATCCGCATGGGCTACAGAATTCTTGACATCGAGAATGGGAACGCCATTATCGACGTAGCTGACCCGGTCTATATCGGGGTCTTTCAGCAGCTCATCAGCCAACTGGCCGAGATAGGTGAAATCAAACGAGGTCCGCGACACGAGCGCAACGGCAGCCATCTGTTTGCCGCAGAGTGTGAGCTTTTCGCTGATACCTGCCCCTTGAATATCGTGGTTCAGATACAGAGACCAGCCCAGAGTCAGGCATTGCCCCAGAAAGAGAATCGCGAGAAGCCGGAGCAGAAATCTGCGGGAGAGGCTCATGCGGAAGCCGGTTGCTGTGGTACTTTGCTTGTTCGGATCTTGCATCACAATCCCGTCATCCTGAATTTACTGCGGGCTAACCCTGATAACCAGGATTAAGTACTAAAACTTAAATGCACTTGGTACGGCCTTTTCGCTCTTGATAATCGCCTGTCCTTCGGGGGATCTGATGAAGTTCATGAAGCTCTTTACGGCTTCACCCCTGTTTTTCCTCAGTACGATGTTGTTGTGGAGAACAAACGGCCACTTGTCGGATACTTCCGGCAATTTGCCGTCAATTTTGACGGCCTTGAACTTGCCGGCGGCATCATCGAGGGCGATGACATTAATCTGTCCAATGGCGCCCTTTGTAGTGCTTAAAGCGGCAATCATGTCAGCTTCCTTGGGAAGATTCATGATCTCAGGCGCCTCTTTTACAGAGGCCAGACAGGCAAAACTCTTGCGAAACATGACCTTGGTGGAGTCGCTCTCCGGCCTGGTGAGGGCAGTTATGGCAGCGTCAGTTCCACCGACCTGTTTCCAGTTCTTGATCTTGCCGGCATAGATATCGCACAGCTGCTGACTGGTCATGTTGGTGGCAGTGACCGAGCTGTGTACCGCCACCACCCCGGCGACCCTGGCGATCTCGAACTGTTCGATCGGCAGTTTTGCCTGGGCGGGGGTAATAGGCATGGCTGACATGGCGATATCAATAGCTCCGGCGTTGAGTGCCGCAATACCGCCCGGCTGACCCATCGATTTCTGGTTCACCTCAACCGAGTCTTTCGGATTCTTCTTGACGTAGGCCTTGCCGAGTATTGTCAACAGCGGGATCATGCTCCCCGACCCCCCGACTTTAATGGTTTCGGCCTGGGCCGCGCTTGTTGAGAATAAGGCCAACATCAGTAGTAGCAAGGTTTTTTTCATAATTAATTTCCTCCGTTTTATTATGTAGTTCAGAAAGAGAGACTGATTGCATTGGAGTGTCTCGATACAAGAGATAGCTTAAAGCGTAAACTGTTGCACAAGCCTCTGAAGTTCTTCGGCATTGCTATGGAGCTGTGTCGCGGCGGTTGCAGATTCATGTGCTCCTTGAGATGTCTTATGAACCACTTCCGTTATCTGTTGCATATTGTTTGAAATCCCGCAGGTAGTTGCTGTTTGTTCTTCTGCAGCTGTAGCTATCTGGTTCACCTGCATTGCGACATCATTGATCTGTTGAAGAATGTCCTGTAACGCGTGACCTGATTTTTCGGCTTCAATCGTGCCCGTTTCAACCTGCTGGACACCCTGCTCCATTGCGGTAACCGCAGTTTTGGTTTCATTCTGGATCGCTTTGATCATCTCTCCGATTTCTCTTGTGGCTCTTGTCGTTCTTTCAGCTAACGCACGAACTTCATCAGCAACAACGGCAAAACCTCTCCCTTGTTCACCCGCCCGGGCAGCCTCAATGGCGGCATTTAATGCGAGCAGGTTAGTCTGGTCGGCAATATCTTCAATCGTGCCTATGATAGCCCCAATCTGGTCAGATCGTTCACCAAGACTTGCGACCGTCTTTGCAGAATTTTGAACTCTATCAGCAATCTGCTCCATAACTGCCACAGTATTTGCTACTACTTCAGCGCCGTTTTGTGCTGATTGAGAAGCACGCTGCGCCCCTTCAGCAGCCATCTGGCAATTCTGGGCAATATCTCCGGAAGTGGCAGACATCTCTTCTCCTGCTGTAGCTACTGTTGCGGCCTGTGCCGCAACCTCCTCAGCACCTGTTGCTATCAGTTCTGCCGTTGCTTGCAGTTGACTTGACTCTACGGTAATTATTTCGGAAGAGAGTGCAATGTGAGATAAAATATTTCGCATGGTATCTTGTAAGCTACTGATAGAGCGGATGATTGCACTTATTTCATTGTTGCGCTTCGCGGTAATTTGTTGAGCGAGGTCGCCACTGGTCATATTTGAAAGATAGGCCAGAACACGCTGCAGGGGTTCATTTATTGTCCAGAACAGCAGTGCGCTAAATACGGCCCCCATGATGACAAAAACGGCAGTTGAGGCGATTGCATAGGATAGCGGCAGAGAACGCCCGGCGACGACAGCAACAATAATGCAAAAACTGTAGCAAAGACAAAGCAAAGTTATTCGAGTTCGAACAGACAGGTCACGGTACAGATCGAATAATAAATTCATTTTTCCCTCTCTGACAGTATTTTCTCACATACATACCTGATTTCACACGAGAGGGCAACTTGTTTGGTCCATAATTTGATCCGTTAATCTGCGATATTTTGCAGATTAGTTGCAGATTGCTTATTACAATCCGGAAAAATTCTGATATAACCACAATAACGTAATACAGGAGGAAAGAGCATATGTCACTGCCAACAAATGATGTACCAAAAGAGGTTGAGGTAATTAGCCAACTTGTTGAAAAAACTCTTAAAACTGGAATGTTGGTTGAGGTTTATCTTGTCAAAAACCCCCGCCAATACGAGTCAGCAATTTTTATTGACGGCCATTATAAAGCCGGACCTCCTGTTCCGCGACCATTGGATAATCCCACCGAAACGGCAGCCTACTGGATGGGCGTGCGCCCTAAAGTGGGTTTAAGTAAAGAAGAGGGGGAAGAAATACTGGGGGCAGTTAATGTCCAGAATATGCTTCATCACTGCAATTTCATGGATAAGTGGGGGGTCCTGGAGGATTAGCAGACTGCTGCACCAAGTATTGCAATGTTTTTTACTTCGCAGGCGGTAACGGTATGTCTACTCGAACTATTGCTATTCAGATGTTACGCAGAGAGCTGAGGGATTCCATGGGGGATCGCAACAAGCTCTCCAAATTGCACTCTGTTGTCACCGAAAGCATTAACAATACTTTCGGCGAAGAGAAACAAACCCTCCTAAAATTCAGGCAGGAAGTCAAGGATGCCCTCAACTGCCGAGTGCCTGATATCTGATGATCTGATGAAAGTTTCCCGCAAACCTTTGAATAGGGATAATCTATGAGCAATGACCGTTTCTGGCGAGCAATCAGCATAGACAGCATCTCATCTGAACTGTTCCCCCGCGTGGCTCTGTATCTCAAGAGCGGCTCCAATTACGTTCTTTACAAAGATCCTGACCGGATGTTCTCTGCCGAGGACCATCACCGCCTTGAGCGAAATTCTTCGAGATTTCTGTATGTGCGAAGCGGTGATGTTGACTCTATTAATGAGTTCATGGAGAACAGCCTTGCGGAAATGCTCGCCAGAGACGATCTCAGCAGTACCGCAAAGAGCAGAATACTCTATCAGACCTCAGTGAACTGCGTGATTGACATATTCGAATCACCGGAACCAACCTCTAATCTTGTGCGCTGCCGTAACATGGTACGTCATATCCTGCAGTATGTGTCCTCAGATCCTCATGCCATGGTGTCTGTCCAAAAGGTAATAGATACCGGTTTCTATCTCTTTACCCATACTGTCCAGGTTGCTGCCCTCACCCTGCTGGTTAACAGCGAGCTCTTTAAACTGGCACATGACGAGATGATCGATGTGGGGATCGGCTGCCTTCTTCACGATTACGGTATGACCTTCATCACCAACGAGGTCCTGGAAAAGAACGATGCCCTCTCTGATATTGAATACTGGAAGGTTAAACAACATACCCAGAAAGGGTATGAGTACCTGAAGCAGAGCGGACATTATGGCGAGATTGTGCTTAATATTGTTCGTTACCATCATGAAAGATACGACGGAAACGGTTATCCAACCGGACTAAAGGGTGATGACATCCCACGAAGCGGACAAGTGGCGGCGTTGTGTGACGTGTATAGTGCTTTGATCATGGACCGGCCGCAGCGTAAGGCGAATTCGCATGCAGACGCGATCAAGATCATGCGTGAAGAGGCCAAATCCGGGGCCTTTAAACTTGAGTTATTCAATAATTTTGTCGAAATTATCCACAAAAGAAACCCTTCCTGATGCCGGAAAAACATGACATACAGCCGGGGCAATCAATAGAATTGCTCAAAGAGCTGCATATCCTTACCAGGGACGGCAAACTGAATCAGGACAGCAGACGGAAGCTGAAACAGGTCAATCACCTGTATCAATTCATCGAACCACTGCTGAAAGAGGTCCAGCGGGATCATCCCGGCATAACCCTGGTTGATCACGGCGCCGGAAAATCGTACCTCGGCTTTATCCTCTATGACCTGTTTTTTAAATACCAGGATGATGGTTCACAGCTGTTCGGCATTGAAACGCGCGATGAACTGGTAGCAACATCGCGAGTACTTGCCGCTAAACTCGGTTTTGCCGGCATGTCCTTTTTACATCAGTCTGTAGCAGAGTCTATTGATTCGGACGAACTCCCTCCGGCCGTTGACATTGTCACCGCCTTGCACGCCTGCAATACCGCGACAGACGACGCCATCCGCTTTGCCCTTACCAAAAAAGCCCGGTTTATAGTACTCGTTCCCTGCTGTCAGGCTGAAGTGGCTGCAGTTCTCAAAAAACACAAAGCTGCCGCTCTTGCCTCAAACAGCCTGACCGAGATATGGCGTCATCCGCTACACACCCGCGAATTCGGCAGTCATGTCACCAATGTGCTGCGCTGCCTGCAACTGGAGGCGCATGGCTATCAGGTTACGGTAACCGAGTTGGTTGGCTGGGAACATTCCATGAAAAATGAGCTGATAATCGCCAGCTACAAAGATCTGCCGCGCCGACGCCCTTCAGAGCGCCTCAATGAACTCCTTAACTCTCTGGGGCTATCAGAAATGAGCCACCGTTTTTTCACCCCCTGATCACTCTCTATTCCCCCTCTCCTGCTGCTGGGCAAAACCATCCCCTAATTACAAATGCTGGCCGA
The DNA here is from genome assembly GCA_028687585.1 of Desulfuromonadaceae bacterium. Classification (GTDB taxonomy): domain Bacteria; phylum Desulfobacterota; class Desulfuromonadia; order Geobacterales; family Pseudopelobacteraceae; genus JACRCG01. Next base: position 305,563 of record JAQTZV010000002.1, on the reverse strand, counting down.
TTTTAGCCACATGCTCTGGCGGTTACGTCTGATTTCCGACCTAAGTTAAAAACAGAACAGTATATCAGCACGTTAGAACAACGGTCAGGGTTGGCACTTCTATTGCATTTAATACAATATCTTTTTTCACAGACTACCGATTACACCCCACTCAACACCATTCCAAAGGAGGAATACCGTATGAGTTTCAATCGTTGCCTCATAATCCTGATTATCGCTGCGGCTGCCATGGCGCTTCCGATGACCGCTCTGGCCGCCCCTGCTCCAATCGTGATCAAATTCAGTCACGTCGTTGCCCAGAACACCCCAAAAGGTCAGGCTGCAGACTATTTTAAAAAAATCGCCGAGGAACGCACAAAGGGGCGCGTAAAGATAGAAATCTATCCGAACAGCCAGCTCTATAAGGACAAGGAAGAGATGGAGGCGCTGCTGCTTGGCGCTGTCCAGATGCTGGCTCCATCGCTGGCCAAGTTTGCGCCGCTGGGTGTCAGGGAATTTGAAGTATTCGACCTCCCCTTCATATTTGACAACTATCAGGAACTGCACAAAGTCACCCGGGGGCCAATCGGCGCCAAACTGCTGGCAAAACTTGAGGCCAAAGGGATTCATGGCCTGGCATACTGGGACAACGGCTTCAAGGTTATGAGCGCCAACAAGCCACTTAGAGTCCCTGCCGACTTCAAAGGTCAGAAAATGCGCATTCAGGCCTCCAAGGTTCTTGATTCCCAGATGCGTTCGGTTGGCGCCAATCCGCAGGTTATGGCTTTTTCGGAAGTATATCAGGCGCTCCAGACCGGCGTTGTCGATGGCACAGAGAATCCCCCCTCAAACCTGTACACACAGAAAATGTTTGAAGTTCAAAAATACGTAACCCTCTCCGACCATGGCTACCTGGGCTATGCCGTCATCGTTAACAAAAAATTCTGGGCCGGACTGCCAGTCGACATCCGCACCATTCTTGAAGGCGCCATGAAAGATGCCACCAAATTTGCCAATGACGTCGCCAAAAAGGATAATGACGAAGCCCTTGCTGCCGTTAAGAAAACAGGCAAATCCCGGTTTATAACCCTGACATCGCAAGAGCGCGCCCAATGGAAGAAGGCCATGGATAAGGCCCACAAGGATAATATGGCACGTATCGGCGCAGATCTGGTCAAGGAAGTCTACAAAGAAACCGGCTACGCTCCGAATTGAAATGGATATTAGAATGCTCCCAAACGAAGGAGAAGTTAGCTGTGCGAACCCGACTCTTCCGGATCACAAAAGTGGCCGATTACCGCCACAGCAACTGGCCGGTTTTAGCCACATCGACTCCACCAAGCTACGAAAATACTCATCAAATTGTAAAATAGAACGAGATATTGGTTTGTTATGAAACCAGGTGCAGTTGGCATTGACGTTGCAGATAAGACGATAGTTCGCTTGGACTGATGAAACTACCAGATCCTGCGTACACAAATAACCCCACAGGAGGAATACCGTATGAATTTCAATCGTTGTCTCAAAAGTCTGGTAATTGCAGCCGCTGCCGCATTGGTCGTACCTATGGCCGCAGTGGCGGCACCTGCGCCAATCATGATCAAGTTCAGCCATGTTGTCGCCCAACACACACCTAAAGGACAGGCAGCTGAATATTTCAAGAAAATAGCAGAGGAACGCACCAAGGGTCGCGTCAAGGTTGAAGTCTATCCGAACAGCCAGCTCTTCAAGGACAAGGAAGAGATGGAGGCGCTGCAGATGGGTTCCGTGCAGATGCTGGCCCCCTCCCTTGCCAAGTTCGGCCCTCTGGGAATCAAGGACTTTGAAGTTTTTGACCTGCCGTTCATTTTTGACAGCTACGCTGAACTGCACAAGGTAACCCAGGGTCCTATCGGCGCAAAACTGCTCCACAAACTTGAGTCAAAGGGGTTGATGGGCCTGGCTTATTGGGATAACGGCTTCAAGGTCATGAGCGCCAACAAGCCACTTAGGGAACCGGGCGATTTCAGAGGCCTCAAGATGCGAATCCAGTCATCCAAAGTGCTTGATTCAGAGATGCGCTCCGTTGGCGCTATGCCGCAAGTAATGGCATTTTCTGAGGTGTATCAGGCGCTGCAGACCGGCGTTGTCGACGGAACCGAAAACCCCCCTTCAAATCTTTATACTCAGAAGATGCATGAAGTACAGAAGTATGTCACCCTCTCCAACCACGGTTACCTCGGCTATGCCGTTCTGGTCAACAAGAAGTTCTGGATGGGGCTGCCGGCCGATATCCGCACTATCCTTGACGGCTGTATGAAGGATGCCACCAAGTTCGCCAACGATGTCGCCCAGAAAGATAATGAAGAGGCAATGGCTGCCGTAAAGAAATCCGGCCGTTCAGAGATCATTACCCTCACCCCTCAGCAGAAAGCGGCCTGGAAAAAGGCCATGGACAAGGCACACAAGGAAAATATGAGCAGAATCGGTACTGAAATTGTCAATGAAGTATATAAGGAAACCGGCTACAAGCCATAATTCAGACTATTTTGTAAGCGTATCGCCGCTGCGGACATCCGTAGCGGCTTTTTAACGGCTTTTTCTTTAAGTTAGCGGTTGCTATCAACCTCGTTAACACACTTATTCCGATATTTGGAGCCAGGAGATAATCCCCATGATGAAATATCTTGACCAGCTTGAGGAACTTATCATCACCTTCCTCATCGGCGCGGCAACGATCATTATCGCCGTTGCCGTCACCCGCCGCTACCTCATGGGAATCCCCATTCCCGCTCTGCAGGATTGGCTTCTCGGCTTCAATATGGCATGGGCCCAGGAGCTCTGTATTTATATGTTTGTCTGGATGGCTAAATTCGGTGCTGCCTACGGTGTGCGCACCGGCATCCATGTGGGGGTCGATGTTCTGATCAATCGGCTGCCGGAAAAGTGGTGTAAAACATCAGTGCTGATCGGTCTTGGCAGCGGGGCACTCTTTACCTGCATCATTGCAGTTCTGGGCATGCGTTTTGTCTGGGAAAACGGCATGCACTACTACATGTTTAATCTGTTCGGCATGGAAATGGGTGACCTGTACGAAGGTCCGATCACTCCGGATTTGGAGTGGCCGACATGGATGATCTATCTTGCAATACCGCTCGGATCGTCCCTGATGTGTTTCCGTTTCTTACAGGTCGCCTGGAGCTTTGCCCGCACCGGGGAACTGCCCAAACATGATCATTCCCATGTAGATGGCCTGGATGAAGAGGTTGTCAATGCAACCGAAATGCTGGAGGAGTATGAAGAACATAGACTTGACGATACGAAACATACCGGGGGTGTCAAATGAGTGCACATGCTGAAACTCAAGAGCGAATGACCCCAAAAAAGGCGACTATCTGGATCGGCGCCATCGTTATTGCAATGGCTGCGATTGCATCTTTTGGCAGTGCCGGTATTATTTTTGCCCTGCTGATCGGCCTGATGCTTACCGGTATGCCGATCTCAATTTCTCTCGGCCTGACCGTGCTCAGCTTTCTGTTTTTCATGTCGAATGTACCGGTAGAAACCGTTGCCATGAAACTGTTTACCGGCATTGAGAAGTTTGAGATCATGGCAATCCCGTTCTTTATTCTGGCCGGAAATTTCCTGACACATGGCGGTGTGGCCAAACGGATGATCAACTTTGCCACGGCCATGATCGGTCACTGGTATGGCGGTCTCGGTCTCGCAGGTGTTGTTGCCTGCGCCCTGTTCGCCGCCGTATCCGGATCCAGTCCTGCAACCGTTGTGGCAATAGGGTCCATCCTGCTGCCGGCAATGGTCAAGGCCGGCTTTCCACGCAGGTTTGGTGCCGGCGTTATTACAACCTCCGGTTCACTGGGAATTTTGATTCCCCCCTCAATCGTCATGGTTATCTATGCTGTTGCCACCAACTCTTCGGTTGGCGCGCTCTTTATGGCAGGAGTTGTTCCCGGACTAATGTTAGCATTACTGCTCGGCTCTGTTACCTGGTATCGCGCCCGCAAGAACAACTATCCCCGTCTGCCGAAGGCGTCGTTCAAGGAGCGTTTATTTGCCTTCAAGGAGAGCGCCTGGGGCCTGCTGTTGATTGTCATCGTGCTTGGCGGTATTTATAGCGGCATGTTTACCCCCACTGAAGCTGCAGCCATGAGTGCGGTCTATGCCTTCATCGTTGCCGTATTTGTGTACAAGGATATGCCGCTCAAAAACATACCCAAAGTATTGCGGGATTCCGCCAACATGTCAGCCATGCTTCTCTATATAATCACCAATGCGGTACTGTTCTCTTACCTGATGACTTCTGAGCAGATTCCTCAGATCATGGCTGACTGGATCATTAATCACAACCTCGGTGTTATCGCCTTCCTTGCCGTCACCAACGTCCTGCTGCTGCTGGCCGGCAACGTCATGGAACCCTCCTCCATCATTCTGATCCTGGCGCCGATCCTGTTTCCGGTGGCTATGAAACTGGGAGTCGACCCGATCCACTTCGGCATACTGATGACCGTCAACATGGAGGTCGGTATGTGTCACCCACCGGTCGGGCTCAATCTGTATGTGGCCAGCGGTATTACCAAGATGGGGATTTCTGAACTTACCATGGCTGTTCTGCCGTGGCTGCTTGCCATGATCGGGTTCATGCTCCTGATTACCTACGTACCGATAATATCACTCTGGCTGCCCCGTTTAATGGGGTATTGACAGAGCAATTCGGAATATTACTGCAAAAAAGGCTTGCCATGTGGCAGGCCTTTTTTTGTTACGTACGGCAGTAATACGAAAAGCGGTTAACCTGGCGTCCTTTCTGACTTTCCTTACATCTGTAGCGCTCAAATATCAGAATTTTCTTGAATAATTAATGCTGAGGTTGTAAGTAAAGCCTACAGATTCGAGTGTTGTCAGTAATTTTTTCATGGAAGCAAAACTTGGATACGCAGCTTTTTTTGCTTATTTATTGGTTGTCTCAGAGGAGAATGTTCAATGAAAGCTTTCATAAACCTTATTGCGGTCGTAGTTTTTTCTTTTATTCTTACCGCGTGCGTGGGTGATTCATCTGCGAATAAAACTGCAACAGTTCCCGTTTCCCCTTCAGCTACCACTCCTGAGGACCTCACTCAAAAAATTAATCTGAAAGCAGCAATTTATCAGACATTTAGTAGTCACCCAGGTTTTCCTTCAGGCAAATTAACTCTCACAACCGACAGCGTAGGAACTGAAGTATACGGAAAATACAGTGTTATCAAGAATGGTACTCTTGTCTCTTACGGCTCGGTGTCAGGGTCAACCTCAAAACTTTTTCTCTTTAGTTCCTATACAACAAACTGTAAAGAAAAGTTGAGTATTTACCCGCTAAGCGCGACTAAGGACAGTACCAAAATACAGATTTTTGGCGAAGATTGCAGTGGCCAACCCATTATTGCTACGGAATACATTAAAAAAGTAAACGGGTTATCCAGTATCATATCCACAGTAATTGCAAAAACACTCATTTTCGTGGGAAACAATGTGGACATGACTATTTCAGCATCCAGTGCTGATAATGTGACTTTTCTCGGCACGTTGTCTCTGAATAATGAAAACCTGGAATTACTGTCCTTTAATAACACAAGTACAGCAAGAAGAACCGGCACAGCAACAGTGGTCGGGTTTAGTACTTACAGTAGTAGTAATAGCAATATCGTGCGACCAGTAAACAATGGGGGAAACTATGTCCAGCTTAAAGTAACTAATTTTTCCGGGCATCTTTTTTCGCCGGCAGATGTGCTGACTTTTCCAGATAATGTAACAGCACCGCAGACATATATCCGCTTAAAACCGGCGTCAGCTGGATACGAAATAGACAAATTCAACGTGTACGTTACCGACACGTTTCCGTTAACCCAGAGCATTCTGCTCGGTAATAATCCTTCCGACATACTAACCACAACAACACCGTATAATCCATTATAACGGTAACGGCCAAAGGTATACTCACATGTCAGAACCGATAATAGCCGACAGAAAACTTAGTCGGCTATTATCATTTTTACAAGGTTACGCATGCGCATCCCTCTGACATCATGCACCCTGGTGATTCTCGCCATCTCCCTGTTCCTGACCGGCTGTTCTTCGACAATCACCCGGGCCATGCGGGTCGAAGACCGCGTAACGGTTGATGTCCGCACCATGATCGACGAGATCGCTGCTGCTCCGGTTGTTTTTATCGGCGAGCGCCATGACGCAGCGGCACACCACGAACTGCAGCTCAAAGTTGTAAAGGGACTTCAGGCGAAAGGGAAGTCAGTAGCCATCGGCATGGAGATGTTTGAAGAATCAAGTCAGAAGACTCTGGATGGCTGGTGCGGCGGAACCGTCACGACTAACGAATTCGCCGGAGTATATCGGTCAAACTGGCGAAATATACCGTATCGGCTTTACGAAGAGATCTTCATCTACGCCCGGGTCAACCATATTCCGATCATCGCACTGAACGCACCACGTGATATTGTCATGAAAGTTTCCCGGAAGGGATTATCTTCCCTCAATTCTGCCGACAAGCGCCAACTCCCCCCAGAAGTAGATACCGAAGTGAGCGAAGAGTATGTTGATTTCATCAGGGCGTCATATTGGGCACACGGCAGAAGCAGCGATAACTTCCGGTATATCTGCGAAGCACAGATGCTCAGAAACAGGGTGATGGCAAGCCGAATCCACGATTATCACCAGCGACACCCTGACAGAGTCATGGTGGTCATTGCGGGCGGGGGGCATGCAAGAGAGAAAGGGGGGATACCAGCGGAACTTGGCGACCTGCCGTTCAAAATTATTCTCCCGCCGGTTCCAGGACTAACGGCAGCAACTATCAGCACTGAAGACGCCAATTTTCTACTGGAGGAGCCGTTTTCACTCTTTGATCTGCTCTGAGTTCGAAACACGCATACAGCGCTGACCCACTTCAATTCGTGGAAAGTCTCTGCACATATCCGGTTTTACTTCATTGATGCCGCAGAGTGTCAACCCGGTTTCTGACCGCTCTATGAACGGACAACGCGGCAACGGCCTTTTCGTCTCCGGGTCTACCCAAATCCAGCCGAAGCGGTTCACCATCTGCACAAGATCTTCCCGCCCTTCCCTGTTCCACCTGCGAATATCCGCATCATAAGCATTGAGATGCCCGCCGAATAATTCGCAACATCTGCCGCAACATGCACACGTACCACTTCGTGCATCAATTGGCGCAAGCCACTTCTTCAGGAGCTTCAGCATACAAACCTCCATAAAAACAGTATTGACCGAAAAAATGCGCTGACAGATCAGTGCCGTCAGACTGATAATTTTTATAACGGATCTACCGGTTTCAGGCTGGAGGGGCTCTTGATGGTTGGGATGAATATGAAGGAGAACTATGAAGTTGAGATTGAGGGGAGTGTGGAGTGACGAAAACCATAGCAGCGTCAGCGCCGGTAACATCATCGGGCGGAGCAGGTTGCCTCACGGAAACAGTGCGTCTGGTTTTTGTCGCTGGGGAATAACGTGAAAAGCCGTCAGGTTGGAAATTGGGGATGGCATCGTTCGAATAGGTGAGCGGTGTCAGGATAAGGAGAATAAGAATTAACAGCCGGGACAGATCTCTACAGATAAAACGACCCTGCGACCAGGTGCACACCGCCATGATATTCGTCGCGTCGACGGCATGCAGTATGGGATGGCTTTCGGTCAAAGTCCTTATCCTCCGGAAACAACGTGTTTGAGTACGATATCTCTACCGTGCCATCAAGTCAAGCTGATAGCGACTTTTCAGGAGATGCAGCAACGTCTCAACACCCTTGAAAGCATCGCGGAGCTGGTCCCGATCCCGGTCCATTAACACCATCGGATCGACATAATTGTCCACCGGCTTTCCTGATGCCATAGCGATCAGCTGCTTGCTCAAGCGCATCTTTACCAAATACGTAAACGCGTCACAGAGAGTCTCCAGATCACGATCCGACACCACATGCAGGTAGTTAAGTCGTTCCAGCTTTGACCATGTCGTCCCGCCCGTGATGCCCGCTTCGAGGGCGATGAGACTGACACCTCTGGTCAAGGCAAACAGCCCCCCTTTTTTTAAATCCAGCTTCCCGCGCTGGTCACCCTTTTTCTCAACCTGAAAGCGACCGAACATACCGAGCGGCGGTTTGAAGCGAACAATATTGCGGGCCATGCTGGGGAAAAATATTGCATTCCTGCGAGTACATTCACAGATAAACTCCCGAAGTTCCGCCTCAAACGAGACGTCACCATGCATGACGCGCAAATCCTGGAATACTCCGAAATGCACCGTTGCATCAGGGTCGGGGCGATTAATCCAATGCTCAAGGAGCTGTTTCCACTCGGACAGACTGTGGCACCACTCAGGATTACTGGCCATCATGTTGCCGGGACAGAGCGGCACGCCGATAGTTTCAAGAGCAGAAACTATGTGCCCGGCAAAACGCCGCGCCTTGACGATGTCATCGCTAGACAGGTCATCGCGGTAGACGATGGCACTGTCCTGATCGGTCCGCAGTGTCTGTTCCTGGCGCCCTTCACTTCCGAGTGACAGATATGCCGCGCCAGACGGCAGCCGGATATCATGAGAACGATCCAGAATGTAGATAAGGCGCTGCGTGAGAGCATCGTTAAAGTGAGCAATCAACTGGATCAGGCTCGGGGTGTCGGCATTGATTTTAAGCGCGTAGCGCAACATGCCGGTCATTTTCTGACCAAGAGTTCGCAATTGTTCGATTGAACCGGCAGCTTCTATCTCCTGCACAAGATACAGTGGGCTGCTGGTCTGGATGCGCATCAGGTCTGCATCGGTTATGACACCGGTTAGTGTTTCAGATTCATCGACAACAATCAGGCGGTGAATGTTGTGTTTTGCCATAAGAAATATGGCTTTAAACAGGTAGTCGCTACTATGGATAGTGATAAGAGACGTTTTCATGACGTCCCGCACTGTCAACGTTTCAATAGATCCTGTGACCTCGGCGATCAGATTACGGAGGTCGCGCAGAGAGACAATACCGACCGGCTTTTCATCAGTTACGACGACTATGCCTGAAATATTATTGGCCATCATCAACCGGGCCATTTCAATCAGGCCAAGATCAGGTGCGCAGGTAACTACAGGCCGATGGCAGACCTCATGTACCGGTATGAAGAAAAGGCTGTCTTCGTTTGTCGTTGGCATGCGGACACCTGCAAGTAACTCTGAAAAATTCTATTGCTAATCGTTATACCTTACCATGAACACTAAATCTAATTTTTTCATTGTCACTATAGCATATCTGTACTTTGAAAAAAATATAACCAAATAATATAAATATATATTTTTGACTGATAAAAACGGCAATATACTGTAAAATAAAACAGTGGTTAGGAAGCATAATAAACAGCGTATACATTATATACTTATGTATCTATTTGTTATTATTGATATTTATAATATGCCTGGATACATTAAAATATAATTGACAATTATGAAACAATGTATTAAATATCAAGAAATCAATTTTGTATACATTCTGCTCATTTCAATTTGATAGGAGCACATGAATCATGAGAGAAAAAGGAGTTTATTCCGTTCAAGCCGTTGTCAAGGCCATCGATCTGCTTGAATCTCTTGCACAGGGTGGTGAGAATCCATCGATTTCAGTATTGGAGAAAAAACTTGGTTTAAGCCATAACAAGGTCTTTCGACTGCTTGCCACTCTTGAGGATAAAGGACTGGTTGAGCGCAATAAAGTTGACAACACCTACGCCCTTGGTCTGCAGGCATTTGAAATGGCACAGCATATTTTGAAAAGCGACAACCTTATCAAAATGGCGCATCCGATCATGCTTGAGCTGGCCCGCAAACTTGATGAAGCGGTTTACTTCACCGTTGCCAATAACGATGAAGTGCTGTTTCTGGATATGGTTGATTCGTTCCAGCAGATCAAGACAGCTGACCTGGTCGGCAAGCGATTCCCCTTCTTCACTAACGCCGCCGGCAAGGTCATCAGATCGGTCACTTCAATTAACCTTTTTGGTAAGGCCGCAAAAAAAAGCGGTATTGAAAATCCGGAAATGCTGGAGCGTGAACTTGAAGAGATTCGTCGCAAAGGCGTTGCGGTTGATTTCAACGGCCTGGGTGATGGCATCTGCTCCGTTGCAGTCGTCATCCGCGATTATGCCGGCAAGGTAGTCGGAGCGCTGACGCTGCTGGCACCTTCATTCCGCATGCTGCAGGATCGACTTGATAACGTGGTCATTCCCTGCATGCTTGAAGGCGCCGAGGCGCTCTCCATGAAGTTCGGCTATACACGGGCGTACGCATAAAATCACAAAAAAAGATTTTTACCACGGAGACACGGAGACACGGAGACACGGAGACACGGAGAACTGAGTAAAGTCGAAGAGTCACAAATAAAATAAGAAGCTTTATGGTTCACCAAAAAGGTTTTTTTGGACCTTAAGCCTTTGTTTTCTCAGTGTTCTCTGTGTCTCCGTGGTGAGTGTTTTTTTATTTTTTCCATCGAGGCGAAGTAAAGAGTCCAACCACTAACCGCCTGCAGAGCCTGGGCAGGGATGGCCGGCAGCCACCCACACAAGAAAGGAGGTACATGCCACTCAGACTTGCGGAACCAGTTTTACTGAAGCGTACATCACACAAGAGGAGGTCTTATGTCAGTCCATGCAACGAAAGAGTTACAGGCGTATTGGAAAGAGAACCTGGTTATCATCATTGTTCACCTGGCGATCTGGTTTTTCGTGTCGTTTTTCTGTGGCATCATGATCGTTGATCAGCTTGATGCTGCCTTTATGCTCGGCGGCTTCCCGCTCGGTTTCTGGTTTGCCAATCAGGGTTCAATGGTTATTTTTGTCATCCTGATCTGGACCTATGTGTACATGATGAACAACCTGGACAAGAAGTATGACGTACACGAAGGGTAACAAGACGGTGCGCACAGCCAGCATTATCACATCACTAAAATCACGAGGTGACACACTATGAGTATTCTTACCTGGACCTGGATTCTTACGGGCCTCAGCTTTGCCCTGTATATCTACATCGCCTATGCTACGCGGGCAAAATCAACCGGCGACTTCTACGCCGCCGAACAGTCTGTTCCCGCCTATATGAACGGTATGGCAACCGGCGCCGACTGGATGTCGGCTGCCTCCTTCATCTCCATGGCCGGTCTTATTTCGTTCATGGGACGAGACGGCTCCTTTTACTTGATGGGATGGACCGGTGGCTACGTTCTGCTCGCCATGCTCTTCGGCCCCTATCTGCGCAAATACGGTAAGTTCACCATCCCGCAGTTCATGGCTGACCGTTACTATTCGCAGTCGATTCGCCTGGTTTCGCTGCTCTGCGCCATCTTCGTCTCGTTCACCTACGTGGCCGGCCAGATGCGCGGCGTCGGCGTGGTGTTCTCCCGTTTCATGGGTGTCTCCATCAACGTCGGCGTAATCATCGGCATGGCGCTTGTATTCTTCTACGCCACCCTCGGTGGTATGAAGGGGATCACCTATACTCAGGTTGCCCAGTACTGCGTTCTGATCTGCGCTTATCTGGTTCCGGCTATCTTTATCTCCCTGCAGCTTACCGGCAACCCGATTCCGCAGCTGGGCTTCGGTTCTAAAATCACCGCTGCAGGCGCTACCATGCTGCAGGATCCCGCCACTCAGGGTAAATACCTGCTGGACGTCCTGAACGGCATCCAGAAGGATATCGGCTTCGGCGCCTACACCGCAGGCGCACGCCCCCGTATCGATGTCTGGTTCATCACCATGTCGCTGATGATCGGCACCGCCGGCCTGCCGCACATCCTGATCCGCTTTTTCACGGTACCCAAAATGCGTGATGCCCGCTCATCCGCCGGTTATGCGCTGATCTGCATCGCCCTGCTCTACACGACCGCTCCGGCAATCGCTGTTTTTGCCCGCACCAACTTCATCAAATCGATCAATAACGTCCGCTACGACGCCGCCCCCTCCTGGTTCAAAAACTGGGAAAAAACCGGCCTGGTAAAATTTGTCGACAAAGACGGCGACGGCGTCATGAAGATCGCCAAAGGCAAATGGGATGACCCAAAAAGTGCCAATGAAGTCAAGATCGACCAGGACATCATGGTTCTTGCCAACCCTGAAATCGCCAAGCTCCCCAACTGGGTAGTCGGTCTGATCGGCGCCGGTGGCCTGGCTGCCGCACTCTCAACCGCAGCCGGTTTGCTGCTGGTTATCTCTGCCGCAGTTTCCCATGACCTGATGAAGGGTATGCTAAAGCCTGACATGGGTGAGAAAGAAGAGCTCATCTGGGCCCGAGGCGGCGCCGCTGTAGCGGTCTGCATTGCCGGTCTGTTCGGCATCTATCCCCCCGGATTCGTGGCCCAGGTGGTCGCCTTTGCCTTCGGTCTCGCAGCGGCATCCTTCTTCCCCTGCATCCTCATGGGAATATTCAACAAGAAGGCCAATAAGGAAGGCGCAATTAGCGGTATGGTTGTCGGTATAGTATTCGTTGCCGCGTACATCAGCTACTTCAAGTTCGTTAATCCTGCCTTCAATAACAAGGATCACTGGTGGTTCGGTATTTCTCCGGAAGGGATCGGCACAGTCGGCGCCTGTCTCAACTTTGCCACCATGTGGATCGTCGGCAAGTTCACTCCGGAGCCTCCTCAGGAGATTCAGGATCTGGTCGGCAGCCTGCGCTACCCCGGCAAACTGGTAGTACCTCCTTCTGCTCACTGATCTATCTGCTGTTACCCTCCCCCCCAGCGGGGGGAGGGTTTTTTTTAAAAAGGAATCATGTATTCACTAAAAGGAGTTTATGGTATGAATGCAGCGACCACCACACTGGAGAGCAGACAGAACATGATCCTTAAAATGTTCCGCAATTTTAATGCCGCTATAGTGAGATTCGTTATGGGTATCAGGTTCCGCGCTGTCGGCGCCAGCATCCTGGCGTCATTTGCCGGTCTGAGTCTTACGACCAATATCATACCGTCGGCCCTGACAATGATGGGTCTGATGGACAGTTTTTCCGCCCGCTGGGGCCTGGGCGGTTATGCGGTCTACTCCATGCTGGCCTGGGCTGTCGGCGGCTGGGCGGTACAGAAAACCGGTGATAAAAAGCTCGGCGCTATTGTGCTTGGCTCTGTCGGCCTGGTCACCGGCCTGCTCTTCACCGGGGTCGGCATCAGTACACAGATGGACCTGCTGCTGACCGGCGGTACTGCCGCGCTGCTCTACGGTGCCGTTGGCGGCATGATTATCGGTGATGCCCTGCGCGACCCTCCTGCCGACCCGAACGATCCGTATGCAAAAATAGGCCGCATCGGCGATCTCGGCATGTTTGATTATTTCAGGAAAAACAGTCTGTAAGCGCTTGTAACAAATATACTGTATCGGGAGACCACCTTCATGCTCACTGCCATCGTTATCATCTTCGTCATCGCCTACGCCGCCATCGCCCTGGAGCACCCGCTCAAGGTCAACAAATCGGCTACCGCTCTGATTGGTGCCGGTCTGCTCTGGACGATCTATGCACTCTCAACCGGTGATCACCACCTGGTGAACGAGCAGTTGGGCGAGTCACTGATGGGAACGGCACAAATCGTCTTTTTCCTCATGGGGGCGATGACGATTGTCGAGGTGGTCGACGCTCACAACGGCTTCGAGGTGATCACCTCACGCATTAATACCACCAAGCTCTCCACCCTGATGTGGCTGATCGGGTTTGTCACTTTCTTTTTAAGCTCCGTACTGGACAACCTGACGACCACCATCGTGATGATTTCATTGATCAAAAAACTGCTCGACAAGCATGACGACCGCCTCTTCTTTGCCGGCATCATCGTCATCGCCGCCAATGCCGGCGGTGCCTGGAGTCCGATCGGTGACGTCACCACCACCATGCTCTGGATCGGAGGACAGATCACCACTCTGGCTATCATGAAAGGGGTCTTCCTTGCCTCGATGGTCAACATGATCGTGCCGCTGGCTATTACCAGCTACTTCCTCCGGGGCCGTGAAGTTGTAAGTCCGGTCATATCCGATGATGACTGCAACGGCCATCGCAGCAAAACCACCCCGTTCGAGCAGAAACTGATGTTTCGCATGGGGATCGGCATTCTGATCTGTGTGCCGATCTTCAAGACCATCACTCACCTGCCGCCGTTCATGGGGATCCTTTTCGGACTCGGCATTCTCTGGATGACAGGTGAACTGCTCCACAGCAAGAAAGAGGACGAACACAAGGAACATTTGACTCTGGTCCGCGCGCTCAAACAGATAGATATGAGTTCGATAGTTTTCTTTATCGGCATTCTCCTTGCCGTGGCTACTCTGGAGCATACCCATATATTAACCAATCTTGCCGGCTGGCTGACCAAAACTGTCGGGCGTGAAGACGTCATTGTCACCATCATCGGTATGGTAAGCGCTATCGTTGATAACGTGCCGCTGGTTGCCGCCTCCATGGGGATGTACAACATGGCACAGTATCCGCCTGACTGCTTTTTGTGGGAGTTCATGGCATACTGCGCCGGTACCGGCGGCTCGATCCTGATTATCGGTTCTGCTGCGGGAGTTGCCGCGATGGGGTTGGAGAAGATACATTTCTTCTGGTATGTCAAGCGGATCAGCGGGCTGGCATTGATCGGTTATTTTGCCGGCATTACGGTTTATATCGTGCAGTACAAGATGTTTCATTGATTTTCAACAAATCTGCAAATAAAGAGGTACGTTTGCCCGGATTACTGGAGCATCAGGCCACCGGCATTTTTTTGAATGCGATCCTGTTTGCTACTCATTTTCTGCTCTTTTATTTTGTTTTCATTTCTGCATATAAGGAAGAATTGACCGGCTTTGTACGGTTGGGTTTCTGTTGGCTGGGGGCCTACGCACTCACCTGGATTTGCAGTTATCTGGCCAAAGGTAAAGCCAGGCTTGTGCTTACGCTCTCTTTTATCGGTATACTTTTCATAGTTTTCATGTTTCGTGGATATTGACATGTACACCAAGTGGCATACTCAGGGACGCAGTTAATAAGTAACAAACTACCCGATTTTTCTTCTTCTTTTCGGTGCGTTGATTTCAGCAGACATAATGAGCTGTGGCGGGATATCTTTAGCGCCTAATATAGCAACGACCTGTTCCATTCCACCTGAAATATTTTTTAACTCTTGTCCAGTAAGATTTTCAAGCCCACTTACTAATAGATTCTGCACAACCTCCGGTGAGTTAATCTCCAATTCGCACCCCTGCACGGTCAGGTCGATAAAAACAACCCTCCGGTCATTTTCAGATCTTGTCCGCTTGAGCAAACCCTTTGCTTCCAACCTGTCCAGTAACCCAACCATAGTTGCCGGGTGTAGATACATGCGGCGTGCCAGGTCAGAGACCTTCATTGGTGATTTTTCTTTTAGTATCTTGATTACCCACAATTGAGGGCCGGTAAGGTTGGTTTTGTGCTCGATTTTTCTTGATTGTTCTGTCAGTACTTGAAAGATACGGCGAATATCATCAACAATTCCTGCAACCATAATACTCTTCAACTTCATATGCCCCTCCACAATATGCAATATAATAATATCAACTTTGTAGATACATATTATATACAAAACAAAACAAGTATGCTCAAACAGCTGTTTTCGTAACACACTCCTAGCATGTTAACACATAAAATGAAACAATAATCTAATGATTATGTCGAGTTATAATAGTATACGGTTGTTTTACAATCTCAGATAAAGTCAAAAAACAAACACATATATTTTATCAACACAAATTATTATTGACAATTTTGAAACGATGTATTAAAAATGGATCAGTCCATTATTGGAGGCAGAAGTTTTCCCAAATTAATTATTACGAGATGTAGACCGGGATTGACTTTGAAGCGATTTTTATCTCACATAATTATATTTACTCTGCTGGTAATATCCCCGCTTTCCTTTTCGACGTCTAAAATCCCTAATTTTTATATTCTTGTTACTGTTAGTGCCCCTCTGCAGGAATCACGAAAAAACGGAATTTCGGTTGCTCATCGTGTGGTGCAACTGCCGCCACGGACTATTTTCCTTTTTCTACCAGCTTTACGCTCCACATCACTCCCAAGATTGTCTGCAGTTGATGGTAACCATGTAACTGAGCATGGCAGAGCCCCTCCTGTCGCCCCTTCCGCATAACCTCTCAATAAATACTACACTATAAAAGCCGTATAGAACCTCTGTTGGATATTCTGTGTAAGTAATCAGGAAACTCTGGTTTTGTACGCATGGTTTAGTCCAGAACTTACTTAGTCAGACACTTGAAATAACTTGAATTTAATTTGCATAATAGCTGTGTATATTAAGATAGTTACACTAGCTTTACGCGACAGGAGCGCATAATTTTATGAGAGAAAAAGGAGTTTATTCCGTTCAGGCCGTTGTTAAGGCCATCGATCTGCTTGAAGCTCTTGCACAGGGCGGTGAAAGCCCGTCAATTGCTGTTTTGGAAAAAAAACTCGGTTTGAGCCACAACAAGGTATTCCGCCTGCTTGCCACTCTTGAAGATAAAGGACTGGTCGAACGTAACAAGGCAAACAACACCTTCAATCTGGGTCTGCAGGCGTTTGAAATGGCGCAGCACATCCTGAAGAGCGACAACCTGATCAGGACAGCACACCCGATTATGGTTGATCTGGCGCACAAACTGGATGAAGCGATCTACTTCACAGTCGCCAATAATAACGAAGTGTTGTTTCTGGATATGGTTGATTCATTCCAGCAGATCAAAACGGCTGACCTGGTCGGCAAGCGATTCCCCTTCTTCACCAACGCAGCTGGAAAAGTTATCAAGTCGGTCAGCTCAGTTGATCTCTTCAAACGGCGTGGCATCCCGAATATCAAAGAGCTTGAAATTGAGCTGGACCAGATCAGCCGCAAAGGCGTTGCGGTTGATTTCAACGGCCTGGGTGATGGCATCTGCTCCGTTGCAGTCGTCATACGCGATTATGCAGGCAAGGTAGTCGGAGCGCTGACGCTGCTGGCACCTTCATTCCGCATGCTGCAGGATCGACTTGATAACGTGGTCATTCCCTGCATGCTTGAAGGCGCCGAGGCGCTATCCATGAAGTTCGGCTATTCACGCGCGTACGCATAAAATCACAAAAAAAGTTTTTTACCACGGAGACACGGAGAACTGAGCAAAGTCGAAGAGTCACAAATAAAATAAGAAGCTTTATGGTTTACCAAAAACGGTTTTTTTGGACCTTAAGTCTTTGTTTTTTAAGTGTTCTCTGTGTCTCCGTGGTGAGTGTTTTTTTATTTTTTTCATCGAGGCGAAGTAAAGAGTCCAACCACTAACCGCCCGCAGAGCCTGGGCAGGGATGGCCGGCAGCCACCCACACAAGAAAGGAGGTACATGCCACTCAGACTTGCGAAACCAGTTTTACTGAAGTTTACATCACACAAGAGGAGGTCTTATGTCAATTCATGCAACTAAAGAGTTACAGGCGTATTGGAAAGAGAATCTGGTTATCATCGTGGTTCACCTCGCTATCTGGTTTTTTGTTTCATTTTTATGTGGCATCATGATCGCTGACCAGCTCGACGGCTATATGCTCGGCGGTTTTCCGCTCGGCTTCTGGTTTGCCAATCAGGGTTCGATGATTACCTTTGTAATCCTCATTTGGACCTATGTGTACATGATGAACAACCTGGACAAGAAGTATGACGTGCATGAGGGGTAATATCCCGAGCGTACCTTGTTAACACGATCACATTCAAAAAAAACACGAGGTGACAAACTATGAGTATTCTTACCTGGACCTGGATTCTTACGGGCCTCAGCTTTGCCCTGTACATCTACATCGCCTACGCTTCACGGGCAAAATCGACCGGTGACTTCTACGCTGCCGAACAGTCCGTTCCTCCAATTCTTAACGGCATGGCAACCGGCGCCGACTGGATGTCGGCCGCCTCCTTCATCTCCATGGCCGGCCTGATTTCGTTCATGGGTCGTGACGGCTCCTTTTACCTGATGGGGTGGACCGGAGGCTATGTTCTCCTGGCCATGCTCTTTGGACCGTACCTGCGCAAATACGGTAAATTTACCATTCCCCAGTTCATGGGTGACCGCTATTACTCCAACTCTATCCGTGTCCTGTCACTGATCTGCGCCATTTTTGTTTCCTTCACCTACGTGGCCGGTCAGATGCGTGGTGTCGGCGTGGTGTTCTCCCGTTTCATGGGGGTCAGTATCAATATGGGAGTCATCATCGGCATGGCGCTGGTCTTTTTCTATGCCACCCTCGGCGGCATGAAAGGGATCACCTACACCCAGGTTGCCCAGTACTGCGTACTTATTTGCGCCTACATGGTGCCGGCCGTCTTCATCTCCATGCAGCTTACCGGTAACCCGATTCCGCAACTCGGCATGGGATCAACCGTAACTGCCGGAGGCGCAGCGCTGCTTAATCACCCTGAACTCCAGGGTCATTACCTGCTCGACGTACTGAACGGCATCCAGAAAGATCTCGGTTTTGCCGCCTATACTTCCGGAGTACGGCCAAGAATTGACGTATGGTTCATCACCATGTCGCTGATGATCGGCACCGCCGGTCTCCCGCACATCCTGATCCGTTTCTTTACGGTTCCCAAGATGCGTGATGCCCGCTCCTCAGCCGGTTATGCCCTGCTGTTCATCGCCATCCTCTACACTACCGCTCCGGCGATTGCTGTTTTTGCCCGTACCAACTTCATCAAATCTATCAATAACGTCCGCTACGAAGACGCCCCCTCCTGGTTTAAAAACTGGGAAAAAACCGGTTTGGTCGGCTGGAAGGACAAGAATGGCGACGGCATCATGCAGATTGCCAAAGGTTCTGAAAAAGACCCCAAGAGCGCTAACGAAGTCAAGATCGACCGCGACATCATGGTTCTTGCCAACCCTGAAATCGCCAAGCTCCCCAACTGGGTAGTCGGTCTGATCGGCGCCGGCGGCCTGGCTGCCGCACTCTCAACCGCAGCCGGTTTGCTGCTGGTTATCTCCGCCGCTATTTCCCATGACCTGATGAAGGGTATCGTCAAGCCGGATATGTCGGAAAAAGAGGAACTCCTCTGGGCGCGTGCGGGCGCTGGTGTCGCGGTCTGCATCGCCGGTCTGTTCGGCATATATCCCCCCGGATTCGTGGCCCAGGTGGTCGCCTTTGCCTTCGGCCTGGCAGCGGCATCTTTCTTTCCCTGCATTCTCATGGGAATATTCAACAAGAAAGCTAACAAGGAAGGCGCACTTGTCGGGATGTTTGTCGGTATCATCTTTGTTACCGCCTATATTGTGTATTTCAAGTTCGTTAATCCTGCCTTCAATAACAAGGATCACTGGTGGTTCGGTATTTCTCCGGAAGGTATCGGCACAGTCGGAGCAGCTCTGAATTTCATCTGCATGTATGTAGTCGGCAAGTTCACTCCGGAACCTCCCCAGGAGATTCAGGATCTGGTCGGCAGCCTGCGCTACCCCGGCAAGCTGGTAGTACCTCCTTCTGCTCACTGATTTATCTGCTGTTACCCTCCCCCCCCATCGGGGGGAGGGTTTTTTTTAAGAAGGAATCAGTATTCACTAAAAGGAGTTTATGGTATGAATGCAGCGACCACCACACTGGAGAGCAGACAAAACATGATCCTTAAAATGTTCCGCAATTTTAACGCCGCTATAGTGAGATTCGTTATGGGTATCAGGTTCCGCGCTGTCGGCGCCAGCATCCTGGCGTCATTTGCCGGTCTGAGTCTTACGACCAATATCATACCGTCGGCCCTGACAATGATGGGTCTGATGGACAGTTTTTCCGCCCGCTGGGGCCTGGGCGGTTATGCGGTCTACTCCATGCTGGCCTGGGCGGTCGGCGGCTGGGCGGTACAGAAAACCGGTGACAAAAAGCTCGGCGCTATTGTGCTTGGCTCTGTCGGCCTGGTCACCGGCCTGCTCTTCACCGGAGTCGGCATCAGTACACAGATGGAGCTGCTGCTGACCGGCGGTGCTGCCGCGCTGCTCTACGGTGCTGTTGGCGGCATGATTATCGGTGATGCCCTGCGCGACCCTCCTGCCGACCCGAACGATCCGTATGCAAAAATAGGCCGCATCGGCGATCTCGGCATGTTCGATTATTTCAGAAAAAACAGTCTGTAAGCGCTTGTAACAAATACACCATATCGGGAGACCTCCTTCATGCTCACTGCCATCGTTATCATCTTCGTCATCGCCTACGCCGCAATCGCCCTGGAGCACCCGCTCAAGGTCAACAAATCGGCTACCGCTCTGATTGGTGCCGGTCTGCTCTGGACGATCTATGCACTCTCAACCGGTGATCACCACCTGGTGAACGAGCAGCTGGGCGAGTCACTGATGGGAACAGCACAAATCGTCTTTTTCCTCATGGGGGCGATGACGATTGTCGAGGTGGTCGACGCTCACAACGGCTTCGAGGTGATCACCTCACGCATTAATACCACCAAGCTCTCCACTCTGATGTGGCTGGTCGGATTTGTCACTTTCTTCCTCAGCGCGGTGCTGGATAACCTGACCACGACCATTGTCATGATATCTCTGATGAAGAAGCTGCTCGACAAGCACGATGACCGGCTCTTCTTTGCCGGCATTATTGTCATTTCCGCCAATGCCGGCGGTGCCTGGAGTCCGATCGGTGACGTCACCACCACCATGCTCTGGATCGGCGGCCAGATCACCACTCTGGCAATCATGGAGGGGGTATTCCTCGCCTCGATGGTTAACATGATTGTACCGCTGGCCATCACCAGCTATATCCTCAGAGGACGGGAAGTGGTCAGTCCGGCAAAAACAATTCAGCTCGGCCACCATGCCAAAACCACCCCCTTTGAACAGAAACTGATGTTCCGCATGGGGATCGGCATCCTGATCTGCGTGCCGATCTTCAAGACGGTCACTCACCTCCCTCCGTTCATGGGAATTCTCTTCGGGCTGGGTATCCTCTGGATGGTAGGGGAACTGCTGCACAGCAAAAAAGCTGACGAGCACAAGGAACATCTCACCCTGGTACGCGCCCTCAAGCAGATCGACATGAGTTCGATTGTGTTCTTTATCGGTATCCTGCTGGCGGTGGCCACCCTGGAACATACCCATATCCTGACATCGCTGGCTGGTTGGCTGGACAAAACGGTCGGGCGTCAGGACATTATCGTCACCATTATCGGCATGGTCAGCGCCATTGTGGACAACGTGCCGCTGGTTGCCGCCTCCATGGGGATGTACAGCATGACCACCTACCCTCCGGACAGTTTCCTGTGGGAGTTCATGGCCTATTGTGCCGGTACCGGCGGTTCGATCCTGATTATCGGTTCTGCTGCGGGAGTTGCGGCCATGGGGCTGGAGAAGATTCATTTTTTCTGGTATGTCAAGCGGATCAGCGGGCTTGCTTTGATCGGTTATTTTGCCGGCATTGCAGTCTATATCGTTCAATACAAGATGTTTAACTGAGGCGATTGAGAACTAACAGGATTAGTACCAATTTCCAGGGGGAAATTACTCCGTATCCACCCTGCTGACTCTGAACGGCGGCTGTTTATAGGAATCAGACAGATACGATTCCGGAATTGTCGTCATGTTCCCGTCACGGAGAGTTGCGTAATGCGGTGACATGATCTCGATCCCGCCTTCATTGAACTTTTCCTGAATGTTCTGGTGCAGTTCGGAATAGGTACGAGCCATAACGGAAGGCTTTTCTGTGTAGGCATTTATCTGATAGCTGACGTAGAAGTCATCGAGGCTCGTCTGCAATACGAATGGAGCCGGGAGTTCAAGAATATTATTCGTGGCGAGAGCGGCAGCGGTCAGAAGTTCATGTACCGTACGCCATGGGGCATCATAGCCGATGGTAACGGTTGTATGAAGTATCAAACCGTACTCCTTGGCTGAAGAGCTGAAATTGGTGATATGACTCCCGAGTACCATGGCATTGGGGACGGTAATATCAGCATTCTTGATGGTACGTATGCGAGTGACCAGCAGATTTGTTTCTACCACGTCTCCGATCGTGTCGGCAATCTTGACCCGATCACCCAGTTTGAAAGCCCGCGTGTACGTCAGGATTACTCCGGCCACGATATTTGCAATCGCCGAACTGGACCCCAGAGAAAAAAGCACACCGAGAAACACCGACACCCCTTTAAAGGCAGGCGAATCGGCCCCCGGCAAATAGGGAAAGGCGACAACAACAGCAAAGGCAATGACCAGGAAGCGGACAATCTTGAACGTCGGGGTGGCCCATTCGCGATGGAAACCTGAGATGGTGACAGTCCCCTTGCTCACCTCTGAAAACAGGAACCCGATAAATTTGTTCGCGAAGCGGGTAAGGGTAGCAATTACCAACAGGAAAAATATGTTCGGCAGATACGTTACGAATGCAATCCCGCCTTTCTCGAGAGGGTTAAGGATATAGCCGATCAGTGTGCCGGAAAAACCGTGGGTCCAGGGAAAAAAGCTCAGAACCAGCGGAATATAGAGGTAGAGCAAGCCAAGAAAAAGTACCATTCTTGCCGCACGAAGAAAGGTAAAACTGACCGCAACAATGCGCTCTTCATTCAGCAGCTCAATTTTTTGAAACCGGATCGAACGGATGTACACACCACGCCACGATTCAATTTTTTTGAAAACTTCCGGCAGAAAGCGATTGACAACCATAAGCGCCACAATAAGGGCAACCGTTGCCAGAAGGGTGTAAACGCCTCCAAACAACAGCGTCTTGGTGCTGTATTCATCGCTGTATTCCTTCAGAGCGGCACGGATTTTAGCGGCGGACTCTTCAGCGAGTGCCAGTCGCTCTTTTCCTTCTGTCAAAGCGTCAGCATCTGCCACGCTCATCAGAATCATGTCGCCGGTGACAATATCGCTGCTGTTTTCGCTATCCACCACTTTCAGAGATTCAATTTTGAACCGTGGATCTTTGGCCAGACTGGTCAGGCGGGCCGATATTGTAGCCGCACGATCCTCCGGTGAGAATGAGAGCACCTTGCTTTTAATGGTAAGCACTATCCTGCCACCCAGCACCACATACCCTTCGGGAAGAGCCGGGGCAGCGGCCTGTTCCGGTTTTGAAACGGCTTTTACCGATTTGCTTCTCGGAGCGGCAGAAGCCACTACTGCCGTCATTGCAATGAATACTATAATGGCAAAAAATCGACGCAACATATACAGAGTCCCTTTCAATTATCTCAATGGCTGAACTGGTTGTGCAGTTCGGGTGTCGCCTGCAGCATGACAGACTGCAGCGCCTCCTGAAGCACATTTCCGGCAAGCATGTCGCGGTCCCTGATATCCGTTTTGGTAGCTGAAGTTTCGTACTGCAGCCGCTTTATCAGCTCTCCCGCCTTGTAGACATCCAGTCCCATCAATACCTGACACGTTACCTTAATATTGCTAAGTTCAGATACCTGATCCAGCTTGATTTCCGTTTTCGTAAGATCTATCACCCGCTGTTCAGCAGCAGGGCGCTTTGTTACCGGTATAACGGTATAACCGGCTCTTTTGAATTCAAGGCCGAGCGCCGTCTGAATAATTTCAGCGGCAGACCGGGAGCTGACCATGTCGTCAAGCTTCCTGTTTGCGCCGTCAGAAACGGTACCAAGGACGCGCTTGAGGTCCGGTGCCTGGGTCAGCTGACTTTCCGGAATAACGATGTAGACTTCCCCGCTGCCGCCACGAACAGACGTAGACGGCTCATAAAGCAAATCCGAATTTCTCGCGTAGCGGGCGCAGCCAGAGATCAGGAACATTCCGGCAATTATGATGAGCATGACAAACTTCAGGTAGTTACGACTTATGATGACTGTTTCCATTGCCAATCTCCTTTTTGGTATACACATCTTTGTTTGTCAGTTGTATTTCAAGAGCCTCGACCTTTGACAAAAGCGCGGTCACACGTGATTTCAACTTTGAAATTTCGATGGATTTCCGTAACAAGCCGGGAAGCATGGCAAATAACATTGCCGACACCCCGACTGCAAACGCGATGAGGAGGATGATCACCAGTGGGCCGTCAAAATATCTGCCCATAAAAGTCACCTGAGCCTGCTGTGAATTCTGCACGGCGAAAAGAGCCATTACCAATGACAGAACAATTGCTGCTACCAGTGAAAATTTCATTCTTTACCTCCGTACAGGTTCACCATAAAGATCTGGGTAGATTTTATCAACAAGTTTACGCAGGGTCATGCCCTGAATAACAATTGAGAAAACGACAATGATATAGGTAATGGTGATGATGCTTGCACGCTCGGGAACCGGGGGAATCGACAGTGCCAGTGCCACTGAGATACCACCACGCAGCCCGCCCCACGTGAGGATACTGACCGCTCCGTGGCTAAATGACCTGAATGTTCTCATGAGCATCACCGCCCCGCCGACACTTGCCAGCCGGGCAAACAGGGTGATGACAATCGCGATCAGGCCGGCAATAAGCAGTGAACGGGTAAAGGGCATTACCAGCATTTCCAGGCCGATCAGCATAAAGAGTAGCGCGTTGAGGATTTCATCCACCAACTCCCAGAAATCATCAAGACGCTGACGGGTAAGTTCAGACATGGCAAACGCCCGGCCATGATTGCCGATCAACAATCCGGCCACGACTATGGCAATGGGGCCAGATGTGTGGATTCTGTCAGCAAGGGCATAGCCACCCATGACCATCGCCAGGGTGATTATGACTTCCACCTGATAATTGTTGACCCGTTTGAGCATCTGGTAGGCTAGCAGTCCAAGTACGAAACCAAACAGTATTCCGCCGACCGCTTCCTCAATAAAGAGGAGCGAAACCCTGCCAGGGGTAATATCACCACCCCCTTGTGCAAGTTCGAGGATAATCATGAATACCACAACTCCGATACCGTCATTAAAGAGTGATTCACCGGCTATCTTTGTTTCAAGGCTTTTGGGAATACCCGCTGTCTTGAGGATGCCAATAACAGCGACGGGATCGGTCGGTGAAATCAGCGCCCCAAACAGAAGGCAGTAGACAAATGCAGTCGGAATGCTCAGAAAGCCGAGCAAGACCCAGGTCAAACCGCCGACAATGAAGGTCGAGGCGATGACTCCCACGGTTGCCAGTATGCTTATAACCCATTTCTGGCTGGTCAGATCATCAAGTTTGATGTGCATGGCACCGGCAAAGAGCAGAAACGAGAGAATGCCGTGCAGCAGTGTCTTATTGAAGTCGATTGCCTCCAGAACCCGAGCGACATGATGCTGGCCAATCTCCACGCCCGCCCAGCTAAGAAGAACAATGCAAAGAGAGGCCGCCAGAGCGATGAACATGACTCCGATAGTGGTCGGCATATGCAGTACACGGTAGTTGACATAACTGAACAGTGCCGTCAGCACCATTAATATGGCGGTTATTTCAAAAAAGCTCATGCCTTTTCCATTCCCTCATTACGGGGGGCTCTCTGTAACATCTCTGGATCATGGCATCATTTATCCGACAACCGTACGTTAAACATCGGGGCATCAACCAGGTGGAACGTGGCAGACGCCAGTGAAACCGTATCGCCAGTTGCGTCAAACTCCTCCATGATCCTGGTAAATAATTTATCCTTTGATGTATGGCGCCGTTTGTAATCAGTTATGTAGCGAATGGTGAACTCCATCCAGTTGTCATTGGCAACCAGAGTTACCGCCGGTTCGATTTTAGCATCCTCGAGCGGTAACGGTTGTCGGTATTTGCAATATGCCCCAGAAGTATCCGGCGCGTCATACGGACAAATATATTTATTATGATAATGCCGGCAAAGACGGCTATAATTTTGCCAACGGTGGGATCAAAAAGCCATTCCGAAACTGTAGGCCACATAGGTAACTCCGTGTTGCAATTATGTAAGCAAACTGTTCTTCTAATGATATTTTTTATAGCACATCTTTCGTTTTTGTGTAACACAGTTGTATCGGCTGATTTCCCCCTCACGCCTCGAATTTCGCTGACGTGAATGCCATTTTGGTACGTGTGAAATTGAACGGTAAAGTTCGATTTAATTTAGAATATTTTATAACAGGGGCAATTCATATGGAAGGGGCTACAGAAACAAATAGGGAGTCGCAGACAAGTTCGTGGGAGTTTGTCGGGTGGGGCAAGTCCGAGCGGATTGATGACCTGACCGGCCTGCCTGATCCGAACGCAGTGCCATTGCCACATGCCAAAAAACTGGGAATGTGGCGTTCCACCGCCATCTGCGGCAACGACATCACCTCGAGCTGTCTGTACGTCGCCGCTCTCTGCGCTGCCCAGGCCGGTTTTCTGGCGCCGGTGGTACTGCTGATTGTCGCGGCGGTTCTCTACCTGTTCAGAAAAGTGTATGCCGAGGTCGGCAGCGCCCTCCCGCTGAATGGCGGCACCTATACGCTGCTGCTCAATACGACCAACAAAAATGCCGCCGCCGCCGCAGCCTGTCTGACTCTGCTCTCATATATCGCCACGGCGGTCATCAGCGCCAGCGAGGCAATGCACTATGCACACAACCTTTTTTCGGAGCTACCGGTAATGGTGGCAACGGTTCTCCTGCTTGCCTTTTTTGCACTGCTCAACCTGATCGGGATTGGCGAGTCTGCGATGGTGGCGCTCGGGATCTTCCTGTTCCACATGGTCACGCTGACGATACTCTGCGTTACCTCAATAATCATGATCGTGGGCGATCCATCACTGTTCCACCTGAACATGACCGTCCCCACGCCAGGTGGCCTGATGCACGCCCTCTTCTTCGGTTTTGCCGCAGCTATGCTCGGTATCAGCGGCTTTGAAAGCTCCGCAAACTTTATCGAAGAGCAGGAACATGGCGTATTTCCAAAAACACTCAGGAACATGTGGATGGCGGTAGCGGTGTTCAATCCGCTGATCAGCCTGCTGGCTCTCGGCATCCTCCCGATGGTGGTTATCCAGCAGGTTCCTCCCGATATGCTGGCACAGATGGGAACCCTCTCCGCAGGGAAATGGCTCGGACTTCTGGTGAGTGTCGACGCTACCCTCGTGTTGTCTGGTGCCGTGCTCACCGGTTTTGTCGGTGTAACCGGATTGATGCGCCGCATGACCCTTGACCGCTGTCTCCCGCAATTCCTTCTCCAAGAGAACCGCTGGCGGCACACCAACCACTGGATAATAATCGGTTTTTTCCTCCTTTGCTGGTCGATTTTGACTGCTACGGGAGGTAAAATAGGGGTGCTTGCCGGTGTCTATACGCTCTCGTTCCTCTGTGTCATGGCGCTGTTCGCCATCGGCAACATGCTGTTGAAAGTAAAAAGGGCACGTTTGCCACGCGACACCCGCGCCAGTTGGCCAAAAGTCAGCATCGCCCTTGTCGCCGTGCTCGCCGGCCTGGTCGGGAATATCATGCTTGACCCCGCGTCAGTGCGTATTTTCTTCGAATATTATGCCGTTGTCGCCGGGGTTGTCGTGGTGATGTTTCTCCGGATTCAATTATTGAAACTTGTTCTGGTCATATCCAAGGCGATTGTGGAAAAGGTGCAGGAAATCAACGAACTGCTGCACGCCAAGGTCGCTCAGGCCATTAACCTGATAAACAGTCGTACGGTGATTTTTTTTACCAAAGGGGATGATCCGGCGAACCTCAACCAGGCGGCCCTCTATGTCATGAAAAACGAACAGACCAAATGGCTGAAAGTCATTCATGTTTTTGACCGTGAAGAAGAGATACCACTCGATTTGGCCAAGGACCTGAAAACGATTGACCGTTTGTACCCTTCTCTGAGGATCGATTTCGTTGCGGTACAGGGGAGTTTTGGTCCGGAACTTATTGAGCAGCTTTCAAAACGTCTGAATGTGCCGAAAAACTATATGTTCATCGGCACACCGGGGGACCGATTCCCGCATGAGATAGAAACGCTGGGGGGCGTCCGGCTTATTTTGTAAGGAAACCGGGGGAGAAATTTGCACAACAAAACGCTTGCAACGCGCTTAGATTACAGATAGTCACCCATGAAATCGTAACATCTGTCGAAAGTCATAGTATCGAGGTGTTTCATGTCAGATTTGAATGCGTTGTTTCTGGCCGTCGGCACGTATTGCCGGCGCGAAGTAATAACCTGTTCCCCGACTGATCGATTGGTAGATGCTGCGGGTCTCATGCTTCGTCACAACATTTCGAGTCTTGTCGTCTGTGAGCAGGGTGATTCCATCGGCATCCTGACGGACCGGGATCTGCGTAATAAAGTGGCTGCTTTGGGACTCAATCCCTCTGAACTGCTGGTGAAAGAGGTAATGAATGTTCCCCTTATAACTATCGGCGAGGACGAGTTTCTGTTCGAGGCGCTCCACCTGCTTTCCCGGCACCGGATTCACCGACTGGTGGTGACTGACCGGTCGGGACGGTTGACAGGAATCATCACCGACTCCGATATACTGCGGATCCAGAACCGTTCGCCTGAGCAGTTGATTCGTGAAATTGAACAGGCTGATTCAGTTAAAACTTTGACAGCTCTTCATCAAAGGGTGCAGGATCTGGTTGGGCACCTGATCGGCTCAACCGAATGGAACAGGAACAGCTACGAGCGGCTCTGGAGGTTGTCCGCTCATTTCAGGGGGAACTGCAAAGACGCTTCAGGATGGGATAGCGGAACTGAATTCTGATTACATAGGGATTGAAATTATGAATACTCTACGAGAGCGTTTGTATACCATCATCTTTGAGACCGACACTCGTGCCGGAAAAGCCTTTGATGTCGGCCTGATCTTCTTCATTCTGTTCTCGGTGCTGCTGGTTATGCTGGACAGTATCCCCGGGATTCATGATGACTGGGGTATCTGGCTATTGGTCGGCGAATGGCTTATTACGGCATTATTTACCGTTGAATATCTGCTTCGACTATTCGTCACCATCCACCCGCGACGCTATGCATCCAGTTTTTTCGGAATTGTGGATCTGCTCGCGATCCTCCCCACCTATGTCAGCATCTTCCTGCCGGGCATGCACATTCTGACAACCGTGCGGGTTATGCGGTTGCTGCGGATTTTCCGGGTATTCAAAATGGTTCAGTTTGTTGGTGAGGGACACCAGCTTTGGCAAGCCCTGAAACGCAGCCGCCACAAGATTACGGTTTTTTTGACTACCATTCTGACCGTGGTGGTAGCAGTCGGAAGCCTGATGTATCTGATTGAAGGATCCCGATCCGGCTTCACCAGCATACCCAAGAGTATCTACTGGGCAATCGTCACGATGACGACCGTTGGTTACGGCGACATCGCCCCCGTAACGCCCCTGGGACAGATTGTAGCTTCACTTCTGATGGTGGTCGGTTATGGTATTATCGCCGTTCCGACCGGTATAGTCACTTCGGAGATGATGCGTCCGCCTGTGAAACAGTCTGACGGGTTCTGCCCCTGCTGTGGCCGGAAGATGAATGAGAGTGTGGATTAAAGTAAAAATCTATTATGCCGTGTCAGAACCCTGTTTACCTTCGTGTATATTATTGTAGTATCTGGTGGTCGGATAGGCAAAATCAATATCTTGGCATGCGGCAAACTCTTCCAGAATAGACTCCCAAATTTCCTGGGAACTGTCACGCCGGTGGCGTGGTTCGCAGAGATGGCGCACCGTCAGGAGGATTCCGCTATCCTGTACGGAGGTGTACACCGTCGCGTCAAGTTGAGGTGAGATAATAATGAACTCGCGGGAAGATTCCTCCAGTTTTCGCTCTGCATAGGGTGTCAGATGTGCAGAGTGGGCTGTGGCAATCTGCTGTAGAATCACCTTTGCTTTTTGCCAGTTGCTTTCGAACGTCACAAGTACCGGCAGTTCATTCCAGATATAGTCAAACCACCCCTTGGAGTAGTTTATCTGAGGTTCAATAAATACCCTTCCGTTCGGTATATGTACTATTCTTCCGGTACTCTGATCTGCCTGGACCCAATTACCAATTTCCATGACGGTAAACTGAAACACTCGCAGGTCGATTACGTCCCCCGCATGCCCGCCAATCTGAATACGGTCTCCAACATCGAAGGGTCGGCGCCAGAGGATAAAGAACCATCCAGCCACATTCACCAACGGGTCTTTCATGGCAAAGGCGAGGCCGGCAGACACGAGGCCGAGAAAGGTGGCGACTGACTGGAACTCCTTCAGCCAAATTCGGCCAATCAGCAAACTGGCAATAACAAAGGTCACATAATTGGAGATCTTCTGCCACTGATAACGAGTTCGGGAATCTTCGGTACGACGCCACACTCCATTTAATATAAGACGGCGCAATAACCAAAGCACCAGGATGTACGCGAGGGATGTTAATAGATTCCCGTAGAGATCTGCCGGTATACCGGTAGTTTTCTGGAGCCATTCTGTGAGCGCACGCATACCGCATCTCCACCTGTAACCTGCATAAATTATGTTGGCGGAATTATCCGATTATTAAAGTTATGAATTTTCGTTCATACCAGCAACCGCTTTTGCCCGTTCCCGCACCAGCGCTTCGGAAAGTTTTTCCTGCACTTCCTTGATCCGGTCCATCTCAGTCGCGGGCATACACTCTTCCTGCTTCAGTTGTACATACAAACTAATTCTGTCGATCTTGTTCTCAATTTTATCCAACCGACAGATGATGGCCGACAGTTGCTGCTGAATATTTAGCAATACTTCATGTTTCATGGTATCTACCTGCCTTCGTCGATTGTTTCAAATTCGGCGCCATTTTTTCCTTTTTCCTTAGCAACATACATCAACCGGTCAGCTTTCCCGAGCAAAGAATCATAGGTGTCACGGACCTCCAGACAGGTAACAACACCAATACTTGCAGTGATCTGCCACCCGGATTGACTGGTCATGATATCGAGCGCCCCGACAAGATTGGCTATTGCGTTACGCGCCTGTTCCTCTCCGGTTTCAGGAAAACAGATGGTAAATTCATCCCCCCCGACACGACCGGCGACGTCGGTTTCCCGTATGGTATTCACAATTGTCTCGCTGACGAGCTGTAAAAGCCTGTCACCTCGGGCATGCCCCTCTGTATCGTTGACCTGCTTAAAATTATCGAGATCGACGAACGCCAGTGTCAGAGGATGATTATAGCGGCGTGCCCGATTCATTTCATCTTCAACCCGATCGCGAAAAGCCCCCTTGTTCAAGAGACCGGTAAGCGGATCGGTGTCCGCCCTCAATATTTCCCTCTCAAGCGCACTTCTGAGTTTCGCCTGCAACGAGACCGTATAGGAGATCAACACAAAAATACCGAAGCGAGTTAAGGCATTCCACGAGAGTATGGCTTCGCTGCTTTCAGGAAGCTTGTAAAACAAATTAACGACAAACCAGCTGCCGCCTGCGCAGACTGCAATGATAAACCCTTCAACCTTGCCGCAGTATCTGGAGGCGAGAAGAATCGGCACGGCATAAAATATCATCATTGAAATATGGGCACCTGTCACGTGGTCAATGTAGCCAACCAGTGCGGTACTCAGTAATGAAAGGGCAAAAAAGAAATTAACTTTAATCATGTGACCACCCCCTCGCTGTTTCCCAACCCGAGAAAAAACATGCCGATGGTGAGCAGGATATTAGTCACAATAATGACGCCGAACGTTATAGTGACAAAACCTTCCGTCCCGGCAACACCTGCAGCAACCGGCAGCGTTGCAAGAACGGCAGAAGCAAGCCCGCGCGGCATCATCAATTTAATAAGCAAATTATCAGGTTTCTTTTCCGGATAGATTTTCACCGTTATCTCGGTAGAGATAATGCGCATCAGGAGAATAATCAGCACCATAACACCACACAGCGTCATGAATTCAGTATTTAATTCTTTAAAAGAGAATATCATACCAAGGTAGACAAAGAAGAACGTTCGAATGAAGAAAGTGATCTCCTCATGCAGGAAACGAATGCTCTGATCAACCTGCAAAGGTTCCTTTATTTTCAAAAATTTTGTAAATGATTCGGCATTACCCAGCACAAGACCGATCACCAGCACCGCAATGGAACCGCTCCCGCCAAGGAGTCTGACGCCGCCAAAAGCGATAAGAATCGCTGCGAGGGTAAGCATATACGCCAGTTTCTTCCCGCGCATGACATCGAGCACTTTCATCCATACCAAACCGACAACAAAGCCGATTACGATAGCCGTTGAAAAGGAACCGACCACCGCCTTGAACGGAGCAGTGGGATCTTTCTGCCCGATCTGAATGGCACCAACGAGTGAAACCGTTATGACTACGGCCAGCACGTCACTAAGTGCCGATTCAACGGAGAGAGTTGTTTTAATTTCCTCAGAGACGTTCAGCCGATTGATGATCGGTATGACGATGGCAGCGCTGCTGCAGCCAAGAATCGCTCCCAGCATAAGGCTTAGCGGGATTTCCCAACCAAGAACGTGATGGAGATAGGCGCCGATGCTTCCCGCCGTCAGAAGAAAAGAGAGCAGTACCAGAAGTGCGGCAGAGCCGAACTCACTCAGCAGTTTGTCCAGATCCAGATCCATCCCCCCTTCGAAGAGAATGACCAGCAATGCCAGAGATCCGACATATTCAGCGAGGTGCTGAAGCCGTTCAGGGCTGACAAGTCCGCTCACCGGGCCAAAGACAATGCCTATGGCAAGCAGTACGATAACGTCCGGAATTTTGGTCTTCTCAAAAAACAGGTTGCCGAAAAAACCGGTCAGGATAATGAAACCGGCGAGCATGAAGGCGTATGATACTTCTGTCACGGCAGGGCCCCCATCTCAAGAGGTTTATATGACTCCAGAATCCCGACCATTGAATTGAGAAGTCCCAGCAACGCTGATTGTTTTTTCAGATAATACCGAGCCGCAGTCTGATCATCCTTCCCGATGTGTATGCCAAATATATTAGCATTATTCAGCTTGAAGACCTCTTCGTCCGTTACATCATCACCGATAAAAATTGCCCGCTGAGCCTCGAACATCTCCATAGCGGCAATGAGTGCATCTCCCTTTGTCAAAGCCTTCATCGGAACAAGATTGACAACGTATTTACCACCTATTCTTCGAGGTTCCGGTATGAGAGTATCAATTGCCGCATCAATCAGCAAGAGGGTAGCCTCCGCATCGTCCGCCTTGCGATAATGGAGAGAAAGCGATTCTCCCTTAAACTCTATTTCCACTCCCGGTATGTTACTAAGCAGATTGAACAGTTTTTCTCGCCATATAAGGCAATCCGCTGACTGTTGGCTCTGTTGGCTGTTCAAGCGTCCTTCCCGCACCGGCCATTCAGCGCCATGGCTGCCGACAAGCACATGTGGTTCAAATCCGAGAATAGCCAAGGCGTCCTGCCGCGACCTGCCGGTAATCACCGCAACTTTCGCAATTTTCACCAGCCGTCCCAATGTGGCGCGAACCGGTTCCGAAATCTCCACAGCAGCATAATCCTCGACGATCGGCGCTAACGTGCCGTCCAGGTCAAATGCGAACAGAGTGTCAGGTGTTACAAAGTGGGCAAGAGCTGAAAGCCCCTTTGGACTGAATATGTACGATGCTGTCACGGCACCCTCCCGATTCTGGCGGCCAGCTTTTCCCTCTGACGAACGCGGGCAGCATCTAGGAGCATCCTCCCGGCCCACCGATATACATTAAAATCCCGCACTTGTGCCCGCATGCTGCGCATCCGCTCCTGCTGTTCGTATTCCGGCATGATTAATCCCTGATAGAGCGCTTCGGCGGTCTGCTCCACATGATACGGGTTGACGACCAACGCCTCGTATAACTCGTTTGCCGCGCCGGTAAACTGACTTAACACCAGCACCCCCTGTTCGTCGTCCCGGGCGGCCACATACTCCTTGGCCACCAGGTTCATGCCGTCATGGAGGCTGGTAACCATACAGACCTGTGCTGCCCGATAAAAGCGGTTCACCTGGTCCGGCTCATGGTGCTCGGCCTTGAGGATGATTGCCGCGCGACCGTCCCGGGTAAAACGGGCATTAATCCTTTTTTCCAGAGCATACAACCTCGTTTCGAAAGCCTGGTATTCCTCCAGCGCCGAGCGGCTTGGCGCCGCAATCTGGATAAAGCTGAAGCGCCCCACCAGTTCAGGATGCAGTTCCAGCATTCGCTCAACCGCGTTGAATCGTTCCAGAATCCCCTTGGTATAGTCCATCCGGTCAATACCGATACCTAACAGTTGGTCCGCCGGAAGGCCCAGTTCTGTCAGAATCTCCGCACGGGTCTGTTCGACCGGCGGCAGCGCACCATGCCAGGGTGGCGGCCACTGGATCGAAATCGGGTAACTCTCTACCATGGTCAACTGTCCGCGACGGGAGATGGTAGATGACTCGTGCTCAATACGGGTCTCCAGGTATCGATCCACCGTTTCCAGGAAATTTTTACAGTGGTAGGGGGTATGAAATCCGAGAATAGTACTTCCCAGCATCCCTTTGAGCAACTCTTCACGCCAAGGGCAAATACCGAATGACTCCGGGTTTGGCCAGGGAATATGCCAGAAAGTGATTATGGTGGCTTTGGGGAGAAGCGTGCGAATCATACCCGGCAACAGGGCAAAATGATAATCCTGCACCAGGACAACCGGATTGTCGCTGTCTGCTTCAGTGACCACGGCATCGGCAAAGCGTTGGTTGATCTTCACATACTGTTCCCAGTCACTGGTACGAAATACTGGCCGGACATGGGCTATATGACAGAGCGGCCAGAAGCCCTCATTGGAAAATCCGTAATAATACCCCTTCTCCTCTTCTTCTGTAAGCCAGATTCTTCTCAGGTTGTATTCCGGTTTGTCGGGCGGCACCATAACGCGGTCATGTGCGTCGACCGTTTCCCGGTCGGCGCTGCCGCCGCCATGGGCGATCCAGGTCCCGGAACAGGCCCGCATGACCGGTTCAACAGCAGTCACCAGACCACTGGCCGGCCGATGCACTTCGATCTCGCCATTATTATTACTATGAATATACGGCTCACGATTGGAGACAACGATAATTTTTTCTCCGGTCAGCTGTTTATGCAGCAGCTTGCGGAGAGTATCCGGACTCCAGGTGATAGTGCTGTCATCGGCCATACGCCGCTCTGCATCAAGAGATCGCATCAACGTTTTCAAATCACCCACGAGCGGCTGCAACTCTGAATTGATACTCTGCGGCGAGAACGGCTTGAGAAGACCTTCCCCCTTGAGCATTGCCCTGACCCCCTCCATCCATCCGTGCCAGCTCAAATGAGCAACGAAGACCGTTATCAGGGACGTTACCAATCCAAGCACCACAAAGAGGAGAATGATATACTTGCGGGTATCAGCACTGCGCCGTTCCATAAAACTGGTGTCATGCACAAGGATCAGATCACCCTTTGCGCCGGTTTCCGGAACAATATGATGACGGGCGACGTGTACCGCCCCCTCGGGGAGCCGCAGTATCCGACTGGAGGCTTTACTGTCGCTGGGCACCTCTTCACAGCTGATACTTTTCGGAAATGTTGGCGTCCGGTACAATAACGCACCCTCGTCACTACAGAACCCGAGCGCCAGCAACCGTTCATCCTTTATAGCTCGCAGCAGAAGAGAGTTGATTTTGGTCTTGTTCCCCTGCCCGATCAACTCCGCCAGCGGCTCATGCAGAGTATTCGCGATCAGTTGCGAGCGCATATCCATATCACGGACAAACCAACGCAGATTAAGCTTATCCACCAGCGGCACCACGGCAATCGCCAGCAGCCCCAGGGAAACAACCAGCGGGATAATAAATCGTAATGAAAGTTTAAGTGATCTGAATCCGGTCATATATTCCTCTTTCAGTTTATTCGGTGCGGCTTTCCTTCAGCAGCATTTCAAGTCCACGCAAGTGCAGATCAACCAGCTCCGGATGACTGATCAACGTATGTCCCATCTCGTGAACAACCCGCTGAATCAGGAAAGAGCGGAGCATGATCTCAAGCTCCTTCCTGTCTGCCGGAATCAGCGGAGAATTTTTCATGGTGTGCAAGTATGCTTTCAGATATGAACCGCTGACATAGACATACCAGGCCTCAAGCCACGGTTCCAGAAGAGCCGTGTCGTCAGGATGACCGGCTGCGTGGTGTGCCAGCGTCGTCATGGCGGCATAGTGAATGGAATGAATCATACTGACCACATCCCGCAGCGGAGAGCGTTTCAGACGCCGCTCGCCCAGCGAATGAGCCGGTTCACCCTCAAAATCTATAAAAACAAAATCTTTGCCGGTAAAAAGCGCCTGTCCCAGATGAAAATCACCATGAATCCGGGATTTCATAGCGGAAAGACGCTTGCCGGTTATTTTCTGCAGAGTGCTGATAATTACTTTCTCTGCTTCCAGTATCCGCCCGGCTCTCTTTTGAACTGAAGCGGGCAAACCGTGAACCGCTTTTGCCAATAGCTGAAAGTTTCTCCGTACCAGCGAGCGCATGGATTGAAATAGTGATCGCTGGTAGAGGGTTGAAAATTCTTCCATGGTCCAACTGTTTTCGAGTGAACCGGATGCCAGCGCCCGATGCATCTCAGCGGTCCGCCGCCCGAGCAACAGCGCCATTTCCAGATGCAATCCACGCACAAGATCGTGAAACTGTTCAGGAATACCACCGTCAACAACCTCAAGAAGTGTCGGCATTGCAACGGGAAGTTTTGGCAGATCTTGCTTGTGTGACAGCAGAAATTCAACAAATTGCGCCAGGCTGGTCAGGGTATTTCCCCAGGCGTCGCCGTGACAGGCAATGTAGGATTGCAGCACGCCTATATCAAAAACCTTTTCTTTCGTCGGCCGATATTCGATCTTACCGGCGTAGACAGGTACATTCCGGAATCGTTTTCCGGAGGCCAGAAACTGAAGCATCTCAGGTTCCGGGTTGATGCCGTCATCAAGTTTGCGGTACATCTTGAACAGCAGTCGGTCTCCGTACAGAAAACTGGTATTGTTCTGTACAACAGCGACAACCCTGCTGGGAAACAGCTCTGTCCGGGGAGGGAAGTTCCTGGCAACGCCGCCCGGAATCAGGCCGACCAGATGAGAACCCTGTACTCCCTCAAATTTTGCCCGTTCTTGTATCGTTTTCAAGAGCAGTTCGCGAAACTCCTCAAAGTAAACCGCATCACAGAGAGATCCTTCAACCTCTCCAACAGTCAACGCGGTGATTATTTCCAGCGGATGCCGGTCTGCAAGAGTCTGCAGCCGTTCATTGGAAATCCAGGCAAGTGGCAACAGATACGTTTCGGCATCCTTCTCGCTATAAGCCACCTTGATGAAGGTCAGCAGAAAAAGCTGGTCATCCTGCTTCATCTGACAACTGTCAATCACGCTGACCTGCCGGATGACCCGCCCTTTGCCGCAAAACCAGAAGACTCGCTGCAGATAGTGAGGCAGAATGAAGCTGCAAAAACTCTCCCCAGTCTTCCCCTTCACCACATCCCACCACGGGTGTCCATTTGGCAGCGAGAGGCTCAGACACTCATCGTCACTCGTGTCACTCCGAGCTTCTGTGCTGCGCAGAGAAAACCAGAAATAGTCATATTGTCCCATGGTAAAGTGATAGCGCGACTCCTGGATGATTGGAAAACGGTTGCGGCTGAACACTTCTTCAGGAAACATCCCCGCATAGCGGGAAAGATCAACGGTGACCGTTTGAGAGAAGCGCGAAAGGTTGATGACCACCAGAATTTTTTCATCAAGATAGCTGCGGATAAAGGTCAACACCTTCGGATTATCTGAAGAGAGCAGCTCCAGAGCACCGCAGCCGAACGCCTTGAAACGCTTGCGCATGGCAATCGTGCGCCGCATCCACCAAAGCAGGGATGATGTGTTGCGCTCCTGATTCTCTACATTTATCGACTCATAGTGATATTCCGCTTCAATTATGACCGGCAGAAACAGCTTATGAGGGCTGGCTTTGGAGAAACCGGCGTTGCGGTCCTGATTCCACTGCATGGGAGTTCGGACTCCGTTGCGGTCGCCCAGATAGTAGTTGTCACCCATGCCGATTTCATCACCGTAATAAATAATCGGAGTGCCAGGCAAGGAGAAGAGCAGCACATTCATAAGCTCGATCTTGCGGCGATTGTTCCCCATCAGGGGAGCCAGGCGGCGGCGGATGCCGAGATTGATGCGTGCCCTGGGATCAGAAGCATAGGCGCGGTACATGTAGTCCCGTTCCTCATCGGTTACCATCTCCAGGGTCAACTCGTCATGATTGCGCAGGAATATTGCCCATTGACAGCCATCGGGAATGGCCGGAGTCTGATCGAGAATATCGACAATCGGGAAGCGGTCTTCCATCTCGATAGCCATGAACATGCGCGGCATAAGGGGAAAATGAAAAGCCATGTTGCTTTCGTCGCCGTCACCAAAATAGGCGGCGGCGTCTTCCGGCCATTGGTTCGCCTCTGACAGCAGCAGGCGATTTTTAAACTTGCTGTCCAGATGGGCACGCAATTTTTTCAGAAAAGTATGGGTTTCGGGAAGATTTTCACAATTGGTTCCTTCCCGCTCAAACAGATAGGGAACCGCATCGAGACGAACCCCGTCAACTCCCATCTGCATCCAGAAGTCGATCACCTTCAACATTTCGGCCTGCACTCTGGGGTTGTCAAAGTTGAGATCCGGCTGATGTGAATAGAAACGGTGCCAGTAATATGCTTTTGCCACAGGATCCCAGGTCCAGTTGGATGTTTCAAAGTCCTGAAAGATAATGCGTGCGTCATGGTACTTTTCCGGCGTATCGCTCCATACGTAGAAATCGCGATGGGGTGATCCCGGCTTTGCGTTGCGGGCACGCTGAAACCAGGGATGCTGATCAGAGGTATGGTTAAGCACCAGTTCGGTGATGACCCGGATGCCGCAACTGTGTGCTTTGCTTAACAGTTGCTTGAACTCGCGCAGAGAACTGTAGATAGGGTTGACGTCATAGTAGTCGGCGATATCATAACCGTCGTCCCGCTGTGGAGATGGATAGAACGGGAGCAGCCAGAGCGCCGTAACGCCGAGCTGCTGCAGGTAGTCAAGCTTGCTGATCAGGCCGAGGAAATCACCGGTGCCGTCAGCGCTGGAATCAGCGAACGCCTTGATGTGAACCTGGTAAATTATCGCTTCGCGGTACCAGAGGGGGTTGTTTTCAAGAATGGAATCAACTTGACGCATCATCTAATTCTCCTGATTTTGAAAGTGGCCCAACCGGCTTGAGTGGTTCTGATTCGTCTGTTGCAACGTCACCATCGTCCTCAGCTGTTTCCTCACGGCTGAGATCGATTGCCTTTTGTGCGTTGACCCAGAGGATGTTGCCGAGACCTTCGTATCCTTCAAACAGCTTCTCCTTGTTGTGCAGAATTGCATCGCCGGCAAATCCGATAACGATAAGATCGGCATCCTGAGAACGCGATCTGACAACATCAAAGCGGGAGCAACGGGGATCGGCAATGATCAGCTCCACATTTTTCGGTGAAATCGGCAATCTCCCCTTGGTGACCATTTCGAGCAGGTGCTTCCGCTCCCCTTCCAGGTCCTCTTCAGGAAACGATGCAAATAGTTTGATCTCCCCTCGCTTCCAATCAGGATGACCAAGAACAATGTAGCCGAGAAGAATCATCAGGGTGGCGTTACGAAAATCGTGAGGGCCGAGCCAGATATGGATCTCCCTGTGATAACCGAAACCGCGGTCGGAACTTCCCAGCACACAGAGGTCGAACCCGGCCGAGGCAACCATCCGGTAGTTACCGATTATTTCGTCAAGATTGTCGTGCGAGTTGCGGGCAAACTCGAACAGGATCAGGTTGTTCTCCTTCCCTGATATTCCGGGAAGCTGCACAACGTTGGCAAGAGCCGTGGCGTACGACGGACTGACAATGGTATCGACGTAGATGTTACTGTGGCTCACGTCAGCAAGGCGGACCAGCCGTTTGAGAACTCCGCGCGATTCATCCATGGTTGCACGTGACAGGTAGCCGGTGATGTAGTGGATGTACATACCGAAACCGACACGATGTGAGAGCCAGCGCAGAATGTCGAAAGCGTCAAAACGTTCGAAGGAGGCACTGGAGATGCAGACCACCGAAGGGCGCCAGCGGTCCTCCTGTTCATTGCGGCTGGATTTCTGCAGGAACACCTGCAGCATGCGACTGGTCTGGAAGATAGTTCCCTGGAAGATTACCGCCAGACCCTTCTTGTCGGTGTTTGCATAAGAAACCATCAGGTAGATGGTGGACATGACTGCAATGGACATAATGGCGTAAGGGGTGCTCATCTTGAACATCAGCAGGATACAGGCGACGGCGCCGAAGAGAGAGATGTACCAGCGCGAACGGAATACCGGCCGATACGAAGGATCTGCGGCGAAATGTTCGAGAAAGGAGATCAGACAGATCGAGCCGTAGGTAACCATAAAGAACATCGAAATAACCTGGGCAACAAAATCGACATCACCCAGCATAACGATGGCTACCGATACTCCGAAGACGACAGCCGAGGCGTTGGTCGGTTCGTTGTGAGCACCAGTCCCCTTGGAGAGCCAGGCGTTAAGTCTCGGCAGGGGAATGACGTGGTCATTGGCCAGCGCCTGGAGGGTGCGCGGCGCAACCAGCGCTGAACCGAGGGCCGATGAAATCGTGGCGCATGCCAGTCCGATCGGAATGATAGGCCCCCAGAGGGCTATTTTAAGCATCGCCATCTGGTCGCCGGCGAGTTCCTGCGGGGTTGCAGAAACAGCCAGTTTAAAGGCAATAGCCACGTAGATGACCATGCCGCACAGGGTCGCGGCAAGCGTTCCCATCGGAATCGACTTGCGCGAATCGCGCAGATCGCCGGAAAGCCCGACGCCGGCCGTCATCCCGGTAAAGGCGGGGAAACAGATGGCAAACACGAGAAAAAAATCGGCCGGACTTGAGATCGTCTGGAACAGCCGTTCGGAGGAGAAACTCTGCGCGTAGCCTGTGTTGCCCATAAAAAAAAGGACCAGAGCAATGAAGAGAAAAAAGACCACCACGTAGAGTAGCTTCATGCCGATGTCGGCACCCTTCTTCAACACGATCACCATGAGGATGATCAGGGCCGGCAGACTGACAATCCGGGGGTCGACAATTTCGATTCCGTACTGGGACTTTATAATGTCAAAGAGGGGGCGAAAGGCTTCGGCGAAGGCTATCATGTAAAAGGCGACACTGATCGCCTGGGAGAAGAAGAGGGAAATACCGATCGCCGCTCCGGGAACACTGCCGAAGGAACGGGAGATGATGTAGTATTCTCCACCCCCCTCGACTTTCTTGTTGGTAGCGATCTCGGCCAGGGCCAGGGCGGTGGGGATTGTCACCGCGTGGCCGATGAGAATGATAACCAGCGTCCCCATGAAACCGACGTTGGCCACCGCATAGCCGAAACGGAGAAACATGATGGCGCCGAGAATGGTAGAGATTGCGGTAAGGAAAACCGCTGACGTGCCAAACTTGCCTTTTCCTTTTCCCAATGTACTATTCAATGAAGACTCCGCCTTTTACTATATGGATTAACGCTGCCTCGACACTATAGATTTTTAATTGAAACGGAGTATAGTTAATACCATATGAAACCAGCAGTCACCATACAAAAGATACTTCCTGATACCGCTTCCGGTTGCAATTCGCCAAGAACATCCGGTATTCAGCCTGCGCCTTCCATCCAGGAGGCACTGCGTCTGCTCGACAAAACCGATTTCCTGCTGGCGGTACACGATGCCAGTTTTCCCGGCGTCGAAGGAGAGGACAGCGGACGAGGCACCCCGTATGGTACGGGTGGTCTGGCATTCGGCCGTTTTGCACGGTCGCTCGGATTTACCGGTCTGCTGCTCGGGCCGCAGGGGAAGACGTCAACGGTCAACCCGTCGCCGTACGACGGAACCCTGTTCTCGCGCAACATCCTCTCTCTTGACCTGCAGGCGCTGGTAGAGCAGAAACTGCTCAGCCGGCGTACCTGGGAGGCCATCGTAGCGAACAACCCCTGCCCGGATGGTCGGCGAGTACCGTATTTTCATACCTTACGTGCCTATAAAAGTGCGCTGACAGAGGTACACCACAGCTTTATCGCCGCCCGGGAAAACGGAAATGACGCAGCCCAAACCCTGGATAGTGAGATCCGAAAGTTGTGGCAATCCGAACGCTGGCTGCGGGATGATGCCCTTTACGAGGCCCTGAAAGTGGAACATGGCGGCCTGTCGTGGAGACATTGGCCGCAGACGGGAGCAGCCGCCCTCGATCGACTGCTCTGTGCCCCGCCGCCGGGCAGGGAGGCTGACTGCGCCAGCCGTCGACGGGAGCTGGAAATTAAATACGCTCTGATCCGGGAACGCTATGCCCTTGGCCAACAGCTTTTACTGCAGCAGCATCTGGCCTACCGGGACAGCATGAAGGAGATGGGGCTCAAAATTTACGGTGATGTGCAGGTCGGTTTCTCCCAGCGCGATATCTGGAGTCTGCAGAGACTGCTGCTGCAGGATTACTTTATGGGCGCTCCGCCCAGTCGCACCACTCTAGAGGGGCAGCCATGGAGCTATCAGGTTCTCGATCCGTCGCAGTTTCTGAATGCTGATGGCGGTTCCGGACCGGTTCTTGAGCTGATTGCCGAACGACTCGGCAAGATGCTGTTCGAGTTCGACGGTCTGCGCCTGGATCATCCCCATGGGTTGGTCTGTCCATGGGTCTACCGTGTCGATGATCCCGACCCATTCCATGCGGTGCAGAACGGGGCGCGCCTGCTCTCCTCTCCCGACCTGTCCGATCACCCTGGACTCGCCCGCCACGCGATTGTGCATCCTGACCAGCTCAACCGAAACCGGCCCCGCTATGCCGATGACTGGATACGTGATCTGACGCCTGATCAGGAAGATCGTTACGCCCTGATCATGGACACCATCATGGAACAGGTGCGCGCCAACGGTCGCCACAAGGAAGATATTCTCTGCGAGGTTTTGTCTACCGAACCGCTGCCACTTCAGCGGGTGCGACTGCGCCATGGTCTGGGACGCTTCCGGGTGACCCAGAAGGCTGACCTTGACAATCGCCAGGATGCCTATCGTAGCGAGAATGCCCTGCCTGAAGACTGGGTCATGGTGGGCAACCACGACACCCCCCCCATCTGGCGTCTGGTAAAGGAGTGGCACGGCAAAGAAACGGGGCTGAAGCATGCCGCCTACCTCGCCCGCCGGTTTCGGCCTGCTGACCCCGATTCGCTCGCGTTGTCCCTCGCTGCCGACCCGGCACGACTGGCGCATGCCAAGGTGGCAAACCTTTTCCTTGGTCCTGCCCGCCACGTCATGATTTTCTTTGCCGATCTCTTCGGACTGGAAGAAACCTACAATGTGCCCGGCAGCGGGACTGAGGACAACTGGACGCTGCGCGTCCCCCCGGATTTCGCCAGCAGCTATCAAGAGACGAAACGACGGGGAGCGGTGCTGAACCTTCACGCCGTGCTCGCTCTGGCATTGCGTGCCCGTCCCGAACTTGGCTGCCCGGAGCTTATCGCCAGCCTGGAAGCCGAGGCGGGCTGGAGAATTGATTCCTAAT
Source organism: Desulfuromonadaceae bacterium (assembly GCA_028687585.1). Taxonomy (GTDB): domain Bacteria; phylum Desulfobacterota; class Desulfuromonadia; order Geobacterales; family Pseudopelobacteraceae; genus JACRCG01. The sequence continues at coordinate 262,113 of JAQTZV010000002.1, read as the reverse complement.
CATCCTTCCCCTTCCCCCGCTCCTTTGGCCACCAGCGATCGATCAGTTCGGCTGCTGCATCTTTTCCTCCAAGGCCGAAAGCGAGCGCCAGGGCAAAAACAACCCCGGCCAGGATTATGAGGAAACTCTGCCGGACGATATCCCCACCGACGTTTACCTGATCAAGCGCAATCAGTACGACGAACGTCATAATGGCATACTGCGCCAGCTTACCGAGAATATCGGAGTCCTGAAGGGCAATGTTCTTGCAGTAGGCCACTACCGCATTGCCGACGAAGCGGGCAAAGTAGGCGCCAACTGCCAGAATCAGCAGCGAAACAATCACTTTCGGCACGAACCGCACGACCTCGCCGAGCAACCCGGTGATGTAGGTGAGCCCCATGCTGTTGAAGCCGATGATGAGCGCCGCGAGAATGACCAACCAGTAGATCAGCAGGCCAATAATGCCGGTGGTATCAGTTTCTATGCCCCCCTGCTTCAGGAAACCGTCAAGACCGGCGCGCTCGGTAAGAACATTGAAGTTGATTGCCCGCAGCGCTTTAAGAATGGCAAACCTCGCGAACTTCGCCAGCAGCCAGCCGGCGACCAAAACCCCGACCGCCAGCGCGAGCCGGGGAAGAAATCCGGCGATCTGGAGCAGAAAGGCCTGTACCGGCTCAAGCATGATGTCGATTTTTTCCATGTCACTCTCCTTGTGCGTGCGGCATGTTGACGGTTTCAGTATCTGATGCAAGGTTGCAGAGTGCGAGCACACCCTGCAGCGGCACAGTGATCCAGCCAGGACGATTGCCGATTTCGTAGCGCAGTTCATACAGCGCCTTTTCCATTTCAAATAATCCGATCAGCCCGCTTATTTCATCAAAAGCTCCATACATTCCACTGCCGAAAGTGATTTCATGATATGCCCGCAGGAACATTTCGCGGGTTTCATCCGCCCATCTGCGCGCGACCGGTACAAGTTTCCCCCGATCTTCTTCAGTATAGGTATCGCGATAGAGGGCACACCAGCGAGCATAATCAAATGAACGCAGCATACCGGCGACATCACGCAGGGAAGAGTGTTTCATGCGACGCTCTGCGAACGGCCGGGACGGCTCACCCTCAAAATCGATAATAATGAAATCATTCTTGTTCACCAGCACCTGCCCCAGGTGATAGTCGCCGTGGTAGCGTGTTTTGAGACAGGTGGCCACAGGCATGGCACAGGATTCGATATACTGAGTCAGCCGCTGCCGGTGATCAAGCAGCATGCGCGAATTTGCCAGAGCCGCAGCCGGAAAATTATCCTGATGCTGTTCAAGAAGCGCAAGAGTCGTGAGAGCATCGGCGCTTACGCGGCGCTTCCAGTCGGTGAAGTCTTCAGCTACCACCGGCTCCGGATCAAACGCGGGATCGCCAGTACGCATCGCCAGAGCCATATGCAACTCTGCGGTGCGCGTGCCGAGGGTGTGTATCAACGACAGATAGGCACCGTGCACATCCACCGGTGGCTCGGTAGTTGCTGCCAGGTAACTCTCAAAAGTGCGATCGAGGTAGTCAAGCGTATACGACCAGCCGTCACCCTGATTTTCGACATACCTCTGCAACAGTGCCAGACTGGTCGGCGTTCCGTCAGGTGCGATGTACTCCAGCGCACCGGCAACCGGCACACAGTTGGCAAAATGTGCGACTTCTGTTAGGAAACGCCCCACCTCGAATTCAGGGTTCACCCCCTCTCTCAGGTGGCGATAGCCCTTGAGAAACAGGTGGTCGCCCAATGTTACGACCGTGTTGCTCCCCTGAAACTTGGGACGCCCCATAGTCATTTGGGCCACTGTTTTTTCAGAGAGACCGGCGCAGGCCGACGTAGAGACAAAGCGCAGTTTACCGTGTGTACAGGCAGCAACACTGCCGGTGACAATAGCTTCTACCACCGCACGGCAGAACGCTTCTGCGGCGAAAGCGTCCGCCAGAACACCAACTTCCGATTGCTGGCGCACCCGCGCCAGAGTAACGGCAGCGAGCGCACGAACCTGTTCGTCATCGCTGTCACCCCAGGCAAGAGCCATCGGGAGGAAATATGTGCTCCGACCGGTCGCCGTTTCTACCTGCAGCAGCGCCATCATCCATGAAGAGCAGTCAGCTCCCCACAGCACCCAGTCACTCAGAGCCGCGCGTTTTATCGGCTCGCCCTTGGCCGCGTACCAGCGCTGCGTGGCAATAAAACGGGGAAGTGTTTCGACCTCGAATTCTGTGCGCAGCTTCTCCGCCATACGAATGCGCCACGGGACAACTCTATCGCGGAAAAAGCTGGTCCAGCCATCGAACAACACCAGGACCGGCCGCTCTTCCTGCGCCAGACGGTCTTCATGCCAATGAGGCACCTCGGCATCAACGGAAAGGCGGAACCAGTAGAAACCGCAGGCCGGAAGGGTCAGCAGATACGGCAGGTCACCGATAGGTGGGAAGGCGGTACGCCCCATCATCTCCAGCGGCACTCGTCCGCGATAATGCACCAGGTCAAGCTCGACCGGCTGTGCCGAACGCCCCAGATTGGCAACGCAGAGGATTGTTTCCTCGCCGTACTCGCGCAGATAGGCAAGAATTTTACGGTTGCCGGGGCTGAGGAATGACAATCTTCCCCGTCCGAAGGCTTTGCTGCTCTTGCGTACCGCCAGCATGCGCCGCATCCAGTTAAGCAGTGAGGAATGGTCACGCGTCTGCGCTTCAACATTGATCGCCTCGTAGCCGTAGACCGGATCCATAATCGGCGGCAGGTAGAGTCGTTGCGGATCTGCGCGCGAAAAGCCGGCATTGCGGTCCGGGCTCCACTGCATCGGCGTGCGCACACCGTTGCGGTCACCGAGGAAAATATTGTCGCCCATGCCAATTTCATCACCGTAATAGATGATCGGCGAACCGGGCATCGACAGCAGCAGGCTGTTCATCAGCTTGATCCGTTCGCGGTCATTCTCCATCAGCGGCGCAAGCCGGCGCCGGATACCGAGGTTGATGCGCGCCCGAGGGTCTGCAGCGTACATCTGGTACATGTAATCGCGCTCTTTGCTGGTCACCATCTCCAGTGTCAGCTCGTCGTGGTTGCGTAGAAAAATGGCCCACTGGCAGTTCTCCGGAATATCCGGCGTCTGCTGCATGATTTCAACGACCGGATGGCGGTCTTCCTGCGCGATCGCCATGTAGATACGCGGCATCAGCGGGAAGTGGTAGGCCATATGACACTCGTCCCCCTCACCGAAATATTCCCGCACATCTTCCGGCCACTGGTTGGCTTCAGCCAGCAGCAGGCGATTTTGGTAATGGGCATCGACCTGGGCGCGGATTTGACGGATGACGTCGTGCGTTTCAGGCAGGTTTTCGTTGCTCGTCCCCTCGCGCACACAGAGGTAGGGAATGGCATCAAGCCTGAATCCGTCTACCCCCATGTCGAGCCAGAAGCGCATAACGCGGAAAATCGCTTTCAGCACCTTTGGGTTGTTATAGTTGAGGTCCGGTTGGTGACTGAAGAAGCGATGCCAGTAATACGCCTTGGCAAGCGGATCCCATGCCCAGTTGGACGTCTCGGTATCGCTGAAAATGATACGGGTGCCGGCTAATTTCTGGTCATTGTCGCTCCAGACATAATAGTTGCGTTTGGAAGAACCGGCCGGCGCGCGGCGCGCGGCCTGAAACCAGGGATGCTGGTCCGAAGTATGGTTTACCACTAATTCAGTAATTATCCGCAGACCCCTGCGGTGCGCTTCACGCACCAGTGTGCGCAGGTCGTTGCGGGTGCCATACTGGGAGTAAACATTGCGATAGTCGGCAACGTCGTAGCCGTCGTCCTTCATTGGCGAAGGATAGAAGGGGAGCAGCCAGATGGTATTCACTCCCAGATCGCGAACATAGTCGAGCTTTTCGATCAGTCCGGGGAAATCACCCACGCCATCGCCGTTAGCGTCGAAGAATGCCTTGACGTGCAGCTGGTAGACAACGGCGTCTTTGTACCACTGCGACTCGCCCAGAGCATCCTTCAGCAGTACCTCCTCGTTGGATACAGCACCTTGCTTGCTCATCTTTCACTCCGTATCACAGGAAATAGTCAAAATTATGTTCGGTCCTCACCTTGCGCCGCACCGCGAATATGTGCGCCGGTGCGCGCTGCGGATCAAGCTGCACGAAATTGCGCGGCCCGCTCCAGAGGAAGCGCGCTCCAGAGAGGAGGTCGTGCATCTGGTAGGGCGTTTTTGTATCGATGCCGAGAGCCTCAAGGTCAAGGTCGATCCACCCTGACTGGACGTGGTGCGGGTCGAGATTGACTACGATCACCACCAGATTCTCATGTGCCTGGTCAGACTTGGTGTAGCAGAGCAGATTATCGTTATCGACCGGGAAGAAACGGAGCGTTGCATCGGACTGCAGCGCAGGATTGTCACGCCGTGCACGGTTCACGTGGGCAATCAGGCTGGACAGGCTTTGCGGCGCTTCACGATTCCATGTTCGAATCTGATATTTTTCACTATCAAGATAGTCTTCAGTATCCGGTTTGAGCGGGGTCGCTTCTGTGAGTTCGTAGGAGGGGCCGTAGATACCGTAACTCGCCGCCAGTGTTGCCGCCAGCACCAGACGTACGATAAAGGCGGGGCGTCCGCCGAACTGCAGATACTCGTTGAGAATGTCAGGGGTATTCGGCCAGGCGTTCGGCCGGAAGTACTCGCGCCCCTCCCCATGGGTGAGTTCGCTGAAGTATTCGACCAGTTCGTGTTTGGTATTGCGCCAGGCGAAATAGGTATAGGACTGGCTAAAGCCAAGCTTTGCAAGCCGGTGCATGACTTTGGGGCGGGTGAATGCCTCGGCAAGGAAGAGTGTATCCGGATAGTCGCGTTTAATCTCGCTGATCGCCCATTCCCAGAAGGGGAATGGTTTGGTGTGTGGATTGTCAATGCGGAAAATCCGCACCCCCTCGTTGGCCCAGTAACGAATCACGTTGGCGAGCTCCTGCCACAGTCCGCGCCAATCGTCGGATTCGAATTCAAAGGGAAAGATGTCCTGATATTTTTTGGGGGGGTTTTCGGCGTACTGCACGGTGCCGTCGGGACGCCATTTGAACCATTCAGGGTGCGCCGTGACGTAAGGATGATCCGGTGCGCATTGGAACGCGATATCCATGGCGATTTCCATGCCGTGTGTCTGCGCATGTGTAACCAGTTGCCTGAAATCCTCTATCGTTCCCAGTTCGCTATGCAGCGACATATGTCCACCCTCGGCCGATCCGATGGCCCAGGGGCTCCCCACACTGTCGGGTCCCGTGACCAGTGTGTTGTTGGCCCCCTTGCGGTTGATGCGTCCGATCGGATGGATGGGTGGAAAATAGAGGACATCAAAACCCATTTTTGCGATTTCGGGGAGGCGTGCTTCGCAATCCCGAAAGGTACCATGTCGTCCCGATTCGGTCGCTGCCGAACGGGGGAAGAGTTCATACCAGGCCGAAAAACGGGCGCGCAGGCGGTCTACCACCAGCGGATGTTCGACGGGAAAGGTAGCGGCGAGACTCCGGTCGGGGAAGCGTGCGGCGACTGCGGCGAGTTCTTCGTCCAGTCCGAGCGCCCTCAGCACCAGCACATCAGAGGCGCTGCGCAATCGGGTCGCCCACCCCTTCAACTGTGTGCGCTCCTTGCCTTTTGCTCGCCCTGCGGCCCCATCAATGAGAATGGCGCCGACCAGAGCCGCACTCCGCAGATCGTCACCATCCACCCGTCGTGCAAAATCGTGTCGCCAGGAAAGGAAATGATCCACCCAGGCGGTGACCGTATAGCGGTACCGGCCAACACACTCCGCAGTAAAGCTGCCACGCCAACGATCATTACCCATTGGCACCATCTCCGCTTCACTCCACGCAGTCTCATCTTCCAGCCGCCAGAGCAGCCGGCACGCAAGCGAATCGTGTCCATCGGTGAAGCAGTCAGCCTCAACGAGGACTAGGTCGCCGACGATGCGTTTGGCCGCAAAACGTCCGCCGTCCACTGAGGGGGTAACGTTCTCAATCACCGCACGCATACGTCCGTCGCTTACCTGTAAAAGCACATCAGTCATGGCTCACCTCTCTCTTGAACATCAGAGTTGACAGCGGCGGCAGTGTAAGTACCAACGAATGGTAGCGACCGTGTACTGAAACCGGTGCTGACTCGACACCGCCCAGGTTGCCCACTCCGCTGCCGCCGTACAGTGTCGCATCGCTGTTGGCAATTTCACGCCAATAGCCTCCCTCCGGAACTCCGATGATGTAATTGGTGCGCGGTATCGGGGTAAAGTTACAGACAACGAGCAGCGTGTCACCCTCACCCTGCGGACGGCGCAGAAAGGTCAGCACGCTCTGCTCACTGTCGTTGCAATCCACCCATTCAAAACCGGCACGGTCAAAGTCCTGTTGATACAGCGCAGGTTCGGAGCGATAGAGACGGTTCAGGTCGGTCACCCAGCGGCGCAACCCCTCATGCTCGGGATACTGGAGCAGGTGCCATTCCAGGCTCCCCTCATGCGCCCATTCGCTTCGCTGGCCGAATTCCCCTCCCATAAAGAGGAGCTTCTTCCCCGGATGTCCCCACATATAGCCGAAGAGCAGTCGCAGATTGGCACACTGTTGCCAGGCATCGCCCGGCATTTTGTTGATCAGAGAACCTTTGCCGTAGACAACTTCATCATGCGACAGCGGCAACAGGAAATTTTCGAAAAAAGCGTACCAGATCGAGAACGTGAGCTGGCTGTGGTGGTATTTGCGGTGAACCGGTTCCAGGCTTAGGTACTTGAGCGAGTCGTGCATCCACCCCATGTTCCACTTCAAACCGAAGCCAAGTCCGCCAAGATATACCGGGCGGGACACCATCGGCCAGGAAGTGGATTCCTCAGCCATCGTCTGCACATCAGGGAAATCTCGATAGACCGCCTGATTCAACAGCCGCAGGAATTCAACCGCCTCGATATTTTCGCGCCCACCGAAGCGGTTCGGCACCCACGCCCCCTTCGAGCGGCCATAATCGAGATAGAGCATGGAAGCAACACCGTCCACCCGCAGTCCATCCACGTGGAAGCGGTCGAGCCAGTAAAGTGCACTGGAGACCAGGAAACCACGCACTTCATTACGGCCGTAGTTGAAAATCTGGCTGGTCCACTCCGGATGAAAGCCCTGTTTTGGGTCGGCGTGCTCATAGAGTGCGGTGCCGTCAAAATAGACCAGTCCATGTTCGTCGCTGGGGAAATGCGATGGCACCCAGTCGATGATGACTCCTATGCCGTGCTGATGCAGGGTGTCGACCAGGTACATGAAATCTTCGGGGTCGCCGTAGCGGGAAGTCGGGGCAAAATAACCGGTCGTCTGGTAGCCCCACGAACCGTAGAACGGGTGCTCGGTAACCGGCAGTAATTCGACATGCGTAAAACCGGTTTCTATCAGGTATTCGGCCAATGGCAGGGCTATCTCACGATAGGAAAGAAAACGGTTACCCTCTTCAGGTACTCGCCGCCACGAGCCGAGATGCATCTCGTAGATTGACAGCGGCGCGTTGAGTGCGTTGGTGACGCTCCTCCGGGACATCCAGACGGCATCGCCCCACTCATAGTCAATGTTCCAGGCACGCGAACCCGTTTGCGGAGCCGGTTCGGCGCAAAAGGCGAACGGGTCGGCTTTCTCAACCTGATAGCCTCCGAGGCGGGATTCAATAAAATACTTGTAGGCCTGCCCGTGTAAAACACCCGGCACAAACCCCTCCCAGACCCCCGAACCGTCCTCTCGTGCGGCAAGAGGATCGGTATCCCGTTGCCAGCCGTTCCAGACACCGATCACCGTCACACGCTGCGCGTTGGGCGCCCACACGGAAAAATGTGCTCCGACAGCGCCGTCGCATTCGGCGAGTTGACAGCCGAATTTTTCATACAGGCGAGAATGGGTGCCTTCCTTAAAAAGATAGATGTCCTGTTCGGTTAACATGGATAGGCTCCTTTTCTGTTGCTTCTTCTCAGTGACCAAGCCGTTCCGGCCCGGTTGCCGCTCAACAATGAAGCGGTTGGGGAACCACCTTTTCCGCACCAAGTATCTGCACCATCTGCTTCATCCCCGCATTAATCGAGTAAAACTGTTCATCGGTCAACTCATCCAGACCTTTCAGCAACAGCGCCTGGGCAACTTCAGGCGCTTTGACAACCAACTGCCTGCCCGCTTCACTAATCTCCAGTTCGACAACCCTGCGGTCCTTGCACGAACGAACCCGTGAGACCAGTCCCTTTTTTTCAAGACGGTCGAGGATTCCCACTACCGTCGCTGCTTGCAGATTCATCTGCCGGGCAACTTCCGAAACATTTACCGGGTCATTGCCCCCCAGAATTTTGAGCGCCCACAGCTGCGGCCCTGTCAAACCGGTCATTATTTCAATAGAGCGGGAGTATTCGCTGACCGCCTGAAAAACTCTCCGCAAATTATCAATGACCTCTGCCGTTTCTCTTTTTGCCGGATTCATCGAAGCTCCTGTAAAAACATCTGCCGGACACCGTGCAAGACAATATTTTGCAACACATATAATTAGTGACGCTAACTATAACAGCATTACCCGCTCCTGTCAAGAAAGGTGTGACTGAAATGATGCGACAGAACGATTTTTGATATTTCAGGAAAGCCTGAAACAGGGGCTTGCGTTACGGGAAAGAGTTCCGACGTTTTTCTTCAGGGCGTATCGACATTCCTGTCGAGCCGTTCCAACAGTGCCACGGGGAACTCCAAAAGAATATCCGCAAGAGCAAGGCTCAGTTGCCCCTCGTGCTGATTGAGGCTCAGCACCTCACCGGTGAAAATGTTGCGATAGCGGCTCGCCGCACTATCGAACGACTGAATTATCCGGGTATCTCCCCAGACATCGGGGCCCAGCGGCAAGCCGGCTTCATCCTGAATCAGGCGACTGGTAAAACGTGGTACGACCACCATGATCGAGCTGCCGTTAATTGAACGTTCGAAGGCGCAGACATGCTCCTTTCGAAAGCCTTCCACCGCCAGCGGCAGATACCTGCCGGAGTCGAACAGCATACGATTATTCCGGCGAAAGTTGAGAGCTTTGCGGGTCACGTGCAGTTTTATGCTGCCATTAGAGCGGGTGGCAACGGCCTCACGGGCCGTTGCCAGAAGTCCTGCACTTTCTTCCTTCAGCGTCAGCGCGTTCAGCAGTTTTTTTCGTAATCCGTAATCAATCTGTCGGCGGTTGTCCGGATCTACCAGGCTGAAATCCCATAGTTCGTTTCCCTGGTAAAAATCAGGAATGCCGGGGGACGTTATCTTGAGGAGTGTCTGGGAAAGGGAGTTGAAGATACCGCAGCTTGCCGTCGTTTTCTGGAATGCTGCGAAATCGTGGAGAAAATTGTTATTCCGGGAATCTTTCAGTATCGAATCAACAAAATACATCACCGCATCTTCACGCAGAGTGTTGGGACTGATCCAGCTGGTATGCACCTTGGCTTCTCGCATGGCCTTCAACATGTACTCTTTGATACGGGTGCGAAAGACAGCAAACTCGACATCTTCACTGCTGCAAAAGGGCCAGGTTCCGACCAGTGTCTGATAGAGCAGATATTCTTCATTGCGACTCGGGGCAGGCTTGCCGTCGACAACCATCTTGAGTTTACGGTTCAGGCGCCCCCATCGGGAAAGTCCCTCCTTCCATTTATCAGGCATTTCTGAGAGCACGGTTATCCGCGCCCTGACATCCTCACTCCGCTTGGTATCATGGGTGGATGTTGCCAGCATGGCTAGCGGGCGGCTCTTGCACCGTTCGATATTCTGGCCATGGAATGCCTCCACGGTGATACCGAAGCGCTCCGGACTCCCCCCCACTTCGTTCAGGGAGACCAACCGGTTGTAGAGATAGAATGCCGTATCCTCAACCCCCTTGGCCATGACCGGGCTGGTGATCTGCTGAAAACGCTGTACAAAATCAAGCCATAACTGTTGATCCTCTTCACGCATGGCATCTGCAAAATCAAGCGTAAGGACATCCCGGATGAAGTCAAAAACCGAAGCACTGATCGCCGGGTTCTGACGCTTAGCCTTACCAATGGCCGATTCAATGTATTGTCGATCTCGCTCGAGAACCACAAGGCAGTTGGTGTAGGTTCGATAAACCGGGAAAAAGGCAATTACTTCCACAATAGATTTGATCAGGCTGTTGAGGGTGAAATCCCGGGTGTGCCGGCTCTTTTCGGAGATCCTGCTCAGATAATGCCCCAGCGTGTTGATTTCACTCGACATGGAAACCTGCATAACCAGTTTCTTCTTGTCGTAGACGGCATCCGCAAAGTCAACACGGTGCTGCAGAAAGCGGGTATACAGCGTTTCAAATACCTTGGCATTCGCAGTATCCACAAACAGGCCGTTCACCTGGTTGGCAAAATCGTATCCGGTGGTATTGAATGCCTGCCAGCTCTCCGGTAACTTCTCGGCTTTGAGAAGTATTTTTTCAGCAACGATATAGAATGGCTTGTAGGAAGGATCGGTGGCAAGGACCAGATCATACTTTTCTCTGACGGCTTCAGACGTATCTTCCTCTTCACAGCCGGCTTCCGGATCGTCGCCGTACATTCGCATGAAACAGGCTGACTGCAGCCTCCTGATATAATCTTCGGGGTCGTGCAGGCCATCGGCGTGGTCGATGCGCAAGCCGGTAACCTTTCCGGTCTCCACAAGATTGAAGACAAGCCGGTGCGTCTCTTCAAACACGGCAGGATCCTCGACTCGTATGGCACCAAGCGAATTAATATCGAAGAACCGTCGATAATTGATCTCCTCGGTGGCGACACGCCAGTAGGAAATGCGATAGACCTGCTCGCGCAGAAGCGAATCCAGCAGATCAAAACTGCGCGGTTCCCCCTTTACGCCGTTAAAGACGATCACCGCGTTTTCAATGAACTCCCGGATCGCCGCGCTGTTTTGATAGAGACTCCAGAGACGCCGCTTGACGACCTCTTTTTCACGGTAGCGCTCCGCAATCCTCTCCGGATCTTTTTCCGTTGTCGGTGGCAGATGCCGGAGCGCCGTTACAATGCTCATAAGCTCCTGAAACTGGGGGGCCTCCCCAGTCAACTCACGCTCAAGAGACTCGATACCGAACGTTAAGATCGTACTGTAGGCCTTTGGAATGATCGGCAGTTTGTGTTCGTAATAGCGTATGAAAAAAGATCCTTCTTCAAAGGAGAGGCTCAATTCGCCGTTTTCGAGTACCGTGCCGTACTGGTCACCCAAAATTGGTATCAGCACTTTGTTCTCCAACTCCTTCTTTACCGGGTGCCAGTCGATGTCGAAAAAACTTGCATAGCGCGAACTCGGTCCGTTTTCCAGCAGATCTGTCCAGTAGTCGTTTCCCGGGCCCTCAATACACATATGGTTTGGCACAATATCGAGTACCTGCCCCATGTCACACCGTTTCAATTCACTGATCAGCGCCTCATATTCCTCATCCGTGCCGACTTCAGGATTGAGGCAGTTCTGGTCCAGCATATCGTAGCCATGGAGACTCCCCGCGCGAGCCTTAAAATAGGGTGATGCGTAAACGTCGGTTATGCCGAGGTCGTGCAGATACGAGAGGATCTCCTTCGCATGGCTGAATCCGAACTGTCCGTTGAACTGTAACCGGTAGGTTGAAACCGGCACTCTGAGTCCCGTACTGTTCACAGGCCCTCCTTTGCTGCCAGAGCAGCCTCTACATTAAAATACAACAGATGCCCCAATTTTCTGACAGCCTCCCCTTCACCGGATAAATCATTTTCTCCTTCGCACCGGGACTGTTTACCGGTTGTGCGGGATTTCAGCATATCCCAGTACATATTCTGTGCCTGCCAGAGGTTCACCCCTATCGGAAGAGCGGCTATAGATTCGGCCAGATGCAGAACTTCGCCGATACATTGGCCGTCTTCCGGATTATCGAGCAGTGCGGCCATCGCCGCTTCCACTCTCCGGCGGACGATAAATTCAAGAGCTACGTTATCCACCCCAATATCCCAGTCGTTGATCTCGCTGACAATATCCCTGATTGTATCAATTTCAATTACACCTGAGGCAAACAGTTTTTGCAGCCGCAGATTGAGGGCGGTCTCAGCGGTTGAAATAAACCGGTGCGGCACCGGCATATCGGTTTCCCGCAAAAAGCCCATCAGGCTTCTGCTGTTTTCGTAGAGGAGCATGAACTTGTCTTCAAAATCCTGAAGCGTGCCGGCAATAATACGTTTCAGAACGTTGCGCTGTTCATCCCGGAAAAGATTTCTGAGAGAGTAGTTGTGCATGCCGAAATGGGTGTCCATCAGCCGGATAATGGCGACAAAATCAGTTTCGTTAAACGCGTCAGCTACCTCCTGTTTCATAGCCTGGCACGCTTCTTCGCCAAGATACGAACGGACACCGCAGTTCAGGGCGTGACCGCCGAAATACAGGGTGCAGAAACTGATTCGTTCCGCTTCACGTGTGATGGCCGACCGGATGAATACTCTGCCTACAGTGAGGCTCATCTGTCCGGAATGAAGAATCAGGAAATCCTCCCTGAAAGCCCGATAGCAAAAAATGTCAGTTTCCTCACCATAATCCTCAAAGATCGAACTGACGGCATAGTGTGCGCCGACTTTGATTAGATCGATCATGGCGGGCTTGACAAATTTCACGTAGGTGTCAGCCCCGTTGCCATGTTCGGGAATATTGCTCTCAGCCGCTGCAAGCTGTTCCAGAAATGCCGCTTCAATGCCCTGGGCGCAGAATTTCTCGGCCAGTTGTATCGCCCGGGCAGCATACTGGATGATCTGGACCGTTTCCAGTCCTGACAGTTCATCAAAAAACCATCCGCAACTGGTGTACATAAGCAGGGCGTGCCGTTGCATCTCAAGCAGACGGAGCATGGTTGACGTAGCTTCTTCATCAAGGGGGTACCGGGAATGCCTGCGCATGAAGTCAGCAACATTTTCCTCGGAGCGGTCAAGCATGACAGCAATATATTCATCGCGGGCCGCCCAGGGATCGGTAAGGCATTCAGCCATGCCGGCTTCATAACAGGCGGCCAACTGCACATTGAGGCTGTTCAGGGCATCCCGCAGCGGCTTTCGCCACTGCTGATTCCACGTGCCGTTCCCACCGGAGTTGCAGCCGCAGTCACTCCTCCAGCGTTCGATGCCGTGCACGCAGCTCCAGGAGGAGTTTTCGACAATCTGCGCTTCATGGATCGGCGGGTGCAGCTCCAGGTATTCGCCATAGTTGGTCAGCCGTGCCAGACCGTTTCCTTCGATATGATCCAGCGCATGGCCCAGCGCCATCTCGCCGAAATGATGATGGTGTCCGTAGGTTTCGCCATCAGTGGCGATATGTACCAACTGGGAATGTTTGCGCTGTCGGGTAAATCCGGACATCAGGCGGGCGGCAAACTGTTCACCGCTGCTCAGAAGTTTTTCGAATGCCACCGCCTGTGAGATAGGCCCGTCGTAGAAAAACAGGACAATACTCCGCCCGGAGGGGAGCCGACAGATATACGCCCGCGACGGATCAATTCGAGAACCGCTGACATCATTCCAGCTGTCGGCGCCGATCTTCCGCTCCAGTCGCGCCTGATGGGCTGCGAGAATGGTAAAACGAATCCCCTCCCCTGCCAGGACCTCAAGCGTTTCCGTATCCACAGCGGTTTCTGCCAGCCACATACCCTCCGGAAAACGTTGAAAACGATGTTCGAAATCCCTGATCCCCCAGCGCACCTGAGTCTGTTTGTCACGCAGGGTTGCCAGCGGCATGATGACGTGGTTGTACACCTGGGCCAGAGCCGCCCCGTGGCCGGAGCGCCAGGCAATACTCTGCCGGTCGGACGCCAGGATCGCGCGGTAGGTTTCGAAAGAGTATTTTTCCATCCAGGAGAGCAGCGTCGGCCCGAAATTAAAGCTGATCCGGGCGTAATTACTGATGATTCCCATGATTCGTCCATCACGGTCCAGATTACGCGAAGCGGTATTCGGGGCATAACATTCCGCAGTGATCCGTTCATTCCAGTCATGATAGGGAAAGGCCGAATCCTGAATCTCTATGGACTCCAGCCAGGGATTTTCGCGTGGTGGCTGGTAAAAGTGGCCATGTATACAGAGAAAGCGTTCCATTAAGTAATCCTTTCGGTCCGGTAGACCATAACGCCGAAAGCGGCAAGCGTCGGGAATGTGGCGGGTCGAGTGGAATATACGGTTACACAGGTGCCAGACTGATAATTCCCCGTGGAATCGAGCAGTACACGCAAGGTGCCATTTGCCAGTGAAGTGGGAATGATACAGCTCCGGTCACTGTAGTTTAACATACAGAACAGTTGATCATCTCCGTTTCGCCTGATTATCGCCAGCAACTGTTGTTCCTCGAAGGCAATCACCTGCATGTCCGCTCTGCTGAGCCTTGCAAGTGAGTCAGATGTCTTACGCAGACGGATCAAATCCCGGTAGAAACTGAACAGAGAAGCGTTATCGCCGACAAATCGCTGTTCCGGATCAAGCTTTGCGGAAAAGAACGTATCTTCCGCCTGCGGATCAGGAGGGATACCCTGACGGGCAAAGGCGGAAAATTCATCCATTCGACCCTGTCTGACTCCGTCAATCAGAGCGGCATCGCCATGGCTGACAAAATAAGGAAACGGTGCCGATTCCCCATACTCCTCACCCATGAAGAGCAGCGGCAGGTAAGGGGAGAGCAGCACTGTCGCTGCGGCAAGTTTCATCTGCAGTAGCGTAATATGCTCTCCAAGCCGCTCACCGCGCATCCGGTTCCCCACCTGGTCATGGTTCTGGGAAAACACCACCAGTTGTCCGGGAGGAATGTTTGCAGAAGAACTGCCATGTCGCCGTCTTCTGAACGAGGAATACCCGCCTGAGAGAACAAACCCCTCGTTAAAACTCTTAACCAGATCGGAAAACGCGCCGAAATCAGCGTAGTATCCTGCCTTCTCTCCCGTCAGGAGCGTCCGCAGCGCATGGTGGAAATCGTCATTCCACTGGGCATCAAGGCCATAGCCGCCAGTTGCTTCGGGAGTTATAACCCGAACATCGTTCAGATCGCTTTCGGCAATAACGTGGATCTGTCGTCCGAGTGCCGCACCCTGCAGATGCACCGACCGGGTCAGCTCTTGCAGAATGTGCAGAGCACTGAAATCATAGATGCCGTGAATTGCGTCAAGCCGGAGGGCATCTACATGGAATTCAGTTATCCAGTAGAGAGCATTCGAGATAAAATAATGGCGGACCGGATCACTGTCGGGGCCGTCGAAATTTACCGCGTCACCCCATGGAGTGCGGTAACGGTCGGTAAAGTATGGACCGAAGGCATGCAGATAATTTCCTTCAGGCCCGAGGTGATTATAAACCACATCGAGAACAACGGCCAACCCCCTCGCATGGCAGGCATCGACCAGCCGTTTCAGGTCATCTGGGTCGCCGTAACTGTTTTGCGGAGCAAAAATGTATGCGCCGTCATACCCCCAGTTGCGATTGCCGGGGAACTGGGCAACCGGCATCAGCTCAACTGCGGTTATGCCGAGTTCCAGCAGGTAATCAAGACGGGAGATAACTCCGTCAAAAGTACCGGAAGGTGTGAAGGTACCAACATGCAGCTCATAGATTATATACTCTTCAAGAAAAGCACCTCGCCACTGGCTGTCGCTCCAGACAAATTTTGCCGGATCAACAACCTGTGATGGACCATGCACACCGTCAGGCTGGCTGCGAGAAGCCGGGTCCGGGCGACACAACGTGCCGTCCAGCCAGTACCAGTATCGATCACCAGCTGTTGCCGGCACCAATCCCTGATAATATTCACCATCCCGCTGGAGAGTTGTTCTCCGCGCAGCGGCACCAGTAATTTCCACTTCAACCGAAGCAACTGCAGGAGCCCATACTCTGAATTGCACTCCCCCTGCTACTGGATTTGCACCTACATTGAGGGTAAATTGCCCCATCTTGACTCCTTAAATATTTTATACGTTGATTTGTAACACATATTTACGACCCTGTCAGCGTTTCAAAGCCGGATATGACATCAAACAGCTCCTCGTCGATACCGCTCTGCCGCAAACGATGATATTTCCCGTCCAGGTCCTCCAGCAGTTCGTTGATGTTTTTGTCGGCGCGCTGCATTGCCGCCAGGCGGCTCGCGTTCTCGCTCGCCAGAGATTCTGCACAGGCACGAAAAAGAGAAACGAAGAGATATTCGCGGATCAGCGACCGCAGTGTCTCAATAGTTCCCCCCAGTACCTCGGGCAGAATCTTTGTTGGCCAGGAGCGACGGGCAAGTTCGCGCTGCCAGCTGATATCCAGCGGTAACAGCCGCTGATGCAGCGGTTCATACACGGCCCCGGAGGTGGGACGGTTGTAGAAGAGATGCAGTTCAGCGGTTTCGTCCCGGCCTGTCTCGAACATGGCCGGAGAAGCGCGCTGTGACTCACTCTCCACGAGAATCTGCGCAATGAGCGGGGTGATGCTCCCGACGGAATTCGGCACGGCGAAGAGTCCTGACAGCGGCACCCCTGCGTCTTCCAGACGCGCATTCACCCGTGCACCTACGGCCCAGACACGAGGTGTCCCCGGAAGGTCAGCAAGGATCTTAATCGCATGATCGGCAATTACATCGTTAAAACGTCCCACCAACCCCTGATCGGAACCGAATACAACCGCGCTGATTTCAAGAGAACTGTCCCGCTGAATCGCTTCTGTTCTTTTTACTATCGGACCGAGTTCCCGGAAGCAGACGCCCAACCCGGCTTCCACTGAGGAAAAGTAGTCGGCTAATGAGCGCACCGACTGTTCGTATTGTCCGATGTTTGAGGCAGCCAGAGCCTTCATCGTGCGAACGACGGACTGAAGATCACCGGCACCGTCTATTTTTCTGCGCAGATCTGCAGTGGAGTTGCTCATTGCTTCTTCTCAACTTCCGGTTTCCCTGTCGGCTGAAAGCCGGCAAGCACATTGCGGGCGATCCGAACTATTGTTTCTCGATCCTCATCGCTCAGCTTGTCGGCACTATCCAATCGCTTGCTCACCTCCACTGGAATTGCTGTCGCTGCCTTGAGCAGAGACTGCTCGGCGTCCGTCATCCGTTCAAGAGGAATGTTATCGAAGAGACCTGTGGTCAACGCCAGCAGTACAGCAATTTGCGCGGGAACGGGCACCGGGGCAAATTCCGATTGTTTGAGACAGGCGCGGATACGTCTTCCATGCTCAATAATCTTCCGGGTGTCTTCATCCAGTCGTGCACCGAAACGGGCAAACGTCTCGAGTTCCTCGAACTGCGCGTAGGAAAGTTTGAGGTCTCCCGCCACCGCCCGGTATGCCGCCAGTTGGGCCTTTCCGCCGACGCGCGAAACGGATTTTCCGACATCCACAGCGGGCAGCACACCCAGTTCAAACAGCGACGGCGAGAGGTATATCTGTCCATCAGTGATGGATATCAGGTTGGTAGGAATGTAGGCGGAGATGTCCTGCGCTTCGGTCTCTATTATGGGCAGGGCGGTGAGTGAACCGCCCCCGCGTTCCCTGCACAGATGAGTAGCGCGTTCCAACAGTCGCGAGTGGATATAGAAAATGTCACCGGGAAATGCTTCGCGACCTGGCGGACGGCGCAGCAGGAGAGAAAGCTCGCGATAGGCACGAGCGTGATGAGTGAGGTCGTCGTACACGATCAGCACATCCCGCCCCGCTTCCATGAAATATTCCGCAATGCTGGTAGCGGCGTACGGAGCAATGTATGCAAGTCCCGGGGGGTCGTTCCCCTCGGTCACAACCACGACGGTGTAATCCAGCGCCCCTTTTTCCCGCAGGGTTGCCACGGATTTCGCCACGGCGGAAGCGCGCTGGCCGATGGCACAATACACGCATAGAACTTCCTGATCCCGCTGATTGAGGATGGTGTCGATCGCAATGGCTGTTTTCCCGGTCTGCCGGTCGCCCAGAATCAGTTCGCGCTGGCCGCGGCCGATCGGAATAAGCGCATCAACAACTTTAAGACCGGTATGGAGCGGCACGGTTACGGGGGCGCGTTCCATGATCGGCGGCGCGGGACGCTCGATGGGAAGGCGACTGCTGCAAACAACCGGCCCGTTACCGTCAAGTGCCCTGCCGAGCGGGTCGATGACGCGGCCCAGCAAGCCGTCACCCACACCGACGTCCATTACCCTCCCCGTGCGTTTTACTTCATCTCCGGCATTGAGGTGCCAGTATCCGCCGAGCAGGACAACACCGAGTTCGTCCGCATCCACGTTGAATGCAATACCAAGCAGGCCTCCGGGAAACGTCACCAATTCGTCAAAGCCCACACCGGGGAGACCAGACACTTTGGCAATACCGGTGGAGACACTGGTAATATTTCCCACCTCCAGCGGCTTAAGTTGCGGAGTGAACGATTCCCTCACCTGGCGTATTTCGGAAAACGCGCTATCAATTACCGTTTGAAGGCTTTCAGGCGCCATGTTCATCCTCGGGTGCCGGTGCAACGTCAGCTTCCGGTTTGTCCTTGTCTTCAAGCAGTTCAGCGATACCGTTTTCCATTGACGTAAGATAATCCGTGATACTCCATGCAACCTTGTGCCCGTCCGTGACCAGTTCAATGCCGCTGATCAGCTCAGAATCGGTCTCGAAGCGGATTTGTCTTTCCGCGCCAAACAAGTCCTTGATGGCGCTTTCAGTTGCGGCAGACTGCGCCGAAGAAAAATCAAACCTGGTACGAACAACAACAGGATTCTGCGTGGATTTGATCGCGGAGGTCAGCTGTTCCTTCTCTTCTCCGTCAAGTGTCTTCAACCTGCCGAGAAAGACATCAAGCATGCGCTCTTCCAGCGACGTACCGGCGAGATCAGCCAGCGCCTTTCGTGCAATGGCGAAAACTTCCTGCTGCGTTCGATGAATGATGGCCTGATTCAGGATTTGGGCATCGTTTTTCAGGTTTTCGTGGCGTTTGGCACTCAAATCGTCAGCCGCCTGCCGAGCCTCATCCATGAGTCGCCGGCGTTCGCTCTTCGCCTCGTCCGTTGCTTTACTAAAAAGCGCGGCACGTTGCTGATCGAAGATCTCGTTCTTATGCTGAAACTCGTCGCGCTCCTTTTGGGCATCGGATTTTGTCGCGGCGGCATCAGCCAGTTCCGCTGCAATAAGCTTCTCCCGCTGGTCAATGGCACGCAGGATCGGCTTGTATAGAAAGCGTTTCATCAACCAGACCAGAATGAGGAAGTTGAGTGCCTGGGCAATGACGGTGAACCAGTCGATTAACATGGATTATTTCCCTGTTGCCAGTGCGATGGCGTGGTTCCAGAACGGGTTTGCAAAGATAAGAATCATCGAGACTACGAAGCAGTAGATGGCCGTAGATTCGATCATCGCCAGACCGACAAACAGCGTCCGGGTAATGGTGGCAGAGGCATCAGGCTGCTGGGCCAGCGAACTCAGCGCAGTGGAGACCGCTTTTCCTTCCGCCAGAGCCGGCCCCATAGTGCCGAAACCGGTGGTGATGCCGGCAATGACAATTGATGCCACCGCAATAATAGTCATGCTGTCCATGGAGTATCTCCTTTTGTAAATCAGGTTGAAGGTTTTAGGCAGAAGGCAGAAGGTTAAAAACGACTTCAAGAGCCTGTTTTCCCTTCAGTCTTCAGCCTTCAGCCTTCTATCTTCTCTTTCCTTGCCTTTGTTGCGGCTGCAATGTAGACCGCAGCCAGAATACTGAAAATATAGGCCTGCACCATGCCGGTGAGTAGACCGAGTAGCGTCATGACAACCGGAAAAATAAAGGGGGTAATGCTGAGCAGAATTCCGATAATCATCGCGCCGCTCATCATGTTGCCGAAGAGACGGACAGCAAGCGCCAGTGTGCGTGAAATTTCGCTGATTATGTTAAACGGCAGCATGACGACCGTTGGCTCTACATATGATTTGAGGTAACCGCTCACGCCCTGATCCTCAATGCCGAAAAGCGGCACAGCCACAAACACGCAGAGCGCAAGCGCCGCTGTAGTAGAGAGCGAACCGGTCGGCGGCTCATAGCCGGGAATGACGGTACAGAGAGCAGCAGTGCCGACAAACAGAAACAGTGTCCCCAGAAAACCGATATATTTCTCGGGATGGTGAAGGCCGACTTCTTTGATCTGTTTCATGATGGCGGTGACAATTATTTCCAGCAGGTTCTGCCAGCGGGTGCGATTCAGATCGGTGGAAAGTCTGTGCGTGACCAGTTTTGAACCGACAGCCAGTATAAGCATCACTCCCCACGTAAACAGAATGGTGGCGTTGAGCTTGAAAAACCCGTGCTGCCAGAAGATTATCTCGTCGGGACTAAGGCGCATGGCTGACCTTCTCTGTCAGGCATGTCGGCTTTTCCGGCGTTCGGGTAAACCGCATCACGACCATACGCGCCAGGAAAAAACCGAGCAGGCATAACAGCAGCCGGTCCAGATGACGGTTTGAGACGACATAAAATCCAGCCAGGGCAATGCCCATCCGCAGCAGCATACTGCCAAAGAACCAGAGTGCCGGCTGATTTGCCGTAACCGCCCTGCGAACCGTCCACCAGAGACCACCGAAAAAGAAGATACCGATGACTCCGCCTGCCAGCCACGCTAGGACCAATGTCGCTATTTCACTCATCTCTATCCTCCTCCCGCATTGCCCTGTCTTCTTTGTCTACCCAATGCCAGGCATTGATACAGCCGATTGCCAGACCGACAACCAACAGCGCCAGTGTCCAGGAATGTGCCCCAGGATGCTGTTTATCCAGCCAGATACCGAGCGCCGCACCGAGCAGCGTCGGGACAACCACAGACCAGCCGATAAGACCCATCATCCCCAGACCGAACCAGACACCCGCGGAGGAATTGCGGCGAGCTTTAAGCTTGCGTGAAACTTTATCCCCCACTTGATCGCTGAAGGTCGGACTCTCTTTCGATGCTTTTCCGGTCGGTTTGCTATTCATGTTTAAAGCTCGCAAAGCGCCGTATAAAGCCGCTTTCCAGTTTTGCCAGCACCGATCGCACATCTTGATCGTGTTTATCCAGATTCAAAAAATCCCGCTCCACCGCCTCACGCAGCTGTCCCAGATCGGTACCGGCAGCTGCATTCCGTACGGAAACGAGTACGTCCGGTCCGGTTTTGACCAGCACGCCTTCATCAACCGCCAGGAAAACTTCACCACCCGTTTCAGCCTCAAAAACAAGAATTCCGGGAGCAAGCGCAGCAACACAATCCCGCCGGTGCGGCAGCAGGCCGAACGAACCCTCGCGACTCTCTGCAACGATGCGTGAGACGCCGCTTTTTTCGATGAAAAGCCGGAACGGCAGAAGAACCTTAAGATTTATGAGTTTCTGCTGCAACATGGCTGGCCTCCGGTTCAGGCTTTGGTTCTGTATTATTCTTTGCCTCATCAATTGTCCCGATCATATAGAGCGCGCTCTCCGGATACTCCTTGAATTCATCGCGCAGGATACGCTCACAGCCATCCAGCGTGTCCTCAAGACTGACAAGCTTACCCTTACGGCCGGAGAACTGCTCGGTTGTAAAAAAAGGCTGGGTGAGAAAACGCTCCAGGCGGCGGGCGCGGTCGACCACGTTGCGGTCATCAGGAGATAGCTGCTCAAGACCAAGCATTGCTATGATGTCTTTAAGTTCCGAGTACTGAGCAAGAGTTCGCCGTATTTCCTGCGCAAGAGCATAATGCCGCTGGCCGATGATGCCGGGTGTGGCCATTTTGGAACTGGACTGCAGCGGGTCGATGGCCGGGTAGAGTCCCTCACTCGCCCGTTTGCGCGACAGCACGATGGAGGCGGAAAGATGAGAAAAGGTGTGCACCGCTGCCGGGTCGGTGAAGTCGTCAGCCGGTACATACACCGCCTGGATCGAAGTTATTGCACCGGTATCGGTATTGGCGATGCGCTCTTCCAGTTGCGATAACTCGGTCCCCATAGTCGGCTGATACCCGAGCCGGGACGGCATCAGTCCCATCAAGCCGGATACCTCCATGCCGGCCTGAATAAAACGAAAAATATTATCGACCAGCAGCAACACATCACGATGCTCGTCATCACGGAAATACTCCGCCATTGTCAACGCAGCATGGCCGACACGAAAACGGGCGCCTGGCGGTTCATTCATCTGGCCGAAGACCATCACCATATTTTCCAGAACACCAGCCGCTTTCATGTCGCGATAGAGCTCCTCTCCTTCACGGCAGCGTTCGCCGATACCGCAAAAGATACTGACCCCTTCGTGATGTCCGATCATGTTGTGAATCATTTCGGTGAGTAATACCGTCTTACCCACACCAGCGCCGCCGAACAGCCCCGCCTTCCCGCCCCGCTCAAGCGGAAGAAGCACATCAATAACCTTGATCCCGGTTTCAAATATTTCTGATTTTGTAGAGCGGCGCGCCAGCGGAGGCGGAGATCGATGAACCGAGCGCCACTGTACATCCGTCGGCGCCGGCAGGCGATCTATTGCGTTGCCGAAAACATCAAACATGCGCGAGAGAATCCCT
Source organism: Desulfuromonadaceae bacterium (assembly GCA_028687585.1). Lineage (GTDB taxonomy): Bacteria > Desulfobacterota > Desulfuromonadia > Geobacterales > Pseudopelobacteraceae > JACRCG01. The sequence continues at coordinate 239,597 of JAQTZV010000002.1, read as the reverse complement.
TTGCCGACCTGTGCCTTCAACGGTCCGCCCGAATCCTCCACAGTCAAGCCGCGGGCGAGACCCTGAGTGGGGGTCAGTGCAATACCCCGAACGTGATGCGCATTAAGCTGTGCTAAGACCTCGATGGCAATGTTCCCCTCCATCGCATGCAGCAACGAGTATATCGGAGGCAACTCTGCATCGAAGCGTATATCCACGACACTGCCGCGCACGGAAATCACTCTGCCCTGGTTTGTTTCACTCATTGCGTTTTCTGTCTTTCATCGTTGAAGTTGGTTAGGTTAATCAGAGCGTACATAAACTTTCCGGGCAAAACTCATTTTACAACCAGGTCGTTTTTCAACTCCTTGATACCCTGAACGCGTCCGGCAATTTCACCAGCCGATGTCAAACTCTGCACCGAATCAACGAATCCGCTTAACTGTACTATCCCTTTGAACGTCTTGACTTCGATCTGCAATGATTTCAGCTTTGCATCTTCAAAGAGCCCGGATTTTATTTTGGCTGTGATAGCGGAGTCATCGATATACTCACCGGTACTTTCTTTCTTTTGTGTGGCATTGCATCCCAGGAATACGGTTAGCAAACTGAGACAGACCAACTGTTTCGTAATACGCAGCACTTTTTTCATGTGACACCTCCCCGAAATAATATACTAAGAAAGGTAAAACGCAATTATCACGCCAGAAAAAATGAGCGGGCCGTTGGAGCACAACAGTTTGATTGTATGGGGGAAAATATACATAAGGAATGTTTGGTTCAGGGGAAACCTCCCGTTGAATCCGTCATACCATACATAACCGCCATATGTGACGGGTAACACAGAAGCAGTGCGTCAGGCAATGCGCAATACCGAAAGCGAAGCGCAACTCTCTCCCCCGTTGATATCAGGGAGAATGATCAGTTCGAGCACCGCCACCCCGAAGAGATCGACCATATAGTCTTCTATTTCCCGAGTTGTTTCGGGAGGAGCAAAAGTATACTGCTGTCGCACAATCTCCCGGAAGGAGCGTCCCGCATCCGTGGACCACCGCACTACGAATTCCTGAGTCCGCGACAGCTCATTCTCGAGAAAAACCAGATTAATATGCCTGATCTGTAGCGGTTCATCAAACAGCAAACGGATCGTCTGCGTGCCAGGCCCCTTTGCCCGCCAGCCGGACCCCCCTGACCGGTTCAATGCTGATTCGATCGGGTGTGCCGGGTCCTCTGAAGTGAGTTCCGCACGAGCTGTCTTTAAGAGGTCCAGCCAATTCTGCTCTGGAAGTTCAGCTTCCTGAGATAATTCAGTAATCAATGACTTGCGCATCTGTCGGTCTCCTTTGGTTTTCATTTTTTCCATCGATAGCGGCCTTGAGGGATTCTCCCCGGATTTCCCGCTGCTTTATTTGCTAATTGAAACACACGGGTGGAGCCACTGACGAATTCGCAGACTTCACCGTCTACACACAAGGAAAACGGCGGCTCAGCAGCATCATGCCCACGAACCGTGAGCGAATCCCGTGTCAGCCGCAGATCGAGTGAATGCCCGCGATAGCGGATGCGCATGTCGAGCCGCTCCATCTCCAGCGGTAATTCCGGAGCAAAGTGCAGAACATCGCCTCTTGCTTCGATACCGGTCGATACGCGCTGTATCTGATCGACACTACCTGCCATGGCACCGAGGTGGATGCCCTCCGCGGTAGTGCCCTGCTGGACATCACTCGTATCGCTCTGCAGCGCTTGTGCAAAGAACTCCATCGCGCGCGGCCGGTCGGAACGCGCCAGGACCCAGGCATATACCACACGGCTCAGCGTGGAGCCGTGAGATGAACGGCTTGCATAGTACGAAACATTGCGGGGGATGGTGCCGTACTCGAAGGGATACCCCATGCGCTCGAACAATTCGCCGATCTCCTCTGCTGAAAACAGGTAGAACAGCATCAGAACATCCGGCTGCTTCGAGAGCTTGTAGTGGTTGGCACTGTCGTTCTCCATTTCGAGAATGAGATCGAGCCGCTGGATATTGCCGTACCTGGTTCGATACCCCTCCCAATCAAGATCCCGCAGCTTTTCGTACCCCTCAAACTGGCTGATTATTCCGTCGTCATGGAACTGAACAAACATCCGGCGACTGATGTCATCCCAGCGTTCCAACTCCGGAGCCAACAGGCCAAGTCGCACCGTCAGCTCGGCACGACGGACATCGGACAACAGGTCGAGAACCTCCAACGCCCTGCAGAGGACCCAAACCGCCATAATATTGGTATAGGCATTGTTGTTGAGACCGGGGGTTGCGGAATCCGGATAACCGTCATGAAACTCATCCGGTCCCATCACTCTGTGAATCTCGTAGCGTTCCCGCTCATCATTAAAATGAGTGATGCTGGACCAGAAACGTGCGATATCGAGAATCATCTCAGCACCGTAGGAGTGCAGAAATTCAATATCATGGGTCACCTGGAAGTACTGCCAGACGTTAAATGCGACGGCGCTACTTACATGGCGCTGGAGAAAGGAGTTGTCGGTAACCCAGCGCTGCGAACGCGGGTTCAGGTTGGACGTCAGGGTCTCCTCCTGACCGTCACTTCCGCTCTGCCACGGAAACATAGCTCCCCTGTATCCGGCCGCCGCAGCTGCGGCGCGCGCCTCTCCCAGACGTCGATAGCGGTACAGCAGCAGCGATCGGGTGATTTCAGGCATCCGATAGTTGAAAAACGGGAAGATAAAGAGTTCATCCCAGAATATATGTCCCTGATACGCTTCTCCGGTCCACCCCCGTGCAGGTATGCCGATATCCAGACCGATCGAGTTTGGTGAAACAGACTGCAGCAGATGAAACATATTCAAGCGGAGGAGCTGCAGGACGTTCACCTTGAAGCCGGGATCTGCCGACAGAATATGCACTCCGAAGCGATGCCACAGATGCTTCCACGCAAGCAGATGGCTCGCCAGCAGGGTATCGAAGGTACCTGCGCGGGCTATCGACTTGTGCGCCTCCAGACCGCACTCCGAAATTGCGGGGTCGCGAGAGGTATAAAAAGAGGCCAGCTTTTCCAGCACCACTGTTTCGCCCAGCCTGACTTCGACATCGAGTTCCTGTCCGATGAACCCGGGTTCCTCAATTGTCCTGCGCGGGACATCCAGCAACTGCCCGCCCTTGAACAGCCGGGTGCGCGCCACCTGTGCAACATGAATATGTGACTGACTGGTTCGCATCTCCAGGTACACGCCATCTTCACCGACGACAGCGCCGGCTAGCGGTTCCAGATGCACGTTGTTGAACCTGCGGTACAGTTTCGCCCCCGCATTGACAATCCGCCCGTCTATCGCCGAACGCACGGTGACACCGGCCGACCAGTTGTCAGCAGTCAGTGACAATTCCAACGCACCCATGTGCATATCGGCCATCGATACAAGACGACGCTCCTTGAGAGTACTGTGACGTCCCTGGCCATGCTCGAAACTGATGCTCCGCAACAGCTTTCCACGTCGCAGATCAAGCTCCAGACGGTATGACAGGATTTTAACGGACCGTACATCGAACCACTCCTCTCCGGCGACGCGAAATTCGAGCGTCAGCCAGTTGGGGAAATTTACCAGATCCTCATTCTCTACCACGCGGCCGGCGATGTCGGTGCTGAGCCGATTGTAGCCGCCGGCGAGATACGTGCCCGGATAGTGAACGTCGTCCGCTGCTACGCCTGCAACCGCTCCGCGCGTTGCGAAATAGCCGTTCCCCAGAGTGCAGAGAGCCTCGCGAATGCCCTCTTGTTGAGGATCGAATCCATCAAACACAATTGACCACGTGGAAGGAGGCTCCTCCGTAATCTGCAGTTGCGACAGACCGGTGACCACGACATCGGCACCGGCTTTTCGCAGTGCCGCCGCCTGCCCGCTCCGGTCGACTCCGATGACACATCCGAAATGGCCGTTGTGTCCGGCCGCAACGCCGGCAATCGCGTCCTCAACAACTACCGCGCGCAACGGATCAACCCGTAACCGCCGTGCCGCTTCCAGATAAGAATCCGGAGCCGGCTTCCCCTTGAGCTTGAGCCTTGAGACATCAGTACCGTCCACCTGCACGTCGAACAGCTGCGCGATACCCGCCGCTTCGAGTACCGCTGTGCAGTTGGAGCTTGCGGAAACTACGGCGGTCCTGATCTCGGCTCTCCGGAGTTTTCGCACCAACGCTATGGACTCTTCATAGGATTCGACGCCGAACTGCTCCAGATGCTGGAGAAAATACCCTTGCTTCAGATTACCGAGCCCACAGACGCTTTCAACGTCGGGACCGTCATCCGGCGCACCCAATGGGAGTGCAATCCCGCGTGATGCAAGGAAGTCCACCACGCCGTCATTGCGTGGTTTTCCGTCAACGTAGCGTGGGTAGTCGCTGGAGAGGACAAAGGGGACGAACGGTTCTCCTGTCCGGGCGGCACGCCGTTCGAGAAAACTGTCAAACAGCTTTTTCCAGGCAGCAGCATGCACACGCGCCGTTTTGGTCAGCACACCGTCGAGATCGAACAGAACGGCATCGTAGTCCTGCGGTGAGAGTGTGATACCTGCTAACATCCTTCCTCCTGACTTTCGGAGCATACCGTTGTAGTTAAAACGTATCCCCCTCTTGTCTTAGATTAGTTGGAACAACCGCCTGCGCTTGTTCACTGTTTATCCTGAGCGGGCACGATTTCGACGCAGAGTATCCACTGCAGTAAGAGACAACGCCAACCAGGCCAAACCTGCGGCAGCGGCTCCCAACACATCACTCAGATAATGAGCACCAAGGTACACCCGGCTAAAGCCAACCAGCAGAACCATGACGAACGCGCCGAGAACTGCCCCGACTCGCCAACGCCAGGCTTTGAGCGCAGTGACTGAAAAAACAGCCAGCAGGCCATACAGCAACGTGGCCGCCATGGTGTGACCACTCGGGAAACTGTAACCGTGGAAGGTCAGAAACGAATCCGCAAACCGTGGGCGTTGACGATGGAACATAATTTTAAGGAGAACATCCAATACCATCCCGCATGGCAGGACAAGCACCAAAGCCGTTAACCGATACCAGTAACGCTTCCACAACAGGACGAGCGCTGTAATTAGTGTGACTACCGTCACCCAGGTTGGCGAGGCAAGACCGGATATGAGTTGCATCGCTGATGTCATCTCGGGAGTCCGGCGCTGGTGAAACCACTCAGCGATGTTCTTGTCAATGAGTGTCAATGGGTCACCGGCGATCACGTCCTGGGCAATGCCACCGAACAGCCAGGTTGCACCGATGATGAACAAAACTCCAATCGTCAGATGAAGTCCCAGAAAACCGCTTGGTGACAGACGTTCGAGAAGGAAAGCCAATTGGGGAGCAAACTTTCGGCGCAGGGCAACCACGCGCGGATGTTCCGTAACCCCATGCCAGCGTTGTCTGATATCGTCCTCGTGCCGCCCCGCCCAGCGCCAAAGCAAGCCCAATGCGACGACAAGCAGGAGTGCGCCACCCAGGATTTCGCTGGCGATACCGACCCATTTTGCCGCCACACGCCAACTCTCTCCTGCTGCATAGCCAAGCAGAACAAACACGCTCGCCCAGACAACGCAGCCTATTGCATTAAAGAGGAGGAACTTCCCGTAGCGCATGCGGCGGTCACCCGCGACGAAGGGCATCAGCGCACGCAACAGGTGCAGGAAATGACTGCCGAATACCGCCTTGCCGCCATGTGTATCTAAAAAAGCATCCACTCGATCCAGAGTCTCCTGCCGTAGCCGGAGATGTCCCGCGTGTTTCAACAGCCATCCCCGGCCCAGATGCCGACCCAGTTCGTAGCCGATACTGTCTCCGAGAATAGCTGCGATGGATATCACCATGACAAGGAGAACCGGGTCGAATACCCCCTGATACGCTAAGAAGCCTCCTGCCAGCACCAGGCTCTCGCCAGGCATGACCAGGCCCAATAACGCCTGGCATTCAAGCGCCACGACAAGAAAAATAACAAGGTACCCCCAATGACCGAGGGAGCCTACAGATTTGATCAAATAATCGAGCATGACACCTGCTTCGGTTCAAAAGAACCTGCAGCTTTCAATAACGCTGCCTCATTACGACCGGTCATCCATTCTACGCTTTTGATCACTCGTTTCCGGCCTACTTGTTCTCATTGGCTTACCTTCAGAGCTGTTTGCGAATAGATTCCAATTCCTGTCGGCACTTTTCGGAGGTTTCCGGGTAATGCATGTTGAGGGAGTTGAACGTATCGAGAATTATCTGGGAAATTATCAGCCGGGTGTTCTTTTTGTTGTCGGCTGGGACAATATACCAGGGCGCATTTTTCGTACTCGTTGCGCTCAGGCACGCTTCATAGGCCAGCATATACTGTTTCCAGAATTTTCTCTCTTCGATGTCGGCAGGACTGAATTTCCAGTTTTTTTCAGGGTCATCGATACGGTCAATAAATCGCTTACGCTGTTCCTCCCAGGAAAGATGCAGGAAGAACTTGAGAATCCGGGTTCCGTTGCGATGGAGATGTTCCTCCAGATCTGCAATTGAGCGATAGCGCTCCTTCCAGACAGTTTTTTCATCAAGCAACGGGTCTGGAAGCCCCTGACTGCGCAGGATCTCAGGATGCACTCGAACGATAAGCACCTCTTCATAATAGGATCGATTAAAGATTCCGATCCGACCCCGTTCCGGCAGACACTGAGAGGTGCGCCAAAGAAAATCGTGTTCCAGTTCCATGGCCGATGGGTGTTTAAAACTGAACACCTGGCACCCTTGTGGATTGACACCGGACATGATATGGCGGATGGCACCGTCCTTGCCGGCGGCATCCATCGCCTGAAAAATCAGCAGTACCGCATATTGGTTGGATGCGTACTGAAGACGCTGTAGCGAACTCAATTCCTCCACCTGTTCTTTGAGATGTTTGTGGTACTTCTTCTTTGACGAGTAAACCTTCTTCACCTGAGTCGGCCACTTTTCGAGTTTGACCTTTTCACCTTCCTGTACACGGAAATTATTGATTTCTATTTTCATAATTTGACCTCCAATTACTGTTTCCCCGGCAAAGGAGGCTGGTAACTCAGCAGAATGTCGTTCTCTGCCGGTTCCAGCGGAAATTGCTCGGAATTGAACAAAACCGTCCCATCCGGGCGTAGTAACAGTATCAGCAGCACATCGTCGGTTGTTGCCTGTTGATGCTTTTCATAGGAATATTCATGAGTGATTCGCGTCTTATGAAATTGCCATTCCTGATGATGCCGGTGTTCCAATTCTTCGTTTGTTGCCGATGGTCCAAAGGCAAATACTCCGCGTAGAGTATTTTTGATACTCATTTTATTCTGTGTATCGCCGTCTATATGTATGGGGAGCTGAAAAACATGCGTGCGCCCAAAATCGGCCGCATATTGTATGCAGACGAAGGCGTTGTAGGCATCGTTTGCGGTAGTAGCCAGCACAAACCCCATGTCGTTGAGTTCCAGCGACACTTCCGCATGTTCGGAGAGAATTTCCCCATGATGTGTGCGAAGGCCTAATTGACGTGCCCGACTCATATTGTACCAACTTGAATCAGCAATCAGCACCGGTATCTCCATTTCCTTCAGTTGCAGGGCAAGCTCAATGCTCCAGTTGGAAGCACCCACCACAAGAATGCCGTTCTGGCTCGCTGCAGCCAGCCCCAGTCGGCGCGACAGCCAGCCGATGGTTGATCCATGCAGCACAACGGTAATCAGCACGAGGGAGACGATCAGGGGCAGCAGCAGATCGGCGCCGGGGTAACCCTGCTCGGCCATGAGCGAAGCGAACACACCGGCCACAGTGACCGCGACAATCCCTCGCGGGGCAATCCAGGCCAGAAGCACACGCTCTCGCCAGGCCATACCCAGTCCCACGGTGGACACCATGACTGAAACCGGTCGCACCGCAAACACGACGAGGGCCAGCAGAAGTCCGCTGCGCCAATCCAGCCGGGTCAATATGTAAGGATCAAGATTAGCGGTCAGAATGACGAAAATACCGGACACCATCAGGATGGATACATATTCCTTGAGCCGCCGCAACTCGTCGACGCTGCGCAGGCGCATGTTGCCGAGGGTTATTCCCAGCAGGGTGGTTGCAAGCAGCCCTGCTTCGTGTTGGGCCAGATTGGCAAGTCCGTAACAAAGAAGGACATAGGCAAGCGTCAGTGGTGCCTTCAGAAACTCAGGAACATCGCCTCGAATGAACGCTTTGCCCAGCAGGTAACCTCCGCCAATACCCAGAATTACTGCAGCGGCGAGAGCGGCAGCCACTCCGGTCAGTACCTGGAAAACAGCAGCACCTGTTCCCCGATAAAGAAAATACTCGAACACCAGCACCGCCAGCAAAGCGCCGACGGGATCATTGATGATCCCCTCCCATTTGAGCAATGAGGCCGGACGCTGCCCGAGCCTCGCCTGGCGCAACATCGGCATGATGACGGTCGGTCCCGTGACAACAATGATGGCGCCAAAAAGTACTGCTACCGGCCAGGAAAGGCCGCCGACAAAATGTGCGGCGCTACTTCCCAGAATCCAGGTTATCGCCACGCCAACTGTGGCCAGTCGCGTTACTCCCGGTCCGGCCTGCCTGAGTTCATGGAACTTGAGATTCATCCCTCCTTCAAAAAGGATAAAGGCCACCAGCAGACCGACAAGGGGATTCAGCATAGCGCCGAGTTGTTCACCGGGCTTGATCAAACCGAGCCAGGGGCCGGCCGCAAGCCCGGCAAGCGAAAGCAGGAGGATGGCGGGGAGCCGGAAACGCCACGCCAGCCACTGCGCACTGATACCCAGAACAGCCACGATTACAATGAAGCCGGTTATGTGCATCGTCGGGTCAGTCATTGATATTCCTTTTCATTGAGGCATTCCGCTGCTCTGATACACCAAATGTCCGATATACACAGGTAGTGCGTAAGCCAAAACATTTTCAGCCTGAAAGACGCAGAAAATAATTTGTTACCTGCTTTTGCCGTCCAACCTGCCATCTCACCTGCGGAGAGCCTGCAGAGTCAGTTGGTAGCGTTCTTCAATTGCCTGCCGGTCATCCTTTAGATGGGCCAAATGTCTCCCGCTCTGCGCCACCATGGCAGCATGATGCTCGAGTACCTTGCGACGCTCCTCCACCCGGATATGGGGGGCAATGGCGGCTATCGCGCCGAGAAGGCAGAGGATCACCTGCACGTGGCTGGCGGCGGCGCGCCGTATCTGTCCGAAAGCTGACTCCACTATTTCAACGTAGGAAAGCGGGACCAACACGAGGCGGAGAGCCCCTTTTTCGTCGTAGCAAAGCGCAGAAGGAAACTTCCGCTGGGTGATATGCCCGAGGGCCGCGCTGAGCCAGTCGATACAGGTCATGGCGGTAAAGGGATCGTTGATGCCGGGTGAAAGGGCACGCAGGGCGACCTCCACGAGTTGATTCACCGAGTACTCCATGTCCTGCTCGTCGGTTCGCTGCCGCCCCTGGATGAAGGAGCCATTCACCCGTGCGGTCAGCTTTTCGTCCCAATGTTCCCGTGGCCAGAGTGTGAGAAGCTGCTCCCCCGCAGCGATGAACTCCCCCGGCCGGAAGTGGAGGCGGAGTAAAAGATCGCTCTCGATGGCCGCGTTCGTCAGACCGTCGTAATCGATTGCCTGAAGGTAGCCGCTATTCTCCGCCGCAACCGGCCACCCTTCAAGGTCGAATTTCGCCGGGAGAGCAGCCCTGATGTCATTATGGCCCGGTTCATCAACCGCATGTTCCTGCTGCTCCGGGAGAAGACGGTCGATGCCGGCCTCCAGGTCGCGGTAAACGGCGGAGATGATGCTGTCGGCCTGAATTGCGGTGGCGACGTGTTGGATGAAGTAGATGAGAACGACGGTGCTTGCCAGTGCCAAGATAAAGGCAATGGTGATCGAGAGGTTGGGAACAAACAAACCGCTGTCGCCGCTTCGAACCACCCGAAGCGTGAGCAGACAGTAAATAAAGGTGGCAATGAATGTGCCGAGAACCACCTGTATGCCGGTGTCCCGGATGAAATTGCCGAGCAGTCGCGGGCCGAATTGGGAGGAGGTAAGAGAGAGGACGACAATGGTAATGGAGAAGACCACCCCGGCAGTGGTGATCATGGACCCGGCCACCGTGGACAGGATGGAGCGGGCACCCTCCGGACCACCACTGTAGAGCCAGCCGATCTTTTCTGAAATGTCGCGGGAGAGAACGTCGTCTATAGTAGTCGTGCAGAAGGAAAGAGCTATGGAAACAACCGCCATGACTGTCGGCACGAACCAGTAACTGGAGCGGAACGAGTGCCAGAAGTTAAAGAGTTTGGTTTTCACAGGCTCTCCGATATGCTGCCGTCGCAGTTTATAATTTCACCCGCTTCAGTCTCAGCGAATTGGTGATCACGGAAACGGAGCTGGAACTCATAGCTGCCGCAGCGATCATCGGCGACAGCAGTATCCCGAAGAGCGGAAACATCACCCCTGCCGCAATCGGCACCCCGGCCGTGTTGTAAAAGAAGGCGAAGAACAGGTTCTGCCGGATGCGGGTTCTTCAACTTCTACAAATCAACATTTTCCTCATCTTCCGGAATATCCAGACCGGAGGGAGGCGGATCAGCCCTGTGACCCCGCTGATTTCCTGTCCGTCCAATGACACTCTCGATCAATCGGGTTACCTTGTCTGCGGCGCCGCTGAAGGCCTGTTCCAGAGTTGTGGCCTGATGAGTAGCAGCCAGGGGTTGTCGGCCTGCAAGGCGGGCTTCAATAACGCACTTCATTCCGTCTTTCCCCCCCTTCTTGTCGCTGTTTTCATCGCTCAGGTGCACCTCCACCCGGGTGATCTGTTCGTTGAAGCGGCTCAGGGACTGCTCAATTTCGCTGCTGATATGCCTGGTCAGCGCCTCGCGTCCATCTATGTTTCGATCAGTATTGATGTTGATCTGCATGTGTACTCCTCCTCAGGTATATTTATTACAGAGAGATAACCGCAATTATCACGCCATAAAAAACCGGGAATCATATTATTACAACTACCCGTCTGTGCAGGGTAAACTGACTGTTTAGGGATTTTATCCGGAGATATTGCCTGCGAGAGCTGTCATATACGACACAACCGCCATATAAAACAGGCATCGCTGAAATAATGTTTCAGTTATTCGAAATACTTTCGCTCGGGTCTGCTTCAACCTCAGCCCGCAACCGTGGCAGGGAATCCGGGTACTCGCGCTGCAGAAATTCGACCAGTTTTTCACGCACATGGCAACGCAGATCCCAGCCCTCCCCCGAATTTCTGGTGCTGACCAGCGCCCGCAGGACAACTGTCCGGTCGTTTGCATCAAGCACGACCAGGCCGCAGACCTTGCCATCCCAGAGTTTATTTCCTGCAAGAATGCGCTCAAGCTCGGTGCGAACCGCCGCAACCGGCACACGATAGTCGCAGTGCAGGGTCACCGTGCCGAGCAGATCGGCTGAGACACGGGTCCAGTTCTGAAATGGCTTCTCCAAAAAATATGTGATCGGCAGTACCAGTCGCCGCAAATCCCAGATACAGACAACCACGTAGGTCAGGGAGATCTCCTCAATACGTCCCCATTCTCCCTCAACGACTACGACATCGTCCAGACGGATCGGCTGCGTAATCGCGATCTGGATGCCGGCGATGAAAGTCGAGAGACTGCGCTGGGCAGCGAAACCGATAATGATCCCGGCTATCCCCGCCGATGCCAGCAGACTCATACCAACCTGGCGCACCTTGTCGAAGGTCATCAGCATGGTTGCACCGGCAATGATGAAAATCAACACCATGGCGATCTTGATCAGCACATTGACCTGGGTGGAGACCGCCCGCGCTGTAAGGTTGTCGCTGGCGGTGACGTCGTAACGCTGCATGACCAATTCCTGCAGGCCATAGATGGTGGCGGACAGAAACCAGGCGACTGAAGCTATCAGAGCCAGACCGCCCAAATGCTGCAGGAGCACAGCAATTTTTTCAGGGAACTGCAGCGAGGGTAATACCAGGAGGACGACCAATAGCGGCAGCAGCAGTTTGGCCGGATGCCGCCAACGCCGTACCAGCGACTGCTGTAACAGAGTATCCGGTCGGGCGACCAGACGGAAGAGCACCTTGAAAAGAACTACATAGCCAAGTAGTCCGAGTATGACAGCAGATGACAGTGCCACCGCAGAAATGGCGACAGGCGGCCACTCACGAATACTGTTAATCAGTTGAAGCCAGCTCATGGCGTCGTTTCTCCCTGGTTATCAATCAGACCGGTCAATTGAAGTTCGTACAGTACCACGTCCTTCTCAAAAACAGGCATTTAAGCACCGTTACCCTGCAGAAGATTCAAACAGGGTAGCAGCGATCGAAAGTTGCATGGGATTTCCCATGAGTATAACAACATCCTCGCGTCGGAGTTCCCATACCGGGTCAGGATTCGGAACCACGTCATCATCCCGCTTTATTGCCAGAATGGTAGCCCCTGACATTCCTCTCACCAGGCCATCACGAAGAATCGAGCCATCAGCAACTGAACCGGATTTAACCCTGCACGTCATCAATTCGACTCCGGCCAGATAGCTTGATATTCCGACTGCATGAATATTGCGTTTACTCATGGAACGGAACATCTGATATGAGTCTTTACGAATCTCGCCGATGCACCTCTCAATCTGATCATGCGGGATCAGATAGTTCCGTAACACCCGCGAAAAAATTTCGATAGATGTCTCAAACTCCTCAGGGATGACTTCATTTGCCCCGAGTGCGTAGAGCGGCTCCATTTCAATGATATAGCGTGTTCTCACAATGATGTGGACAGCGCTGCTCATACTGCGCGCCTGGGCAACAATGCGCCGCGACGCTGTAGCATCCGAAATGGCCACAACCAGAATGCGCGCCGTGCTGATATTGGCTTGTTCCAGAATTTCCGGTCGCGTGGCATCGCCGAAAATAATCTTTATCCCCTTCTTTCTTTCGCTCCGCACGGTCAGATGATTTGCTTCGATAGCAAGGTACGGTATCCCGTTACCGGTAAGAACTTTCGCAACATTTTTTCCATTTACTCCATAGCCGATTACAATGACATGGCCTTCCATCGGAAAGCGGGCATGGCTCACCCCGGTGGTCCTCGTTCCGTTAAACAGAAAAACCGGCAGCAGGCGGGAAAGGATTGAAGCGGCCTTTTCTGCAAAAGGAAGCGCCACTTTCAGATAGAGCGGCGTCAGGGCCATGGTGGCAACGGATGCGGCAAGGAAGACCTGATAGGTTGTGGCCGATAAAAGGCCATGTTTCATGCCTGAATGGGACAGGACGAAAGCAAACTCACCTACCTGTGCCAGGATGAGGCCGCTCGTCAGTGCGACCCGCACCGGAAACTTTAAAACCAGAATTGCTCCAGCCACAACCACAAATTTGACGACAATGATAATCGCCACAACGGCGAGAATAATCAAGGGATTGGACAGCACGAAGGTTGGATTTAGAAGCATCCCGACGGAGATGAAGAAGAGGCTGATGAATGCGTCCCTGAACGGAATGATGTCGCCCATGACCTGATGGCTGTATTCCGATTCGGAAATTGCCAGACCGGCGATGAAAGCTCCAAGCGCAAGAGAGAGTCCCGCTTGGGCGGTGAGCCAGGCGGTGCCGAAACCAACGAAGATGATGGTGAGTATGAACAGTTCTCGACTTCTGGTACGTACAACCTGGCTGAATATCCACGGCACGGCAAAACGCGAGCCGAAGTGGGCAATGACAACCACCACTAACGCTTTAACAGAAATAAGTACCACGTCAGTGAGACCATTGCCTGCGCCGCCAAGGAATGGCACAAAGAGCATCAACGGGACAACGCACAGATCCTGGAAGATCAGTATGCCTAGGGCTGCTTTCCCATGGGGGGTATCCATCTCACCGGCATCCATAAGGAGTTTCATCAGTATGGCGGTGCTTGAGAGAGAAACCAGGAAACCGAAAAAAACGGACTCTGCCGGAGTGAATCCTGCCAGAACAGAGACTAGAGTGACAAGTCCGATGGTGAGCGCGACTTGTAACCCTCCTCCCCACAACACAAGATGCCGGATTCGAAGCAACTCTTTCAGGGAAAATTCAATTCCGATAGTAAAGAGCAGCAGCACGACACCAATTTCAGCCATCTGCTCGACTTCCCCAATGTTGCTCACTAAACCAAGAGCATGCGGGCCGGCGATGATACCGGTAGCAAGAAAGCCGATGATCGAAGGAATTTTGAACTGCCGGAAGAGGAGCAGGGTACACAGCGCCAAACCGAGCAGAAGTACTATGTCTTTTAACAGTCCATATTCCATATCAAATACCTTCCTGGTTACGACATGCTGACATATGTACACCGTTTGCCCAATTTGGCAGCCCCCCATCCGCCTGCGGTATATGCGGTCGCATTATCTCAGAGGTGGCAATGCCGGCTGGAACGGCAATTATACCATACCTGACCACCATTGGCAGGGAAGCCACGATTAGTCCCCGTGCGGTTGTCGGGGGCACATTGATGTGCAATCACAAATACTTTCCGCACACTGAAGCAGCAGCGTGATTTCCGTATACCCCATTAGATATTGACCTCTTCTCTTTACAATCAATAAAAGAGATCATTTTTTAAGAACTTTCGGCGTATCACCAAGCCCAATCAGCGGTATCGACCCGCCGCCTGTCACCTGGGGAAGTATACCGTTCCATTTTTCGATAGCCTTCATATTGGCCTCAATTTTACGCAACTCTATCAGGTCCGTTGAAATATTTGCCCGCTGCAATCGGAGCGATTCGGCTTCCGCCCGGGCTGCTGTGATTTTCTGCTCTGCCTCGATCTTGATCCTGTCCAGATCCCTCTTTGCTTTTAACGCCAGCTGTTCAGCCGTCTGCTTGGATTCGATCGCCTCAGTGAAGACCTTCGAGAAACTGAATGTCATAATGGAAAAGGCGTCCACGGCAATATTGTTTGCAATCAGCCTCTCCGCCAGAGCCAGCCGCATCGCCTCACCAACTATCGCCCTCTTGGTTATTAGCTCCTCAGCGGTATATTTTGCCGTTATCGCCTTGACGACTTCCTGAATAGCCGGGTCAATAATACGCTCACCAAAATGAACACCGATACTCTGGTAAACCACATTAGCCTTGTCCGGAACCACGTGATAATTGAGGGCCACCCTGGTGCTGATATCCTGAAGATCGGCAGAAGCTGCCGCCGCATCCGTCTCAACTTTCTGTACCCTCACATCCATAAGCGCGACCTTCTGCATCACCGGAATAAGTACGTGCAACCCCTCCTCCATAACCAGCGATTGCACCGCACCGAAATTCAGGACGATCCCACGTTGTCCTGCCCCCACCTGCACCCATGGCCTGAAGAATACCAGAATTAACAAGATTGCGCCTGCAATCAGCATTAATTTTGCCGGGATTATTTTCATCATGGCGTCAACGGCATCTTTTGTCTTTTCAGCATTATTCTGATTCATATTGTTACTCCTCTTTTGGTGTTACCGGATTTTGTGCAACTCATTTTGCTTCAATGAAAATACCTCGAATTCAGAAACAGGTGGGCAATGATGCTAGCGGCATACCCCAGGGCGATGGCCCAGGTCCATTTGAGGTGCGCGCCGAAAGTGTACACTCCTCGGGCAGAGCCCATCAGCGCCACGCCGGCTGCAGAGCCGATGGAAAGCAGACTGCCGCCGACTCCGGCGGTGAGAGTCACCAACAGCCACTGACCGTGTGACATCTGCGGATCCATGGTCAACACAGCAAACATGACCGGGATATTATCGATGATGGCTGACAGTACGCCGACCAGAATATTGGCAGTGGTATGACCCAGTCCGTTGTACATGAAGTTGGAAGTCACAGCCAGATAGCCGAACTGCCCCAGACCGCCAACACAGAGAATTACCCCATAGAAGAACAACAGAGTATCCCACTCGGCTTTGGCTATTTTGCGGAACAGGTCGAAGGTAGCGTGATTATGACCGGTGACGTCCAGGGGGTTGTCTCCACTTAACAGCCGGTGCTCGATTTTTTTCAGGTAATAGGCGAAAAACGAGAGATAGCCAAGGCCGAGCATCATCCCCACAGCCGGCGGCAGGCGCAGGAAATTGTGAAAGCAGACTGCGGTAACAATGGTCAGCAGGAACAGCACCATGATTCGTTTGGCGCCAACCTTCATCAGCACGGTATCATCATGCACTTCAGGTTTTTCCTTGGATACGGCCATGCTCATGCAGATTGCCGGGATTATCCAGTTGATAACCGACGGTATAAAAATGGCAAAGAATTCGAAGAAGGAAACCTTGCCTTTCTGCCAGACCATCAGCGTAGTGATGTCGCCAAAAGGTGAAAAAGCGCCACCGGCATTAGCCGCCACCACGATATTAATACAGGCCACTACTACGAATTTCTTGTTAGTGCCCCCGACCGCCATGGCAACGGCTCCCATTAGCAGTGCTGTGGTGAGGTTGTCCGCAACCGGAGAGATAAAAAAGGCCAGAAGACCGGTCAACCAGAAGACTGTGCGCAGAGTGAAGCCTTTGTTGACCAGCCACGAGCGCAGCGCTCTAAAGGCATTTCGCTCTTCCAGGGCATTGATGTAGGTCATGGCGGCCAGCAGAAACAGGAACAGCTCGGCATATTCGGTCAGATTTCCAAGGATTGCCGCGTGGGCTTGGTCAGGTTTGCCAAGTGCCTGATAGGAAAGGGCTACCAGAATCCAGATAATACCTGCGGCGACGATTACCGGTTTGCTTTTGCGCAGGTGGAGTTGCTCTTCAAATATTACGAGGGCATAAGCTCCTACAAACAGAACCAGTGCAAATATCCCCATGCCGCTCCGGGTCAGGTTAGCAATTTCTCCACCGCTTCCGGAAGCAAATGCCGGCAGTGATGTGGCAAACAGATATGGAAACATAAACAAAGCTATTTTCATTAGGTAGATATCCTTTCAGAATTTAACAATAAAACCACTCTGACAGCTATGGCCATGAGCCGGCGCTTGATAGTCACGGCTCAAATCAGGTCTGACAATAAAATCAATATTGACCGCACACATGTACTGACAAATTGAAATCAGACTATTTAGTTGCAGAAAACAGAGGTGTCAGACGGGCGGGGCCCTTGATGGTTGAGATGAGCGTACAGGGGATATATGCGGATTAGAACCGGCAGGATACGACGTTGACACAACAGTTTCAGACGCGGTAACAGGAGCGGGTGCATCTGGTCGCATAACGGCAACTGAGGTGCCTGTTTTTGTTTTCAGAGAAAAGCTTGAGACACCGTCAGGTTGGAAATTGGGTATGTTATCGTTTGAATAGGTGAGCGGCGAAAGGATAAGGAGAATAAGCACTAACAGCCGTGACAGGTCCCTGCCTATAAAACGTCCACGCAAGCAGGAACGAGGAGCCGCAATACTTGGCGGGTCGCCGGAACTTAGTATGGGAAAGTTTACGGATGGTTTCATTTAGTCGGTCTCAAGATGCGACGTGAAGTTCTTTAATGGCGTAAGCTTTTTCAGCAGATCACCGTCATCTGTTGCCTCCAGACAGCGCATCAGGATGTCGTGGGTCATATTGCCCAGTATCAGGTCAATATCGTTTGCTTTCTCCGTAATCCTGATTTCAACTACCCGGCGGTCTTTTTTCGACCGTATTCTTGTAATAAGCTCATGCTTCTCCAAATGGTCAAGAATTCGAACCATGGAGACCGAATTGATATGCATGCGCTTGGCAAGAGCGGAAACGCTGAGAGATGGAAAACGGGATATCAATTTGATGGCAAGTGCGTGATTTTTATTTAGCCCTGTCGCAATTTCAATCTCACGTGATTGTTCATCGAATACGATTGACAGGTTGTGCAGCCACTCTAAAACTTCTTCGAGGGACTGGCTATTTGAATGCATGCGAGAATCGCTGGTTATATTGTTCACAGAACTAGCGGATGTACGTACATTCATATGGCAGCTCCTAATTTATTTGACACAGTAATAGTTTGTGTAGTAAATGATTACCATATGAAATATATTTCGTCAATAGACACAACGAAAGGGGAAAAATCATGAATACTGGGCAGAGGATTATTATGACAGTTGGTTCCTTCGGATTGATGTTGGGAGCATTTGGCTGTGCAAGTAAGGACGTCGTTAAAAAAGATGAGCCGATTGCGGTTTCCAAACCTGTGGATGCCACGCCGCAAAAAAATGACGCGACACCGTCCGCACCGGTTGTTCCAAGCACAACACCGTCCGCTCGCGCGCAACAATCCGTCAAAGCGGCTGCAACTGACGCAGTGTTCGATAAAATCTACTTTGATTTTGACAACTCTGATTTAAGTAAATCGTCAAGGGATACCTTGACGCAGAGCGCTGAAATTCTGATGAAAGATAAAAAAACGGTAAAAGTTCGCATTGAAGGAAACTGTGATGAGCGGGGTTCAGCCGAGTACAATCTGGCGCTTGGTGAGCGGCGCGCAAAGGCTGCGGCTAAATATTTGATAACCTTGGGAGTACAGCCTGAGAGGCTTTCAGTACTAAGCTACGGTAAGGAAAAACCGGCGGCACAGGGTAATGACGAAGCAGCATGGTCTAAAAATCGAAGAGACGAGTTTGTGATTCAGAAATAGGCCAGGTTCGTTTGAAACCACATTTATCAGAACAACTCACTATATTTGCCAGTATTATCAAGTGGTCTGTGTATGCAACGGCTGTAGGCATACTATCCGGTTGTGGTACCGCACTGTTTCTGAAACTGTTGTCTGCGGGCAAGGATTATTCCGGTAACTTCATCCCATACCAGTTTTTCCTGCCCGCAGCTCTTTTGGCAAGCAGCGCCCTGGTGCGGTACCTGGCGCCCGATGCCGCCGGCCACGGAACTGAAAAAGTCATAGAGGCTGTTCACCAGAAAATGGGTAAAATACAGCTCAAAGTGGTTCCGGTCAAGCTGGTGGCGACCATACTCACCTTGGCAAGTGGCGGATCCGCCGGCAAAGAAGGCCCCTGCGCCCAGATAGGCGCCGGTCTCGCTTCCGCGTTTGGCGGCTTACTGCGACTGTCGGCCATCGACCGGCGCAAGCTGGTTATCTGCGGCATCAGCGCCGGTTTTTCGACGGTATTCGGGACGCCCATCGCCGGGGCGCTCTTTGGCATTGAAGTACTGGTTCTTGGCCAGATGATGTCTGATGTCATGTTTCCTTCGTTTGTTGCCGGCATTGTCGGCTATCATGTCGCAACGCTGCTCGGCGTAACCTACCCGCATTATCCGCAACTGAACATATCCCAAATCGATGGTGTCTTGTTTTTCGAAATGCTCCTGCTTGGAATCTGGTGCGGCATTATTGCCCTCTTCTTTGTAAAACTGCTCCACATTGTACATGATCTTATGGAGCGTTTCACGTGGTGCTGGATTGATAAAGCACTTACCGGCGGAGTGTATATCGTAATAATCGGTATGTACGTTTCCAAAGACTATCTGGGCCTGGGACTTGAATCAATCGAAGCGGGGTTACGGGGTGAGCATCTGCCGGCTGGAGCGATCTTCTGGAAAAGTCTCTCTTCATCGATTACTCTCGGGTGCGGCGGGAGCGGCGGCGTACTTACCCCGGTGTTCTTTATCGGAACAGCCGCAGGCAACCTCTTTGCTACGCTGTTTCAACCCCATAATCTTGCACTGTTTTCATCCGTGGGAATGGTCGCGATGCTGGCCGCTGCAGCCAACACTCCCATTTCGGCTTCCATAATGGCAATGGAACTGTTTGGGGCTTCAATAGGACCCTACGCGGCCGTAGCATGTATGGCCGGCTTTTTGATTGTTGGATACAACAGTGTGTATCCCAGCCAATTATTGGGGATTCAGAAAAGTGGATCCCTTTCAGCGCCCCAAGGGAGCACCATTGGTGAAATTGACTATGCCACCGTAGTCCCGCGCGAAAAATCACTCCTCCTGTTTTTGCAAAATTTCTTCATAAAATTCCGCGCAAACAGGCATGATCGTAATAAAAAATCACGATAGGATACATGATGAGAGCTTTGTTTACATTTCTATTGATTACTTCACTGTTTTGCAGCGGTTTTACCTGGGGGAAGTCCCATGATGATCGCTGTGTGGAAGCAAACAAGCTGGTGTATAACCAGCAAAGAAATAACTCGGAAGTCATACCAAATGGATTTGAGAAAAAAATTGCGGAGCTCTGCCCTGATGGAGCAGCCCACATGTTTATTCTTGGTTTGAAAAGTGAACTTGGCAAGCAACCGGACCAGGCAATGATGCGCTATGACAGTGCAATAAAATCAGACGAGCACGTTCCTGATGCCTACGGGCGCAAAGGATTGCTGGAATTATCGCGAAAAAACAATGCCGCTGCTATGGTCGCTTTAACCAGAGCTCTTGAAGAAGGGGGGAACTTCCCCCGCTATCACCTTGCACTTGCAGAAATTCTCCTTGAAACAGCCGCATATCCACTGGTTTTGTATCATTACGAAAAAGCCAGTTCATTGGGCATTCCATATACCGTCGACTCACTGACTGGAATGGCGAGAGCGTATTCCGGGCTGAGAGATTGGAAAGATGCTGAAACGGTCACACGACAAGCGCTGTATTTAGCTCCAGACGATCCCCGCGTGAAATCAAACCTGGCTCAGATTGTCATTCGCCAGCAACGACTCCCGGAGGGGATTCAGCTATTGAAACAAGCTATCGCTATTACACCGGACGACAAGTCGCTGCATCGGGAATTGGCGGACGCGTTGACCGCATCAGGAGACGTTGCGGCTGCCACATCCGAGTATGCGCTGGCCGGCATTCTAGTGGCAAATGAGACGGAGACAGATGTTCGACAGGGAGACACCTGTTTTCTGCAGCATGATTATCCGGCGGCAGTCAGAAGTTACAAATCAGCCGCAGAAAAGCGACCGACTCCAGAAATATTTCAAAAACTTGGTGATGCCTATCTGGCAGTCGGTAATGATGATGAAGCGCTCAAAAGTTACCGGAATTCTCTTGCAATAAGTCCTGATGATCCGGGAGTTCATTACAGTACCGGCATAATCCTCGAACGCAAAGGTGAAATTGATAATGCGATCAGCGAATATGAACGCTGTATATCTTTGGATAAAAACAACGGCGATGCTCACCGCCGGCTTGCAGAAATTTATTTGCTCAAGGGAGATCTTCAAAAGGTAATTACTGAGTATACGCTGATCATCGAAAAAGCGCCTGATAACCCGGCTATGCATTTCAGATTGGCCAAGATTTATCAGAGAGTAGGCAAACTCAATGATGCAAAAAAAAACCTGGAAATGGCGGTTCTGCTTGATCCAAAAAATATGGAACCACGCAGGGAACTGATAAAAGTAGATATAAAAAGAAAGGATCTGGCGAGTGCGGAAAAAATCTGCCGGGGAATTCTTGCCATTGACAGAGATGACCAACTGGAGAGAAAAAGAATGGTTGGGATTCTGGGGCAGCAAAAAAAATATAAAGAACTGGTCGGTTTTTTGGAAGATGAAATTTCCCGATATCCGAATGACGGAACTCACTACTATCGGCTGGGAATTGTCAAGGAGCATCTCAAAGATTTTCGCGGCGCCATACACGCGTTTCAAAAGTCTATTGAAATTACCGCATCCGTCCAGTCTTATCAAGCACTTGCCCGGGCATATCTCAGCATTTTTGAAGGTGAGAAAGCGAAAGAAGCCCTCGCACAGGCAAGCAAGCTTGACCCCAAAAAGAAAGAAGTCAAAGAGCTTATTGAATTAATAGAAGAAGAGTTCGACCACTCGAATACGAGCGGTTCCAAGAAATCTACCGGTAAAAAGAAAAAGCGAAATCAGGGGGCTTCGCACTAAGTGGGAATAGTGGTCTGATTGGCAGTTACCTGTCTCTCACCAACACCAGTTCGTTCTCCGCAGCAAAAACCATTGTCCATTCCGGATCAGCATACATTGACTGTGTCAGCACGTTGGGGCTGCCATCAGCTTCATACTTGGGTAATACTGCTACTCGAATATTATACGTAGCAAAGAGCCCTTTCCAGTATGGACGCTGATTTACGGTAACGATCTTGCTGTTATCGTATTCCCATGCACGCTGGACGTTAAGTGTGCGACTGTCATAGAATATTTTCCTCTCCGGCCCCACACGCCAGATCATATATCCGCCCCAGTACATTGTCGTATAGATATTTCCGCTCAGAGTATTTGTGTTTGTAGACAAGAAATCAGCAGCCCGTACCGGGAATTGCTGTACCGGCACCCAGCCGGATTTTGCTGACTCATACAGGCGAGGGAACTCGTCTCCGACACAATACAACGTTGTGACCGCAAGCATCGCAATGAGAACAACTCTCCCTTTAATCGCACAACACTCAGCTTCAAAAAATCTTGCCATAAAGATCGTCGCCGCAACCAGAAAAAATGGCATAAGGCGCATATGCAGACACCCCATGACCGCTGTGCCGCCGAGTATGCCGACCCAGGTTATATTTTTCCGATATTGAGAAAACATCAGGGCAACGCCGGTGAACACTATTGATGCGCCATAGAGCACCATGGTGTAGTCACGGGATTCTTTAAAGTATTGTAGTAAAGAGAGCTCTTCAAGATTATTGGCATTTACATAAATATTGCCACTGAAAATTTCAGGCAGATATCTGAATAAATTCACCGCATTCGGATTAATGCATGATGCCAGTAGAGCGGCTATGGAAGATATTACCAGTATCCGGTAATTTCTTGCGGAAAGGGGCCCAAGTGAGACGTGGCAGAATTTGATCCCCTCTACAACGACACAATAGATGAGAATCGCCTGACCGATCAGAAAGCCGCCATGCATGTTGGCCCACACGATCATCAATACCGGGAGAGGAGCCAGCGTGCTCCATAACGACCTGTCTGCTCGCTGGTCAAGGGAGTGCAGCAGTATAACCAGCAGAATACCAAAACAGACAAATGAAACAAACTGCGGGCGCTCAATAAAATAACATTCAAGGAGCAGGACGGAACCGAGTGCGATTACCGCCGTCACATACCAATTACGGATATTCGTCCAAAACAGGCAGATCAGGAGTGAAATTCCGGCAATTATCCATCTGAACAAAATAATTCCGGACATGCCGAATAATGAATAGAGCCCGTACAGCATGAGTTGGAGCAGCCAGTACGAGGTGTAAATGAATTCGGTGCGGGGTGATGTTTCCGGAAATGGCGGAATGCCGAAAATATCCGTATGAGGAAGAGACTTGTGCTGCCAGATCCATTGCCCGGTTTTCAGATGCCAGTAAAAATCGGGATCGTAGAGCGGGCGTGACAGGTAGATGCCTACAAGCAGCAGCGTGAGAAGTATCATACACGTTGATATATAGCGCCCGGGTGAAATGTGGAGATGCTTCAAAGTGTAATCCCTGTGAAGCTGAAGAAGTGATTGAGAACATCCCTGGCTTTGTCCGTAATAGTATCAGCATCTTCCTTGCCGACAGCATCGAAATCCGGAGACCAGACCTGTGTTACGGTATTCAGCGGAACGTTTTTCCGAACACTTTTTTCGTCGAAATTATCCGTGACACCGCAGCAGACGGCTCTTTCCCATTCACTCCGGTTCTTTAATTTCCACCTGCTTTTGTATTCATTAAATGACATTTTTCCGCCGTAATTCATCTCACTCATGTCGATTGCCGTGGCATTTCCTCCTGCATCAAAATGCACTTTTTCTACATATGAGACATGCCAGTAATTCCGTAATTTGAATATGGCAACATCACCTGCGGCAATATCTTCAATATCCCTGTTTTTGAGCTCCGCAATTTCAGCCCTGCTCTTTGGAACCGGAAATTCAGGAATTTTTTCTTTAACATAGTCAACACAATACCCGCCCTGTAATACCCAGTCATCACAGCTGCAGCGCGCATGGCAGAGTGAATTCATACCGGCAAAAACAGCCGATGCAATAAACAGTTGAATCAGTTTCATCATGTAGCTTCCCAACATAGAAATTTACCTGTTTTTAAGATAGTACAGTTTTTTACGAACGGTCTCATCAGGATATATCCGCATAACTAATTCAAACTCCTTGATTGCGTCCCGATATTCCCCCTTTCTTTCATAGAGGGATGCAAGCCTGATATGAGCTACATGGGACAACGGCTCAATCTTTATTGCCATAAGATATTCCTGGCGCGCGCGAGTGAGTTCCTTTTGTTCTTCAAATATTGCGCCGCGCATCGAATGAGGTATCCAGCTCAGCGGTTCCAGTTCAGCGGCCTTCGCCAGTGAACGGAGCGCTTCATCGTAGTTTTTCCGGAGCATATACGCTTCCGCCAGCAACTGGTACGAAGCTGCTTTTTTTGGTTCCAGCCGGATTGCTTCCTGTGACGAACTGATGGCAGCATCTAACAGTTTTTCATTGCCTGCTCTCATTACCACCATGTCTCCCAACAAATTTTTATCTTTTTCACCGGAAACATATTTGGCGTGTTGAATTAATGCTGCGCCTAATCCTCTGTGAACTCTGGCCTTATTGGGGCTTTTCTGCACGACATCCTTCCAGAAAGTTACTTCGTCCTGCCAGACCATATTCCGGGCAATTGCGGTAGTCGTCAGTGCGGCAACGACAGCCAACATCAGCATTGTTGCAATTTTTGAGTGAGCAATTGACGCCCCGGTCATACGCGTAAACAGTATTGAGACACCGGCAAGAAGAGAGATGAAAAAACCGACAGACGGCAGATAGGCCCGGTGTTCGAAAATAAGGTCTTCAATAGGCACAATGCTCGATTCAACCGACAGGGTAATAAAAAACCAGAAGATGCCGAACGCCACAATTATGTAGAGACGGTTCTCTTCAGAGCGTTGCAGCAGGTAGATTCCCGCCCCCAAAATTCCAAGAAGCAGTACCAGTGGAAGCAGTACCTCAGGCGTGAACAAATTCTGTTGCAGCCGGTAATCATAATCAAGGTTTTGTCGGATCGGCAGAAACAGAAGACGCAGGTAGGTGGTAATGACACCAAACTGAGTCATGAGATAATCCCATGAAGAAGTTCCCGTAACGTTGACAAGATTTATGGCGCCGGAGATGTTTTCGGTTTTTGCGTTAGTAAATGACGACGGCAGTTGCATCAGTTTTATTGGGATAATTGTCATTGTCAGGAAAAAAGGGGCAAGGGTTACGAGCCGTGATATAACATTCCACCGGTAGAACATTAACTCAACCAGTGCGATGATTACCGGCAGGGTAAAGGCGATCTCCTTCGATTCCATGGCAACGACTGTCGCAAGCAGGGAGAAAAAGTATGCCCAAACCCGAGATGGCGTCGTAGAGGCGCGGCGGAACTCCAGATACAGCACCAGCGCGGCAAGGTAGAAAAAGGTGGCAAGAGGGACAAAGCGCTGTATGATGTAGGTTACCGCCTGGGTCTGCAAAGGATGGCAGACAAACAGCAGCGCTGCAAACAGGGGGAGATAGCTTTCGTTACCGCCAACTTCAGTTGCACTCCCTGATTTTTCGCCATTACCCATGGCCGGAGAGTTCAGAAGCTGACCAAAAAAACAGTAAACAAGCATGCCGCAGCCGATATGAAGCAGCAGATTGACCAGATGATATCCGAACAGATCCAGGCCATGAAGTGCGTAGTTGACGGCAAAGGTGAAATAGGCGACCGGACGCAGGACGAGATTGTTTTTGATATCCTGATGAATTGCGTACTCAAAAACTTTTTGAGTGTTCGGAAAACAGTCGAAGTTTTTGATGGCCGGGTTATTTATCAGGTAGGTGTTGTCATCAAAGATAAACGGCACATTTATGGAGTTGAAATAGACGATAAAGCCAAGGGCAAGAATAAGCAGAAAATGAATAAACGGATCCTGCCAGAGACTCCTGCCTTCGGTAACTGCTTGTGAGAGGACGACATCGGCAGCACGAACAGGCGCTTTTATTCTTTTTTTTGGTATTTTCATCCTCTCACCATGTTGTTTCTTCTTTACGGGCAACCACGAATACCGAGCTGCCAAAGGGGAGCGTCGTCACACGCAGCAGCATATTTTCCAACACAATTGTTTTCAGCAGCAGGCGGTTAATCAACGGCTGTGGCACGGACACATCCGAAGAGACTCCCGCCGGTTCGGTTGTGCCGCTGAGTGCCAATCGTGACAACAGCCGGTATATTGCTATAACGGGAAATAACAGAGTGACCCGATACGTAGACGTTTTGATCTCGAATCCGGCTGACTGCAACCGCGTGCAGAGCATGCGCCGTGTATACCGCTCTCTGGTATGAACCGCAATGTCATGGCTGCTGCGCAGAAATTCGTAGGCAACCAGATTCAGGATCAGCAGGCCGTCCGGCTTGAGACCGTGCTGCAATCGCCGCAGCACGGCTACATCGTCGCAAACGCCGGCATGGTAGAGCACATCGATTGAGGTTATTACATCAAAGGTACCCGGTTCAAGCTCGATGGAATTGAGATCTGCCTGAAAAGTTTCCTCGACAGCCCGAAGGCGGCACAGGCGCAGCGCCTCCTCCGATACGTCACAGCCACTCACCTGGTGGCCTTCTGCGGCCAACAGCTGGCAAAGCCGTCCCGTACCGCAGCCGGCATCAAAAATCTTCAGTGGTCGCCCCAAGCGCGCTGATTCCCGCTGAACGGTCGCCAGTATCAGCTCGTGAAGCCCCACATACCACCAGTGGCGCTCTTCGGCCTCAAACATACGGCTGTATTCAATCAGGTTCATGTAAAAAAGCGCCTGATGGCGGCAACCACTTCAGCTGCCTGTTCGTCCGGTAATTCGGGATACATGGGGAGAGACAGGATGGTTCCGGCCAGGCGCTCCGTGACCGGAAGGCTGCCGGGGGCGTATCCGAGGAAACGGTACCCCCGCATCAGATGGATCGGGTCCGGATAGTTAATCTTTGATTCTATCCCCTGACCAGCCAGATAGTTCATCAGATTATCCCGTCGTTCCGTTCTGACCGTGTAGAGGTACTGCTGGTGACTGCGCCCCGCTCTGCCTACCGGAAGAGACAGGCCGTCAATTCCGGACAGGTCGGCGTTATAGATGTCGGCAATGCGCTGACGACGCGTAATCGCTGCATCCAGGCCGGGCAGTTTCACATTGAGGATGGCAGCCTGCACTTCGTCCAGACGGGAGTTATATCCCTCCTCCTCTGCATAATAGGTGCTCTCCATGCCGTACATCCGCAGCCGTTTCAGCCGACGGGCGAGTTCCGGCCGGGAAGTTGTCACTGCCCCACCATCACCAAACGTGCCGAGTACTTTTGTCGGATAAAAGGAAAATGCTCCGATATCTCCCAGAGAACCGGCACGGTTGCCGTTATAGGTCGCCCCGCACGCCTGGGCGCAATCCTCAACAATGGATATGCCAAGGCGGTTGGCATACTCAAGCAGCGGCAGCATATCCACCATCTGCCCGAACAGGTGCACCGGCAGGATGCAGCGCGTCCGCCGGGAGACAGCTCCGTCGAGCAGAGACACATCCATCAGGAAGGTATCCTCTTCGACATCCACGAACGCCGGTGTGGCGCCGGTAGCCCGAATGGCCGCCACCGTAGGTACTGCGGTATTTGATACGGTAATAACCTCATCACCCGTACCGATATCCAACGCTTTCAGTGCGAGGAACAGAGCGTCGGTACAGGAATTCACTCCTACAACGGACGATACACCGCAATAGGCAGCGAAACTCTCTTCAAAAGCAGCTACCTGCTGTCCCAGAATCAGACGACCGGATGAGAACACATCATCAACAGCACGGAGATAGTCGTCCCGATGCGCGGCATATTCTGAAAGATAATCCCAGTACTTAATCTTTACGCCACTACTTGCCACGATCAGTTTCCTCCATTGTAATCCCTTCCCCTTTGAAAGGGAGGGGGACAATTTAACCTTTAAAAAGCATTTGAACCACGGAGACACGGAGAACACGGAGTAAAATTGAAGAGTTACAGATATCTATAAGAAGCTTTATGGCACACCAAAAAGGTGTTTTTGTTTTAGACCTTAAGCCTTTTATTTCTCAGTGTTCTCTGTGTCTCCGTGTTATTGAACTGCCGGTTTAAAACCTTATTTATCCATACAGTTGTCATAAAACAACCGGGCCAATTCAGCCACCTCGCGTGCCCGTTGATGTTCCGCCTCCCACACGCCGCTCCGGATCAAAGCGCAGACGTGCTCTATGGTATTCAGAAAATGATCACTCGGCGGAACAGTGAATGACTCGTCTCTGCTGTCTGCCATAACCGTGATTCTGTTCTCCATATCAGACGGAGTGGTATAGGCGCGCTCTACCAGGATGAAACCCTTTTCGCCGCAAAGACGGTAAAACGACCGGTACGATAGACCGAAAGCGGTGAGAAACGAGAAGGTTTCCCCGGCATCAGTGCTTGATTCGGCCTGAAGCGACCAGGCAAGTCCGTCCCGGTTTTGTTTTCTGCCCTGAAAAAAACGGTGACTCTTTCCTTCAAGAAAATAGAGGGCGGCACTGAGTGGATAGCGGTTCATATCGTGGTACGCACCGCCGCCCATGAGCGGATTCAACCTGAAATCTCCATGTGACGGGCCAGGAAAAACAAATTCGCTCCGCAAGGAAAGAACCGTGCCGATACGTCCGGCCGCAATGCACTTTTTGACTGCGGAGTGCTGCGGGTGATGAAGGTACATAAGGTTCTCAAACAGCAGGCGGCCATGTTTGTCTGCAGCTTCCAGCATCCGGCCCACTGAGGCGGCGCTCAGGCCGAGCGGTTTTTCACAGATAACATGCTTCCCCTGCTCCAGGGCACGAATGCTCCACTCTTCGTGGAGATGATTGGGAAGGGAGATATAGACCAGATCAACGGCGGGGGAACAGATAAGCTCCTGATACGTCATCAGCGTGGCCGATACGGCAGGAGGGACAAAAGAAGCTGCCCTGTTCCGCTCCCTGCCTGCCACTGCGGCAAGGCAGGCCTGGCTGCTTTTCAGCAGAGCGGGGATAAACTTGCGCCGGGCAATATCTGAACATCCAAGGATTCCGACCTGGATCATGGATTATCCCTGCAGAGCAGGCAGGTCAAAATACTCCGCGCACAGGAGTTGACCTGTTCACCCAGATGGACCAGGAACATGACCTGCTCCAGCGACAGCCAGGCGTAATCGGTCGGTGGCTCCGGAGACATCCCTTCCGGCAGCAGCAGAATGCGGTGCAGGTGATATTCCCGATAGAAGCGCGCCCCTTCCTCGGTCTGACGGCTTTCGTGAAGCAGGCGATACCGGTTCGGCTCCAGAAATTCATCATACAGAAACGGTTTTTTCAGTTTCCGGCTCCCCTCATAGTTTCCTTGGGTAAACTGGACCGTTGGGCCAAGCTGCACGGTACTCCGGTTGCCGACTTCCGCCTTGGCCTGCATCAGCAGTTCAAGGCCATCGGCGCCGTGCCTGACCAGCAGTCCGATAATCCCGGCAGCCGGGTTCTCGATAATCGGCTGCCCCCAGCGCCGCACTTCCCGTGTTCCGGATGAAACCTGCAGGCCGACTATTCTAAAAAAACGCTGCTCCTGGTGTGAGAAAAAGCCTTTGCCGTCAATGTGCCACTCCTGCAGATCGTTCAGGCCGATCCGCTGGGTCAGCATATGGTTGGCTGCACGGCGGTCGTCGAGCCACTGGAGCGTGCTGCGTATGCCGGCTTCCAATTCGTGACACGGAGTGTGCGGTTGTTCCCCCACTTCTTGAACCACTGCAAAGGCCAGGCTTGACAGGATGCTGCGACTGCAGGCGTTGACCAGATTATCCTGATTCATCAGTCGCATAATCTGCCGCATGGTCAGCCAGATAAAGCCCTCCGGCAGTTCCTGCGGAAAATCGTCCGCTGCCACGGCTATCATGTTGCGGTTGGATTTGTAGAGGAACCGGCCGCCGTCTTCCGTCTGCAGGCGGGCAAAGAGGATCCGGGCCCGCCGGGGACCGCTGAACAGCTCCAGAAACTGCGGCGTTGCGCCGCCATGAGCGCCGGTATAGTTGCTGTAGGTCGCCTGAACTGTCGGCGAAAGTTGAATATTACCGATATTACCCGGTTCCTCCTTGGCCTGCAGACAAAAATGCAGCAGACCGTTGATTTCTCTGGCCAGAATTCCAAGGATGCCGGTCTCCGGCTGCTCGATTATCGGCTGATCCCATTCGAGTTCATCGCGATCAACCCGATGCCGCACATGCACACCGATAATGCTGAAAAACCGCCCGTTGTCGTGATTAATGTTGCCATTCCCGACGCTTCGACCCCAGCCGTTAACCTCATCCAAAGCAACAAGCATGGTATTCAACGTTGCCGTTTTTCTGGATTTATTTATCCACTGATCCACAAAAACATCATCATGGAGTGCCGCCATACTGCGGCACGAAGCGTTGACGGCAGCAACATCGTCGGGAGAAATGGCGATGGCGGCAGCGGCTTTTTGTGTCACATCATGCAGCTCCACGTCTGTCCCCTCCTTGTGCTCTCCTGTCAGTGAGTCCGGAGAACTTTTCCCTGATAATATACTGCGGTTCCTGATTTAGTTTCAGATAGATGCGCCCGACATATTCGCCGACAATACCGGTTGCAAAAAGCTGAAAACCTCTGAAAAACAGGGATACCGAGGTCAACTCTTCCAGATCACTCGGATCAAGCAACATGGGATTCAGATTCTGAATCAGCATCTCAGCCATTGAATAACATCCAAGCAGCGTCAGAAGAATGCCGAGAATCGCCACTACGCGCAGGGGAATGAGCGAATAGCTGACAAGCATGTCACCCCAGAGTGCCACCAGCTTTTTAAAGGTATAGCCGGAACGTCCTGCCCGTCGCTGGTCGTGGCGCACTTCAATCGTGCTGATGGAACGGGTTATGCGCAGGATGATGGCATCAAGGTAGGGGCGAGGATTCTTGTAGGTAATGACCTCATTGACGAGAAAACGATTCATTGCCTTGAAGCTGGACAGATAGAGGTTGGCCGGTTTGTCCAGAATGACCCGCGCCATGCTGCCGTTAAGATAACTGCCCAGGTTACGGAAGAAGCCGTCTCTCTTTTCGGGATACTGGCAATACACCACGTCGAAACCCTTCTGTATCTCTACGGCCAGACGGGAAACTTCTTCGGGAGGGTTCTGGAAGTCATCATCCATGATGACGACAAAATCGCCACGGGCCTGGTTAAGTCCGGCCATGACGGCATTGTGCTCACCAAAATTCCGTGACAGGCGGGCATAGGCGATCGTCTGCGGATATTCAGCCTGAAGCGCCTTGCAGATCGTATCAGTTCTGTCATTGCTGCAGTCGTTCACCAGCACGATCTCCAGCCGGTAGTCGCCGGCAAGAATTGTCATAAGCGACCGACAGAGGTCGGCAATTGTTTTTTCCGCATTATAGACTGGTATGACAACAGATAGTGACGTCATGAATTCTCCTCATGCGTATACAAACTTCTCGTGAGTCAAATGGATACCCTGCAGAAGAAACCCTACCGCGCTAATAAATCAAGATGATAGCGGTGTTTCACGATATCCAGCAGCAAATTAACACCTCTAAACGCTTCGCGGAGCTGGTCCCGTTCCCGGTCCGTCAACAACGTCGGATCAACATAATTATCGACCGGCATTCCCGATGACAGGGCAATCATCTGTCTACTCAAGCGCATCTGCAGCAAAAAGGTAAACGCATTCTGAATCGTCTCGGTATCATGATCCGAAACCACATGCAGGTGATTGAGCCGTTCCAGCTTGGACCAGGTTGTCCCACCCATGATGCCCGCTTCAAGAGCGATGAGGCTGACTCCCCGTGTCAGGGCAAACAGCCCCCCTTTTTTCAGGTCAAGCTTCCCGCGCTGGTCCCCTTTTTTCTGGACCTGAAACCGTCCGAACATGCTCAGTGGTGGTTTGAAGCGGACAATATTGCGTGCCATACTGGGAAAAAATATTGAATTGTTACGGGCACAATCGCAGATAAACTCACGTAATTCAGATTCAAAGCAGATGTCGCCGTGTAACACACGTAAATCCTGGAAAACTCCGAAATGAACCGTTGCATCAGGATCGGGACAAGTAATCCACAATTGGACCATGTGCTTCCACTCGGACAGGCTGTGGAACCACTCTGGATTACTGGCCATCATGTTGCCGGGACAGAGCGGCACGTCAACACGTTCCAAACCGCTGACAATGCTCTCGGCGAAGCACCGTACCTTCTCAACGTCTTCAGGCGGCAGGTCATCGCGGTAGACAATGGCACTGTCCTGGTCTGTCCGCAGGGTCTGTTCCTGTCGCCCTTCGCTTCCGAGTGACAGATATGCCGCACCTGCCGGCAGACGGACATCGTGGTAACGATCCAGAATATAGATCAGGCGCTGTACAAGTGCATCGTTAAAGTGAGCAATTAACTGGATCAGGCTCGGGGTGTCGGCATTAGTTTTGAGAGCATAGCTCATCATACTGGTCATGTTCTGGCCGAGATTGCGCAATTGCTCGATTGAACCGGCAGATTCTATCTCCTGAATGAGATACAGCGGGCTGGTGGCCTGGATGCGCATCAGGTCCGCGTTGGTTATAACGCCGATCAACATGTCGAATTCATCAATTACGATCAGGCGGTGAATGTTGTGTTTCGCCATAAGAAATATGGCTTTAAACAGGTAGTCGCTACTATGGATAGTAATAAGAGACGTATTCATGACGTCACATACTTTTAACGACACAATAGTTTCTGCGGCCTCGGCAATCAGATTACGGAGGTCGCGCAGAGAGACAATGCCGACCGGCTTTTCATCTGTTACGGCAACAATGCCCGAAATGTTATTGACCATCATTAACCGGGCCATTTCAATCAGATCGAGATCGGGTGCGCAGGTAACAACGGACCGATGGCAGACCTCTTTTACCGGTATGAAGAAAAAACTGTCTTCGTTTGTCGTTGGCATGCGAGCACCTGAAAAAAAGCAAGAATGGATATAGATATACTACAATGCCGTATGGTTCGACAAGCTCTCCACAACATGAAAATCAATCAGTTACGTCAGTCACCGTTTCACCCGGGGATCAAGGGCATCACGGATCCCTTCCCCCAGCAGGTTATAGGAGAGAACGGTGACTAAAATAGCCAGGCCGGGAAAAAGTGATAACCACCAGGCGAATTCAATATAATCTTTACCGGAGGTGAGGATGTTGCCCCAGCTTGGGGTTGGCGGCTGTACGCCGATACCGAGAAACGACAGCGCAGATTCGGTCAGAATGGCGCCGGCAATACCGAGCGTTGCGGAGACAAGCACGGGAGAAACGGCATTGGGGAGGATATGGCGAAATATGATGCGCGTATTGGAGCAGCCGATGCAGCGCGCTGCCAGAATATAGTCCATTTCACGTATCGAGAGAGTTTCGGCGCGCACCAGACGCGCCACCCCCATCCAGCCGGTCAGACCGATCACCATCATGATGTACCAGATCGAAGGTTCAAGGAAGGTGATGATCGCCAGAATCAGAAAGAAGGCAGGAAAGCAGAGCATCACATCAACGACTCGCATCAGCGTGGCATCGACCAGGCCGCTGAAATAGCCGGAGACCAGACCGATGACCGTGCCGATTGAAACGGCAATACCAACCGCAACAAAACCGACTTTGAGGGAAACGCGGGAACCGTAGAGTACGCGGCTGAGCACATCCCTGCCAAGCTCGTCGGTACCGAACCAATGATGCCAGGTAGGTGGGGACAGTACCGCATAGGCGTTAATGGCACTCGGATCGAATGGGGCAAGAAACGGGGCAAGCAGAGAGACAAGAAAAAGCGTCAGCACGACGCCGCCGCCACAGAGAGCCAGACGGTTACGCCGGATGCGCGGCCAGAATACCGCATAAAAATAGGTGTGTTTGAAGTCCATCTCCCTACCCTTCCCCATGCCGGATACGCGGATCTGCAAGGGCATAACAGAGATCAGCGACCAGGTTGCCGATCAGAGTCAGAAAGGCGCCGATCACCAGAATCCCCATGACCACCGGATAATCACGCGACATGACCCCCTGATAAAAGAGCTGTCCCATTCCCGGAATGGCAAAAATTGTTTCAAAAATAACGCTGCCGCCGATCAGTCCGGGAATCGAAAAACCGAGCAGCGTTATGAGCGGCAGCAGTGCATTGCGCAGGGCATGCTTCCAGATCACGACCCGTTCGGACAGTCCCTTGGCCCGGGCTGTTGTAATGTAATCCTGACTGATGACATTGAGCATGGCAGAGCGCATATAGCGGGACAAGCCGGCCAGGCTGCCGAATGACGCCACCATGACCGGCATGATCAGATGCGTCGCCAGATCCCAAAGATAGCGCCCTGTTCCCCAGGAATCGCTCCCCAGCGTATGTAATCCCGAGATCGGCAGCCAGCCGAGTTTGACACCGAAAAAATACATCAGCAGCAGCGCCAGCCAGAAGGTCGGCACGGCGAAACCAACAAAGACAAAGACCGTGATACCCTTGTCAAGCCAGGTATCACGGCGAGTGGCAGCCAGTATGCCGATCGGAATCGCCAGGCCGAATTCGAGCAGCAGCGCGATGATATTTAATGAAATGGTGACCGGGAGGCGCTCCTTGATCTTATCAACAACCGGACGGCTATCCGAAGAAAAGGAACGTCCCAGATCAAGCCGGACAATATGGCCAACCCAGCTGAAATACTGCTCATGCAGCGGCTTGTCAAGGCCGTAAAACTTCGTCAGACGCTCACGAGCCTCTTTGCCGACCTTGGGATTCATCGCCATCTGCATCTCGACTGGTTCGCCCGGCGCCAGATGAATAACGGAGAAGGTGATCAGGGTAATGCCGATCATCAGCGGAATCAGCATCAGGATGCGTTTTATGAGATACGTTGTCATGGCAACTGTTCTTTCACGGATGCGATTTTTTCCAGGCTTTGCGCAGTGCCGACAGTGTGCGCGGCATCAAGCCAAGCGGCACTGCCCCTTTTTTCTCCCACTGGGAAACTGAAGGAGCAGTTATGCCGAGACGGGCGGCAAACACCGCCTGCGTCTCGCCCAGAGATCTGCGCCAGGTGTAAATGTCGCTCCCGGTGAGCGGTTCTGGGAAAAGAGCAGTGACGGGCGCTTTTTTACCACTTTTTACCGGTGTTGGGGATTGTTTTTTCTGAAATGGTGATTCAGATACTGATTTATCAGCTGTTTTGGTGGTTGTTTTTAATCTTTTTGTTGAAGCAATTGCTGCTCCTGCCGCCACCTCACCCGCTTCAGCCATCTCGACCCCGAACAGATCGGCAAGACCGCCTGCGGCGATCCTCCGGCGGGATGTTCCGGCTTTGGCAACACCGGTAACCACTGCCGAGACATCAACCAGCTCTTCGTGATTAACTCCGCGCAGGTGAAACAGCAGCTCCGGTGAGTGATCGAGCCGCGCTCCCACTCCGTAGAGTACCGCCGCAATATGCTTGCACATCCCGGCCGAATCAGGGCAGTCGCAGGCAAATTTAATTTCCCCCGGCAACGGGAAAAGCCCCTCTTTCCGATCTGATACGACTTCCATAACGCCGCGATCCAGCCTGCCGCGCAGCAGATCGATCAACGATCCGATCCTCCCGGTGCAGGCCGATTTGACCGCTTTCCATTTGTGCAGCGCCAGCGGAAAGATGGTGATGGAGACGTTGTACAGCGACGATCCACTGACAATCGCCTCGATCATGCCCGACTTGATCTCCAGATGGCAGACCGAGCCGTTTCTAACGTAGGTTCGGCCACGAGGCAGGCGGTTGGCATAATCGCCGAACGACTCCATATGGTCGCACCACCCCTTCCCCCAGAATGAATCGGCGATCTTGCGCCCGGGCAACTGCACCGGCTGCACGTTAAGCCCCTTCTTTTTCATCTTTTCAAGCTGTTTTTGCGCCTTGGCCCGGCGCACCGCCACCGGCACGTATGGCGCAAAACCGTTATAGAAACTCATGGTTAAGGGCCCCTCCTGATCATAGCCATTTTTTTACCTTTTTATCTTGCATGACTTTGCCTCTATGACTCTACAGGCTCAATCACTCGCGCTACTTCACCACCACATTTCTTGCAGGTGCCATGTAAAACAAGAGAGCGCCCCGACATTTCCCCCTCTCGAAGTTGCATTGATGCGCCAGATCTACACTCTCCGCACCAGACATTGTTCAGGTAAACTGTTTTAGCGGTAATAACCGTGTAATCCAGAGAAATGGCCGTCGCTGCTATAATCAGATCGTGCGCCCCAACCGTAAAGCCTCGCTGCACCAGTGATGCCCATATTCTAACGTAGATGCGGGCAACTCAACTATCAAACGGAAACACAGGGATCATCTCGATTACTTTTTTATCAAAAGCCTGACGTCATACTTTCCTGGTTTCTAAGTATTACTCCCAAGACAGATCCTCGGGCATTGCAGACTGCGAACTTGCTGCGGCTATAACATCGGCTTCAAAAGAGCTATCACTTCTGTCGAGATGGGGAAAGGCTTGCACAAGTCTGCCAGTGTTGCGCCAGCGCGGTCATCGTCTCGATTCTCCTCCAACTCTTCACAGGTCACGGTAACCGCGCCGGAGGAATACATACCCGCAAGGTGTTCCAACCGTTTTTTCCTGATAAATTCCTGCAACGACAGAGTGATAAGCTCTTTCTTTGTTTTCACGTTTGAAAGAGCAAATGCCTCTTTGAACAAATCATCATCTATGGCAATAGTAGCTCTCATTATGAGTCTCCTTCATAACCCGGCCTACACCAACCATGATCTTACATCCCTGCTGAAAAACTCTTCCAGCGGGATACCCAGGGCTCCAACCAGAAGAACCTTTGCATCCGGATAACGCGCTCGAAAGCGGCTCAAGCCGGTAGTTTTGCCGCTTCTGCCACTTTTTACCTCAATAGCCCATACATCACGTCCCTGCGCAATTACAAAATCAACTTCATGATCACTATCTCGCCAGTAGGAAACGGTATATTCCACAGAATTAAGGTCATTGCAGAGATGGGCTCCAACAGCATTTTCAACAAGTCGCCCCCACCAGATCGTATCGCCAATGGAATCGCTGAAAGAGCGTGTTGAAAGGGCGCTCACTAGAGCGTTGTTCCAAAGCACCAGCTTGGGGCTGCTTCCCCGTTTGCGCTGAACTCCTTGCGAAAAGATCTCCAGCCCGCTGGCCAGAAATGCCGATTCCAGAAGTTTCAGGTAATGAGCCAGAGTGGTGGTGTTTCCGGCATCGTGCAACTGGCCGAGCATTTTTGTGTAGGAAACGCACTGGGCAGGCAAGGTAGCTGCGAGGGCAAAAAGGTGACGGAGAAGAACCGGCTTGGCAACCTTACTCATTTGGAGCACATCGCGAGCCAGAACGGTTTCAATCAATGAATCGGTGATATAGCGCTTCCAGGTGATTTCATCATCAGTAAATCCCGCTGCCCCCGGATAGCCGCCGAAATAGATCCACTGTTCCAGGCTCCAGCCAAAGGCGTCACGGCATTCCTGAAATCCCCAATGGGTGCAGCGATGCAGAAAGAAGCGACCGGCGAGGCTTTCAGTCAACCCCTCTTGCATCATAAGCGCCGATGAGCCGAGAATCAGCACACGAATCTCCGGGGCGGTCGGACGGTTGTCCCATAGGAGCTTCACTGTTTCGCTCCATCCCTTTACCTTCTGCAGTTCATCGAGAATCAGAAGTACCGGCGCACCTGTTGTTATTCCCTCGGTGTTTGCACGACGCCAATGGGTCTCGATCCATGCTGAATCCAGCGGTACCGGGCTGTCGGCAGAGGCGTAGATGGCCGGGAAACCGATGGTCTGTTCAATCTGGCGGGCAATGGTTGTCTTGCCTACCTGACGGGGACCGATCAGTACATTGATGACCGGTGTCGGGCGGGAAAGCATCGATAAAAGGGTTGTTTGTAATGGTCGTTTATAGCTCATAACCCACTTGTATCATGGCATAAAATCGCACGCAACTATATTTACTCAACCACTGAGCAAATTTACTCAATCCCCACACATTCAGATCCCTGCCTTCTCCAAATCCAGTGCGACCAGCTTCAACAGCGCCTCGTCATCCATCTCGGTCAACAACATTTCCGCCCCTTCCAGCAGCTCTGTCGCCAGCCCCGCCTTGGCGGCAATCAAGGCGTCGATCTTCTCTTCCACCGTCCCCTTGCAGACAAACTTGTGCACCATGACATTTTTTTTCTGGCCGATACGGAAAGCGCGGTCGGTGGCCTGGTTTTCCACCGCCGGATTCCACCAGCGGTCAAAATGGATCACATGGCCGGCGGCGGTCAGATTGAGGCCGGAACCGCCTGCTTTGAGAGATAGTACGAAGAATGGAGGACCATCCTCATGCTGAAAGCGATCCACCAGTTTCTTGCGTTCGGATACCGGGGTGCCGCCATGCAGAACCAGGCCGGGACGGCCAAACAGTGTCGCCAGAAAGGTGGCTATCGGCGCTGTCATCTCCCGGAACTGGGTAAAAATCAGCACCTTTTCCTGACGCGAGGCGATCTCTTCGGCCAGTTCGCGCAGCCTGATAAACTTGCCGCTCCGCTCCTCGGCATAATCACCATCGCCAAGTGACTGGCCGGGGTGGTTGCAGATCTGTTTGAAGCGCATCAACGAGGAGAGAATAAGCCCCCGCCGCTTCATCCCCCCTTCCTGCTGCTCCTTGAGTGCGTCGGTCAAATCCTTCACCGCCTGGGCGTACAGCCGTGCCTGGGCCTTGCTGAGACCGCACCAGGCCACCATCTCAACCTTGTCGGGAAGATCACTGATAACACTCCGGTCGCTTTTGAGGCGGCGCAGGAGATACGGCTGCACCAGCGAGCGCAACGGGGCGTATGACGGCGGTTCGCAGCTTTCCAGAGAGGAGACGAATTGCTTGAAACGGGGGGCGCTACCGAGCAGGCCGGGACAGATGAAGTCGAACAGCGACCAGAGATCGGAGAGACGATTTTCAACCGGGGTGCCTGTAAGGGCGATGCGCGCCCTTCCGGAAAGAGCCTTGACCGCCTTGGCCTGCTGTGTGCCGGAGTTCTTGATCGCCTGGGCCTCGTCCAGTACGATCAGGTTCCACTCCAACTTCCTGAGCCATTCCTGGCGTTGGAGCATTCCGTAGGTGGTCAGCACCGCGTCGGCGGATGCCAGCGCCTGTTCAGGGTCGGCGGCGATGCGCTCCAGCTCCGTCCGTTCCATCTCCGACGGATGCAGGCAGACTACCTGTAGCGATGGGGAAAAGCGGGCCAACTCACTCTTCCAGTTGGAGAGCAGCGAGGCCGGCAGCACCAGTAGGCTGGGAACCTTTTTACCGGCGCGTCCCCGTTGCGCCAGCAGCAGGGAGATTACCTGAATGGTCTTGCCCAGCCCCATGTCGTCAGCCAGGCAAGCGCCCAGTCCCAGTTCCGACAGGAACCAGAGCCAGTTGAGGCCGGTCTGCTGGTAGGGGCGCAGGGTCGCCAGCAAGGCGGAATTTGCCTGCACTGCCGCCAACCGGGCAGGCTCGCGCAATCCGGCCAGCATCTCCCGCAACGTATCACCCGCCTCCACAAAAGCCCAGCCGGTCTCATCCAGCATCGGGTCGTTGCCGGACAGGTCGCGCCGGGCTCCGGCCAGAAGACGCATCCCTTCGACAAACGACAGGCCATCCTCTCCGGCCTCCGCTTCGACCCGCCGCCACTGTTCCAGTGCCTCGCGGAGCTTGTCGCCGTCCACCTCAACCCACTGACCTCGCAGGAGCGCTAGCCCCTTCCCCGTCGTGGTCAATGCGGCAATTTCCTCCGAGGTAAGGTCGGCGCCCTCCAGAGTCAGCTGTACCCTAAAATCCAGCAATGCCCGTGCGGAAAGAGATTCTCCGGCGCTGTTACCAACAACGACCTGCACACGAGGCCGAGGCCGCTTTTTCCACCAGTCCGGCAGACGCACGACAAGACCGCTCTCTTCCAAGGCGGGCACATCTTTCAGAAACGGATAGGCTTCCTCCGGCGTCCATGCGAGCGGATGATAGATATCGCCGCTCTCCAGCAACTCCCGCACCCAGTCGCAGCGGCTGCCGGCATCGTGAACCGGCTCCAGTAGGCGCAAGAGCGCGGCACGGTTATTGGCTCCGGCATATTCTCCGAGCGCCTGGCTGAGTGGCAGATGCTGAGCGCGGGCATTTTTGCCCAGTCGTGGGATATAGGTCGCCATGAAGGCGAAGGGGAATTCGGGATCATTCTTGTTTTCGGCCAGATGGAAACAGACCCTTCCCACCTGACGCCAGAGCGGCGCGTACTGATGCAGGAAACCGGCCAGCCCTTCAGGATGTCCGACAATCGAATTGCGCGTCCAGTTGTCGAGATCGATCCAAATGGCACAAAGAGCATCAGGTGTGCAGTATTCAGCGCCCGGCATGGGGGGGATACTCAGAGTTAAATGGGCAAGAATGGAAGCATCGGGGGGATAAAGCGGTTCAAGACGTCCGGAAGCCGGCTGGGTCTGGCAGAGCTGCAGAAGGTAGCGTGTAGCGAAATCTCGCCAGAATATCCAGGAGAGAGGCCAATCCGGGGCGGACTTTCCTCCGGCAAGGGCCATGATCCCGGCAGCCTGGCAGACAGTAAATGACTTTTCAAGCTCTCCGGCGCGGGATGGCGCAGAATCCGCTAATCCAACCCCATCCGGTGATGATGCCATCAGCAGATGCCCTGAAGGAGTCAGGGCAAGAGTCATGGTACGTACACCTGTTCGTTTTTCGGCACAAACCAGCGGTTCTGGTTGTAGCCGATTCCGGCAGGAGCCGGTTCCACTCCGCGAATTCGTGAGCTGACAACCGGAAGAGCGTCCGGTACGTACAAAAACGTGTACGGCTGTTCGTCGGCGAGTATTTCCTGAATACGGAAATACGCCCGTTTGCGTTTTTCAATATCGAAAGTGTTGCGCCCTTCAATCAGCAGGCGATCAACTTCGGGGTTATTAAAACCGATAAAATTCAATTCACCCGGCTTGTTTTTACTGGAGTGCCAGATATCATACATATCCGGATCCTGGGAGATGCTCCAGGCCAGCAAAACAACCTCAAAATTCCCTTTATTGACAAATTCCTTAAGAAACGCCGCCCATTCGACAATCCGGATTTTAACGTCAATTCCGACCTGACGCAGACGTTGCTGAATAATCTGGGCCGTCATCAAGCGCTGCTGGTTCCCCTGATTGGTCAATATGGTGAATTTGAATGGCTTGCCATCCATTATCAGAATCCCGTCACTGTTTTTTTCCCGCCATCCGGCCTGGGCCAGCAGTTCTGCAGCATGTTTCGGATCATAGCCGATATCTTTGACCGCAGGATTATAGGCCCAGCGCCCCGGTACAATCGGGCCGTGCGCTTTCTGCCCCATACCGAACAGCACCCCCTGAATCAGCTCATCCTTGTTGATGGCCGCGGTCATAGCCTGGCGGATACGTTTATCGCCGAAGAGCGGGTGGCGCAGATTGTAGCCCATATAGAGGTAGCTGGATGACGGATAGCGATATTTATTGAAACGCCTGGTGAATCGTGCGGTGTTGGTCTGGCGCGCGTACTGAACCGGTGTCAGGTTCATCAGGTCGATGGCCCCCGCCTTCAGTTCCATGTACATTGTGGAAGTGTCGGGAATAATGCGGTAGATAAAGCGATCGATATGGGGACGCCCTTCAAAATAATCGTTGTTTGCTTCAAGCACTATTTTTTGACCGGACACCCACTCTTTGAAGCGGTACGGCCCGGTGCCGACCGGCTTTCTCGCCAAAGGGCTTTTGGTAATATCCTGTCCCTCCAGAAGATGAGCAGGAAGAATATTCATCCCCCACGATGCCAGAGCAGGCGCAAACGGCTCTCCGTATGTCACACGGATCGTAAAGGCATCGGGCGCCGTAATACTTTTGACCTGCTTGAAATCTTCAGCGTATGCAGTAGGAGTCTTGGGATCTACGGTGACCTGATAGGTGTACAGCACATCTTTTGCCGTAAATGGCGCACCGTCATGCCAGGTGACGCCATGCCGCAGATGGAACGTAATAGTGAGGCCGTCTGCAGATATTTCGTATACCTCGGCAAGATCGCCGACAATGTTCAGATTTTTGTCGTACTTGATGAGGCCGTTGTAAATCTGGCCGGCCACCGCATGGGAAGAGGCATCGGTTGCGAGAAGGGGAATGAGTGTCGAAGCTTCACCGATGGTGCCCTCAACAAGGGAATCACCGGTGGCAGGAGTTGTAGAGGGTGAATCATGTACAGCAACCGGAGCAGTTACGGTAGGGTTATCGCTGCTGCTGCACCCGATAAGAATCACGCCCAAGAACAGCGCCATCAGCAGAGAGCGAGCTCCTGTTGATGCTGTCATTTTTCGCTATGCTCCCCTTTGAGCTTATGTATCTTTTCAACAATTTCTTTACGCTCCGGAGCTAATTCAAGCGCCCTTTGATACTGTTTCAGCGCTTTCTTGGTAAGACGACGCGCGGCGTACACATCCGCCAGGTGCTCGATGATAGTAGGATCATCATTGACCAGAGAAACCGCTTCTTCAAGTGCTTCGGACGCTTCATCATACCGCTTGAGCTTATAATAAGCCCAGCCGAGACTGTCCAATATGAAGGCGTCTTGCGGACGGATTGCGACCGCCTGTTTGATGTAATTCAGGGCCTCCTCAAGATGCATCCCCATTTCGGCATAGGAATAACCGAGATAGTTGAGCGCCTGAGCATCTTTCGGATCAAGCAGCAAAACCTGCTTCATTTGATTGATTGATTCAGTCCGTTTACCGAGTTTGTCAAAAAGCACACCAATCCGAAAGTAAAATCGCGGCTCTTTCTTAAAGTATTGCTCATTTTCAAGCAGTACATCCAGAGCAGCCTGCGGTCTGTCAATGGATTCGTACAGGGAAGATAAATTTAGATAAAGCTCAAGATTACGATTATTTGTGTTGATTTCATCCATAAAAACCGCGATGGCAGCGTCTATGTTGCCCTGTTCTTTGAGAATCAGTGCAATATGGCTGACTGCTTCAAAAAACTGTGGCGAATTTCGAGAAATCTTTTTGAACTCCGTTAAAGCGTTATCCAGCTCGCCTTTTTCTTCGTAGGCAATCCCAAGATAGATCCGGAGATTATCGGCAGACGGATCTTTCTCAAGCATGGTACCGAACAACGCAATCGCTTCGTCATACTGCTCAAGTTCAAGGTGAACCAGGCCAATTTTTCGAATTGTTTCAGTACCGCCCAGACCGGATTGTGCCGCGATACGAAGATATGCAAGTGCCTCCGGAAAACGGCGCTGCTGAAGCAACAACTGGATCAGCCGCTGCAATACGGCAGTACGCTGTTCATCTTGGTCAACAAGCGTCCGGTA
This sequence comes from Desulfuromonadaceae bacterium, assembly GCA_028687585.1. Taxonomy (GTDB): domain Bacteria; phylum Desulfobacterota; class Desulfuromonadia; order Geobacterales; family Pseudopelobacteraceae; genus JACRCG01. The sequence goes on along the minus strand of JAQTZV010000002.1, from coordinate 196,254 downwards.
GGCATCAATGGCCTGCGGATATTCACCTAACGCCTCGTATGTTGCGGCTTTATCAATAACCGCCTGGTCAAATTCAGGGCGTAATTCAAGAACTTTGGAAAAATAACCGAGTGCCTCACGGTAAAGCTTCATCTGACTGTACGTACGTCCCAGATAATAATAGCCGAGTACGGAATCAGGATTGAGCTTAACCAGTGCCTTGAGGGTTGTAACCGCTTCTTCGTACTCAAAGAGCCGTGTCAAAGACATGACAAGGTGCAGATACGCATCTTCCTTAGCGGGATCAAGCTTGACCGCCGTGCGTAAATAATTGACCGCATCCCGGTCTTTTCCCGCTGATGACATCAGAACGCCGCCGAGAACATACGGTGGGCGATAGCTGGGATCAAGCTCAATAGCCTTGTTAATATATTCAAGTGCTTCCGGAATCTGGCCGATTTTGAGCTTGATTTCAGCAACATCTCCGTGCAACAGAGCCGAATCCGGTTCGAGTGCAATGGCCTCACGCAACAGGGTGAGGGCCGCCGGATAGTCACCTTCATGAACGGCAATACGCGCCCGGGAAAAGAGGTACAGTGCACGGGCATGATCATCATGAAATGCGGGTGTATCAGAATGAAGATTTTGAGGTGCCGGAGCGCCGCCGGCGCACGCGGTAAGAAACAGGAGAAAAAGCAGAATGAGCGGCCGTATGTGCATCAGAAAGAGGTTCCATTTCGAAGAGAAATAACTGTTGAAAAATAACATACACCAAAAAAATGTCAAACGATAATAATAATTGGCATGTTGCAGTTGACATCGGTCACGTACGGATAGAGTATGGGGAAATGAATGCAACGTTACTCTACCTTTTGCTTGTATTGCTGCTGGTTGCCGCTAATGGTTTTTTTGTCGCAGCTGAGTTTGCACTCGTCTCCGTTCGTCGCTCGCGGATTGTCTCGCTTGTGGAGAGCGGTGATACTCGTGCCGTAACGCTGCTTGGACTGCTCGACAATCTGAATTCGTACATATCTGCAACGCAGCTCGGTATTACCATGGCATCTCTGGCGTTAGGGTGGATCGGGGAACCGGCACTCTCCAAACTGCTGGAAATACCTCTTCACGGTCTCGTTTCAACTGCTGTACGCCACACTATCGCTTTTACCGGAGCTTTCACCATTATTACGTTTCTGCATATTGTTCTTGGTGAACTGGCGCCAAAAACATTGGCTCTTGATCGAGCTGAACGTGTTGCATTAACTGTTGCGTGGCCGATGCACCTGTTTCATACGCTGTTCAGCTGGCCGATACGCATGCTTGATTATGCCGGCAGAAGCACGGTTCGCCTGCTCGGATTTCGCTGTTCGGAAGAACATGCCAGCATATACACCGTGGATGAATTGCGGCAAATCATCAATACCTCTCACTCTGGTGGCGCGCTGGAAACCGGAGAGCAGCAGCTTCTTCACCGCATCTTTGAATTTTCCGATTCAGAGGTTCAGGAAGTAATGATCCCGAGAAATGCCGTTACGGCACTTCCACTGTCTGCTTCGCTCACAGAAACAGTAGAGCTGTTTAACGCCTTCGGATACTCACGCATTCCGGTTTATAAAGATCAAATTGACGATATCACCGGTATTGTTGTCAGGAGAGATCTTGAACCATACCTTTCTCAGTCGGATATGCCCGAATTCGATCTGTTTAATCTCATCCATCCGCCGCATTTTATCCCGACAAGCGCTCAATTGAGCACCGCCTTGAGAATGATGCAGGCATCCCGAACTCATATGATTTTTGTTGTCGATGAATATGGTGGATTTGAAGGCATCATAACCCTGGAAGATCTTCTTGAAGAGATAGTCGGTGAAATTGATGACGAATATGATGATGTTTCACCCGACCAATGCGTCGAGGATACTAACGGCTATCTGCTTGACGGCATGCTGACAATGCGCGAAGTGAATCTGCGCCTTAACCTCAATCTGCCGGAAGACGCCCCCTATACTACTATTGCCGGTTTCCTTCTCGCTCAGAGCGGGCGACTGCTGCAGCAGGGTGAAACTGTGCTGTTTGAAGGTACGCGTTTCACCGTAGAAAGTATTGACCGAAAAAGAATCCGGCGCGTCAGGGTTTTATTAGAGAGACCCGTACCGTGAAAATGTCATCCCGATTTATCAAATTATCCGGTATCCTCCTTGTCACCATTGCGACTCTGGTTACCGCTACCGCGTTATTCCTCCCCTACCTGCTTGATGTCAATGCATACCGGAGCGAGATTGTAACGGCTCTCCAGCAAAGCCTTAATCGCCCCGTGAGCTTTAGCTCCGGAACGTTTGCCTGGCATTACGGCCCTTCTTTCAAATTCAAGACACTCAATATTAAAGAGATAGATGGAAAAGCTGATTTTATTACGGCCCGGCAGATAACTATAACAGTGGCACTGCTGCCGTTATTGGAAAAAAAAGTTGCGTTACGGAACCTGATTCTGGATGGCGCCACCATTTCGCTGGCGCGAAGAGCTGATGGCACATTGAATATCGATGACCTGTTGAAACCGCGCGGAGACGCGGTAAATCTCGACTTTAAAAAAATCAGCGTAACGAGTGGGGAGCTTCTCTGGAGCGATTTGGCAGGTCGAAAAGAACCGTTTTCCGAGGTATTACGCAATATTTCTTTAACGGCAAGCCATCTCGGGCATGGGCAAAAGGGGCATATGAAGTTGTCCGCTGATATCCCTGCAGCAAAAGGGACTCCCACTCGAATTTCTCTTTCGGGAGATCTGAAGCTGCCTCCTGTTGGAATATCGTTACTGGAAACCGTTTTAGATGGTGATCTGTCGATAAAGCAGGCTGATATCGGCAGGTACTGGCACTACTTTGGGCGTTTTATCCCTTTTTCCAATTCAGGCGGACGATTGGATTTTGTCACCAGTTTCAAGGGCAAGCCGCAGGATTTCAGCGCCAAAGGGAAAATTCAAATCAGCGGCGCTACGGTGAACTGGCCGACAGTATTTCATGCAGTGCTGTCACCGAAAACTCTTCAGCTCGAATATACCGCGGCTCTGACAAAAGAGCTCATTTCCATCTCCGCAGTTGATCTGAGCATGGAGGGGTTCAGAATAAAGGGAAGTTTTCAGATGCAGGATTATTTAACCAAGGATCCGCGCATTGTTGCCAAGGCAAGCACCCCGACTACATTTCGTTATGAAGACGTACGTCAGTATGTTCCATTTGGAATCATCGAACGGGATGCCGCCGACTACATTGAAAACAAGATAAAAACGGGGATATTCAGACTTGATACCGGAGTTCTGGATGGACGGATAAGCCAGATCAGCCACATGGAAATCGGGCAGAATTCCAACACGCTCATGATTCGCGGTCCGGTAGAGAAAGCAGTACTAAGTTATGGGCCTAAAGCACCTACTTTCAATAACTTAAAGGGTATAATTGAATTAAAAGGCAAAAATTTTAACCTCGTTGGCATGAGCGGAAACTTTGGGACCTCCCCCTTTTCACTGGATGGATCAATAACGGAATACAATACCGACAAACCGTCCGAATATCCGGTAAAAATGAGTATCGCGCCACATGCGCCTGAAATGGCCTGGCTGGCAAAAATTGCCGGAATTCCAATGCTTGAGTACAGCAACAGCTCATCATTGCTTTTGAGCGGTGCCGGCCATTATTCAGAATACCGGTTACTGGGTGACTGGGATGTCACCCAGGCGGCGTACTCGCTCCCCGGCTATGTCAACAAACCGCACTTGCTGCCGAACAGTCTCAGGTTCACTTCAGTTATCGGAAAGGATTCGACCAAAGTTACATCGGTAAGCTACAATCTTCAGCCGATGCTTATCAGCGGCAGCGGCCTGATCGGCTACGGAGAAGCACCCTATTTGGGCTTCGATCTCCAGACCAACAAGTTTGTTATGGATGATGCGCTGCCGATACTTTCCATGTGGCGGAAATACAAGCTGCAGGGGATGGTGCAGGCTCGCATTAAAGGTGGTGGTGACCCGGATGATCTGAGTGCCATGGATTACTATGGCAGCGTCGATCTTACCCGCTTCAGCCTCCTTCCGGATGAACAGCTGAAGCAGATCAGCGGCATTACCGGTGCGATTATATTCAAAGGCAACAGTCTTGAAACTTCCGACATCACCACCCGTTACGGCAGTTCGGCACTTACCATGAAAGTGGGTATTCGGAGCCTTAAAAATCCTGAAGGTGATGTACAGATCTCTTCACCGCAACTTTTCCTGCGTGATGTAAACCTTGCTGAGGGTCACCCTGAAGCCAGTATCAGAAGGTTCAATGCCATTTGTACCCTGCGTAAAGACTCCATCGCCCTGCACAGTTCCTCCGGACTGATTAATTCTTCAAACTTTAACCTGAGTGGTGTGTTTGCTACCGGTCGTACGCGACAGGCGACCGTATCAGTTGTGTCATCAAAATTTGATCTCAATGATCTCCGTATCTTTTCGACACCACATCGAACAGGCGACAAGCCGGAAACTCCCGGCATGGATATAAAGCTGAAGTTGAACGTCGAATCCGGAAATATCGGGAAAGTTACGTTCAGTAAATTGAATGCAACTGCAGACAAGGAGAAAGGGACTATTTACCTGCGGGATATGACTGCTGGTCTGTTTGGAGGTCAATTAACGGCAAAGGGGAGAATTGCTCCGGGGGGTGAACAGGGTGATCGCTATGATTTACACTTTGATATTTCCCGTTCCGATGCAGAAAAACTTTTAGCGGCGCTCGACATTTCCAAGGAGGCCACCGGCACATTGACACTTCAGGGAGACCTTACGGCGCGAGGCAATACACTTCCGGATATCAAAAGGAGTGCCTTGGGGAATGTGCGCCTCAACATGGCCAATGGGACACTCCGAAAATTCAATACTCTTGCTAAAGTGTTTTCTATTTTAAATGTTTCCCAACTACTCAAATTCAGGCTGCCGGACCTCTCTTCCTATGGGATTCCTTACAGTAGCATTAAAGGAAGTTTCTCGGTAAAGGATGGCACAATGGCCACGCAGGATCTTTTCATAACCAGCAATGCCATCAACATATCGATAGTGGGGAGTGCCGACATTGTCAAGGAAGAGTTGAATCTCACTCTCGGAGCACAGCCGCTTCAAACGGTAGACAAAATAATCAACCGTATCCCTATTGTCGGCTGGCTGTTAACCGGCAAGGATAAAGACTTGCTGACCGCATACTTCGAGGCAAAAGGGAAATGGGCAAGTCCGCAAGTCAGCGCCATTCCGGTGAAATCGTTGGGCAGGGGAATGCTGCATATATTTATCAGGGCGTTTCAATTGCCGGTGAAGCTGTTCACGGACACCGGCGAAGTGATTTTAGGTCAGTAGATGCAGTAATTGAGGGGGTCGGAAAAAAGTTCTCTGAGCAGGAGATTGTTGAGATAATGCCCCGTCTTGTTCGCTTCAACTTTCCCGAGGATCCGATAGCCGCTGGTGTAAAAATCGCCAATCAAGTCAAGTATCTTGTGATTAACCAACTCTTTTTTATAGCGGAGACCCATCGGGTTTACTATTTCATCGCTCCCGATGACGACGGCGTTATCAAGCGATCCACCTCTGGCCAACCCGACTTTTTTTATGGCTTCAATCTCTTCCTGAAGTACAAAGGTACGTGAATTTATTATGGCAAACGCATTTTCTACGTCCACCAACCGCTTTTTCTGTTTCCCTACCGGTGGACGAAACTCTATCGACATCGTAATTTCAAGTGTGTTAAGCGGTTTGATGGTAACCCAGGAATCGTTGTGGTGCACCTCTACCGGACGGATAACTTTCAAATACACTCCCGATTCGGGAAATTCATAGACTCCTGCCTTCCACATCCTCTGATAAAATTCCCAGGCCGAACCATCAAGAATCGGCACCTCCGGGCCGTCAATATAGACCAGACAGTTCGTGATTCCAGAAAAATAGAGTGCAGCCATCAGGTGTTCAATTGTCGCAACAGAGATGCCGTCACGACTGATCTGTGTCGAGAGACGTGTATCACCAACCATATCGTAACGGGCGGGGATAATCTGTCCGTTATACACAAAAGCGATGCCGAATTCACGCCGGGGGAGAAATTCCAGAGTGACCTCTTTCCCGCTGTGCAGGCCAATGCCGGAAATTTTAAATATCTGGTTAATTGTTGTCTGTCGTTTTATCATTTACCCATTTACCTTTTTTTTAAGCTCGGCATGCTCTTCTGCAAGAATATCGTACTTGCGTTCCAGTTCACGAATTTGATCAAACAGGCAGGCAATCGCCTTGGCTTCCGGGTCCGGTAACTGTCCATGCTGCAGGTCTGCGCGCCCTTCGTCCTTTTTCTCTTCAGACATTACCATTCGTCCCGGGATGCCGACAACTGTGGCATTATCCGGAACGGCCTTGACGACAACGGAGTTGGAACCGATTTTTGCTCCTTTGCCAACGGTAAAAGGACCCAGTATTTTTGCTCCGGACCCTATGACCACATTGTCGAGCAGTGTCGGGTGCCGTTTTACCTTGTCCCAGGTCACCCCTCCAAGAGTAACGCCATGATACAGGGTTACGTTATCACCTATCTCGGCGGTTTCACCGATAACGACCCCCATGCCATGGTCGATAAAAAACTTTCGACCGATCTTTGCACCGGGATGGATTTCAACACCGGTAAAAAAACGTCCGAGATGCGAGGTAAAACGACCGGCAAAATAGAATTCATGCGACCAGAACCAATGTGATATTCGATAAAACCAGAGTGCATGAAGGCCGGGGTAGCAGAAAATAATCTCCCACACATTACGTGCAGCCGGATCGCGCTCAAAGACCGAGTTGATATCTTCACGTATATTTTTAAACATAATGATACGTACTCCCGTTATCTTGATCTTGACATGTTTACTTTTTCAGACGTAGCATACTGGCCGCAAACCTGTCAAATTCATTTCATATTCCGGAAATAACTTCCTGCTCGACAAACCTGCCGATAATTCATTATAACGGGAGCGTTACCTAGTTTCTGTCCGGAAACTCCGGACAGAAACCGTTGGTTTCCGAATTGGAAAGCGGGGATTTTTTCTCCTGGCAAGGAAATAAAGGATTTGCGCGGAGGCGTACACCGGTACGCCGCACAAGCAAAGCCGAAGATTGACGCCGCCAGGGGGAAAAAGCACCCTTTCCGGACGGAAACTACCTATTCAAACTGTTATGGAGTTACCGTGGCTACACTTGTCCTGTCTGCCCCTGCAAAAATTAATTACCTGCTTGATGTCATCGCAAAACGACCTGATGGCTATCATGATCTCCGCATGATCATGCAGCGGGTGAACCTGTGCGATCAGATTTTGCTTACGGTAACAGACACTCCCGACATTATCGTCACCTGCAACTCACCGGGTGCCCCGAACGGACCTAAAAATATTGCCTGGAAAGCGGCAAAAGTTCTCCTCGATCTTTCACAAAGCGGTAAAGGGGCCACAATAGAAATAACAAAGAACATACCGACTGCCGCCGGTCTGGGAGGCGGCAGTAGTGACGCAGCTACAGTATTGATGGGGCTGAACGAGTTGTTGGAAACCGGCTTTTCTGAGCAGAAACTGATGGAGATCGGCTGTACACTTGGCGCCGATGTTCCATTCTTTATTTTCAAAAAAACAGCACTTGCTGAGGGAATTGGTGAAAAACTTACCCAGCTTCCCGAAATGCCGAAGTGCTGGATTCTACTCATAAATCCTGGAGTTCATGTATCGACTGCCTGGGCTTATCGATCTTTACAGTTGACAAGCACGAGCGAGCTGAATAAACTGCCGGAGTTTTTCGAGTCAATTGAACAGATCGTTACTGTTTTATCCAACGATCTTGAATCGGTTACAATTTCTGCATTTCCGATAATTGCCGAAATCAAGAGTCGCCTGATTAATATGGGTGCAGTTGGCAGCATGATGTCCGGCAGTGGACCAACCGTTTTCGGCATTTTCAAAGATTTTGCTTCTGCAGAAACAGCTCGACAACAAATAACAAGCGGCACGAACTGGTTTTCAGCTACTGTCGAAACTATTTGATTTTTTATTGGGGCGTCGCCAAGCGGTAAGGCACCGGATTTTGATTCCGGCATTCCCAGGTTCGATCCCTGGCGCCCCAGCCAAAAAAACAAAAAGGTCAGCTGCCATGCTGACCTTTTTTTTCCACTTATGCACATAGCCGGCAACCACGACACCAGCTGTAGTACACCGCGCGACCATGTTAAGAGGAACCACAACGTGTTGATCAACCTCGTATCTATACACCCCTCCCCTTCGCCCCAGTCAATTCCTCTGGCAAGCTCTTTTCTTAAGGCCTACGCGCTCAAAAGCGCCGCTACGATCAACCTTAAAGACTTTTTCATCGGACAGGATACCGCCGCTTGTACGGCAAAACTTATCGATCCACTCCCGGACGCGGTCGGCTTTTCCATGTATGTATGGAATCACAACGCTATCTGTGATATTGCGTCCGAACTTCGGCGAACACATCCATCTGTCAAGCTCTTTTGCGGTGGTCCGGAAGTCACAGCAGCCCCCGAATCCATTTTACATACGGGGATCTTTGACTTCGTAATTGTCGGCGAAGGAGAAGTTCCTTTTTTGTCTCTCTGCCACGCACTTGTCTCAGGCGGAAATTATTCGGAAATATCTGGTCTTCTTCATTCCAACTCAGTTGATCTTCAATCACCTGCACCGATATCTGATCTTGACTCCATTCCGTCTCCGTATCTTTCAAAAATTATCGACATTCATACCAACCCCGGCATCCTCTGGCAGCTGTCGCGCGGCTGCAGCTTCACCTGCGACTTCTGTTTTGATTCACGAGGGATTCATGGCGTTCGTTATTTTTCTCTTGAACGGCTGGAGTCAGAATTACAGTTTTTTGCCGCCAATGCCGTTTCACAAATATTTGTTCTTGATTCCACGTTCAACCTTGACCCGAAGCGAGCCAAAAATATCTTGCGTATGATTAAAAACATTGCACCCGACATTCATTTTCATTTTGAAGTTCGCAATGAATTTATAGATCGTGAAATAGCAACACTCTTTGCAGAGATTGCCTGTTCGTTACAAATTGGGCTGCAGAGCTCTGACAGGGAAGTTCTCAAGTTAGTCGGGCGATCTTTTAACAAAACTGATTTTAGTGCAAAGGTAGGCCTGCTTAATGACAGTGGTGCCGTCTTTGGTTTCGATCTGATTTATGGACTGCCTGGTGACACCCTCGCTGGCTTTTGTCGCAGCATCGACTATGCTCTGTCACTCTATCCGAACCATCTTGACATTTTCCCGCTTGCGGTATTGCCCGGAACCAGACTGGCGTCTCGCGGAACAATCCTGAAAATGAAGTGGGATAGACATCCTCCGTATATTGTGCAGGAAACGGAATATTTCAGTACGTCTGATATGGTAGCTGCAGCAGATCTTGCCACTGCGTGTGATATTTTTTATACCCGTGGTAAAGCGGTTGCATGGTTTAATGCTATTCTGAAGATTCTCAGCCTGAAACCGGCTCTGTTTTTGCGGAAGTTTGCTGACTGGCTGAGTGAGCAGAGAGGAAACGCGGTAAAAGAGTCTGACTTTAATGATGACGATATCTGGAATTTACAGCATCTTTTTCTGAGGGAACTCTTTAAAAACAAAAAAAACAGTCGATTTTTACCGCTTGTCCTTGACCTGGCGTATTACCACCATCTGTATGCTGCAACGCTGCTTGCTCCTTACCGACAGACACATTATGAGGGCGAACTTCCGGTCAACATAAGCTCCGGCCGTTTTACGCTTTATCCAGCAACTCATATAGCTCATTTTACTTATGATATTGATGAACTTCTTGAGTGGGGCGAACCACAAATCCTCCGGATGTATGAACAACTCGCGCAGTCCGGTTCCCAGGCGGTTATCTACCAAAACGGCGGCACCGTATGCACTGAATCACTGGCACTGCCTTACATACATTTGCTGGAACAGATCTGTGAAAATGCCGACCATGACTACCTGTCTCGAACAGGGCTTAGCTGTGAAGAAACCAATGAGTTTCTCATTTTTGCTGTTCAGGAGGGAATTATTGAGTACGTCAGATAGTTTCAAAAGTGGTTGCTTTTCAGTAAATATTTTAGTATAACTCTCATTTCTTTTCTCAAAGATTATTTCCTGAAGTCATTTTGAAGGGTGTTTGTTCATTATGCACGATAAAATAAAGATTTTTTCTGGTAACTCAAATCCGGATCTCGCTCTGAAAATATGCTCATGCCTTGGTGTTCCTCTCGGAGCAGCCCGTGTCCGTCGTTTTTCTGATGGCGAAGTTATGGTCGAGATCGGCGAGAATGTTCGCGGTCGTGATGTCTATGTTGTACAATCAACCTGTGCGCCAACTAATGACAACCTGATGGAGTTGTTGATAATAACTGACGCATTGAAACGGGCATCGGCTGCAACCATTACGGCAGTAATCCCATATTATGGCTACGCCCGCCAGGATCGAAAAGCAGCTCCCCGCACGCCGATCACGGCAAAATTAGTTGCTGATATTATTACCACTGCCGGCGTCGACAGAGTTGTTACCATTGACCTTCATGCCGGCCAGATTCAAGGCTTTTTCAATATACCCGTTGATAATCTTTATGCCGCTCCGGTTATTCTTAATTACCTCAAAGACCGTTTCAGCGGCGAGCAGGTGGTTATGGTTTCTCCTGATGCCGGCGGTACCGAAAGAGCCCGCGCATTTGCCAAACGCCTGGAATATTCTCTTGCAGTCATTGACAAGCGCCGTTCCGGTCCTAATGTAGCTGAAGTAATGCACCTGATTGGTGATGTTCGAGATAAAATTGCTATTATCCTAGATGATATGGTTGATACTGCCGGCACCTTGACACAAGCTGCTAAAGCGCTCAAAGCAAACGGCGCGAAAGCTGTTTTTGCCTGTGCGACCCATGGCGTACTGTCAGGACCGGCAATCGAACGCATCAATGCCTCCGATATTGAAGAAATTGTTTTGACTGATACAATACCGGTAAACAGCGGTGACATTGCGACCTCTAAAATAAGAATATTGTCCGTAGCAGACCTGTTGGCTGAAGCGATCAGAAGAATTCATGAAGATGAGTCCGTTAGTTCGCTATTTGCTTAGTTTTTAATAATATATTTAAAATAGGGCGGGACTGACCCGTCACTACACGTGGAGGAGCACATGCAACAGAAACAGATGAATATTGATCTTCGCACCAAAACCGGTACCGGTGTGAGCCGGAGACTTCGCATTGCAGATATGATCCCGGGTGTCGTGTATGGCAAGGGGCTTGATCCAATCGCAGTAAGCATCAAAAACCGTGATCTTCAGGAAGCTATCTCCGGAGCCGGTGGTCAGAACAACCTGATTACACTGATTGGTGGCGGCAGTCTGGACCAGAGCATTGCAATAGTCGCAGACATCCAGCGGGATCCAATCAAGCGGACGTTCAAGCACGTTGATCTCCATCGCATTAATCCGAACGAAAAACTTCGAATTACGGTACCTGTCGTTCTGACTGGTACAGCAATCGGTGTGAAGGAGGGTGGCCTTCTTGATCTGGCTCACCATGAATTGCATATAGAATGCCTGCCGGCCAATATTCCGGACAGCATCACCATTGATGTTTCTAATCTTAAGATTGCTCATTCAATTCATGTCAGCGAAATCCCGCTCCCTGAAGGGATTGTTCTTCTCGACCAGCCAAAGATCCCGGTTGTCAGCGTTCTTGGCAGAGCCAAAGAAGAAGAAGTAGAAACTCCTGCTGTCGCTTAACTTTCACCGAACTTTCGCATGAGTACGTATATAGTTGCGGGGCTGGGGAATCCCGGCCCCACCTATCAATGGACCCGCCATAATGCGGGTTTTCTTTTTTTGGATCGCCTTGCTGATCAGGAAAACATTTCCATTACCAAAAAGTCTTTCTCAGGCTTTTGTGGGGAAATGAATTTTGCCGGGCATCGCCTGATTCTTCTCAAGCCGCAGACATTCATGAATCTGTCCGGAATCTCTGTCATGCAGTCGCTCCAATTCCACAAGCTCCCGATGTCAAACTTGATTGTCATTCATGATGAACTTGATCTGCCGTTTGGAGCGGTGCGTTTTAAAAATGGCGGCGGGCATGGTGGCCACAACGGCCTACGCTCTATAATGGAGAATCTCGGTAAAGGCGACTTTATCAGGCTCCGCATCGGTATCGGCAAATCACCACATGGAGATACGACGGGTCATGTTCTTGGGAGAATCCCTCCAAATCAGATGGAAGTTCTTTCCAGCGTGCTCGATGGCGGCAGAACTATGTTGAAAGTAATGCTTGAAGAAGGATTGCCTAAATCAATGAGTCTTTTTAATAATAAAAATTTTCTGGAAGGATAGATCATGGGTTTTAACTGCGGAATAGTCGGGTTACCGAATGTAGGAAAATCTACCATTTTTAATGCACTTACATCTGCCGGTGCCGAGTCGGCAAATTATCCGTTTTGTACGATTGAGCCCAACGTCGGCATTGTCCAGGTACCTGACCCCCGGATGGATCAATTATCCGATATAGTCAAACCGCAAAAAATTCAGCCGACAACCATTGAATTTGTCGATATTGCCGGTCTTGTCAAGGGTGCCAGCCAGGGAGAAGGTCTCGGGAATCAGTTTCTGGGACATATACGGAGTGTTGATGCAATAGTTCACGTTGTTCGTTGTTTTGATGATGATAACATCGTCCATGTAAATGGTCGTGTTTCACCTGCCGACGATATTGAGGTCATTAATACCGAACTTGCCCTGGCAGACCTTGACACCATTGAAAAAAAGCTGCAGCGTGCCGAAAAAATGGCGCGTAGTGGCGATAAAAAGGCCAAAGATGAGGCTGATTTCTATCTTCGGGTACGGGCTCTCCTCGAACAGGTCAAAAAACTGCAGGGAATAGCGCAAAATGAGGATGAAAAAATCTGGATGCGGGATCTGCATCTCCTCACCGACAAACCGGTGCTGTATGTCGCAAATGTGGCGGAAGATGATCTGGAGGGCAAACACCCGAATGTTGCCTCGGTCCGGGATATTGCGGCCTCTGAAGGAGCCGGGGTTGTCGTAATTTGCGGTAAACTTGAGGCGGAAATAGCGGAACTGGACGGCCCGGAAAAAAAAGGATTTCTTGATGACATGGGACTTGCGGAGGCTGGACTTGATCGCCTTATCCGGAACGGCTATGCGTTATTAGGCCTCATTACGTATTTTACCGCCGGCGTCAAAGAGGTTCGTGCCTGGACCATTGTTAACGGAACAAAAGCCCCGCAAGCTGCAGGAGTGATTCACACCGATTTTGAGAAAGGGTTTATCCGGGCCGAAGTGATCGGCTTTAATGATTATATTTCTTGCAACGGCGAGGCAGGGTCGAAAGAAAAAGGGTTAATGAGACTGGAAGGAAAAGAGTATGTCGTTAAAGATGGCGATGTTATGCATTTCAGATTTAATGTTTAAAACAAGTTTATTGAGCGATATAACGAGTTGTGCTATTATATGAAGCTGTTTTATAAATACTCAACCCTCCGGAGACAACCTAAATGTTCAGTTCCATTATAAAGAAATTTATTGGCAGTAAGAACGAGCGCGAACTAAAAAAAATGTGGCCGATTGTTGCAAAGATTAATGCTCTTGAAACCTCTATCTCTCTCCTTTCAGACGGGCAGCTGACCGGTAAAACCGGTGAATTCAAAGAGCGTCACGCAAAAGGTGAGTCGCTCGATTCATTACTCCCGGAAGCATTTGCCGTTTGCCGTGAAGCAAGCAAGCGTGTACTTGGGATGCGCCACTTTGACGTCCAGCTGATTGGCGGCATGGTACTGCATTCGGGAAAAATTGCCGAGATGAAGACCGGGGAAGGAAAGACTCTTGTTGCCACCCTCCCCGCCTATCTGAACGCAATTTCCGGTAAAGGCGTCCATGTTGTCACGGTCAACGATTATCTTGCAAAACGTGACTCCGAATGGATGGGGCGTTTGCACAATTTTCTTGGGTTAACGGTGGGGATAATTGTCCATGGCATTGATGATGACCAGCGCCGCATTAACTATGCCGCTGACATCACGTATGGCACTAACAATGAGTTTGGCTTCGATTATCTGCGCGATAATATGAAATTTTCCCTGGACGATTATGTTCAGCGCGGTTTCAACTACGCTATCGTGGATGAAGTTGACTCCATCCTGATAGATGAAGCCCGTACTCCGCTGATTATTTCAGGTCCTACAGAAGATTCTACCGATAAATATTACGTTATTAACGCTATCATTCCCCGTCTGGAAAAGGGTGAAGCAATTGAAGTTGAAGCAAATACCCTTTCCGGCAAAAGAAAACAGTACACCGGTGACTTTACTATTGATGAAAAGGCGAAAAGTGCTTCATTAACAGAGCAAGGGGTACTGAAAGTTGAGAAACTTTTAAAGGTCGATAATCTTTATGATCCACGCAACATAGAAACTCTTCATCATGTCAACCAGGCACTGCGTGCCCACGCCATGTACAAGCTTGACGTTGATTATGTCGTAAAAGATGGTGAAGTAATGATTGTTGATGAGTTTACCGGGCGGCTCATGCCGGGTCGTCGCTGGTCTGACGGTCTGCACCAGGCTATTGAGGCTAAAGAAGGGGTGAAGATTGAAAATGAGAATCAGACGCTGGCAACTATCACCTTTCAGAATTATTTCCGCATGTACAGTAAACTGTCAGGAATGACCGGTACTGCTGATACCGAAGCAGAGGAGTTCCACAAAATATATAAACTGGATGTGTCTGTTATCCCGACCAATAGACCGCTTATCCGCCCGGACGCACCGGATGTTATTTACAAAACTGAAATGGAAAAGTTCAAAGCGGTAATTGAAGATATCAAAGAGCATTATGCCGCCGGTCAACCCTGCCTTGTCGGTACCATTTCAATCGAAAAGTCGGAAGTACTGTCAGAACTGTTAAAACGTCAGGGTGTTCCACACAACGTGCTTAATGCCAAACAGCATGAACGGGAGGCTGAGATCGTATCTCAGGCCGGCCGCAAAGGCGCCATAATGATTGCGACCAACATGGCTGGCCGAGGCACTGACATAGTACTGGGAGGCAATCCGGACGCTCTGGCCAAACAGTGGCGGAGGGCCAATCCCGAATCTACTGATGAGGAATACGAAGTAGTGGTGGCCAGATACAAAACCGAATGTAGTGCAGAACATGAAGAGGTTATCAAGCTGGGCGGTCTTCACATTCTGGGGACGGAACGGCACGAATCACGCCGAATAGATAACCAGCTGCGCGGCCGCTCCGGCCGTCAGGGTGATCCCGGCTCGTCAAAATTCTACCTGTCGCTGGAAGATGACCTTCTGCGCATTTTTGGCTCGGAGCGCGTCTCAAAAATAATGGATCTCCTTAAAATTGAAGAGGGTGAGGCAATTACTCACAGCATGATCTCACGCTCGATTGAAAATGCTCAGAAAAAAGTTGAGGCACATAACTTTGATATTCGAAAGCATCTCATTGAATACGATGATGTCATGAATAAGCAGCGTGAGGTTATTTATAGCCAACGGCGTGAAATTCTAGGCGGTCAGGATATTCGAGAGAGTTTTCTGGAAATGCTGGATGAGACGATTGATGAGATTACGGCCGCCTACGCCATTGATAAGGTTTCACCACACGAGTGGGATTGGCAGGGAATTAGTGAAACCGTGTATAAATGCTTTAATCTCCAGCTTGATCTGCCACAGGAGATGGTAAGCCGCCTCACCCCAGTAAACTTCGAAAGCACGCTCAGTGAGCAGGCTCATGCTATCTTCACGGCACGGATAGATGAGATGGGTGACGAGCTAATGGATCACCTCATTAAAGTCATGATGCTGCAGGCGATCGACACCCACTGGAAAGATCACCTCCTGAATATCGACCACCTGAAGGAAGGGATCGGCCTGCGTGGGTACGGGCAGAAAGATCCGAAACAGGAATACAAGAAAGAGGCGTACAACTTATTTATGGAACTGATGATACGCATTCGTGAGGAGGTTGTTGAGCGCGTATATTGGGTTCAGATTAACCATGATGGAGACGAAATAGAAGAGATCGAAGAAGAGTTGCAAAGCAAGAAACTGATTTTTAATCTGGGAGGGGGGGGAGATCATCACCAGGAACCGGCCAAAAGTCAAAAAGTGGCAGGACGCAACGATGCCTGCCCATGCGGAAGCGGTAAAAAATACAAAAAATGCTGTGGAAAGTAAGTGTTTCCTTCCCCGGCAAACATTTATCCGGAAAAACAGGTGAATTTTTATGACGCTACGTGGCTTCTCATTTTCTTCGGTTGAAGCAGCAATAAAAAAACCGGGGCGTAAAGATCTTGCTCTTATATATTCCGAGGTTCCGGCAACAGCCGCCGCCGTTTTCACGACAAGCTCGGTCAAGGCCGCTCCGGTACTGGTTTCCCGCGAGCACATTGTCAGCGGAATCGCTCAGGCATTGGTTGTCAACAGTGGCAATGCCAATGCCTGCACCGGAGAACCCGGTATGATCGTTGCGCAAGACACAACGCGTCTGGTCGCACTCGCTCTTGGTGTAGAAACTTCAGCGGTGCAAGTCTGCTCAACAGGGGTAATCGGCATTCAGATGCCCATGGAAAGAATTCAATCGGCTATCCCCCACCTGGTTGAAGGTTTATCGACCGGAACCCTTGCCGATGTTGCCGATGCCATCATGACGACTGATACTTTCTCAAAAATGGAGACCTGCAGCGGCCAAGCCGGGGGTGTCGGGTACACTGTCTCAGGCATCGCCAAAGGGGCCGGCATGATCATGCCTAACATGGCTACCATGCTTTCCTTTATCATCACCGATGCTGCAATTGAGCAGAATTTCCTGCAACAGACCTTCCGCCAGGCTGTGGATGCATCTTTTAACGCCATCACCGTAGATGGCGACACGTCCACAAACGATACCTGCCTCATTATGGCCAACGGCATGGCCGGTAATCCGACAATCGTCGAAGGATCATCCGAGGGCAACGCCTTTGCTGCTATTTTGAATACTGTTTTGCTTTCATTGGCAAAACAGATTGTAAAAGATGGTGAAGGTGCAACTAAATTTGTTGAAATCCGTGTCACTGGAGCTCAGAACTATTCCGACGCAAAACTAGCCGCTCTCGCTATTGCCAATTCCAGTCTGGTAAAAACAGCATTTTTTGGGCAGGATGCCAACTGGGGACGCATTTTTGCAGCAGTAGGCTATTCAGGCGCAGAAGTTGACCAAACGCGGCTGTCATTGTGCTTTGATGATGTTTGTATGGCCAGGAACGGTATCTTTGCGGGCGACGATGCAGAAGCACGGGGTACCGCTGTTCTCAAGCAAAAGGAATTTACCGTTTCGGTTGACTTGGGGATCGGCATTGGTGCTGCCACCGTGTACACTTCTGACCTGACCCATGAATACATCAATATTAACGCTGATTACCGATCCTGAACGTCCTGCTTATTATCAGCAGCTTTATTCTACGGGGCTTTTCAGTCATACCGCTTTACAATAGAGCTAACTTGTGATTATTTTTCGCATAATACTTACCACGCTGTTCCTCTTTACACTGTCAACGTACCTCCTCGCTGCTGATAATCTGCTGGATGTCGGTCGTGCAGCATCAATCGACGTTATTCTGGAAAGTGCTATTCGACGTGGCTTGATTTCCGGCGGAGTCGTCGTTATCGGCAACCATTCCGGCCAACTGTACGGCACCTCACACGGCAAACTCTTTCCAGATGCGAACGGGCCACTGCTTTCTGATCGGACACTCTTTGACACCGCATCGCTGACAAAGGTAATTGCAACAGCGCCAGCTATCATGAAACTCCTCGAACAGGGGAAACTTAGTCTGCTTGATCCGCTGACCCGCTGGTTTCCGGAATTTGAGGGGTCTGATCGTGAAGAAATAACCGTCCTCAATTTACTAACTCACACGTCCGGAATAGACGATGTTGATATCGCAGAAAACGACCCCTTACGGCGTCTTATAGAAAAAGTTGTCATTCAAAACAATGGAAGCCTGCCCGGTAACCGTTTTCGATACGCTGACGTCAATTACATTTTACTGGGAGAATTGGTCAAGCGGGCGACTAACCGTACGTTAGATATTTTTTGTGAAGAATATATTTACGCCCCGCTCGGGATGGCTGAAACAACATTTCTTCCTCACATCGGTAATGCTGCCATTGCTCCTACAGCAGGCTTTAACAAAATCCTTACCTCCGGCGTTGTTCAGGATTTAAATGCGCGACGTTTAGGCGGTGTGGCGGGACACGCCGGCTTATTCAGCACAGCCAGCGACTTGAACAGATTTGCAACGATGATTCTTAATCACGGAAAATATAATGGTAAGCAGATTTTTACCGAACGCATCATTACGCAGATGACATCACCATATTTTTATAATAACGGCAAAATAGTCAGGGGTCTTGGATGGGATATCAGCTCTCCGTTTTCATCACCTCGCGGCAGCTATTTTTCTGATATGTCTTTCGGGCACACCGGATACAGTGGTTCATCAATCTGGATTGACCCTGAACAGGATTTATTCGTAATTCTATTGACCATACGCACGGATTACACAAATATTAGACAGTTCAACCAATTGCGGAGTGATATTTCGACTCTGGCCGTGTCAATATTTTCTACTTCTCGAATAGTGGAAGAGATTATCGACAACATGAAAATACCTTGAAACGCTAATAACTTGACACGTTATTATACCTGTGTTAGTTGTCGAAAGTATCATATTCTTGCGTGCCCACTCAACCAGGGAGGGATAGATGAGCATCAAAGTGCTGGTCGCTGATGATAGTATAACCATCCAAAAAGTAATCGGTATCATATTCGGAGGAGACGAATACTCCTTAACGATCGTAGATAATGGAAAATCTGCTGTCGAGAAGGCACATGAAATCAACCCGGATATATTACTTATTGATGCCCTGATGCCTGGAATGTCCGGATATGAAGTTTCTGAAGCCGTGCGTTCGACACCGGCGCTCGCAGCCAAACCGATTTTGATTCTTACCGGCTCTTTTGAACCGTTTGACGAAGATAAAGCAAAAAAATGCGGCGCAGATGATTTCATTGCAAAACCGTTTGAGTCTCAGCAGATAATCACCAAGGTTAAGGAACTTTTGGAACTTGGAAAAACACGGGCACGTTCTGCACAGACTTTTCAGGCCGCAACTCCTGCTGAAATGTTTCCTGATACGGTTGTGGAAGAATCTGGCCCGTGCCTTGACACACCAAGCCCTACTATCGATCAACAGCCAACATCTCCGACAAATATTTGGAGCGCCTTTACTCCCGAAGCAGAGAGCAGAGAGGAACCAGTCGTACCGCCAGCCGTGCCGGTTCCATCTGAAACAGCATTTGAACCCGACGTTTTTGCAATAGTGAATGAAGAAAACGATGCACATGCTGTTAACTCACTAGAAACGGTACATGTATCTCCCCAACAAACCGATGCTCAATGGGAGCCGGTTGAAGAACATATGTTTGAATTTGTTGAAGAAACCTTAGTAACCCCACCACTCCAGGATTTTTCTGAACAACCGATTCCCGTCGAAGAAGCGGAATTTGGTGATGTAACTTTTGCAAATGAAGCAACACGTCCAACCGAACCTGTTTTTGCAGGTTTCTCCGATCAAGCACCGATTTTTGAAGAACCTGCCGCACCGTTTGCTCCTTTATCCGATCCGGTTCCACCTTTCACAGCATCTGTTGACAGCTCTTCCGTTGAAACAGTGCCGGCTGCAACTACCCCTGTACTATCCGAGGAGCAGCTCAAAGTTGCTATATCGAGCGCATCAAAAGAAGTTATTGAGCGAATTGTGTGGGAAGTTGTTCCGGATCTTGCGGAGACGCTTATCCGTGAAGCCATAAGAAAGATCAAAGAAGGGGCCTGATGTTCTGTTGTGCATATCAATCATGAGGGGATGGCAACATCCCCTTTTTTTAATACCAATTCCAGATCAAAGTCCCCTCTTCGTTGGCTCGTCTTCTGCTCCTCAGCATACTGTTTGTATGCCTTCGGCGCCTCAATTTTGCTGCCTTGATGGCATCTTTAATTTGAAATTGGAATCAGGAGGACATAATGATTAAAATTGCTATTTCAAAAGTAGTTGAACATGAAAATCTAAGCGAAGGTGAGATGATCGAGGTTATGAACCAGATCATGTCCGGTGAATGCACAGCAGCCCAGATAGGTGCATTCATTACTGCGCTGCGAATGAAGGGAGAGACCGTCGAGGAAATCACCGGTGCTGCCCGCGTCATGCGCGAGCGCGCCACACCGATTCGCGTCGGAAAAGGTGTGCTTGACATTGATCGTGACGACATAAACCTGGATAGAGAGACTATTCTTGATGTTGTAGGTACCGGCGGTGATGGAACAAACACTTTCAACGTTTCCACCACCGTTTCCTTCGTCGTTTCGGCCTGCGGAGTCAAGGTGGCAAAACACGGTAACCGCTCAGTTTCTTCGGCCTGTGGCAGTGCTGATGTCCTGGAAAAAATGGGAATAAACCTTGATGTAACTCCGGAAACCGTCGAAAGCTGCATCGAACAGATCGGCATCGGATTTCTCTTTGCCCCAGCCCTGCATAGTGCAATGAAGCACGCCATCGGGCCTCGTCGCGAAATCGGCATCCGGACTATTTTCAATATCCTTGGCCCTCTGACCAATCCGGCTGGAGCCGACTGCCAGGTTATGGGAGTTTACCGCGCTGACCTGGTAGAGAAACTGGCCGGTGTTCTGCACAAACTTGGTTGCAAACACGGTTTTGTGGTGCATGGCTCTGATGGAATGGACGAAATTACCCTGACCGGTGAAACTCTTATAGCAGAAGTCACTCCTGGAGGAGTTGTACTTAGCACTGTTTCTCCGGAACAGCTTGGCTTGACCATTTGTAGCATGGCAACACTTAAGGGCGGTGATGCTGTTGTCAATGCAGCAATTGTAAAAGCGGTTCTGGCCGGTGAACAGGGCCCACGAAGAGAGATTGTGCTTCTGAACGCCGCCTATGCCCTGATGGCTGCAGGCAAGGTAGATACACCGTCAGAAGGAATTACTGTGGCAGCTGAAGCCATTGACTCGGGGCGGGCGTTGCAGCAGGTTGAAAAACTTGCGACATTGACGAATAAGCACTAAAAAAGGATCATATGTGCCATGCCAACCAACACTCCTGATATTCTGAAAAAAATTGTTGCTCATAAACAGGAAGAGGTGCTTACCGCAAAAGCCGCCGTATCAGTCACCGAACTCAGGTTACGTATCGCCGATCTGGAAGATATTCCACGAGGTTTTGAACGTCACCTCCGCGAAGCGATTGCTTCGAACTGGACCGCCATAATTGCCGAAGTCAAAAAGGGGTCTCCCAGCAAAGGGATAATTCGCGCCGACTTTGATCCACTTGAGATTGCCGCCATCTACCAGACCAATGGCGCCACCTGCCTGTCGGTGCTCACCGACGAAAAGTTTTTTCTGGGGCACCTTCGCTATCTGGCGCTGATTCGTGAAATGGTCTCCCTCCCATTGTTACGCAAGGACTTCATCTGTGATATGTACCAGATCTACGAAGCCCGTGCTGCCGGGGCTGACGCAATTCTTCTTATCGCCGCCATGCTTGATCTGAAACAGTTACGCGATTTCCACGCTCTGGCCCGGGAGATTCATCTTGACGTGCTTCTGGAAGTGCATGATGAAGCGGAAATGGAGAAGGCGCTGCATACTGATTGCACGCTTATCGGTGTCAACAACCGCAATTTGAGAACGTTTGCGACCGACCTCGGCACGACCGGCCGTCTGGCCCGTATGATGCCGTCAAATCGATTGCTTGTCGCAGAGAGCGGCATTAACAGCCGGGGAGATATCGTGCAACTCCGCTCAGACGGTGCCGGAGCTTTCCTGATCGGTGAATCGATGATGCGGGAGGACGATATCGGAGCAAAACTACAGGAACTGCTCAACGATTAATAATAAGAGAGGGGTACCAGATGGCAAAAATCCAGGGAATCGGGCTCGCAGTTTTCGCCTTTGCACTCTACATCATCGGCGGATTAGGCACGTTTGGTGGACTTGCACTGATTCTTTTGATGAAGAATAAGGATCTGTGGGGTTGGGGTGAAGGACGGGCAATCGGTTATCTATTTTTTTGTGTCGGTCTCTGCCTCTCAATCATTGGAGTTCTGTTGATGCGTATCTTCAGAAACCGCGGTCTTACCTGAAAATGCCGCTATTCTGCTCTGTTCGGCAAAAACCCCTTTTCCTTTAACATGCTGATTGACTGCAACAACTCAAGCGCCCGCTGCAACTGAAAATCTTTCTTCAAATCAGTGTCTATGCCGGCACTCCCATGAGGTGAAGCGGGTAGCTTCATTTCCGTCGTATCCGGCTTACCATCAGAAGCAAGGCTTTTTTCCAGATCTTTTTCCTTGAGTACGATCCCCTGCTCTTTTGGTGGCAGCGGTATAATATTAGGCACCTCAACATCCGGAACTATCCCTTTGGCCTGGATTGAGCGACCACTCGGGGTATAATAGCGTGCGGTTGTAAGCTTGAGGGCAGCGTTTCCCTTCATTGGAAAGATCGATTGCACTGACCCCTTACCAAAACTTTGCGTTCCCATGATAATCGCCCGTTTATGATCCTGAAGGGCGCCTGCGACAATCTCCGAGGCACTGGCACTGCCGCCGTTTACAAGTACGACTATGGGATACCGGGGCTCCTTTGCACCCAACGTTGCATTATATATACGATTTGATTCAGCGGTTCGCCCTTTGATACTGACAATTGCGCTGTTGTTGATATCATCACCAATGAAGCAGTTGGCAACTTCAACGCAGGAATTTATCAAGCCGCCCGGATTATAGCGCAGATCAATAATCAGCCCTTTCATAGTACCACCTGATTTTGCATGAAGCTCTTTCAATGCCTCTTTAAATTCGCCCCCGGTACGCTCCTGAAACTGTGAAATTCTGATGAGTCCATATCCTGAATCGAGTAATTTCGGTTTTATGCTTTTTATTTTAATAATGTCTCGAATAAGGTTGAAAACAAGAGGTTTTGCTGCTTCGGCACGGACTATTGTTAACGATACCGGCGTCCCCTTCTCTCCACGCATTATTTTCACCGCAGCAGAAATATTCATCCCGTGGGTCGAAACTCCATCAATTTTTGAGATCTGGTCATTCGCCTGAATTCCAGCACGAAATGCCGGAGTATCATCAATCGGGGCAATCACCGTCAGTCTGCCCTCCTTGGTGCCAAGTTCAATTCCGACCCCACCAAAGGCTCCGGACATCTGGACTTCCATTTCATGATACGGTTCAGGAGGGAGGTAGGCACTGTGGGGATCAAGTGTCGCAAGCATGCCGTCAACCATTTTCAGAACCAGTTTTTTTGCATCCGGTTTCTCAACATAATTGTCAAGAATTGCTGTGTATGCTTCCTGCAAAAGTATGAGTGATGTACCATCAGTAGTTGTATGATGTACCTTTTTGAATGCATAAAATGCAACCGAGACGCAGAGTGCAAATATCAGAAGGAGTGAAAACATCAAACGCACCGGGCGGCTTTTCAAAACGGTAACCATTACATTTATCTCCGTACGTCTATTCCGTAGCTTTTTATTTTGCGGTGCAGATTGCTCCGTTCCAATTCAATTAATTCGGCAGTACGGGAAATATTCCAATCGTTTTCTTCAAGTTTCTGAATTATAAATTCCCGCTCAAAATCTTCTCGTGCTTCCCGTATTGCCGACCGCAGAGGAGCCCCCTCTTGTGAAAGTGAATGTGCCGAATCGCCCGAAAGATTTGGAACATCATCCGCTGTAATTGCCCGCCCGGAAGTTACGATAAGAATTCGCTCCACAACGTTTTTTAACTCTTTGAGATTGCCAGGCCACGAATAGTGCTGAAGCTTGTCAATTGCTTCGGGCAGAAAAGCTTTTGCTTCGCCACCTTCCTTGCGAAAGAATTGAGCTACGTAATTTTGCACGAGAAGCCCAATATCCTCTAAACGCTCTCGAAGTGCCGGAGCTCTCAATGGAATGGTACTAAGTTGATAATAGAGATCCCTGCTGAACGTGCCATTATCCACTGCCTGCTCGAGAAGTTTTGTGGTCGCAGCTATGATTCTAACATCCACTGGAATCTTGCGAATCCCCCCTACCCGTTCAAAAAAACCGTCCTGAAGAAAACTGAGAACTTTTATCTGTGTTTTCAGGGGAAGTTCTCCTATTTCATCAATAAAAAGTGTACCGCCGTCCGCCTGGTCTAGACGTCCCTTTTTATGTGATAACGCACCGATAAAAGCACCTTTCTCATGGCCGAACAGCTCGCTCTCAATAAGCTCTTCCGGAATAGCAGAACAAAGTACTGAAACAAATGGCCGCTCTTTTCGGGGGCTGTTACAGTGAATGGAATACGCTATCAATTCCTTGCCTGAGCCATTTTCTCCGCGAATCAGTACCGGAACAGATGTCGGCGCCACACGGATGATCTGCCCACGTACTGATGATATTTCGGAAGCTTCACCGATAAGTTCATAATCATTTGATGCCGAACGCTTGAGTTCAGCATTTTCTACTCTTAATTCCTGCAACTGTAGTGCGTTGGCAACACTGATGAGTACTTTTTCAAGGGAAAGAGGCTTTTCAATAAAATCAAATGCTCCGAGTTTGGTAGCACGAACTGCCGTTTCAATTGTGCCATGCCCGGAAATCATGATAACTGTTGATTGAGGAAACTGAACTTTTATTTTTCCAAGAGTTTCCAGACCATCCATGCCCGGCATCCAGATATCAAGAAGAATCAGATCGGGAAGCTCCTGGCGAACACACTCAATGCCCTCCGCACCACTCTCCGCACAGAGGACCTGATACCCTTCATCCTCAAGAATTCCGGTCAGGGCAGATCTGATATCTTTTTCATCGTCTATAATCAAAATTGTGTGGTTCATAGCAACTCCTAATTTTTTTATCCGGCAGGTAACTCGACAACAAAAATCGCTCCATGAGGCACGTTGTCACGAATTCGCACAAAGCCGCCATGGTCAGTAACAACACTGCTCACTATGGCCAAACCAAGTCCGGTTCCGCTCTTTTTTGTTGAAAAATACGGTTCAAACAGCCGCGGTTTATCCTCAGGAGGAATACCCGGCCCATCATCAGCAACAGTGACAACCGCCATTTTCAACACATCATCAAAGTGTGTCGACAGGGCAACGGTACCATGACCGTTCATAGCAGCGACGGCATTTTCCAGGATATTTATCAGTACCCGTTTGATCTGATCACGATCAATCATCAACAGGGGCATTCTGGCATCCATCGAAACATTGAATGTTACCCCACGATGCGCTTCCTGATACAGTGTCAATGACTCTCTAAGTAACGTATTGATGTCGTTCGGCTCGGGCTGAATTGCGGGCATACGGGCAAAATTTGAAAACTCGTTTACCAGATTTTTAAGGTCTTCAACCGATTTTATTATCATCTCGGTACATTGATCGAACACCTTTTCGTCATCACTAAAGCGGGAAAGGTACCGTTTTCTCAAGCGTTGTGCGGAAAGCTGGATCGGAGTTAACGGGTTCTTGATTTCATGGGCAATTCTGCGAGCTACCTCGCGCCAGGCAGCCATTCGTTGTGCCCGCATCATTTGCGTAAGGTCATCGAGTACGGCAACTATCCCCAACACTTCACCGTTTCCCGCACGCAACAGCGTCAGGTGAAGTTGTAACGCCATGCGGGAACCACGCAAATCAAGAAAAACCTGCTTACTGATTGCCCCCTGTTTCGACTGCAAGAGTTCCTTTATCGATTCCGAGGCAATTTCAAGGTGTTTATCCACAATAACTTCACGGTAATTTTTCCCCAGAACATTTACTGCACTTAAACCGAGTAACCGTTCTGCAGAAGTATTAAGCGTTCGCAATATTCCTTCGTTATCGATCGAGATAACACCGGCCGCAATGTTGCGCAACACAATCTCCATGTATTGCTGACGGCGCTCTATTTCCAGATTACTGTGGAGAAGGTCCAGATTGGAAACATTCAGTGCGTTCTGTTTTGTCCGCAGGTCATCCGTCATACGATTGAATGATTGTACCAGCATACCGATTTCATCTGCGGAATATGATTCTATCCGGACATCAAGATTGCCGCCTGCGACGGCATGAGTAGCGTCAACCAATTCCTGAAGCGGTCTGGTCATACTATTCGCAAGATAAACTCCCATCCAGTACGCAAAGAAGACAATTACCATAGCTATCAAAAACAGAGTAAGAATATAGCCGGTTCTAATCGGATTTTTCAGAATCTGGAGTTGCCTGAATTCATGATACGACGCAGTAATCTCCTTCATTTTACTCACCAGTGAGTACGGAACGTAATAATTGACGACAACAACACCAACGATGTCCGACTCGTTCCATGTTGAATGTATCGGCACAATACCTCGTATTAAATCGGCCTTACCGGCCTGATTTACTCTGGTCAGCTCTTCACCTGCCAAGCCGCGTTTGATATCTTCCGAAGAGGGGTTTGTGAATTCTCCTTTGGGGACAGCCGGATTTGAAGCCCTGACTAACTCCTCGCGCTGGGCAGAATATACTTCAACAATCCCAAGATTATACTCTCTCTGTTTCTGGTGGATAAGACGCTTGAGCTGCGGCAGATTTGCTTCGTTAAGCAATTTTTTATCTTTAATAAAGTTACTGATCTGTTTCCCGTAATACAGTGAGTTCGACGCTGAATTTTTGTAATATGTCTGGGCAACTTCCAGGGACTCACTCAATGATGTTTCAACCTGGGTGTTAAACCAGTTGTGAACGGTGTTGTTTATAAATCCTGCCGCAGCGAAAAAAAGGAGAAGGGTCGGAACCAGCGAAAGAGCAACAAAGGAAAGGACCAGTTTTGTCCGAAGTTTTTTAGCGTACGGGTTTGAGCGACTTTCAATAAACAGTTTTACGACATTACGACTGACTAGATACACGAGCAGGATAACCAGCAGGATAACAACATTTATGACCGCAAAGATGACAATATTACTCCCCATTTTGGCGCCGGCGCTCAACTGGGTCAGACTTATCTCAGCCCTGGTCAGAATAATAATTAATATAACCGCCAGAACAATAATAATCGCTTCGCGAAATCTTTTTTTTCGCTCTTCCGGTGAAACTCTCGTATTCATTAATCCTGAATTCCTTTCGTCAATGAAGGCAGAATAATAACATAGGTGAAATCAGTTGAAAACTTATTGTTGCATTTTTGCATCAATTGCCGACTGAACTAATCTATGATACTGTGCAAAGCGGTCATCATCTAATGGGAGTCTTACATGCGTATTATTGACTCGTCCTCAGTACGGGAACTTGATAAAAACAGCAAGAGTACCTCACCGATGAAGAAAATAATGAGTTCGTTTTTTGCTGATGAATTGAGTCATCACGAAGAAGATGTTGATTCGTATCAGGACGATATTGATACTCTCAGGAGCAGCATTGAGAAGGCAGGAAATCTGCTGACATCAGAACCGACACTGGCAAACTTGAAATATTTTCGTGACCTTTTGAGCACACTTGCAAAAAAGGTGAATGCAGAGGCATACCGGTTGGATAAATTTGGTGGAACACCGCAAAATCCACGTTACTACGAAATAATTACGGTAATAAACCGGGAGGCGGATCATCTGTACAATCTTATTGTCACGGAGAATAAAAATACCATGGCCATTACCGCCAAGATCATAGGTATCAAAGGGTTAGTGGTGGATTTGGTTACTTGAAATCTGACAGTATCTGAAACGAAAGGAATAGCGTATGAGTGATACAGAATTGAACGCAACGGTACAAAAAGGACTTGATCTCCTTGACCACGGAAAAATCAAACAGGCAATTTCCGTCTTTGAGGAGTATTGGAAGAACAACAAAAACCTTCCTGACAGCTGGTTCTACCTTGGCGATGCCTTGGCAGAAGACGGACTCCTGGATGATGCTATTGCACGCTATCGTGAAGGGATCAAGCTGGCGCCGGAAGATGCTGATGCTTTGACAACATTGGGCGACATGCTGCTAGAAGCGGGTAATCACAAAGAATCACTTGTCTGCTACAAAAAAGTTTTGGCAATCGATCCCAATGATGCTGACGCTCTTGTAAGTATCGGTCTAGTACACAATAGCCAGGATCGCTGCGATGACGCTATTCGTTCTTTCCGTCAAGCCCTTGATCTCGAACCGGACAATGTTTTTGCGCTCAATGCTCTGGGAGACTCGCTTTATGGACAGGGAGATGTTGATGGTGCGATTGCCGCCTTTACTAAGGGTGTTGAAATCGATCCCGAAGACCCGGCGGCCCATTTCAACCTCGGTGAACTGTATTATGACCTCGAGGAACTGGAAGAGGCCGAGGATGAATGCCTTGCGGCGATTCGGTGTGATCCTGCTTACAGCATGGCGTATCTGACTCTTGGTGGAATCTGTATGGATCAGGATCGAACAGCAGATGCAATCGTATATTTTGAAAACTATCTTAACTATGAGAAATCTGCCCAGGCCGCTGACATGGTGTCCGAAGTCAAAGCGGTTATCGAAGGTCTTAAAGAAGAAGTGAAGGGGTAGCAATGCCAGTCCTGATTGACTCCCACGCACATATTTACTACCGGGACTATGTCGGCGACTTTGAGGATATGCTGAAGCGGGCGGAGGATGCCGGCGTAGCTGCAATTCTGGTGGTCGGAACCGACATAGAATCGAGTCGTGAATCGGTTGAACTTGCAGAAAAATACCCGCAACTATACGCTGCCGTTGGCGTCCATCCTCACGACGCTGGGCGGGTTTCTGACGCCTGTTATGACGTTATCAGCTCCCTTGCCGTCTCCACTCCCAAGGTTGTTGCCATCGGTGAAATAGGTCTCGATTTTTATCGTGACCGCTCGCCACGCGCCGCACAGGAGATTGTTTTTCGCCGTTTTTTACAAGTTGCTGCCGAACTGAACAAACCAGCGATCATCCATGATCGCGATGCCCATGATCGTGTCATGACTATTCTGCGGGAAGAGGCGGTGAGAAAGGGGGTTCTGCACTGTTTTTCGGGTGATACTGCAATGGCGCTTGAGGCGGCAGCGCTCGGTTTTTATATTTCAATTCCCGGCACTGTTACGTACCCGGGAAACCAGGGTCTGCGTGATGTTGTGCAGGCGGTTAGTATTGATCACATGCTGGTCGAAACCGATTGTCCCTATCTGACACCTGTCCCCCACCGTGGCAAGCGCAATGAGCCTTCATATGTGCGACTGGCTGCAGAGAAAGTTGCTGAAGTAAAGGGTTTGACCCTGGAAGATGTCGGCCGCGTTACATCTAAAAATGCCAGCGATCTGTTCGGCATCAACCTTTGGGATCAGTCGACGAAAATTGCATATAACATCAGAAATTCACTCTACCTCAACATCACCAACCGCTGTTCAAACCGTTGTACCTTCTGCCCCAAATTTGATGATTTTACCGTCAAGGGTCACAATTTGATGCTGAACAGCGAACCGACATTTGAAGAGGTCATGGCGGCAATTGGTCAGCCTGCAGAAATTGACGAAGTAGTATTTTGCGGTTACGGTGAGCCGTTAATCCGTCTTGATCTGGTAAAGCAGGTGGCGAGCGCCTTGAAACAAAGAGGATACTGCATTCGCATCAATACAGACGGACAGGCCAACCAGCTGTACGGACACAATATTCTGCCGGAACTGGCAGGTCTGATTGACAGCATATCGGTCAGCCTGAATGCTCCCGATGCGGCAACGTACTGTCGGCTCTGCAATACCCCTTTCGGTGAGGCAGGTTTCGAGAGTGTCTGCGACTTCATCAGAACGGCAACTAAAACCATTCCACAGGTTGTTGCCACTGCCGTAACTATTCCTGGCGTTGATATTGAGGCCTGTCGAAATCTGGCAGAATTACTCGGGGCTGAATTCAGAGTGCGCGAGTATACCGAGGTGGGATAGCTTTACACGCACATAAAGTATATCTCAATATACGGCAGGATCGGGTGAGTCAATCATCGGGTTAAGCCGGACAGCCAGCGAGAATAGATATGGATAATCATGCTTTAAATGCTTCATATACAGTACCCACTCACGGGAAAGATGACCAAAGGCCCTCTTGATATCACCGTTAATGTGGTCAATATCACTCTGCGGCATGCTTTCAAATGTTTTCCGCGCTTCAAGCTCCTCAACCAGATGGAAAACGGCCCAGAGCAGATCAGTAAATTCCTCATGCTCGAGAAGGTTTTGATTTTCCAGCAAGCTCACCAAAAATCCCCGCTTTTCTGCGAGATAACGCTTCAGGGTTAACATATTGCAACAATTGGAATTAATATTAATATTGCTTTTTTGTAGATATTCAACTGCATCGGAAAAATCTTTATCTTTCCAAGTACCATTTATAAGTAAATGTTGCTTTACTTCACCGCTGGAAACAACGTACGTGAATAATTCCTTGAGGAGCCGACTTCCCACTTCACTGAAAAAGACACCAATAACCATATTCAATTTCCGCATTACTGCTTGACGTTCTCTCTCCTTCAGCACTCGCTCTATCATCAGTGTAACTATTATTACATAAATAGGTAAAAATGCTAAGTTACCAAGAAACCATATAGTTAATTCTTTCGCACTTCCTAACAGAATGTAGTCCAAGCCATAGAAAAAAAATGAAATGACAAACAGGGCACATACCATCAATTTCTTATGTAATATCAGCGTACGAAACACGTAATCGATCCTCCTTTAATTTATTTTTACAATCGTGGCAGCGTAATAACAAATCTGCAGCCGCCGGCAGGAGGTGATTCAACGGCCAGTGACCCACCGTGTGCCTCGATTATTCGATAACTTATTGCCAGGCCAAGCCCGGATCCGGTCGGCTTAGTCGTCCAGAACGGTTCAAACAGATTCCGGGCATCTTCAGGAGCTATCCCAGAACCATTATCAGTGACACTGATGATGGCAGATTCAAGAGACTGGCTGTACTCTATTTTTACCCACCCACCCTCTTGTAAGGCATCTGCGGCATTTTGTGCCAGATTGATGATAACCTGGTGGAACTGATTTGGATCAAGGCTCACTTCAGCCGATTCAGGAACGAGATTCCAGAATACCACGTTGACAAAACGGGGATCATTGCCAAGAAAAATAAACTCATCTTTGATATAGTCGAACAGCGCGACCCGTTCTACCTGAGGTTTCGTTGGACGGGCATACATCAGAAATTCGGATATCAATGTTTCCAGTCGTTCAGCTTCGCGGGTCACAATAGCCAAAAGCCGGGAATCATATTCCGGAAGATCTTTCGCGCCGGAGAGCAGTTGAACAGATCCACACAATGCGGCAAGGGGGTTTCGTATCTCATGGGCCATACGAGCAGAGAGTTCACCTAACGCTGCAAGCCGATCCGCTTTTTTCAATGCCGCTTCCAAACGCCGGAAATTGGTAACATCCCTGAAACTAACGATATAACCGGAAAGCTTACCCGCACTGTCAGTAAATGAGGCAACCCGATAGCCCAATATTATGATCGTACCGTCGCTCCTGTGATATTCGAATTCAAGCTTGGTTGCATCGTTATTCAAATTAATACAACCGTTCAATTGAGGAAAAACTGTTTCAATCTGCTTGTCATACGCATCAAACTGGCTAAGACCTGCTATGGCTTCGGCGTATGGGTTAAACACACGAATTCGTCCGGCTACCGTTGTTGTCAGAAGGCCGCTCTCACTATGGGTTACAATGGCAGAGTTCAGCTGAGCCAACTCATAATAATCAATAGAAGAACGTTTAAGGGCCTCTTCACTCAAGCGGGCACGTTCGGCGAGCAAACCGGTAACAAAGGCTGTTAAACCGAATGCTATCAGATTAAATGCTATTGTGTAAAATAGGCGTAACGCTCCAAACTGGTAAGCATCCTCCTGACTCAGACCAATAACGGAAAGATATCCGAAATACTGAAAATCGAGAATTGTACCATACAAGATGCCGCACAGTGATGCAGTATAGAGCGCTTGGCGCCGCCCCAAAAGCATACCGGCAATCAGAATCGATAACAGATACAGAAATGAATACGGACTGAGGATTCCACCCGTAAAGAGAATAAGAACAGTAACAAACAGCAAGTCCCAGACAACCTGAATATTGGTGAGTAACTGGGTGAATCTCAGTTTTTTCAAGAACACGAGAGAAATGATTGAGAAGACAAAAGAAAACGCCATCAACCTGATTACACCAGTTTGAAAGCGTTCAATTTCAATAGTTTTATTTTGGAATTCAAGAAGCAGAGTTGCTGCTAAAAAAAGAAAAGAAACTACTATTCTTGCGTAGATGAAGAGCCTGAGTCTTCGTTCGGAACCCATAATTAACCGCCAACCGCCCCCGCCAATTTGAAAATCGGAAGATACATGGCAACAACCAAACCTCCAACCGTTGTCCCCAAAAAAACCATAAGTAACGGTTCCATCATCGCGGTCATTGCTCCGACAGCATCATCAACCTCATCATCATAAAAATCGGCAATCTTGTTCAACATGGCATCCATAGCTCCCGTCGCTTCACCAACAGCAATCATCTGCACAACCATTGGCGGGAAGACACCGCAAGCTGCCAGAGGTTCCGCCATGGTCTTACCTTCCGAAATGGCCTGACGGACGGAATAAATTGCCTCTTCAACAATTTTATTTCCGGCGGTTTTAGCAACGATCTCAAGACCATCCATGATCGGAACACCCGAACTGACCATAGTACCAAGCGTTCTGGTAAATTTTGCAACCGCAACCTTCCGTATAAGTGGACCGGCGATTGGAGCCTTGAGCGCCATACGGTCAATATTTTTTTGTCCAACGGGCGTGGAATAATACTTTTTTATCGCCCAGACGATCGCATAGAAACCACCTATGAGAACAACAAAGTATTTGACCAGAAAATTACTGAGGGCAATGACAAATTTAGTTGGTGCGGGCAAATCACCGCCAAACTCGACAAACATCTTGGCAAACGTCGGTATAACAAAAACCAGAATGACGCCGACAACAACAACTGCAATTGACATGATCGTTATCGGATATACCATGGCACCTTTTATCTGTTTTTTTAACTTCATCGATTTTTCGATATACGCGGCCAGACGAGTGAGGATGGTATCAAGAATACCGCCAATTTCGCCGGCAGCAACAAGGTTTACAAACAAATTATCAAACGCTCTCGGATGCTTGGCAAGAGCATCAGCAAAAGTTGAGCCACTCTCGACGCTCTCTTTGACCTTATACAATATTTCCTGAAAGGCCTTGTTTTCCTGCTGACTTGCAAGAATCTCGAGACACTGGACAAGCGGTAATCCTGAGTCGATCATGGTCGAAAATTGCCGGGTAAAAATAACAAGATCTTTTTCGTCTATTTTTTTACTGCCACCACCAAATTTTGGCAGTTTGAAACCCATGCCTTTAGAGTCAGCTTTAATTGTTATATTACTGAAACCATATTTCCTAAGCTGCGCTTCAACAACGTCAACTGTTGCCGCTTCGATAACACCTTTTTGTGTGCCACCGGTTCTTGTGCGAGCTTCCCAGTTAAATTTTGGCATTACGGTTCTCCTTCTTCATTTCAGCGCATTTGAGGAGTGCGCTGCATAGTTGCCGCAGGATTACTGATCATTTTTTTGAGCTCTTCCTGATCCTGTGAACGCCCGAGCGCCTCTTCAAGCGAAATCATTCGCTTGTGAAAAAGTGTGTACAAGGATTGATTCATTGTTTGCATGCCGAACTTTTCCTGGCCGATCTGCATTTGTGAATAAATCTGATGAACCTTGTCTTCACGAATCAGATTGCGGATAGCGGCATTCGGCACCATTATTTCGAGAGCAAGTACACGACCTTTTGTGCCCATTTTGGGTATGAGTATTTGCGACATGACACCTTCCAGAACAAAAGAAAGCTGGGCTCTTATCTGAGTTTGCTGATAGGGAGGAAAGACATCAACTATCCTGTTTATGGTCTGAGCGCATGAATTAGTATGCAGTGTGGCAAGACAGAGGTGACCGGTCTCTGCAAGTGTAAGCGCCGCTTCAATGGTTTCGAGGTCTCGAAGTTCCCCGACCAGAACGACGTCCGGATCCTGCCGTAACACATATTTAAGTGCATTTTTAAAACCCTTGGTATCAGCTCCAACTTCGCGTTGATTTACCAGACAGCCTTTGTGAGGATGAAGATATTCAATAGGATCCTCAATGGTAACAATATGCTCACGTCGATTCATGTTTATATAATCTACGATTGAAGCCAGGGTGGTTGATTTACCGCTGCCGGTCGGACCGGTTACAAGAATTAAACCTCGCGGTCTGGCGGCCAGCTCCGGAACAATCGGTGGCAGGTTCAATTCTTCAAAAGTCATTATTTTATAGGGGATAACCCTGAAAACTCCTGCAACGGCGCCCCGTTGTATAAACATATTACCCCTGAATCGTGAAAGGCCTTTTACGCCAAACGAAAGATCAAGTTCGTTTTCCTCTTCAAATTTGTGTTTTTGAGCATCAGTAAGAACGCTGTAGCAAAGCTGCTTTGTTTCAACCTGGTTCAAGGGAGGAAAATCCATGGCCAAAAGATTACCATCAACCCGCATTTGCGGAGGCGAATTGGTGGTTATATGGAGATCAGAACCATTTGATTCTACTAAAATCTTTAACAGCTGATGAAGGTTGAGCATCGTAAGCCCCCCTGTTTAGTCGTCGGAAACAGTTATTCTCAACACTTCTTCAAAGGAGGTTACTCCCTCCTTTAGCTTTGTCAAACCGGATTGGCGCATGGTTTTAATACCTATTCTCATGGATTCACGTTTGATTTCAGCAGTATTTGCACCATTTAAAATAAGTTCCTTTATTTCTTCTCGCATCGGCATGACCTGATAGAAACCGACACGCCCCTTATAACCTGTGTTATTACAGGTAGGGCACCCCTTGCCGCGCATGCAGACATACGACGGAGCTTCTTCCGGCGAAACACCCGCATCGATCAGTGCTTGTACCGGGATATCCTCCGGTTGTTTGCATTCTCCACAGACACGACGGGCCAAACGCTGTGCAGTTATCAGATTAACGGCAGAAGCAACCAGAAATGGTTCAATGCCCATGTTCAGCAGACGGTTAATAGTAGCCGGAGCGTCGTTGGTATGGAGCGTTGAAAGGACCATATGGCCCGTCAGGGCGGCCTTGATTGCAATCTCTGCAGTTTCGAAATCGCGAATTTCCCCAATCATGATTATGTCGGGGTCCTGACGCAGGAACGAGCGCAATGCGGCAGAAAAATTAAGGCCGATATCCTCATGCATCTGAACCTGGTTTATGCCGGCAAAGTTAAACTCGACAGGATCCTCGGCTGTGGAAATATTTTCAGAAACTTTATTCAGCTCAGAAATGGCGGAGTAGAGCGATACCGTTTTACCACTCCCTGTTGGTCCGGTAACCAGTACCATGCCGAACGGCTTATGGATTTCGTGCATGAAGTGCGCTAAAGCTTCCGGTTCATAACCGAGTTTAGTGAGATCGGTTTGCAAATTTCCCTTATCAAGGAGTCGCATAACTATTTTCTCACCAAAGAGTGTCGGCAGGCATGAGACACGGAAATCCATGTCCTTGCCGCCACCCAGTTTAATCTTGATACGGCCATCCTGTGGAAGTCGACGCTCTGCTATGTCCAATTCTGCCATGATCTTGATACGAGAAGTAATCGCATTCTTCAACTTTAACGGTGGCTTCATGACCTCGTAAAGTACGCCGTCAATGCGGTAGCGCACCCTGAAAAGCTTTTCATACGGTTCAACGTGGATATCACTGGCTTTTTTTCTGATTGCATCCTGTAAAATGGCATTAACCATTTTTACAACCGGAGCGTCCTCTGTTGCCCGTTCAAGAGAGCTGAGATCAACCTGCTCTTCATCGCCAACAATTTCAAAATCTTCAACATCAAGATCGCTCATGACGTCGGCCAGAGATGCTGACTGGTCATAATACTTGTCTATCGAAGTTTTTATATCCCGCTCTGAAGCTACAACAGTTTCAATGTTGTAACCGGTCATGAACTTGATGTCTTCAATTGCAAAAAGGTTTGATGGATCGCTTACTGCAATAATCAGGGTTGCTCCGGCTCTGTTAACCGGTATAAGCTGATACTTTTGAACTACTTCGGCGGGAATAATTTTTATGACGACGGGATCTATTTCATAATCGGAAAGATTTACGCTTGGTACACTATATTGTTTGGACAAAAACGAAGTAAGCTGCCCCTCCGTAATAGAATTCTGGCTAATCAGAATCGAACCGATACGGAGTTGATTGCCCGACAGCTTCTGTTCTTCTAGCGCGCGACTTAACTGGTCGCGGTTAATGAGATTATTTTTTACCAGGATTTCTCCCAGCCTGTTTGACTGCATGGTTGCTCCGTTTGCGTTTCTGATGCGCCATAGTAGGGAGATTACCGGTTATTGTCAAGATGTAGTTAAGAACGGCAAATATGGTCCAAAGCCCGACGCATAACACCTTTCAGAGGATTTTGGCCGGTCAGTATCCTGAATGTATTCCCTCCGTGGGCAGCAGGCATGCTGACACCATTAGCTGCGGGTAATAAACTTGAAAAAGTAGTCTCTACAAGTGGAATAACCGCTTTTGATCAAACCATATCGTACACTTTAGCATATGTCGGGAGAGAGGCAAGTTTGATACGATCATCGTCTCACCTTTCATGCCCAGATAAGTGGCAATCAACAGTGATGGTGACACGTTACGTTGTTTTCACTGTCCAGATCCTGATTGACTATAGCAGTTTATGGTTCGGTAAAATAACTGATTTTGTTCAGCTTTAACGAGAATACGGTTTCGCGAGTATGCATAATTGGCAAGTGTGAATAAGCAACGAGAGCCCCCAACTACCCCCACAACGGCAGTTTTCCTCCCGTCACCTTGGCATCTTCATCGTCCCAAAGCAAAGCGTTTGCGGATCTGATCAGCAGAAAACCGCATATCAGACGATATCAATTCCGCTTTGCGCAACATCATGATTGCCTCTTGGGACCTGTTGATTCCGGCAAGAAATTCGCCAACTTCGAGGAAGCTGTTTGCATATATCATAATAGCTTTCCCGGTATCCAAATCAAGAAAAGACTGTTTTTCCATAATGCCGCGGTTGTTATAATTATCCCAAATTGAAAGGTCAGGGATTCCTGACGGCTCATTTATTTTTCGTACGCGGTACACGATTCCCCGCTGAATCGGCTGATACTCTTTAAATTCAATGGAGTACCTGGTTGAAAAATCGATATAGACCGGTCTGATGCCGATATTTTCGTTGATAGCAATGCGTAAGGCAGATTCAGGCCCAAAAGATGTTATATCAAATTTTCTCAGGTTGCTCTCTTTAAAGACGCGCGGCATGGAGTCAAGATACCAGTCGAAGACAAGATGGGGAGTATGCGGCAGGTCGACGTCTTCTCGCAACCGTTCGATTCCTTGCAGATACCAGAGTGGAAATGCTCCACTATCTCCCCAGGTAAACATGACTGAATTTTGCGGCAATGATCGGAGAGAATTTGAAGCATAATCAAAGGCGATATAATTGTTATGCTGGTCGTTTTCGAAGTAGTTGACAGCACACAGTGCTGACGGGAGCGAAAAGAACAGCACCGCGACAACTCCATAGACCGGGGCATTAATCCGCTCAGGTTCTCGCGATGATCGAATTGCATACCCTAGAATAGTGAACAGTCCGATGCCGATTATGACGGAAGTCAACAGGTAGAGCGGTGTAAAAAATTCTTCCGTAAGAAAGATCATTTCCATTGGAGTATTTAAATAGCCGACTATCATAAGCAGAAAAGCTGCAATAGTTACAAGGTAGGCAATGAAAACTGTTCGGTTTTTTCGCAAGAGATATATTAGCCCGATAACAGTCAAGAGCGCGCCGACCCAGGTGAACTCGCGAGGAATGTTAAATGCGCGTATTTGTGCCCACAACAGGGCTGCATCCCGCACAGGCGGCTCGGATGGATAGCCCTTTCTGAGAAAATGCCACAAAAACTGGTCTACTGTTTTTGAGTCACCCCAGTTAAGCAGCGGCTTGCTCAATGCCCGGAGCGGCAGATACAGATGAATCGAAAAACCGAGCAGGGCAAAAGCGGTAGCAAGAATCAGTTCCTTAATCCGGGTAATCATGCGCCAATCGGTCAACACTATCATCAAAAACCAGGCCGGCAGCAGCAGGACAATGGTTTGATGTACGCCCATGGACAAGCCGGCTAAAAAGGTGCAGACGTAGATATATGAAGGGCGCTCACTCCCTTCCCGATACTGTTCCTGCCACCTCAGCAGCAGATAAAAAATAATCGCAGAAATGAACGCCAGAAGCGGATAGGGTTTATCATGATTTGATTGCAGCCACAAACGGGGTGTCACGGCAAAAGATAAAGCCGCAGCGAGTCCGGCAAGCTGAACCGCAATCGTATTAAAACGAATATCACTGAGTAATGTTTCCTTTTTCAACAGTGATGTTGTCAGAATATAGACCACCAGACACGCTAAAGAAGAAGAAAACGCCGTCGCAACATTAACCCGAAAAGCAATATTACCGAGTGGAAGCCAGGTAAATGGCTTCGCATACATTAAAAAGAGTGGGTAGCCGGGAGAATGCGCTGAACCGAGTGAAGCGGTTGCGGTAAGAAATTCACCGCTGTCAAAAAAAGTCACGGATGGGGCCAGAGTTACCATATACAGCGCAAACGGAATTACGCAAGAAAGAATAAGAAAAATATCCAGTCCGATATGTTTGAAAACGGGAACTTTCATCCGGTTTTTACCGTCCCTTGGAGTTCGTTGAAAGACAATTTGTTTTTCCAGACATAATACAGGCCGGCAATAATAACCGGGAAAAATCCGGTTGCATGAATAACCAGTGCAATGCTGACGGCTGTTGATTCCGGAATTCCGAAAGCTGAAAGCCCCTTGAAACAGGCATAATGGTACGTCCCGATATATCCGGGCGAAGCCGGCACCATAACGGCAAAAACAAGTAACACCAGTATAAACATGGAAGCAGCAACAGGAAGTTTGATATCAAAACCCCGGAGAACTGAATGAATCGGAACAATGCAGAATACCCATATCAATAAAGATGACATGAACACGGCACTGATATGCCCACCTTTTGAAGAGATCCTGATGCCGCCGATAAATGAACCAAACAACTGAATAATCCGACCCGATATTTTTTGTGGAAGCGGCGTCAGCAAAACGCCAGTCCAATGCAACGTACGCATGGTTTGCTGTTTTAATAGAAACAGGAAGATGATTATACCGGCATACAGGGCAAAGGTCACCACTCCGCCGGTTTTCAACACAGTCTCAGCATCGGTCATACCCTGCGGCAGCTTCAGAGTAAATAACGTAAACAGTAATATCAGCATGACGGTAAAGCCGTCAAAAAGGCGGTCGATCACCAGTGAAGCAAATACCGTGGGGGTTTGCAGCCCTTCCCGTTGCGCCAGTACATACGCCCGGACAAATTCTCCAAGACGGGCAGGAAAAAGATTATTGGCCATATACCCAATAATCGTTGCCGGATACAACGAGGAGAGCGGAATTCGTTTTTCGGGTATGAGGAGATAGTGCCAGCGGACTGCCCGTAAAAAATAGCTGATATACGTACTGACTACCGCCAGAACAATGTAGCGATAATCAACCCGGAGAAGCGCAGACCAGAGTTGGTTGAAATCAATTTTCCTGAACAGCAGCAACATAAAAAAGCCGCTGACGACGATACCAAACAAGAATTTAAGATCAATGCTAATTTTCACAACAATCCGGCCTCGCTTTGAGAGTTCGATATGTTATGGCCGGATTTTCCAATATACTGCGAACAGCCGTAACATCCAGACTGACTTGCGCCTTCAGTGCGGCAGCATCGGGAAATTTGCGCACTGAGCGCAGCCTCTGCACAAAGTGCAACTCAATCGAGTGCTCATAAATCCGACGAGAGAAATCCAGAAGAAAGACTTCTACTGTACGCACATTGCCACTAAACGTAGGGTTACAGCCAATATTACAGGCACCGTTGACGTGTTGCCCGTCAATTTCAACTTTCACCGCATACACACCATCTGAGGGGAGCAGTTCGTTGACGGTATGAATGTTTGCCGTGGGAAACCCGAGTGCAGTACCGATTTCACGGCCATGTACAACAGTTCCGGAAATTTGGTAACATCGGCCGAGAATTTGAGCTGCCAGCGCCATATCACCACCTGAAATGGCGGACCTCACCAGACTGCTGCTGAAGACAACTCCTTGTTCTCCAATTGGCGGGAGATCTTCAAGAGTAAAGCCGTTCAGTTCACCCAAGCGTTGCAGGGTACTGAAGTTACCTTCGCGCCCTCTGCCAAAAGCGTAATCATGCCCGATAATAATATGCCGCATACCGAGTGGAGCGCAGAGAATAGTGAGTACAAAATCACCCGCCGACAGCCGGGAGAACTCTTTGGAAAAAGGGACAACGACCAGATAGTCAATACCGGCGGCATCAATCAGAGCAACTTTTTGATCAAATGTTGTAATCAGGGATGGAGCAGATTCAGGTGCCAGTATTTTTAACGGGTGCGGCTCAAAAGTAACAACAACTGAAGGTATTCCCCAATTAATACTTGTCTTTTTCAAGTGAGCAAAAATTTCTGCGTGACCGCGATGGACACCATCAAAATTGCCAATGGTA
This sequence comes from Desulfuromonadaceae bacterium, assembly GCA_028687585.1. Taxonomy (GTDB): domain Bacteria; phylum Desulfobacterota; class Desulfuromonadia; order Geobacterales; family Pseudopelobacteraceae; genus JACRCG01. The sequence goes on along the minus strand of JAQTZV010000002.1, from coordinate 155,406 downwards.
ACGATAGAAGCATCAAGAATTTTATTGTAGATGTTCGTGCCTGATACAATGCGCATTATATGTTCATCCTATTGTCGCAAGTTCCAGCCGTGTACCCCAGCGCCGGACCAGTTCGTCATGGAGTGGTGCGTTTTCCGGACGAGCCAGATCCGGATCACGTTCAAGCAGAGCAAAGGCCGCCAGTCGGGCTTTTTCCAGTAGTGAGCCGTCACGCAGGATATTAGCAACACGAAAATCCGGCATCCCTGCCTGACGGGTGCCAAGAAAATCACCGGCCCCCCTTATTTCCAGATCTGCCTCGGCAATACGGAAGCCGTCGCATGTAGACTCCATAACCCGCAGACGTTTTACACCATCTTCAGACATTTTTCCCGATGACATCAGAATACAGTATGACTTCTCTCTTCCTCGCCCTACCCTGCCACGCAATTGATGCAGTTGAGATAGCCCGAAACGCTCTGCATGCTCAATCACCATCAGGGTTGCATTCGGGACGTCAATGCCGACCTCGATAACGGTAGTTGCAACCAGTATATTAAATTCCTGTGCAATAAAGGCAGCCATAACGGTTTCCTTTTCCACCGGACTTAATCTGCCATGCAGCAACCCTATGCGCATATCGGGAAAAATGTCGGATTGCAGATGTTCTGCCATTATGGAGGCCGCCTTCAGGTCCGTTTTTTCAGACTCTTCCACCAACGGATAGATAACGAAGACCTGCCGCCCCAGCCGGACTTGGTCCCGGATCATATCATATAGTTGCAAGCGACGCGATTCAAAGAAAACTCTGGTCTCAATCGGGATTCTGCCGGGAGGCATTTCATCAATAACCGACAGGTCAAGATCACCGAAAAGCGTCATAGCAAGAGTGCGGGGAATCGGAGTGGCGGTCATGACGAGAATATCGGGATTACTCCCTTTCTTCTTCAGAATACCCCGCTGCAGCACACCAAAGCGGTGTTGTTCATCAATAATTCCGAGACCAAGATGGGCAAATTCCACTTTATCCTGAATAACGGCATGAGTGCCGATTACAATATGGGCCTGGCCACCGGCAACCCGCTCGAGAGCGTCCTTTTTCGCCTTTCCCTTGAGACCTCCCGTTATCAGAATCACCTCGATTCCCATCTCTGCACACCAGCGGTGAATGGTGTGCCAGTGTTGTTCAGCGAGAATCTCGGTAGGCGCCATAATGGCCACCTGAAAATCATTTTCAACAGCGATCAAAGCGGCCATGAGTGCCACAAGAGTTTTGCCGCTCCCGACATCACCCTGAACCAGGCGGTGCATCGGATGCGGCGCCATCATATCGGTTTTTATTTCCGCCAGCACCCGCCGCTGTGCCGCCGTCAGTTCAAAAGGGAGCAGCCGTACCAGTTCTTTCGTGAAGCGATGGGTCACGGTATAGGCAATCCCCTCTTCCAGTGCCACCCCACGTTTTTTAAGGGCAAGTCCCAATTCCCAGAAGAAAAATTCATCAAACGCCAGCGCCTGATGTGCCGGAGTTGCTCCGCTGTTCAGATCGGCGAGATCGGCCTCAGGGGGCGGCAAATGCACCTGCCCAAGCGCCTCGCGAAGCGGAGGAAATCCGGCGGGACAGAGTTCCTGCGGCACCACGCTATCGATATTTGCCAGAAATCCTGCTACTACTTCCCGCATAACCCGGCGCATCGTTTTCTGATGAATCCCTTCCGTAAGCGGATAAACCGGCACGATCCGCCCAAAATTGGCCGGATCTGCCGCCAGCAGCGCCGCAAGATCCTGCCCTTCCGGCAGCCACTCAACATCGGGATGATGCACTTCACGCTGGTAACCGAACTGGCTCACCTCGCCGGTAAAAACGCCGGTCCGCCCGATTTTCCAGGTGCGCTTCATCCAGACGGCATTGGCGCTGAACCACTTGCAGGCAATTGAGCCGCTGTAATCTTGAACCAGCACCTCAAAGACACTCCTGCCGCTTTTGGTCCTGGACGCTTCTGCCGACAGTACTGTTCCTGAAAACAGTGCACTTTGGCCGGGGCGGAGGGAAGATATCTGAAAAAGCTGGCGCCGGTCTTCATAGCGCAGCGGCAACAGATAGAGAGCATCCTCAACGGTGCGAATATCCTTTTTTTCGAGCAGCGCCGCCAGTTTTGGCCCGATCCCCTTAATAAACTGGATGCCGACACCAAGATTCTTGCGGGAAATTGCATCGTTCAGGCTTTTGCCGGCAGGGAGAACCACTTCCTTTGGCAATTCAACCGCTATCCGAATCTGGCGCATGACAAGTTCGCCATTCACCTCTTCCAGAGAGAGAGAATCGCCCGGCACGAGCCCCAGTTTTTTCAAGATTTCGGTTGGAATTGCAATTGAATTGTTATCGGCAAGTGTGACTGTGGACATGTACATTCCTGAACCGGATAGTCGAATGAGGCCTGAGTATGAACGTTCCCTTTTTTATGAACAGGAGTGATTCTTTATTTTTCGAGAGGTGACGGAAAGCAGACATTATGCGGCAAGTTCGCTTTAGCCCCGCATTTGGAGCAGACGACCGTCGGGGTACAACTGATATGGTACACTTCACTGATAAGCCCCATATGGGTAAGCCAGCAGATGTGACCACGGTGTAATTCACCGCAACTGCATTCTATTTCAGAAACGACTTCACTCTGCTGATGATCCATAATAACCTTCCTGTACTGGTACGTACCATTCGTGTCACTGTTCTGTCAAGTTAAGCGAGTAATATCACTGAACACGTTCTACTCTTGCCTACTCATCTACTTCCATGACTTCAGCAGCCATAAGGTTGTTGACAGAATAATTATTGCGTCCCGCATCCTGTTAACCGGATCAATCCAGCAAATAGTCTTGTTGTTCATTGACTTCATTCATAATTACATTGTATATCAGTGTCGCAACAATTTCGAATTGTCGTTCCAATCACCTGTGATCCGATCCGAGGGTTGTATGGATGGTTACCATGCAAAATTGTTGCAACCCGATCTCCCCCGAATATATCCGCGTGCAAGACTCTTCGAACATCTCGACACTCTTTTTGAAAAGCCTGTCACCTGGATCTCCGCCCCTCCCGGCTCCGGCAAAACAACTTTAGCGGCAAGCTATCTGGCCCTTCGAGCTTATCCAACTCTCTGGTACCGGGTAGACAGCAGCGATGCAGATATTGCCTCATTTTTTTACTATCTGGCGTTATGCGGAAATCAATCCATAAAGCAGAATCTCCCGCTTCTTACCCCCGAATATGTCCCGAATGTAATGATGTTTGCACACAGATTCTTCGAGCAATTTTTTTCTCTTCTTCAACCAAATACCACGCTGATCTTCGATAACTATCAGGAACTTCCGGAAGATTCCCCACTGCATTCGATTCTGTACCAAGTGCTCGAAGCTGCTCCTCCGCACAGGCACATAATTTTTCTCAGCCGCGGGGCACCGCCTGTCCCGATTGCCGCGCTCAAGACGAAAAGACGACTTGCCACCCTCGGAATGACGGAACTGCAATTCACTCAGGAGGAGACCGCCGGCTTTGCCGCCCAGCACGGGCACGTTCTGTCGGCTTCCTGCATTGAAACGATCCACGAAAAGACTCACGGCTGGCCAGCCGGAGTAATCCTGATGCTGGAAAGCATTCGGGAAGGGATTGCCACTGCCGGTACAGTAACTTTTGCCCGGCAAAACGACGACCTGTTTGCCTACTTTTCCACAGAGCTTCTGGCCCGTTGCGACGCCCCATTGCGAGATTTTCTCCTCCGGACATCACTCTTGCCCCGCATGACGACAGAAATGGCCGTCCGTCTCACATCCTGCGCCAACGGCGGGCGCTTGCTTGCCAAGCTGCATCGCAGCGGCTGGTTCACCGAAAAACATTCCGGCCAGACGGAATTCTTCAGTTATCATCCTCTGTTCCGTGATTTTCTGTTAAATGAGGCAACAAACAGCCTTCCGGCTGAGGAACTGGCCGCGCTGCAGGGTCAGGCGGCAATGCTTCTTCAGGAGGCCGGGGATCTCGAAAACGCCTTTGCCCTTTTTCTGCAGGCCGGGAACTGGCCGGGGGTTATCGGGATTGTGGCGACTCATGCCGCTTCGCTCCTGGCGCAAGGACGCTCTGCCACCCTCGAGAACTGGCTTTGCGCCCTGCCGGCGGATCTGCTTGCCAATAACCCGTGGCTCCTCTACTGGAAAGGATGCTGCAGACTATTCGTCTCTCCAGGCGAAAGCCGCTCGCTCTTTTATCAAGCGTTCACCATGTTTCAGGAAAACGATGATCTAATCGGAACCATGCTTGCCTGGAGCGGCGCTGTCGATTCACTCATGTTCGAGGTCGATGACCTGACGTATCTCGACCCCTGGATTGATTGGCTTGATGCATGGTCACACCTGCAGACCGAATTTCCCAATGCGGCAGTAGAGGCCAAGGTTGCTACTACCATGGCCTTGGCACTTACCTGGCGGAAACCGCACCACCGGGAAATATCTACCTGGATCGAGCGGGCACTGACCCTTACCGAGCGCCATCCGGACATGACTTTGCGGCTTCAGGTACTCATCAGTGCCGTTAACTATTATTGCTGGATGGGAGACTATGATCGCTACGTCTTTGTAGTGGAAGAAGCCGGGAAGTTTGAAAGTTCCGCTGCCATCACCCCTGCCATCAGGATTATCTGGAAATCTATGGCGGCCATTATCGGCGGGTCCTCTCCCGACATATATGATCCCTTGAAGGCGGCAGAGGAAGGGCTCTCCCTCGCGAAAGAGCACGGCATCCACGTATGGGATTTAATTCTGCTGAGTCAAGCCGCTTACGGCGCATTGACCGAAGGTAATCTGAAGTTGGCCGGCAGTTTTCTGGCGAAGATTGAGCCAATGATGACCAACACCGGACGTGCCAACCAGGCACAGTATCATGGCATCCGTGGATGGCACGCTCTGCTCGTCAGTGACTTCGCCAAGGCCAGAGCCCATGCCGAAAAGTTCAAGGAACTTACGCGCATTACCGGTATCCCGATTCCGGAGATAATCAGTCGGCATCTCCTGGCGCAGGTCAAGCACGAATCCGGAGACACCGAGGGGGCATGGCAGGAGCTGTACGCGACACGCGAGATGATCAACGAGATCGGGAGCCTCTTCATGCTGCACATCTCCCTCCTCCTTGAAGCACGGTTCGCTCTGGATCAAGGGAGAGAACAGGAGGGTATGGACGCACTGTGCCGGGCCATTACTCTCGGCAAAGAGCGCCGATACGAGACTCTGCTATTCCGCTGGCCGGCATCCAAGCTGGCGGAACTGTACGCCAGGGCTCTCGAGAAAGGGTTCGAGACGGAGTATGTCTGCAGTCAGATCAAAAAGCTCTCCCTGCAGATGGCCCCCCCACCCGTTACACTGCAGCAGTGGCCATGGGAGATAAAAATCCATACCCTCGGCAGGTTCGGATTGATTAAAGAAGGTATAGCAGTCCGCTTCGCCGGCAAGATCCAGCAGAAACCGCTGGAGATGCTGAAAGCCCTTATTGCTCTTGGCGGCAGAGACGTGACGGAAGAAAGGCTTTGCGATGAACTCTGGCCGGATGCTGACGGCGACGCGGCGCATAAGGCGTTCAGCGTCAACCTGGTCAGGCTCCGGCGACTCATCGGTCAAGACCGTGCCCTCATCTTTCAGGATGGCCGCCTCTCCATCAATGACCGCTGCTGCTGGGTTGATACCGTCGCCTTTGAACGGATGGCGGCGGACGCAGAGGCGCTCTGGAACAGCGGGCAGGGACAGCTCTCCTCGCGGGTCTCCGCCGAAGGATACGATGCGGAAAGAGGTGCCCGCGCCGCAAAGCTGACCGAAAAGGCAATCACCATATACAGCGGGCATTTTCTCTCGGCGGAATCCGCTTATTCCTGGGGGATATCGACACGCGAACGGCTGCGCGGAAAGTTCATCCGCCTGGTGGAAGCGTTGGGACGCTACTGGGAAGAGACCGGACGGCTCGATAAGGCAATTGCCTGCCATCAGAAAGGGCTGGAGACCGATGACTTGATTGAGGAGTTTTACCAGCACCTCATGGTTTGTCACCTTGCTCTTGGCCAACAGGCCAAGGGGGTGGAGCTCTACCGCCGCTGCCGGATGAAGCTTGCCGCCGAACTGGGACTCAAGCCGTCGTCAAAGACCGAGGCCATCTACAAGACCCTGTTGAACTGATTGCACCTCACGAACCTTTGAGCCAAACTCAGGAGCTGAGCATAGGGCAACGGTTCTAGCTCAAGCATCCCACCTTCCCAGCTGCTCCCACCTATCCGATCACCTTTCATTTAATTTCCCCCAATGACATTTTAATCATTTTCCTCCGAATCTGTAGTCAATCTGTAGTCTAGAAATTGTTAATGTCATTCTCAAAATGAAAAATATCTCTTGAATGGTGCAGGAGTGCCCATGGAGAGCTACATCGTGCGGATCTACCGGCGCGACCCGAAAGACTCGCGGAAAATTGCCGGGCAGGTGGAGATAATAGAAGAAGAAGTGAAGAGGACGTTCGGGAGCCGGGAGGAGTTGTGGGGGATATTGAATCCGGAGAAGAAGATGAAGGGTGGAAAAGAGTCGGGATGATCTGAATGGCCAAATCAGGAGGGGTACGGAGGAGCCGAGCGAGAAGGACAACTTGGCAACAACTTGGAAGCCAGACCCCGCGATCTTCTTTGGCAGCAAGGAACGGAACAAATAGGGGCAATTAACAGCAGCGAAATGATTCCTCATTGCTTAGGAGATAGATTATGCAAGTTTCCGCAGAAATACGTTGGTTCTGGCGTAATGCCCCACCGCCAGATTTGTGGGAGTGGTTCTGCAATGTCGAATTGCATTCCGGCTCTGCAGGAGGTGGGAAAGCTCGCGTGGACAACTACTTGAGCGATGTCGGCCAAGTCGAGTTGGGGATTAAAAATCGTGGCGAAATGAAAGAGACTGAGGTTAAAGGCCTGGTTGATGTTATCGGGGGCGGTCTGACGATAGCGCCGTTTGTGGGGCCGATCGAGCTTTGGTCCAAATGGACGTCGAATTCACTGGAATTGGGTGCAAGTGCGACACTACCCATAGAAAAACAGAGGTGGCTAAGAAAGTTCGATACTTCCAAGCCAGTGCCAGTGGAGATTGAATTGAATGAGGACGAAAAGCCATACAATCAAAAGCCGTTACCGACGCTTGGCTGCAATGTGGAGCTTACACAGGTCAGGCTGCTTCAGAATGGAGACGTATGGTGGACCTTTGGCTTTGAGGCGTTTGGCACAATAAGAACGGTAGAAAACGACCTTCGGGCAGTTGCATCTATACTGGCAACTCGGCAGGCTCCCGCACTTGGCGATGCGCTTTTAGCCAGCTATCCTGCTTGGCTCACCAGCAACGCTTTCCGGTGAATAACCGTCCATGTGTGTTGAGTTGAACGTATGGCGCCGCAGTGTAATGACACTCGATGCCTTGGGCACAACAGTATGAAGGGGTGGTCAGCTCTGAACCACAAGATTAAGACTCGCCCTTCGAGACGCAAAATACATACGATAAAAAGGAGGATCACATGAACGTTCTTGAAGAATTGAAGAAGCTAGGGGGACGCGCCGGAGGCATCACTATCTATTATGGTGCGAAATCAGCTGCCGCAGTAGCAAATGTTGCTAAGCAAACAAACAAGTTGAATGCTCGCTCGAAAGCGAAGTTCAGGCCTCTCTTTCCTCACCTCGACCTGGATCGCGTACGCATAAGACCGGCTTGCGACTTGCCCGGCAATTGGTTCGAGAGCGAGGGAGGACCACACAAAGTAGTCGCCATGACGTTTGGTTACACGATTTACTGCAAGGGTACACATATGCAGAGAACGTATGAAAAACTCAACATTCTCATGCATGAACTTGTTCACATTGAACAGATTCGCTGCTGCGGTAATAGCGAAACAGAGTTCGCCGGAGACTACGGTGAGGGATTTTTGGATGCCGGAAACTACAGACAGAATCCTTTAGAGGAAGAGGCCTACGACTTCGTGGAAGCCTATCACTTCACAAGTATGTGACAACTTGAGTAATGATGGGCAAGTCTCAAACTCCGGTAACCTCAACAATCAATAGAGGCGGGACTTGACCCTTCTGGACCTGAACCCTCTCATTTGTCAGAGATCCAGGTGGAATTGATCTCTAATGCTGCGCTCCATGCGGCTAAACTTTGACAAGGCTCACAAGGCTTAAACTTAGGAGGGTAAAATGATGAGGATAGAACTTCTTATTACAATGGCTCTCTTGGGTTATACAGTGAACGTCTATGCTGAAAGGGCTGAAACACCCTTGTCTGCGACCGGTGAGAGCAATAACTCGACTGGGCGCGTAATTGGTTTAGAAATTATCAAGGTTGATAAAGGCAGTTGGGGCTCACTTAAACCATCGCACCAAGATCGTATAACCGCAATCCTTAAAGAGAGCGGATTACTTAACCCGGATGGAAAAGTGATACTTGACCCGAGAGGTGAATCTATAACAGGAAAACCGAGTCGTTCGCTTGGAATTCCACCTGAGGTAATATGTGAAAATATTTGTTCAACAGCGGAACGAGGTTATGTCAAAGGTTGCCAAAAATTGTACCCTGTCGCAGCTCGCGCTTGTCAAGCACCGGCAGAAGCAGCCGGAGCAGCTTGTAGAAATGAGTGCCTACATTCTAGGCTTTGAAGCATATTCGAGGGGGGTAAGTCTCACCCAACTACAACTATCAAGAAACGTATGGAGTAGGGACTTGACCCTTCTGGACCATTTATCGAGGGATATTCAATCCCGAAGCAGAATTAACAACTGGTCACCCAGTGAAGACAACAACATCAGGAGGTAACAAAAATGGAAACCAAACTATTGTCAATTGTAGCAGCAACAGCTCTCGCCCTAGCGTTCAACGTCTTCCCTGTCTTTGCCGGCTCTCTGGAGCCGAGCGCGGCGCCGGCACCAACCATGCGGACCCTGGAGCAGTTGAAGCCTTCATGGGATAAAATTATCCCGGCGGCACAACGTTTTGTGGATGCTTTGGATGGCACGGCCGTTTTGGACAAAGAGACCGGCCTGGTCTGGGCAAAATCGCCGGATTCACAACGACGCACCTGGCAATCGGCTATGGATTATTGCACTACTCTGTATCTTGGCGGCCGCCTAGGGTGGCGCGTCCCTACTATCGAGGAGTTGGGCACTCTTACTGACAGATCTCACACGGGCACACCCAGACTTCCGCTCGGACATCCGTTCACAAATATCACGCTAGGCTTTTACTGGTCGTCAAGTACCTACGATACAGTCAATGCCTGGGGCGTCAATATGGACTTTGGCCTAGGGTCCTACCTCCTCAAGACCGGCAGTTACTTCGTATGGCCGGTTCGTGCCGGACAGTAGGTTATTCGGTTATTCGCTTATTTAAAAACCGGGCACCCGATAAACAGAACCACTGACCGGAGGAGCGCTTATGATAAATATTCCATGGCATGCTATCATTTCTGCCGCCATGCTGCTGTTTCTCCTATTTTGCCCTGTGGCATGGGCCGGCATCATCGATCCTGACAGCACCAACTCTCACTCTGCTTGGGGGGAGAACGTTGGCTGGATCGACTTGAAACCTTCTTTTGATACCGGCGTCACGGTCACCGACAGCGGCTTGTCCGGCAACGCCTGGGGAGAAAACATCGGCTGGATCAGTCTTAGTCCGACCAACGGGCTAGGCGGGGTTCTCAACAACGGCAGCGGCACCCTCTCAGGCACAGCCTGGGGGGAGAACGTCGGCTGGATCAATTTTGGCGGTGTCTCCATCGACGCCTGCGGCGATTTCAAGGGAAGCGCCTGGGGTGAAAACATTGGCTGGATCAGCTTTCGCTCTGACGGTGCCAATCCCTTCCGGGTGCGGACCGACTGGACCTCTCCCACCGTCCCCGACGACATCGCCCCGATTACCACCTATGCACCTGCGCTGCAGCCTTGGTACCGGAACGATGTCAACATGATCCTCACCGCCACCGACTGCGGCAAGGGGGTAAAGGAGATCCGTTATCAGATAGGCAACGGCAGCGAGGTGATACAGCCCGGCACGATGGCGAAGCCATATTTCAACACCGAAGGGTGCAGAAGCTTGAGCTTCCATGCCGTTGACAAGGCCGTGCCGGCAAACATCGAGGCCACTCAAACGCTCAATATCTGCATCGACAAGACCCCGCCGGTGATAACACTGGCCACCCCGGCCAATTTCGGCACCTATTACATCAACACCACAGCAACTCCCAGCTATACAGTCACGGATGCAGTCTCCGGTGTCAGCGGCACGGGGACATCAGGCATATTCTCCACCAGCAGTATCGGGAGCAATTCTTACACTGTCTCTGCCACCGACAACGCTGGCAACCAGGCGACAGTCACCCACTCGTACACGGTGGCCTTCCCCGGTAACATGGACCCCGGCGACGCCGGTTGCCAATACGCCTGGGCTGAGAATATGGGCTGGATCAACTTCAAGCCGTCATGGGGTCCCGGCGTAACCGTGATCGACAGTGCCGTTACCGGAATGGTCTGGGGAGAAAACATCGGCTGGATCAACCTGGGGAATCCTGATACCGGCTTCGTCGGGGTGACCAACAATGGAAGAGGCGTGTTGTCAGGATCCGCCTGGAGCGAAAACATCGGCTGGATCAACTTCAAGCCGAACCAGGGGCCCGGCGTCACCATCGGTGCTGATGGCAAACTCTCCGGCCAGGCCTGGGGCGAAAACATAGGCTGGATCAATTTCAGCGGGGCCAACAGTTGCGTCAAGACTGCCTGGGTACCGCCGGACCTGCCGCCTGTCGCCTCCGGTCAGACAGTGACGCTCAACGAGGACAGTCCTGCAGCCATTACCCTGGCAGCCAGCGACCCGGAGGGGAATCCCGTCAGCTATACCGTGCTCACTCAGCCACAGCATGGCACGCTTACCGGCACTCCGCCCAATCTGACCTACACTCCGCAGGCGAACTATAACGGCCCCGACAACTTCACCTTCAAGGCCAGTGACGGTCAACTCGATTCCAACGTCGCTACCGTCACCATTACGGTCAACCCGGTGAATGACCCGCCGGTGGTTAATGCCGGGGCTGCCAGCAGCGTCACCGAGGGTTCGCAATTCTCCGGAAGCGGCTCGTTCACCGATCCTGACCCCGACACCTGGACAGCTACGGTGAACTACGGCGACGGCAGCGGCATCAGTTCACTGACGCTCAAGCCGGACAAGAGTTTCGATCTCTCCCACAACTATGCAGAGGTCGGCAGCTATCAGCTGACCGTTTCGGTTACTGACAGCGCCAACGAAACCAACTCCGCATCCCGATTGATAACGGTGGTGAACGCAGTACCGGTGATTACCGGCATCCAGAAGCCAACAACTGTGAACGAGGGGAGCACAGTGACTCTCACGGCGAACTTCACTGACGCTGGTATCCTCGATTCCCATACCACACTCTGGAACTGGGGTGGCGGCACAACATCAGGTACGGTCAGCGAGGCGAACGGATCAGGCACTGCTACCGTTACGCACGTCTACCCTGACAACGGCACCTACCAGGCAATGCTGGCCCTGACCGACAACCATGACGGCATCGCCACGGAGTATGTGGCGCTCACCGTCGCTAACCTCCCCCCGGTAGTCGGGGCGATCACCGGCTACACAGCGCCGGTGGAAGCAGGAATTCAACTGAACCTCGCCGCCGGCTTCACTGATGCCGGTGTCAACGACTCCCATTTGGCCTCCTGGGACTGGGGCGACACCACCTCTGCGCCGGGGATCGTCACTGAAGCCAACGGCTCGGGAACTGCCACCTCTAGCTACACCTATGCCACCCCCGGAACCTACACGGCCATCCTGACCGTGACCGACAAGGACGGCGCAACCGGAAGCAGCACAATCAGCATAACCGTGCTGCCAGCCAACCAGCCGCCGCAAGCCGATGCCGGCGGGGACAGAATCATCTATAACGGTGACAAGATAGCGCTTCAGGGGTCGGCAACCGATCCCGACAATGACACGATCAGCAGCTGGGCCTGGACGGTTGTTGATTATCCAGTGGGAAGCAGTTACACCCTGTACGATGAAACCAGCCAGACTGCACAGTTCATTGCGAACAGCAGCGGCAAGTACATTCTCTCCCTTGTGGCCACCGACAGCCGGGGCAATGCCAGTGCGTACGACTACGTAACCGTGGATGTTGCGGTCAACTTACCGCCGGTAGCTGTCGCGACAGCTGACTACAGCAGCGGGACTGCTCCCCTCGCCGTATGCTTCGACGGCAGCCAGAGCAGCGACCCTGAAAATGGATCACTCACCTACAGCTGGAACCTCGGCAATGCCGGTGCAACCGGGACTGAGGCGACCATCTGCCACACTTACCTGACGCCGGGAGAGTACACGGTGAGCCTTATGGTCACCGACCCACTGAACTCTTCTGACACCGAACTGCTGACCATCACCGTGCAGGCTCCCAACAATCCCCCGGTGATAAATCCCACTGCAACACCGGTTGCAGGGGCCGCGCCGCTCGAGGTGCAGTTTGCCGCCAATGCTACCGACATTGAAGGCCAGCTCCTCATCTATAGCTGGGATTTCGGTGATGGCGCAACGAGCAGCGTAAGCAATCCGGAGCATATCTACACCCAAGCCGGCAGCTACACTGCCAGGATCACCGTGTCGGATGGGGCAGATTCCACAACCACCACGACCATAATCACCGTATCGCCGACAATCGAGTTGAACGTCACCAAAGCGGATATCGACTTCAAGAGCAAAAAGTCGCTGCTTGCCGATGTCGAAATTCAGGCGGAACTGTATGCATCGCTACCTGCCCCTGACGACATGATAGCCTTCTTTATTGACGGAACTGAGGTCTTTGCCGTGCCGTTCAGGGAGTTCAGCGTCGTTGATCATAATGCCTACCGGTACAAGAACCAGAACCTCTGGGTAAAGATCGACTTCGACAAGGGGAGGCTATCGGTAAATGCCGAGAAGGTGATGCTCACCGGCTACAACCCCAGAAACGGAGTTGACGTGAATATGATGATCGGCAATGCAGTGGCGGCAGACAACATTCAGCCGAAGGATGACAAGGACGACCGGCACTACAAGCACCACCGCCCCGAACGGGGGAAAGGATTTCTTGAGAAGGACACTGAGTAAAACAACTGATGTCGCGTCAACACTTTTGACAAATGGGAAATGTAGACGCGACATCACGAACCCCCCAATTCAACGTAACATGAGGAAAGACCATGATTGGAGCACTAATTGCCAGGAAAAAAATCGCTCACTCTTTCAATGCCCTGAACCGGCACGACTTAGCAACCTTTATGTCGGATTGGCGAGATGATGGCGTGTTCATATTTCCAGGTGAAATCTCTGAAAGCGGAACCTTTCAAGGAAAAAGCGCCGTAGAAGGGTGGTTCCGGCATTTCCTGCAGCAGTTCCCGAGCGTTCAATTCGTCACCAAGGACATCTGCGTCAAGAACATCTTCGATCTCACTGGGACCAATGTTGTTACGGTACATTGGGATGTGCGACTCATTAATAAGGAGGGAACGTTAGGCCAGAACAGCGGTGTTTCTGTAGTACATATCAAATTTGGCAAAGTATTTCTGGTGAAGGATTTTGTATTCGATCTGGGAACGCATTACAAACAATATTGGAGCGCTATCTGACCTGTGAAATCCGGGTGAGTGTAAGAGTAATTTATTACTATCTGGTAGGAGGCGAACATTCTAAGTCACGAATCAGCCACCATAGCTGATTCGATGGGGCTCACGCCCTACGTGCCCTGCCGAGCGCACAACGCAAGAAGCCCGCAACCATTTGACTGGTTGCGGGCTCTTTATTTTATTCCCGGCGGCGACCTACTCTCCCACACAGCTACCCGTGCAGTATCATCCGTGTCAAAGAAAACGTGCATTGACAAGCCCCCAACTCAACAGGCATATCTGTTACAAAAACATTCCACCTGAGAGGATAATTAATGAACCCGCCATACACATTCGAACAACTGGTTGCCATTATGCGCAGACTGCGTGCTCCCGGCGGTTGTCCCTGGGACGCGGAGCAGACTCACGAGAGCCTCACCCGCTATCTGCTTGAGGAAACCTACGAAGTTATCGAGGCTATCGATGAGAAAGATCCCCGCCACCTCAAAGAGGAGTTGGGGGATCTGCTTCTTCAGCCGGTTTTTCACGCTGCGATTGCCGAGGAGTCAGGCAATTTCTCAATTGATGATGTCATCAGCACTCTCTGCGACAAACTGATCCGTCGCCACCCGCACGTATTTGGCGATGTTGAAATAAAGGACAGTGATGCACAGATTGAAAACTGGGAGAAGATCAAAAAACTCGAAAAGGGTGATGAACGACCGTCAGCTCTTTCAGGAATCCCAGACCACCTTCCCGCGCTTTTGAAGGCTCACAAGATCGGTGAGAAAGCTTCACGGGTCGGCTTTGACTGGGAGCATGCCGATCAGGTATTCGCCAAGGTTATGGAAGAACTGCATGAATTTGAGGAGGCATGGGCCGGGGGGGACCCGACACGAATGGAAGATGAGTTGGGTGATTTACTCTTTGCCATCTCAAATTTGGGACGGTTCTTACATCTCAATCCGGAAGAGGCTCTACGCAAGACCATAACCCGTTTTCAAAAGCGCTTCAGTTTTGTTGAATGCGAGTTGCTTCGGCAGGGAGTGCAGATGCAAAACGCCACACTTGAAGAAATGGACCAGTTATGGGAAAAAGCAAAAAGTGCTGAACGTGAGAGCAAACTTTAAGTAGTTTCTGCGATATTACTGTTTTTACAGGGTTGTTATCCTTATCCACAAAAATTGTGGATAACCTGTGGAGAACGATGTTGACGAAAAGCAAAAGTGATATTTTTGCAAGAGTTTTATCCGAAATGCCGTTTTTTTATACAACATTATTTATCAGTGATATTAATGTGTTACAGCCATATACAACAAAAATAGGGGGTTACACTGTCAAGCACTTTTAACTATAAAATTTAATTTTTTATCAGCATGCAATCCTGTGCATAACGAGCTGATTTGTAACAACCAGCAACCCTTTGAATTCAATACCTTCCAACTGTAACATTATTTTTTTTGCGTTTACTCCTCCTGGAGCTGAAAAGCCGGTCAGGCGTCCGTCAGATGCCACAACCCGATGACAGGGGATGATTATCGGTATCGGGTTGGCAGCCAACGCCCCGCCGACAGCCCTGGCAGCATGTGGAGAGCCACACAACTCCGCAATATGGCCATACGAGCATATTTCGCCAAACGCAACTGTTCGAATTTTATTCAGAACCTTCTGGCGAAAAGGAGGAAGAGCACGGAGATCCACCGGAATATCACAAAAATCTATACACTCACCAAGAAAATATCTTTGAAGCATAAGAGCAGAATGGATTGATATTTCAGACGGTTCAAATTTGCTTTGTTCATGATGAGAATCAGTATCACTGCGACTTACGTCTGGCAATTCTACGCCAGTTACTCCCAGATCTGAGGCAGACACGATTCCAGCACCATAGCGGGTTAAAAAATACGAGTGATATTTTGCCATTATACTTTCACCTTTCTGCGCAGCATTGACAGTGCTTCAAGAGCTTCTTCCGATTTTAACAATTTCGCCATCAGAAAATACACCGCTCCGCCACAGATAATCGCCCCACCTAACGCCAAGCCTTTCAGAATTTTGTGACCATCCTGCGACCAGTCAACAAGCGAACAGCCATACCATACCGTAACAGCCATCGGAATTGATGCTGCACACGATTTAAGAGCCGTCAGCATGATAGCGCTCCCGCCAAAAGAGCCGATCTTGCGTCTCAGCAGCCAGAGCAGCATCAGCATGTTACAGAACCCCGAAAGAGTCGTGGCCAGAGCCAGTCCGCCATGTTTGAGTGGTCCCATCAGGGCAAGGCTCAAGCAGAAGTTGACAATAAAGGCTATAAGTGCTGTATAAACCGGAGTTTTAGTATCTTTAAGCGCGTAAAAAACCGGCGCCAGCACCCGGGTTAAGGCGACAAAAGAGAGGCCTGCTGAATAATAGAGCAGCGCTGAAGCACAGTTAACAGCAGTCGAATAGTCGAAAGCCCCTCCCATGAATATCAGGCTGAAAATAGGTGTTGAACAGACCATTAACCCCGCCATGGCAGGGATTGTGATAAAAAGTGTCAGGCGCACACCAAACGAAAGTGTGTCCTTCACTCCGAAAATATCGCCCTCTGCCGCCTGCCTGCTCATTGACGGCAGAACGGCCTGCGCTACCGACACCGTAAAGATGCCTTGCGGAAACTCGAACAGCCTTTGGGCATAATTGAGATACGAAACACTCCCCTGAGGCAGCAGTGAGGCCAAAATACTAGTGACGGTTATATTCAGATAGTAGACGCCGACCCCGAAAACTGACGGCAACATCAACAGGGCAATGCTACGAATTTCAGGTGTATTGAAGTTATAATCAAACTTGAGCGCAAACCCTTTACTCCAGAGCACCGGCAGTTGCATGGTCAACTGAATACAACCGCCGATCAGGACACCGACAGCAAGGGCGGTGATGGGGACTTCAAAAAAACCACGCAGACAGAGTGCAGCCAGAATCATGGAAATATTCAGAAAAACCGTCGATATGGCGGGGGTAAAGAAGTGACGCAACGTATTAAGTATCCCCATGCAGAGGGCAACAATGCTGATGAAGAAGATATAGGGGAACATCAGACGATTGAGCAGAATAGTCAGCTCCAACTTTCCCGGCTCGACCTTGAAACCAGGGAACATCAGTCCGACAATGACAGGAGAGAAGAAAATTCCAGCGAGAGTGATACACGCCATGACAATGGTAAGGAGTGTAAAGCAGGTATTGGCAAGCTCCCGGGCCTTCTCTTCTCCACGATGGGAAAGAGTTGCTGAAAAGGTCGGGACAAAAGCGGCGGTCAAGGCTCCCTCGGCGAAAAAGCGCCGCAACATATTTGGAATCAGAAACGCCGCTATAAAAGCATCTGTTGCCAGACCGGCGCCAAACAGGCGCGCCACGACCATATCCCGGACCATGCCCATGATTCGGGACAGCATGGTGGCGCTGCCGAGAATTCCGGCAGCCCGGGTTATATTCCGTTTTTCTGACATAGCGCGGGAAATTACCCTATGTGAGCGATGAAGAATTCACGAACCTTGCCAATATCTGCATCCATGATCTCGCATCGGGTCGGTTTCCCATATAATTCCTTGACTGATGCAGGGGGGGGAAGCTGAAATCCGAGTGACCGCTCCACGGTTTCACTGAATTTTGCCGGGTGGGCCGTAGCGAGACAGATTCTCGCAGAATCAGACGGCAGCAGGTCAAGAGCCGCCTTGACACCAACGGCGGTATGCGGGTCAAGCAGGTAGTCGGTCTCGGCGTAAAAATCACGGATCGTCTGCAGTGTTGCGTTCTGATCAACCGAAGCTGAACAAAAATCCGTGCGAATCCGAGTCATCTCATCCGGAGTGAATGAAATACGGCCAAGCTCCTTCAGCTCTGCAAATGCTCTTTTAAGTCGGGAAGAGTCATCGGCAAACAGATGAAACAGGTAGCGCTCAAAATTGGACGCAATCTGGATATCCATGGAGGGAGAAACCGTTGCAACCACCTCTCCCAGAGAATAGTCGGATGAATTAATACAGCGGGTCAGAATATTATTCTCATTTGTTGCCAGCAACAGCTTGTCAACAGGCAACCCCATTCTCTTAGCAACGTATCCGGCAAAAATATCGCCAAAATTGCCGGTCGGCACTGAAAAATTAACCGGCGCATCGGTCGAATCGGTGACCCGCAGCCAGGCGTAAAAATAATAGACCACCTGCGCAAGAACCCGTGCCCAGTTGATGGAATTCACCGCTCCCAGAGAATATTTTTCCTTAAACGCCAGATCCCCGAACAGCTCCTTCACCATGTCCTGACAGTCATCAAAGGTGCCGCGCACCGCAATATTGTGAACGTTGGCATCGGTGACAGAGGTCATCTGCAACGCCTGAACGGCGGAGGTTTTGCCATAGGGGTGCAGGATAAAGATTGAAATACCACTCTTACCGCGAACTCCATGAATGGCGGCACTGCCGGTATCACCAGATGTTGCCCCTATGATGTTCATTGTCTGTTTGCGTTCCGCCAGGATGTATTCAAACAGATTGCCGAGAAACTGCAGCGCAACATCTTTGAAGGCCAGAGTAACGCCATGAAACAGTTCGAGAATATACACGCCGTTCTTTTTGACCAGCGGGGTGACTTCCGGGTGGGTAAAGGTGGAGTATGAACGATTGATCAGAGCTTTCAGATCAGCGGCGGGAATGTCACCGGCATACAGGGAAATAATTTCAAAGGCAAGCTCCGGGTAGGAAAGCTTCCGCCAGCAGTCAAGCTGCTCTCTGGTAACAGTTGGATAGGATTGTGGAAGAAGCAGGCCGCCATCGGAAGCCAACCCCATCATGACAGCATCTTTGAAGGTAATAGGATCGATACCGCCACGGGTACTGATATAACGCATGAGAAAAACCCCTTGTTCGTAAAATGTGCCGCAACTGTGGTAAATAACACACTTTCACGCAGAACACAAAACTTGTATCAGGAGTTCGGGAGTCATGCATGATCTCTTCGCTCTTTGACGCCGCGGGCACCTCTTCTGATCCAATCTATTATCAAACCGATTGCGTACAGGAGCGACATCGGTATCATCCATGCGACAAAGCAGATCATCACACCGAGGTTCCGCTTTGTCGGCAAGCCGGAGAGAGCATCGCGGAACTCCAGCTCAATCCGGTCAAAACCCGCCTTACCCTCATAACCTATCCGGTATTTCGTTCGAACTCCAGCTATCCAGGCGGCATATCCCTCTGAAGCGGCAGTCTCAAATATTTTCTTCGGCGACTCTCCGGCAAAGGCCATACCATCGTATCGCTTTACCTCTTCGGTAATTGAAAAGACCATCTTGCGTTCAATACTCTGCTGGTTGGGCATGAGCATGAAATAGCAGCCTGCCAGGCCTAGAAACCAGATTATCCCGGCAACAAACCAGAGCCGCTGCCAGGGCTGAATCTGGCCACGGGTATTTCCCGGGGCAACCCATGTACCGGAAGGGGATTTTTCGAGGGTGACTTCTATGGGAGTATCGCTTTTTAGTGACATACGTGCATTATGGCATATTGAATATGCAGGGCAACAGGCAAAAATATACTATCCGGTCATTGAGATAACTTCCTCATAGGTCGTTACCCCTTCCAGCATCTTGTTGATGGCAATTTCACGCAGCGTGATAACCCCTTCCTGACGGGCCGCCGCAGTAATGGCCGCGAGTCCCGCTGACCCTGATACCAGAGCTTTCAGCCGCTCGTTCAACTCCATCACTTCAAACAAACCACTGCGTCCACGATAGCCGGTACCCCGACACTCTTTACACCCCGCTCCCTCCCACACGGCATATGAGGATTCAGGCAGTTGCAGATATGCGCATTCGTCCGGTGAAAGATTACGGACTTTTTTACAGTGAGGGCATATCTTGCGTACCAGTCGCTGGGCAACGATACCAAGTACGGTTGCCGAGATCATAAAGGGGGGGACACCTAGGTCAAGCAGGCGGATGATTGTGGAGGCCGTGTCATTTGTATGGAGCGTTGACAGGACCAGATGTCCGGTCAAGGCGGCCTGCACGGCATTTTCTGCGGTCTCTCGATCGCGGATTTCACCGATCATGATGATATCCGGGTCCTGGCGAAGGATGTTGCGCAGTATGCTGTCAAAGCTGACGCCGATCCCTTGCTGAACGCCGATTTGATTGAATTCCTCCATGACCATTTCTATAGGGTCTTCAACTGTGACGATGTTGACTTCCGGTGATGAGAGTGACCTGAGCGAAGAATAGAGCGTCGTTGTCTTGCCGCTGCCGGTTGGGCCGGTCACCAACACAATCCCGTTCGGACGGCGCAGAAAGGAGTTGAACAGCAATAGTTCACGCGGGAAAAACCCCATGCTGTCCAGATCCTGAAGGAGGATATCTGGATCAAAGACCCGGATGACAACTTTTTCACCAAAGGCTACCGGCACTGTCGAAACGCGCAGTTCGATATCCTTGTTGTTGAAGTTTGTCTTGATACGGCCATCCTGAGGACGACGTTTTTCGGCCATATCCATGCGGGAGAGCATTTTGATACGCGATATGATGGGGGCATGCATCGGCTTTGGAATTACATGAATGTTATGAATGACACCGTCTATACGGAAACGGATCAGCGAAGATTCCCGCTTCGGTTCTATGTGAATATCACTGGCATGCTGGTCAAACGCATAGTTCAGAAGAAAATCTACGGCCGATATAACGTGCTTGTCAGTACTTTCTACGTCCTGCTGCCCTTTCAGTTTAAAAAATTGTTCCAGATTCCCCAGATCTATCGATGTAGCGACCTCGGCTTCTGCAGCCAAAACCGATGCCCGGAAACCGTAAAATTCACGTAATATTTTTAAGATGTCATTTTTTGAACTGAGTACTCGTCTGATTTCCAGGCGTCTGGCAACCGCAAGCTCATGTATGATGGCTTCATTGAACGGATCGGCGACAGCAACCGTAATAACACCACGCAACTCATTAACGGCAACGATCAGGTTTTTGAGGGCAAAAGGACGGGGAATGTGATTGGTAACAACTTGCAGATCAAGCTTGAGTGGATCAATTTTTAGATACGAAAGTCCGGTGGCAGAAGCTAATGCTTCGGTAATGGTATCTACAGTCAGCACCTGTCCGTGAGAACCAGGTATTTCGAGATTAAATGACGCAAGAATTTCGGATGGGGAAACAAGTTCGACGCCGGTATTTTTTCTGCGGGATGCGCCGGAATAGTGGAGGGAATAGAGGCGCGCTTCCTGGGATTTTCCGCGCGCCAAAACATCTTTCAGTTGCTCGCGTGACAACAAACCTCGTCGTTCCATCAAGTGAGCCAGATTTTCAAGCGTCAGTTTCTTAGGCTCCGACATAATCCTCATCTACTGTGACTGTTTACTTTTTTTAAGGGCTTCCGCTGCTTTCTTTGCTTCAATACGCTTGGCAACTTCCGCCACCACCTGTTCCTCAGTATAGCCGGTCTTTGCGGCAATCTGTTTGACTGCAACATCCTCCGATTTAAGGGTATCACGAATCTGCCGGTCACGCGCCACACCCGGTGGTGGAACAAAGTCCTGGTAGGCGGTCATAGTTGATAAAAAGTTTCGGTAGAGACGGAACGCCATCCAACAGACAAACAGTAACGGTACAAAATCATTCAGCCAGTATTCAAAACTGCGCATGCGCACCATTTCACCGGCCAATAGCCCGGCAGAGGCGATGAGAAGGCCAAAGGCATTGCCAATTACGCGATATTCAATATCATCCGGAATTTTAATTTCAACTGTTTTTGCCACGTTCTGCCCTTATCTCTGCGCTGTACAGTTAATTACAGGAATGTACTTATATCCATCGGCAGATTGGCAGGTTTCTACAGGTTTTTTGTAGCGATTTATTACAAAAGAGTGCGATGAATATGAAGAGAGTAATAAATCTCCGTTACTACAGGGTGTGATTGACCGTAGATAACTGCTCTGATAGAGTGCGACTACAAAAATTTGTGGAGGTTTACATGAGAAGAAACATGAGAAGAAGGGTGTTTTGCGGAGTTGCGGTAGCGATACTCGCTTTTGCTGTTTCACCGGCAGTTGCAGCAGACATAAACTTTACCATACCGATCAGCCAGAATGGTTTTGAAAGCCTCACAAAAGAAGCGGGTACTGCACTCGCTTACAGAAACCTGGCACCTCCTGAACCGCTTGGCATTACCGGATTTGATATCGGTGTTGAGGCGTCCGCGATGAGTATTGATGAATACAGCGAATACTGGCGAGCTGCTTTTGGTAACGATGCTCCTGCATACCTTATTGTTCCCAGGATTCGTGTCCGGAAAGGGTTACCGCTTGGCATTGATATTGGTGCCATGTATTCTTACGTACCCGACAGTAATGTCAAGCTGTACGGCGCAGAACTGAGCAAAGCAATTCTTGACGGCGGTGCCGCAACACCGGCGCTCGGTGTGCGGGCTACCTACACAAAAATGACCGGGGTCGATGACATGGGACTGCAGACCTATGGTGTTGATGTTTCAATCAGCAAAAGCATTCTGTTCCTCACCCCGTATGCCGGAGTGGGAATGTTATGGATTAAAAGCGAGGCAAAGGGATATCTCAAAGCAATCGGGCGGTCCGATGTATCCACGACTGTTCCGCGTTACTTTGGTGGACTCAAAATCACGCCGTTTCCACTGTTCTCCGTCACTGCAGAAGCGGAACATGCTGATAAGCCGGTTTACTCTTTGAAAGTTGCCATCGGTTTCTGATTTACAGCAATTTTTTACACAAAAGAGGGTGCATGAAAATGCACCCTCTTTTGTGTTGCAAGCAATTTTTTGAAGGAAGGACTCGTAACATTTTGCCTGTCAGACGTTGCAAAACTACACCTAATTAATTCGATAGGCCCCGGTTGTAACCAGGCCACCTGGTGACGTTACTTTTATTTCGAGCGAACCGCTTGCCGACGTTGTCAGGCTCTTGTCTGAAATCATAATCGAGAATGCCACACCAGTGTCAGCTGTTGTGTTTGGAAATGTATATGTATCATAAACCGGCATAGCTAAAGCCGTTTCAGTAGTAGAATCCAACCCTACTGTCGATCCTGGAATCAGAGTCGTCAATTTAAACGCAACGGTCGTACCGGCAGGCATCGTGTTGCCATTAACATCACTCACTGTAGCGAAGCAGTTAGTATACGATCCCAGTGACACTGGGCCGCAAGTACTTGATATATTAGCAGATGATGAAGCCATTACAAGGGTGGAATTCGAAAACACATGTTTTGATTTTGGCGCACCGACATAGGCACTCCCCTGCAGGACACCGTTATATCTCCCGTCAGGCCCGCCAAAAACACCATCACCATTGAAATCAATAGGAGTTTCACCGGCGTCTTTTATATTGTTCTCATTATCATCACGAAACGCCTCCGAATCATCGCTAAACTCACCGGCGTCAGCCAAACCATTGCCATTAAGATCAAGGAAAGCCTCTTCACCAACAGCATATGCCAAGATACGCGCTCTGCCGTTTGCAGGGCGGGGATCCTGACTTGTCCAGTTTACGGAACAGGCACCGGCAATTGTAGTGCAAGATGGTTGTATGCTGCCGCCGCTGGTTGTGAAATACACGGCAGTACCATCGGGAACCGGGTTGTGAAAATGGTCACTTAATCGAGCCGTAACTTTATCAACAACCCCATCGATGTTCCATGTCTCCGGATTCAATGTTTCTATCGATATTGAAAATCCATCCTGTGCTGGTACACCGGTTGATACTACAAGTTGGTCTGACTGGGTCGCAATAGTTGTACCGGTCAGTGTAGCCGTGACTCGCACCGATGTTGCAATTATTCCAGCCTGGACAAATACGGAGACGGTACCATCACTCGCAGAACTAGCCGAAGCCGATGATAGGGATAAGCCGCCAATTGTTGTATTTAACGAAAAATCAACCGGCTGATTCGCTTTAGGCTGACCTGCCGTATCAATAACTTTGAAGGTAATCTTCGAAGTCTCCTGAATACCGGCACCGCCCATTCCTTTCAGTCCTATATTAACCGGGGATGCTGAAACAAAAGAAATCGCACTGGCAGCTAACGGATTAACCGAAAGTGACGTTGTAACAGAGGATCCGGAAATTGACGCCTTTATCGTATCAGAACCGACAACCGTTAATGCCTGATAGGTAGCAGTGGCAACGCCATTAACAGATCTGATGGGGGAGTTTATCGTTGCATAGCCAGCAGTCGCCTGAGTTGAGGAAAAGACAACATCAACATCCTGAGCGGTATACAGAACTCCGTTCGCATCGATGACCGTCACCGACACACTGGTGGTGCCGCCATACGAAAGCGATGCAAGGCCAAGCGTAATCGGAGAAAGAGTAAGAGGAGGTAAACCGGACTGATTGCTTCCGGTTCCTGAAGATCCATTTCCATTCACCGGTGAAAGATTTTGAGAAGACCCCGTCTCGGGACCACAGCCAAAAGAACTCACCAGCAGGCTGCTCACGATCATGGTCTTGATAATATTCCAAATAAATTTCATGACTGAATCTCCTTAAATCAATTGGCTTGCAGCTGTCATCAACAGAGTCCAACTGATCAATCCGCCCAAAAAGTCTATGGTGCTACCACGGGTGTTGCGGCAGGGATGGAAGCAGTTTTAGTTGCAGACAAATCACCGGACATAGCAGTGATTGTAATGATAATCGGCACAGTACCCTGAGTTACTGCCCATGGACCGATGATAACCTTGCCGGTACTATCAGAATAAAGTTCACCGTTTCTTACGTCGGTAGTAGTGCCTTTAAAAGCAGCGGTATATGATATTTTCGTATTTGCTACCGGTTTACCCGAGATAAAAATTGCAGACGATTCAACAGTAAAATTCCCCCCCGTTAAATCTGTAACAGTAATCTCGGCAAGAGAGAGAACACCATCAGTCTCGCTCCCACAGCCGAACAAAGAAATACAGACTATTGCACACAACAAAAATAGTTTTTTCATCCGAAAACCCCTCAGAGCAAATTTAATAAATCAATCACTAATCACATCGAATTGAATCGGTTTGAACCAGCAATTGTATCCAAAGGCTGGATACCTTGCTACACGGCATCCAGAATCCGAGGCGTAATAAATATAAGCAGTTCAGTTTTAATCTTGGACTTAGAACTCGACTTAAACAGTTTTCCAAGGTAGGGAATGTCCATTAAAAACGGCACACCGTCATCACCTTCTATATCATTGTCTACAAAAATTCCACCAATAACCGTCGTTTCACCATCTCGCAACAGCATTTCAGTTGTAGCCTGCTTTGTATTGATCGGCGGAGGATTACCGGTACCGGGGGCATCATTTTTGGCATCTATTTTCATCATGATAGTGCCATTGGCATTAATGTGCGGAGTAACTTCAAGTGACAGGGTTGCTGCAACAAATGCGGTGACTGCACCGGATGTCGACGTTGTATTCTGATATGGAATTTGTTGTCCCTGTGATATTTTTGCCGGTTTATGATTAAGCGTCGCAACCTTAGGTGATGATATAATTTTGATCATCCCGGCGCTTGCTGCTGCATTAAGGCGTGCATCAACCTTGATGTTGCTGGCAAGAGTACCGAAAGAAATTCCTGCTGCGGCCCCGGCTGCAGACGCAATTCCCGTAACCGGTGGTGCTGAGGTCAAGCCGCCAAAAGAGGTATCCATTGAATTGATGTTCATAACTGATGATGAGCCATCACGGTAATGCACACCCCAACTGATTCCCAGGTTGCGACTGAAGGTTGATGTTGCTTCAATAATTCGAGCCTCGATCATGACCTGACGCTCAGGAAGATCAAGCTGACTGAGCAATACTCTCATATCACTCAGAGCCTGCGGAGTATCTTTAACAATCACCTTACTTGTGCGTGCGTCAGATGCGATCTGTCCCCGGTCCGGAGTTTTTAATTTTTCAAACTGCGACGTTATCGCTGCAAGGTCGGCATAATTAACTGAAAAAGTTTCTGTTTTGAGTTCAATAGACTTGGCAGCGGTTTTTTTAATCTCCAGCTCTTCCTCTGCCTGTGACTTGAACTTACCTTTACCTTTTATAAGCAGAATATTGCCGTCTTCACGTTTGTCGAGATTTTTTGTATCAAGAATGATATCGAGAGCCTGATCCCACGGAACATTTACAAGTTTAATACTAATTGTACCGGTAACATCATCACCAAGTACAAAGTTTTTGTTACTGACTTCTGCAAGCAGCTGGAATATTTTCCTTACCTCGGCATCAGCAAATTCAAGAGTTACTTTACGTCCTTTGTAATTTCCTGATGTGCCGGCTGACTTGACGGCAGGATCAGAAGCGGGAGATAAATCATGCGAGATATCACCATCAGTTGCTCTTTCAGTTTTTTGACGAGCCGGCATTTTTTTCTGATCTGAAACCTCGGTGAAAAGCTTATCGCTGCCCATCCCCTCCGGATGTCTAAAATCGATATAGATAACATCACCTTCATGATGATACTCAAAAGGGGCAGCAATACGTGTTGCAATACGTATTTTGGTGTCAGTACCCTTTCTAGTTTTAATAGACAGCGGTGTTATACGCAAAATGGGAGTGATAAATTCACGCGTTTCAAGCGACCGTTGAAGATTTTTAGGCAGTGTTGCATTTTTAATTGTCAGGGTAACATAGCCGGGTGTTTTAGTCGGCGTCTCAGCGTTAATATCGCCATTTACCTTGATTGAAACTCGCGAAATGCCCTCTAGTACCTGAAAGTCAATCATCTCGATTGTTGAGTTGCCAGGATATTTACTCTTTTTACTGACAACCTCAGGCGGGTGCGATTTAAGAACTGTCGGCTTTGCTGCAGCAGATTGCACTTCCGGCGTATTTTCCTGAGTCGTCAATTGCTTTGCGACAGGGGTCATACCGGTAGAAGTACTATTTTTATCGGTTGATATAACATCTTCTTCTTTAGGTTTTAAAGTTCGCTTGGAAACCAACCTGGTGGTATTTCCGACAACTGGCTGCGAATCAAGAGTAATAATAATATCAGAAGCACTCGATGCTGCAGATGCTTCGGGAAAACTGCCGTTGACGGCATCAAGTACAACACGCACCTTGTCCGGGTAAATCCCTATACGTGCTGAAGCAACACCTGAAGCATCCAATGGTAAAAGTCTGGTCGACAACCCGCTTTTTGCATTAAATAAATCAACAACAAAACGCTCAGGATTATTGAGCCTGAATGTTTTAAAATCACCGGCGGTACCATCAAGTGCAAAGACTATCGTATTGCCTTTAACGGTAATCGAATTTAACGTTCTGGTTGAAGGTGCCGGTGCCGGTTCAATTGAAGCAACAGCGGGTGCAACAGTATCAGCAGCCGTAATCGGAACTAAGCTTGGAACAGCCGGGAGGTCACTGTTTTTCAGTTGAGGAAATGTAATTTTCAATTCGCCGGGTTTAGACGGATCAGTTGAAATAACCGCTTCAGCGTCACTCAAAAGTCCTATTTCTACACGAGTCAACACACCTGCATCCGTATCAAAGCGATTTGCTGTAACCGTCTTGAAATTACCTTTATTAATCTGTACCGGTGCAGCAATATTCCCTTGGGAAACCTGGGATAAATCTATAACCAGACGCAGCGGTGATACTGTTTTGTAACTGGTATACGTAGCCGGAGAAGAGAGCTTAATCAACAGTTCAGTTGCGACACCTTCTCCCTTCGAAACAACGGACTCAATCTCGACAATTCCGGCTGCCTTTAACTGTTCAGCGCTATCGGCCTTGCAAGGAGATGAAACGAAACAGCTTACTCCTATTGAAACAGTCATAAGCAAAATTTTCAATGTATGTATCTTCCATTTCATGCGGAACTCCTTATTGCTTCCTTGGAAGGGTAAGTTTTATGGTTTCCTGACGGGTTTTACCACTTTCGTCTTTATACTGCTCAACAACATTAACACCATTAGAGTTGATCAAAACGACCTTGCCATTATTCTTTCCTATCGACATGCCAACTTTCAACACATAGCCTTTTCCGCCCGGATCAGTGACCATTGCCCTGTTTTCTCGAATGCCGGATACTATTCCGATGAGCTTGAATTGATTTACGTCAAAACGATGGATAGGAAAAGAATCGTACTGCGTTTTTTTCATCGAATCTAATGATCTTTTTGAATCATTTATAACAATAAAAGGCCTGAAGGGATCTTTTTTATTACTAAAGTCAAATTGGTTTGCCGGCACTGGGAGTAGACGTGACGCCGAACTGGCGACGTTTTGAACTGGCTTAGACACAACTACTGTTGCTGCTTTAGGTGGCTTTGCAGGTGCAGGCGTTGCGACAACCGGTTGGTCCTTGCCGCACGCTGACAACACAAGTGCGCAGAATAAAACTCCGGCGGACGTCGAAAAAAAACTATTTCTTTTTAGCAGCTTTTTTATCATCCTTAATCTCTTTCTTATCAAGGAACCGGAATGTGGTTGCAAGACACGTAACCTTGGCCATCATGCGATTATTTACACTTCTTACATCTGAAAACGCGACGTTTGTTATATTTACAATGCGTGGCAGATTTGCAACTGCAGCAAAAAAGTTTGCAACACCCATGTATGATCCTGAGACTATGATATCGACGGGTACATCAGCATAAAAATCTTTTGGAACCTCCGGCTTGGGTCGGAAGGTCAGAAAATCAAGACCTGATGACTTACCCGAAGTGGTAATACTCGTCAACAAAGTCGGTATTTCTTTCGAATTCGGCAACTCAGTCAGCGCCAGCGCCAACTCCTGATTTAGTTTTTCATATTCAATTTTTAATTTTGGAAGATTATTAGCGATTCTCGTTTTTTCAGTAATCTCACCCTGCAATTGGGCAAGTTTGGTTTTCAGCCCTTCAAGTTCATTGTGCTTTGGAATATACAAAAACCAGACTAACGCAGCGGCTTCAATGATAGAAACGACCACAAGAAGCAGAATTTTCTGTTTTTTAGGAAGCTTTAGTATTTTCTCAATATTAGGATCCATATTCAGACCACCTGAAAAATGCGCATTATTTTTTACCTGCAGCAACGGGAAGTGGTGCAGACTCTAACTTCATCGTGATATCAAATTTTTTATATTTAGCCTCACCTACGGATATCTGCTCAGATAAAACTAATTCCACTGACATAAAGTTGCTGGAAGCTTCAAGAGATTTCATGAACAGAGCAATAAGTTCTTCATTAAATGCTATCCCGGATATCCTGACGTTCTGGCCGGATTCAGTATAGTTCGTGAGCCATAACTGTGCAGGCACAAGATCACTTAACGTTGATAATCGTTGCGCCGGACCAGTTTTGTTCTTTCGTAACTGAGTAAGCACATCGAGCTTTTTTCTGACCTGTTCTTTAAGGGTCTTAAGCTCTTCAAGCTTGCCAATTTTTGCTTTCAGTTCGGTGATTTTATTATTCGCCGACGTAATGGCCTCTTGAGTCGTAGCGACCTGAACACGCTTGACAACGTATAGAGATGTAACAATAAGTGCTATTACGACAAAGACAGCCCCGGCAATAACCAATTGCTGAATAGCCGTTTCTTTTTTCTTGGATGCCCGAACGGGTAAAAGATTAATTTTTATCATTTATCTCCTACCCTCCTGATAGCAAGTCCAATCGGCACAGCCATAAACTGGGCGATTTCCTCAAGGTATTCAGGGTCAAAATCATTTTCAATGTACTTAATTTTTGCAAAAGGATTTAGCTTTTCAACCGGCAAACCTATTTTTTCTGAAATAGTGTCAATGAGTTTGTAAACCTTAGAGCAACCGCCACACACAAAAACCCCTGAAATTCGATTGTCGCTTGCAGTTGAATTGTAAAAATCAAGAGAACGTCTTATTTCTTGAGTGATGGTTTCGTTAACCTTCATAATTACATGTAAAAGTTGATTGTTAGTGGACTCGTGCGCAAGAAGTTTTCCCGCTTCGGCGTCTTCGCTGCTAAGACCTATTTGCTTCTGAATCTCCTCTGTATAGAGATTACCACCCATCTGTACGTCACGGGTGAACAGTGTAATGCCATCTTTGATAACATTGATGTTCATAATGCTGGCACCAATATTTACGAGCGCAATGATATCTTCAGAATTATAATCGTAATTTGCTTCAAATGCGTTTTGAATGGCAAAAGAATCAACATCAACAACTGAAAGATTCATTCCGGATTCACTGAACACCGACACGTAGTCATTAATAATATCTTTTTTGCTTGCGACAAGCAGAACATTCATTTTTGACGGATCATTACTGTCAGGTGATAAAATCTGAAAATCCATATTTACGTCATTAATATCGAACGGGATGTACTGCTCTGCTTCCCACGAAATCTGATCTTCGAGCTCTTCCTGCGGCATCGTCGGCAGCACAATTTTCCTGATAATAACGGAATTCCCGGAAATCGAGCAGACAACGTCCTTAATCTTAATGCCAAGACTTGAAACTAAATTTTTAACCACTCCAACAATTGCAGCACTATCCATGAGCGTATTGTCAACAATAGCCTCTGGTGGTAATGGGAGTATTCCGGCATTCAACAGTTGGTAGGAACCATCGTTTCCTTTCAACTGGACAACCTTCACGGAACTTGATCCGATGTCTATCCCTATAAGCTCTTTTTTCTTTTTAAAAAGAAACATATCCAGTCCCGTTATTCCTGATCCTGAAATACTTTAGTTTTATCTTCTAAGTTATAACCCAAGGCCAGAATAATTTTCCGCATCGTTTCCATCCGACACTCCTCACCACGCTCAATACGAGCAATGGTTAAAACGGAAACTCCGGCTTTTCTGGCAAGTTCTGACTTACTCAGCAACCTGGATTCTCTAATTGCTTTTACTCTGTTTTTATTCTTCATAGCCACTTGTTCCGCAGTCATAATTTTAGTTTTCATGACATTTACTATAATTTAGGATCATGTCAAGATAATTTTGCATAACTACACATAAAGTTGCAATAATCCTTATATCAAATGAATTTTACAATATGGTTACGCAGTTGCTCCCAATTTCCGGGATAAGTTTGTTGAAGTAGTCGATTGTAGGAAACCGCTCCGATCGGCGCGGCTCAATTTTTGAGCTGTAACAACTGATATACACAAGATATCGAATAGAAAAACTCTCCGCAGTCGTCAGATTCGTCTCACTGTCTTCTCCAAGTAGCGTCCGCTCCGGGTCGTAACAGATAAAACGCTGCAATTCCCCCCAGAAACGTTCATCTTCCTTTGGCACTCCAACCTGATGTGCAGAGATAATACCGTCAAAGTAAGGTCCGATTCGAGTGGTTTTCATCTTCAAGTCAAGTGTTTTAGAGTGAGCATTGGTGACCAGCCAAACGGTTTTACCGGTATGTTTGAGAAACAGCAGGAATTCAATCACGAAAGGATGGACGGCGATCAGGTGCTCAATTTCCCGCTTAAGAACAGGGATGTCCAGCCTGAGACGATCAGACCAATAATCGAGATCGGTCCAGTTGAGGGTGTTTTCCTGGCTGCGAAACAGGCTGTACAGGTGCTCCTTGGCAAACTCAAGGGTCGTATTGTTATGCTGGCTCCACCGTTTCGGAACATGCTCCAGCCAAAAATGATCATCAAAGTGGCGGTCAAGAATAGTGCCGTCCATATCAAGAAGCACGGTGTTAATGTTGTTCCAATCGATAATCATCAATAATTTCCCTTCTGAAAAAAATGAATCAGTCTCGACAATACGTTTCAGAACTCTTTTTTGTCAAGATCCTGAATTTGTACGTAGCCCTTTTCCACTTTACTTTCCAGCCATCTTTATTTATTCTTCACAGTCCTAATTTTTAGAGCACGAAGGAATTCATGGAAATCAGTAAAATCCGCAACTTCTCTATTATCGCCCACATTGACCACGGCAAATCAACTCTGGCTGATCGTCTCCTTGAGTATACCGGTACGTTATCTGAACGGGATAAACAGAACCAGTTCCTTGACAAAATGGATCTGGAGCGTGAACGTGGTATTACTATCAAGGCCCAGACCGTGCGCCTTGACTACCGCTCCGATGCCGGCGTTGACTACGTTCTCAACCTGATCGACACCCCTGGCCATGTTGACTTTACCTATGAAGTGTCGCGCTCTCTCGCTGCCTGTGAAGGCGGGTTACTTGTGGTTGACGCATCTCAGGGGGTTGAAGCCCAGACTCTGGCTAACGTGTATCTCGCCCTGGATATAAATCTGGAGGTCTTTCCGGTTTTGAACAAGATAGATCTTCCCGCCGCCGATCCGGAACGTGTCAAACAGGAGATTGAAGACATTATCGGTATTGATGCTCATGATGCCGTGCTGGCCAGTGCTAAAGAGGGAATCGGTACACACGAGATCCTTGAGCAGATTATCAAGAAAATTCCTCCTCCTGTCGGGGACTCAGTTGCTCCGCTCAAAGCACTGCTGTTCGACTCCTGGTATGACCAGTATCAGGGAGTCATCATCCTGGTTCGCATCTTTGATGGAACACTCAAAAAGGGAGACAAGATCCAGTTAATGTCGACCAACAGTTCGTTCGAAGCACTCAAAATTGGTGTTTTTGCTCCAACGATGATTGAAGTTCCCGAGTTGGCTGCCGGGGAAGTCGGATTCATTATTGCTGGTATAAAAGACGTTGCCGATGCTAAAGTCGGCGATACCGTAACTCTGTTGCATAGGCAGTGCGAAGTACCATTGGGTGGGTTCAAGGAAGTCAAACCGATGGTATTCTCCGGTTTGTACCCGATAGATACCGTTCAATATGAACAGTTACGCGATGCACTTGCCAAATTGAAACTGAATGATTCGTCATTCTCCTTCGAACCGGAAACGTCACTGGCGCTTGGTTTTGGTTTCCGCTGCGGTTTTCTCGGTCTGTTGCATATGGAAATAATCCAGGAGCGACTGGAGCGGGAGTTCTCTCTAGAACTGATTACCACAGCTCCAACCGTTGTCTATAGAGTGCACAAAATGAATGGCGAAGTATACTCCATTCAGAGTGCCAATCAGATGCCGGAACTGCAAAGCACAGAGTTTTTGGAAGAGCCGTTCATTCTGGCCCACATCCATGTGCCGAATGAGTTTGTCGGCGGCGTACTGGCGCTCTGTGAAGACAAACGTGGTGTGCAGCGCGAGATTAAATACCTGACACCGACTCGCGTCATGATTATCTATGAACTGCCGTTGAATGAAATTGTGCTTGATTTTTATGATCGCCTCAAATCAATCACCAAAGGGTACGCTTCTCTGGATTATGAACATCTTGAATACCGGCAAAGTGATCTGGTGCGCATGAATGTCATGATCAACGGGGAAGTCGTTGATGCACTTTCGCTGATCCTGCACCGTGACAAAGCGTATTTCAGGGGTCGTGACCTTGTATCAAAAATGAAAGAGCTGATTTCACGACAGATGTTCGAGGTGGCAATTCAGGCAGCCATCGGTAACCGCATAATTGCCCGTGAAACAGTCAAGGCTATGCGCAAGGACGTTCTGGCAAAATGTTACGGGGGAGATATTACCCGAAAACGGAAGTTGCTGGAAAAACAGAAAGAGGGCAAAAAACGCATGAAAAACGTCGGTAACGTCGAGTTGCCGCAGGAAGCATTTCTCGCAATTTTAAAAGTTGACTGAAGAATCTATTTAAAAGGAAACCGCATGGAAGAGCATCAAGATTCACCCCAGGCTGAATTGGCACCGGCACCTCAGGAACAGATTAAAAAGAAAGGTCTGCTTCGCGAGTACGCCGAATCGATAATAATAGCAGTTCTGTTGGCATTAGTAATCCGCACGTATCTTGTACAGGCGTTTAAAATCCCTTCCGGGTCTATGGAAGATACGCTGGCGATCGGAGATCATCTGCTCGTCAGCAAGTTCATATATGGCACTAAAATCCCTTTTACCGACAAACGGGCTTTGACGATTCGTGACCCCCGTCAGGGCGATGTAATAGTTTTTGAATATCCGGAAGATCCCAGCAAAGATTTTATTAAGCGTATTGTTGGTGTCCCTGGTGATGTGGTTGAAGGAAAGGACAAAAAGGTTTATGTAAACGGCAAGCCGTATAAAAATCCCCATGAAGTGCATAAGGAAAAAGACATCATCCCGAAAGAGATGAATCCCCGAGACACTTTCGGCCCGGTTACCGTACCGGCTGATTCGTACTTCGTAATGGGCGACAACCGTGATCGTTCCTACGATAGTCGCTTTTGGAAATTTGTACGTCGGGATCAGATCAAAGGACTGGCGTTTATTAAATACTGGTCGTGGGATCGCGACAAACTTATGCCACGGTTCGGCAACATCGGAAGGCTAATTAACTAGAGTCAGGGGCCAAGGGTCAAGAGATGAAATATTACTCTTGTTTTCCCTCTCCCCTTGCCCTTTGACCCTTGACCCCTAAGGAGGATTATTATGGACACACTCGGAAATTGGAAACGAACGCATTACTGTGGTGACTTACGGGCTGCAGACATTGGCAATGAAGTAATCCTGATGGGATGGGCACTGCGCCGTCGCGATCATGGCGGGCTCATATTCATTGACCTGCGTGACCGTGAAGGAATAGCTCAGGTCGTATTTGACCCGGAAGTGAATCTGTCCGGACATGCTGTTGCAGAATCAGTTCGCAGCGAATTTGTTCTGGCGGTCAGGGGAAAGGTAATTCCCCGACCGGAGGGTACTGTCAACCCGAACATGAAAACCGGCGAGGTTGAAATCCAGGTACTTGAGTGCAAACTGCTCAATCGTTCCAAGCCACTCCCGTTTATGCTGGATGAACATAGTGATATTAATGAAAATATCCGTCTCAAATACCGTTATCTCGATCTTCGTCGCCCGCAGTTGCAGTACAATCTGATCCTCCGCTCGAAAGTCGCACAGTTGACCCGCTCATACCTGACAGACAACGGATTTTTAGAGCTGGAAACCCCCTTTCTTACCAAATCAACTCCGGAAGGTGCGCGCGACTTTCTTGTACCATCCCGTATTAATCAGGGTCATTTTTATGCATTGCCGCAGTCGCCCCAGATTTTTAAACAGATTTTGATGATTTCCGGCTTTGACAAATACTTTCAGGTGGTACGCTGTTTCCGTGATGAAGATTTGCGTGCAGATCGTCAACCGGAATTCACCCAGATCGACTGCGAGATGTCCTTCATCGACCAGGAAGATATCATTACGGTTATGGAGGGGTTGATCGCCCGTGTATTTACTGAAGCGAAGGGCGTTACCGTTCAGTTGCCGGTTGAGCGCCTTACCTATGCTGAAGCAATTCGCCGTTTCGGTCTCGACAATCCTGATCTCCGGTTCGGTATGGAACTCTGTGATCTGACTGATATCGTCAAGGCCTCCGGCTTTAAAGTTTTTGCCGATGTTGCCTCCAAGGGCGGGGTAATAAAAGGTATCAATGCAAAAGGGTGTGCGAAGTTCTCGCGTAAAGAGATCGACGATCTGACAGAATTTGTTAAGATTTACGGTGCTAAGGGACTGGCTTATGTCAAGATCGAAAATGGTGAGTGGCACTCTCCGATTGCCAAATTCTTTACAGCAGAAGAAATTGCTATAATGAACAATGTATTCGTCGCGGAAGAAGGTGATCTGCTCTTCTTCGTGGCCGACAAACCTAAGGTTGTCCATGATTCGCTCGGCAAACTGCGTAACCATCTGGCAAATATGCTTAAATTAACCAGTAAGGATGATTATCGATTTGTCTGGATAACTGAATTTCCGCTGCTTGAGTGGGATGACGAGGATAAGCGATGGTGTGCGGTCCACCACCCCTTTACCGCTCCCATGGACGAAGATGTCGAATTTGTGGAATCAGATCCGGGCCGCTGTCGCGCCAAGGCATATGACCTGGTGTTGAATGGTAATGAAATTGGTGGCGGTTCCATCAGGATTCACCAGGAGCACGTCCAGTCTCTTATGTTCAAGCTGCTTGGAATGACCGTTGAGGATGCTCGCAGCAAGTTCGGCTTCCTGCTCGATGCACTTGAGTTCGGCACACCACCGCATGGCGGGATTGCCTTTGGTATGGATCGCTTGATTATGCTTTTAACCGGTAGTGACTCAATACGAGATGTTATTGCCTTCCCCAAAACCCAGAAGGGTACATGTATGATGTCAGAGGCCCCATCTCCGGTCGACACCAAGCAACTCCGTGAACTGGGTATTCGACTGGCCGAAAAACTGTCTTGATTATGATTAAGAAGGGCCGCCAGGCTGTTTGCATATGTTTGATTAGTGCAGCGCTGGCGGCCTGTTCTGCTCAGATCCCCTCTTGGCGGAGCAAGACTGCACCATTTGTTGAAGAACTTGGGCGTCACGAAGCTCCTTCGCTGTTTCCCCAGGAATACCGCAGCCTGCTCGATACATATGATCATGGAGAAGCGCTCTACCATGTCAGGAAAGATGACAAGGGTGCGGATGAGTATTATCAGCTGGCATTTCAGAAAGCTGAAATGCTTCAAGCAGAGGTTAACCGGATAATTAAGCAGCGCGCTGCAGAAAAACAGCGGCAAATTGCTGAGTTGGCTGCCAAGGCAAAAGAAGAACAACGTATGCGTGCTGCGATTGAGGCTGAATTACGCTTACAGGCCCAACAACAGTTGGCTAATACCGTTGAAGCTGCTCTGCCTGTACAGAAAAAATATAGAACGCCACCCCCTTCATTGCCAACGTCATATACTGTCCGTCGTGGAGAAACGCTGCCACAGATTTCGGCCCGATCAGAAATTTATAACGATTCATCACTCTGGCCGATTATCTTTCGTGCCAATCGTGACCAGATCCGTGACCCAAAACGACTCTGGCCAGGCCAGGTTTTTGCTATACCAAGAAACTTCAGTCGCAGTGAAGCAGATGAAGCGCGTCGCTATTCAGCCAAAAACGGCCAAAAATAAATACTATTGGTTAGGTGTTCGTAATTACCCCTTCAGCGTGTTTACTGATTTTCCCTTGACAGCTAAACAGGTTTTGTATACTGTATACAAGATTTTTACTTATGGTCGTAACGTATCGGTATGATTGGCAGTTTTGCCATAACTACCTGCCGCTCTTCGAAGTTGCTTTGACGACAGATATCCCTGTTCAAGCGCTGCCCCTTTGAGGACCGGATGAATCTGTTGCACTCGTATTCAAAAAGCCTGTGGCTTTCTGATTAAAAATTAAGGAGACAATATGACAACGCAAAAAATTATTTGGTCCAAAATCGATGAGGCGCCCGCTCTGGCAACGTTCTCTTTGCTCCCAATTGTCAATGCCTTCACAAAAGCAGCCGGCGTTGTTGTTGAAACAAGGGATATTTCCGTTGCAGGAAGAATAATTGCAAATTTTCCGGACTGTCTAACGGAAAAGCAGAGAATGCCTGATTTTTTGGCTGAACTGGGTGATCTTACTCAGAAACCGGAAGCCAATATCATCAAGTTGCCTAATGTCAGTGCCTCAATACCCCAGTTGAAAGCGGCCATTAAGGAACTGCAGGAGCAGGGTTATAAACTCCCTGACTATCCTGAGGAGCCGAAAACCGATGCAGAGAAGGAACTTAATGCACGGTATGCCAAGTGCCTTGGAAGTGCCGTAAATCCAGTACTGAGAGAAGGAAACTCCGACAGGAGAGTGGCAAAAGCGGTAAAAGAATACGCCAAAAAGCATCCAGTCAAACTGGGTGCCTGGAGCCCGGAATCAAAGTCCCATGTCTCACATATGACTTCTGGTGATTTTTACCACAGCGAAAAATCCGTGACCATGGAAAAAGCCGGCAATGTAAAGATCGAGTTTGTCGATCAGGCCGGTAACGTTAAGGTTCTTAAGGAAAAACTGGCTCTTCAGGCTGGCGAAGTACTTGATGGGGCATTTATGAGTGTTCGTGCTCTGCGCAAATTCATAGCTGAGCAGATCGATGACGCAAAAGCAAAAGGTGTGTTGTTTTCAGTACACCTCAAAGCCACAATGATGAAAATTTCCGATCCGATCATGTTCGGTCATTTTGTCTCCGTCTTCTACCAGGATGTTTTTGAAAAGCATGCTGCTGCCTTTAAAGAACTGGGTGTCAACCCGGATCTTGGTATGGGTGACCTTTACCTGAAAATCAAGAAATTGCCGGCAGACAAACAGGCAGAAATAGAAGCAGATATCCAGGCAGTTTATAAGAAAAGACCTGAGCTGGCGATGGTTGACTCTGCTAAGGGAATCACTAATCTTCATGCAAGTAACGATATCATCATCGATGCATCCATGCCCGTTGTAGTCCGTGACTCGGGGATGATGTGGGGCCCGGATGGAAAACTGCACGATACCAAGTGCGTAATTCCCGACACCTCCTATTCCGAGTGGTATCAGGAGTGCATAGCTTTCTGTCAGAAAAACGGTGCCTTTGATCCCTCTACCATGGGATGCACCTCCAACGTCGGCCTCATGGCACAAAAGGCTGAGGAGTATGGTTCACACGACAAGACCTTCAAGGTCCCGGGAGATGGCACGGTACGTGTTGTTGATGCTGCGGGAAAGGTGCTGTTTCAGCACACGGTAGAAGAAGGCGATATCTGGCGTGGTTGCCAGGCAAAAGATCTGCCGATTCAGGATTGGGTCAAGCTTGCTGTAAACAGGGCACGTGCAACCGGGGTTCCTGCCGTGTTCTGGTTGGACAAGAACAGAGCGCACGATGCACAGATGATTTTGAAAGTGAATCAGTACCTGAAAGATCACGACACAAATGGTCTGGAAATTCATATCATGTCACCTGTGGAAGCAATGCGCTTCACTCTTCCGAGGGCGAAAGACGGCAAAGACACCATTTCCGTAACAGGAAATGCCTTGAGGGATTATATCACCGACCTGTTCCCGATCTTAGAGCTGGGTACCAGTTCAAAGATGCTGTCAATCGTGCCGCTTCTGGCTGGCGGCGGACTGTTCGAGACAGGTGCAGGCGGTTCAGCGCCGAAACATGTTCAGCAGTTTGTCCAGGAAGGGTACCTGAGATGGGATTCGCTCGGTGAATTCCTGGCGCTTGCGGTATCTCTGGAGCATTTGGCCGCTACCTTTAAAAATGAAAAAGCGCAGCTCTTGGCTGATACGCTTGATCAAGCCAATACCAAGTTCCTTGATAACAACAAGAACCCGGCCCGTAAGGTTGGTCAGATAGACAATAGAGGTAGCCACTTCTACCTCGCAATGTACTGGGCCGAAGCTTTGGCCGAGCAGACCAGAGACAAGGATCTGCAGGTACGTTTTACCAAAGTTGCCAAACAACTCCAGGAAAATGAGACAAAGATCAATGAAGAGTTGATCGGAGCTCAGGGTAAACCAGTCGATATGGGTGGCTATTATCTTCCTGATCCGGTAAAAACGGAAAAAGCAATGCGTCCGAGTGCAACATTAAACGCAATTATCGACGCAATCGCTTAACCGGTTAGTGGCTCTCAGCTCTTTTATAATTTTATGTAATAACGAAGTGACCTAGATGGAATATACATACGTTACAGTCCCTTCAGGGGAAAAGATCACCATGGGAAGCGACGGCATGCTGAAAGTGCCGGATAACCCGATCATTCCCTTTATTGAAGGTGACGGTATCGGTGTTGATATCTGGAAAGCCTCGGTTCGTGTTTTCGATGCCGCCGTGGGGAAAGCTTACGGCGGCTCGAAGAAGATCAGCTGGATGGAAGTGTTTGCCGGCGAAAAACCCTTTAACCGGTTCCGCAGTGAAATGGGTGACAACGCCTGGCTGCCGGATGAGACTGTGCAGGCATTCAGAGAATTTATCGTTGGTATCAAGGGACCATTAACAACACCAATTGGTGGAGGAATTCGCTCACTAAACGTAGCTCTTCGGCAGTTACTTGATCTGTATACCTGCCTTCGGCCAATTCGCTATTTTCAGGGTGTACCAACTCCTGTAAAAAAACCGGAAGATGTCGATATAGTGATTTTTCGTGAGAACTGTGAAGATATTTATGCCGGGATCGAATGGATGACCGGCACGAACGATTGTGAGAGAATAGTTCAGTTTCTGATATCAGAAATGGGTGTTACCAAGATCCGTTTTCCGGATAGCTCTTCAATCGGAATCAAACCGATTTCTCGCGATGGTTCCCAGCGTCTGATTCGCGCGGCAATACAATATGCGCTTAATCACAAACGAAAATCAGTGACTATTGTCCATAAGGGTAATATCATGAAGTTCACTGAGGGCGCTTTCAAGGATTGGGGATATGCTCTGGCAACGACTGAGTTTCGGTCAAGAGTCGTCACAGAACGAGAATCATGGGTAATTAGCAATCAGGACCGGAACTCTGCTCTTTCTGTTGAAGAAAATGCCCGGATGATTGAACCTGGCTATGACATGATGTCGCAACAGCAGCAAGTTGATATCAGAAACGAAGTTAAAGCGGCACTCACCCTGCTTCCGACTCATGGTAACGGTCAACTGAAGAAATTATTGATGATAAAAGATGCCATCTTTGATATTACTCTTCAGCAGGTTTTGACCCGTGCCAAAGAGTTTGATGTGATTGCAACAATGAATCTCGAAGGTGATTTTCTCTCGGATGCGCTTGCTGCACAGGTCGGCGGTAACGGTATAGCACCTGGTGCAAATATAAATTATGTTACCGGTCACGCAATATTTGAAGCAACACATGGCACAGCCCCAAAATATGCTAACCTTGATAAAGTCAATCCGGGGTCGGTGATACTCTCCGGAGTGATGATGCTTGAGTATCTCGGGTGGCAGGACGCAGCTGACCTGATTGTAAAAACCCTCAACCGGACTATCGGCCAAAAGAGGGTTACATATGATTTTGAACGGATGATGCAGGGTGCGACGCTGCTATCGTGCTCAGGTTTTGCCGATGCCTTAATTGAAAACATGTAAATCATACGTTGTTAGCAGGGGCCGAAGATTCAACTTCTGCCTTATTTTACACAAAAAAAGAGGGGGTAAAAGTATGGCTCGTAAAAAGATTTCTCTTATCGGTGGCGGACAGATCGGCGGCGTTCTTGCTCAGCTTTGTGCAATGCGTGAACTTGGTGATGTTGTCCTTTTTGACATTGTTGAAGGTCTACCACAAGGCAAAATGCTCGACATTGCTGAAGTTGGTCCGGTTGACCGCTACGACGTAAACCTGAAAGGCACCAACAGCTACGAAGACATTAAAGGCTCAGATGTTGTCATTGTGACAGCAGGTCTGCCGCGCAAGCCAGGCATGAGCCGTGATGACCTGATCGAAGTGAACTCCAAGATCATGACTTCGGTTGCTGAAGGGATCAAAGCATACGCTCCTGACTCAATCATTATCGTTATCTCAAATCCACTTGATGCTATGGTTACACTCTGCCAGAAGATCACCGGATTCCCTTACAACCGCGTTATCGGTCAGGCCGGTGTGCTCGATTCGGCACGTTTCGCCAGCTTTATCGCGTGGGAACTGGGTGTATCTGTTAAAGACGTTACTGCAATGACTCTTGGTGGTCACGGCGACGACATGGTGCCGCTGGTACGTTATGCAAGCGTTAATGGTATTCCGGTCACTGAACTTCTCGAGCAGAAATACGGTGCTGAGAAGGGTAAAGAAGTTATGGAAGCAATGGTTAAGCGTACCCGTGGTGCCGGCGGCGAAGTTGTTGCCCTGCTGAAAACCGGCTCAGCATTTTACTCGCCTGCCTCCGCTGCCATTTCTATGGCGGAGTCGATTCTCAAAGACCAGAAACGGGTCCTGCCAACCTGCTGCTACCTGCAGGGTGAGTTTGGCGTTAACGGTTACTACGTAGGCGTACCTGCTGTCCTTGGCGAAAAAGGTGTTGAGAGTATCATTCAGTTCAAACTTGACGCTGTAGAACAGGCCATGATGGACAAATCAGTTGCTGCTGTTAAAGAACTTGTTGGCAGCATGAAATAGTTTTTTGATTCCAGGTTCCTGGAAGTCGGCAAAAGAAGGGTGGAGTGTGCGCCCTTCTTTTGTTACTTTCTAGAACCGGTATTTACCACCTTTTATTACGGAATAAAGGAGTCTTGCTAGATGGAAAAAACATTGCCAAAAATTGAGATTATCGAGAAGTACTGCAAGGGGTGCCATATTTGTGTTGAATTCTGCCCTAAAGACGTACTTGAAATGAAGGGCTTTTATGCCTCTGTCAAAAATCTTGAAGCCTGTATCAAATGCATGCAGTGCGAATTGCGTTGTCCCGACTTCGCTATCAAAGTCATAACCGAATAAATTTACAGGAGGAAATGAACAGTGTCCAAAAAAGTAGCGTTTCTTCAGGGTAATGAGGCAGCTGCACAAGGCGCATTATACGCCGGGTGTAACTTCTTTGCAGGTTACCCGATTACCCCCTCGACAGAAGTATCTGAAGTGCTGTCAGCTGAATTACCTAAAATTGGCGGAAAATTCCTGCAGATGGAAGACGAAATTGCCGCCATGGCTGCAATTCTTGGCGCATCGCTTGCCGGTGCAAAAGTACTCACTTCCACATCCGGCCCCGGTCTCTCTCTGAAACAGGAATTGATCGGTTACGGTTGCATCGCAGAAATACCCTGCGTAGTTTACAATGTCATGCGTGGCGGCCCTTCAACCGGCATGCCTACCGGCCCGAGTCAGTCAGACGTTATGTGCGCCAAATGGGGAACACATGGCGACCATCCTGCTATTTGCCTCGTTCCGGCTTCCGTTCAGGAAACGTATGAAGAAGTTATTCGTGCCTTCAATCTGGCCGAAAAATATCGTACTCCTGTAATGGTTATGCCTGACGAAATCGTAGCGCACATGCGTGAACGCATTGTCTTTCCAGAACCGGGCGAAATTGCAATTACACCACGAAAATCCCCGACTGTCCCCCCTGAGCAGTACAAGCCATACGACACCAGCTTCGGCGACGTCCCACCGCTGGCTTCTTTTGGTTCCGGCTACAAGTTTCATGTTACCGGTCTCAACAAGATGCAGGACGGTTTCCCGACTACAAAAGCCGACATCGTTCAGGCTGAGGAAGAGCGTCAAGTTCGCAAGGTAGATGCAAACATTGACGATATCGTCACGTTTGAAGATTACCTGCTTGAAGATGCCGATGTTGTCGTTGTCGCATACGGCTCCACCTCACGTTCAGCTCGTTATGCGGTCAATGTTGCCCGTGAACAGGGTATTAAAGCCGGTATGTTCCGCATCAAAACTTTCTGGCCGTTCCCGGATAAACAGATTAAGGCATTGGCCGGCAAGGTTAAAGGCATTGTTATTCCAGAGATGAATCTGGGCATGTGTTCACTTGAGCTTGAGCGTTGTGCGCAGGGCAAGGTTCCGGTCCTGGGGATTTTCCGTGTAGACGGAGAACCGATCAATCCAGACCAGATCCTCGAAAAGATTAAGGAGGTTAAATAACATGGCTTTTGATTATGATAAATGGATTCGTCCCGGCAAATTGCCCCACATCTGGTGTCCAGGCTGCGGCCACGGCATCGTCATGAAGGGGTTGATACGCGCCATGGACTCGCTCAATCTGAAAAAAGAAGAGACTGCAGTTGTTTCCGGTATCGGTTGCGCTTCACGTCTTCCCGGCTATATTGATTGCTGTACACTGCACACAGCTCATGGTCGCGCCGCTGCCTTTGCTACCGGTGTAAAAATGGCCAAGCCGGAAATGAATGTTATTCTGGTCGGCGGTGACGGTGACGGTACCGCAATCGGCGGTAACCATTTCATCCACGCCTGTCGTCGTAACATCAACATGACTTACATCATTATGAACAACTACATCTACGGCATGACCGGTGGACAGTTCTCACCATGTACTCCTACCGGTCACAAGGCGTCCACGACTCCATACGGCAACCCGGACCCTGGTTTTGATATTGCCAAACTTGCAATCGGTGCCGGTGCTACTTTTGTTGCCCGTGGTACAGCATTCCATGCCAACCAGATTGATAAGCTGATTGCAGAAGCTATTCAGCATAAAGGTTTCTCGGTTGTCGAGATCCTTGATGACTGCCCGACAACTTACGGTCGTCGTAACAAATTCAAGTCGGTTATCGAGATGATGAACCGCCTGAAAGAGGTTGCCGTTCCGGTTAAGGCGGCAGAAAAGATGACCGCTGAACAACTACAAGGCAAGGTTCTGACTGGGGTTCTCTACAAGGACGATACCAAGCCTGAGTATACTGCCGAGTACGCCAAAGTTATTGAGCGTGCCAAGGCTGCCAAGTAACAATTACAGGAAAAGGAGCGATATATTCATGTCAAGATATGAACTAAGGTTTTCCGGTTCAGGTGGGCAGGGTCTGATCACCGCCGGTATTATTATGGCCAAAGCCGCTTCGATCTACGAGGGGAAGCAGGCTGTTCAATCGCAAAGTTACGGCCCGGAAGCGCGTGGCGGTTCATCAAAATCGGAAGTTATTATTTCAGATGGACCGATCGATTATCCGAAGGCTACATCCGTAGACGCATTGCTGGCCATGACTCAGGAAGCGTGCGACAAGTACACACACGACCTGAAAGAGGGCGGAGTCCTGGTGGTCGATTCTGATCTCGTCACAAAACTGCCGACAAAAGGTAATTTCAAGATTATTTCTTTTCCGATCATAAATACTGCTAAAAATGACGTTGGTCGTGAGATTGTTGCCAACATTGTTGCTCTTGGAGCAATGGTAGCACTGACCGGTCAGGTGAGTCGTGAAAATGCTGAAAAGGCCGTACTTTCAAGCGTCCCAGAGGCTTTTATTGAACTGAACAGGAAAGCATTCAGTATTGGTTATGAAAAGGCTCTGGCTGCCAGTGCCTGATTAAATCACCTGTACACTGTAACACGAAAGGCCCGGTGCACAACATCGGGCCTTTCGTGTTACAGTGGTTGATTGGTGATTTTTGTTCGTTCTTGCTGATATCAGTGAAGTAATGATAAAGTACGGACAGTGAACAGTTAATTTTGAACTCAGTACAGATCTAACAACTTAAAGGAACCCTTATATGTATCAATTAATAACTATTTCAGCAGATTCCGATGAGCAGCTATGAAAACTCCGGAATGTTTTGAAATCCTTATTCGCAATGGTTTAGTGGATGAAGTCGTCTCCCGTTTAATGAGCGGCAAAG
The DNA here is from genome assembly GCA_028687585.1 of Desulfuromonadaceae bacterium. GTDB lineage: Bacteria > Desulfobacterota > Desulfuromonadia > Geobacterales > Pseudopelobacteraceae > JACRCG01. Next base: position 110,650 of record JAQTZV010000002.1, on the reverse strand, counting down.
AGGCAGATGTGTATGTTGTTCAGTCAAAGGGAGAACTGTGCTGTGCCAAGGTCTACAAGGAAGTTAGAACCCGTAGTTTTAGCCAGATGGCTCAGTATCAGGAAGGACGAAAAAGTCGTAACAGTCGTCAGACGCGAGCGATGCAGAAGAGTACGAAGTACGGGCGCAAGGAAACTGAAGAGGCCTGGAAAAACGCTGAAGTCGACGCACTGAGGACGCTGGCTGAGGCTGGTGTGCGTGTTCCACAAGTATATGATTATGCCGATGGAATTCTGCTTATGGAATTCGTGGCAGATTCTGACGGGAATGCTGCTCCCCGACTCAATGACATCCGTTTGACGGCATTAAAGGCGCGAGAATACCATCATGAGATGATCAAAAATATTGTTATCATGCTCTGTGCCGGAATTATCCATGGAGACCTGTCTGAGTACAATGTGCTTGTTGATCATGCAGGACTGGTGATAATCGACCTTCCCCAGGCGGTTAATGCTTCAGGGAATAACAACGCCCGCAGCATGCTTGAGCGGGATGTTGAAAATATCACCGCCTATTTTGGACGATTTGCTCCTGAACTGCTTTCTACAGATTACGGGCGGGAAATCTGGAAACTGTATGCAAGTGGAAAGCTAAGCATTTCCTCTGAACTGACCGGAATGTTTGAACAGAGTGATGTCCCGGCCGATGTTAACGGAGTCATGCGCGAAATTGACTATGCACGGATTTTACATGAACGCACACTGCTCAGAGCGGCACAAGTCACCTGAATATATGATAAAAAGGAACGTATCGTTAACCACAAGGTGCCTTACTGATGCCTCTGTTTCTCAATGGCATCTCGCCTATTCCACGCCAAGTCGTCCTCCATTTCCAATTGGTCCCGGCCAACCTCGAACCATCCCCCGTTAATAGTTGTATCCGGGTAATTTCATCGGATGTAGAATAACATTTTCGATTGTTCATTAGAAACAACTTGAATATAAGTGATAAAAGTTTCATTTTTTTTGAGGTGTAACGAATGATTCAGAAATATGTTGCTGATCTTGCCGATCAGATGGGTATATCGCTAACAAGATTTTCGGTCATTGATGGTCGAAGTGTCGGATGTCTCAGCGTTCACCTTTTGCATCTTGGTTCGAACGATAAGCTGGTAAGTGCGCTAATACACCAGTCTGACTTGGATGCTCTGAGCAATGACATCTGTTGTGATCGCCTTGAGTTAAAAATACGCGTTGCACTGTCGCGTTTGGAAATTAAATGAAATCGCTTTTCAGGATGATCGAGAAGTAATGCCGTTATACAGCTTTAGAAGTACTCAGCCAATCCGTATTTAACCTGTTCAAAACGGGTTATCTGCTCTGTTGGGTGCCCCATCCCTAAGTTTCTTCGTTCGATGATCGTAAGCTCCAATTCCGGTGTTAATGGACGGCGTTCCAGGTAAAGGGCTCGTCCGGTTTCCAAAACAATCTTTTCAAAAGGATGGTGGTAACCTGGATTCTGTAGCAGTACCGCCTCGCAGTAACTGACGCCCGTTGCAGAAAGGGTACGGAGATATCCTGGTTCTGTTACAACCTCACCGGAATTACAGATGGTCATAGCCGCACGACGCCTGGCTGCAGCGTGTTGGAATCGACGTTTGTAGGTAAATGAGCAATAGTTAACCGGCAAGGGAATCTCTTTCTCCAAGCTGTACCGAATGATCCTCAAGGCAGAGAGTTCCGACTCTAGCACCGTCACTTTTTCGCCATGAAGAAAGGTGTAGCCGCGCTCCATTAACGGCCCGAAATTGTGTGGCGTCAAGCGCATCTGGTGCAGATTGAGGTGATTGACACCACTCTCAGCCATTTCAAACATCTTCAGTTTTAGTAGTTCTTCATCCTCCGGCACGGCCGGAATTTCAACGGTTATCGTCGGGATATATCCCACCGCAAGGCGTAATTTTTTAAGATTATAGCGAACGGCTCCAAGATCAAAACGGATTTCGTTTAGCCCTGCATCCCTCAATCGGTTGCAGAGGTCAGGTGTCAGCATGGTACCGTTAGTATAGAGCCAAAGGTGGACGTCGTCGCCACAGCGTCCTCGAACAGCTTTCAGGTACGCCAGGGTGAGATCCGGCGTCAGCAGCGGTTCACCGCCACTGATACTGACGCCTCTAAAACCGAGCAGAGCCACATAGGCGGCATATTCCTCCGGAGTGGTGAAAGCAAGGCCGTTGGTAACCGGTGGCCCGTCATCGTTCTGAACGGTAGGACAGTAGAAGCAACGTCCGTTGCAGCGGCCATTGATGAACAGGCAGGACCAACTGCCATCTCCGCAGTGCAGACAACCGGGAGAGAGGCCATTACAATCCATCTTGGTGCCGGCGTAGCCTATAGTGGCACGATGTGTCAGCCACTGAAGTAATTCTTCTCGTGCTGCTGTTGCGGCAGTCAATTGTTCAGGGGTGGCGAAAGAGAGAAGATCGTACCGGCTTCCATACTCAGAGGAGTTGGAATCGATAAGCAGCTGCTGCAGTTTGCTGTAAGGAAGAAGCTGGATATTCCGGAGTGATGGCAATGGCATGTAGTAGTATCCTCGAATGCTGAATTGGTCTTAATTTAAGGCCTTTACACAGCACCTGAGGACATACCATGTCCTGAGCTTTCTTTATGTTATGCTATGCCTGAAGAGGGGTAAAAACCATTCTTAAGGAAATTCTGTTCTTTCATACCCGTTAAAAAAGTAGCCTTTATACTCGGATCCGTTAATCAATACCTTATACTCGCCTTTCTTGTTTTTAAAAACAGTAACTTTGGGGTAATACAATGTGGGACTAAAACCGAAAGTTGTACAGATAAATAGCGTGTTTGTCATCCGTATGCCCACTTGAGCATTGCACCCTTTGAACTCGCCATTTACGATGGATTCTCCAACCGGTTTATAACCTTCAGTATCAGGAAGTGTAAGATTGGCGGCAAAAAGTTCAACAGCAGAAACCAGCAAAAAATGTAATACTATCAAATATTTTAGCGGAAGTTTCATTGTATCACCCTTATTATTAACTGAGACAACTCTCCGTTCTGGCATGAAACGCAAAGTCAACGTCAAACCAATGGCTCAATTTTCTTGCTTGCATAACTGCTTCAGTGGCACATCAATCAGAGTATCTATTGGGTCGTATCAGTTAGAAACTGAACTCCCATACTAACCAAATCATACCTGACGACCCTGCAGGTATACTTTATCGGACATGAATCGACATTGAGGCACAGCATCAGCCTGCAGATATCACCAACCGCAAGATTCGCAGGAATACCATTTTTTACCTGAATCAAAGCTCCACCAAGAGAGATGTCCTGCAGCATTGCCACAAAACTGCTGCCATCACCATCTGTTACAGTACACTTTGAATCGCTCTTGATTCTAATATATTGTCTCTGGTTAGCCATCTGTAAATTTACTCCCCTTCATTAATGCTAGGATCACCCATTCCCCGTGCTCACCTATACTACATAATTAAGGCACCGTGCTATTAATAATATCAGCATGTTATATATTTTAACTCCTGCCGGATTTGAGTTAATTATCTCATTCTGCTCAGTATGGTCCTGAACTTTTCCAGCTTTGAGGAGCCTTCTTCGATAAGCCGAATCAGATCTTTTCGGGCACCCCCCGCAGAATCTCTGCCCTTCTCAAGCAGATCATCAGTCTTTTCACCAATTATCTCAACCAGATTTGATACATTGGCAGCCAAGTCATCTACAACCTCATCTGCCTTGTTGCGAGCTTTTTTTGAGTAACGAAGAATGTCTTTTCTCGTTCTGGTTCCCGACTGAGGAGCAAACAACAAGGCAAGACCAGCACCGATGACGCCGCCCGCAACTATCAACAATGCAGCGGCTGCAATTTTCTTTTCCCGATCTTCCATAGATAACCTCCAATAGAGTGATTTTGACTTATATGATAGCGCATCCACAGCTTTTGGCAAGTCCCTTACCGCTTTATCTTACTTTGAAATCATGTTAAATTTGCCGAGTAGTAACATAATAAAGTTATGACAAGGGCGTTTTATGAAAAACACTACGTATGATGTTCTTATAATCGGTGGCGGTCCATCCGGTCTGTCAACAGCGTATCTGTGCCACAAGCATGGCCTGACCTACCTGGTACTTGAATCGGGAAAGTCCATCTTCCAGGGGATTTCCAACACATATCCAGAAGGAAAGCTGGTGTATGCATCAAAACCAAAAGATGCTCCTATGCCGTTCATGGTCGATGAATTACGCCCTCCAGACAAGCCGGTAACCGTGGAAAGCTACCTGCAGTATGTCCAGCATTTTGTTCAGCATGAAAAACTTCTTGTTCAAACGGAAGTCGATTTTGAGGATATCAAGGACGAGCGGGACGGGTTAACCGTAATTACATCAAAAGGAAACTTTAGAGGAAAAAAAGTTGTCCTTGCTTTTGGCAGCAATATTCCCCGTGAACTTACCGTATATGGTGATGCCAAGATTATCGCTAAAAACCTTGATGATGTCAGTAAATATGTCGGGATCAAAGCGCTGGTGATTGGTGGCGGCAATACCGCAGCTGACGTGATTATCAATATTTTGAAAGCCAAACGTGAAGCACATGACACTCATCCCGTCTTCTGGGCACATTTAGCCGAAACGTTTGATGTTAATAAAGAGACGGCCCAACGTCTCGGAGAAGAGATCTTACTTGGTGGAAACATTAGGCTATTGCCTGGAGCGATGCCACGAATCGGAGAAGTCGATGACGAAGGTGTAGATCGCCTGTCCATAAGGATCAACGAGTTTAAACAGGCCGACGGCATTGATCTCTACCATGCCCTCAGCTTTCCGATGCAGAATGTTATCGCCTGCATCGGTTCACAAGGGCCGGTGCCGATTTTTGACAAACTGAATATTCAGAGCATCGCCTGTACCGCCGGCGTCTGCAAAATCGCTAAAGAGGGCGATCGTCTGGTGCTGCTCTCTGCTGAGTTTGAATCGACACGTAAGGGTGTGTATGTCATAGGTGGGGCCATCTCCCCCTCATACATGAAAATTAATGAAGGATCTATTGCCGAGGAACGCCACCCCAATCTCATCTACACTGCCATCAATGATGCGTATTATGTGGTGGAGGCTATTCGGGCAAAACTAGCCACCTGATTTTGTTGATATCCAAGGTATCATCTATGGAAGTCACTACTGTAATGGAGAGAAAACTATGGCGATTTCACCTAAAAAAAAATCAGAAAATGCTATGGTTCCAACTGATAAAAAAGTTGATAAAAAGCTGGCCTCCCCTGTTCAAACTGCTCCGGAAGTAAGTCAGGTTACCGCCGATACCGAAATACATCCGGATGATACCGTTGGTGTATTACAATCAGATCGTTCAGAAGAAGTTCCGAGCCTTCTAGGCGGGGATATCGTTTTCGGCAATAAAGCCCTGGAGATTACGCAAAGTGAAATCAACGAGTATGAAGAAACCTTCTCTCAGTATGATGTTGATTCCGGGGAAGAAAAAAATACCGCCGCTTCTGCAGCGGCTTTACCGCAAGAAACAACAAATACTCAACTGATTCCGGAGATAATAACCGAGCTGGCCACTATCAAAGAGGCACAGATGGTTGCCGGAGTGGAACAAAATAAATTTCAGGAAACTTTGCAAGACACTCTGGCAAATATTCAAAACATTTCATTGAAGATCGATGGAGTTTCACATGACACCGAGACTCTGATAAAACAGATTGACAGTGCATCAACTAATTTAGCTGTGTTGAGTGGGGAAATGGATGTTTTCAACTCAGCTTCACATTCAAAAAGCACACTCTCTAAATCGTTCTTGCTCTGCTCCTCATTAATCCTGGTCTTGTTAGTCTCTTTCCAGATATATATGTTCGCTTCTCTGAATAAAATTCAATTATTACAAAATACGGCAGGTTCTACGGTTCTGCAGAACATTAGCAACCTTAATAAAAAAATGGCTGATTATGATAAAAATATCACTAAAGCTTTGGATATTCCAGTTCAACAAGAACACCCCCAACCAAACCAGGTATCAACACCAAAGAACGGACATGCAGCAGCTGAGAATATTCAGGCAAGTACAGTAACTATCACTCCCGTAATGGAAAGATTAAACAAATTACGAAATGGTCTTCCAGAAAAAAAATTATTCAGAAACGAGACAGGTGATTGGTTTACGTATAATAAGAAAAGTAATCACGAAAGTATCTCTGATGTCGAAGTGATTAAGTCCTTGAACGAGGCGTACAGAAAAATTGGCAGAACTATTACACCCGGCATCCCCCTGCCACCCATCAAAGCATTATGCCTTCTGAAGCCTGATGGAAAAGGCGGGACACAAATTGTAATGACAAAAGAATTTGTACAGTAACTGCTTACCGGTTTAAGACATTACTCAGAAATATTCATCCAGTCAGTTGTGACGCGCCTTGTCATCTTTGACGGAATTGCCGCCATCAACCACCAGCAGCTGGGCCGTAAGGTATGCGACGTCAGGAGAGGCGAGAAATGCCACAAGGGCTGCGACCTCATCAGCAGTTCCGGAACGGCCGACCGGAGTCGCCCTCCCCGCCTCAAGCTCAGCGACTGTTGCTGAGCCGGTAGCAATCCACCCCGGGGCCACGGCATTGACAGTGATCCCCATTGTTGCCACTTCCAGCGCTATGGATTTGGAGAAACCGACAAGAGCGGCTTTTGCCGACCCATAGGTGGACTGGTTCGGCATCGCCCCGACAGTTCCGGTTGTCGATGAAATATTGACGATCGGCGGCAAAACCTTTGGCACTGAACCCGGCCGCAGATAACTCGGCAACCCGATCAGAAATACGGCTCGTAGTCGAAGTGACCACCACTGCAGCCCCCATCATTGCAAGGCGGCAGGCAGAGACAAAACCGATACCGGTTGCGCTGCCTGTGCCCCGGTGACGACCGCGACCTGCCCTGCCAATGGCTTAATTGCAGCATCCGTGAGTCTCTTCATATCCATAGTATTTCACCTTTCCGGCCAATATTCTGCGTTACAGGGCAAACAGCACGATTGCGCCCAGAGCAAGCAGGATGCCGGCTAACTGCAGCCGGGATATATGCTCCTTAAGTATGAGCCAGGCGAGAAACACGGTCGTGCCGGGGAACAGGGAACTGAGTACGGCGGCGACATCCATACGCCCCCTCTGCCCGGCAAGAATATAAAAAAAGTTGCCGCCGACATCAAGCAGGCTGGACAGTACGATCAACCGCCAAGGAAATGCTGCCGAAGAGTGAGAGCGGAACTTGAACGCAGCACACAAACAGAGGAGCGTAATAACCCCTCCGCAGCGTACGGCAATCATCGGCCAGAACATGGCCGTATGGCTACTTGTATGCATCAGAACAAGGAATGCCCCGAGGCAGCTGCCGGACAGCAGCGGCAGGTACAGATCGGAAAAGCGGATTCGCCCGTGCTGTCCCATCTCTTCGCCCCGCGAAACCAGCCAGACAGAGGCCAGCGCCAGGATCAGGCCGGCAAGAACCGACAGATCCGGTATGCCGAGCGTCACCATACCGTAGGCAACCGGCAGCGCCGCTGACGTAAGCGCAGAAACCGGAGCGGCCAGGCTCAATCGCCCGGATGTCATCGACATATACAGCAGCAATATTCCGACTGCATCAAATACCCCGGCAAGCATGCTCCAGAGCCAGCCGTGCCAACTGAGCGGTGCCTCCTGCATAATGAACGCCGCAGGCAGCAGAAACAGCAAACCACAGGCGACCGTGCCGAGTGTCATGCCGTACGCACCGGCGCGACGACTGGCAGAACCGCCGATAAAATCGGCAGTGCCCCAGCAGAGCGCCGTTGATATGCCACAAAGAACCGCTAACATGTTTGGGCGAGACCTCGGTTAAAAGGTGTTACGATTAAGGGTTTACGCTTTCGGCGTAAGCCCTTTTACCGGCAGTGTACCAGATGCCTTGCCGTTGATGTAATTCCAATTCTAAATCAAGATTTATAATTGGAATTACTGGGCCTTGACTCTGGTCCAGGCTTCATCGAGGATACGACTGGCAGAGCCAAGATCCTTGGCGGAGTGCAATCTTTTCATGGTATCTGCAGATGGATAGATCTCGTCGTTTTTCAGGTCAGCGAGGATAATATACGGCATTGATGCCTGGTTTGGCGTGGCATAGCGGTTATAATTAGACAGCATGGCGCTACGTTTAGCCTCCAGGATCCAGTTGATCCATTTGTGCGCGGCATCCGGATGTGGCGCATTGGCAGGTATGGCCGTCAGGTCAAGGAAGAGCGTGCTCCCTTCCTTTGGTATCGAAAACCCAAGTTTTTTCGGATCCTTGGCAATATCTCTCTCCGCATCACCATTATAGACGACCGCCATGACGGCCCTACCGGCGACGACATCATTTTTACCTCCCACACCAGGCTTAAAGCCCTGGCAGTTCTTGGTTTTCTTTGCACTGGTAAGCAGTTCCGCTGCTTTTTTCAGCTCAGCAAGATTAGTGGAGTTTGCATCGTAGCCCAGATAAAGCAGCTCAATACTCATTGTATCCCGGGCAGAATCCATAAAACAGAAGGGACCTGACTGTTTTTTCTCGTCAAACATTACTGACCATGACTTTACCGCTTCCGGCTTGACCATGTTTTTGTTGTACATTATAACCCCACCGTGCCCCATTGCCAGCCGACGGTATATTTATTGCCCGGATCGTAGGGGATGTTATGGAAGCGGTCCGACAGGTTTTTGAGATTGGGTAATTTGGTGTGATCCCGCGGCTGCATCAAATGCTGCGAAATTAAAATTGACAGGACAAAGCCTGAAGGTACAATGATATCGTACTGTTTGACGCCGCCTGCCAACAGTTTTGCTATCATTTCCTCATTATTTTCGCAGATATCGATTTTTACTTTAATACCGGTAGCAGCTTTGAAATCTGCTGCAAAGCGCCGCTCGTCCATATATTCAGACCAGGTAAAAATTCTGAGCTCTTTGTCTTCAGCAAAACCGATCCGAACAAATAGCGACATCAACAGCATAACGGCAAAAAATATTTTCTTCATATGTACCTCCCGATTTTTGTCCGGATTGGGCCAGTGTATTAAATATAACTTATTATGAATTTCTTTCTTCCTGCCAAGACGCTCTGCCCCGACAACAAGCACAACAGTAATGAAAACAACGAGTGTTGAGAGTGCATGTATTTCCGGAGTCACCCCTTTACGAACAGCAGCGTAAATGTACAGGGGCAATGTTTGCGAATCCGGACCGGAGGTAAAGAAGCTGAGTACGAAATCGTCCAGGGAAAGGGTAAACGCCAGCATTGCTCCGGCAACGACACCCGGCAGCATCAGGAGGAGCATTATCCGGCTCATAACGTACCAGTTGCTGGCAAAAAGATCTCTGGCGGCCTCCTCAACATCGTGGCCGATAGATGCCAGTTGGATAGTAAAAGCGAGCATGATTACAACAAAAACTCTCTAGGTAAAAGCGGCAGTGGTCGGTATATATTGAGGATAAGGAGATTTCGCCCCCCTGCTATCAACACTGCCTGACCAGGGCTTGCCTCACCACGAGACGTTGGAATACGGCATTCGAGGTTGTAACTTGTGTTGAAAAAGTGCATGCACCGTTTTGATGCACAGGTGCATCAAAAATGCAGTTCAGCATCGACATTGCCACCTATTAATGAGCAAAATCCTACCGGCAAACAATCATGCTTGACAACTGGATGCGGAATGAGGCTTATTTTACAGCAAATCATGATCACATCCGACACGTGCAACGCAAAAGGAAAAACGATTATTTCATCCTCTTCGCCCTCCCATATACCCGCCCCACCCCGCAGTCACGAACAGTGGATGCGCTATGCCATTGTTGAAGCTGCCAAGGCAGAGTCAAAAGCGGAAGTGCCTATCGGCTGTGTCATTGTCCGCGAGGGCAGAATCATCGCCCGCGGCCATAACCTGCGCGAAACGAGTCAGGACCCCACGGGCCACGCCGAATTGATTGCCATTAGAAAAGCCGCCCGGAAACTTCGCTCCTGGCGGCTGCTTGATACTGTTCTCTATGTCACCCTGGAACCCTGCACGATGTGCATGGGGGCGATCATCCTGGCTCGCATCCCCACTGTCGTTTTCGGCTGCTATGACCCGAAGGGAGGAGCTGCAGGCTCACTTTTTGATCTCTCCGGCGATTCACGCCTCAACCACCGGGTGGAACTGTTTCCGCAGGTTCTTGAAAGCGAATGTTCGGCCCTTTTAACCGGTTTTTTCGCGGAACTGCGCTCACGCAAACGGACCGCAGGTACCCCCAAAGCTACTTGATTCCCTCATACTCTTCGGGCGTATTCACATTCAAAAATGATGCAGACTGACCACCAATGCTCCGCACCTCATCATACGTAACTTCCCGGATATTAATCCTCTTTAGAATATCGACAACTTTTCTCTCACCTTCCAGAATGGCTTGTTCAAAAACATCTTTACATGCTGATGAATAGACCGCATGAAGCGGTTCCTGCCCCCCTTTACTGTATGGGATGACCGCTTCACACCCCTCTTCCAGCCGCAGATGACACAGATAGCGTATAATGGACTGGTCGAGAAACGGCATATCACATGCGGTAACAAATGAGTGTGCCGTACGACTGTGAGTCAGTGCAGAGTGCAGCCCGGCAATCGAACCAAAGTTGGAGTAGATATCCGGAACTTTGCGACAGGGGAGAAACTCATAATCGAGAGGAGAATTAGTGACAACAATTACTTCATGAAACATGCCGGCTAACGTCCGGTAGATCCGGGAGATAATCGAATTGCCGTCAACTTCCAACAGCGCTTTATTGCTACCCATGCGCCGAGATGCTCCACCGGCAAGAATAACCCCGGTAACACCCGCTATTTTCTCGCGCTCCGGATATTCTTCAATGACCTCAGGATGGCTGTACACGGTAAACGACCCGCCACGCACATAGCCGACCAGGCAGATTCCGGCCTGATCGCAGAGCTTGATCGCCATGTCTGTCGGAGATGTGCGTGAAGCGATAACACTGATCCCCATCAGCGAAGCTTTGGCAACCATTTCTGTTGATACCCGTCCTGATGTCACCAGTTCGGCGCCTGACATGTCAATACCTTTAAATAGCGCTTCACCGGCAATTCTATCGAAGGTATTATGCCTGCCAAGATCTTCGGCGTACAGTATCAGAGCACCGTTGCGACCGATAGCGGCTGAATGAATACCGCCGTGTGAGCGATACTGATCAGCTTTTTTGGTCAGCTCATTCATAAGCGTAAAAATATGCCGTGGGGAACGTCGTTCAGGATGCAGCGGACGTGTTACATCGGCTTTGCTGACGTCAGGTAGCGTAAAAGTGATACCGGTACCGCACCCTGAGGTCAAAACCGGTTTCAGGCGCTCCGGCAACTCCCCTTTGATCCTGATGTTAGCGGTGCCGAACTCTTCACATACACTGAATATTTCAAAATCCTGCAGTGACGATACAAACCCCTGCAGACGTAAAAAACCGGCGACCAGAAAGCGAAGATCATGCGGAGAGCCGATCAGTGTTGCAATCTCGCGGCCGTTGACGATCAGCTGCAGCGGGTACTCGGTAACAACCGATGAAGCAGTCGGCTCAAGGACATCGCCACGGCAGATAAAAAATGGTTTTTTCCTGGTATCTTGTTTCATAATTTCCGGTTTCCTCGATAAAAAAAGGGGAGAACATCAATCTGTTCTCCCCATGAATACGTTAGACATACTTTCGTAAAATGATCAACCTGCCAGACCAAAAGATTCATGCATTACGCGTACGGCCAGTTCGGTGTATTTTTCATCAATGACGACAGATATCTTAATTTCTGAAGTCGAGATCATCTGAATATTTATGCCGTTCTGGGAAAGTGCACTGAACATTTGCGTCGCAACGCCGGCATGACTCCGCATACCGAGTCCGACAATCGATATCTTGCTGATATTTTCGTCAGAGAGCACTTCCTTTGCCTGCACGTCCTTGGCAACTGCATTTGTGATTAACAGCGCCTGTTTCAGATCAGCCTTCGTAACGGTAAAAGTAAAATCAGTCAAGCCGTTGTCGCTGACATTCTGCACAATCATGTCTACCGAAATGGCAGCATCAGAAAGCGGCGTAAGTATTTTTGCGGCAATACCCGGTTTGTCAGGAACTCCCTTAACGGCGATCTTTGCCTCATTTTTGTCGTATGCAACCCCTGAAACGAGAATTCCTTCCATATCCTTGTCCTCCTTGGTAACCATCGTACCGGTATTTTCATTAAGGCTTGAGCGGACATGAACGTCCACGTTATATTTTTTGGCGAACTCCACCGAACGGATCTGAAGTACCTTGGCGCCCAGACTGGCGAGTTCGAGCATTTCATCATACGATATTTTTTCGATTTTGCGCGCTTCTTTACATACGTTAGGATCGGTCGTATACACACCGTCAACATCGGTGTAAATCTCGCAGACGTCCGCTTTAAGTGCAGCAGCAATGGCAACAGCGGACGTATCGGAGCCGCCGCGACCAAGAGTCGTTACATTACCGTCGGCATCAATCCCTTGAAAACCGGCCAAAACAATGATGGTTCCCTCTTTAAGGTCCGCACGGATGTTTGCGTCACCGATGCTCTCAATGCGGGCTTTGGTTGCAGTCGAGTCGGTAATAATCGGAACCTGCCATCCTTGATAGGATTTTGCCTTGTACCCCTGAGACTTGAGATACATGGAAAGAAGTCCGATAGTGACCTGCTCACCTGTCGCAACCAGCACGTCATACTCGCGTCCGTCAGGTATCTCGCACATTTCATTGGCAAGTGCGACCAGTTTGTTGGTTTCACCCGACATTGCAGAAACGACAACAATCACGTCGTTGCCCGCGTCATAGGTTTTGATAATGCGTTTGGCAACGTTTTTGATACGATCGGCTGAGCCGACCGATGTGCCACCGTACTTTTGCACTACAAGCGCCATACTGCTCTCCTTAGTAAAAGTTTAAAGATGAATCGGCAGATCATGCTCTATACCAGATAACCTGCTTACGGGTCAAAGATTTTTTTGCTTTGAATATCATCTTTCAACTGCGTTAGCAGAGCGTCCGACTTCTGACCGGAGCTTGTCAGAGTAATATTGCGCTGATCTTCTCCGGAATATTCAAACAAGATGGTAAGAATATCGAGCGGCAACAGTTCCGTAAGTCGCTCAGACCACTCAACAATGCACACGCCATCCCCGTAAAAGAGCTCTTCAAAACCAAGCTCGGCAATATCGTTGTCACCTGCCAAACGGTAGAAATCGAAATGATATACCGGCGTATTTCCCGGGTAGCAATTCATGATTGCGTATGTCGGGCTTGCGACAAGATGTGCGCTCTGAGGAGCCACTGAAGCCACTACCCCCCGGGTCAGACAGGTTTTACCGCCGCCGAGGTCACCTTGTAACGCGACAAAACAGCCGGGATGGAGCAGTGAACCGATACAGACTCCCAGCTGTTCAGTTTCCCGTGACGAACCGGTTGTAATCTTGAACCGCAGCACTACCGGTTCATTGAGCGAATAATGTCAATTCGCGACACCATACCAACCAGCTTTTTCCCTTCGACGACCGGAAGCGCATGTAATTTTTTGTTACTCATAATTTCGGCGGCATTACTGACGGATTCTGAAGGGCTTACTGTCACAACGTCCGTTGATGCCAACTCTGCTGCGGTCTGTGCCGTAATCATATTCAAGTTCCGCTGCAGGGATTCTTCTCCCTCCAGCGGAATAATCCAGTCAAAAAGGGAGATAACCGTCGGCATATGCAGTGGGCGGTCCTGCTCGACCAGATCGGATGCGGTAACGATTCCGGTCAGATTCCCGGCATCATCAACAACCGGAAGAGTACCTAAACGCATGGTGTCAAATATACCGGCCATCTCGCGCACAGTAGTTGTCTTTTTTATCGAAACTACATTTCTGGTCATAATATCGGCTACGGTCAACATGGCATTCTCCTTAGTAATTTATTACAGGCATAGGGCATTTTTTCAATAACATCAGTAGCATTTAAGCCGATTTCTCCTTTCTCAGTAGCAACCGTATCAGCAGCATACCCATGAAGGAACACCCCCAGTCGACAGGCGTCCCACGCAGAATACCCCTGGCCGAGCAGAGAGACAATGATGCCGGTCAGCACATCACCCATGCCGCCGCTAGCCATTCCGGGGTTGCCGCTGCCGTTAATGGCGGTTTCTCCCGTTGGAGATGCAATAATAGTACGCGCCCCCTTAAGAACCACAAATACATCGTAGTTGCGAGCAAATTCCTCAGCGACCGAAATTCGTGCCGCCTCAACATCCGCAATTGAAGTTCCCACAAGGCGGGACATTTCTCCCGGATGCGGTGTCAGGATAACCTGCTTCGAATTTTTCCGGTGTAAAACGGTTATATCTTCTGCCAGGGCGTTCAAGCCATCTGCGTCGATAACCAGCGGCAGGTCAACGGTTTCGACGAGATGCTGAACCAGCGCAGACGTCCCCGGATGACGATCAATGCCAGGACCGATTGCAATGGCATCCTTGCCGACGAGCAGCTTTTTGATGTCCGCAGCGGCGCTGCCGGCCAGGTAACCGTTCCCCGCATCGGGCAGCGGGAACGTCATAACTTCCGTTGTTTTCATCTCAAGAATTGAGTGAATACTTTCTGCCACTGCCAGAGTCACCAACCCGGACCCCGCCCGTACGGCACTGTTGGCTGAAAGAGCAGCCGCACCGGTTTTTCCGACCGAACCGGCGATGATAAGGCAGTGACCGAAATGACCCTTATGCGCATGCCGGTCTCTGCTCCGCAGCATCGGGCGTACTGTCTCTTCATTCAGAAAATCATAGCCGGAAGCTGTTTCCATGAGTGTTACGGGGATACCGATGTCAGCCACGACCAATCTTCCCGTATACTCGACACCCGGGTAAAGGACATGGCCCAATTTGGCAAAGGCAAAGGTAACGGTACTATGCGCCCTGACGGCGCACCCCAGAACAAGGCCGGTCGTGCCATGGATACCGGATGGAATGTCAACGGCAACGGTCGGACGACCTGAAGTGTTGATCAATTCGACCGCTTCACGATAGAGACCGCTGATGCTGCTCTGCAACCCTGTGCCAAGGAGTGCATCGACAATCACATCCGCCTGAAGAAGATCATCCCGGTGCCGGGCAGATAACCGGCCTTCACCGGTACAATAATTAATAACTGAGCCGGGAAGCATTTCCAGATTTGTTGCCGCATCACCGCTAATCTGTTCGCGATCAGCAAGGATAACAACCGTGACACTCCACCCTTTCGCTCCGAGGAGACGGGCTATTACGTACCCATCTCCGCCATTGTTGCCTTTTCCGGCCATGACGACACAGCGCCCGCTGGCGCCAAATTCTGCAACGATCTCTTCCACGCAGCGACGTCCGGCGTTTTCCATTAACAGCAAACCGGGAATACCGTACCCGGTGATGGCCTGCCGGTCGATTTCCTGCATCGCTTGTGCGGTGACAACTCTCATCTATGACTCCACAACAACCATTGCAATGGCATTACCGCCGTCATGCGACAACGACAGATGCACCCGAATGAGTTCATGTACCTGAAACAGTTCTGCCGCCTTGCCGGAAAGGATCAACGCCGGTTTTCCCAGTGAATCATTTGACACTTCCATATCCAGCCAGGAAAGACCATCCCGTAATCCGGTTCCCAGCGCCTTTAAAAATGCTTCTTTCGCCGCAAATCGTGCCGCAAGGCAGGACGCAGCGTCTTTTCTGTTTTCGCACCGAGAGCGTTCAACGAAGGTGAACAGCCGTTCAATAATTGCGCTATTGCCGGTGTCAATAAAACGCTGAAAACGCTCTACAGCGACGATGTCAGTACCGATCCCGTAGATCATGCGTACTTGAGCAGCTCAACCATATCGCGCACCGCACGATCAAGTCCGACCAGCATGGCCCGGGCAATAATAGAGTGGCCGATGTTATACTCCTCGATTCCGCCCAGAGCGGCAATTGCTTTAATATTAACATAATTCAGTCCATGACCGGCGTTTACTCCCAGTCCTACCTTGCGGGCCAGCTTGATAGCGGTGTCGATATGTTCAAGTTCATGATGCTGCTCGTCCCACCTGACCGCTTCGGCATAGGCTCCGGTATGGATTTCAATATAATCGGCATTCGTCTTTTTTGCCGCCTTGATCTGTTCCTGATTAGGGTCGACAAACAGGCTGACAACGATGCCGCCATCTTTTAACCGTTTGACCGTATCGGTTATCATTTTTGCGTTAACAATGACATCAAGGCCCCCTTCGGTAGTCAGCTCCTGCCGTTTTTCCGGAACCAGCGTCACCTGTTCAGGTTTGACCGAGAGCGCAATGCGCACCATTGCCTGTGTCGCCGCCATCTCAAGGTTGAGTTTACTTTTTACCGTGCGTCGCAGTATTTCCAGATCACGATCCTGGATATGACGCCGGTCCTCACGCAGGTGAATGGTTATCCCTTCAGCGCCAGCCATTTCTCCTATCGCTGCTGCTACTACCGGATCCGGTTCAACGCCGCCCCGCGCCTGACGAACGGTAGCTATATGATCAACATTAAGTCCCAGTTTCGCCATTATTTTTCCCCGATATGTTTTTTTACCAGGTCACAGATCTCGTTTGCCCAGGTCGTAATCTCATATTTATCCTGGCCCTCAAGCATAACCCGTAACAGCGGTTCGGTACCGGAGTAGCGTATCAGCACACGCCCCTCTTCACCGAGTTTTTCCTCGACATTTTTGATTTTTGCCGCCACATCGGCGATTGAGTAAATGTCAACCTTTTCACGTACCCGGGTATTACAGAGAACCTGCGGCAGGGGAATCATAATTTCAGCAAGCTCAGCCAGCGTTTTTTCCTCACGACGCATAACTGCCAGGAGCTGTAGCGCCGAAAGAATGCCGTCTCCGGTCGTGTTATAATCCAGGAAGATCATATGCCCGGACTGTTCACCCCCCAGATTATATCCCCCCTTGCGCATCGTCTCGACAACGTACCGGTCGCCAACATCGGTCTTGACGATCTTGCCGCCGCATTTGCGCAGGGCGATATCAAGCCCCATGTTACTCATGACGGTCGCCACAAGCGTTTTCTTCTTGAGTAATTTGCGCTTCAGCATGTCGCTGGCACAGATGGCCATGATGTGGTCACCGTCAACTTCATTGCCGAATTCATCACAGACGATCACGCGATCGGCATCACCGTCAAGTGCAATGCCGATATCGGCGCGATGAAGTTTGACCGCTTCGCTGATGACGGAAGGACAGGTTGAACCACACCCGGCATTGATATTTGTCCCGTTCGGCTTGACTCCGTACGGGATCACTTCTGCCCCCAACTCTTCAAACACTGCCGGGGCAACCTTGTAGGCTGCTCCGTTGGCGCAGTCCAGAACAATTTTGAGGCCGGAAAGATCCATCTCATGCGGGAAGGTATTTTTGAGATAGACGATATAGCGGCCGGCAGCGTCTTCTATACGGTATGCTTTACCCACTTCGGTCGCCGTCGGCCGGAGAGCGCTGATTTTATTGGTTTCAATGAGTTTTTCGATCTTCAGTTCCACTTCATCCGGTAATTTGAAACCGTCGGCAGAAAAGAATTTTATGCCGTTATCCTGAAAAGCATTGTGTGACGCAGAAATAACAACGCCCGCATCAGCACGCATTGATTTCGTGATGTTGGCAATACCCGGGGTCGGTAACGGCCCGACCTGCAAGACATCAACACCCATCGAACAGATACCGGCGACCAGGGCATTTTCCAGCATATATCCGGAGAGGCGGGTGTCTTTTCCGATCACGATACGATGACGATGTTTACCGCCACCTTTGAAAATATACGCAGCAGCACGGCCAAGCTGCATCGCCATCTCGGCGGTCATGGGATGCACATTGGCAACGCCGCGAACGCCGTCTGTTCCGAATAGTTTTTTCATGATTCCTCTCCTCTTATGTATAATTCAGTGTTCCTAAGCTGCTGTCACCCTCGGTGCGCGCCGCCCCTCGATCGCCTTCCGGGAAAGCCGGCGAATTTCAGCCGGGTCAGCATCGTAGGTAATCTTTCCTTCATGAACGATGGATATCTTTCCGGTCTCCTCCGATACGACCAGCACCAGAACATCCGTCTGTTCAGATATTCCAAGCGCAGCACGGTGGCGGGTTCCGAAACTCTTTGCGATGTCCGGATTCTGGGATAACGGTAGAATACAGCCGGCGGAAATGATCTTTTCGCGTTGGATAATAACCGCACCATCATGAATCGGCGAATAGGGAAGAAAAATAGAATTAAGAAGCTCACTGGTTACTTTGGCATCAATCTCGGTACCGATATGAATCAGGTGGTCAATCGACATCTGACGGATAATAACAATCAAGGCGCCAATTCTTCGTTCAGCCAGCTCATGAAGCCCTTTTGATAATTCATCGACAGTCGACGTCACATCCATATGTGCGCTCTCGCCGGAGTTATCGCGTTTCCAGAAAGAAAAAAGAGCGCGTTTAATATCACTCTGGAAGATGATTGCCAGAATAACCGGTGCAGAAGTAAGCAGCAGGTGGAAAAAGGAAGCGGTTGCAGCAAGACCGAGTTTTTCCGAGATGACCTCAGCGACAACAAGGGAGAGCAGAGTTATGAGAAATCGAAGGGCTGCCTCCTTTTTGAGAAGCAGAGAACACGCATACACAAGGCCGGCAACAATACACTTGTCGAGAAGGGCTGGCAGGGTGGCGCTGTCGAAGAGTGGAGCCATAGTTCCCCTTTGAATCGGTCTGTACGCGACATTCAGCTGTGCATAATGGCGTGTGTCATATCTGCGACGTCCCGCATTGCCCGGACATCGTGCACGCGAAGAATCGATGCGCCATGTGCTACGGAGAGCGCAGCCGTAGCGGCAGTCCCGTAGAGACGGTCATCTGTGTGCGGTCGGTTCAGGATTTTACCAATAAATGACTTGCGGGATGTACCGATCAGAATCGGCAGTCCGAAACAGGACAACTCTGATAAACGCCGCAACAGTTCAAGATTACCTGCGGCATCTTTGCCAAAACCAATGCCGGGATCCAGTGCAATACATCCATCGGATACGCCGGCTGTGCGCGCCCGCTCGATTGAGTTGCGCAGACTGGTGGTTATTTCCAGCATGAGATCATCGTACGCCGTATCCTGCTGCATCTTGGCCGGCGTTCCTCTGGTGTGCATCAGTACAACACCGGCTCCGCGTGCCGCTGCTAATCCGGCCATCTCCGGATCGAAATTGAAGCCACTGATGTCATTAATGATTTCTGCCCCCGCCAAAAGAGCCTGCTCAGCAACTGCGCTTTTCCAGGTATCCACCGAGATGGCGCATTTCAGTACTGCTGAAAGTCGTTCTATAACCGGAATAATACGTGCCAGCTCTTGTTCAGCTGATATCAGCGCTGCCCCCGGCCGCGTACTTTCACCGCCGATGTCGATAATATCAGCGCCTTCCGCTTCCATCTGCAACGCTTTGTCAATTGCCTGTGCAGGATCGTTACATCGTCCCCCATCAGAAAAAGAGTCCGGGGTGAGATTCAGGATCCCCATTATCAAGGGACGCTGAAGCGATAATGTGCGGCGCGAAGTCTTCCATGCAGCGGGGACTGTAATAACCCGGGTCAACAGGCTTTCCAGCTCACCTGACAACGCTGCCAATCCAAACGGCTGGGCGGAAAGCTTCCGGCAGAGCCGCGCAAATTGCTTGGCCGTTCCAATCAAAATGCAATCGGTACTGTCTATACTGCACGCAACGGCACCGCGGGCAACAGCGGCATCTCCTCCCAGAGACAACATCTCCTGTTTCAGGATGTTTGCCTGCCGGCACTCCAACTGCGGCAACTCGATACAGAGCGTCCGCATTTTGGGAACCATTTCGGCTATGCCGCGACTGTCAACCGCAACCCGCAGTAACGCTCTCACGGCATGGTCGGGTGTCGGCAGAGCAAGCAATCGGGGGGCAAATACGGCCACAGCTACGCTATAATATCCGTCGCAGGCGCTTGAGGTTCGACCGGCAGCGGCGGTACAGGCTCCGGGGAAACCAACGTACCGGTGGAGATAATTTCATCGACCTGATCACCGGTCAAATTTTCTTTTTCAATCAATATTTCTGACAGATTATGGAGATTCTGAAGATTTTCACGCAACAGACCGAGTGCACGTTCGTACGATTCATCTACAATGCGCTTGACTTCATCATCAATATGTTCGGCGATTTTCTCGCTGAAATTTTTGTGCATTGCCATCTCACGACCGAGGAAAATTGACTCGTCTTTCTTACCGAAAGAGAGCGGTCCCATTTTGTCGCTCATGCCCCACTCACAAACCATTTTCCGCGCCATATCGGTGGCACGCTCAATGTCGTTGCCGGCGCCGGTCGTAAACGTATTGAAGATAAGATGTTCGGCAGCGCGACCGCCCATCAGGACTGCAATGCGTGCCAACAGGGATTCGCGGGAATAGCTGTGCTTGTCTTCGATCGGAAGCTGCATCGTGACGCCCAACGCCCTCCCACGGGGAATAATGGAAACCTTGTGGATCGGATCAGTGCCCGGAACGAGCTTGGCGACCAATGTGTGGCCGGCTTCGTGGTAAGCGGTACTCTTTTTCTCTTCATCAGAAATCACCATGCTGCGCCGCTCGGCACCCATCATAACCTTATCTTTGGCGCTGTCAAAATCACTCGGCTCAGCGACGGTTTTATTCAGGCGGGCCGCCAGCAGGGCCGCTTCATTCACCAGATTGGCCAGGTCGGCTCCGGAAAATCCGGGGGTACCGCGGGCTATTACTGCCAGATCAACATCCGGAGAAAGCGGTACTTTTTTAGAGTGGACTTTGAGAATCATTTCACGTCCCTTGACATCCGGGCGGGGCACAACGACCTGGCGGTCAAAACGCCCCGGGCGGAGCAGAGCCGGATCAAGAACATCGGGGCGGTTGGTCGCGGCGATCAGGATCACCCCTTCATTTGACTCAAAACCGTCCATCTCCACCAGCAACTGGTTGAGGGTCTGTTCCCGCTCATCATGCCCTCCCCCCATGCCGGCGCCTCGATGACGGCCGACTGCATCAATTTCATCGATAAAAATAATACACGGAGCGCTCTTTTTCCCCTGCAAAAACAGGTCACGAACGCGACTGGCGCCGACACCGACAAACATCTCGACAAAATCTGATCCGGATATTGAAAAGAACGGTACTCCCGCCTCACCGGCAACAGCCCGGGCCAACAACGTTTTTCCGGTTCCCGGAGGACCGACCAGCAGGACACCTTTCGGGATTTTCCCACCGAGCGCCGTGAATTTTTTCGGTTCCTTAAGAAAGGCAATAATCTCTTCCAGCTCTTCCTTGGCCTCTTCAATACCGGCAACGTCTTCAAACGTGATCTTCCCCTGTGACTCGGTCAGCAGTTTGGCACGGCTTTTGCCGAACGACATCGCCTTGCCCCCCCCCATCTGCATTTGACGCATGAAGAAAATCCAGACACCGACAAGCAGAATCAGCGGAAACCAGGAGATAAAGATTGAAAACCAGGAAAACTTTTCCTCTTCCGGCTTTGCGTTAATCGTTACCTTCTTCTCGAGCAGCTTCTTGGTTAAATCAGCGTCGGAATATGGCTTATAGGTGTGGAATTCTTTGCCGTCTTTCCCTTCAAACTTGCCGGTTATATCATTACCCTGAATAACAACGGAGGTAATTTTTCCCGTTTCCACCTGGGTCATGAAATCGCTGAAGTTCAGCTTCTCTGCAGTCGGCCGTGGTTTGTTGA
The DNA here is from genome assembly GCA_028687585.1 of Desulfuromonadaceae bacterium. Lineage (GTDB taxonomy): Bacteria > Desulfobacterota > Desulfuromonadia > Geobacterales > Pseudopelobacteraceae > JACRCG01. Next base: position 88,796 of record JAQTZV010000002.1, on the reverse strand, counting down.
ACATGTTAAAAAGCAGGATCATCATCAGGCTGATGACCAGCCAGAGCGAGAGATTCTTGTAAAACTGATTCAAAATAAACCCCCAAATAGATGTGTGTCTGTGACGTTAAAAATTTAGCAAAGCTAGCATACTGGAGGGAGGTTGACAAGCTGAATTGCGGGTTATTGCCGTATGTAGGTTGCTTTTACAACAGCATGAGCGTCTGTGCCCAAGCGGTTTAATTCTGAAATACATACTCCGGCAATCCATACCAGATCATTACCACAATATACAAGAGGAATACGCCTGCGGTCAGACGGCGGGATCTTTCGATCGATAAAAATATCCTTCACTTTCTTGCTGCCGTTCATGCCGAACGGCGTGATGCGGTCACCGGGACGGAACGTACGTACCAGCCACGGGAATGGAGTTTTATTGAGGTCAACATGTACCGTTGAGGAATCTGTCGGGAACGTTTCAGCAGTGATTGCATCTATGGTAATAGAACTGCCGCAAGGGAGCGGATAGCTACCCGGTCCGGTAATGAAAAACTCAAAATCCGTATGCAGCTTTCGGTCACCAGCAAACATCAATTTCAGATGTTCGTATTCCCTCACCGCCACAACACCATTCGGAAGAGACAGTTGTGCATTTGGGCGGCCGGAATTAAGCGTGTCGCACAGGACATCGACATGAAGCTGACTCACCCCCGCAAGGGTGCCGGCCAACTGCTTGAACGCATGGCGCAGGACTCTACGCCGCAGGGGAAGATCAAACATGCGCAGGCGCGCCACGGAACAGGTAATAATGCCCTCTCCGCCCCGGCATGATTCGGCAAAAGCAGTATCCGTCAAGGTGAGCAACAGTGATTCATCACCACGAATAATCTCCGCCGTTGCCGCGAGTCCGGAACGTATTGCAGGATTGTACTCCTCCAGAAGCGGCAGAAGCTGATGACGAATGCGATTACGCAGGTACGCAGAGTCGCTGTTGGTCGAATCCTCACGCCATGCAAGGCCGCAGCTGCGAAGGTATTTTTCGATTTCTGCTCGGGTTATTGCCAGCAGCGGGCGCACATACCCCCGCGTGTTGCGGTACGACATGCCAGACAGTCCGGTCATCCCTGAACCGCGCAGGAGTCGCATCAGCACGGTCTCGGCCTGATCGTCGGCATGATGGGCGAGCGCCACCGCTGCAGCAGCATACTTCGTGCGGATCTCGTCGAAAAAGGCTATCCGTGCGCGGCGGCCGGCGTCCTCAAGATTGTGCCTGTCAGCTGCAGCCAGAGCTCTGATGTCGAGGCGCCGCCCTTCGAACGCAATAGCGTAGCGTTCAGCCAGGTCGCGGCAGAATTCCTCGTCGGCATCAGATTCAGCGCCTCGGAGACCGTGGTTCAGGTGAGCCGCAACAAGCGTAAGGTTGTAACCAGGAAGTCTGGTCAGCAGATCAAGCAGGGCGGTCGAGTCGGCGCCACCGGAGAGTCCGACAACAAGAGTATCAGCCGGCTTGAAGAGACGCTGCTCACGAACGGTATGTGCTACCCGGGATATCAGTGCGGAATCAGTGAAGATCATGGAGTAATTACAGCCAGCGTTTCTTTTTGAAATAGGCAATCATCAACAGGGAGAGCGTGATCATAACACCCCAGAGGGCGAAATAGCCGTTTTGCCACTCCAGCTCGGGAAAGTGCTTGAAATTCATACCATAGACTCCTACCAGAAAAGTAAGCGGCATAAAAATCGTTCCGATCACGGTCAGAAACTTCATCACCTCGTTGGTACGGTTGCTGATGCTTGAGAGGTAGAGATCGAGCATGCCGGAGAGGAGATCGCGGTACGTTTCAACGGTATCGATCACCTGAACGGTGTGATCGTAGACATCTCGGAAATAGAGCCTGGTGGCATCATTGAGCAGATCGCTGTCACCCCGCTCCAGGAAAGAGATCGCTTCACGCAGTGGCCAGACGCTCTTGCGCAGATAGATAATCTCTTTCTTAATAACATTGATCCGATGGAGCGATCTCTGGTCAGGAGCGTGCGTCAACTCTTCCTCGACGTCCACAATCCGCTCGCCAAACGCTTCAAGAACAGTGAAATAGCCGTCAACTACGGCATCGATAAGAGCATAGGCCAGATAATCTGCCCCCATGCCGCGAATTTTACCCTTGCCGTTCAGGATGCGATTGCGCACCGAATCAAAAGGGTCACCCGCAATTCCCTCCTGAAACGTGAACAGGTAGTCGGGCCCGAGAATAATGCTGAGCTGTTCCGAGTTAAAGTCGCCATCGTCAACCGGATGGAGCATTCGCAGCACTATGAAGAGATATTCGCCGTAATCCTCGATCTTCGGCCGTTGCGCCGTATTGACGATATCCTCCAGAACCAGCGGGTGAAATGAATGTTTTTCCCCCACGGCACGGATCAGTTCAATATCGTGCACCCCTTCGACATTAACCCACACGACACTGCTATCAAAGGGGTTCTGCAGATATTGATCAACCTGCTCGAAATGGCGCTCTTCAACTCCGGTCGGTGAATACCCGATAACGGAGATATGCGCCGCTTTGTCCGAGGCATCGCCGATATGCACCAGTGTGCCGGGGGGAAGCCCGCTTTTGATTGAACGTTTTTTATTGAAGCGTTGATTCAAACGCATGGTTTAACTCTTCTTATTCACAGAGATTTGTGCATGTTATACTCGATACCCTTTCGGCCCTTCCCTCACCACGTTCAGCTCCGCGAAGTCCACAAAGAATCAAATACCCAGAATCTCTGACATACGCAGAAACTCGTGGTTCAGTTTTTTCTGGCCGCCATTAACCACCATCTCCAGCAGCGTGGTGGTGAGCGAATTCGCCGATAACCCGACCATGACCCCTTTTGTACCGTTTAACAGGAGCTCTACCGACTTCATGCCGAAGCGGCTGCCGAGCAGACGGTCAAAAACCGATGGCGCGCCACCCCGCTGATAGTGACCCAGCACGGTGACGCGGGTTTCAAAGCCGACGGCGTTTTTTATCCCTTCAGCAACTTCCTGCGCATGTCCGGCCCCCTCTGCCATAATGATAAGGGCGTTCGTGCGCCCCTCATCATAGCGCTGACGCAGTTGATGGCACATTTTACTCAGGTCGAGCTCTACCTCCGGAACGATCGCAAACTCGGCGCCGGTTGCAATGGCGGCTGTTGACGCCAGATAGCCTGAGTTGCGCCCCATGACTTCAACAATAAAGGCGCGGTCGTGAGAGCTGGCCGTATCCTTGATGCAGTCGACGGCATAGATGATATTGTTAAGCGCCGTATCGACCCCCAGCGCCATATCGGTGTAGGCGATATCGTTGTCAATACTTGCCGGAATACCGACAACCGGGAACCCCATTTTGTCCAGTGCCAGAGCGCCGTTTAATGAGCCGTCCCCGCCTAACACGATTAATCCTTCAACCTTCTCTTTCAACAGATTATCCAGCGCTTTTTTTTGCCCCTCTTCGGTACGGAATTCCGCTGAACGGGCCGATTGCAGAAAAGTCCCGCCGCGCTGCAGCGTTCCGGATACCGCCTGTGAATTGAGGATGATAAAATCATTCTTCAGGAGACCGGCATACCCTTTACGATAGCCGATCATTTCAACATCGTTGGCAAGAGCGGTCCTGGCGGCTGCGCGGATAGTGGCATTCATGCCGGAACAATCTCCACCGCTGGTTAAAATTGCAAGTCGTTTCATGGTAAAAAAATCTCCCTGATGGTGGAATAGTTATCTCTGCGGAAAAAGCTTCATAAGTGCCGCGCTGCGAAAATCAAAGATCCGTTTGAGACGGGGCGCTACGAAGATTCTGTTTATCAGCCCGGCCAGTTGGTCATGTTGCAGCAGATAATGGACAAGGTCGTATATTTCAACGCCCCCTGCAACTTCCCGGAAGCGGTGTTGATGATGCCAGAAGCGATACGGTCCGAAACGCTGCTCGTCAACAAAGAAGCGGGGAGCATCCACGTGAGTGATCTCGGTTGTCCAGTTGACGAGAACCCGCAACAGCGGCCGTACAGTGTAAGTAATGATCTGGCCGGCATATATTTCTTTTTGCGGCGGAGATGTTATGCGAAAATCCATATCCGGCGGCGTGATCTTGACCAGATTGGCCGGATTGGAAAAAAACTTCCATGCTGCTTCAAGAGAGAACGGCACTGTCTGGGTACGCTCAAGGATGAATGGCTTCATGACACCGTCTCCCTCCTCTTTTTCAACCACTCCATCCGCTCCATGATACTCTTTTCATAGCCGCGGCCGGCGGGAGTATAAAACGACCTGCCGACAAGTTTTTCCGGCAGACACTCCTGTCCGGCGTAACCATCCTCATAGTCATGGGCGTACTGATAGCCTTTTCCGTAACCCTGCTCCTTCATCAGTTTTGTCGGAGCATTACGGATATGGAGCGGAACCGGGAGAGCGCCACTTGTGCGTACCTCGGCCAGAGCAGAATTTATACCAACATATGAAGCGTTTGATTTGGGTGCGGTGGCCAGATACGTTACCGCCTGTCCTAATATGATGCGACCTTCCGGCATGCCGATTACCTGGAACGCCTGTAAGGCGGCAACGGCAATCTGAAGAGCCCGTGGATCAGCGTTGCCGATATCTTCGGAAGCCATGATAATCATACGCCGCAGGATAAAGATCGGATCTTCACCAGCTTCCAGCATCCGGGCGAGCCAGTAGAGAGATGCATCCGGATCACTGCCGCGCAGTGATTTTATGAACGCTGATATGACGTTGTAATGCTCCTCACCACCCTTGTCATAGAGCAGCGCTTTTTTCTGGAGTGCCTCCTGAGCAATTTCAACGGTTATCGCTCCGTGACCCTCCGCAATCAGACCGGCAGCAACCTCCAGCGTATTCAATGCAGAACGGGCATCTCCCCCCGACTGTTCAGCCAGAAAGTTCAGGGTTTCATCTGTTGCCGTAAGGGCACGGCTACCGAGACCCCGCTCATGGTCATTGAGCGCCAGCAGCAGCAGTTCGCAGACAGCATCAGGCTCAAGCTGCCGCAGCGTCAGCACGCGGCAGCGAGACAACAGTGGCGCAATAACTTCAAAGGACGGGTTCTCGGTGGTAGCGCCGATAAGAGTGACGACCCCTTTTTCAATATAGGGGAGAAAAGCGTCCTGCTGTGCTTTATTAAATCGGTGGATTTCGTCAATGAACAAAATGGTACGGATGCCTCTGGCCGCGTAGCGTTCGGCTTCGCGAAACGTTTCACGGATCTCCTTGACTCCTGAGAGGATCGCGGAAAAGAAAATGAAGTGCGATTTTGTTTCGGCAGCGATAATGTGGGCCAGAGTGGTTTTACCACAACCGGGCGGCCCCCAGAGGATAAGGGATGAGAGCGAATCTGTTTCAATCATCCGCCGCAGAATACGCCTCTCCCCGACCAGATGCTCCTGCCCGGAAAATTCGGCAATCGTTCTCGGACGCATACGTTCGGCCAGCGGCGCATGCGATGAAATTTCCGCCTGGGTATACGCACCGGAGCTTTGTTCCCAGAGGTTGGGTGTATTCATTGTCGTCACTGCTCCTAGCGCAGATCCCGCCGGCTATGGCGGCTGATTTTTTCCGGCTTGATGCCCCATATTTCACGAGCATACTCGGCTATGGTTCGGTCACTGGAAAATTTGCCCATGCCGGCAGTATTGAGAATTGAAGTGCGCGCCCACTCGTGCGGCTGCTGATACAGCGCATCAACTTCATCCTGGCACGCTATATAGGAGGCGTAATCGGCAAGCAGCAGATAGTGATCAAGTCCAAGCAACGTGTCGACAATCGGCTTGAAGACCATCGGGTCATCTGCTGAAAACGTGCCGTTGCCGATCATATCAATCGCCTGTTTCAGTTCCGGGTTATGGAAATAGTAATCCTGCGGCTGGTAGCCGGCCTTTTTCAGTCCGGTTACCTGTTCGGCTGTCATGCCGAAAATGAAAATATTTTCGCGCCCGACCTCCTCCATTATCTCAATATTTGCTCCGTCCAGCGTACCGACCGTCAGTGCCCCGTTCAAAGAATATTTCATGTTACCGGTACCGGACGCCTCGGTACCGGCGGTAGAAATCTGCTCGGATAGGTCGGAGGCAGGGAAGATCATCTCAGCCATCGTTACATTGTAATTGCCGAGGAAAACAACTTTCAGAAGATTTTTTACCGCCGGATCATCATTAACGACCGAGCCAACTGAATTGATCAATTTTATTATCAATTTTGCCATGTAGTAGGAGGGAGCGGCCTTACCACCGAAGATGACGGTACGTGGTGCAAAATTGCCATCAGGATCAGCTTTGATGCGGTTATAGCGGGTGATAACATGCAGTACATTCAGAAGCTGGCGTTTGTACTCATGAATACGCTTCGTCTGGCAGTCGAACATTGAATCGGGAGAAACCTCGATGCAGTTATGTCTGCGGATATAGTCAGCCAGCTTCTGCTTGTTGGCCCGCTTGACCTCAATCCACATCTGTTGAAATGCAGATTCTTCTGAAAATGGAATCAGTTTTTTCAGCTCATCCAGGTTAGTCGTCCAGCCATCACCAATCTTTGATGATATCAGGTCAGCCAGCCAGGGGTTGCAGTATTTCAGCCAGCGCCGCTGGGTAATGCCGTTGGTCTTGTTGTTAAAGCGTTCGGGCCAGAGCTGATAAAAATCGTGGAACAGGTCATTTTTGAGAATTTCACTGTGCAGAGCCGAGACACCATTGATCGAATGACTGCCGACAATCGCCAGGTGCGCCATCCGTACCGTGCGCTCGCCATCTTCTCCGATGATTGACATCCGCCGCAGCCGGTCATTGTCACCCGGGAAACGGGCGATGACCTGCTGGATAAAGAGTTCATTGATACGGTAAATAATCTGGAGATGACGCGGCAGAATTCTCTCCATCATCGCTACCGGCCATTTTTCCAACGCTTCCGGAAGCACCGTATGATTAGTATAGGCAAACGTGCTGCACGCGATATGCCAGGCTTCATCCCAGTCACATCGTTTGTCATCGAGCAGAATGCGCATCAGTTCGGGGATCGCCAGAGTGGGGTGCGTATCATTCAACTGAATCGCCACTTTTTTTGGCAACAGACTCAGATTGTCATGTTTTTTTGCAAAGCGATAGAATATATCCTGAACCGTCGCCGAAGAGAGGAAATACTCCTGACGCAAGCGTAATTCCTTCCCTTCCGCCATATGATCCGCCGGGTAAAGTACTTTGGAAATATTTTCCGTACGCATTTTTGATTCGACGGCGCCGATGTAATTTCCTTGATTAAACGAGCCAAGTTCAAAATCACGGGTTGATTTAGCACTCCAGAGCCGCATGGTATTTACAGTTTCATTACCGTACCCCGGAATAGGAATATCAGAGGCCAGCGCCATGACATCGGTAGAATCAACCCAGTTGTAACGGGTTTGTCCCCTATCATCCTGATAACTTTCAACCCGGCCAAAGAACTTGATCTGGTGGAGATGCTCCTGACGGTCAAACTCCCACGGGTTGCCATAGCGCAGCCAGTTATCGGGAAACTCCACCTGGGCGCCGTTATGGATTTTTTGATAGAACATACCGTATTCATAGCGAATACCATACCCATACGCCGGGAGACTCATCGTGGCCATTGAATCGAGGAAGCAGGCGGCCAGACGACCAAGACCACCGTTACCGAGACCGGCGTCCCACTCCTGCTCCTGCAGTTCTTCAGCATCAATCCCCATCTGCTTGAGAGCTGTCTGCCACTCCTCCATAATACCAAGATTAATCAGGCTATTACCAAGCGTACGCCCCATCAGAAATTCCATTGAGATATAATAAACCCGCTTCGCATCGTTGATGTAGTAGGATTGCTGAGTATCAAGCCAGCGATCAACCAGTACGTCACGCACGGCGTAGGCAAGCGCCAGATAAAGGTCTGCTTTTGTTGCCGAGAATTTGTCCTTGACCAGGGTGTACTGCAGGTGACTGAGAAAAGATCGCTGCAGATCTGCTGCGGTCGGTTTTTTATCTTGGTCCGATATCGCATCAACAGTGGTCATGGGAGCCATCCTTTTGAGGCAGAGGTAACGAACTGTTATTTTTAAGGAGTTTCAGGAATGGAACTATATAGATTTCTATAGATTAATGCAAGGTTGAGCATTCCATTCTTCAGTGATCTGTGATAGGTAGATACGCATGGGTGAAAAACTGATCTGTAATAACAAAAAAGCCTATCACGATTATTTCATCGAGGAGAAGCTTGAAGCGGGCATTGTGCTGCAAGGCACCGAGGTAAAATCGTTGCGGGCAGGCAAAGCCAGTCTGAGTGATTCATTTATGCTGGTGCGTGACGGTGAGGCGTATCTGCACAATCTGAATATTTCTCAATATGAATTCGGCAACCGTCAGAATCACCAACCGGATCGTAACCGCAAACTGCTGCTGCATCGCAGTCAGATCGACCGCCTCTACGGCAAAATTCGCGAGAAGGGCCTATCTGTCGTCCCTCTCAGGCTCTATTTCAAAGACGGTCTGGTAAAGGTTGAGATTGGGCTTGCCAAAGGCAAGAAGCTGTATGATAAACGCGAGGATTTGAAATCAAAGGATAGCCAGCGCGAGATGTCGCAGGCATTGAAGGCGAGAAACAGGGATTAATTGGGAAATATGTTAGAAAATCCATGCAGAAGCATGGACAGTAAATACTCCTGGCGAGAGGTAGAAATAATGGGTATCGTAAAATGTATCAGTATCAGAAGGATCTTTTCGGGGGCGGCTATCGTGCTTGCATTCGCAGGATTGTCTTTTGCGGCACAAGGCAAAAAGGTTGCAACGGTTTCTATTGCGCCGACTCCGGAGCAGTATGCCGTTCAACCGCAGCCGCTTACCGCGAGTCAGTGCGCACAATGCCATACCGGTCCTTTCCAGGGCCTGAAGGATAGTGGCGGAAGACACCAGTTTGCGTGCCAGAACTGCCATAACGTCTTTCACGCCTATAGTCCGCGCAAAGGGAATTATGACGCAATCATGCCGAAATGTGCATCGTGCCATGATGCACCTCACGGGGCAAAGATCACCGACTGTATGACATGTCATTTTAATCCCCACACACCCAAGAAAATTGCCGCAAAGGCTCCAATAACCAATTTCTGCTATGACTGCCACGGCGCCGTCCGTAAACAGTTGGACACACTCCCGAGCAAGCATACGAAGGTTGCCTGTGTAACGTGCCACACCTCTCATGGATTCAAGCCCTCCTGCTTCACCTGTCACAAGCCGCATGTTGCGGGACAGACCGTTGCGCAATGTCTCCAGTGCCACCCGGTTCACCAGCCCCGGAATATCGTATTTGATACGAAGACGCCTTCTAATACCTGCAGTACCTGTCACAGTGCCATTGTAACCAAACTGTCGAAAGGGACCAGCAAACATGCGGCATTAACCTGTGTTACCTGCCACAAGGGTACGCATCGCTTTATTCCGCAGTGTACCGACTGCCATGGCAAACCGCACAATACGTTATTTCATGAAAAGTATCCGCGGTGCCTCTCCTGTCATATCGATGTCCACGATCTGCCGGTCATGAAACCGAAGACAAAGTGACGCTCGCAACGATTTAGATTGCGGAGAGTCGGTTTTGAAGCTACCATCAAATTGTGGGTGCTGTATCAAGTATAAAAGACATATTATTTATCAAAGGGGGACGTAAAGGTTTCGACGGGGAATTGAAAATCTGGGGAGCACCGGGTCGGGGCAGGCGGCCGACCTTAATAAACCTGCACGGCATTAATTGCCGACAATTATAACACTCCTGTTGCTCTAGCAGCTTAACAGGCGTCCCCGATCAAGATGCCGGTGGTAAAAAGGGGGCGTCACTCACTACCGGATAGGGGAGCGCAACGCCCGTAGCGCAACCCGAAACTCAACGGGACCGCCGTCTGACTGCTTTGTTCGGTGCACAGGCAGATGGTTAAATCGAGCAACGAACTAACGGTGTAGGGTCTCAGATGCTAGGTTTTTCGGACGTGGGTTCGACTCCCACCGTCTCCACCAATTAACAGTCCGGTACCATCCGGATACAACCAAAAGCCCTTGATAATTCAAGGGCTTTTTCTTTTGTGTTGTCCACTAGCGTCCGATTTGGTATGCTGAAATCCGTTTTTTATGGAGGTATTTATAGAGGCTCACCTCCAAACAACTTACACGGATACCTCCATAACACATTTCAAATACCTCCATAAAAAGGAGAAGCCCAATGCCAAAGCGGATTACACCACTTTCAGACATTCAAGTTAGGACTGCAAAACCTCAAGGAAAAGAATTCAAATTGATGGACGGGTTTGGTCTTTATTTGCTCGTTACACCCACTAACGGAAAACTTTGGCGATTTGACTATCGTTTCGGTGACAAGCGTAAAGTACTTGCTTTCGGTGCGTACCCTGCCCTTTCCCTTGCCGATGCCAGACAACGCCGTGAAGATGCAAAAAAACTGCTGGCAAATGGCATTGACCCTGGCGAAATGAAGAAAACTATTAAACAAACTAAAATTGACCTTGAAGAAAATAGCTTCGAGATAATTGCTCTTGAATGGCATACAAAATTTTCCGGCCAATGGTCTGAGGGGCATGCACTGACAATCATGGATAGGCTAAAACGTGACGTTTTCCCCTGGCTAGGATCAAAACCTATTGCAGAGATTAAACCTGTTGATATCCTGGCAGTACTCCGGCGAGTAGAAGGCCGTGGCGCGCTGGAAACAGCGCACAGGATCAGAACAATTTGCGGCCAAGTCCTACGCTATGCCGTAGCAACCGGACGCGCTGAACGTGATATTGCGGCTGACCTGCGGGGGGCATTGCCACCAGTACGGGAAAAGCACCATGCCGCACTTACCGACCCGAAAGAGGTAGCCGAGCTATTACGTGCAATTGACAGTTTTGTCGGTACATTTCATGTGCAATGTGCCTTAAAGCTGGCTCCAATTCTCTTTGTACGTCCTGGAGAGTTGCGCCAGATGGAATGGGCTGAAATAGATTTTGAGGAAGGGCGATGGAACATACCCGCTGAAAAAATGAAGATGAAAATACCCCATATTGTACCCCTATCACGTCAGGCAATGGCTATTTTAAAGGAGTTACAGCCATTAACCGGATTCGGTAAATATGTTTTTCCTAACCACCGCACTCCACTGCGCCCCATGACAGACAACGCCATCAATGCCGCCCTGCGACGTATGGGTTACACTTCAGAAGATCAGACCGGCCACGGATTCAGAGCAATGGCGCGTACTATTCTTGATGAGGTGTTACAAGTCCGCCCTGACTACATTGAACACCAGCTTGCTCACGCTGTCAAAGACCCGAACGGCAGGGCATACAATCGGACAGCACACCTTGTTGAGCGCAAGAAAATGATGCAACTTTGGGCTGATTATCTGGACGGATTGAAGGCAGGGGCTAAGGTTATACCGTTTATACGGGCGGCGTAACGGGAAAATGCGGAATATAACCGGATTGGTGAAAGCCTGATGAAAGGTTTCCTTATTGCAGGCAAATCCGGTGAGTCACAATCAACAAGCAACATATCCACGTAATGTTTGCTAGTATATATCTTGTGAAATTATTATCATATTAAGATTACTATTAATTTTATCGAGTTCATCATCACTAACTTTTCTCAAAGTATTAATGACGTTTGAAATAGCAAATATTGTATCTTTTTTCTTAGGATTGTCTTTATCAAGATCAATTGCACGATTCAAATAGGTAATTGATTCATTATATTTTTTTTGTAATATCAAAATATCTCCTATCATATAATATGGATATGAATCTTTTGAATTATTATCACTAACCACTTTGTATTTAACTATTGCTTCGCTAAATGCACATTTTTTTCTCAAAATATCACCCCAAACGGCATATACATTAGTTTTTAAATCTTTACTATTTATATACTTAGCTGCCTCCTCAATTTTGTTTAATGCTTTATCGAATTCACTTAATTTCAAATGTGCATTAGCCCATATACTATACGTAATACCTGCATATCTTGGTTCCATTTTATTTATTGCATTACATATTGCTATAACAGATTTATAATCTTCCACCCTAAAGTAATAACCCGCCACTGTTGAAGGATCAATTTGAACTAATATTTTTAATGCAGCATTATTAATTATTTCATCTAAATCATTATCCTTATTTATAACGTAATCATTGTCATTAGTTAGAATGAGTCTGCGCTTTCCTTTCATAATATACTTCATCTTTAAATCGTTTTTATTATCTGAAACAATAAATCCAGATATAATAAACAACGGATCAGAGATGACTTCCCTAATCGACATGACTATTGACGTTAATGTATTTGATGCATAAGGTATTATAATATCGGACTTATAAACAGATGATGATGCGTTAATTATTTCATTATTGTTTCTGAATACTGATTTCGATGTCAAATATTCCATTCTATTAATAATTTTAGTTGCTATAGTTTTACCAGTATATCCGCTATTAGATAGTTGCGTAGGTACTTCAAACGGTTCTACTATTATATAGTTATTTGCCAATCCGATTAGAATTTTAAATATTATAAAGTTTATAACCAAAAAAGCGATAACCGTAGTAAAATATTTATAAAACTCAATAAATTTAAACGGATGATCATTTTTATATCTATAAAGTTTATATTTCATAATGAAGAGCCGTTTTTTACTAAAACATCTTATAACTGATATTATGTTAGACATGTTTCACCTTACTGTTCATAGGATGATGCAGATGGCTCCTGTTGCCAAAACTTGGCGACAACCAGTGCCGCTTCCCGCTGTTTCATTTATGGGCCTTCTTTTTTTATCAATTGGGTTGTCAGTTCTCTTGTTCAACTGATTTTATTAAACACTGTTTATTGAATAATATTCCAAATACTTGTTGACCGGTTTTCTGGTCAACAACCCCAACGATAAATTCATCATCATTTCCCTCCCCGTTTCAGTAACACGGGGGCTTAGATATATATCTACCTTTCCTACCACACCATTTAAATTTCTTAAAGTTAAATCAAACGCACGCCCAAAAAGGCAGGTAGGCGCGCTATGAGCGCAAACCTGCCGATGGTGCGGCGAACGTTAGTGAGCGCAAGTGTGAAAGGCGAAGCGATAGCTTCGCAGTATTAGCACAATATATTGACCCGCTAAAAAAACACTTGCATTTATTATAAATCATTCTATGATTCATACAGTAATTCATTTATGATTCTCAAAAATTGTTGGAGGTAATGCATGGAAGCGATAGATGTTGTAATCAGTAGCATAAGAGGCACAGACCTCTTTGAAGAAGATGTCACCATGATAAAATCAATATCTGTACGAATGAATATTTCAATGTATTCAAAGATTCACGCCATTTCTATAATGACTAATGAAAGTATGAATACAACCCTCATAAACGTTCTCCAAGTTGGGCACGAAGAAATTATGAAACATCTCAGTGATGAAGAAAAAAGTAAGCATCACAATCTTACTGTGATGAAACTCAAGGAAATATATGACGAACAACACGCTCCAACTACAGACCAAAAACTTCCTGACGCTACTAAGGCCAGGACAATAAAGAAAAAACAAACTGATAAAAAATAAACCAAAAAAAAGAGAGGGAAGCTTTGCTTGGCGGCCGGCTTCCCTCTCTAAAATCACCCCATAGGTAAAAACAAGGAGATTCTATGTCAATGTACCATCACGCAAATTCTGATTCAAGTAACGATTGCAACCAAAGTAAGTCTGGTATTGAAACCGAGGGTGACGGCTCGGCCTCCACCTCCGGCGATGCACCTGATACCCTTCCACCAGACTACAAGCCCCCCTTAACTAATAGGGGGGCACAAATTACAGTTCCTCTTTTAGATCAGTTCTTAATCGACTGGGTAGCATTCACCGTCAAAGTCACTGATCCCCTGGAACTCATCAAAATCATAGGTCTGAAATCCGCTCTGTTTTCTGAACTTGATCGCGGTATCCACGGATATAGAAAGTCCCTCCGCTTCGGTAACATCTGCGTATATTCTGATGGTCAACCGAATATGGGTTGTCATGTTGTGATGTCTGGCCAGGGTTGCCGTCAGTACGAATCACAGTTCCCAAAAATACCCTGGTTTGCTCTCTTTGCAACAGCCATCAAATTCAACGCTAAATTCACCCGCCTTGATATAGCTCATGACAATGTTGACGGTGCGCTTGATTTGGCAAAACTCAAAGAAGCGATTCTTAAATGTGAAATCAGATCACGATTCAGGAACGCCAGTGAGATTCAAAACTTTGATCTTTCGCCAGAGAGAGAACAACCCGCAGACGGTCATACCTTGTACTTCGGCAAAAGAAGTTCCCGCGTGTACCTCCGTTTTTACGATAAAGCCGCTCAACTCGGCGTTCCCTTCTTCTGGAATCGTGCTGAAGTAGAATTGAAAGACAAGCGTGCACATGAAGCGGCCAAACACCTTTCATTAGGTGTTCCGGTTGGTCAACTGTTTGTCGGTATCATTAATCAGTACCTTTCCGTCATTAACAGCGATGACAGCAATACATCACGCCGCAGTATTCAGCTCTGGTGGTCATCCTGGCTAAAATCAACTGAAAAGATCAAGCTCACTACTGCAAAAGAAATCAAAACCGTTGGCGAGGTCATGAGGTTCGTTAAACGACAATACGCCCCTACCCTTGCCATGATCAAAACCGACCTGGGTGATTTTTCTTACAATGAGTATATGCGAGAACTAATTGCAGACGGATCAGAGCGAATGGGTACAAAGCATGAACAAATGTTACTCGTTTCGGCTCAAGGAAAAGCTGATAATTACGGCAATCACAAAGAGGAATTTGTAGAACGTGCGGCAATCATGGAATTTGATGGTGGACTGGAAAGATGTGAAGCGGAAATGGCAGCGCGGCTGATACAAAAATGTGAGGATCAGCTATGAATGGCAATATTAAGAACATGCTTAAAAAACTGGGCTTTGCAGGTATGAAAACATCAGGCCGAAGGCCTCAAGCCCTATGGCGTGTGGGGTTTTGCCTTCACGCCATCAACAACCGCCTTGGCTTTACCAGCATTGCTGATAATACCTCCATAGCCGCAACGCGAAGAACAGTAACAAACAGCAACTACGTCGCTCGCGTCCCAAATATCGCCTTTAACCAATTGGTGCTATATGCAAAATTTCGATAAATGCAACATACTTCCTGAAACTGGTCTTGTGAGGTTATCACAGATTTTGGGAGATAAGAAAAAGGGAATACCTCCGATAATACCTGTGAGCAAATCGACATGGTGGGATGGCGTGAAGTCAGGACGTTTTCCAAAACCTATTAAACTTGGAGAAAGAACTACCTGCTGGAACGTTCTCGATATTCGTCGACTCATAAATAAGTCATATGCATTACCTTTGGCTTGACAAATCAAACGTCCATAAGTACTCTGAGCAAAATATTTTAGAGGTATTTTTAGGGGTATCTCAACTTTTGCAACCTGATAATAACGTTATTTATTATATAATTATACAATCAGTTGTATTGACACCGTCCCAATTAACAGTCCGGTACCATCCGGATACAACCAAAAGCCCTTGATAATTCAAGGGCTTTTTCTTTTGTGTTGCTCGGTAAAGTCATACCCATCCATTCCCTTGCTCATCGAATTCAATTTTATTATGACCTTAGAATGTTATTTGAGATAATGAATATCTGGATTCCCTTCCATGGTGCTTCAGGAGCGGACGGTATTTCATCGTTCTCTCCGGTTGAGTCATCGTTCAGAATAGGCAGATAGACTTTGAATGTTGTCCCCTGACCCAGTTGGCTGAAAAGCTGCAATCCACCATTATGCGAGTTGATAATACCAAGCACCGCCGGCATTCCAAGGCCAAGGCCAGTAAATTTGGTTGTGTAGAACGGCTCAGGAGCAAGCATAAAGGTAGATTAGAGAGAAGGTATCACCCTGCCCTCTACTCTACCCTTCCACTTCTTTCACTTTTACTGCCCGGATTTATGTTGCAAGACAGCTCCGTAATTCACCGTAAATACGGGCGGGGTCCCTTCGTATTCCAAAAAAAAGAGCCCCACAAGGAGGCTCTTTTGTCTCACAGGTATACGTCAAGTTATCGTTTTGTTTGGGTCAGAATAAAATAAGTCGCGCCACCGACTTTGCCTGTTACCGTTAATGACAGCGGGCTGCTGCTATTTGTAACATACGTAAATTGTGTGTTGCACGGATCAGTGCCGGGAGCTGTCGAGACTGCGTTATTCGGATCGCATTTGGATTGTGTCACCGGCAAATCAACTCCGTTCATTTTACATGCTGTCGATATGTTACAGCTGGCATCGTACGTTGAAGTGCATGACATTGAAAGCTGAACGGTTGGCAATGCAACGCATTCGGTGGTCGCACTGCCATAAGAATCGATGGTATAGTCCCAGGTCCCTGTCATTTGTGCTGCTGTATATGCCCCTGTTCCCGTACTGGTGTTGGTTGCTGTGCTGGTGTTGGTTGCTGTGCTGGTGTTGGTTGCCGTGCTGGTGTTGGTTGCCGTGCTGGTATTGGTTGCCGTACTGGTGTTGGTTGCTGTGCTGGTGTTGGTTGCCGTGCTGGTATTGGTTGCTGTGCTGGTATTGGTTGCCGTGCTGGTATTGGTTGCCGTGCTGGTGTTGGTTGCCGTGCTGGTATTGGTTGCCGTGCTGGTATTGGTTGCCGTGCTGGTATTGGTTGCCGTGTTGGTGTTGGTTGCCGTGTTGGTGTTGGTTGCCGTGTTGGTGTTGGTTGCCGTGTTGGTGTTGGTTGCCGTGTTGGTGTTGGTTGCCGTGTTGGTGTCGTCACCGCTGCAACCGGGAATTACCGGAACTGCAGCAAGAGCAACGACAAACAGTAACCGTAACAGTGCTTTTTGGTCCATAAAATCCCCCTTTGTAAATATAATTTATAACAGGGTTAATTTATACCAAAAGCTCTGGAGTTTTCAAGAAAAATTGTCTAAATATTTGTATTAAATATAACGGACAGTTGCAAGTGTAACATATTATTACATCAGGTGATTCCTGCGCTTTTGGTGTCGTCCAGAATGGTTTATGAAAAACAGTTCTATTGCTGAAGCACTGCCCTCTGAACCGCATCTCTTGAGGGAGCGCTTTCCGGTCGTACGACATAGGATATCCGCAGGAAGTAGTTTCCGGTGATCTGATATTCCGCCGCCGGTTGTGAAAGAACAAATTCGGGATCAAGCACTTGAGATTGGAGCGGTGTGCGGGTGTCATAGGAAATCTGCTGCAGGACTACGATTCTGCTGTAGAGATGATTATCCAGCTCGGCAAGCAGTTCTTTCCTGTTTTTGTTTGCATATGAGAAATCTGCCGTTCCATACTGAAAGGCGCTGTAAATACCGGGTCTGTCGGCAATGACGAATATGTTTCTGCTCTGCAAGCGTTGCAGAAACTGCACTGAATGTTCCGTCTCCCTGATCAGTTCAAGTGACTGGGTGAAGCGGTCCTCGCTAGCTACCGGGAAATAGAGCAACAGCATGCCGACTGACCCTGCAAGCAACAATCGCTGGCTGAAAATACGCGGCCAGACACGATGGGCCAGAACCGGTAACAGGGCAAGGGCGGCTACGGGGAGCACAAAAAAACGGGCTGACGTGGGGTGTTTGGGGTCGCCCAGGTAATACGAAAAGACCACAGCAAGATATGCCCCCAGACTTGCAAGCAGCAGGGCGAGGAACAGGCGCAGGTCTGAACTGACAGTCACACTTTTCCTGAGATACCAGAGCATCCCCAATGCTATTGCCAGGGCAAGAGAAATCCACAGCAGCAGATTCGGATACGGATAAAAAAACGTAAAATCGGAAATACACTGAAAAAAGTGTTTAAGATTGGTCACGAGATGCCGGACGGAAAATACCGGAACACCGGGTGGGTTTTCGTACTTGCCATGGCAGATTATCCGCTGAAAAACAAGCGGAACAAGGGCAAGAGGAGCTACCAGGTATACGTGGTGGTAGCGTGAAAAAAGGTCCGGGGTGAGGCGGCGGGAAATCAGCAGTCCGCACATGACAATACCGAAAAAGATGAACGATTCATAGCGCGCATGAGCGAGCAGGAGCAGGTTTATCCAGAGAAAGGCAAGACTTTCGGGAGTCCGGAGTTTAATAAACCGGGTCAGCAGAAAAAAAGACCAGCCGAAAAACACCGCAGAAAAAAAGTCAAACCCCGCAGATGTGGCTGTGAGCGTGACGATCGGACAGGAAAGTAGTAAAAACAGTGCGGAAAACCATACGGAGCCTGATTCAGGAAATAGTGCCGAAGAGAATGCCCGTCTGACCAGAATGCCGGCTGCCGCAAGAAGGAAAAAAAGCAGAAGAAGATTAAGCAGAAAGAGGTTCTTGACGTCATAACCGCGCACAAGATGCAGGAGATGAGCGAAGAACGGGTAGAGCATGGGCCGTTTTTCGAGCTCGGCCACAAGAGGTGTGAACGTGAAGTAGTAATTTTTTGCGATCGTATAATTATACACGGTCTTGGCGTGTACCATCGATCGGGATACCGAAGCTAGATTGGCTTCATCACTGAGAACACGGAATTTGGATGGAACGGCCGTGGCTGTCATGACGGTAAGCAGGAGTGCGACAACCAGCACGGGCCAGGAATCGCGCAGGAACTGTTTCCAGGAAAACGCAATGGAACGGAGGAATATACCGCACTGTATCAGCCAGATGAGAAAAAGAATCCACAGAATATAATAGGTTGATTTCCCGAAAAGGTCGCGCATCCGGTCGGCCGAGGAGATTCCGTACGCGAACAGACCAACGGCCATGACAAGGGTAATAAGCCCACATAGCAGGGAAAGGCTCATGCCGTTTTGCCAGGCTTGCCGGTGCGTCCGGGATGGATGATTCATCGATTCTCCTCCAAGGGATCCATGGTTTAGGCCGGCTATCAGGGGACATTCATGAGCATTGTACGCTGCTGATAATTGGACGCGCCACTGTCCTCATACCATAAAAATGTCATCACTTCAAAAACAACAATAACGAGCTCCATTCGGAATATGTCCCTCGCTTTCCCGCCTCTGCTGCCTAGAAGAATTCCCGCTGGTTTTCATCGATCCCCTTGAGGGTCTCATACCAGAAATCACGGGTATTTTCCATCCAGCACTTTTCGCACTTTAACCGCCAGATCAGGCAAAGCGAATGGTTTATGAATAAAATGCATCCCTTCTTCGAGAACACCATGATGAGCGATCACGTCAGCAGTATATCCGGACATGAACAAGCATTTGAGTTTCGAATTGAGTGACATCAGGTTATGAGCCAAATCCTTCCCGTTCATCTCCGGCATCACCACATCAGTAATGAGCAGATCAATTTTACCGGACTGTTCACTTGCCAAACGGGTCGCTTCTCCGGGGGTGTTTGCCGCCAGCACAGTATAGCCCTGTTTTGTGAGAAGCAATTTTACCATATTAAGAATTGCAGCCTCATCTTCTACAAGTAAAATTGTCTCTAGCCCCCTCGGGGCCGGTTGCGCCTGTCCTTTTGCTGACTTCTGATCGGCATTGCCAACATACCTGGGCAGATAGATTGTGAAAGTAGTACCAATGCCAAGCTCACTGTAGACGTTGACAAAGCCGTTGTTCTGTTTTGCAGCACCATATACTGTGGCCAGACCCAAACCGGTTCCTTCACCGGCACCTTTCGTCGTGAAGAATGGTTCAAAAATATGAGCCATTGTTTCTTTGTCCATGCCGCAGCCGTTGTCGCACACGGAAATATGAACATACTCGCCAGGAATAACGTCAGCATGTTCGATATTGTAGCCCTCATCAACAACGTTGTTCCCCGTCTGGATAGTAATAGCACCGATGTCTGTTATCGAATCCCGAGCGTTAACACAGAGGTTGGCAAGGATTTGATCAATCTGGGAGGGGTCTGCCTTGACCGGCCATAGATTGTTCGCTGGCTGCCACGTTAACTGTGTATTCTCGCCGATCAGGCGTTGGAGCATCTTGATCATTCCTGATACGATCTCGTTCAGGTCCAGCACCTTGGGTTCGATGGTCTGTTTACGTGCAAAGGCCAGTAATTGCTGCGTGAGAACGGCAGATTTTTCGCCGGCGTTTTGGATTAGGGTTACGTATTCATAGAGAGGTTGACCAGGTTCCAGTTCACTGAGAGCGAGGTGAGCACCTCCAAGGATGACCGTCAGCAGGTTATTAAAATCGTGAGCGACACCTCCGGCCAACCGGCCAACTGATTCCATCTTTTGCGCCTGTTGGAGCTGGCTTTCAAGTTTGATCTTCTCCTCTTCAGCACGTTTGCGGTTGGTGATGTCATGAGCTGTGCCGGCAAAACCTTGGACAATGCCATTCTCATCTTTTTCACTGCGAATCGACCATGACATAAAGTGTTCTTGACCCAAAATGCCCACTTGCCGATTCTCAAAAGTGAATGATTCCTTGCTGCCATTAAGCCAATCCTGAAACGCTTTGATCGTCACCTCCCGATCTTCAGGGTGTATGAAGTCAAAAACCAAACGGCCAATACATTCTTCAGGCGACAATCCAAAGATGTTGAGTGCGGCATGGTTCACAAAGACCAGGCGCCCCTCCGTATCTACTCTGGTGATAAGATCCGGTGTCCCTTCCACAAGATTTTGATACAGCCTGCGACTCACAACAAGTTCGCGCTCTGTGTTGACTCGTTCTTTAATCTCATGTTCCAGATCTACGGTCCGCTCGCTAACATCATATCTAAGCTTTCTATTGAAGAAGAACATGCCCAGCCCTACTACAGCAAATACTGCGATAGAAGAACCGGTTATGGCAAGAGAATACTTTTCTTTAACGATAGGAGCGCGAATAGACTCTATTGCGCGAATACGGCCAGTCAGTTCGTTAAAACCGCCGCTTCCAGAATATATTCGCTGCAAGCCAACTGGCGCATCAGATCGCTTGCCGTGGCAACGTATGCAAGCATTGCTTGTTTCAAGGAAAGGGATTGCATAGTAGAGATAATCCTTCCCATCAACCGTAACTATCTTTCGGAACTGTTTCATGTCCCGCTGTTCATTGAACATCCTGATCAGACCCATTTCAAATTCATCAGCCTTGTTCAGCGGGTTGCGGGGGTTGTCAGATGCCAGTTTATAGTAAACCTCAGGTAATCCGAGTTTTACACGCTCCTTATTATGAAAGTTATGCATAACTCGCACGATGAAAGAAGAAGAAAAAATTTCCGGAGTATAATAATCCTGGGGCACTTTTCCCTTGTTGCGATCCCGGAAAAATGTCGGATGCATAATTTGCTGAATGTATTGATGTACCGCCCTGTTAGACTGTAGGATGTTCTGAATGTTCTCCTCTGCCTCACTCATGACATAGCTTGATATGGCGTAATAGACAGAACCTGATACAATAACGGCCGCCAGAAGAGAGAACATTACCATCTTCAGCCAACGTTGCTTCTTGATCTGCTTAATATTTTCTATATTTTCGGCCATTCTAAAACCTCATGATTTATGCGGAAAATACTTGCTATCATTCACCTTAGAGACTGAAAAGATACTTTTAGCAGTTGGCATTCTGCCGTCAAATATGATGCTGAACTGGTTCAATGCTGATTTTCAATCTGATAGGCATGGTCGATTTCTTCGAGATATTTTGTAAAGCTAAATAAAGCAGTTTGAACATGGACTCGTCACTTGGGTTCGTCCGGCAGAACATATAGCTAAAAGATAAGCAGAACTTGTGCTTTATGTTTTCGATGTAAGTACCTGCACTACATAGGGGAAGATCATATCGGTAATAATTCTGTACCCCTCTGCAACCGGGTGTATTCCGTCGTTCTGATTAAGGGTTGGAATGCCGGCAATGCCCTGAAGGAAGAATGGGATCAGTATCAGGTTATGCTTTTTCGCCACTACGGGGTATATGGCGCCAAATTCAGAAGTGTAGTCCCGCCCCATGCTGGTGACCATGCGCATGCCTGCCAGAATTACGGTGACTCGGTTGTCCTTGAGAATACGGATTGTTTCATCGATGTTTTTTTTCGTCACCTGCGGATCTATTCCACGTAGCCCGTCATTGGCTCCAGTTTCGAGGATGACGATGTCGGGTTTGAGTTTGAGCACCCATGCAACACGCGATAACGTGCCACTGCTCGTCTCGCCGCTGATTCCAGCATTTATAACCCTCCAATTGAAACCCGCACCCTGTAGTTTCTTTTCCAATTGAGCCGGATAGGCATCCGCTTCGTTCACCCCGTATCCTGCGGTGAGGCTGTCTCCGACGGCAACAATGGTTCCTTTGAATGATGGCAGTGGCTGAGTTTTTGGAGATGGAGGTGACGAGGAGTGCTTTTCACATCCACACAGCAGATATATCAGCACAACAGCCAGAGAAGAAACCCGCAAAACTTTTGACATGTATATCTCCCTTTCATACGTGTGTCATTCCAAATGGAAACGGATCATTCATCAGCTTGTTCCCGCAGGAACTCAACCGGCTTTACGTTCAAGATCGAGAGCGAGGCTCCGAGTCCGATGACTATGATAACCAGTGTCGTTGCCATAGTCATCAAGAAGCTGATGCCGGCGAATGGCTGACAGGTTACATCGAGGGCAAACCGGCAGATGGCCCAACTGCCTGTCTGGGCAAGAATCAGGGCACTCACGGCGCTTGCCAGTCCAAGACAGAGGTTCTCTGCGGCAAAGACGGCAAGAACGAACCTTCTCCGCGCACCGAGAATAGTGAAGTAGACCGACTCACGTATGCGGACATGGCGCGTGGCAAATATTGAACTGACAATAATCAAGACCCCTGCGACAACACTAAAGAGGGTAAAAAAGCGGACAATTGTTGAGAGTTTCCCCATGATTCCGGCGAAAACCGCCACTGTTTCCGTTAAATCAATAGTAGTAATATTCGGTAAGGCACCCGCTATCCGGTTCTGGAGCGGGGCTATGCGTTCCTTGTCTACCCGGACAGCTGCGAACAGTGTCTGGGGGGCGTCATTGAGAGCTTTGTCCGGAAACACGAAATAGAAGAATGGCTGCAGTACCTCCCGGGAACTTGTGCGAATGCTTGAGATCCGCGCTGCCATTGGAATGCCCTGAATACGGAATGTGATGGTATCGCCGACGTGCATATCCCGCATCTTCAGAACCGTGTCCAGAACTGAAACCTGTAACCCGGACCAATCCTTCCGGAAAAGAGTGTTGCCCGTAACAATCTTCTCATCCACTAAAAGTTGATCCCGGTAGGTCAGATTGAATTCACGCCCAAGGTTATCTCCCCGTTTTTGGTGCTCTATCTCCCGATCAACAGGATCGCCGTTAAGAGCAATAATGGAACCTTTGACAATCGGATAGAGGGTGGTATCTATACCGAGCGTTTGAACGAAGGCGGCCTTCTGTCCGGGCTGGATGTCGATAAAGAAGAGGTTTGGAGACTTGGGAGGGTAAGATTGGATGAAAGCACTATCCAGGTTCTTCTCTACGAGGGTTATGCAAAAGATCACCGCCAGGGAAGCGGTCAACGTTACAATCGTTGATCGCGTGGCATTACCGGGACGAAATAAACCTCTTACTGCCTGGCGCAGGATCAGGTTTCGAGGTTGCTGTTTCCTCAGCAGACAGATGATCCCTTCAGCGCATAGCAGGGAAATGATGATGAGCGCCGCAATTCCGAGAACGAAATACAGGCTGGTTTTCACCTCTTGAACCCGCCATAGAACCATGGCGAGCAAAAAGAGCAGAGAGGCACCAGCGGTTATCAATGTCGGTAGCCGGAGCTTAGCAATCTGTTCATCCTTGCCGAAAATGGCTCGGGGCTTTACCCCCCCGAGTTGATAGATCGGCAGGGCGGTAAAAAGAAAAACAACCATTAAGCCGAGAATTAAACCTTCGGCTACGGCACTCCCGGAGATAGTAAACTCAACGGTGGCAGGGAGCAGTCCCCGGAACAGCGCCGGGAGAAACGGTTGCAAGAGAAAACTTGCTGTCATGCCCCAGAAAGTACCGATGAGACCAAGAGCAAAAGCCAGGGCAAAATAATGAGAGCGGATAAAGCGGCTCCCGGCTCCCAACGCTTTCATAATTGCTATGGTCCGCTCCTGTTCTTTCAACAAGGCCGTCAAGGTACTCTGAATGCCGATCCCCGCCAGAAGCAGGGTGAACATGCCGATTAGATTGAGGAAAAACAGCAGATTGTCGAAGAAACGCTTTACCCCGGAACCGGCCGTCAGGTAGGTTTCTACCTGATCCCGGTCTTTGACTGCCGAACGCCCCAGCTCTTTGGCTATGCGGTCGATCCCCTGCGGATCCCGGACTTTTGCAAGGATTGAGTAGTGTACTCTGCTCCCCGTGCCAACCAGTTCCAGTGAAGCGAGATCCGCAGCTGCAATAAAAACGCGTGGGCCGAGGGAAAAGAGATTAACCGGGCGGTCGGGTTCGGTTACCAGTACATCCCGGATTGTTAAAGCGGTACTGCCAATCCGGAGTTTGTCGCCGACCCGAAGGTGCAGGCGGTCAAGGAGTTGCTGCTCGACAACGATGCCGCCCGCTGTTAGAACTTCACGGAACGGTCGTCCGGAGGTAAGCAGCACAGCACCGTAGAAAGGGTAGTTCGGCTCGACAATTTTCAGGTCAGAAAGCAGAGACGCTTTGTTGTCTATCGTCCGGACTATGGAGTAAAACTCGTAGACGCGAGCAATTTCGATCTCTTTTTGACTTTGCAGTTCGACTACGGCTTTGATAAGAGAGGGCGAGAACGGGGAGTGGGACTTGATAATGATGTCTGCAGCATGAAGAACGCGAGCGTCCCGCAGGAGAGATGAGTGGACGCTCCGACTGAAGCTGCCTAAGGAAACCATGGTAATGACTGAAAGTGCCACACAGAGTGCGAAGACGGTTGACTGGCGCAAGGCCCCTCGAATTTGCCGGAGGAGGAGGCGCAGGTTATACATGGTCGGAATTGGCAACCATTCTGCCGTCCCGGAGGGTCATAACCCGATCTGCAGTTTGTGCGATCTCCCGGCTGTGTGTAACGAGGATCAACGTTGTCCGGCGTTTGCTGTGAAGATCACAAAGCAGATCCATAACTGTTCTGCCGTTTGCCAGGTCGAGATTGCCGGTCGGTTCGTCGGCAAAGAGTATCTGCGGTTCGTTGACCAATGCCCGACAGATTGCGCAACGCTGTTTCTCGCCGCCGGAGAGTTGATGGGGAAAGCTGGCAGACCTGCCGGAAAGCCCAACCTGCTCAAGGAGCATATTCGCTTTTGCCCGTGCGTACGGGTCTCCACGAAGTTCGGCCGGGAACATTACGTTCTCTATCGCCGTGAGCGACGGGATCAGGTGGAATGATTGAAAAACGAAGCCGAAGGTGCTGTTTCTGACAGGTGCAAGGTCTTCTTCCGAGAGTTCGGTGATATCTCGCTCGACCAGCAGGATTCGGCCGGTATCAGGACGGTCGAGACCCGAGAGGATCGAGAGGAGTGTTGATTTACCGCTACCACTTTCACCCTTGATGACAAGAAATTCACCTTCCTCCACAGAGAGAGAGACACCGTCAAGGACCGTTGCCCTGGTGTTGTTAATAGAGTATGACTTAGAGATGGATCGGGCTTCGAGGATGGGCATGAATACTCCGTCAGCTTGCCGGTTTTAGCCGGTACATTTTTATATCATATTTCATCATTTGACGTAGGCAGAAAATCTGCTCCTGACAAATTGAATTGCAAATAACGCAATGAAAGCCGTGAGGTATGTGACAACTTGATCATTGTTCATTTCGGGTAGAAAAATCCGGGTGGTACTGCGTCTGCCACCCCTGAAAAGATCAACGGGAACTACACACATAAGGTACCGGAATCTTTATTATCGTTGTCGTTGTCACCCCCGGCGAGCCAGTGTAGCTTGCGGAGATTCAGGCGGGCAGGAGCGGGCATTCTCCTGCGGCAGATTGCCAAAAGACAGTTTGGCTCTATAATAAGCGTATGAAGGAGCCGGTTCTTCATAATTTACGGCCCCAGGCAACCGGAGTTCCTGGAGAAATGAAAGGAGCTGTAACACAGATGATTGATAACCTTCATACATGGCTTGCCATCAGACTTATGTTACCCTGTCTCATCCTGTCGCTGGTGATTGGCGGTCTGGTACATTATCTCGGCACTGTCCGCCTGGACAGCCATGTCGTGGACATGGCAAAAGCAGAGACGACAAGCTATTTGGGCAGATAGCCCTCTACCTGAAATAGCATCGCCTGAGGCTCTGGCTGAACTCAACCGCAAGATTCAGATTGAGATAGAACAGGATCATCTGGTTATTGTTGAATTTTACGATGCCGGTTCGCAAAAAATCACCGAGGCGGTCAAACCGAATGCCAAAGAACTCGAGGCCAAACTCCCCAAGCATGGCAGCGAATTTGCCGGCAAGGGCGGCATTGTTTGCACCAAACTTGCACTGAATGGTGACACGTTTATGCGGGTATTTGTCCCGCTCCTGCCGAGGCTTTGTACGCGGAAATCTGCAACTACGAAGAGGCATTGCTGCACCAAAAGCCGGAAGCGTGCATTATCAAGTACTTTAAAGAGTGATCTGAGAAAGAGGAGGTCATGAACGATGAGCTTTATCCTTGCCCTTGACCAGGGGACAACCAGTTCCCGTGCCCTGGTGTTCGACCATGACGGCACAATCTGCGCTCTTGCTCAGAAGGAATTCCGTCAAATATTTCCCGCTCCCGGACTGGTGGAACACGATGCCGACGAAATATGGGCCTCCCAACTGGGCGTGGCGGTGGAGGCTATTGCCCGGGCCGGTATAACGGCCGCCGACATTGCCGCCATCGGCATCACCAACCAACGGGAAACAACGGTTGTCTGGGACCGCTGCAGCGGGAAACCGATCCATCATGCCATTGTCTGGCAGGACCGGCGCACTGCGGATGCATGCGACCTGCTCCGGTCCCAGGGACATGAGTCGACATTTCGGGAAAAAACCGGATTGGTGCTGGATCCCTATTTCTCCGGCACCAAACTGGCCTGGCTGCTCGACCATGTACCCGGCGCACGAGCCAGGTCCGAAGCTGGGGAGCTGGCTTTCGGCACGATCGATTCCTGGCTCGTTTGGAACCTTACCGGCGGCGAACGTCATGTAACCGATGCCAGCAACGCTTCCCGCACCCTGCTGTTCAATATCCATAACGGGACCTGGGATAATGAACTCCTGGAACTGCTCCGTATCCCCCCATCACTGCTTCCCGAGGTTGTATCTTCAAGTGAGATTTACGGCCATACTGCAGCACGTTTTCTGGCTGCGCGGATACCGATTGCCGGCATGGCCGGCGACCAGCAGGCGGCGCTGTTCGGCCAACTCTGTGACCGGCCCGGCATGGTCAAAAACACCTATGGAACCGGCTGTTTCATGCTGATGCATACCGGTTCGCAGCCGGTCATCTCCGGACAGAACCTCATTTCCACGGTAGCATGCAGCATAGGAGGCCAGACCGAGTATGCCCTGGAAGGAAGCGTCTTCGTGGCCGGGGCGGCGGTACAGTGGCTGCGGGACGGTCTCGGCATCATCCGTACGTCAGCTGAAGTAGAACCGCTGGCCGCTTCGGTTTCCGACAACGGCGGCGTCTATCTTGTCCCGGCTTTTACCGGCCTGGGAGCCCCCCACTGGGACCCCTATGCCCGTGGCGCCCTGTTCGGAATGACCCGCGGCACGACCGGCGCGCACATTGCCCGGGCCACTCTGGAAAGTATCGCCTTCCAGACCGCCGACCTGCTGGAGGCGATGGAAGCGGATGCCGGTACGCCGCTGGCCGAACTGCGGGTGGATGGCGGCGCTACCGCCAATAATCTGCTGATGCAGTTTCAGGCCGACCTGCTCGGTTGCCCGGTTGTGCGACCGATGGTGCGGGAGACGACGGCACTGGGAGCGGCCTATCTGGCCGGACTGGCGGTCGGATACTGGCAGGACCGCAGGGAGATCAGTCATCTCTGGCAGGCAGAACGCACCTTTACTCCGTCAATGGAGCGGAGTAAGGCGGCCGAACTTCGCCGTAACTGGAGTCGGGCGCTGGTGCGCGCAAAGGGATGGGCATTGCCATGAAACGCAATGATTTATTGCTGCAACTCGCCAGCGACCGGGTCTGGGACATGATCGTGATCGGCGGCGGCGCCACCGGCCTCGGTACGGCGGTGGAGGCAGCCAGCCGCGGCTACCACACTCTGCTGCTGGAGCGGGGTGATTTTGCTCAGGGGACTTCCAGCCGGAGCACCAAGCTGATTCACGGCGGAGTGCGCTATCTGCAGCAGGGCAACCTGTCGATGGTGCTGGATGCGCTCCGGGAGCGCGGCCTGCTGATCCGCAACGCCCCGCACCTGGTGCACAATCAATCTTTTGTCGTACCGCTCTACGATTGGTGGGAAGGCCCTTTTTACGGCATCGGTCTCAAACTCTACGACATCCTTGCAGGCAGGCTGGGGCTCGGGCCGTCCCGTCTGCTGTCGCGGGAGGAGACCCTGCTACAGATTCCGACCGTGGAACCTCTCGGCCTGCGCGGCGGGGTAATCTACCATGACGGCCAGTTCGACGATGCCCGCCTGGCGATCAGCCTGACCCTGACTCTAACCGACCTGGGCGGGGTTGCGCTCAATTACCTGCCGGTGACCGGCATCATCCGTGAAGTGGGTTTTGTTGCAGGAGTGGAAGCGCAGGACACGGAAAGCGGCCGCCTGTTCCGGATCAAAGGGCGAGCCGTGATCAACGCCGCTGGTCCCTTCGTTGACGGAGTACGGAGGATGGTCGATCCCGAAGCTCGGGAGCTGATTTCTCCCAGCCAGGGAGTGCATCTGGTGCTTGACGGTTCGTTCCTTCCAGGTGAGAGCGCCATTATGGTGCCCCATACCGATGATGGCCGGGTGCTGTTCGCGGTCCCCTGGCACGGCCGGACGATCGTGGGGACCACCGACACGCCGATCCCTACTGCCACACTCGAACCCCGCCCGCTGCCGGAGGAAATTGATTTTCTGCTATCTCACGCAGCCCGCTACCTGACCCGCCATCCGGAGCGTTCTGATGTGTTGAGCGTCTTCGCCGGTATCCGGCCTCTGATCCGTAGTGATGCCGGGAGTGACACCGCATCACTCTCCCGCGACCATACCCTGCTGGTGGAGAGCAGCGGGCTGATCACCATTGCCGGCGGCAAATGGACGACTTACCGCAAAATGGGGGAAGACACCGTCACTGCTGCCGCCCAGGTAGCCGGACTGGACGAGCGCCCCTCCGTCACCGCCACGCTGCACATTCACGGCTGGCAGGTGGGTGGCGACCCGATCGACCCGCTGCAAGTGTACGGCTGTGACGGGGTGAAACTGGAACAGTTACTGACGGAAAACCCGGATTGGCGTGCCGCGCTGCATCCCCGGTTGCCCTATTGCGTCGGTGAAGTGGTCTGGGGGGTGCGCTACGAAGGGGCAAGAACCGTTGAAGATATTCTGGCCCGCCGCACCCGGGCGCTGTTACTCGATGCCCGGGCCGCCATCACTGCAGCGCCGGCCGTCGCTGCAGTGATGGCGCAGGAACTGGGACAGGACCGGGTCTGGCAGGAGTCGCAGGTTGCCGCCTTTTCTAAACTGGCCAGCGGGTACCTGCTGAAGTGAATGGAGAAGTTCAACCGAGTGCCTTATGCTTCAAAAACTACCGTCCCCCCGAACGATTTTTCAAAGAGATCCTTTTTCGCGTTCCCGCCAAATATTTCTACGGATATATCTTCCGTACCGAGCAACTTGAAAGTAAACACGGTGCCGACCCGCTTGAACGCCACAATTTCAACCAGGCCGCTTCTGCGCCGATCCAGACCGTCGGACAGGCGCAAAATACCGCCGAGCCGGCTTACCGCCAATTGATCTTTTGGTTCCAGCCGACAATATTCCGGATGTTTTTTCTTTGGCAGCGACTTGCGATGATAGCGGGCAATCAGCGCCATCATTTCACGCTCCCGTGGTGTAAATCCAAACAGCTCGGCGTGACGGATCAGATGATGAGAATGCTTATGGTGACTGTTGTAGCTGATAAAATAGCCGACGTCATGCAGCAGAGCGGCTGCTTCCAACAGTCTGCGGTCATTTTTTTTGAAACCGGACTCTTTGACAAGATGGTCAAAGATACTCAAGGCAAGTTTGGCGACGTGGCGTGAATGCGGTTCGTCATAGTGGCATGAGCGGGCAAATTCGAGAATTGATTCCTTCCAGTTGCGCTGTACGGCCATATCGGGAAGCAATTTGAGCCGTTTCATACCGCTGATTATCAACCCCTCACGGATACCGCGCTCATTAACCAGCAACATGTTGGCTCCGAAGAATTTCATCAGCTCATCAATGACGACCAGTCCGGCGACAATGATATCGGCACGGTCAGGATTAAGCCCGGGGATATCCCGCAATGACTTTACATCCTTGCGGGCCAGCATCGCCAGCAGATGAACAACTTCCGAGCGGAGCACTTCAAAGCCGTGAGATGACGAAAATGACTGCTTGCGCATACTCATAACCATGCTCGCCAGAGTCGTTATGGTTCCGCCTGAACCGATAAAGGTCTGTACCGTCGGTCGATCTTCCGGGAAGCTTGATTTCAGTTCCGAACGGATAAAACGTCTCAGTTTTTCTATTTCGGAGGGGTGGACCGGATCTGTCTTTATAAACTTGTCCGTCATCCGAACGGCGCCCAGCTCAAGTGAATAACTGTTTTCCACGTGATTGGCAACGGCGCTCATGATCTCAACGCTACCGCCGCCGATATCGATAATCATATAGCGCTTGCCGCTCATATCGAAATTGTGGCGCACTGAGCGGGCAACCAGTTCCGCCTCTTCATCTCCCGTTATTATTTTAATCTCGCGCCCCAATTCGCGGGTCAGAACGGCAACCAGCTCATCACCATTCACTGCGCTCCGCACGGCACTGGTCGCGACCGCTTCAACATCTGTCACTTTCAGGCCTTCAATTAATTTGCGGATACGTGATATGGCATCCACCGCCCGGGCAAACGCCGCCGGAGATATTGCGCCGCTTGCCGCCAGATTTTCTCCAAGCCGGACGGTCGCTTTTTCGTCATCAAGAATCGTATAGCGCCCCTGCTGATCTACTTCAACAACGATACAGCGGATCGAATTTGTCCCTATGTCTATGGCGGCAAGCCGGCTTTTATTCATGGATGTACCTCCGGAAGGATGATGGACGCCCCACTATGCATCAACTGCAGGCAAAAGAAAAGGCGAAGCCGTTTCCGGCTCCGCCTCCCAATCAGATTTCTGCTCTTGCTGAACTTATGCAGCGTCTGTTTTTGTACCGTCAAGATTATAGCCAAGCGCTTCCTTGCGGGAGAGTTTGATCTTGCCATTTTTATCTACACCGATACATTTGACCAACACGGTGTCACCTTCGTTCATAACGTCTGTAACCAGCTTCACCCGTGCAGTGTCAAGTTCGGATATATGAACCAGGCCATCCGTACCAGGCATGATCTCAACAAAAGCACCGAAATCCATGATCTTGCGGACAGTACCCATGTACAATTTGCCCTCTTCGGCCTCATCGGTCAGTCCACGGATCATCTGAATAGCCAGATCACACGCTTCCTTGTTGGTACTGGCGATATTGATACGCCCGGTATCGTCGATGTCAACCGTTACACCGGTTGTCTCGGTAATATTGCGGATATTCTTGCCGCCGGTGCCGATGACGTCGCGGATACGATCTGTTTTGACGTAGATTGTAGTGATACGTGGGGCAAACGGAGACATCTCAGCCCGTGGAGCGGCAAGAGTTTCAGCCATTTTGCCGAGGATGTGGAGGCGACCTTCACGGGCCTGTTTAAGGGCCTGCTCCATGATTTCCTTAGTGACGCCGCCGATTTTGATATCCATCTGAAGAGCGGTAACGCCTTCTGCCGTACCGGCAACCTTGAAGTCCATATCGCCGAGATGATCTTCATCACCCAGAATATCAGACAGGATGGCGAATTTGTCCCCCTCTTTGATCAGACCCATGGCAATACCGGCAACCGGGGCAGTAACCGGGATACCGGCATCCATCATCGACATGCAGCCGCCGCAGACGGCAGCCATTGAGGAGGAACCGTTACTTTCAAGAGTTTCAGAAACAATACGGATTGTATACGGAAAATCATCATGCTTCGGCAGCACAGCGGCAAGCGCACGCTCGGCCAACATGCCGTGACCGATCTCTCTACGCCCAGGTCCGAGACGGAAGCTGGTTTCGCCAACAGAGAACGGAGGAAAGTTATAGTGCAGCAGGAAGCGCTTGCGTGAAGCACCGTAGAGCGAATCAATACGCTGTTCATCACTGGAGGTGCCGAGTGTCGCAGCAACCAGCGCCTGTGTTTCGCCACGGGTAAAGAGAGCGGAACCATGAACACGCGGCAGAAAACCGGTTTCAGTACTGATCGGGCGAATAGAGTTCGTAGTACGGCCATCGATGCGAATGCCGGTATTTAGGACATCAGCGCGGACACAGTCATACTCGAAATCACCCAGAAACGCTTTAATCTGTTTTGCGGAGCCTTCAAATTCTTCCCTGAGGGCTTCAATAGTTTCAGCCTTGATCAGATCAATCTGATCATGACGCTCATTTTTTGCCTTCAGCTTGACCGCTTCGCTAATACGATTATACGCAAGCTCCTTCACCCGTGCCTGCAGAACTTCATCAACAGCTACCGGCTTAACAGCGCGTTTTGCGACTCCAGCAAGTTTCTGCAGTTTTTCCTGAGCTTCAATCAGCGGCAGCATCGCTTCTTTAGCAAAAAACACCCCTTCCAGCAGATCAGCCTCAGAAACAAATTTAGCCTCGCCCTCGACCATGATTACCGCATCGCGACTTGCGGCAACAACTATTTCAAGATCACTGTTTTCAAGTTCTTCAGCAGAAGGATTGCAGATGAACCTGCCATCCACTCGTGCGACTTTTGCACCGGCAATCGGGCCCTGAAACGGAATATCAGAGATCATCAGCGCGGCAGAAGCTCCCAGCATTGACAGGATCCCCGGGTCATTATCCTGATCAGCCGAGACAACCGTTGCAATTATCTGGGTATCGTTCAGAAATGTTTCCGGAAACAGCGGGCGGATCGGACGATCGATCAGACGACAGGTAAGCGTTTCAGGATCGGTAGGGCGCGCTTCGCGTTTAAAAAAGCCTCCCGGGATCTTGCCGCCGGCATAGGCCTTCTCTGTGTAATTCACTGTAAGCGGGAAAAAGTCCTGCCCTTCTTTGGCTTCTTTTGATGCAACAACGGTGACGAGAACCACGGTATCGCCACAACTGACGACAACAGCGCCACTGGCCTGTTTTGCCATCTTTCCGGTAGACAGTGTAATTGTTCTGCCCCCAAATTCAACCTGAACATTTTGTTCCATAATACTATTCTCCTCTTCGGTTGCGTTGGGGCCGTCGCTACAACTCCTGATTCATGATGATCAATTTAGGATGATTCCGGTGGTTGTGAGAAGGTGGCTACGTAAGCGTACGTGACTTGTACGCTGAGGAGTCATCGCCGAACAACCGGCGGAAGGGCCTATATTCATCATCATAGCCGCAGGAGCTCTATCCACGCCCCCAACAAAAATAAAAAGGGCCGCAAAGCCCTTTTCTGAAATGAGCATCCTGTAAACGGAAACGGCGGTATACCTGCATTGACAGGTATACCGCCGTTTACTATCTACGAATGCCGAGTTTTTCGATAACTGTTTTGTATCTGCCCAGCTCTTTGCCTTTCAGATAGTCAAGCATACGTCTTCTCTGGCCGACAAGCTTGAGAAGACCGCGACGGCTATGGTGATCCTTCTTGTGAGTTTTGAAATGTTCCGTCAAATAGGTGATCCGCTCGGTCAGAATTGCGATCTGCACTTCCGGTGAACCGGTATCACTTTCATGTTTCTTGAATGCGTTGATGATTTCCTGCTTTTTTTCGGTAGCCAGCACAGTTTGCTCCTCCATTACTTTTTTTGGTAAAGCGTATTAAAACGCATACAATTTTTTCAGAGTTGGAACTTTTACCATATTGTTGCCAATATGTAAAGCCTAATATCAAATCAGTACGCGCTTTAGCATAATAACAGCATCCGGTCCGCGACCCGGCTTTACAACAGCCACGGCGGCCAGTCCTCCTCCGGACACCAGGCGGACAGGGTTCTCGCCCGTACAACTGAGAGGAGTTTCAAGAAGAGTGGAGCTCCACGACGGTGCCCTGCCGAAACGGAGTCCTTCCAACCCTTCGTCCGTCAGCGGAATTTCCGGGAGGTGAGCGAGCGCTGCCATCAGCGATAGACAGAGAGACTCCGCCCTCCCCTCACCTGCAGCGGTTTCAAGATCAGCAAGGGCGACCGACTCTTCAATACGAAACGGCCCACTGGCGGTGCGCCGCAATTCCTGCAAAGCGGCTCCGCATCCAAGCGAGCGGCCAATGTCATCTGCCAGACTGCGCACATAGGTGCCCCGTGAACAGACAACCCGAATAGCAACATGCGGCAGGTCGAAGGAAAGCAGCTCCAGAGAGTAAATTTCAACATCACGAACTTTGCGTTCAACTTCCACGCCTTGGCGTGCCAGTTTATAGAGCGGCTGGCCGTTCTGCTTGATCGCAGAATACATGGGAGGAATCTGGCCGATTGAACCGGTGAATTCTGCAAGGGAAGAGATGAACTGATCGCGGGTAATGGACGAGGGGGTTGATTCTGACAAAACCGCACCGGTCATGTCGAGCGTATCGGTGGTGACGCCGAGGCGCAGTAACGCTTCGTAGGTCTTGCTCCCTTCATCGAGGAACGGGATGCACTTTGTGCCGTCGTTGACGGCAATTGGCAGTACACCGGTAGCAAATGGGTCAAGAGTGCCGGTGTGCCCGACTTTTTTTGTTCCCAAAATGCGGCGCACGCGGCTGATCACGTCATGAGAGGTTATGCCGGCAGGCTTGTCAATAACTACGAAGCCGTTAATCAAAGAGACGTTTCCACGATTTTGTAAACTGCCGCCTTGACTTCTTCCAGAGAACCATCGACAGTGCACCCGGCGGCATTATGGTGCCCACCGCCACCGAGCGCTGCCGAAAAAGCCGCGACATTCACTTTCCCCTTTGAGCGGAAACCGACTTTGAATTTTTTCTCTTCCAACTGCCTGAAAAATATCGCGACTTCAACACCGCGAACAGAACGGGGATAATTGACAAAGCCATCCGTCAATTCGGCGTTTGCCCCACAGGCAGCAAACATGTCGCTTGTTGCTGTGACTGAGGCGGCCTTCCCGTCTTTGAATACTTCCAGAGTCGACAGGCATTTCGCTAAAAGCTCAAGGCGTTTTTGCGGCTGGTTTTCATAGAGTTTCTCTGCCACATCCCATGCGTTGACGCCACATGCAATCATCTCCCCGGCAACAGTAAATGCCTCCCGGTTAGCATTGGAGTAGCGGAAAGAACCGGTATCGGTGATTACTGCAGCATAAATACAGAGTGCGGTATCACGGTCAAAGTGATACCCGTACGCGGCGGCAAGCCGGTACACAATAATACCTGTCGCAGCCGCCTGAGAGTCTATAAGGTTGTAATCGGCAAAATTTTCACAGGAAAGGTGGTGATCGAGGTTGACCGTCGTGGTTACCCGTAAGAAATCACAGAATTCTTTACCGGCACGCTTCCGCTCACCGACATCAAGCACGAATGAGACATCGAAATGTTGATCGGGAATATGTTGCAGCACGGAATCTGTACCGGGAAGAAAAGCATACAGGTCAGGGACTGCATCCTGATAATGAACAGTTACGTTTTTGCCCAGATTACGAAGAAAAGATGCCAAAGCCAGCGATGACCCAACAGCATCACCATCCGGCCCTTCATGCGTAGTGATGAGAAACGAGGAGTTGCTGCGTATTAATTCAATTATCTGCCGAATTGTTTCCGTCATGTTCAGTATGTATCTCCTTGAGAAGGGATTCTATCCTGCTGCCGTAATCAAGAGATTTATCATATTTAAACACAAGCTCCGGCGTGTGCCGGATCGTGAGTTTTTTGCCTATGTCCCGGCGAATAAACCCTTTTGCGCTATTCAGCCCAGCCTCAGTATCTTTTTTAACCTTCTCATCGCCGATAACGGTGAAAAAAATACGCGCCAGACTCAGATCATCCGTTACTTCAACACCGGTTATGGTGACAAAGCCGATCCGTGGATCGTTGAGACCGCGGGAAAGGATGGAGCAGATAATTTCATGTATGGTTTCAGCAACCTTGTCCGAACGTTTGTGCTGCATGGGAAGACCTCAGGGTACTGGGTACAGGATTATTTTATATCCCGTACCCCGTACCCCCTATAGTTTGGTAGCTATTTTTTCCATTTCAAATGCTTCGATTATATCATCGACTTTAATGTCGTTGAAGTTCTCAAGGCCAATACCGCATTCGTAGGCGGTAGCAACTTCCTTGACATCGTCTTTAAAGCGACGCAGCGATGACATTTTGCCCTCATACATAACCACGTTATCACGTAACAACCGAACTTGCGCGTTACGCACCATTTTACCGTCAGTGACATAACAACCGGCAACATTGCCGATTTTCGGCACACTGAACACATCGCGGATCACGACACGGCCAAGGAATTTCTCCTTGAACGTTGGATCCAGCAGGCCTTCCATAGCTTTTTTAACATCTTCAACCGCGTCGTAAATAATGCTGTAAAGCCTGATATCAACGCCTTCTCGCTCGGCATGTCCTTGCGCCTTAATTTCAGGGCGAACATTAAAACCGATGATAACAGCATTAGAAGCAGCAGCCAGATTGACGTCCGTCTCGGTGATCGCACCAACGGCAGAGTGAATTACGTTCAGGCGGACCGCTTCTGTTGACAGTTTCCGGAGAGTTTCGCTGACGGCCTCAACCGAACCCTGAACATCGCCCTTGACAACGACATTGAGATCCTTGACTTCACCGCTCTGAATCCGCTTATAGAGATCTTCCAGCGATAACTTGGTATGTTTGGCAAATTCAACTTCGCGATGCTTGATCTGACGTAATGTCGCAATTTCCTTGGCCTGTTTTTCATCTTTCATAGCCACGAAAATATCGCCCGCGTTCGGCACACCGGACAACCCTACCAGCTCAACCGGCATAGATGGCCCAGCCTCAATAACCTTTTCACCACGATCATTCTGCATCGCTCTGACACGACCGGAGTGGACCCCGACAACGCAGTAGTCTCCGGTTTTAACCGTACCTTCCTGCACCAATACAGTGGCAACCGGTCCACGACCTTTGTCGAGTCTTCCTTCAACAATGGTACCCTTCGCCAACTTATTCGGATTAGCAGTCAACTCCATCAAGTCAGCCTGGAGAAGGATCATTTCCAGCAATCCCTCCAGATTGGTACGCTGTTTTGCAGAAACTTCCACCATCGTGACATCGCCACCCCAATCGGAAGACACGACCCCCTGATCGGTCAATTCCTGCTTGACCCGGTCAGGCTTTGCACCCGGTTTATCTATTTTGTTGATAGCGACTATGATGGGTACTTCAGCCGCTTTGGCGTGATTAATCGCTTCTTTGGTCTGCGGCATTACCCCGTCATCAGCAGCAACAACAAGGACAACAATATCAGTGACCTTGGCACCGCGGGCACGCATAGCGGTAAACGCTTCATGGCCGGGTGTATCAAGGAACGTTATTTTACGGCCGTTCAATTCAACATCGTACGCACCGATATGCTGAGTGATACCACCTGCCTCGCCGGCGATGACGTTTGCTTCGCGGATGGCATCAAGCAGCGAGGTCTTACCGTGATCGACATGCCCCATAATGGTCACAACCGGAGGCCTTTTTATCAATGTTTCAGGAGCATCAATAGTAGACTCGAGAATCTCATCCAAATCAACTGCAACGTTTTCAACTTCATAGTCATATTCTGAGGCCAGAATAACGGAGGTGTCGTAATCAAGCTGATGATTGATGGTAACCATCATGCCCATCTTCATCAGCGATTTAATGAGATCATTTGCCTTGATGCCGAGACGCTTGGCCAACTCTCCGACTGAAATGCTTTCCGATATTTTAATGATACGCTTGATTGCCTTCGGTACGGTAATTTCAGTTTTGTTCGTATTGGAAACCTGTACTTTTCCACCACGCTTCTTCGAACCTTTATACGCCGGATCAAATGCACGTTCACGCTTCTCAATAATTTCATTCTTGCGTGGCTGCTCTTTTTTCTTTGTCGGTGGAGCACCCTTCTTGACACCCTTGCCGGTGTCACCGTAGCCGGGAGCGCCGTCTTTCTTCCCGGCACCACGTCGATTGTCACCTGCGGGAAGCGCTGCCGGGGCAAGCTGTACCTGCTTCATGCGTGATCGATCAAGCTCGGTCGCCGGCGCAGAAGGTGCTGTTGATACAGGTCGTCGCTGCTCATATCCCGGAGTAGGGCGCCGTGTATCAGCTCCTGGAGCCGACGCAGGTCTTCTCTGATCTGCTGCGGGGACTGGTCTTCGCTGCCCAGACGGATCTTGAGCAGGGCGCTGTGGGGCGGTACGCGGCGTAACAGGAGTCTCTTTGGTAACAACCCTGGTAGCACGATTCGTAACTCCGTGAATCTCTACCATACCGAGGATTCTGGCCTGATTCGGGCTCGCTTTCATGATCTCTACCGGCTTCTCCACCGGCACCGGTGGCTCTGAAGTCGTCACGTCAACAACAGTGGTAACTGCAGTTTCCTCTGCTGTACGATTATCGGCAGCAGGCAGTAACTCGGCAACGGTGGCCTCAGTCGGCGCCTGAGCAACGGGAGGCTGTACCGGAGCAGCAGCAACCGGTACCGCTGATTCCGGTTCTTCATCGACCGGAACGACTTTTGCTCTGCGACGTATGATATTTGATGCGACCCTGACCTCATTAGTTCCGGTATCTTTTTGCTGGGGGGCTGTCAAACGAGCAACGACACCCTCATCGACCTGCGACGTCGCCGTTTTTGCGTCAACACCAATTTCCTTAAGCCTGGCAATAGCTTCCTTGGGCTCAACGCCCAACGTTTTAGCCAAACTACCCACACTAATTTTGCCCATATCCTTTTATACCTCCCCCAGGAAGTTTGTGTATCTGTCAATTGCTCTCACCAGTTGTGCCACAAACCCGCCGGATGCAACGGCAATCGCACTTCTGGGCGCCTTACCTAAAATCACCCCGAAATCAACTTTTGTGAGAACAGTTCTGTGCTGCACACGATGTACCGTTGCAGCTTGTATAATTTTATCGCCGATTGCTTCCGAAACATCCTTTGACACAATGACAAAACCGGGTTTTTTTTTGCTCTTTACAGCATCGATTACCATGGAACTGCCACCGGTTATTAATCCGGCTTTGTTTGCCAACCCAATTAAACCGACAATACGGTTATACAGTTGCTGCCTCACATGCTCGATGAGTTGCTCTGCAGGCATTATAGTCACATCTTGTTTAAAAGATCGCTTAAACTGTTTTTGTGCAATTGCAGAACTCAGGCAGCGTTTATCAATACAGGTATATGCACCTCTACCGGGAA
This sequence comes from Desulfuromonadaceae bacterium, assembly GCA_028687585.1. Taxonomy (GTDB): domain Bacteria; phylum Desulfobacterota; class Desulfuromonadia; order Geobacterales; family Pseudopelobacteraceae; genus JACRCG01. The sequence continues at coordinate 49,194 of JAQTZV010000002.1, read as the reverse complement.
GACGATTTTCCAGATCCGGAAGAATCTCCATATCGGGCGTTTGGACAAAACGGATCAAAAGGCTCTTGTCTCTGCTCGTCCTGCACCCGATGCAGCTGCGCTGCGGTGATTCGGCGGTACCTTTGGGGTTCATATCCCGAATTACTCAACGACCGCTTCTACAGCATTTTCGACAGCAACAGCTTCTTGCTCCGTATTGGCAGTTACATCAGCATCATCTTCATCTACGTCCGTACCATCAAAAGAAGAGAATTCCTGTCGTTCTGATTCAGCAACTTTTGATTCACTCTTGATATCAATCCTGCAACCGGTCAGACGGGCTGCCAGACTGACATTCTGGCCACGCTTACCAATTGCGAGAGAGAGTTGGTCGTCTGCTACAATAATTTCCAGGGCACGTTTTTCCTCATCTACAAATACTTTGGACACCTGAGCAGGTGATAAGGCATTACATGCAAAGCGGGCAATATCCTCCGACCATGGGATAATATCAATTTTTTCACCACGCAACTCAGAAACAACATTCTGAACACGCGCACCACGCATACCAACACAGGCACCGACCGGATCGACATCACGATCATTTGATGAAACAGCGATTTTGGCACGACTGCCTGCATCACGTACAATAGCATTAATTTCAACGATTCCTTCAGCTATCTCCGGCACCTCAGCTTCAAACAGTTTGGCAAGCATGCTGGGATGAGTACGTGAAAGCATTATCTGCGGACCTTTCGTCGTCATGCGAATTTCGGTAATAATGGCCCGAATGCGATCGCCGGGACGATATACTTCACGGGGCATCTGCTCTTTGGCAGGTAACACGGCCTCCGCTCGCCCAAGATCAATAAGCAGTTCTCCCTTTTCAAAACGACGTACCATACCGGTGATTACTTCCCAGACACGATCACTGTACTCATTATATATAGTTTCACGCTCGGCATCGCGTACTTTCTGAATAATGACCTGCTTGGCAGTTTGAGCGGCAATACGACTAAAACCACTGGCATCCAGTTTTTCACCCAGCGAATCACCTATTTCGGCTTCCGGATCAATTTCATGCGCTTCATCCAGACCAATTTCCTTATAAGAATCTTCAACTTCTTCAACAACCGTAACAAATTCAAAAAGCTCAACTTCTCCCGATTCATGGTTGTAATGGGCTTCAAGTTCGCGGGTATTACGATATTTTTTATTTGCAGCAGTTAAAACTGCCTGTTCCATGGCTTCAAGAACAACCTGACGGTCAATGCCCTTCTCTTTTACAAGTTGGTCAATTGCGTGTTTGAGATTAATGATTGTGTCCACGATTACTTCTCCTTACTGGTCATATAGAGGTTTTCAGATCAGAGTTCAAATTCAAGATTAGCTTTAGCAACACGCTCAATCGGTATAGAAGCGCTCTGCCCCTCGGTAAGCGTCATCTTCACGATACCGTCGACAAGTCCTTCCAACTTTCCCAGAAAAGTTTTACGTTTATTACCACTGTCATCAAGAAAAGGCTGATAGGTGCGAACTTTGATGAGGCGCCCCGCAAAACGATCGAAATCAGCCTGTTTTTTTAGCGGGCGATCGAGACCTGGCGACGAAACTTCCAAAGTATAGTTGCAGGAGATGACATCTTCTACATCAAGAATCAGAGACAGTTCACGACTGAGACCAGCGCAGTCATCAAGCATTACACCGCCTTCTTTATCAATAAACAGCCGCAGAACGGCCTCAGGACCGACTCGCCCGAATTCGATATCAACCAGTTCAAGCCCCATTGAGTCAAGTATTGGCTGAGCAATGCCGGTTACGATGGTACAGGTATCTTCTTTTTGAGTGGCCATTATTATCCCGATTGGACAAAAAAAAGTGAGCCTTGCGAGCTCACGTACTGAGTGAACATAAATTGTCTTTCGTAACTACCATACTGACTACGGGAATGCAAGCATATTTTATATCAAACGGTTATTTTATGCAGACTCGCCGCACTTCATGAATGTCGGTAACGCCACGAAGCACCTTAAGAATGCCATCCTGTTTAAGAGAGGTCATACCATCGCGGGAGGCCTGTTCACGGAGATGATCCGTATCGGCGCGACGTTTTATCAGCGCTTTCAATTCGTCCGTACATTCAAGCAATTCATGGATGCCAAGGCGGCCCCGATAACCGGTGTGACTGCAATTATCACAGCCACCCGCCCGATACATCACGACATCTTCAAAAGTTACCCCGGATTTGGCAAATTCATCGCTGCCGAATTCTGCAACCAACTCTTCAAATTCGTTTACTGTGGGACGAAAGCTCTCTTTACAATCCTTGCAGAGTCGACGTGCAAGCCGTTGGGCCAGGATACAGACAAGAGAATCTGAAAAACTGTACGGATCAAGATTCATTTCGAGTAAACGTGTTACCGTTTCCGGCGCTGAATTTGTGTGGAGCGTAGAAAAAACGAGATGTCCTGTCAACGACGCCTCAACCGCTGTGCTGGCAGTTTCTTCATCGCGCATCTCACCAACCATTATTATATCGGGGTCGAGCCGGAGAAAGGACCGTAACGCAGCAGCAAAGGTGAACCCGATACGAGGATTCACCTGTACTTGGCGTAAGCCTGGCTGGGTAATTTCTACCGGATCCTCTGCTGTCCATATTTTGCGGTTGATCTGATTTATCTGGGCAAGTCCGGAATGCAGCGTTGTCGTCTTACCGGAACCGGTAGGACCGACGACAAGAATCAGCCCGTGAGGACGTGCAAGAGATTCCTTGAAAACACGCCGATTTCGTTCAGTAAGACCAAGATCGTCAAAACTGATAGGATCGCCACTTGCCAGAACACGGATAACAACATCCTCAAGACCGCCAACGGTCGGCATGGTTGCCACTCGAAGCTCAACGTCGAGAGGACCGAATTTTTTAAAATCGATCTTACCATCTTGTGGTTTTCTTCGCTCAGCAATATCAAGCTCACTCATTATTTTGATACGCGAAGGAAGAGCATATTTATATTTATACGGAATTCTCTGATAAATTGAGCACTGGCCATCCACCCGGGTACGAACAATGACATCGTTTTTGCCTGGATACGGCTCAATATGAATATCAGAAGCCTTATTCATGCAGGCATCATAAATAATCTTGTTAACCAGCTTGACAATTACACTGTCTTTTTCAGTAACTTTCTTTGTTTCTTCCGCGACCTCGGGCTCATCTCCATCCCCTGTTTTGCTTAACAGGTCAACAATACTGTTAGGCCCCATATCAAAACTGACCTCTTCAGCAGAATCCGCTTTACTGGCAACATCAATATTGTAGAGGCGTTTAAGAGAGCGGGCGATGTTCGTCTCGGTTGCAATTGCAGAAATAATTTTCAACCGTATGCTATCTTCCAATTCTCGAATATCATGAGATTTAAGCGGATGAACCATTGCAAGTGTGAGCGTACTGCCAATTTTTGAAATAGGGGCAATTCGCTGTTTTTGAGCATATACTTTACTGATATAGCCGGAAAGTTCCAGTGGAAGGTCCTGGCTGTTAATCTCTACGTACGGCATGTCATACTGGCTGGCAATTACTTTCGACAGACTTTCCTCTTCAACAAAATTCAACTTCAGAATTGATTTTTCAAGAGAGATATTACTTCGCCGGCTCATATCAAGAGCGTGGGATAGTTTCTGCTGATCAATCAGCCCGTTTGCAATCAGAATGTCAGACAGCTTGCGACGTTTGTTCTTTTGGTCAAGAAAAGCACTCAGGTCACTTTCTTTTATAAAGCCAAGCTTGCACAACAGCTGCCCAATCGGATGAGCCGGAAAAGTTTTCTGCAAATCGAGCGCTTCGTTCAGCTGCTCTTGAGTAATCACTTTTTGTTCAACAAGCAGTTCGCCAACTTTTTTCACACTCATATCGTGCATGCTCCCGGAACAAAATAAAAAACGCCCGCCCTTTGGTAAGGTACGAGCGTTATAGCAGAATAATCAACAAAGTAACAACGGTTTCACCGGTTGATGATAGTAATGCCGTTTTCAATACAAATGTCCCTGACAATACGATTCATGGCACGGTCCGTCAAGAAAAGGCCTCCTCCCGGAAGTTGAGCATCGTCGAGCTTAAATCCGGACATCTGCAGTGAATATCCTGCCGAATCATCCTGCAGCAGACTATGCAGAGCAAATGATCCTTTTATATTAGTACGTGAGAGTATTTTTTCTGACACTTTACGAAAATCGTCCTGTGTTTCCAGAATGATTACCTTGACACCGGTGGTTTCTAAAATCCTGAACAGTGTATAATTAACCGGATCACCATCAAAAGTGGTAACCACATAGCGTTGCCCGCCATGCACAAAATAGCGCTCAGCGTTCACAGAAAGGGAAATTCCATTATCGACTGCCGCAAAAACATCAACTCGGTGATCTCGCTCAGGTGAAACTGAAAGGGCGGAAAGGATGGAGTCAACGATCTCCGATTGTTTTTTTGCCGAGACATAGTGGATCGTACGAGATTCTTGCGGCACAAGGGGTTTCAGCGAGGCAAACGGTTCATAGAGCGTAAATCCCTCTTTTTTAAGAAATTTTCCCAGGGATGACGGCAATAAGGTGCGATTATTACTAAGGAGAACGACATCCTGATTGATAAGACTATCAGCATTTTTTTCAACCTTGAAATCAGCCAGAACAGTTAGTTTGGGATCTGTGCCGAATTCCATACTGAAATTTTCCTCAACAGAGTAAAAACCTCCGGCTTCAAGCAGCGAAGCCATTAATTTTTTCGATCGACTGGGGAGTTCAGCAACAATTCGTACTGAGGCGTCTTTATCTTCAATCAAAGATTTTACAAGTGATGGAATTGTTCCATTCTGGTCAAGAATTATACGCCCGCCATTCATTCTGGCAAAAACAGGATACCGTTCCTGGTCAAGAGTCAGCGAAAAAATCGGCGTCTGAAACGACATCGGCTTTTGCTGTTCTACTTTCGACGGAACCATCATTTTCCAGACACTTTGTGTTCTGGCAATAATTTCCTCCCCGGAAAGTGCTGAAATCGGCGATTCCAGTTTTAACGATTGCTTCGGGACATCTCCTGAATCGTAATGACGAGAGTCGTCTCCCCGCCCGCTCTGAATAAGATTTAAAGAGCCATCTGGCCTGCGCCGCACGGGAGGAATAGTAATTTTTTGGCCGACTTTGAGACGTTTAATATCGTAAATATTATTTTCGCGTTTTATTTCTTCAATAAAAGACTCAGCTTCATTATTACTGAGTCCATAATCACGAATTAATATTTTGAAGAGGTGATCACCAGGTTTTACCGTATAAACGGCGCCTATCGGAGATGGTGATACTGATTTTACTGGAGTACCGGGAGAACGCTTACCTCTGGTTTTCTGTGGCTTAGGAATGCTTTTCAAACCAGAAAGGGTCTGTGGGTCAAGTTCAAATCGTGTATCCATGACTGCATGGGCATTTGAAACGCAGAGTAGTGAAATGAAGCAGGCAATAATGGTGACAAAGGTGACGCAAATATGTTGAAAAAATGGCATTTTGTCTCCACGCAGATAAGCAATTCACTGACAGACGCTCATTAGTGTCCATCCGGAAAGGGTGCTTTTTTCCCCTGGCGGCGTCAATCTTCGGCTTTGTTTGTGCGGCGTACCGGTGTACGCCTCCGCGCAAATCCTTGATTTCCTTGCCAGAAGAAAAAATCCCCGCTTTCCAAATCGGAAACCAGCAGTTTCTGTCCAGAGTTTCCGGACAGAAACTAATTACCTGAACGTATATATTGCATAGCGGATAAAATGTCAAATCAAGGCAGTTTCAAACATAACCTCAATTGACTGACACAACAAAAGCCTTAACTGATCCGTTTTTCCTGTATAATATGACTTCACCTTTATTCTGAACTTTTCCGGTTTCGACACGGACACCATCTTTAGTAGTTTGAGAGAGTATCTGATATTTCGAGCTTCCGGTAAGTTCCTGCATGACTGATTTTATCAACGACTCCGGAATAGAAGCAGAGTTCGACAGTACCTGAATCGCTTGTATACGCGCCTCGGTAGAAAAAACACGGTACTCATATTGTTTGTCAACATAGCGGTTCCAACCAGGTTTTTTTTGCGAGAACGTGGGGTCAATGCCATCTTTGGGAATAAACGATGGTAACACAGGCGCGACAACGGGCAGCGGCAAAGGAAGCTCAACCGGTTTTGGTGCCGGAATAGTGGTTGTTACCACTACCGGCGCCTTTTTTGTCGCTGAAGATGGCAAAAACCTCTGCTTTAGTGATTTAACCGTCTGCGGTTTTTGTGCAAGCAAATACCAGCCACCGGCAACACAGACAATAAATACCAGAACAATAATATAACTGCGCCGCATAAACAGCGATTTTGATCGGTAGTTCTCTTCAAAGGCCAACAGAAGACCCTCAGGAAGATGATCGTCAAATGGTGGAATATCCTTACTGATTCGAAACTCCTCGGCCGGGAGTGCCGGCGGAGAAGCGATTGCGGTTGCATCACTCTTCAGATCTATTTTTCCGAGAGAGGGGTCGACTGGCTTTTTCGATGGAGTTTTGCCGGAAGGAGCAGCAATTTGCTCCGGAGACCCGGCAATAACAGAGGGAACGCGTTTTCCCGCTTTATTCTCTGCCGTTAGAGAAACATCGGGAATATTTATTGATGTGGCAATACCCCCGGAAGAAAGCTGAGCTCTATATTCTTCCTGCTCTGATTTTTTCGCCTCAGCCTGAAGCAATTTCACTATTTCGTCATTAGCAGACGGGCCTTTGGCAGGCATACTGAGACTGGAGCTGTTTTCAGCAATCTGTGCCGATTCGGATTGTGCCCCCCGTGACATTTTTTTTGCAGCGATAACTTGATCTAACGTCAGTGAGTTTGGATCTCCAACAGCGAGATTTCCGGGAGCTTCGAGGTCAGACGTTATAACAGCTACTGGTTTGTCAGGATATTCTCGTAACTCTTCTGTATCGGATACCGCCGAACCGACTGAAGCATGTGTCAGTGTGAGTGGTATATAAATTTTCTTCCAATTATCGCCAAGAAGCAGTTTGAGCGTACCTAAAAGATTTTCAATCACTGAGTCATGTGAAAGGCTCAAATCAACAAGGTTCTCAAAAAGACCGTTAATCTCCCTCGCCTTGGCGTTCCCTGTGTGAAAAAGAATAAATGTTGGCGCACCGCCTCCGAGTAGCATTTGAATATGACGGGCAACGCTTTCACCGGTTACACCACCAATGTGGTCCTGAATACAGACAGTAGCGGGCCGCTTTTCAAAAACATCCTTCATGCCACGATCGAAGTCTGTTACAACGTCAATTATAACTTTCAGAAGTGGCTGAAGCTCATTTTTGATCTGCTCTGCCTTCGGACTGTCTGATATGAATAGTAGATTAAGCATGAATGCCCTTTAAATTGAATGGCTTTTTGTACACAGACTACTGGTAATTGTCAACTGCAATAGGAAGCGGATTCAGTAGAATTGCGCTTCCGTATCATATTAATTAAAAGCTTTATGCAAAATTTGTTTCTGCTGTTCGGCAAAAATATGATGGGAGCCAACGGCTGGGCAAGAATCTGCAGGACGACCGATATATCCGACATCGCATGAGAGTTCTCTAAAATGCCGCTCAATATAGTGCCAGGCACCCATATTTTTCGGTTCTTCCTGCACCCAATACCGTCTGCATCGAGTTGTAAACAGATTGACGATCCTCTGAATATCATGCAGGTCCAATGGATAGAGCTGTTCAATTCGCACTATTACCGTATCACGTTGTTCGCACCTGATGCGTTCTTCTTCAAGTTCGTAATAGATTTTACCACTGCAGAACAGAACTTTTTTTGCGTCCGAATAATCCCCTTGTGGAACTATACAGGTTTGAAAGATACCACTGCTGAACTCAGCTATTGTCGAACTGCATTTCGGATGACGCAGCAGGCTCTTCGGGGTAAATACAACCAGCGGTTTTCGAAATAGTTGCAGCATCTGACGTCTGAGCAGGTGGAACATCTGTGCGGGAGTCGAGGGACAGACAACCAACATGTTATCAGCTGCGCATAGCTGCAGATAGCGTTCGATGCGGGCACTGGAATGTTCCGCGCCCTGCCCCTCGTATCCGTGAGGAAGCAGCAGCACCAAGCCACTGGCGCGATTCCATTTTGTTTCACCACTGGCAATAAACTGATCAATAACAACCTGGGCCCCATTTGAAAAATCACCAAACTGGGCCTCCCAAAGGGTGAGGCACTGTGGCGTTTCGACTGAGTAGCCATATTCGAAACCAAGCACGCCAAACTCGGAAAGCGGGCTATTCCACGCGTGAAAGCCTCCTTCCTCCCGGGCAACAGTTTCCAGCGGTGCATGACTGCGCTCACTCTGGCTGTCGAATACAACACAATGACGATGGTTAAAGGTGCCGCGTTGGGAATCCTGTCCGGATAAGCGGACAGCATAACCCTGATCCAGCAATGTCGCGTACGCAAGCGTTTCAGCATTTCCCCAATCGATGCCGACTCCGTGCAAAACAGCCTCAAAACGCTTCTGAATCAGGGTGCCGATTTTCGCATGCGGAGTGAAATCAGGCGGAAGAACGGCCAAGCGGCGAGCAAGCGCTACCAGCTTTTCTGTTGCCACTGCCGTATCGACTGCGTCACCGTTATATTCGGTACTGATGCCGCTCCAACGATCAGAAAAACCGGCAGCTTCATCAATTGGCGGCTTACTGAATGAGGCTTCCAATGCCTCGCTGACGTGCCGTTCAATCTGCTCTAACACTTCCGAAGTTGCACTCTCGTCCTCAGCCAGAATAGTCGCATATATGCGATTTACCGACGGGCGCTCAGAGATTTGTTTGTACATCATCGGCTGAGTGAATGCCGGTTCGTCCCCTTCATTATGACCGTGACGACGGTAGCAGATCAATTCGATCACAACATCCTGGCGGTATGTCGAGCGGTATTCCATGGCAAGATCTACCGCGTGAAGCGCAGACTCCGGAGATTCGCCCTGCACGTGAAATATCGGGCAGGACAACATTTTAGCGACATCAGTTGCGTAAATTGTAGACCGGGCATCCTTGGGAAGTGTCGTAAAACCGATCTGATTATTCAGGACAATATGAATCGTTCCGCCGGTGCTGTAACCGGACAACTGAGACATATTCAGGACTTCCATCACACTCCCCTGCCCTGCAAAGGCGGCGTCACCATGAATCAAGACCGGGAGTACCCGCCCGACACCATCAACACCATAACGATCCTGCCGGGCACGACATTTACCCTCAACAACAGCATTCACCGCCTCAAGGTGGCTCGGGTTAGCGGCAATAGTGACATGGACTGTGTGACCATTCAGGTCACGATCACACGAATGCCCCTTGTGATATTTAACATCACCATCTCCCAAAAACCCAACGGTAATACTCTCTTTGAACTCGGCAAAAATAGTTTCGTACGGCTTGCGTAATATATGTGCCAAAACGTTCAACCTGCCGCGATGCGACATTCCCATCACAACGTCACTGACCCCGACTGCGGGACAACTCCAGATAACACGATCCAGTACCGGAATAAGAATTTCGCCTCCTTCAAGGGAAAAACGCTTTTGACCGATAAATCTGCGATGCAGAAACAATTCAAACAAAGCAGCCTGATGAAGTTTTTTCAGAACATGCAGTTTTTCGGTGATTGAAAACCCGGGGTGATTTCGGCACGGTTCCATTCGGTCGATCAGCCATTGCCGTTCGGACGGTTCCTCTATATGCATGAATTCGACACCTGTTTCCCGGCAATAGGTTTCACGCATAGTTGTCAGAATTTCTCGAAGCGTTGCCCGGTTTTTAAAAAAGCGACGGCAGCAGAAAGATGTCTCCAAATCATTTTCGTCAAGATCAAAGGTTGAGAGTTCAAGGAGAGGATGGGATATCTGACAGGGAGAAAGTGGATCTGTGCATGCCAAAAGATGGCCGAGAGAGCGGTATCGATAGATAAGCGACTGAACTCCGGAGAGCTTTAATGCCGCCTGTTCGTCAGTCGTTGCCTCACCGGCAGACGAGCTATCAAACCCAAGATCAAAACCGGAGAAAAACAGACGCCATTCTTCCGGGACAGAATCGGCCGAATGCAGCCACTGCCTGTAGTGGTAATCAAGCAGTTCTCCTGGAATCGCAGACAGAAAACTTCCATTCATTCGTGTACCCCCGTGTCAAGCATATTATCAGTGGGTAGCTGCTGTACAAAATCATCAAAAGATAAAGAAGGGCGCCATGGTTAAGATGCTGCTTTCACAAGCAGGTCGCGAACCGTTACGCCTTCAAGACGGGTCCGGCAACCGTCCCACCCCTGACGTACCGTATCTTCAGCAAGCAGGAACACCGGAGTGGTTGGCTGCAGTGGTGAATCGCCGTGTAATGCGCCGAGGAGTTCACTCACATGAACTTCAGACGGGTCACGCGCCGGCAGCCACCCGGTTTCATTCCCTGCAGTCGAAACAAGATACCTGAGCTGTTCCAGTTCACGTATAACGGCTTCAAGCAGCAGCATCGGTACATTCAGCTCATCAGCGAGTAACCGGGCAGAGGGAGGAGTGCCACCTTTTTGAAACTGAAGACTAACCTGCACCATTAATGCCACGGCAAGCTCTTCGCGTGCCGCAGCATTCAAAAGAAAGGCGCTGCATCCCGTGAAACCATGGCCGCGATGCTGATGGGCAAATACAATCTCAAGGCCAAAAAGCACAATAAGCCAGCTCGTATAGATCCAGACAAGGAAAACCGGAAGTGCGGCCAGAGTTCCATAAATTGCGTTATAATTGGCGACACCGACCTGAAAGTGAAAATAACACCACTGAGCCAGTTCCCAGGCCGTGCCGGCGATAACCCCTCCGATGACTGCCGAACCGAACTTGATCCTGGTATTCGGGATAAACACATAAAGAAATACCATGGCTATCCAGACGCTGAGATACGGCAAAAACCGGAACAGCAGCAGGATCGCGTCGCCAAGATAGGTGTTTTGAATGAGCCACTGCAGCAGCCATTGGCTCTGCAGGGAGGAGGACATGCTGGTGGCGGCAAGCAACAGAACCGGACCTACGACAACAACGCTCAAGTAATCACTGAAGCGCCTTTGCAAAGACCGGGTTTCCCGAACCCCCCAAACGGCGTTAAAAGCTTCATCGATGTTGTCCATCAATAAAACAACCGTGACAATAAGCATCACGAGACCAATAGCCCCAAGTGACTTGACATTTGTATTATTTACGTAGGCAATAATTCGGGCAATCGTCTCTTCCGAATCACCGGCAAGCTGCTGAAGGATAGGCTCCAGAGCATTTTGCGCACCAAGACCTTTGAGCACTGAAAATGCAATGGCAAGAAACGGAACAAGTGACAGTACGGTGGTATAGGTGAGAGCGGCTGCGCGCAACGGACCCTTATGGGTGGTAAAATTAACAGAAATAAAGTAGATGACCTGCAGAGTCGAAAAAAAGCGGCCTTTAAAGCCACCCCAGTCGTCGGGTGATTCTGTCTGTAACAGATCGGGAATATTTGAATTATGCATGGCACGCCTCACTTCAATCCATAAAACAATATTATCAAATGGTAATTGTCTCTCCAGGACGTACACGCCGCTGTTCGTCTATTGACGGAGCATTAATTGCAGAAGAAAGCAGATAAAAGAAGAGGGCTATCATAACTGAAATAAGTACAATAAATGGGAGAAGCCGAACTTCAGCATCGTTTTTACGTGGTGAAAGAGCGAAGCCAAACGCCATCACCACAACACCGTACCCCCCAATCGCCGACGCCCAGAACATTCCGTTTCGATAGACGCGGATCTCTGCAGGCATTGACAATGAAAAAAAGTCCGTTATCTGGGAATGATAAAAACTCGCCAAAATAATCATGATCAGAGCAATCAGGACAAGTCGCATTCCATTTCTGATCGTACGCTTACGCATCAGTTGCCCTCATTAATTGCCGCACCACGACACATCGCCAATGCCTGCCCGTAATACTTCCGGAACTGCTCCGATCAGACTTACCACTGAACTGACATCAGTCGTCAGAATGCCGCCATCAATAATAATATCGAGATGCCTGCCAAAGGTATCAGCAATGGTGTGCGGATCGCCTTCCGGCTCCTCTCCGGAGATATTGGCGCTGGTGGTAATTATTGGGTTACCCAGTGCCGTTACAAGATCAATGCAGATTCTGTTATCGGGGATACGAATACCAACGGTTTTCTGTCGGGTCAACAGCAGATCAGGAACTTCACGCGTAGCTTCAAAAACAAAGGTGTATGGCCCAGGAAGATAACGTTTAATTATCTTAAAAGCTGAATTACTGACCCTGGCGTACTCGGAAATTTCTGAAAGCGATGAGCAGATAACCGAAAACGGTTTGCGCTTGTCGCGCTGCTTCATCTGATAGATGCGTTCAATACTTTTTTTACAGAAAATTGAGCAGCCGATTCCATACGTAGTATCAGTCGGATAGGCGATTACCTTGCCATTCTTAAGACCGTCAGCCACCTGTGAAATCAGGCGGGGTTGCGGGGAAACAGGGTTAACTTCCACTATCATGGGAGCCCCCCTTGTGCAGTAAATTCCTCAAGCATTTCATCTGAATCCTCTGAAAAATCTTCAAGATCTGAGCCCTCCACAGGAGCATCATTTACCCCTTGGTGCGGTACATCCTGCACATCCCGTAATTTCCGCTCGATTACACGTGTCCGTGTTGCTGCCTGATCAATATGATTCCCCGCTTCAACCAGTTTTTTACGGGTTTTTTCCAATATTATTCCAAATTTCGAAAATTCAGTCCGCACCGCACCGAGGAGATTCCAGACCTCAGCAGAACGCTTTTCGATGGCAAGCGTCCTGAACCCCATCTGCAGGCTGTTCAGCAGCGCCGCAAGTGTGGTCGGTCCGGCCACCATGACCTTAAAGTCACGTTGCAGCGCATCAAAGAGCCCCGGCAGGCGCAGCACTTCGGCATATAATCCTTCGGTGGGCAGAAACATGACGCCGAAATCAGTGGTATGGGGTGGATCCAGATACTTGTCCCGGATATTTCTTGCCATCTCACGTACCGAGCGATCAAGTTGTTTTTTCGCTTCGGTAGCAGCAAAAATATCAGCCGCTTCCTCTGCTTCAATCAAACGGAGGTAGTCCTCCTGCGGAAATTTGGCATCCAGCGGCAGCCAGACCATGCCGTCGGAGGTACCGTCACGCCCCGGGAGCTTCAGGGCAAATTCCACTCGCTGGCCACTCCCCTTTCTTGTCTCCACATTTGAGTCATACTGACCGGGAGCGAGAATCTGCTCCAGCAGGCTTGCCAATTGAATTTCTCCAAACGTGCCGCGTGTTTTGACATTTGTCAGCACTTTTTTCAGATCGCCGACACCGTTGGCAAGTGACTGCATTTCGCCCAGACCACGCTGCACAAGCTCAAGGCGTTCACTGACCAGTTTGAACGATTCGCCAAGGCGTTTTTCAAGGGTATCATGCAGTTTTTCATCAACAGTAGCCCGCATCTGTTCCAATTTACGGGCATTATCTTCCTGAATGAGACGCAGGCGGGTATCAACACCTTCGCGTAATTTATCAAGCCGCCCTTCGTTACTTGAAGTAAGCTCCTTCAATTGAGCGGCAAACAGTTCCAACTGATTTTTTTGCAGGCCAGCGATATCACTCATGCGTTTTGACAGTGAGTCTCCCAGCAGAGTCATGCTGCCGGTCATCTCTTCACGCGACAGACGGGAAGCAGTAAATGCCTCCTCGCGACCTCGCGCCAGTTCCTCGCGAAACATCCGTTCATGACGTTCAAGCAGCTTTTCAATCCCCTCTATTTTTTGCTGCAGGTCTGCATTTCCAACCGCCCCGCGCCTGCCTCTGGCAAACAGCGCACAGAGAATCCCAAAGCAGGCAATCAGAAGCATAACAATGCCATATGCAATAAGATCGATCATTTCGTGTCAATCCTTTTGTCCCGCCAACTCTGCGGAACAACTTACGCCAATTCTAAATCAAGAGTGATATCAAGGCGGCGAGGATTGAGGCGACGAAGGCATACAACCAGTATGTTGAGGAGCCGAAGACGAGCCAACAAGGATAGCGCCTTGATTTAGAATTGGTATTACGCATAACACATCTCCGGCACGTATGTCATGCAAAACTCTGTTGCGTAAAACACCCCGCGCAACCAGATTATTACTGCTGTATTGAGGATACTATAGAGGAGATAAAACGAGGTAATTGAGAAGCGGTATCAAGCCCGTGCTACTATTTGCAGCAAAATCGGATCTCATACCTTGAGAGAAGTTTCAGTTTCTGGAACTTGTGCGGGGAAAAAATACCGTTAACAGAATCCGTCATGCTTGGCAATACGGCCATATAACGCTGATTTTGTTATGAGTTAAAGGATACGCAAGGTCCGTTGAGAGAGGAAGGCATCAAAACCCTTCCACTCTCAAATGCAAACCCTCTTTATTGCTTCATTTTACCGAATCTTTGATTTTATCTCCTGCCTTTTCGATATTCTCACCGCTCTTTTTAATTGCTTTATCGATCTGTTGACCGGTTTTTTCCGCAGCATTATCAATTTCTTTGCCGGCTCTCTCCATCGGACCCTCTTTTTTCTTGCAGCCGATCACTCCGGTAATCAGTATGCACATGATCACCGCTCCAATAATATTTCTGCTGATTTTCGTCATGTTGAATCTCCTTTTACTGACAATTCAATGGTTTACGTTGTCGCGCCATTCGACGGCGCCAAAAAACGAGTCGCCGGTAAATGTATAAACAAGGCTTGTCACCCCTTCACTCTGATACCTGCTCGGCTGGTTGCCATATTGCGAATCACGGATTGACTCGACGAATTGAAGTCCCAATCCGTGGCGTCCATAGACTCTGATGTTGAATGCCGTCTTGATGCGGACAATTTTTTCGGAACCGCCGGCATTATCGTACGCAGTGCTGCCGACACTCGTAAAGTGACCGGTGCCGTTGACATAGTAGCCACGACCGACCACTTCAAGTGCCGCTCTATCGCCGAAGAGCAGGCGAAGTGCGAGGAGTCCCTGCGGGGCAACTCCGTAGTGGTAGTCCCTTTCCCCAAAATTGGCCGGAGTCGTCCCGGCGGCACCGAAGCCGACTCCTCCGAGGAGTGAACCCTGCAGGGCCACGCCGGGGGCAAGCCAGCATTGGCCAGTCGTGCCAAGCGAGAGAGCGGTGGTCGAGACGCGGAAAGCGGAGGGAGACAGGTAGTCGAAGCTTCCATAGAGTCCCCAGATACCGCGGTATTTATCTCCTGCGTGATAATCCTTACCGTACAGCAGGCCTCGCAGCAGAATATTTTCGACGGGGTTGTCCGCTCTGGCCTGGCCGCTTAACTCAAAATCGAAATAGTCCAGAGGACGCGTGTAGGTATACCCCGGCTTACCGGGAAGACCGTAGGACATGCCAAAATCCATGATTGCATTGTTCACTGAACTGTTGCTTGCACTGGCGCCGAGTTGTACCCGCCAGAAGGTCGCCGGATTGAGGCTTGGGAATTTAGACTTGTACCGGTCGCCAAAAGCCATGCGGTTGAAAGCGGTAGGAGGCGAGATAATCGCTGCCCCGGCTTCGTGCCAGAGGTCCGGATGAGAGCCGCCATCATTGATCACAAGTTGTGCCATACGGAACAGCGCCTCACCGAGAAGGCTCCCGGCATTGCCGGTCGTGATCTGATCATTGATTGAGGGTGGGTCGGTCTCTCCGGCCATCTTCCAGAGAAAGCTCCCGGCATTGCTGTAGGCGGCCGACTCCCAGAAGCCGAGATTGGCGGAACGAGCCAATCCGTACATCGTCGCTCCCTGGTAGGGATGCCCGAATTGATTCACGTTAAAAGGATCCTGATCGAAGACCCAGTTCTGTTTTCGCAGGTGATCCCACGTGCTGTTGAGGGTAGAACTATACACCTTTTTACCGTCCTGCATCTGGTCTGGATAGGCATACCTGTCGTAGATGTTGAGCAGAACAAGAAACCCCGGCACTTCAAGAGCTGGAATGAGATAGCTTTTTTGAGGCATCTGCTCCCAGGCGAGGACCTTCTCCGGAGCGATTGCAGCCGGTTTCGGCGGATCGGCCGGGTGCTCGGAGGTAAACACGTTGTTTTCCGCATATTTGTCGCGCCGCCAGTTGTACCCGGCGCTGGTCAAATCCGGTGCCGCAGACGGAGGGAGCTGCACGGATTCCGCAGTACCCAGGTTCGACGCCGCGACATCAATTACCGTTATTCCCCGTTCTCCCGGTACCAGCACGCCATCCGGACCTGCATACGCCGAAACAACAAAAAACAGTGAAAAACAGAGACATGGAATCCTGATTTTTGCAAACATGGTATTTTCCTTTTTTGCTGCAAAATTAAATTTCATGACGTCAGAACGAACGCTGCCAGCGCAGACCGAGGAAATCAGGCCCGATGACCGGAGCAATGTGGGTCGCATGTTCCGGCGTTACCGTGAGCAGGGCCACGCCATATCCCAACACTCCGGAGGCAATGACATCGCGTAAGTGATGTTTGTCTTGGTCAACACGTACATACGCAACGTATGCGGTCGCCATATACGCCGGAGCTCCCCACTTCCAGCCGTAGCGCTCACCCAGAAAGGCTGCACCAGACATCACGAACGCAACATGCCCGGATGGAAACCCGTAACTGTGACCGTTCGGTCGCTCACCCAGGCTGGTTTCGTTGAATCCAAGCCGGAGGGCTGACGTGAGGACCTGATTAACTCCGGTATTTCTCAACCACTGTTTTTGACCCTCGGTATCGTCTGTGAAATAGGCGACTGCCAAACCGGTCAGGGGGACAATGCCCGTCAGGATATCAGCCGCCAGGATGTCAGGCCCGTTACCAGCAATTGCAGAGGTCACAGGCAAACAAAGTGCCGCAATAATAAGGCACACACGCAGGGATTTTGTAATAGAATTATTCAAAGTGAACCCTCCTTTTTGTAATAAGCTGAAAGGGGATTCGCAACTAACGTGCCAGCAATGACTAGAGGAGACCAAGCGTCTAATAGATTGTTATTGAAGAAAATAACAGCAGTTAACTATGCGGGGGGGAGGAAATGCCGCCAACCATATCCGTCAAATGCAACAGAATAACCATATGTGGTGGAGCACAGCTTGTCAGTTTTTGGGTAACAATTCGATAACGTGTCGCGAAAGCAGTGCATACTCTTCCAGGGAGAGTGTTTCACCTCTCCTCCTGCCATCAATGGCGCACGCCTCCAGCAGTTCACCGCAATCGATCGTTTTGGCGAATTCGGCGGATTTAAGGCAGTTATGCAGCGTCTTGCGGCGCATGGAAAAAGCACTTTTTACGACCGCCCTGAAAACCTCCTCATCACCAACCTCAGCTCGCGCCTCTGGACGGGGAATAAAGTTCAAAATAACTGAATCGACTTTCGGACTCGGATGAAAACAGCCGGGGTGCACGACGATAACCCTGCTGATGTCAAACCAGAGAGAGAGCAGTACGGTAGTTACCCCATATGCAGAGCAATCAGGCGGCGCAACCAGACGGTCGCCGACCTCTTTTTGCAGCATCAGGGTCATGCGCGCCAGCCTGCTGTGGACACCGTATAAGCGGAAGAGAACTTCCGTTGAAATATTGTACGGAAGGTTGGCAACCACGTTCCATTTCTGCGGAACTATCGGGAGGAGCGACTCAAGATCAACTTTCAACACATCCGCGTCAATAACCGTAACAGAACTGTTTTCCAGAAACTGAGCCCGATGCCAGGCAGCCAGCGCGTGGTCGAATTCGATCAGGATCAGACGACCTGCTCGCTCGGCAAGATGTTTTGTCAGCGCTCCACGCCCCGGACCGATTTCCAGCACCGCTTGCTCCGTCCGGATATCGGCGGCCTGTATAATCTTATCGATGATATTCCCATCAACGAGGAAGTTCTGTCCCAGTGATTTCAAAGGGCGGCGCGCAGCAGTCATGTCATTGATTCCTTTATGCTGTCCATATTCCAGGTAGCGGTCACATCCAGTGTCAAAGTTGAATTATGACCATGGGAAAGATAATAGTCACCGGGAACCGCCAGCATGGCGGCATTATCCCCGCATAATGACGGGTGAGGTATGAACAGCTCAACGCCTGTCTTTCCACAGAGCTCTTTCATGCGGCCGCGTAAGCCGCTGTTGCAGGCGACCCCCCCTGCAACAACAAGTCGGGCGGCTCCGGTCTGCCGGATAGCAGTCTCGGTTTTTGCCGCAAGAACATGACAGACCGCTTCCTGAAATGAAGCGCAGAGATCGTCAGCTTCCTGCCCCGGAATTGATACGGGATGTTTCTGTAAATGCTGGAGTACCGCAGTTTTGAGGCCACTGAAGCTGAAGTTGCATGTGCCGTCACGAAGTAAGGGACGAGGCAAATGAATTGCGTCAGGATTGCCACTCTGAGCCATCCGGTCAATCAGTGCCCCGCCGGGATACGGCATCCCCATAATTCTAGCGCATTTGTCATACGCCTCGCCAGCGGCGTCATCGATGGTTCTACCAAGGGTTGTGTAGTGGCCAAAGCCTTCGACATGATACAGGTGGGTGTGCCCACCTGACACCACCAGCGCCAGAAACGGAAACGCAACCGGCTGTTCGAGCATTGGGGCAAACAGATGGCCTTCAATGTGATGCACACCGACAAATGGAATTTTTCGCGCAACCGCAATTGCCTTTGCTACAGAAAAACCAACCAGCAGCGCTCCGGATAAACCGGGACCACGAGTAACCGCAACGCCTTCAAGCGCATCCATACCGACACCGGCTTCATGAAGCGCCTGATTGACCACCGGTACGATCGATTCAAGGTGCTTGCGGGAAGCTATCTCCGGCACAACACCTCCATATGCGGCATGAATGGCAATCTGAGAGGAGACGACTGAGGAAAGAATTTTACGGCCGTCGCGGACAACCGCAGCTGCCGTTTCATCACATGATGTTTCAATTGCGAGAACAATCATTAAATCATAATTCCTTACCACGGAGACACAGAGGCACGGAGAAAATCAAAAGCAAAAATCATGAAAAGAATGAACTAATTGAATAGCAGATTCAGTCTCTTCCAAAAAAAAGATTTACTCCGTGTCTCCGTGGTGGGTTTTTAATTATTATAGTAAATTCGCTGCCAACTCGGCCAACTCGGAGCGTTCCCCCTTGGTCAGAGTCACATGTGCGGCAATCCGCTGCCCCTTGAATTTTTCAACAAGATAGGTCAGGCCGTTGCTGGATGAATCAACATACGGATTGTCAATCTGGTACGGGTCGCCGGTCAGCACGATCTTGGTTCCTTCGCCGACCCTGGTGACAATCGTCTTGATCTCATGGGGAGTCAGGTTCTGAGCTTCATCAACAATCAGGTACTGGTTCGGGATCGAGCGGCCACGGATATAGGTGAGCGGTTCAATATCGAGGAGCCCCATCGCCATCAGCTCCTTGTATCCCTTGCTGTGCCGTTTTTCAGATTCATGCCCGGATATCAGCAGCTCGACATTATCAAAGATCGGCTGCATCCATGGAGTCAACTTTTCTTCTATGTCACCCGGCAGAAAGCCAAGGTCTTTACCCATAGGGAAGACCGGGCGCGAAACCAGCAAACGATTATACACATTCTCTTCAGCAGTTTTATGAAGCCCGGCGGCAATGGCAAGCAGCGTCTTGCCGGTTCCGGCCTTCCCTACAAGCGTCACCAGCTTGATGCTGTCGTCCATCAGAACATCCAGAGCAAAGGATTGTTCCCGGTTACGCGGGAAAAGGCTCCAGATCCCCTCCTTCGGCACTTTTCGAACCGGGACAATGCGGGCATTTGCAGGGTCGTTACGACATATTGCCGAATGATTCGGATTTGTGCTGTCGACAATGGTAATGAACTCGTTAGGAGCCATTTCAATCGGAGTTTCAAGCCACCCCTGGCCATAGAAACGATCGACCGCCTCCGGCGACACCTCAACCGTCCGGGTTCCGGAGTACAGATCCTGAATATCTACTTTGTCGTTCTCATAATCTTCCGCTGTCAATCCGATAACATCAGACTTGATCCGCAGATTGGAATCCTTGGTCACAAATATAGTTACCGCATCAGGAAAACGATCACGAACATCCTGTGCGACAGCAATAATCCGGTTATCACCGTTGTCAACGCGCAGATCAACCGGCAGATTTTTGAAGTATTTTTCGGCAAACATCTCAATCCGTAATGTTCCGCCACCCGGCATGGTAACTCCCGATGCAAGCGAACCCTTTTCACGCATTGAGTCAAGAATCCGTGACACCATCCGTGCGTTTCGACCGGTTTCGTTCATATCTTTTTTAAAGCGATCAACCTCTTCAATGACGGTAATCGGGATAATTATGTTGTTGTCTTGAAACTTGAACAGCGACTGAGGATCGTGCAGCAAAACATTTGTATCGAGGATGAAGTTTTTCATGGAGCCCCTTTTGGAAATACAAGATAACGGCAGGGTGCCGGCTTGGAACTGGAATAAATATGAGATTTATTCTGAAGCTTTGCGAATTTTGCCGATGCATTGTACAACGGCATTAGAAAAGAATGCAATCTCTTCGCGGGTCGTAA
The DNA here is from genome assembly GCA_028687585.1 of Desulfuromonadaceae bacterium. Classification (GTDB taxonomy): domain Bacteria; phylum Desulfobacterota; class Desulfuromonadia; order Geobacterales; family Pseudopelobacteraceae; genus JACRCG01. The sequence continues at coordinate 28,559 of JAQTZV010000002.1, read as the reverse complement.
ACCACCCCGGGCTTATCCGCACCGTACCGCCCGGTAGCGTTCCCAATGTCCGGTGGGCAAGAGGAGCACAATGCAACCCGGCGCGAACGGCTATGTCAAAACCGTAATCAAGTTCTGTGGCAAGAAGGACAGAATCAACACCGGAGGCGGTAAAAGAGAGGACCGAACAACGGTCAGACGGATTTTCCGGGCCATAGATCGTAACACCGGAAATCTCTCGCAACGCCTGTTCCACCAGGCTAAGCAGAGCTCGTTCATGCTGGTGAATTACAGAAATTCCCACATCACCAATAAACGCAATGCCGGCCAGCAGGCCCGCAATACCGGGAAGATTGTGAGTCCCCGCCTCAAAACCGTCCGGCATGACCTGCGGCTGCTCCTCTGCGGTAGAATGGGTGCCGGTTCCACCGTAAACAACCGGTTTGAGCTGCACGTGTGGCGCCACGTAAAGCAACCCCGTTCCGCCAGGACCCAGCAACCCTTTGTGACCCGGAACCGCAAGCAGGTCGATAGCATATTTTTCCACATTAATGGGAAGGTAGCCGGCCGACTGCGCCGCATCAACCAGAAACAGCGCGCCGCACCGGCGACAAATCTCAGCCAGTTCCTGTATCGGCTGGATGGCGCCGCAGACATTTGAAACATGGTTTACGGCAATCATTCGTGTATTTACCTGCAGCGCATGATGAATAGCCTCAACAGAAACTACCCCGTCAGAACCGGCCGGGACGATTGACAATTCAATGCCGTTATTTTGAAGCGCATACAGTGGACGCAAAAGCGAATTGTGTTCCATGGAGGTAGTGATCACATGGTCGCCGGCAACCAGAGTGCCCTGCAACGCCAGATTCAGCGCTCCAGTGGCATTTTGGGTAAAAATGACCCGGGACGAATCCGGAATCGAAAAAAGTCCGGCTACGGCTTCACGAGCTTGAAAGAGAATGCGCCCGGCTTCCAGTGATTGCCGATAACCGCCTCTGCCGGGAGAAGCTCCGACCGTACGCATTGCATGGAGAACCGCTTCATGCACTGTGTCAGGTTTGGGAAAAGATGTCGCTGCATTATCGAGATACACGAATAAATCCTTATGGCATCAACGGGGGTTTTTCGTTCAGCCAGGGGGAAATGTCAACCATACCGGCATTTTTATCCCGGGTCGCATCGTATATTTTTTGACCGATCTTCCTTTTATCAGTTGTTCCCCACCAGTTTTGCCGAGCACTGACAGCTTCACTTCCGGCGTTGTAAACATTAAAGCCGCCATTGACACTGAAGGCATTGTTCAAGAGCAGCGCCAACCCGTCTTCGGTACGTATAGCATCCTGACTATTTTCAGCAAACAGGCAGCGCTGAATTTTAATGCGTGAGCCGAGAAGATGCAGGGCGGACTGCTTATTTCGCTGAAAGCTGGTCATGAGCAGCTGACCTTCGCCCCCTTTTATACGGGCGCCACGCTCATTTCCTGAAATATCTCCACCGGTGATTTTTATCCGGCAGTCAACAATTTCAAGCCCTGACTGCAGGTTGCCGGTAAATTTTGCCGCTGAAAGAGCGACGGCAGAGGAATGAAACAGAGCGCCTCTCTGACAGGAGGATACCGTAATATCTCTGGCTTCGAATTCGCTGTTATAGGCATCAATACCGGAACCTGAATCCAAAATCGAACCACCGGTCATCTGCACGATGCTGTCATGTAACAGCACCCCTGTCTGAGCAAGTTTAATAGAGATCTCCGTCAGCTTAATGCTGGAAAAACGGGCATCAATACCATTCTGGGCATATTCAATTCGACAGCGTTCAAGCAGATTCCGTTTCTCAGTCGTGAGCAGGACAATGCCACCCCATCCACTCCGGGCAGGTACGGTACTATCAGATGTGAACACAATCGGCTGCTCTGCAGTTCCTGACGCATGGAGCCGCCCCTGAACGACAAGATTCGGAAGATGCTGATTGGCAGTTTTCGCAAAACGCACCACCGTGCCCGGTTCAATGCGCAAAGTTGCTTGAGGAGCCACAACAACAAAACCACGTACAAGAATTGAACCTCGCCACGTTACATCTTCCGAAATAACCGCCTCATTATACAGATCACTACGCACCTCAGAAGCCGGTAAAAGCATTGGCATGCAGACGATAAGGCAGATTGCAAAAAACAATTTCACTCAGAACTCCTTGCAAATAGTACGAAACCTTTATCATGATTAACTCAAACAGTAAATTCAATGTTGATTCTTCATTTGTACAACAATCAATTTGGCTTGGTATTTTGCTTTTCCTGTCCTTTCAGGATGTTATATTTTTATGAAATATATTTGTTGACACCACATACATGTTGTGGTTAATTTCACCACCTCCCACAATATTTTGTGGTTTATCTGAATGTCACCCCGATATTTACTCCGTAAAAAAACATCAATTTCGCATCAAATCAAGGAGTTTCAAAATGAAAAAAAGTACCATTGGCAACGCAGCCCCCGCCTTGACTAAGAATGCGGCCACCGTGCTGGAAAAACGCTACCTGCGCCGTGATGAGACCGGAAAAGTTCTCGAAACACCAGCCGATATGTTTCGGCGCGTAGCTGACACCATTGCAGCTGCCGATAAAATATTTGATAAAAAAGCTGATGTTAAAACGTTATCAGATACATTTTATCAGATGATGACCAGCTTTGAATTCCTCCCCAACTCCCCTACCCTGATGAATGCCGGTCGCCCCTTGGGCCAGCTTTCCGCCTGCTTTGTTCTGCCGGTCGGTGACTCCATGGAAGAGATTTTTGACGCCGTAAAATTTACCGCCCTGATACACAAGTCCGGCGGCGGCACCGGTTTCTCCTTTTCTCGTTTAAGACCTGCCAACGACGTCGTCAGCACTACTACCGGCATCTCCAGCGGTCCGCTCTCGTTTATGCGCGTTTTCGATGTTGCCACGGAAACCATCAAACAGGGAGGAACCAGACGCGGAGCAAATATGGCTATTTTGAGGGTTGATCACCCTAACGTGATGGATTTCATCATGTGTAAGGCCGACCAGAAACAGCTAAACAATTTCAATATATCAGTCGGACTTACTGAAAAATTTATGCAGGCAGTTGCGCGTGATGAAGAATACGATCTTATTAATCCACGCGACAAGAAGATCTGCGGCAGCCACAACGCCCGCAAAGTATTTCAGCGCATTGTTAAGCAGGCGTGGGAGAACGGCGAACCGGGCATTATCTTTCTTGACCGGCTGAATCGAGATAATCCGACCCCTCTTGTTGGCGAAATTGAATCTACCAACCCCTGTGGAGAACAGCCGTTACTACCGTATGAATCATGCAACCTCGGCTCGATCAATCTTGGTATTTTTATAAAAGACGGCGCCGTTGATTGGAATAAACTGCGTGAGACCATCCATAACGCCGTCCACTTCCTTGACAACGTAATTGAGGCCAATAACTACCCTCTGCAGCAGATTCATGACATGACTCACGCCAACCGAAAAATCGGCCTGGGTGTTATGGGATGGGCCGATATGCTTATTTTGCTGGGAATTCCTTACTGCTCTGACGAAGCGGTAAAACTCGGCAAGAAGGTTATGAAATTTATTAATGATGAAGGGCATCTGGCATCTCAGGAACTCGGCAAAAAGCGTGGTTCATTCCCCAACTTCAAGGGATCGATTTTTGACAAGAAGGGTGCGGCGCCACAAAGAAACGCCACGGTGACAACAATTGCTCCGACCGGTACCATATCGATCATTGCGAATGCATCTTCCGGCGTTGAGCCGCTTTTTGCCGTTTCCTACATACGTACCGTCATGGACAAGAACGTTCTGGTGGAGGTAAACCCTATTTTCGAGAAGATTGCCAAAGAGCGTAATTTTTACTCGGAAACTCTCATGCAGAAGATCGCCGAACATGGTACCGTTGCCGACATCGCCGAAGTACCGGTTGATATCCGCAACGTGTTTGTAACATCCCACGAAATAACTCCTGAATATCATATTCAGATGCAGTCAGCCTTTCAGCTTTACACCGACAATGCCGTTTCCAAGACGGTAAATTTTTCAAATTCCGCCACTATTGAAGATGTTGAAAAAGTGTACATGCTGGCATATGAAAGCGGATGTAAAGGAGTGACTATTTATCGCGACGGTTCCAGAGATGAGCAGGTTCTTTCTACCGGCAAAAAAGAGGAGTTGGTGATATCAGTCGCTAATACTCCGGTTGAAGATGACAAAAAAGCGGTTAAGCGGGATCGCCCGAAAGCGCTTAAAGGGTGCACCCATCAGATGCAGACCGGATGTGGCCCGCTTTATATAACGATCAACGAAGACAAAAACGGACTGTTTGAGCTTTTCACCACAATGGGTAAGGCTGGCGGTTGCGCGGCATCACAGAGTGAAGCAATAGGTCGAATGGTATCACTCGCCTGGCGGAGCGGTGTTCAGGCGCGGCAGGTGGTAAAGCAGCTTCAGGGCATTTCCTGCCACTGCCCATCGGGTTTCGGCGATAACCGGGTGCTTTCCTGTGCTGACGCTGTGGCAAAAGCGATTCAGAACCATCTTATCGATAACGGCTATGATGGCGAAAATGAAACAACCCGACATGAGCGCGGCGCCTGCCCGGAATGCGGCGGCATCGTAGAGCATGAGGGGGGCTGCTCAGTCTGCCATGTTTGTGGATATTCTGAGTGTGCGTAAACATTTTTCACTTTATTGGTTCTCGGAGCTTGACAACCAGTCATATTTTATGACATAAACGTCGGGTTAAAACATATTACGTGCTACGGGGTTGTAGCTCAGTTGGTTAGAGTGCCAGCCTGTCACGCTGGAAGTCGCGGGTTCGAGCCCCGTCAACCCCGCCATATATAAAAAAGGTGCCTGCAAATGGCACCTTTTTTGTTGTAACTCTCCGCCTTTTTATATTTCCATTTTCAGCCTTTTTATTTTTTCCACCAGCGTCGTACGGTTTATCCCCAAAAGTTTAGCGGCTTGCGCTTTAACTCCCCCTGCAGATTCCAGTGCCTGTAAAATAAATGACTGCTCAATTCGAGAGACTGTTTCAGTCAGGTCTATCCCCATACTCGGCAATTTAAGAGTGTGCGCTTCTCCGGAGTTTTTTTCGACAACTATTTTGTCAGGAACATCTTCTATTGTTAAGACATTGGCATCCGTCAGCACGATCATTCGCTCAATCATATTTTCCAGTTCACGTACGTTTCCCGGCCAGGAATACCTCTCTAACGCCTCAAGAGCCTGTTTACTGATACTGCATGGTATGCGCCCCATGATACGACACTGTTTTTCCAGAAAAAACGATATCAGATACATAATATCCTGTTGCCGCTCACGTAACGGGGGGAGATGAAGGGGAATGACGTTCAAGCGATAGTAAAGATCTTCCCTAAACTCTCCCCGAGCCACCATTTCTTCGAGATCTGAGTTCGTTGCCGAAATAACTCTGACATGAAGCTTTATTGTCTTGTTGGAGCCAACCCTTTCCACTTCGTGTTCTTGTAGAACTCGCAATAGTTTTGCTTGAATGTGAAGAGGCACAGTACCTATTTCGTCAAGAAAAATTGTACCATGATTAGCCGCCTCGAACTTCCCCGGTTTATCTGAGATCGCTCCGGTAAATGCTCCCCGGACGTGACCAAACAGTTCACTTTCGAGTAACGTCTCAGGAATTGCACTGCAGTTTACCGCAATAAAAGGTTTATCCCGGCGTGTTCCGTTATAGTGAAGCGCCCGGGCAACCAGTTCTTTACCGGTACCTGACTCACCACTGACGAGAACAACAGAATCAGTTTTTACAATGCGATTCATACGCTCAAAGACAAGATTCATTGCCGGAGAACTGCCGATAATATTGCTGAATTCAAAGCGTCCTCGTAACTGACTCCGTAAAAATATATTTTCTGATAGAAGTCTCTGTTTCTCCAGAGCCTTCGAAACAACAATTTTCAGCTCATCAAAATCAATCGGCTTGGTAATATAGTCAAAAGCCCCCTCCTTCATGGCACGTACCGCAGTTTGAGCCGATGCATGACCGGTCACAACGACAAGTTCAGTTGAAGGAGAAACTTTTTGCACATGCTGCAGTATGTCAAGGCCACTTTTATCAGGCAGGAACAGATCAGAAACAATGACCTGGTACTGCTGGAGATCAATAAAATCCAGCGCGCTTTCACCGGTTGCTGCAGAAGTTACTTCATACCCGACCGACCGCAGCAGCATGGTCAAAGCTTCGCGACCGGAGTCATCGTCATCGACCACAAGTATTTTGATATCTTCATTCATTGAAAAACCTCGAACTACTGTTCAGTTACAGCCCGTATTGATTCCTGCAGAACAGATACAAGCAAATCAAGCTCACCGCTTGATATAACCAACGGTGGGAATATGACAATAGTATTTCCCAAAGGGCGAGAGAAAACCCCCCTTTTACGGGCTTCAAGACAAACCCTGATCCCGACCTTCTCTTCCCACGGATACGGTGTACCGGTTTCCTTGTCTGCAACGAGCTCTATGCCTGCAGCCATACCACACTGACGAACATCGCCAACGTGAGGCATTGACGAAAAGTTGCATAGTCGCAATTTCAGCATTGCTATTTTGGGTTGAATCGCTGCCAGCAGATTATCCTCTTCAAAAAGTTGCAGACTTTTCAAAGCAACAGCGCAGGCGAGTGGATTACCGGTGAAGGTATGGCCATGAAAAAAAGTTTTCAATTCCGCATATCTGCCTAAAAACGACGAGTAAACTTTTTCACCGGTAACCGTTGCCGCCAAAGGGAGATATCCAGCGGCAATCCCCTTGGAAATTGCCATGATATCAGGTATCACATTCTCGTGGTTGCAGGCAAACATTGCCCCGGTTCTACCAAATCCGGTAGCAACCTCATCAGCAATCATCAGTATATCATGTCGGTCGCAAAGGTCTCTTACCCGCGACAAAAACCCCGCAGGTTGCACGATCATTCCACCGGCACCCTGCACAAGCGGTTCAATCACAAGTCCGGCAACCTGGCCGGCATTAAGCACCATTAACTCCTCTAGTGCGTCAATACATTCCATATGACAGGTATCTTTGCTGCAACCGAGCTCACAATGGTAGCAGTAGGGTGATGGAGCAAGAATAGTCTCGAACATAAGTGGCTTGAATGTCGTATGATAAATACCGATCCCGCCGACACTCACCGCACCAAGTGTATCTCCGTGATAGGCATGCCTGAAGGATATAAACCGGCTTCGCTCGGGTTGTCCAGAATGAACCTGATATTGATAGGCCATCTTGACCGCAACTTCCATGGCTGTTGAACCGTTATCCGAATAAAAAAAACGATCCAGACCGGGAGGGGTTATTTCAGCCAGTTTCGCCGCCAGAATAATACTCTGTTCACTGCCCAGACCCAAAAGAGTTGAGTGTTCAAGGCGATCAACCTGCTCTTTCAGGGCATCGTTCAACTCACGTCGACAGTGACCATGAACATTGGTCCACATGGAAGCGACACCATCGAGATAACGCACACCATCCGTATCAATCAGCCAGCACCCCTCCCCTTTTACTATTATTATCTGCTCGTCGCGCTCCCACTCATGCATCTGGGTAAACGGATGCCAAACGTGACGCTTGTCCCACAGGCGCAATTGCTCGGTTGTTATGGAACCGGTTTCCTTCATTGGTCGCTTCCTCTCCAAATATATTTGTACAAACATAAAAAAGACCCGCCGGAACATGCCCGGTGGGTCTCGTTACTACATGAAATCATGCCATCAGGCAAGCCTGTTGGCATAGAGTGGAAATTTCTTCATCATGTTATTTACCTGCACTTTTATTGCTGCCAATTTTTGGTCATCGCCGATGCTTGCAACCGCATCAGCAATATAGCCGGCAACCTGATTCATTTCAGCCTCTTTCAGGCCATGGGATGTACAGGCTGGAGTTCCAATTCTGATGCCGGACGTAACAAACGGCGAACGGGTTTCAAATGGAACAGTGTTCTTGTTGACGGTGATTCCGGCCTTGTCCAGCGCTTCCTCAGCCGTCTTGCCGGTTATTTCCGTCCCGGAAAAGTTAATAAGCATCAGGTGGTTTTCGGTACCGCCGCTTGTCAGCGTGAAGCCCCGAGCAATAAGTGCCCCTGCAAGCGCCTTGGCATTATTGACGACCTGCTGCTGATACACGGTGAACTCCGGCTGGAGCGCCTCTTTAAAGGCAACTGCCTTTGCAGCGATAACATGCATAAGAGGGCCACCTTGAATTCCAGGGAAAATCTGCGAGTTAATTATTTTCGCGAATTCTTCACGGCAGAGGATCATACCTCCACGAGGACCACGTAATGTTTTATGCGTCGTTGTCGTAACAAACTCGGCATACGGAACCGGACTGGGGTGAACTCCGGCAGCAACCAAACCGGCGATATGGGCCATGTCAACCATGACCTTCGCTCCGACTTTATCAGCTATTGCACGGAACGCCGGAAAATCAATAATTCGCGGATATGCACTCGCACCGACAACAATCATTGCAGGTTTATGGGTATCAGCCAACCGCTCGACCTCTTCATAGTCAATGGTTTCTGTCTCCGGAGAAACACCATAGGGAACTACCGTGAACAGCTTGCCGGAAAAATTGACCGGACTGCCGTGAGTAAGATGGCCACCATGCGCGAGATTCATTCCGAGAATAGTATCACCCGGTTTGCATGCAGCAAAATATACGGCCATATTAGCCTGGGATCCCGCGTGAGGCTGGACATTGGCATGTTCTGCGCCAAAGAGTTCTTTGGCCCGTTCAATAGCAAGCTGTTCGACAACATCGACATGTTCACAACCGCCATAATAGCGTTTTCCGGGGTATCCCTCTGCGTATTTGTTGGTCATGATTGAGCCCTGAGCCTCAAGAACCGCTTCCGATACAAAATTTTCTGACGCAATCAGTTCCAGATTATATTCCTGACGTTCCGCCTCATGATCAATAGCATCAGCTACCTGAGGATCAAATGTGGAAAGGATAGACATTGGTTCTCCTTGTTAATAAGTTCTTAGTAAAACAGCATCTACTTACAAACAACAAAAGGGACACATGCCGTAGCAGGTCCCGCTGGTACAGCTTATACGCGCTTACAGCGTTATTCTGTCATTAAGAATATTTCTTTTCCAGTGCCGTTATTTTGTCGAGTCGCATCTGATGCCGTCCACCTTCAAACGTTGCATCGAGCCATGCGCCAACAAGATCACATGCATTCTGTTCATCAAGCACACGACCGCCGAGTACAAGGACATTGGCATTATTATGCTCTTTAGCCATACGTGCCATGAACACATCAGTCACCAGCGCGGCTCGAATTCCGGGAATCTTGTTAGCGGCGATCGACATGCCGATTCCGGTCCCGCAGATGAGAACTCCCAACTCCGCAGATCCGGCAATGACGGATTCAGCAACTTTCTGGCCAAAATCAGGGTAATCGACCGAAACATCACCATTGGTTCCGGCATCGGTCACTTCAAGACCCCGCCTCTTCAGGTAACTGTTCAGCGCGGATTTAAGAGTTAGTCCTCCATGGTCGCTTCCAATTATGATCATTGAATAAGTCTCACTACAGCTTTTTGAAAAGCAGGGTCGCATTTGTGCCGCCAAATCCAAAGTTATTACTCATGGCATATTCAATTTTAGCATCTCGCGCACTGTTTGGAACATAATCGAGATCACATTCCGGATCAGGGACACTGTAATTGATTGTGGGAGGAACAACACCTTTTTCCATTGCCATGAGGGTATATACCGCTTCAATTCCACCTGCTGCACCAAGGAGATGCCCGGTCATTGATTTGGTTGAGGAGACCATCATTCTTTTGGCGTGATCACCAAAGATGCTCTTGATAGCCATTGTTTCGTACATGTCACCCATCGGAGTAGAGGTACCATGTGCATTGATATACGCAACCTGCTCAGGAGCAACACCGGCATTTTTGAGCGCCATTTTCATACTTCGTGCGCCACCTTCACCACCGGGTGCCGGTGCAGTCAGGTGATATGCGTCTCCGGACATACCATACCCAACGATCTCGGCATAAATCCTGGCACCACGAGCCTTGGCGGATTCATACTCTTCAAGAATAATTATTCCTGCTCCCTCACCCATGACAAAACCATCACGGTTTTTATCGAAGGGGCGGGATGCCGTTGTCGGATCATCATTTCTATCTGACAGTGCTTTCATTGCTGCGAAACCGCCAATCCCGAGTGGCGTAATAACAGACTCCGTACCGCCTGCGATCATGGCATCAGCATCGCCCCGTTTAATAATATGAAATGCGTCGCCAATTGAGTGCGTACTGGTTGCACACGCTGAAACGGATGATATATTTGGTCCCTTTGCTCCGTATTTGATGGAGATGTGACCGGGAGCGAGGTTGATTATCAGCATCGGGATGAAAAACGGAGATATCTTCTTGGGGCCGCCTTCATTAAGAATCGTATGATATTTTTCAATTGTCGGCAAACCACCAAGGCCGGCACCAACGAGAACGCCAACCCGTTCGGCATTTTCCTCATTGATTACGAACCCTGAGTCTTCCATGGCGTAATGAGCCGCTGCCAGAGCATACTGAATAAAAAGATCCATTTTTTTTATCTCTTTTTTATCAATAAACTCTTCAGCATTAAAATCCGGAATTTCACCAGCAATTTTCACCGGCATATCGCTCGTGTCAAAACGGGTAATCAAGCCGATACCTGACTTTCCTGAAGCAAGAGCATCCCAGTTTTTCATATTCCCGCAACCGAGCGGCGAAACAGCCCCAACACCTGTAACCACTACTCTTCTCATGATAATTAACTCCATATAACAGTGTCTTCTGTGATAGCATCAATAAAAAGAGAGGGGTTTTCGCCCCTCCCCCGGTAGTGTTATATCAGCTGTGCTCAGTGATGTATTCGATGGCGTCATTCACCGTCTGAATTTTTTCAGCATCTTCGTCCGGAATTTCAATGTCGAACTCTTCTTCAAGAGCCATTACCAGCTCAACAGTGTCAAGAGAATCCGCGCCAAGATCGTCCATAAAAGAAGATTCCGTTAAAACCTGAGACTCTTCAACACCAAGCTGTTCTGCAACAATTTCTTTCACCCGCTTTGCAATATCAGACATCTTTCACCTCCATGTGATTTTAAACCTTTTCAGGTTCTGTATATAATGCTGTGTGCTTAATTAAGCATGAAATCTTTAAATGTCAACCGATATTTCAATTTGAGGGACTACTTGGACACCACAGCGTCTACATATACATCCCGCCATTTACCGACAGTACGTGACCGGTAATATATCCGGCCGATTCAGAGGCTAGAAAAACAACGGCATTTGCGATATCGTCAGCACTACCCAAACGTTCAAGAGGTATCTGTGCTGTAAGTTCGGTGCGAACCTTATCCGAAAGCGCATCGGTCATAGCCGTTGCAATAAAACCGGGGGCAACGGCGTTAACAGTGATGCTTCGCTTTGCCATCTCGCGGGCATTAGACTTGGTAAGACCAATCAGGCCGGCTTTACTGGCGCAGTAGTTGGCCTGACCGGCATTGCCCATCTGACCAACAACAGAGGCAATATTGATAATGCGGCCGTAACGCTGTTTGCTCATGACCTTGAATGCGGCCCTGGCACAGAGAAATGCGCCTTTAAGGTTGACGTTAAGCACAGCGTCCCAATCCTCGTCTTTCATCCGCATCAGCAGACCATCACGAGTAATACCGGCATTGTTTACCAGAATATCTACACGCCCGAACGCTTCGGTAGCCATTTCAAACATGTTCTCTACATCAGCAGTAACAGTCACATTACCGACAACCGCCAGTGCCCTGGCACCTGTCGCCTGCAACTCAGCAACAACCGCTTCAGTTGACGCACGATCCATATCAACCGCCACAATGATGGCTCCTTTGGCAGCAAGAGCCAGTGCTATACTTCTGCCGATTCCGCGCGATGCTCCGGTGACGACTGCAATTTTCTCTTTAGGCATGACAACCCCTCTCCAAATAACGGTATGTTAATTATTTTTATCAGCAAAAGCTGCCTTCAGTTCTGCTTCAGTAACCAGCTTTCCGTCAACAAGCGCCTTGGCATTAAAAAGCCAGATGCCACGCTTGCATCCGGTAGCCTCTATTTCAAAACAAAGCTGATCACCCGGTATGACCGGTTTCCTAAAACGGGCATTATCTATACCGGCAAAATAGGTCACCTTGGAGCGCACACTCTCATCTGACGACATTATGGCAAGTATGCAGGCGACCTGCGCCATCGCTTCAATAATAAGGACCCCGGGCATGACCGGATGACCGGGAAAATGACCGGGGAAAAATGGCTCATTCATGGTGACATTCTTTATGCCGACAATCCGCTTTCCCGGTTCCAGCAGCGTAACGCGGTCCACCAGCAGAAAAGGATGGCGGTGTGGAAGGATTTTCAATATATCATTAATATCAAGCATGCTTGGTCTCCCCCTCTTCAAACTATACCAGATTCAGATGTGGTAGTTTTTTATTCCGGCGCAGTCTTCAATATTTCCAACTTCGACCTCTTTGGAGATACGCTTGACTAACCCAGACAATACCTTACCGGGTCCTAATTCGATGAACTTCGAGACCCCCACTGCGGCCATGGCAACCACCGATTGTTCCCACAATACCGGAGCGCACACTTGGGAGACCAGCAGGTCACGGACCCGATCTTTATCGAAGTTGGCAGTTGCTTCAACATTGCTGACAACCGGCTGAATCAAGTCAGAGTAGTTGATGGCATCCAGCACATTGGCTAGTTTTTCAGCAGCCGGCTTCATCAGGGCACAATGAAAGGGAGCACTCACCGGCAGCATCATGGCTTTCCTAAAGCCACGGCTCTTGGCAATCTCTATCGCACGGGCAACAGCGGCAACCGATCCGGCAATCACGATCTGACCGGGAGAATTGTAGTTGGCCGGTGAGACGACATCACCTTTGGCAGCCTCACGACAGATATCCTCCAGAACTTCAGGCTCCACTCCGAGTATGGCCGCCATTGTTCCAGTGCCGACCGGGACCGCCTCCTGCATAAACGTTCCACGAGAACGCACCGTTCTGACAGCATCAGCAAACGAGAGAGCACCTGAACAGACCAACGCGGAATATTCGCCAAGTGAATGACCGGCGACATACTCAGCATTCAGACCGGTTTCCTGCTGAACTACCTTCAAGACCGCAATACTGGCCGTCAGAATAGCCGGCTGCGTATTTGCGGTCAGCTTGAGATCGGCATCGCTGCCAGAGAAGCAGAGTGTGGACAACTTAAACCCTAGGGCATCATCAGCTTCCTCAAACAGATGCCGGGCAACAGCAAACGTTTCAGCCAGCTCCCTTCCCATGCCGGAATATTGAGAACCCTGCCCGGGAAAAATAAATGCAGTTTTAGCCATGACTATATCCTGTTTTTCGTTAAAAGATAACTTCAACTACCAGTTAATAACAGCAGATGCGTACGTAAATCCGCCGCCGAATGCAACCAGCAGCAGCTTATTGTCTGACGTGACAATTCCTTGACGGTTCACCTCATCGAGTGCAATGGGAATTGATGCTGACGAGGTATTGCCATACAGATGAAGATTGGTGAACACCCTCTCGGGACCAACTCCGAGCCGTTTTGAAGTTGCATCTATAATGCGCTGATTAGCCTGATGAGGAATCATGAGAGAAATGTCGGCCGAAGTAAGTCCATTAGCATTCAGCGCCGCTATGGCAGCCTCCTCCATAGCACGGACCGCATGTTTGAAAACGTCATTTCCTTCCATCTTCAGATAGATCAGTCGTTCATCGAACGTGCGGCTGTCGGCAGCAGGGTTGCGACTGCCGCTCCCCGGTTGATATAGAAGATTCCAGAAGGCACCGTTACTGAATGTGTGGGTTGAGAGAAGCGAGTGGCCACCCTCGGAAGCTTCCAGAACAACCGCCCCGGCTCCGTCACCAAAAAGAACACAGGTATTGCGGTCCTGCCAGTCGACAATACGGGACAGAACCTCAGACCCAATGACAAGGATCTTTCGTGCAGCGCCAGTGCGAAGATATTTTTCGGCAATTGATAAACCATAAAGAAAACCGGAACAGGCCGCTGAAATGTCAAAAGCGGTTGCATTCGTGGCGCCGAGAAGGTCTTGAACGATACATGCAGTTGAGGGAAAGGGGAAATCGGGAGTAACCGTGCCAATTATAATAAGATCTATTTCTTCAGGACGTGCACCAGCCATCGCCATTGCACGGCGAGCGGCTTCAGCGGCAAAAGTTGACGTATATTCGCCATCAACCGCGATACGTCGTTCCTTAATGCCTGTTCTCGTCGTTATCCATTCGTCACTGGTATCAACCAACCGTTCAAGCTCGGCATTGGTGAGAATCTTCCCAGGCAAAGCAGAGCCGGTTCCGGTAATTCTGACGTTCACGATTAAATCTCCATTACGGCAATTGTAGGAGGCTGGCCATCGTTACGCATCGAGACCGAATTGTTCTCGGAGAGTTTTTCGGAAACATGTTCCGATACGCCGCTTTTAGCGTATTCATGAGCGAACCGAATCGCATTCTTGATCGCTTTGGCATTTGAACCGCCATGACATATCATACCAACGCCGTTGATCCCCAACAGAGGCGCTCCGCCATATTCGGCATAATCGACAATCTTTTTAAAACGGTCGAAAGCGCCTCGCACAAACAGATAACCGATTTTGGAAACCCAGCTCTTGATGATCTCTCTTTTCAGCATTTTGCCGGCAGCGTCCGCCAACCCCTCGGAAAGCTTAAGTACAATATTTCCCACGAAGCCGTCACAAACAACGACATCAACAGCACCGGCAAAAATATCACGACCCTCGATATACCCGCAATAATTCAGAGACGTCTTACGCAGAAAGGCGTTCGTTTCTCTAGTCAACTCGTTGCCCTTTGAATCCTCCTCGCCATTGGAAAGCAAACCGACTTTCGGCGAGAGTATTCCCATGGCATAGCGGGCATACACCTCGCCCATAATGGCAAATTGAACAAGGTGAAGCGGTTTGCAATCGACATTACCGCCAACATCAAGGACAAGTGTCTGCCCTTTCAGAGTTGGAAACAGCTGGGCAATAGCGGGGCGCTCAATACCTGCAATCCGTTTCAGAACAAACATGCCGGATGCCATTGTTGCACCGGAATTTCCGGCACTCACGGCAGCACAGGCCTTCCCGTCCTTGACAAGCTCAAATGCACGACGTACGGAAGAATCGCGCTTTTTTCGTACCGCATCCGAAGCGGAATCATGCATGCCAACTACTTCACTTGCATGAAAGATATCAATATCAAGACCGCTGACAGAATGCTTTCTCAGTTCTGCTTCCAATCGAGACCTATCACCCACAAGAGTGACTGCCAGGCCGAATTCGCGACAGGCGGCAACGGCACCATCAACCTCAACAACCGGCGCATTATCACCACCCATTGCGTCAACGGCGACTTTCATCTGTTCGGCACGTGACACAGGGTCGGGTCTCTAGGCGTGTGCGGAGGAAACGTCGATAACCTCTTTACCCTTGTATGTACCACAGGCAAGACAGACACGATGCGGCAGCTTTGCAGCTTTACACTGCGGGCAGATGGACAACGAAGGGGTTGTTAAAAAGTCATGCGCCCTTCTCATATTTTTGCGGGATTTGGATGTTTTTTTCTTGGGTACGGCCATGGTGTTTCTCCTTTTTTCCAGTGATACACGGTATCGTGTCACCGCTCTATTTTACGGATATTTTAAAATCCTTCAGCGCATTAAATGCGAGTCGTACCGGTTCTTTGCTGCATGAACATCGCGATGTATTCAAATCTATGCCACACTCATGACACAGTCCCTTGCATGCTTCATCGCAGAGCGGCTTTGACGGAATCTCCAGCGCAACCTGCTCCTCAATCTCATGAGTCAGATCAATGTCCTCTCCCGAGTACGTAGATGACATTAAATCCATTTCGCCCAACTCCAGTTCATCTTCAGCTGAGACGGCAACGGCACTTTCTTTACGAAAAAACAGGGTAAAGCCGGTATCAACATAGGAGTTGTAGTCGGCAAGACAACGGGAACAGCACAGGACCAGAGGGGCCGCGATCCTTCCCGTAACCCGTATGTTTTTATATTCACGGACAACAGTTATATCACCCTGAATATTTCCGGTAATACTGCAGCCACCGACGTTCTGCATCGACGCAAGAAGAGGAAACGTTTCAACCGGTTCATCGATATGAAGCATAACCGGTGTATCTTTGATGTGATCAACAACAAGTTTCACATGCACCATCCGCAGCTCAGAGAAAGACTATAATTTAAAGCAAGTCAGTATAAAGAATATGATTAATTTGTCAAGGAATTTACTGTTTGGGTCTTACTGACAGGCATTACCGGTGCCTTGCATTACATCTGCCGTAGCATTCCAACTGATCCCGTACGCGACGGGTAATATCCCCCTGAATCATGCTCCAGTCAAAACGCCACCTCCAATTCCCGAATGCCGTTCCGGGAACATTCATGCGAGACTCGGTCCCCAATCCGATCAAATCCTGAAGAGGAACAATCACAGTATCCGCGACGGACATAAAAATGGTACGCAGTATAGATTCCACCAAGTCCCTGCCATGACTCCCGACATAATAATTTACACGACTCCGTTGGCTCTTCGATAAAGAGTCACACCAGCCAGCGGTAGTATCATTGTCATGAGTTCCCGAATAGACCACACAATTCTTCACATGATTATGCGGAAGGTACCCGTTTGATGGCCCTGAATCAAAAGCAAACTGCACAATTTTCATTCCGGGGAAGGCATAGCGGTCGCGGAGCGCGACAACGTCCGGCGTAATGACACCCAGATCTTCGGCAATAACCGGCAGTTTCCCAAGAGCGGCAAAGACGGCATCAAAAAGAAGTGTTCCAGGAGCCGCCACCCAGGTACCATTTACCGCTGTTTTTTCAGTGAACGGCACATGCCAGGCAGCTTCAAATCCCCGAAAATGATCAACACGAACAACATCAAAAAGCTCGAACATTGAGCGAAATCGATCGATCCACCATGCATACCCCTGGCGTCCCATTTCATCCCAATCATACAAAGGATTTCCCCATAATTGTCCGGTTGCGCTGAAATAATCGGGGGGAACACCTGCAACAACAGTCGGCCTACCCGCTGAGTCAAGCAGAAACAATTCTCGATGACTCCACACATCAACTGAATCGTAACCGACAAAAATAGGGATATCACCGACAATCGAAATCCCATTTGCGGCTGCGTACGCTCTCAACTGTCGCCATTGCCTGAAAAACTGCCACTGAATATACTTTTGGATACCTATTTCAGGACCGAGTTCAACGGAAAATTTTTCATACGCTTCCTTCGTCAGAAGCGCCGCTCCTGCAGACCATTTATCCCAGGATTTACCTTTGTACCGCTGCTTCAATGCCATAAACAGCGCATAATTATGTAGCCAAGGGGTTGTATTACAATACTCCCAAAATTCCAGTTTGAACGGCGCAGCAGCATTCGCTAAAAAATTGACGGCTGCCGTATTCAGCAGTTTCATTTTACATGCAGATACCGCATCAAAATCAACAGCAGTATCGCTATGGCTCTCTTCATATCTGAATTCAGCAAGATCACCATCAGCAACGATCTGATCAATATCAATCAGTAGCGGGTTTCCCGCAAACGCCGAAAATGCAGAATAGGGAGAGTTGCCGCACGCTGGCGGTGAAAGCGGCAGTATCTGCCAATACGACATTCCCATGGCCGCCAGCAGATCAACAAACCGGTGGGCATCTGTACCCATTGAACCGATACCGCCCGATCCCGGCAATGATGTAATATGCAACAGCACACCGCAGCCCCGTTTATCCAACATGTCGCCTCCCGTTTAACAACCTATAGTATCTGAAAGAACTAATCCTTCCAATAAACCACAATCACTTACCTTCAAACGCGAAAAGCCAAACCTGTCCATAACTGAAGTTATTATTATCAGGCCGGCAATAATCAGGTCTTCACGCCCTTTTTCCAACCCTTTTACTGACAGTCTCTCCTGCGGACTCAGTAGTGAAAGGCGCTGAAAAATCGCACCTATATCATCCCGGCTGACTGTATAATTATTTACCGTACGATAATCGTACTCTACCATTTCCAGCTGTATTGCTGCCAGAGTTGTCGCGGTTCCGGCCGTCCCGACAAGTTCAGCTTCAGCAGAAAAAACTATTCCTGCAGAGGAGAGATCTCCCTCAAGCTGGTTTATTACGGACAGAACACGCACACTCATCGCGATATCCGTATGAAAGCCTTCTGTGAGCCTGACTACCCCGATCGGCATGCTTCTAATAAAGGCAGGGATACCATTATAAGAAACCGTAACTTCAGTGCTCCCCCCCCCGACATCAAGTACTACAAGCGTTTTCGGCTCTGAATCCAGCCCGGACAACACACCCATGAGCGTCAGACGTGCTTCTTCAGCGCCATCTATGACAACCAGGCTTATGCCGGTTTCCTGAAAAACTTTTTCAACGAATGCTCGGCCGTTTTTGGCATCCCGTACCGCACTTGTCGCTGATGCCTGAACATGCGTTACTCCGTAGCGCCGCAGTATTCTGGAAAACCTGCCCAGACAGATCAACCCGCGTTCCTTGGCCTCGGAAGACAATCCATGCTCATCGGTAAAACCACCGCCAAGTCGAATAACCTCCCGCTCAACATGTACCGGTACAATTCCGGCAGGCGAGCGGTCGGCAATCAGCAGGCGAGCGGTATTTGTCCCAAAATCAATCGCAGCACAATAATTATTCATCCATCTTTCCTTGTAAAAACAATAATGCACTTACTATCCCTGTATATCGTACCAGAGAGAGAAGTGCATCAAGTTTTGTGAAACTCGATTCTCGGCATGGAGGAGCAAAGCAGGTAAGGCACTTATAGAGCTCCTGCGTTAAAAAACGGTATGTCAACAAATTCATATGCCGTTACAAACAGAATCCTGTTTATCCAAGCACCATTTCCTTTAACTCCTTACCGACCTTGAAAAAAGGGAGCTTTTTGGGGCTCACCTTGATTGGCTCTCCGGTTTTTGGATTTCGCCCGGTATACGTGCCATACTCTTTGATAACAAAGCTCCCGAGACCTCGAATTTCAATGCGCTCGCCCTGCACCATTGCTTCGCCCATGGAAGAGAAAATAAGATTTACAAGTTCTTCAGCACGCTTGACCGGTAAATCTTTTTTCAGAGCCAACTGTTCGATAAGTTCTGATTTATTCATAACAACCCTCCATGTTTGTAGCCGTAACGGCGTATGTAATCAACGGAAACTGTGTAATAAAACAATACCGGATACTACGACAAGCGCAGCATTAATGACAGGATTTATTTAAATACTTTTTAAAGATGACGGCGGCATCACCGGGACGGCCAATCTCTTGAAGGACTCCGTATAATTTTTCTGCAGCGGGACGGGCATACGGTGTCTGTAACAGCTCGACATACTGATTCACAGCACTCTCATGGTCACCCGTCACTTCAAATATATCAGCTCGCAGCAGAAGAGCCTCTTCCGTCATTATCTGCTCTGAAACCATCGTATCAATTACCGTAACTGCATCCTGAAAGCGGTTACCTTCACGCAGTACAAGCGCCAGATTAAGCCAGGCAAGTGCATTTCTGCTATTCAGTTTAATGGCGGTACGAAGCTGCTGCTCCGCATCACGATCATTACCAAGTCGGTGCAGTAACTTCCCTTTTTCATAGGAATATATGTCACGCGGCACCACATCGAAACATTTTTCAAGAGCAGTCAACGCTCCCTGATGATCATCATGACTCGCAGCGATGAACGCACAAGCAAAATCCTCTCCCAGTTCGGCATACCGCTGACGTTGATCTGCCGGCAATTGCTGGATCAGAAGTTCATAATACTCTGACAAAGGCAAGGAATGGCTGACGTTATCACTTTCTGAAGGGGCGCATCCAGAAGAGCCACCGCACGAATTACAAGAAGATGCGGCTGTCGGCTCTTCCTGAGGGTTGTCATTCTCTGCATACTCACGAAGGAGCAGACTCGCCTTTTCCCGTACAGCCTGATCATGCGTCAGTGATTTTACGAGTTCCAGATGGTCAATCGCTTTTGCAAAATCCCCGTGCGCATGAGCAAATTCAGCCTCATACAGATTACGTTCAGCCAGGCGAAGATTTGCCGTAGCGATCCGCTCTCTGAAAACAGTTTCAAGTTCACCGGCAGAATTACGTTGCAAGCCATCCTCATAATACGTTCTGGCATCAAAATAACTATCTGACTCCATACACCGGTCACCCTTAGCAAGCAGATCAGCGGGAGATTTTGCAAACAACTTACTGATAAAATTCAAGATGGCACCTTTCTATCTGCAGAGTAACGTGACACTTTCAATATGAAACGTCTGGGGAAACATATCAACCGGAACAGAGGTAGCAACATGGTATCCGCAACCTGACAGCAGGCCGCAATCCCGTGCAAGGGTACTGGGATCACACGAAACATAGATAATTTTACCGGGCTGCAGCTCAGCGATTCCGGCAACGACATCGCCGGCACCGGAGCGAGGCGGATCAAGTAATACGGTGTCAACGTTGTGCCGCTCTGCAATCAGGCGCTTTACACCGGAGGCAGCATCATCACAAAAAAAACGGGCATTTGCAACCTTGTTGATTTCCCGATTATGCTCCGCAGCCAGAACAGAGTCGGCATTTCCCTCAATCCCTACGACTGAGGCAACTTCAGCGGCGAGAGGAATCGAAAAATTACCGTTTCCGCAATACAGATCCAGAAGATGTTCATGAGTGGCGAAATCACCAAATTGCCGTATAGTGGCAAGCATGGCTAAATTTTGCCGTTGATGAACCTGAGCAAACCCGCCGGGAGGATACGTAAGCTCCGCCGGTTTTTGAGCCGGATCAGCCTGATTCATCCGGTAGCTAATTTCTGAAGCGCCCCAGATTTTTTCACCGTGCCCATGACGATCCGTTTTGATAAAAAGCCCCGTACATGGCCACAAACCGCCGGCTTGCGCACGTAAATACTCTCTGCATTTCCGGGTAATGCTCCCGTCTTGATGTATAATGACGAGCACTCCGCTGTCACCGGCGTCGATGCTGAGCTGAGTAACCGCCGCAATACCTGGGTATAACTGAAGCATCTCCCTGAAACAGTTCAACGTTTGATTGATAACAGGAACCGCTATGGGGCATCCGCCAGCGGCGTCCTCCACCTGATGAGTTCCCTGTCGATAAAATCCGATACGAACCGTTCTGTTTTGAGCAGAAACCTTAAACTGAAGCCGATTCCGGTAGCCGTACATCTGCGCCGCTGCAACACTATCACCGATGAGATGTTCCGGCACACATGCTCCCCGCCAGAGTGCCTCTGCCAGAATATTCCGCTTCTGTTCAAGCTGCGCAGAGTAACTGATATGCTGCCAATGACACCCCCCGCACCGGCCAAAGATTGAACATTCCGGAGTAGTTCTGACGGGAGAGTGAGATATTATTTCAGCTATAGAAGCGGTACAATACGATTTTTTCCGGGCGGTGATCCGCAGAGAGACTTCATCGCCGGGGCAGCTAAATGGTACGAAGCAGACTTTGCCGTCAATTCGGCAGACACCATTGCCACCAAAGGCAAGTTTATCAATAGCAGAAACGGGCAATGGCACGCTTACGCTCGGGGACTTCGAATGTGCGGGTTTTTTTTTACACATTTCTGATACTCGCTCCGAACAAATCGGGGAGCAAATTCTTCCGCAGAGAGATAGGCCGTGGCTGTTTTACGAAAATCCTGAGTCAGTTGACTGCGAATTGATGCTATTGCGGATTCCGGAACAGCCATTTTCTCTAAAACCCTCTCAAATCTGACTGACGTTCCCATCTTGGCCACCGCATCGCCAAAATCTTCGCCATTTTCAAAATAATTCTGTTCCAGCGGAATATCACAATATGCGAGCACTTTAACATGATAGTAGCCACCAAAATAGTGGCGGGTTTGATCCACCAGCGTAATGCTGAGATGCGAACTGAGAGGTATTGATTCAATAATCACAGCGCACCCAGAAGCTTATGCATCTGCGGAATAACCCGGACATCCGGGAGACGGGACGAAGCCAGCTCCTGAAGATGAAAAATACGAGCAGCGGAAATGCCGACTCCGCCGTCTGATAGAGACAGCGGCTGCAAAAAGAGCGGCAGCTTTGCGTCAACGGCAGCAATCACTTCGCACACCTGTATGATTTCACTATCTGTGCTCCCCTCACCCACCACGACTTTTACCGAGACATTTTTGCCGTAGCACTCACGGAGGAAAAGTGCATGTAGATCCCAGAGAGGCGCTGAACATCCGGCAGTTGAAGGGAGTTTCATATCCATGCTGATATAATCGACGGACGGCTTTACCTTTTGCAGGGCAATAGGCAAGGTGCCGTTTGTTTCAAGATGGATCGGAAGGATTTTTCTGATCTCAGGAAACCACTCCGCAAGAGAGTCCGCACTGAGAAGCGGTTCTCCGCCGGTAAAACTGACCGAATGGTGTGCCGCCGGAAGCCGCAGGAGCCACTCCGCAAAAATAGCGGATATTTTATTGAGCGAAAGCGGCAGCGGGAGATTATAAAAGGTCCCGGAGCCGGGCTGAGTTTCAAGTCGGCACATGTCTGCTTTTATAAAATCAGTGTCACAGTAGCGACAGTCGAGGTTACATTCCATCAAACGCACAAAAATCTGGCGGCGTCCAGCCAGCATACCTTCACCCTGAATGGAGGAAAATATTTCACTGATGTAGAGCGGTTCACTCATAATAGCGCGCGGATGCGTTATCAGACTCCCAGACAGTGATTGAATCAATTTTGATGTTGTCATTATTCATGCGCTCGGAAATACGCTGATACAGATATTTGGAAATATGTTCCGATGATGGTGAAATATCACGAAACGCGGGATTATCATTCAGATATTTGTGATCAAGCTCGTTAATTATTTCACCGGCTTCACGTTTGAGAATTTTAAAATCAATTCCGAGGCCGGCTTTGTCAAGTTCACGGGCGATAACCGCTACCTCCACCTTCCAATTATGTCCATGTAAATTCTCACAATCGCCCTGATAATTCACCAGATTATGCGCAGCAGCAAAACTGGTCCGGATCGTCAGCATATACATTATAAAAAACCCCTTTAGATATATTTTTAAAAATCCAAGCGATACTACACAAAAAAATGGGCAACCACAAGGGCTGCCCATCATATTAACGAAGAAAAATAAAATTATTGCTGAGAAGCTGCCAGTGCCTGCTTGATATCGGCAATTATGTCATCAACACATTCGATGCCGACTGAAAGACGGATAAAATCGGCAGTTACACCGCTCGCAACCTGCTCATCTGCAGAAAGCTGCTGATGAGTGGTTGATGCAGGATGGATAACGAGCGACTTGGCATCGCCGATATTCGCCAGATGTGACAACAGCTTGACGTTGTCGATAAATTTCTTGCCGGCTTCCATGCCGCCTTTTATACCGAAGCCGATGATGGCGCCCTCCCCCTTCGGAAGATACTTGAGTGCCCGAGCATGGTCCTTGTGGCTTGCCAGCCCTGGATAATTAACCCAGGAAACATCGGGATGCGCTTCCAGCCAGCGTGCCACTACACGGGCATTTTCAACGTGGCGCGCCATCCGGACATGCAGTGTTTCAAGCCCCAGAATAATCTGGTGTGAATTGAACGGCGATATGCAGGCTCCCATATCGCGGAGCAGGGAAACACGCATCTTGATGATATACGAAACAGCTCCCAGAGCATCCCAGAATTTAAGGCCATGGTAGGAGGGGTCCGGTTCGGTGAATTCCGGAAATTTCCCGTTATTCCAGGGGAATTTACCGCCATCGACAACGGCGCCGCCAATACTGGTGCCGTGGCCGCCAATGAACTTGGTTAATGAATATACGACGATATCGGCGCCATGATCAAGCGGCTTAAAGAGAAACGGAGTGGTGACGGTATTATCAACTACATACGGCAGACCGGCCTGATGGGCTATTTCTCCAATCGCTTCAAAATCATCAACATTATTTTTTGGATTACCGACGGACTCACTGTACACCAGCCGGGTATTGCCATCAATCGCCTGCCGAATGTTCTCGGGGTTTGATGTATCGACAAACTTTACGGTAATGCCAAGCTTAGGCAACGTGTAATGGAACAGGTTATAGGTGCCGCCGTAGAGATAATTGGTGGACACGATATTATCGCCCGCCTTGGCTATATTCAGTACCGCATACGTGATTGCAGCCTGACCGGAGGCAACCACCAGAGCGGCGACACCCCCGTCCAGAGCGGCGAGCCGCTGTTCGAGGACATCGGTCGTCGGATTCATCATCCGGGTATAAATATTGCCGAGCTCCTTGAGACCAAACAGATTGGCTGCATGTTCAGAGCTTTTGAAGACGTACGAAGTTGTCTGATACAGCGGTACCGCACGCGAAAGTGTGGTTGGGTCCGGAGTCTGTCCGGCATGCAGGGTAAGCGTTTCAAAAGAATGCTTGGTGTCTGACATAATTCCTCCTAATTCATATGACTATCTCTACTGAGGAACAATACTGTTTACACGTAAAGGAGTCAAGTTCAATTCTTTTACTGAAATATTGCAGTAACATCGCGAAACGACACAGTTGCAATTGACTAACGCCTGCATCGATGATACGGCTGAGACTATGAAGAATGTAATCCGCTGGATAGCTGCCGTAATGCCGGTCTTTGAGTGGCTGCCCCGCTACCAGAGATCCTGGCTCTGGCAGGACCTGATTGCCGGTATTACCCTTGCGGCGTATGCCGTGCCAGTTGCAATGGCATATGCAACACTCGCCGGCTTGGCTCCGCAGGCGGGACTCTACTGTTATATATTCAGCGGCATTGCCTATGCACTGTTTGCTTCATCGCGTCACCTCTCAATCGGTCCGACCGCTGCGATATCTGTCATGATCGCCAGCGTTGTCGGAGGAATGGCGGCCGGCAACCCTTCAAGCTATGTAGCTATTGCCGCCATGACCGCAGGAATGGTGTCTCTCTTTTGCTTTTTGGCCTGGATCATGCGCCTCGGTTCGTTCGTTAATTTCATTTCAGAATCGATCCTGCTCGGCTTCAAAGCCGGGGCGGCGTTAAGCATCGCGTCAATGCAACTCCCCAAACTGTTCGGCGTGGCCGGCGGCGGCGACAATTTTTTTGAGCGGCTGTTCGTCACCCTGCAGCAGCTTGGCAGCGTAAACATAACGGTTCTTGTCCTCGGAGTTGGCTCACTCCTGCTGTTGCTCGCCGGCGACCAGATTGCACCTGGTCGCCCCGTAGCTCTGGCGGTCGTCATACTATCAACTGGCATCGTCACCCTCTTCGGGCTGGCTGATCATGGCGTCAGAGTCGTAGGATATATTCCCGCAGGACTGCCGCCGCTTAAAGTGCCATCTTTTCACATTGATCAGATTGAAGCCCTGCTTGAGCTGGCTTTTGCCTGTTTTTTGCTTTCCTACGTCGAGAGCATTGCCGCTGCTCGCGCGTTTGCGCTAAAACACCACTACCCGGTCAATCCCCGTCAGGAGTTTCTCGGTTTAGGAGCCGCCAATCTCGTTGCGGCACTGGGTCATGGTTACCCGGTTGCCGGTGGCTTGTCGCAGTCTGCGGTCAATGAAAAGGCCGGCGCACGAACACCTCTTTCTTTGATTTTCGCATCTTGTGCACTTGTTCTCGTACTCTTCTTTCTGACCGGAATGCTGCGAAATCTTCCAGAGACCGTATTGGCCGCTATTGTCATGGTAGCAGTCGCCGGTTTTGTGAAAATAGCCGATTTTAAACGACTGCGACAGATCAGCCGACTCGAGTTTAATGTTGCCATGGTCGCATTTGTAGGGGTTCTGCTGCTCGGAATTTTGAAGGGAGTCACTGTTTCAGCAATAGCCTCGATCCTCTTTCTGCTCCGGATGATGGCCAGACCGCATGTTTCCGTTCTCGGCAGAATCCAAGGCAGCACCAGATTCAGTGATTCGGGCCGTCATCCAACTAATGAACGATTTCCCGGACTGTTTCTGTTCCGGGTTGAAGCCCCCCTGCTCTACTTCAACGTAAATGCCGTTAGATCATCAGTACTGGAAGCACTTCACCGCGAAACGACACCTGTCAGACTGGCCGTATGCGACCTCTCAACCTCACCATATATTGATGCGGCCGGTGCCAACATGTTGGAACAGCTTGTAGAGGAGCTGGAACGGGAGGGGATTCAACTTAAAGTCGCGGAAGCACATGCAGATGCCAGAGAGATGCTGCGGGCTACCGGCATTAGTGAATCATTAGGGGGAGTCAGCAGACATACGTCTCTGGCAGATATTGTGGAAGATTTTGAACGGGAAAACAAATCCCCCTCTAACTTCATTTAAAAAGTGGTTGGGGGATTCACACACCTAACTCCCGCAACACGATACCCGTCTCCGCCTGTCCATCCAACCAGACGGCCAACTCGTCTACGATCTCCATCTCGTCAATTTCATTCCGCTGCGGCCACACCCCCAGGACCGATGTCCCGCAGAGCGAGCCGATCTGATGCGGTGCCCCCTGCTCTGCCAGACCGGGGGTCGCCGGCATACCGTTGACAATAACCCCGGCAACCTGGAGCCCCAATTGCTGTGCGGCAAAACAGGTTAAAACAGTGTGGTTGATCGTGCCTAACCCCGGGCGAGCCACCACGAGAAGCGGCAGCTCAAGCTCACGAGCAAGATCGGCAACCAGCAGTCCCCCGGACAGCGGCACCATTATCCCTCCTGCCCCTTCAACTATCACGTACTGATATGAAGATGCCAACCGCTCAAATGCTGCCTTGATGTGGGAGAAATCGATCCTTACTCCGTCAATCCGGGCGGCTTCAGCTGGAGCAAGGGCCTCGCGCAGGCGGTATGGAGCAACATCGTCGCAAAGCTGAATCCCAGCCGCTTGACAGAGCAGCCTGGCGTCATCTGAAACCAGCAGACCATCCTCTTCAGGGCAGCCGCTGGTAACCGGCTTCATTACGCCAACAGAAACACCGTTCATCCGCAGCAACCGTGCAAGCGTCGCCGCGACAATCGTTTTGCCGACGCCGGTATCGGTACCGGTCACAAAAATTCCACGAGGCGCCATCAGCTCTCGGCCCCACAACAACCCTCAACCGGGATCTCAAGGTCTTTCAGCATCTGTTTATCAAGTTCGGGAGGGCGACCAGGGGTCGTCAGATAATTACCGGTCATTGTGCCATTCGCACCGGCAAGAAACATCCATGACTGCAATTCTCGCAGGTTCTTCTCCCGCCCGCCGCAGACGGAGAGTCGTTTATCAGGCAGAAGAAAACGGTACACGGCGATAATCGTCAAACACTCAAGCGGCGTGAGGTTATCGGCGTTTTCAAGTCGAGTCCCGACCACCGGATTCAAAAAATTGAGCGGAATAGAATCAACATCCAATTCTCGCAGGGTCAGCGCCATCTCTATGCGCTGGGCAAAAGATTCTCCCAGACCAAAGATGCCGCCGCAGCAAACCCGTAGTCCTGCGGCTTTTGTAGCACGGATCGTAGCGACATCTTCTTCATAATCATGAGTCGTACATATTTCCGAAAAAAAGCTACGGGCAGTTTCAATATTATGGTGATATGTTTCCATACCGGCATTTTTCAAACGCAGTGCCGTTTCCTGGTCCAAAATTCCAAGTGAGCAGGAAGGTGATATTCCGGTCTCAGCCTTGATGCGTGTTACCGTTCGGCAGACCCGATCAAGCTCATCAGCTTTATTGATGCTGGTTCCGCTGGTAACTATGCCGTAACAGCCAGCACCATTCTGCTCTGCAAGTGCTGCGCAGCGTACCATTTCATCCTCATCAACCAGAGGGTACACCGGAGCACCGGTATCATGGTGCGCAGACTGGGCGCAGAACGCACAATTTTCAGCACAGCGACCCGATTTTGCGTTGATGATAGAACAGAGAAAAACCGTACTGCCGACAAAGTGGTCGCGGATTCGGGATGCTTCGGCAAATAGCAGGTACCGGTCAGAGCCGGTCACCACAGATAATTGTAACGCCTCATCGGCACCAATAATTTCTCCGGCAAGAACTTTTTCAGCCATGCTTTGAATATATTTCCGTATTGTCATAACCGACCTCCGTTGATTCAAATAGCACAACAACGTCAAGATGTCAACCCGCAGCACATGCTATGGTTGACAATCACTTGAATAAACCATAATCGCAGACAATTCACTGTTAATCACCCCCTGACAGTACGTTGCAATGGTTCAGTTTTAGGGAGGAGGTCAGGTCGCTGATGCGTCTGGTCTTTCCGTCTGTTTCTTCGTGAGGATCGATTTATAACGCAAGAAGCCCGCAACCATTGACTGGTTACGGGCTTCTTTCATTTTATTCCCGGCGGCGACCTACTCTCCCACACAGCTACCCGTGCAGTACCATCGGCCCTGAGGGGCTTAACTTCCGTGTT
>JAQTZV010000015.1 GCA_028687585.1 Desulfuromonadaceae bacterium | reverse complement strand
GGATGTAAGGAAACCGGTTCCTGTGAAAAGGAACTTACGAAAGGCTTGAGCCGTATGAGGGAAAACTCTCACGTACGGTTCTTAGGGGGGAAAGAGACAGCAATGTTTCCGACCTACCCGACACCTGTCTGAAAATGGCAAAAAAACGGGGATTGGTTGATGCAGTTCTTACCAGTACCGCAGCTTCTGACATTTTCACCCAGGACATCGAGGAAGACCCCACGCTGTATATGCGGGTAGCTGCTCGAACGAATGCTGCTGAAACACAGAAATCCGGACAAACGGCACCAACAACAGAACCGGTCTTTGAAGAGGCTCACGTAGTAGAAGAACCTCATGTCAAACCGGTAACAGCATCAAGACTAGCCGATCCGCAGGAACTGCTAGAAGCACTGCAAGCGAAGGGCATCAAATATGAAATCAGGGACAACCTGGTTGCAGCGGCCCCATCATTCAGCGATGCAGATGGACGGAGCTTCGTTAAGTCTCTTGGTTTCAAATGGGATGGCAAAACGAAGGAATGGACAAAGTTTCTGTAAATAAAATCAACTATTAACCCTACCCCGCACGGAGACAACGAAATCTCCTGCCAGGGGAATCTTGTCTCCTTTGCTGGATATTAACCCTGCAAAAATGGAGATCCGATTATGAAAACGACAAAAATCATCAAATTCGTAACAATCAATGGCTGTCAGGTGCCGGTATACGCTTCTGAAAAGGTACAGACTACCATCAGCATTGATGTAAAGCGGATCATAACAGGCGTCATTTTGGGCTCATTTGCAACAGTAGTCTCACTCATGGCGTTTATGGTCTAAACAACTATTGGCACACCAACCAACTCTGATCGGGAGACAACACTCTCCCTGAAGGGATGGTTGCCTCCTGTATCGCAAACTGATACAACAAAGGAGGCCTCAATGCTGCCAGAGAATATCAAGGAGTACGTAATGACGTATCACAATGCCGATATGACAGCTCTCGACCGTTTTGAAATGGTCGTCCGTATTATAGCGGAAAATGAGGTTGCTTGCAGTCTCATGGAGAAATTGCTGTCAGCCGCCGAACGCTACTTCTGCAAGGTTTTTGAAATGGAAACCAAGCTCAAGATTGCTCGCCTTCGTGTTGACGGAAACGAGTTGCGTGAATTGACGGAAAATCTGGATAAAAATCGCACGTACGCTCACGAAGCACTCATCTCGGATCTTCATATTTTTAATAGATACGTTATGAAGGAATTCGCCGAGGAACTGCCGGTAGGGGGTATCTTCAACAGAGAGCCGGAACTCATTCACAATCGTGTTGCGGTTGCTGACTGGGCTGGGGATCTTTTGACAGCGGTATACCAGAACCGGAAACGTTGATATCACTACATAACTGACAATCTAAAGAGCGCAACCAGAGGTGACCCTGTGACAGGTAGTCGCCTTTTTTGTTGCCAAAACTCAACGATCCTGCTGGGGGAAATAAAATTCCCGCACCCGGGTGTTTTGTCTTCTCCGCACTACACAAAGGAGACGGAACCATGAGCAAACTTGATTCATTTCTCGCAAACGCAATCCAATCACACCAAAAACAACTCTCATCACACCTTGGTGATCGTACCCTGTACGTCGGAGCCTCCGATATTGCCGGTTGCCCGCGTAAAGCGGCACTTGGCAAACAAGTACCGGCAAACCACGACATCAAGACCCTGCTCCGCTTTACTCGCGGTCATGTAGCCCAATCAATGTACGCGGAGTTTTTCAGAACCGGTGGCGTAAACTTCGAGGAAGAAGTTGAAGTGCGTCATCCAGAATGCCCTGAAATCCTTTGTCACATCGATTTTCTGTTCTATGCGAACAGGGAAAGCAAACGGCTACATGTAGTTGAGATGAAATCGACCAACGGCATCCCTGAAGAACCATACTCATCATGGGTTGATCAACTGCATGTCCAAATGGGCTTGCTGAAACTAAATCTGGCTGATGATGTGGAAATCGGTGGCTCTGTCCTGGTTGTGGATCTCAATGCAGGAGAATACCGGGAGTTCAACAGCTATAAACCAAACGCTCTGGTTTTTGATCACCTGATACAAAAAGGTGAACATATCCTCGCCGCAATGCGTGAAGAATGTGAACCACAGACCGAAGCAAGCTTTCTTTGTGGATATTGTCAATTCAGAACCGGATGCTCAGCACACCCGATAGGATCGACAGCGGTACTACCTCTGGAAATCCACCAGGCTGGCAAGGCATATCTGGACCTGATTACACAGAAGAAAACGATCGAGTCGCAGCTGAATGTCCTTAAAGACAGCCTCCTCAGCTATATGGGAGGTTCTTTCAAGTCCATCACCGATGAATTTTCGATTGTTGCGACAACTGTTGATGAATCAGTAACCGTAGACAGCAAAAAACTCAAAGCGAGCTTTCCTGAAATCTACGCTCAGGTAACGAAACCAAAAACTGGATTCGTCAAACTCGAAATCAAACCGCTGGCAGAATAAAGCAACCACCCAATGGGGGCAACTCACGCTCCCTATCGGGAATCTCCTTTCATGGGGGCGTGTTGCTTCGATGATAAGGAGAATTATCTATGTTGCCATATGATCTTAAGAACTATAGCGCCCGCATCTCTTTCGGCATTCTACTCGCCAAAATGGTAGATACCCTCTGCTTCTTACTGACAGCAGTGCTGATTACGATGATATTTGCTGCAATGCTATTCAGCTTCATTCTGGCCGCCACTGTGCCAATTCCTGAATCGTTCCAGCAAGCCTTCACAATGGAGGTGCAAAAATGATCGGCACCTCACTCACCCTCCATGCCACTAACCGCTGTATTGAGCGAAGTGTGCCCATAGAAGTACTTTCGGTACTGCCAATTGTTACACCTCTCCTGACTGACAAGCCTCTTAAAGTCAAATTCAGGGAAGCGGGCATCACATTGGTCGCACGTATTACAGAAGATGGACGTCCACGCCTTGTGAGCGCCTGGAAGAATACATAATAATCCAATAAAGCCGCCTGACGGGGAGATCAATCCATCCCTGTAAGGGAGGTTTGTCTCCTTGTCGAGGACGGATATCTACCTCAAAAGGAGACTACTGATGGATAATTCAAATCATGAACTGACCCAGGCAACATACACCGTTCAAAACGTTTTCGGATTCCCTTCGCAGATGCCGCTTCAAGGCTTTGCCCCAGGTCACCCTCTGGTGCCCAAGGCAACCGCCGGCTATGTTTGGGACGCAAAGTTGGCCAAAGATTTTATCGAATGGCTGACAGAGCCTAATCCCGATCCTCTTTGGATTTCGGGACCGACAGGATGCGGTAAAACAGAAACCCTGAAGAACGTGTTCGCTGCACTCAATATTCCCACGGTAATCGTTTCGGCAAAGGCATCAACTGAACCGGACGATATTCTGGGAAGAGTACAACTCAGAAATGGCGATACCGTATTCATTCCCGGCAACCTTTTGCTCGCCTACGCCAAAGGGTATGCCATCGTTTTCGACGAAATCGACGGCTATAACCCTGAAGTTATCATGGCGATCCATCGAATGCTGGAGCGTGCGGTAGTCACCCTGGATGACGGTACCATTGTCAAGCCCGCACCCCGTATTTACATGGCAGCAACTGCGAACACTCGTGGTGATGGCCTTGGCGGGGATATTTACACTGCAACCAACATATTCAATCTGGCGTCGCTCAATCGCTTCGAAAAGTGGGAAATGTCGTATCCACCGGCTGAAGTTGAAGAGAAAATCCTGCAGAACTCATTTGCAGGCAAGCTGGAACCAAAAATCATGCAGGCAATGGTGAAAACAGCTGCCGACATCCGAGCTGCGTACCGTGACGGCAACTGCCCCGGGCCAATCTCCATCCGCGACTTGCTTCGTTGGGGGAGAAAGCTGGTTCAGTCCTGGGCAAGGAATGATGTCCCGCCGTTATATCACAGCTTCGACAAGGCTTTTGGGAACGGAGTCGATCCGCACGTCAGGGCAATGCTTCATACCCTCGTGCAGACCAACTTCGGTGTCGCATCACCCCAAATTCAGGGAGTGACGATATGAGCATCCCGAATCTTTCACCGAACACCGTGTATGCAATTCATCTTCGTGCATCGTCAGTATCTGGTGGCAAAGACTGGATTGGTTCTGTCACCGGAAATTGTGAAATTCACACCTTCTGGGGGAAAACCGGGCTGATCCACCAACAAGCTGCAAAGCAGGGAAACAATGTAGACCTGCAGAAGATAATAGATCAGAAGAAAAACAAGGGTTACACCTTTGTGGACGAATACACAGAGCAAAAAGGCTGGTCCAGCCAGAAACAGCAGGTGGTACCAGCCTCTCAGCCAAATGTAACCGTTGTTCCTCCAAAAAGCTTAGCCCCAATCGTCAACTGGAACGAAGCGCCTGCATCACCTGACGCTATTAAATGGGATTTTTAATTAATCAACCCATGCAGGGAGGAAAACATCCCCTGCGGGGTGTCTCCTTGCCTGTACGGGTAAAACAACGGAAAAGGAGAAAACACCATGGAAATCCAGACTATACTTGATCAGATGATCCTCGTAGTTTTACATGTATCACTTTGGCAAGGGCGAAAAGCACTTCACCTGGAAGATCTTGCAAGCAACGGCATCAATGTTGACAAGCTCCCCCCAGGAACCCTTGCTACTCTTGGCAGCAAACGTATTATATCCCCCGAGGCAGTTAAGATCTTCGCATCACTTAAACGTGAAGCCGACCGGCTTTGCCTTCAACATGGTGTGCGGTTCGTCGGGGCTGGGTATGCAGTGCCAAAAGAGAAGGTTGAAGAACTTAACCTGGAATTACAGAGGATCAAAGGGGCATTTGATGTTGCCAAAGCAGAGTTCTTGTCAGTTTATGACATAGAAGTCGAAAAATGGATTAACTCAAATCCCCCCGAATGGTCATCAATCATACGTGCAGCAATAGAACCTCCAAGCCATATTCAGAAAGCCATTTCCTTCAACTACGCAGCAATTTCTGTAAATGCTCCGGCAGATGTCGAAAATAATGGTCTTGATGAAGAGATGGGGAGTTTGTATGGGCAGCTTTGTCATGAAGTAAGGCAGGCAGCCCGTCAAGCATATGAAACTTCATTTATTGGCAAACAGGAGGTAACACGAAAAGCACTCCGACCCATCAGAGCCATTCGCGAAAAACTGGCTGGTTTGTCTTTTCTCGACCAAGGAATAGTCGATACCATCCAAGTAATAGACGATACTCTGGCGAAACTCCCGAAAAATGGCTCCATTAAAGGTACTGACCTCAATATGGTGGCCGGGCTCGTGGGTAGACAGCTCGCCAATATTGGCCGGGATGTTCCTGTTGAGGCGGAGATCGAAGAAGAGATCATTGAAGAAGCACCGGAATACGTTATTCCGGCGGCACTAATCAATTCACAGAACTCAGGTGATGTTGCACCGATTACCTGGGACTTCTAACCAATTTCAAAAAGATCCGGGCAGGGAGAAGACATTCCCCGTCCGGGATTGTTTTCTCCCTGTTACGGTATCTGACTACGACAAGGAGAACACGATGATACGAGATCAAGAGCTCGCAGGCCTGGCAATGGTGTTAAGTCGCGACTCAAAGATAAAAGTAACCGTAAGTGGAGATTGTTCCAACTGCGCTTCTGATGGTTCTGCAATCAATATCGCCCGTATGCCGGCAACACCGCTTGGGCGAATGCTTATGACCGGTCTCGTATTTCATGAAATCGGGCATAAAAACCATACGACAGGAAGTAAACCTGCCGGGTTCCTCGGCGACATGATGAACGTCATCGAGGATATTCGGATTGAAACAGAGAGCATAAAGGAACGACCAGGGACACGCTTCAATCTTGATGCTGTCACCACTCACTATGTCAACAAGGGAAGCCTTGAGCCAAAAGAATTGCCACATGCCATGCTTTGCAAGGTTATGGCATATGGCAGGGGGAAACTGCTTAATCAGAGCGCGATACTCCCCCTTGAGGAAATCTGCAACGAGATGATGGATGACGCCTTTGGTCAAGAATTCATCGATGACGTAGATGCCATCATCAAGGACATTCCCAAACTCAAAAACACTAAAGACACTGAAAAAATGTCTCAAAAGATTATTGACCTTCTCATCCAGCAGAAGAATCCCCCACCTCCTCCATCATCTGCACAACATCAGCAACAGCAGGAGCAGCAGCAAGGCCAGCAAGAAGGTGGTCAGGCATGTAATGGAGGATCCTCACAACAAGGTGAGAACGAATCGGAGCAGGAGTTCGATCAGGATGCCGGAAGCGAGGCTGAAGAAGACAAGAGCTCGCCAAAGTCAGACAACCAGCAGGAACAAAACCAGTCTAACCAAAGTAGTGATTTATGCTCTGGCGGACACGGTGCTGGCTCCGTAGGTGGAGAACGCCCCACCCCGGAACAGATCGAAGCAATGCTCGATAATTCCACAGGCTATGGAGATCTCTCCGAACTAATTCAGTCGGAGCTTAACAACATGGCCGCTCAAACCAGCTCCATCGACATGAGAAGTGTCCCCTCATTTCCTGAAATCGGAAGGCTGAAAAGCAGGTTCGGTAAACTGGACGAGGTTGAAGCTATTTCCGCGTCATCCAGAATGCGGGCACGCATAATGGGGCAACTTCAATCAATCAAACGTCAACCGGGATCTTTTGGCTCATCCGGGCGCAAATTGGCAACCAGTAAACTGGTAAAAATGGCAACCGGTGACCCTAAAATATTCAGAAAGAAGATCGAGACGGTTGAAATTAACACCGCTGTCACCGTAATGCTCGATTTATCGGGCAGCATGGATGACAAGTACGATGTCGCTAATGCAGCGGCGTTTGCCTTACACAACACCTTATTTGGACTGAAAGGAGTTTCCGTCTGTTCTCTTGAGTTCAGCGGGAAATCCAATCAGCCTGAAGTCAACATCCTCGTTGACTTCGGCAAGAAGCCCTTGTCCGAATGTTTCAACCATTATCCCTTTGATGGGACTCCCACGCATATGGCTATTTGGGCTGCACGAGCAATGCTTTTGCAACGCTCGGAACCTAGAAAGGTCATGCTTATCCTGACTGACGGCTGTCCATGTAACGGATCTGAAACACATGCCGCTACACAGAGAACCATGAAGGAAGGTATTGAGATCGCCGCCATCGGCATCATGCACAGCGGGGTGAAAAATTACTGGAAAAACAACCGAATCATCAACACCATCGAGGAACTTCCGGCAGCAATGTTTGGGGTTATGGAGGAGTTGCTGACTAAACGCTAAATTCACAACCCACCCGGGGAGCAGATCATTCCCCGGCAGCGGGAATGTTCTGCCTTCTCTACAAGAGCAAAGGAGGACACTGTGGAACAACTCACTATCAGTTTCCAAGGAATGGGATCGATCGATCTGAATCCTATCTTGTATGATTTCGACTTGGAAAACACGTACCAACCACCTACACCGGCTTTGCCTGTAAATCCCAATCTGGTAACGCTACCAAATGGCCCCAAAAGCCATTCAACCGTAGTAGCCGCCTGGGAATCAATTCCTTCTGAAATCAGACATGGGAAAATGCGCCTCTGTTTTGATACGCAAATATCGCTACAGAACAACAGAAGGCATAAAACAGCAGAAAAACCGGTCCACGAATTCCGGCTTTTTGTCACAAAAAGCGGGATGCTCTGCCATACCAATACTGCCCGAACTGGTTTTCCATTTGATGCAGAGGATCTTTATCATCTGGTCTCAATTGAGCCCGTTCCGGATAAGGATATGGTGGAGAAAGTCAGAAATTTAGCCAACAGGTTTTATCCTGGAGTCTGGGAAGACCTAAAAGCGAAGCTGCTAGCGACACCCAATGAGTATCTCCAAAACTACGGATATACGGTGACAAGCATAACCGGAAAATTCCCTGATTACGTTATTGCCAACATCAAAACTGCATTCGCGGAGAAGTCTAATTACTCGTACGATGCAGGTGGAGGGTGGAACAGTACCAAAAAGACCGGACGCGATCTCAAAGTAGAGTGCAAACTCTGCGATGATACTATTTATCGAGCCTGGTTCTCATCAGAGTATCCAGGATGCGCCAACGGTGATTATTGGCTCCTGGTCAACCCTACAACGGCAATTTTCAAAGAAAGGGATTAACAAACAAATAACCTACCCAGCAGGGCGGAAACACACGTCCCTGCCGGGATACGTGCGTTCACTCTGCCATCTAAAAAGGAGAGAACCATGACACAGCACAATCTTTTTGGAGTTGAATCAACTCCGATTACACACAAGATAACTATCAAAGAGATCCACCCGGTAATGAAAACAGTTGTCATACGAGAAGATGCTCCTTTGTGGGTAAATACTCGCTTTACACGTCCCGCCCAGGTGTTTGAAATGTTCCGTGACCTCAATAATGAGACCAAAGAGCATTTCATAACATTACACCTTGATGGGAAAAACCGGATCATGTGCAAAGAAACTGTTTCAATTGGCTCTCTTAATCAAAGCATCGTTCACCCCAGAGAAGTATTCAAAACCGCATTGTTATCAAATGCGGCTGCCATTTTACTCCTGCATAATCATCCGACAGGTGACCCCACACCCAGTAATGAAGACCGTTTGATCACTCGCCGTTTAATAGAATGCGGGCAGCTGATCGGTATTCACGTCCTGGATCACATTATTATCGGCGCAGATGGTTTCATATCATTTGTCGAAGATGGTTTGATGGGGTGACCATATTTTGGAAGAAAAGGAGCTGAAAATGAAAAAAACAACCATTGCCAACGACAAGGCGTCAGCAACTGTCATCTGCCAGGATCTAATCCTGGATGACTCAGTTCCTGGTGCCCGCAATATTTTCTATCTTAACGTCTACGGGCCAACTCAAGAGATCAGGGCTTTTGCCCAGATTCTCGCCATGAAAGGTGCCCTTGAATGTCATGATAATGCCATTGGACCTATCAACGTATGGAGTAGCCATCCCCTGCGTGTCATTCCAAAGATGGGCGAAGGGTATTCGGGGGCGTATATCACGCCATCGACAGACTCATCGTTTCTGATCGGCAACTCGAAGGAGGACTGTTACCAGGTCTTCAGCAGGATACTTGACCAGAGGGAGTTCGTTCATCGCGACTGGTACGAGGCACTGTTCAATGAAGTGTCTATGGAGATTGAACCGTTGGTTGGAATCAAGCGCTGCTGGAAGTTTCGTGCCCGCGAACTGAAGTCGGAGATAGTTAATCGGCTCAAGTATGGCGGACTCAAGATGCCTCCCGCAACAGCGCATTTTACTATCGAGAAGGAGGAACGCCATGAACTATCCCATTGAACGGGTAGCAGACAACTGGGAACGCCGGATCATCAGAAACGGTTACGTCCAGAATCGTGAAATCTACTCGAATGGCCGTCGCGGAGCGTGGCAGTTTTACGTATCCGGTTTCGACGGTACAGTTGAAGGAAAGATGGGACGCTGTTCAGTCCACAAGGAGGACGGCAGCTATGATCGTAACGTCCCCATCAATCCGGACAACCGGATCAAAATCAATGGGCGCTGGTATGATCGGCGTTACTGGGACCACTGAAACTAAAAAGTGACATTTATCTATCCCGCTCGGGGGTAGGCGGTTTTGACCTCCTCCCTCAAAGGTAGGGGTGTCATCTCTGTCTGCCCTCTTACTATTTAAGGAGACAGGCATGGAACTCACAAACACCATTAACAGCTCGTTTTCCCGAACTCGGGGGAACGAACTGAATAAGGGTTTCTACCCGACCTTTCCAACTGATATCCAGACGGTTCTTCACATTGTGGAGCCATCATTTGGCTGGAAAAACCGGCGCTACAATGCCCTTAAAACTATTTCTGTCCTTGACCCCTGCGCGGGTGAGGGCGAATTTATTACTACGGTAACCCGTTGGCTCAAACGGCGCTATGCCGCTGCCAACGGCTCACCACACGAAATCCTCTCCTATGCTGTTGAACTGGACACCAACCGATTCGACAAAATCCACGGGGCAACCCAGAAACTCAACACGTCGTTCTTTGACGTGGAGATTTCCGGGAAGTTCAACCTGATCCTGTTAAATCCGCCCTACAACAAGGCAGCCGGCAACGAACTTGTTACCTGGATGAAAAAGACAGCTCCTCTACTTGCATATGAAGGAGTGATGGTTCTCATCATTCCCGAATATGAGTTGAAAGGGAGACTGCTTGAGATCATTCAGGGAACATTTCCGTTCGCCTACGCCTTCCAGAGTGAGGAATACGCCCGCTTCAAGCAGGTGGTCGTGTTTCTGGCAAAGAATCAGGACAACAGCAGTGAGATCTACCATCAATATGTCCGTTATCAGAGTTGGCCAGCTGCCAACCTGGGGGAAGGTGCGACACGGGTGAAATACACCGTGCCGGGCAACAAACGCCAGACACTTTCCCTTGGCGGCAGTAGCGGCAGCAACCGCCCACTTATGACCGCACGAGACCTCACGGAATTTTACCGGGAGTGCGAAATCCGTATAGACAAGGCAGCGGACATGATGCTGGACCGACAGTATCCGTCGTCCTATGACACCAGCATTCAACCAATCTCAACACTACGAACGGCGCATGCCGTCCAACTTGCGGCCATGAACAGTCAGATTGAATCCGTCACCATCAATGGCGAATTCTTCCTGGCAAAATTCATGGTCATCACTAAAACCGAGACCTTCAAAGACCCGGAAAGCAATAGCGAGACAACCGTCTGCAAGCCAACAGTAGAAGCATTTCTGATGGATCGCCACGGGAACGTACAACCAGCCCGTGAACATGGGTTTGATTATTACGAACTCAACAGCCGTCTTTCATCGGTGCTTTTGCAGAAGCTTTCTCGATTGTACCAACCCATCCATGAAATCGGTCAGGACGAAACATACCTGGTCGATGAACTACAGGGGATCGGTCTGCTCCCGCCACAGCGGGAAGCGGTCAAGGCGGTCATCAAAGCCTACCGTTCCGGACGCCGGGGCGTTGGCATTCGTGCCAATACCGGCACCGGCAAAACATGGATCGCGAAAGCGGTTAAGTACCTCACCAGGGCAAAACGCACGGTGATGGTATCAGAACCGCAGCTTATCCCCCAGTTGGTGCGAGAATATGCCAGC
The DNA here is from genome assembly GCA_028687585.1 of Desulfuromonadaceae bacterium. Classification (GTDB taxonomy): domain Bacteria; phylum Desulfobacterota; class Desulfuromonadia; order Geobacterales; family Pseudopelobacteraceae; genus JACRCG01. The sequence continues at coordinate 118,239 of JAQTZV010000015.1, read as the reverse complement.
GAGGGATTCGCCGTACATGTCATTGACTCCTGGGACGCTTTGAAAAAGCTCTCCGTTAGCAGGCCCTATGGTCTCTACCTGATTGCCTATACGCGGCTCAGGATGCACCCAAAATACCGGCTCTGTATCAAGAGTCGCAAAACAATTGTCAAGAAGGATGAGCACAGCTCCGTTGAATATGCGGAAGTCTGTCCCTCCTGCCGTTCGCCTCTGGCTGAGAAGATCCGCAAAGGGGACAAACCCAAATGCTCGTACTGCGGCGAACCACTCTTCACCTATATTCCAGAAAATGACCGACCGGAGATGACCTATCGTCGCTGGATCAGCGAAATCGAGAACAACGGCACCGCCACGGAAGCCCGGACGCACAACAAGCAGCTTCCGTACATCCGGCTCTTGAAGCGAATACCGTTCGATCTTGCAATCTTCGACGAAGTCCATAATGCGGCCAACCTGATGAGCAATCAGGGAACCGCGTTCATCCGACTTGCCGCAACCGCCAAAAAGGTTCTCGCCCTCACCGCCACCGTGACTAACGGCATGGCGAAATCCATCTACAACATCCTGTGGGGTTTGAATCCACAGCAGATGCGGGATGCGGGCTGGGACATGAAGTCCGCTACTGATTTCCAGACCAAGTATGGAGCGTTTAAGACCGTCAGGAAAACCGACGAAAAAAACCGTCACCGCGAATCGGAGCGTGTCACCACCTACGATACGGCTGGCATCTCGCCGGCAGCCCTGATCTTTACAATTCCCAACTTCGTCAACGTGGACAGTGACGACTTCGACGATCTCCCACCGGTGGAACGGGAAGTCATCAAGTATCAATCACACGCCCTGGTGGAAACCTGTCACCGGAGCATCGAAAACATCATCGACAAGGCAGACCTGCCGCCGGAAGACCTCCTGGCAGCTGCAGCAGTCCGCAATGCCGCGTTTCTGCGCGTCAGCGACACGTTCCGGCATTACAACGACGAACTGAAACTGCGGGATATTCCGCTCGGCACGCTGCACCGGCTGTCGCTTCCCGACGGGGAGTTATTACTGGAAAAAGAAGAAAAACTGATCGGTATCGCCCAAGGGGTGATTGATCGGGGAGAGCGTTTGCTGGTTTATACCGGCAACACGCAAAAGATCGACATGCGCCCCGTCCTGAAACGAATCCTTCGGGATAACGTGCAGTACGCCAGTGTGGAGGTACTTCCCGACTCGGTAGCACCTGAAAAACTGGTCGAGTGGTTCGAGCAGGTGACGGCTCAGGTTGTTGTCGTTTCGTTCCACCGGGTCGCCACGGGTCTCAACCTATCCCAGTTCAACAACCTCGTCTGGTACGATTATACGTCCAATACCAGACTGGCTGAACAGGGAGACGGGAGAATCCGTCGCGTCAATACTGCTGACATCCACCGGGTCCAGTTCGGGGAAGTTCGTCCCGTCCGTTATTGGTATCTCACCTCTTCGGAAGTCCAGGCGCTGCAGCTTGCCTATACCCTGGAGAAGAGGATGGTAGCCAAACTCGCGGAAGGGGAAACACCGGACATCGACCCGTCTGAATGCAGCAGCAGCCAGTCGTTTTCATCTCTGATGACCAAGGCGCTCAAGGAGGGGAACTTCAACTACACGGACCCGTCGTCCCTGTTGAAGAAGATGACCCAGCATGAGAACGCCAAAGTTAGGGGGAATAACAAGGGAGAAGCGCCGATCAAAAGCAACATCATCCAACTTGCTATCACCAGACAGGAGCCGGCTCCAACTCCACCATGCATTGCCGTCATCCATTGTGAAGGCGGCAGAGAGGTCACTCGGGACTTGCCTTTCGGCATGTACCAGACCTTGCTTGATGCAGGAAACCTGGAGTTCACACTATTTGGAGTCTATGTGCGTAACCCTGCCGTCAGGCAGAAATACGCTTAACATCATTCATTAACCCATGCGGGGACAGACAGCCCCGTAAGGGTTGGTCCGTCTCCGCACCATAAGGAGATACTGACCATGACAGAAACGACACCAGCCAAACGACTCATCATTCCCGTTCACGATAACAGCGAGTTTTTCTCCGACAATGCGGACTACGCCATTATTGACCTTGACGCTGCCACCATCGAGCGGATCAAAAAACTCTCGGTAGTTGTCAAGCAAATGAAGGCCTACAGAATATCCGAGTTCAACTATGTCTGTAACTTCATGACGGCTGACTGGGACGCCGAACCCGACAACGGCAAGGTGAGATTGAAGGAATTCGTGGGACGGATAGAGTGCAATACTCTGAACGTAACCGATAGCGATTTCTTCTGGTCGGGACTTTACAAACACACCGATATTCGTTGGGAAACCGACACAGTGCCGCTTGCAGTTTTCGGCATGCCGGACGTTCATGACAAGCGTGAAACTTGCACAGATGCGGCCGGGCAAGGAGATGCGCCATGAGAGGGAAGGATTTGAGTTCCCTTGATTGGCAGCCCGCAAACGAACCCGACGGTATGGCCGCCTATGAAGCCTTTGACACCAAAGGTCGCGGCTACTACCTGGTTCGCAACTATCATAACCCGGACATGATGTTCGTCATCAGTTGCGGGTTCAAGGTTCCATCAGGTTGGTACACCGACAAAGGTGGCACTATCAGAAGGATTTCCTGACCAATAATCGCCAACCCAATCGGGGAGACTCTCTCCCCATAGGGGGTTTGTCTCCCCGCACCATCAAACCAAGGAGACAAAACATGGCCGACTACATGAACCAATCAGTTTTCCAACCTTCCATTCCCAAACATCTGATCAATGACGAGGACCGGCGCATTATCGAGGCGTTCAGCATCACCTTTGAAACTGACGGTGAGGACAAGTTCTACCTCTACGCAGAGGAGTGGTGCTGTAACGGCTTCCTCAACTCGGATGAATCTGAAGGCAAGGAGATCGAGCTTGGCGAGGACGAGCTTTTCGCCAGGTTGCAGGAGATCATTTGCCGTTCCAACGGTGAACTCCCCTGGATCTCCAAGGAAAGTGCCTACACTTGCTCGCGGATGCGACCGGATGGCTTTGGCGGCGGAACAGTATTTATAACCGCTGATGACATCCAGTACTGCTTTACCAGCCAATGGCTGGAAGAGAGGATCAGTGAAGTGAAATCCGGTGATACCGGACCACGGACGGATGGACCAATTCAAAGCAGCGGCAACATTGCACATGCTGTTGGACACATCGAGAAGATCACCGAGTCCGGAATCGATCTTGGAATGGTTCTTAATCAGATGAATTCAAGGGGGTGGTGACATGATCCCTTTTGAGCAAACAACAGACGAGCCTACCAACGAGGAACGTGCCGGAAGGATCGACACGGTTATGCAGGCCTACTGCCTGACTCTTGAAGGACGGGATTTCGATGGCGATGAAGATGATGTCAAGGACCTGCTCGCAGATCTGATGCACTTCTGCAAGCGGATGGAGATTGATTTTGAGGAGAACCTCCGCGTCGCCCGCAATAATTACAAACATGAATGGGATGCCGAAAACGGCACGCCGAATAACCTTGTCTGCCCAGTATGCGGCTGTTTTCTGGAAGTCTCTCGAACCGACACCCTGTTGGGGATCGACCGTGAGATATTCGACTGTCAGAGCTGCGATGAGACCTTCATCCGGGAACTGACGGTAGCCGACTGTCCTATTGAACGGGCCGTCAAGTGTATCGGCTGCGGGGACATGATTCCGCTTTCCTCCTCGCGCATCTTCTACCAGAGCGACGGCTACGCCCATTACATCGGCGAATGCTGCTGGGATGAACGATTGTGTGGCTAAAGAGAGGAATGAAGGGTATATGCGACTTTAATACAAAGTCCCAGACGATTGAGTTCGCCAAGGCTTTGGCTGTTCGCACGGGAATTCTGGTCTACGGTAATCTGTGCAGTATCGAGTAACTCCAACCAATCCCGCCATCACCATAAAAGTGCGCCATGGCGCCGGGGAAATAACCACACTCCCGGATGGGGGAGTCGTGTATGGAGAGCCGCAACATGAAAATATACAAGTTTTTTGAATTCATAGCCCGCATGGGTCAAATCGTTCGCTGGTCGTTAATGCGAAATATCAGACAGGAAGATCTGAAACAGCACAGCTTTGACGTAGCTGTTTTAGCTCATGCGTTGGCGACTATTCGTAACGTCTATTTTAGTGGCACATTGGATCCCAATATGGCTGCCGTGTATGCCTTGTACCATGACACTGCAGAGGTGTTTACGGGTGATATACCGACACCGATCAAGTTTTTCGGTGGCGGAGTCGTCAAATCCATTGTTAATCAGTTGGAGGGACTTGCCATTAACAAAATGGTGGGATCGCTCCCTGACAAATTGCAGCCGGTATATCGAGCCGTTTTTACGATTCCTCCCGTGTACAAGGATGTCATCAAGGCAGCAGACAGGATTGCAGCTCTTCAGAAATGCCAAGAAGAACTGGCCTTTGGAAACCCTGAATTTGCTCCGGCATCTGCAAGACTCCTGGAGGTTCTGAAACTATCAGACCTTCCTGAAGTGAAATACTTCATGGAAAACTTCATGTCAGATCGTCCGATGTCTTTGGATGAGCTGATTGAAGGTAACGGAGCCTGGCTTCTCGAAGGAGGTCTCGAATGACGCTGCAAACAACCATAAAAGCGGCACAGGAAATTGGCGTATCTGAACGCTACGCGATCATGCGACGTCTGGCATTCCTGCAACCGCAAATCAAAGAGAAGGAGCGCGAAATAAGGCTTTCCACCAAGGAATTGGGGCAAAACGAGGATCCGCTTGAAAGAGCATTACTCTCTGCTCGAATTAAAGAGGTTAAGAGTGAGCTGCATCCCTTGAAACGGGAGTCATCGCAGCTGTTGAAGCATATCAACGGGAAAAAGGAACCTGAAACCAACAATGCAAACACTGATGAGATGATTGAGCACGCTCGTCAACATCCCATTACACGGATTGTTGCTTTTACCTCAGGGAGAAAAACTACCTGTTGCCCGTTTCACAAGGACAGTAATCCCTCCATGTCTTTGTACGATAACCACGTTCACTGTTTTGTCTGTAACCGATCGTGGGACCCTATCAGTGCAATGATGGATGCGGAAAAAGTCAGCTTTCGTGATGCAGTGTTGGCACTCCAATAGATAGTAACGCTCCTTTGTGAGCAATCCCTACCGCAGGGGGATGGTTTTTACCACACCCCTACGGGGATGGGTGTGCCTGAAAAGGAGAAACAAGATGATACGAATTGTCATGATACTCTGGATTGCAACTACTGGTTTCACCATAACAGGCTGTTCTCACAGCAGTTGGGTGAATTTCGAGGAACAGACACGAGTTTCCGGCTTTTTAGCAGCTCCTATGGGGCTTGTGAATATGGTTGGCAAGGTAGGTCGCCTCGTAACAAACGATGAAGTCGTTTGCCAGGACTGTGAACAGCCATCGGTTGAAAAACCGGAGGCGATAAAATAGAGCCGTGGGGTGAGAAGAGACGTTTTCTCTCACCCCATTATCTCCTCTCAACAGCCCAAAGGGCTCCTTTGAGTCACCGAACCAGCGCGGTGATTGAAGGGGGCCCTTTGGGTTTTCCAAATTAATGTGAGAGAGGAGAATATCATGTCAGTAAAAGTTCGTATCAACGGTAGGGAGTTCACTTTGTCGTGGGATGAGTTTGAAAGAGCTTTCTTCAACTGTACAAGCTGCGTCGAAGTAATCGACATCTTTACAGCATCAGGGAGAACAATGCGATGACCCACTACTACGATGAAATGTCCTGGCCACATGTAACTATTGAAGAGGTTGCTGGTTATCTGTACCGATGGAGAGTAGAACCGATGCTCCGTGGTGCGCCATATAACAACTTTGGAGTTGAGTATTCACGGCGTGGTGCAGAAACCAAAGCAAGCAACTACGTTCGCCTGATTCTTGGCGAATAGCAGTCGCAAAGCAAAATTAGATCTTCGAAGCGGTATACCCATACCCTTCGGAAAGAGGCGGCCTCGATAACAGGTCGCCTTTTCTCTATTTCTTTGCCGGAAATCAATATGATTATAGGAGGGATGATATTGGTAGTGCGTGGAAAATTCTATTATTGATCTTGAATGGTAGTACTTTATCACCTGAATAAAATAGCACTCCGTGGAGAAACTTCTCTTTTGCATACTCTGCAAAAACTGTAAGACCTGAAAAATCTTCCTGCTTAACCGACATGGACGCCTTAATTTCAATACCGATTACGGATCCGTCACTTCTCTCAATAACAAGATCCAGTTCATGACGTGATGTGTCCCTAAAGTGGTAGAAGCTTACATCTTCTTCAGCCCAGGTGGCATGTTTCAGTAGCTCGCAATAGACAAAATTTTCAACAAGACCGCCGAAAAACTGTGAAAGGTGAATTGCTTCAGGCTGTTTTAGCCCCAGAAGATGACAAGCCAAACCAGTATCGATGAAATGAAGCTTGGGCATTCCGACAACGGCTCTTTTGGAACTATTACGAACATAAGGGTGTATTCTGCGAATAATAAACATGAGCTCAAGAATTTCTATATACCGTTTGACAGTTTTATCATCCTGAGTGAGGTCATTCGCTATATTCGCGTATTTGATCAAATTGCCGGTCATTCCGGCCAAATTGCGAATAAGCGCAGACAGTTTTGTGTGATAATCACCCTTTACCTGATGCATGACTTCAAAATCTTTAAACAAGCGCCCTTCAGTATATGAGTTAAACCAGATGTTTCGTGATCGCGGGCTTTTGGTAATGACTTCAGGATAACCGCCCTCTATGAGGAGTTCCCCCAACTTCTTCCTATCCAACGGTTTCAGCATCGAATGCTCGAACGTACCCCTGATAAGCCAATCTATCGTATTCAAAGACTCTCCGTGCCGTTCTGAATGTGACAGTGGATACAACTCCAAACGTGCCATATGACCGGGTAGAGCTTCCTGAGCCTGAGCTGAACGAAAAACATCTGAAGATCCCGTTAGCAGAAATATACCTTTTTGACCGTTGGCTGAATCTGAAATCATCTTTATTGCGCCAATCAGCTTTGGAACCATCTGAAATTCATCGAGCACAAGAGGCTTAGGAAGTGAAGCAAGCATTCCCTGAGGGTCGCTTTCTGCAGATGCCGCCAGAGCGGAGTCATCAAGCGTGTAATAACTCATCCCGAGAGTGTTAGCTACTTCTCTCACAAGTGTGCTTTTCCCCGATTGTCTTGGTCCAGTCAGGTAGACGATGCGGAAATCTTTTAGCAGCTCTATCAACCGCTCTTTGATATGTCGTTTAAAAAATATCATCTATATTCTCCTCTACGAAACCATACGTAATAATCCGCATTTTGTAAATATAAAATCCGAGAAATTGCAATAGATAATCCGAGAAAATACAACACATAATCCGGGTAATATACTTCGCTTGTCCTGCGTCACCTTCCCCCCCATCCAGATATATAAGTAAGACCCTTTTTTTGCGGTCGAACTAATATTTCACGGAGACAACATGGGAATAGATTCCACGGAAGACGTCGATACCTCAGAACTACCTGCCAATAACAAGACTCCACAAGCTGCCATAAAATCTGACAACCAAGAAGGAATGGGTATTCCTGTAGTCGTCTGTATCTGTCTTTTGGTTGCCCTCATAACCTCATTTGCCTCTGTCTATTCATATGATCGTTGGTATGCCCAGAAAATAGTAGCGGTAGATATCAAGGGGTACATAGCTCAACAACGAGACAACTACATGGCAGGGAAATTGACTGACGAAGAACTGAGAAGAAGCTTTGATCACCTGGAAAATGTTGTGATAGCCATCCCAAAAAACAGGGTCGTCATTATGGGAGATGCGGTGGTGCGTAATGTTGAAACTATCAAGCCTTGAAGCAAACAGGCTCTTCAAAAGTTCGCGCTTTTGGATCCTGATCATATCTCTTCTGGCAGTTGGAACGGCACTTCCCTACAAAATAAGCGTGACCATTACTCCATCACTGACCAAGCGAGTCTTCTGGATTAACCACAATCCGGATCACGTAGGACATGGAGATTATGTGCTCTTTACGTACCGGAACGAAACCATTGCCAATATCCTGGGTAAAAAGAACGAAGATATGATGAAAATTATCGGTTGCGATGAGGGCGAAACACTGACCGTCGACGAAAACAAGAACTTTTACTGTAACGGAGAATATCTGGTTACAGCCAAGGATCGTTCTCTTAAAGGGGTTCCACTCCCGAAGTTTTTTTATAACGGTGATATTCCCGCCGGTTTCATGTTTGTCATGGGACAACACAAAGACAGCTACGACTCCCGCTACTTTGGCCTGCTGGAAAAATCAAGGGTAATAGCGAAGGCTTATCCGATCTTTTGAGAGAAGCATATGCCAATTGAAAAGCTCAATCCTCTCCACTACATGGGCCGGGGAGATTACACAAGTTTCTGGCAAAAACTATTTGCCACGATGCTCTACGGATTCTGGGGGCGTCTTTTCTTTGTCCTCCTTATCATCACTGCTTTCTGGGTCGGCGTACGACAGAGAAATCCTACGCTGGCAGCAGTTTGCCTCTTAATGGCAGCAATAGTTGCGTACGGTGGCGGCATATTGAATTTATTACGATCACTGGCAAGCTAGAGGGAATTCGATGGCAAAAGATAGTGGAGGCTCGCCAGACGTAATTCCGGTAGCGCCAAGCAGCGAAATACACCCGCGTGGTTTACTTGAAGCGGTTTCATATATCGATCAGAATTTTGCCAATGAACTGGGCGGATGCCTTATCAAAGCTCGCTTTCTGACAACTAAACAGCGGTTGGAATTCATGGAGGTGGGCTTTAGGAGTTCATTCGTCTCTGGTCTGGTTTCTGCGACCTTAACTCCTATTGCTATTGGCGTCATAGAACAATACATCCCGATGTTTGGCGACGCGAACCCCACCTTGTTTGATACCTGCAGCGCCTTTCTGCTTGCGCTCGGTTTTTCGCTCGGGTACGCACTGTTCATAGCAAAGGCGGCAATGAGTTACATAGGAGAATACACCCGGGCGATGGTTTTAAATCTCCTCGGGGGGATGATCTTCGGCGCCATAGCAAAAGCTATTATCGCTTTCATTGCCTTTCATTTCATCTACTTCAAACTGTTTTCCGACAAGATGCTTCTCTGGGCGGTGGCGAAACTTTACTACGCCAAAGTTTCACAAAGTACGGTAGCCAACATCTATTACTGGCTTCAGGGATTCAAAGGAGTTTTTCTGACCTCTGCATACTTCGTTGTAGTAACGACACTGATATTTATCATCATACCGGTGATTGCCATGTTCTTTGCCTGGCGGCGTAATAAAAAACTGATTGCAGCGGGAGTTGTCGATGTCGACACGTCGAATATTTAGAATACTGTCCGTCGTCTCACTGTTTATCCTTCTCCCTTCCATAGCCCTGGCTCTTGATATGGATTACTACGTCTGGGGAGGACATGATGCAGTCGTTAACGCCTTCAGCAAGCTTGCCCTTATATTCGGAGACAATGGCTATAAATCATTCTACTTCGTCAGCATAACAGCCGGAATCTTCTTCGGCGGACTCGCTGTTGCCGGTAAAATGCTTGGAACCGGGACTGGCAATGTACAGAGCTGGCTTGTACCGGCTCTTATCGGCATTGCGGTCTATCTTGCGCTCATTATTCCGAAGGGGACCCTACACATCTATGACCCTGTCTACAACAAGACACAGGCGGTAGGCGGAATTCCGGATGGTGTCGTTGCTGTCGCAGGAATAATGAACAGCATAGAGCGAGGTCTTGTTGATATTGTGACTGTAGCAGGCGACCCGCTGAGTTATGCCTCACAGGCTGGCGGAAAGGGATTTCTGGGGCTCGCTCAAATAACCAGTCTCCCCTTGTCAGCCGTCGATACAAACATTGACTCATCAATGCGCCGCTACATCAAGGACTGTGTATCATTTGCACTCATGAATCCGAATGCCGGTCTTACAGTAGATGAATTACGGAACCAAACTACCAGCTTTTCTGCGTCACTCGCTAAAGCACAAAACCCAGCGATTTGGACCGTCTATTACGATGCAATCAATCCGCAGGGCACCACAATGAGTTGCAGTGCTGCATGGACGCAGGTTAACGCCAAAATAACTCCGGCAAATCTGGAAAATAATATCAAAGGGATCTGTTCCAACCTTGGTTTTGACCCGGCTGATGCACTTTCACTCATCCAATGCAAAACCGTACTCAATAACGTCAACTCTGGAACTGGCCTGGGTGCGGCATCAATAGATGACTTCGTAAAACAGGCGTACATCTCACAGAGACTTGAGGAGATATATCGTAGTGGCGACTCAACTGGCGCAACCAACTACCAGTTCCTCCTTAATGCTTCAGGTGCAATGAAGTCAGCTAACGAATGGCTTCCTATCCTTAAAGCCACATTAACTGCCGTGGCAATTGGACTCTTGCCGTTTTTGGCACTCTTCATTCCTACACCCCTGCTCGGCAAAGCTCTTGGCACCATACTGGGCTTCTTTGTGTGGTTAACTGCCTGGGGCGTTACTGATGCGATCATCCATCAGTTTGCCATAGACTATGCAAACAAGGCATATGAGATGGTCCGCCAGAAGAAGCTCGGCATGGATGCGCTCTATATGTTTCCTGATCAGACCGTAAAGATTCTGGGAATGTTCGGCACTCTCCGGATGAGTGGAATGATGTTGGCAACGGTTATCACCGGGACGCTCGTAAAATTTGGTGGTCATGCCATGGCAATGATGGCTGGTGGTCTCGCCGGCCAGGTCGGCTCTGCCGGTGGCTATGGTGCACATACAGTCGAAGATCCAAGCGGAAGGGCCACTGCAGAGAAAAGCAATGTAAGTGCCATGCCGACACAAGCGTGGAGCAATGAGTACAGCATGAAGGCACGGCAGGCGCAGTCGTCGATGGAGATGTCTGCCGGTACATCAGCATCAAACGATATGATAGCTGCGTTTGGCCAGGAGTATTCGGCTCAGATGATGGGTAATGCTCAAGTTGGTAGAAACGTGGGCTTCGGAGCTGCCGGTACTGCCATGAAGGAGAATGGCCTTCAATCCTCGTATGATCTCAAATCCTTTGATTCTCGGCTTGGACTCAATAAATCAGCAGCGGTAAAGGATATGGTTGCAGGCAGTTATGGTGGCGATGTACGCAATTTTGCAGAAATGGGCGTCGCCAATGACAAGGCCTTAGCACAAACGTTTGGCAACGGTTCAAACTACGCCGATTTTCTGGCTTCAAACATGGATAAAAGCGTCGGACAACTGCAAGGAGAAATGCAAGCGTTTGGTGCCTCAAAAGCACTCGGATTTAGTGGCGATTGGAGACAGTTCAACGCAATGCGTTCGGAAGTATCTTCTTTGGGAGACTTTGCTAACGCCGATGCCGTTAAGAAAATGGCAGGAAAGTTTGGTGTGTCACCTGGACAGCTCATGCAGATGAACTCGCTGTTCCAACAAGGAAAGCAATCATCGGAGGTGGTAGGACTTTCAAATCAGTTGGGTGGAGCGGATAAGGCCGGAATAGAAGCTGGTAGCATCGCTGCAATGGAGATAGGTGGCAAAATCAGTGGTATCTTTGCAGCTGGCGGTCACGACAATTACCGTCAACTTGCCAGTAATGACGTGTCCGGAAAAATTGCTCGCAACCAACTTGTCCACTCAGCTGCCGATCAGTTGGCTGGTAAAATCGCTCCGGAATTGGCAAAGAATTCAGAAATGTTTAAAGACGGGCATCTGACCGAGCGTGGCTTTGCCGAAATGCAAAAGTCGATGGAAGGTCAGAACATCTCATTCACTACTGCTGATGGCAAGAATTCGGTGAATGTAGGCATGGATGGCGGTATCGTTAATTCCGGCGAGCAGGGTGTTGTTGCCGGCGGAAACAAATCAAGAGCTGAAGGGATTATGAACGAACTGCGTGAAGCCAACTTCGGCCATAACGCAGTAAACGAAATTGGCAAGATGATGAATAGCAACAAGGGTTTCACCTATGAGATGGCAAAAGATGGGGCCGGTAATATCCAGTCCTTTTCTATTGGACGAGGCGGGGATGTCAGCCGGAAAGATATGGCGACATTCAAAACAGGTAGGGACGCTGAAAACATTGACCGGAACATGCAGACATCTGAACACGGACGTAAAGCGTGGAGTGGTTCACAGGACGAGAATGTGAGTGTATCTTCTACCCGCGCTTACACCGATGTTGACCGGCTTGTTGCAACTGATAAGGATGCCGCCTCTGTTAATGCTTCACTCACTGCCAGCGGTAGTAACGTTAGAGTAGCAGCCGGAGATTCCATTAGAATGCGGCTCGGCAACCCGACCGTTCAGGGTATGACAAAAGACGGCTCCATGAGTGCGCATGGGCCAACAGGAGTAATGCCAACAATCTCTTCATTCCAGATTCAACGAGGAGGAGAGAGAACCTACAAAGATCATACCGGTGCAGTTTTTGGCTCTCATACTCAGAAATTCGACAACAGGGTTGATAGCTCCATGGGGGTAAATGTTCAAGGCGGCGGTTCGGCTTTTATACGTGGAGTGGCTGGAGAACAGGCAACAGAAATGATTATGGCTACAACCAATGCAACGGTTGCTACGATAAATAATGCAAGTTCTCTTGCAACTGGCGGCAAATCAATTCTGGGTAAAATCAGCGGCAAAGCTACACAGGTGAACTCACCACCCAGCGCTGGTCCTTCAATGCAAGGTTACACAAAATACTGATCGGGGATAGAGCAATGGAAGGTGATGAATTTGTAGTATCGCGGGTTATTCTGCTTAACGATGGCCTGATGGCACTGGCCACGATACCGAATGAGTATTTCGAGGAGTTGATGAAAAATAAAGCGACTGCTGACATAATAATTTCAGCAGGACCGGGTGTCGTAGTGGCCAGGATCGGTCCAGTTGCTGTTATGCTCCCCTCGCCGGTATTCGAACATTTGGCGGAGAAAGGCAAAATGTTTGTCTACCTGTCCGACTACGACAACTACGTTATGGCACCTTGGCTGGAAGGGACGGTCAATCCTGCTGATCTCTGGTCTGCAAAGGGCATCTCGGATTATCTTCTGGCGACGAACCAGGGACAGCAGAAAAATGAGGGGACTTTCCAGCAAACCGTTTGTTTGTGAGGCATACCGGAACACAGTACTTGTGAACAAAATGGAAATGATGGCCAGGGAGGCAAAAATGGTGGTAAGACGTGGCAGGAACGGAAGCTTGAGAAGGTTAATCGAGATGACTTTGATGTTATCTCCCGGAAGACCAGGGACCAGAGCGACTTCATCGGCATGCTCAATACCCTCGACAATGCCCTCTATAAGCTTCGGATGAGCATGGGCAGGAGCAGTAATATCCAACTCGACAAAGCCCAGGAGTTCCTTGTGCGGAGCCAGTCGATCAAGGATGAGATCAACCTTCTGAATGCGGAGATGTGCGAGATGATGGGGTGGGATTACAGGCCGCCGCGAGGGTTCACGAATCCGCTTGGTGAGATAGAAGAGAAGGGAAAAGTGAAAAAGGGGACAGCAGCTAAGATTCCCGCTATGGAGAAGGTGGCTGAGGCAGGCGTCACGACTGGATGAGGTTGAATAAACCAGGGACGACCATTTTGTCGGTTGTCCCTGGTTTATCTGAATCCATGGGATGTTAAGGAAGAAATTCCCATGCTACCTACCAAGTATCTTTACCCCCATATCAAACCTTCTCAGTGCGCCGTTATTCAGCAGTTCCATACAATTTTCGCAGCAGGAGGATGTTTCAACTTATCATCTTTGAAGCCAGACCCGGCGCCCACCTCAATCATTTACACAATGAAGACCGCTCTAACAGGCTCCCACCATTTTTTGCAGCAACCATGACCTGAATTCGGTTACATCCTCGCAATTACCACCGATGGAAAGTACTGCTTTGCTTCGACTGTTCCAGAAGGCGAGAGGAGATGGCAAGTCCTCTCCCCAGAGTGATGTCGATTTCCAGTCGTACACAGTGAATACTTTGTCATCCTTGACGAACGTGTAGAGGCCAGAAACCTTGAATGAATCCAGGCGCCGAGGTGGCCCGCCAAATATCCGCACGAACTCAGCCGGAGCAACTTCAATATTATCAACCCATGAGGTGTCGGAGATATCAGCGTTCAGATCAAGTTTAAAAGACATGATATTACCCTTCGGCATTGTTTTTATGCTCTTTCACCTTCTCAAACCAACCCTTCAACTGCCCATCTTCAGGAAAATCACCAACAGCCTTCTCCAACAACACAACCGCCTCATCCCTCCGACCTTCAGAAAGTAGCAATTCCGCACACCGAATGATCAAAGAGGCAATGTTCCCCATACGTGGACCGTTTATGCCACTTTTAAGAAAGTCAATTGCTTCCCTATTCCGACTCAGGCTTGTCATAAGGTCGGCACAAGTCTGGTACAGCATGATTCTGCCGGGCATCATCGGCAACAGTAACGCATTTTCCAGCAATCTGATTCCTTCATCAGCCCGCCCCGCCTGTGCCAACAGTTTGGCGCACTTTTGATAGATCACCCCTTTGTTGGTCAGTCCCGGTGATTCAATTCCCCTTTTCATCAAGGAAATGGCCTCATCAATCCGTTTGGCTTTGACCATAATATCCGCACAATCTTTATAGATAAAATCCAGATGATGCGGATCATTCCCATCTATTCTTGCCATCAGGATTTCAATGGCTTCATCAAGTCGGCCTTGACGCGCCGTCAATTCCGCACACTTCTGTGCCAAATGATTCTTTTCCTTCAGTCTGGGCACTTTCAATCCTTGCTGCAATACTTCGATGGCGGCGTCAAGGTCTTTGGCATGGGACAGAAGTTTGGCACAGGCAAGGTAGATCGATTGTTCGGACTTGGTTCGCGGATTGGACATTGCTTTTTTGAGGATGGTGACACCGGCATTGAAATCACCAGCTTTCTCTATAAGTTCGACGAGATAATGATAAAGCGGAAGCTGGTCTTTTACCTGTTTTGATATGATCCCACGTTGCAGCAAAGTAGTTGCTTCAGAAACACGATCATTTTTCACCAGCAAATCTGCGCAAGCGCGATACATCATTCCGGCATCAATGACGCGGGTATCGGTTACCCCCTTCTTAAGCAGATGTATAGCCTCGTCATCACGCCCCTCTTTCACAAGATTTTCAGCTAGCAGAAGATAGACGGAATAATACTTTGTCATGCCAGGAATATTCAGCCCGTTCTTCAGATAGGTTATCGCTTCGTCCATACGGTTCAGCCGTGCAAGCAGACCGGCACAGTGAATATAGACCGTGCCAAGTTCCTGAATATTTGGAATAGCCACTCCTTTTTTCAGGAAGGCGACGGCATCGTCATATCTGCCGGTTTCTTCCATGCACCTTGCACCCAGACTGATAAGCGATGTAACACAGGCCATACCCGGAATGGCGATAGCTTGTTCCAGCAACTTGATGGCATCGTCAAACCGGTCGTTTCTCCTGAGAAGATGGGCGCAATGATGATAGACCGAAAAAGCGTTACTCCCGCTTCCTAGAAATCTGATGGCTTCCTTATGCGCCTTCAACATGGCATCAATTCCATTGAGAGTATATTCAAGGTCAAGCAGAAGCAGCCATACCGCATAATAGGCATGCTGTCCCGTGGCTCTGCGCACATGGAAGAGAGCCTTTTGGTAATCATCTCCGATATTTCTCTGCTTGAGGCACAAAGCAAGGTGATACTCCAACCCTTTTGGCCGTTGATTTTCCGGCAGAGCGGAAATCAGCGCGATGTGTTCCTCTAATGTTTCGAGATTGTCGGGAATCTTGGATTGAGCAGGCTTGGGAAGCAGGGAAAGTGCAAAGGATGTGAGTCTTTTGCTCGCCTGATACAGTTCATCAATGCGACCGGATTCAAAAAGATGATGCCGCAATTCCGCATAGGAAGAGGTCAGCTTTTGTGTCTCCGGCAGTTGCTGAGTCTTGAAAAGTCCGGAATAGTAGTTAGCCGCGAGGCTGTGAGCATGGCACCATTCTTCGTTGTCTTCACGAAGACGGATGATGCTGATATCTCGCGCCAACGGATGCAGAGCGTCGCCGCTGGTGAAGTATTCCAGCAGATATCTGTCTATGAGCTGTTTGCGTAACGTTAGCGGCGGCTGAATGGTGTCGGTGTATTCCGAATAGATCTCTTTTCTGAAGGGCCGACGGTAGACCGCCAGTCGCCGCATGAATTTCAACAGTTCTCCGTCTATCTTGGAAAGGGTACGTTCGATCAATTCTCGTTCAAAATCCTGAATCAAGTCAGGATTAATCATGAGATCAGGATCTGGAGCCAGGGAAATCAACTCATCAAGAGAATAGTATCTCAGGCTCTCCACCAGGGTCCTCAGCGCCCGTGGATTGCCGCCCAATCGCTGGCCTATCTCTATCAACCTTTCAGCAGGCACATTTGCGGTTAAATCCTTTGAGGCAAGATACGTTTCCAGAAGACCCGCCGCTTCCGTATTCGAAAGCCCCTTAAGCTCTTTGGAAACTGATTTTTCGCACCAGCGGGCACTCTTAACAGCACGATTACTGATGAGCAGAAGCCTGCCCGGTGGCTGAATGGAATTGTTAAATTTTTCAACCAGAAGCCGCCAATGTTCCGACGGCAAGTTATCCTTATCGGACAAAAGCCGCTGGAATTCATCGACTATGATCAATACTTGTTCCCGGCGTAGCACGCGCAGCAATGCATTGAAAAGATCGCCTTCAGCTCCTTTGTCAAGCTCCAGCATCAAATCATGTATACCTTCGTAATCAAGAGCCAAGGCAAGATCGGTGAGTAGGTCGAGAGAAGGGTCCTGTGATGCAAGTTGAGGTTCGAGCGGATCAAGGCTCTTTGTTGCCTGTGCAGCAACAGCTAATGCCAGTTGAGTTTTTCCGCACCCTGGAAATCCCTGCAACATGGCCACTGCCGGACCGTTCGGCAGCCATTCGGACACAAAGAAGTTGAGGAGTTCACCTCGCTGTTTGCCGTGAAAATGGTCATCCCGTTTTGTCTCTGGTGTTGGGTTGCTCTGTTGCGGGAGCGGTGCGGCAGTAATTGTTTGAGGAACGTGGAGGGCGTGGCGTTGCAGGATAAGCGCGGCGATTTCAACCGGTTCTCTGGAGCCGATGTTTATGTAACCGTCTCCAGGAAGAATGCCGATATCCGTCTGGTCGTCAGGGTCTACGAAACTAAGCAACATGATTTTGTGCTGATCGGGAGTGGCAATCAGTTGTTTGATGTACCGCCATTCCAGCTTGCACCAGCGTTTATCCTTGTACTCGGGGCAGAGGAAGATGACAATCATTTCTGATCCTGAATCGATCTAAAAAAGCGCTTGGCGTAAAAACCACTCTGGTCGGCACCCAGTGTGCGTAGCAGCATGGACCAACCTGGTGAATATTGACTTCAAATCGAACCGGCGGTTAAATCGATACTGGCATTCACCGAGATAGCGATAACCGTATTTTTCAAAGCCAAACGCATGATAAGTGCCTGAAACAGAAGTCTTCAAGTTTCCAAGAATAGTGTTAATCCAGGAGAAGCATTCCATGTCGGTGCTTTTACGGTTCTTTCCTACGACTTCACGTTGATGAAAACAACCGGCATCGGCTACGGCTGCAAAACATTTGAGCCCATCTGATACCACTACGGTATCGGGGACTAAAGAGCGTTTGGCCCAAGAACTGACCTCATCGAGGCTGAAGTTTTTGACCTGGTGAAAAACGGCATATACTGGATTGTTACTGGCATTGGTCTGGATCGCCGCAATGAACGGTATCTTATTCTCAGAACCACGACCAACCTTTCCTCCAGGGAGTTCACCGCCAAAATAGGCGTCGTCAACTTCGACTCTGCCGGAAAGTTTAGTAGTTGCTTCTCGTTCATACATAACTTGCATAAGCTTGTGCTTTACTCTCCAGGCAGCAGAATAGCCAACCCCCATATGCCTTTTCAGTTCCAGAGTCGAGATGTTATTCTTGTTCTGGGTCATGAAAAACATAGCCTGGAACCACTTAACCAGCGGGAGTTTCGTAGAGTGAAAGATCGTACCCTCGGTCAGTGAAACCTGCTTTCGGCAGTCGCTGCACTGGTAAGTTTTTACCTTGTTCTTCCAGTAAACATAGGGATGTGCGCAGTTACATTTTGGGCATCGGTAACCGTCAGGCCACCTTGATTTTATCAGTACCGCTTCGCATTGTTCCTCTGTGCCGTAAGTGTCTATAAACTGACTCAAGCTCAGGCCTGCTTGTAACTGAATGCTATTCTTTGCCATAGTATGTCCTCCTGATTCTTGATATCAGGAGAATAACAGAGGCATGCGACAGAAAAAGTCATACGGAATAACCGAGCGCCTTATCAGAACAAATCAGGTTTCTGATTGGTTGCGATAGAGGTTGGGGAGATAGGTATCGAGGTCAAGTCGGGCAAACTCGGCTTCACAATACTTGTCGTAAAGCACGCGGTCTGTAGTGATATTAGCGGCGAGATTGTCGGCTACTTTTTCGACGAAGGAGCGGTATTCGCCTGGGAAGGAGAGGGCTATGGAGAATCGTTTTGATTCGGGATTATTCACTCAAACTCCTGCCTTAACCAGGCAACCAGTTTCCATCAATTTTTCTGGGAATTCAAAAGAAAATCGGTGAAGTCAGGCATCTGTTACCCGTAACTTAACAACTTGGAAGCCTGTCCCGGCACATAATCCTAATGATTTCAAACTGATCATCTCTGCTATGAATTTGTTTTCACGTGGGAAATCCTTGAGTTCTGAATTCGGTGAATACCCTGGCCGAGAAAGTTCTATTTTGTTGCGATCACCAGAGACCTCGCGTGAACTGATGTGGCAAAACCCAAATACATCAGAGTAAACTCGTAACCCGACTTCCGTAAGTCCTTTCTCGAAGCCACCCGTCGTTTCAATCTTTTGATACATGCCCTCGTATCTCTCCCAGAAAGCTATCATCTTGGCAAAGAATTTATCTCGGTCATCGGTAGCAACAATGTTCACTAGTGCTGATAGGTGCTTAGTGGCATCGACCTTATCCGCACAATTATCCACTCCGCACTGATGCCGAAGATTCATAAACAACTCCCAGATCCATGTTTCCGCATCTTTATCAAGTACCCTGCCGATGGTCGCGATGCTTATGGCGCATATGGCATTCCAGTAAGCGCTCCGTTTGACATTGTCGAGCACACTTTTTTCATACTGGTTTAACTCGTTATCTTGGGACAATGTAAGAAGGAGGGAATATTGGCCAATGATCTCAGCAATATATCGGCAATAATCCGTCTTATCAAAAAAATCGTGCCTAGTATCCAGTAGATATCTGCGATGGATATTATCTTTGTCTTCCACCAGGAACGGTTTCTTATGGAAATCGATCAGCAAGTGCATTACGACTGCAAACAGAGAATGGTCCAGCTTAGTTGGAGGTACTTTTTTCTTTAGCAACGCAGCCAGTGTTTTTATGTATTTATCAAAAAACTTACTAAGCTTTCGCTGGTTGTTGATAAAGGCGGACTGCTTTTGTGGCGGCAAAACTGGATCATGGGCTTCAACTTTTTTGTCTTCCCGTCCTTCGGTACTGTCTACATTTTCTTTTTCCGCCTCCTCGTCCTCATTCTTGTTGTCCGCACCCTGTTCAGCGGCCTTTTGTAATAGAAGCATGACCAGTTCTAGAATACGGTCTATGGTATATCCCTCATGGGATAGCAGCTCAAGCCCCTTTTTGTCGTCTTTCTCCGCCTGCTGGGTGAAATAGTCATAGCCGAGGACTTCTCCCGAACCGTCTTGTTGTTTAGGCTCTGTTTGCTCGCCTGCTCCACCACCTACCGGCTTTTTTTTCGTTTCGACAAGAACTTCCGGATCGATATATTGCAGGAGCGATAACAGATCAATTTGGCCGTTTTCTATCAGTGCGATGGTTTTTTCGAGTTTCTTGTTCGCAGGATCGGGATTG
This sequence comes from Desulfuromonadaceae bacterium, assembly GCA_028687585.1. GTDB lineage: Bacteria > Desulfobacterota > Desulfuromonadia > Geobacterales > Pseudopelobacteraceae > JACRCG01. The sequence continues at coordinate 98,241 of JAQTZV010000015.1, read as the reverse complement.
GTGTTTAGTAGAGCCTTTGCATCATGTACAATCACTTTGTTCGAAACAGGCTTCCCTGTGTCGGTGTTGAATAGTTGGGCAAAGAAGATCTCCCCATCCCCGGCGAAAACTGCTTTGTAGCAGGCATATCGTATAGAGAACTCCGCAGTATTAAGGGTTATTGTACCGATATGTTCATCCCAGCCATTAAAAAGGCGAAGATCCAGCCCAGTAGTATCGACGATTTGCGATATATAGACGTGTAGCGAAGTTGAATAGCGATCAATACTACTGATTCGCAGAGGCATCGACGTTTTACTAAACCTGCCCTCAATGGTCTTGCCTTCAGCCACAATCTCTGACGCTGGAATGACGTCTCCTCGGTTCTCCAAACCGAGTATTTCTTTCATTATGTCTTTTTTGGTTCGCAGAAGAATGGAAGCTTCCTCATTTTGCGCTTCCTTTTCATCTGTGCCCATACCAGCTGATGTCAGATTGGCACTGCCAATCAGGCAATAATTCATATTAGCGGTCTTTACATATACGAGCTTGGCATGGACGTAGCGAACCAGCTTTTCTGTTTGAATCGAATCCCAATTGTGGAAAATGAGGTTTTTCGGAATTTCGAACGTATCCATTCGGGGGAAAGCGCAGCTCTGCACCTGTACAATCAGGTGTACGTCTGCAACACCTGCCAGATTACAAAGGTTAACCAAAGTGTCACCTCGTACATCAAAAAAAGGCGATATAACGGTCACATCTTCGATAGGCTCCGTTTTTAAGAGACTGGAAAATCTTTTCCAAATGCTTCCCTCGGAATTTATCAAGAGCTGGGCCTCAACTGTATCGTCCAGCGGAAGCCACTGGCCATCATCGATATCAGGAATCTTGGAAATCCACCCGGAATGTTGTTCAATCCAGTCAATTTTGTGGCTGCTAATTCCAGACATCTGATTCTTGAATTTATGCAGAAAATTCCAAGCCTTCTTAAAAAGAGGAGCCTTTGGATCATCTGGTCCATCAATGTGAAATGCGCCCCACAGCTCCTGATTTTTCCCATGGCCACAGGCTGTCAGATTTCCGGAGCCAATGATAAGAAACCCTTTTTCTTTGTCACCAAAGAACAAACCAAGCTTCGGGTGGAATACTCCCCGTTTTGAAGGGATGCCGGTAATGGCAAACTTCTTCACGCTATCATGCGCATAACCGGTCATAGTGCCCAAATAGTGCTGCAACATCGAGTCATCCACCAGTACGTTGGTGTTAATAATTTCTGCTCTGTTAAGTTGAGAACGGACTTCATGGTAGAAATAATTGAAGTCGAACGAGAACGTTGTTAAGAGGCAGGAATGGAATTGAGCCCTGGGTAATTGTAAAAATATATGTTCTTCGGCTTTGGAGTTATTACTCATTGATGCCACCCTCCAAAACCTTTGTGCCATCAGTAGTCAGTATGGAGCTGTTCTGCTCGATGAATCCAATGTCCTCCAAGAACAAATGTAACGACGGAATACGTGGTGTTGTAAATACTGGGGGGAAGGTATTGACCAGCTTGAGCTGATTATCCTCGAAAATAAATTTAAGGGTGTTCTCATTGCGATTGCGTATTTTTCGCATCGCCACTTCGAGGTGCCTGTTGATAATTTTGTGCAGGAACAGCTTCTTAATAAATTCCTTGGCCGATAAATCTTGGTGTTTTCTCACCCATGTGTAAAATAAAAGGCAATCACCCTCTCTATCCATACGATATAGGCGGGAATATTCTGTCAGCGTCTTGAACTGGCTTTCTATATGCAAATACATTTTTGCCAGACTCATAAGCGCTTTGGCAGAAGCGATAGCCGGTGATTTCTTGTAATCGTCTAGTATGGTGGCAATATCATTGAACGGCTCAAATCCAGATTGACAGATCGCTTTGGCTAAAGTCTGGAATGTTATATCCTCGCCAATGTCTATGGCCATTAGGGTGGCAAACGCCTCGATGACCTCCTGGGACAGTAGCTCCAATGCGTCTGGCAAATACAGAGCCCCATCCTCCAACTTAAGCAGTAGGTGCCAGAGGAAAGTTTCCAGGCTAAAATGAGTATTTTCATTTAGGCTGTAATACATCCAGCCATTGGAAGCGGTACGGCCTTGGAGGTGATGTCCTTTCCATGCGGAGGTGTAAAAGGTGTCCCAGAAGAATATCTCATCACTGAACCGGTCTGTGTCCTGCAGATAGGAAAGGTACAAAAGAATAGTTTCCTTACGAAAGAAACAATGCCCCGCACTGCTTTCCGATCCAAAGTCTGCCCCAAAAAAAAGTGTTCGATAAAATGACCTCTCTGATGATCCTATCGGTACAATTGTGAGACAGAATTCACTACTGAAAAATACTAGCTCTTTCCGGTCAATATTTCCCTTGGTCACCGCCTCCCAAAACCTTTCACGGCTATCATCGGAAACGGAAGCTTCAAAACAGGCACACAGTTCGCGCCCAAGATCAGGTGTCGCAACAAAGATATGGGGATTATGCTTACTCGCATCAACCAGCTTCATAGCGACTAGAGACCCTTGGTAGTACTGCCCAAACGCTCCTGAAGAGTATTTCCAGTAGGTTTTCTTGTCTTCCTCCCTGTCAGCCCCATTGGCGAGGTCAATGACTATATTGAAATCATCCAAATGCTTTTTTGCATACTGACTACCCACGACGCCTTTGGTATCAGGAAACTGGTCTGCCATCATATAGGCTAGAAGCAGTTCCGCCCTCCTCACGTACCTTTGAAATTCGGTTACGCTATCTTTGCCTACAGTTTTCGCATATTGCTCCAGAACCCATGTGTAGAACCCGTAGTACCTAACGCGCTTGGTAAGATTGGTAAGCCCCGGCACAAGAACAGCATATGTAGCAATCGAGGTATTCTGCATGCCTAGCATGTCCTCACCGGGAATAAATGCTTTTTCTGCCCCCCAGAAGGGCGCTAACCATTGGCTATTACGCAGTGTCGCCATTATTGCCCCACTAAATTTCGGAAAGTTCTATACACTTCACGACTATTTTCTGAATTTTGGTTCACTCAAGAAAAAATATTGGTTACTTATTTTTTACGTTGAGTCTCAAAGATTGCATAGGCAACCATTTCATTATAAACATCTTTTTTCTTGGCCATCTTAATAAACTTTCGTAATTCACTTAAACCGGCCTTATATTGACAATGGTGTTTATTCAATATGCCAATAGCAAATTCGTAAGCAATTTCCTTGCGGTCATTTCTATACATACGATCAAGGAATGCAATTACACCAGTAATTACGTCAGGGCCGACAACAACTCCTCTTTTAGATATTTCCTTGTAAAAATGTGTAGCACTTGCATAGTTTTTTTCGTGAATTCCAAAAAAAGCTTGATTTAGAATATAAAATTGGCTGCTCTTATCGATTTTCCCAATATGATCAGTATATTTTTGGGCAGACGCTATATCATTCAATCTGAAGGAACATAACGCCATTGCGCTTAAAGCGTGTATGTCATTTTTGTTGTAATGTAAATATTTACTAAGATAATAATGAGCTCGATTAAACTTGTCTTCATTCGTAAAATCAATTCCAATATTCTTGTAAATTGTTGTTAAAATGGCCAATAGTCGCCCTGTTCTTAACGAATTTGGTGACATTGTCATTTCTTGTTTTTCGTTATCAATGGTGATTTGGTCGCCATTTGACCTAGTCCCTAATGCCGCAAATAATTGTTCGAGAATAACAACTGAATCCTCAATGAATTCTCGATATTGACAATAAATTAGGCCCAGAACAAAGATTATAACTTCAGAAAGATGGTATGTAATTTTTTCAGTATCAACGATGCTATTTACTTCATAAATATTCCAATCTCTGTTTACCAGAGCAATGTTGATGTCATTTTGAAAGTACTTTGACAAATTTCCTTGGACTATTCATCCCTAAATATCTTCTGCGATTGTAGGTACACCCCGGATCCCATAAAGTCATCCAGATGAAAAAGCAAAAAATCACTAATCCGCCAACTACAATCCGGACCCATATGGTTGGATGGGCAGCAAGCAGATATCCAAGTCCGCCTCCTATTACTACGAAGAACAAGACAAAGAAAGTACCTTTAAAACCGACTGCAAAAATCTCTTTCAGATTTTGCCACGTCACTTTCAGATAGTTTGACATAATTTCATCCTCTGTTGATCCCTTAGACGGTCTGCTGGCCATCAGATTGCCCCAAAAGTTCATATCCTTCCAGCTTATAGACTTTAACGAACTCAAGGCCACATTTGCTGCAACGATGGACCTGGTTGAATCCGGGACCTACTTTTTCGCCCCAGCCGACGATTATGTCTTTTGAACCACATTTCGTTTTGGGGCAGCTCTCTCCACTTTTCTTCAGGAACAGTTCATTTGTAAGAAATCCCGGTTTTTCCAACCCGCCCATCATTGATTGCTTGAATACTTTATGAGTGGCTGCAATGGCCTCGATGCAGGCATTCGCTTCGGAAGCGCTGCCGTCAGTCAATAAGGCTTCCGGAGCTGTTTGATCGCGATACACCAGACTGACATTGTAACCTTTGGATCCGCGTTCCAGCTTTATCCCGAATGTTGTTTCTTTCAGTACACCCAGATTCAATTCTGTCACACGGGACTTCAACTGTTTTTCTGTTACCTTCATGTATTGCTTCCTTTCCAATCACGCATTCCAATTGCACAGTTGCCGATTGACAAACACGCAGGCCAACTATTTCAGAATCGTCACTTGTTGATAGCGTCCCGAAGCAGGTTGCTCGGCTTGAAGGTCAGTATACGCCTGGCTTCAATGGTGATCGATTCGCCGGTCTGGGGGTTGCGGCCGCGCCGGTTGGCTTTCTGTTTCACCTCGAAGCGTCCAAAACCGGATATTTTCAAAGTTTCTCCGGATTCAAGCGTGCTTTTCATGATGGAGAAGACAGCCTCCACCATCTCGGAGGATTCCTTTTTTGTCATTCCGGTGCCATCCTGGACTTTTTCAAAGATTTCAGCTTTGGTCATGATTCTTCCTCTCATCAATGGTGATTTGTGCCTGCCCAACTCAATAACCACGGCTACTCAGACGTGTTGTTAGCGTAACAAACGATCCCGGGCGCTCTTCATGCCGTCGAATATGGATCGTGCAACATCATTGGGGAACAATACCGGCAGTTCAGTTGTAACCTGTTCAATAACCCTGTCCATATCCTCCAGAAGTTCTCTGATGATCGTCTCCATCTCATCAACAGGGAACCGGCAGGCCTGAGCCGTTGACAGCCAATGGCGATAGAGGATCTTGTCCCAATGGTAATGGCTGCTTTTTCCTCTGACGGCCATTGCCATTTTCATCTTTTGCGGCTCAACCTGCCGCTTTGCAAGGAGCGGATACGCGGACATGACGTCATAGATTGGGGCAAGTTGGTAGCTACCACCCGGTAAAAGGACTATGCTGAAGTTCTTTGCGTGGCCGTCGATAGCACCGAGCAGCCAGAACAGAACCTGGGTTTTCAGAAACAGATGGCGGTCCGCCAGGGCATTGGCCGATCCCAAAAGCAGGGTCATGATTCTTTCCATGCCCGGCCCACCATCACTTTCGTACTTCAGAGCAGGCGGAATATTCAGCGCCTGACACATATCCTCCTGCGGCAAACGGATCAGCCAGGAACGATCATCGGCCCAGCGCCGGTCGAAACGTTTCACAACCAAGACTTTCACATCTTCAAAAACAGCAATTTCCGCATCCGCGACCGGGATGCCGTATGCCTTGAGGATCAGATGGCAGAGCCATTCATTTTCGACACTATCAGTCAGATCCATGCCGCTGTGAGCTATCTTGCCGATGGGGAGCTTGAAGATGTGACTGGTAGGGGTTACTCCCAGGGGACGACACCACCGGTCATTCAATCGCAGTAAAGCGGTCTTTTCCTGGGCGCCGGCAATCGATATCCGGAAATCGTCGTCACCTTTCATGCCGAGCGGCATGGTATCGTAGTTGCGCAGGATATCGGCAATCTGTGATTCGGTGAGTTCTACTGCATCAATATGGCGGACATCAATGGAGGCGGCATCTTCCGGGAGGAGTTGCAAGGCCCCGACACAATCACGTCCCACATGCCAGAGGAGATCGAAGCACCGGTTGCTCTTGGCGCTGAAGCGTGTCTGAATGCGACTTCTGATCGGCTGACTGTCCGGCAGCAGATTTTCAAAGAAATTCTCGACCACATCGCCGATATAAACTCGTTGACTGAGCGGCATGGATAGAGACAATGGACGCCTCATCTCTGATTGCAGCCATTCCCCATGGTACTCGAAGCGGAGCTGGCCGACAGCAGTCCGGGTCAGACAACCAACTCTCTGCCCGTTCATGAACAGATGAAGGTCTGCTGTGATCCGTGGGCGGGCCATTTACCAGGTGTCTCCTTTGCTTTCAGTAGAAGGTTTTTGACGGGGTTGTATGGTAAGTTCAAGATCGAGGGCAGCCAGTAGCCGAAAGAGTGTATTAAGCTCCGTTCCCGGATTTCCCTTCTCTATTTTGGAAATGGTGTGCTGCTCCATCCCCACAGAATGGCCGACAGCTTTTTGCGACAGCCCTTTTTGCTTGCGTTCAGACCTAAGTGCCTGGCCAAGATTTTCCGGTGAAATGACTTTCTGGATCATTGCTGACCTCTGCTATCGAAACGGGAATAATTGTTAGAACAGATTCTATATCCTACAAGATATAATGTCAAAGTATATTCTTAACGACATATTATGTAAAAATACTTCAAAGGGTATTGAAAGTGATTATCTACCGACTCCAGGATTGATCATCTGGTCGGTTATTTCAACTATGGCAGGGCTAAAATATGGGGGCACCATGAAATAAATTGTGAGCAGACGAGGGAATCAGTGCATCGTCTCAGAAGCTTTCTTTCCATCCAGTGTCCGGACTTCGTACTCGGCAGGCTGCATGGTAACGCCAAATACTTTGCGCAGGTTGTTGTTGATGGCGTCGATCACGATATCCAATTCATCAAAGGATTTGACTGTGCCACGCATGACCTTTTCTTTCAATCCGTTATTGCGCTCGACGAAGTGCGCCCACTCAATTGTGTTGTCCACTTTTTTCTTAGCCAAAAGCTTGTATATGCCTACCTGCGGAATGTCCACAGTGGCATATCCGGAGAGGATCTCTTCATCTTTCTCAAGAGTCATTACAGCCGGCAGTGAGGGGTTGCTTTTCATGGTTTGTCCTTTTCAGTGAACAATTCATTGGCTTTGTACCCCAAGGGCACCGAGCCGAGCATTCGTTTATTTCCAATAACGGGACCAGAAGCTGCTTTTCCGGCCGTGTTGCAGTTTCAACCCATCCCTACTGAAGTCATGCGATATTTTTGCAGACGGCTGTTCGATTTGTCCTGGCGTTACAATTCCACTGGCTTACCTTTGAGGAGAAACTTTATGTTGGTAGGTAGTGCATTATGCAAAATTAGTCTTATTACAGCCGCCACCGTGCATTAATATTTGACGCACATTCAATGCTGTTGACAGTCCGAGAGAGGGAGCTCTTTCAACCAAGCTTCTAGAATTTCAGGAGAGTTAGAGAGAGCCTTCCTCTCGACGCCAGAGCATCTTGCATCGTCACACATTGCAAAGCCTTTTTTCGATGAGAACACACAAAACACAAAGGTTTTCTCAAAACCTCTGAGAACCTGGGTTTCATATGATTCAAGAACCTCCTGAAGCTCCACAGCCCTCTTGGACTGTAGAGAAACAAGAATTTCTTTGTATCGGACAAGATTGAAGTCTGTCATAGGTTCTTCTGGCTTCCAAACCTCCCCAAAGATCTTGTTATTGACACTATCAAATACTGCTGAGGATCGCTGTAATTCGACGTGAAATTGGTCTTGGGCATTAGGTGTTGAGGCACAGCCGGTCAAAAAGATAATGGTCATAAAATACGTGAGTAGTTTTCTCATCGTTAACTCCACAATGCTGGTTTTTCTGACAAGCGGTTATCGGCCAAGAAACGACCATTATCAAAGTTGATTTCTGGGAGGAGGCCAAAGATATTTCCAGAACCCTCAAACACAGCCTCGTATGATTTCTTGATAATTAGTGGGAAACGGTCAAAATATCCCTTTGTAACGTCATCAAAGAAATGTACTTTTTCTTTTCCCAAGAAATTGGAAGTAAGGCCTTGTTTATTAGCATCTATGGGCTTCTGGAGGGATAGGCATGCAGCCTCTTCGTTCACCAAATCTTCATAATTTTTGAACACAAATCCAGGATTCCCCAGGAATTCTCGATACCATTTTGGGAACTCGCCTTCGGCAAGAGAGAATACACGTTGCATGGCCGAATACCAATCCTGAACGTGCTCCGAGTCCATCGTACAACCATAATGGCTATTCAGAAGGCCAGAATAACTCTCAAAGATTTCAGTCTTAAAACTACAGTCCTCGATCCAGTCGAGATCATCCTGAAAATCAATCCCATTCACCTCGGTGCCCATGAATTTATTCGCAACGAATACATCAAGTTTCATTTCAAGAATACGATGCTCGTTTTTTGCAACCTCGTAATCGCCTACTTTATCCCGAACAAATGGGTGAATCAGGCCATCAGCTGTGAAATGCGAACAGTAGCCGAGATAAAAAGCGAAGAGTGCTTCAGCTAGTTTGATATTCTTCAGCTCCGCCTGTTGTTTTGCCTGTAAGAGTCCCTGAAGAGGTACGGCATTGGTGTGTTTGGTATGAAGATCATCTGCTATTGCCGTTTGATCTGAAAATATATCGGAATCAGCGATGCTCAAATATGGAAGATCAGGGGCCACAGAACCGAGAAGGAAAGCACCCTTTTCACGGCTAAGAAGGGCAAGAATCGCCCCATCCTTCAGATTCGAAATGTTATCGAGCACCGTACGTGATAAAATCAAATGGGTTATTCCACTTGGCATATGTACCCCCCTTTTTAACGTTGCGATATTTTTTGGCGAAAAAATGTTGTAATGTTTGCCCCAAAGTAGCCTGCCCACTAATTGACCTTTTGCCATAATATTTCCTTACAGCTCAATAATCTTATCCGTAATCTCGGTAAAGGCAACATCATGGCTGACCAGGAAGAGTTGATCGTACCAGTGTTCTGTTACTTCTTCACGCCCAACATCAATGGCACGGAAGGCATGAGCCAGGTTCTCTCGGCGTGCGGCATCTAGGTTGGAAGTCGGCTCGTCGAAAAAAGCCACTCGCGCCCCGATGGTTTGCAGCAACGCTAGTCTCAGAGCCACAACCGCACTCATCATCTGACCGCCTGACAGTTGGTCGTCGCTGCGCTCCCGCATGACACCATCCTGCATATCCTTGAGAACAATCTGGTAATTTTCTCCCCAGTACAGCTCTTCGTCAGTCTCGGCAATAGTTCGATAGATACTGTCTGCACGTAAGCTGATCTCTTCGCGGAAACGCTCCGAAAGCTGGGCGGATACATTCTTGAACACCTGGTTGCGTAGAAACTTGACCAGATTTTCCTTTACTTCGTAAGACTTGATCTCGGTCTGTTTGGCCGTGATCTCCATCTGTATCTTGTTGAGATGGATTAGATCGGTTTCCAGTCGTTTGATGTTCTTCTCAAGGTCAATAATCTGCTGACGCTGGGTGGCTGTATCGGCAAGCAGGCGTTCCTTCTCCTGGCGGGATTGTTGGTGCACATCGGGCTGGTAACCGCACTTCTTCTCATCCAGCTCTGACTGTTTGGCCGTCAACTCTCCAGTTAATACTTCCAAGTGATCGTGCAGTTTTTTTAAGTGCAGGAGACGGCTATCAAGTTCCTGGGCTACATTCTGGTTTGCGGTAAATGCAACACTTGCAGGTTGATGTTGCAGTCGCTCCATCTCAGCCTGAGCAATAGCAGCATCAATGTTTGCAAAGGTCTTCAGGTCGGTCTTTCTGACATCAACAAGTTTGACAGCCTCGGTCTGTTGCTTGGTTATCGTATCCAGATCGGCAATACGATCACTGTTTTTTGTACGGCGTTGCCCCAGAGCGATCACTTGTTTATCAAGTTCCTGTAGTCGTATCGTGCGGCTGTTCAATTCCTTTTCTGCCGCCTCGGCCTCTTTCAATTGTTGGATAAGTTGTTTAAGCTTACTGTCCAGTCCTGATGCCTGACGATCCAAATCTTCAAATCGATTGCTGAAAACATCTCGTGGAGCTGATCCGGCAATATTACGGCACTGTTCCTGAAAGAAGGGGCAAACTCCTTCGGCCAGTTTTTCCTTACCTTCCAGCAGGCTTTCACGACGGCCATCAAGCAATGAGCGCTGCCCCCGGAGTAAATCAATATTTTTACGCAACTCCGGCACACGGGCGGCATCGGCTGAAAGCGATTCATCCGGCTGCAGTTCAGTTCGAGCAATGGTTATCTTTCCCTGTTCCTCATCCAATTGCTTCGCTGTCTTACCGATCTCTGCGTGTTCATGCTCCAGCAGTTGGGACAAGCGTATCGACTCCTTCTCAAGTCCGGCAGCCTCCTGCTCGACAACGCGCCGTTGTTGCTCCTTCATGCGCAGCTCGGCCAGAATCGCTTCAACTTTGTCAAAGACATCTTTTCCCGCTTTGGATTCCTCCACAACCTTCAGGGCCGTTTGGCTTTCCTCAACCCGTACCTTCTGTTCGGTGATTTTAACGTTACCATCGGCAATGCGGTTCTGCAACAGCTGGACTTCATTGTTCAGTGCAACAATTGCCTTTTCTCGCGATTCCAGCTCAATCAGGCGTGTGTCCACTGCGACAAGTGCCGCTTCCTTTTCCGTCAACTCATGCTGGCGCAAAATCAGATCATTTTTGATGGTTGCCAGTTCGATTGTTTTGTCGGGTAGTACCGCTAACTGTTCCTGTTTGCCCGCCACTTCGGCTGCCAACACCTTCATACGCTCCTGTACGGCAGAAAGCAGGCCGCTGGTCCCCTTGTAGGTCTTGCGCCAGGCATCGATACCGAGAATCTCGTCAAAGGCCTCCTGCCGCTTGGTAGCCTGTTTGATGACAAACGGCCCCAGGAAGTCGTTCTGAAATGGACCTATAACCAGCTTGAACTGCTCGGCCAGTGGGCGACCATTAGACAGTCCGAGTATCTCCGCCACCCGTGCTTCGGTCTCCTCCATGCGGGCATGATCCTCCACCTCGAAACTGCCACCAATCTCTTTAGCCAACAACCACTTGGCACCGGCACCGACGGTACGGCTCACCCGGTAGGTTTCGCCGTCGTCAGCTCGGAAGACCACGCTTATCTCACCCTTCTTGCTGCCGATGGACAGAAAGCGGTCAACATTAGAGACGAAGTCCTTGGCGTCCACTCCGAACAGAGCATAGCCGATGGCCTCAAAGACCGTGCTCTTGCCTGCGCCGTTGGAACCGGAGAGGACGTTGATACCAGCAGAGAAGGAAAGCTCCGTGTCGCGATGGGACTTTATGTTCTTGAGATGTATCGAGAGTATCTGCATGGCTATAACTCACGCGAAAGAAGGCCCAGCAGCTCTTCCCCCTCCACGTCCCCTTTAATGACCTGATCGCGGATTGCCAGCGCCAGGCTGACAAGTTCATCTTTACGCCCCTTGTAGCCGCTGTTGGCACTTATCAGCTCACCCAACACATCCCGTTCGATCTCGGTTAAGCTGCGCTTGATGTCATCCCCATTACCACTGTGAGTCACCAGCGAGAGGTGGTTCTTTATCTCCACATGCAGTGGATTGCAAATCTCCTCCAAAGCCAATCGCAGCCGTTCGCGGCCCAACTCAAAAGGATGAAAGTCCACCCGTCCGGTGAGCCTGACTTCAAGTAATGGTCGGCGCGGATCGTCTGTCTGGGGAAGTTTGTCCGTTATCTGGTTGCGGAAGCTCTCCAGAGCCTGTTCGGCATCTTCGGCGCCATCCAGGTTGATAGTGGCTACCAGCATTGGTCGTGGCGAAGTGGGACGGAACTCGTGTCGATAAATACCATCTTCCACATTGACGATAAAATAGCCCTTGTCATACTTCTCCTCGCCGAAATTGACCCTCTCAGGTGCACCGGGGTTGAAGGCGTAGTTGCGGCCTTCGGCTGTGGAGATAATGTAGGGTTTGTGCCCATGCCCCAGTGCGACGTAATCGAAGCGTTCTGCCAGTGGCAGGGCCTCTTCCGGTTGCATGTTGCCGATCTCAACCGGCGAGTAAGTCCAGACCCCCACATGGAACAGTAGCAGGTTGTTCTCAGTAGTCACCGCCTCGCAGATGCGTGCTACGTGGTTACCCGCCTGAGTGCCTATGTATCCGAGTCCGTAGATGTTAAGTCCCTTGATCTCGATATGCCCACCGGTGCCTGTTTCAGGATCGAATGGTTCGAAACGATAGTCACCGCCCTCGGTACGCGATGGCCGCAGCAGGTGGATGTAGCCCATCTGCGACAAGGCCTCCATCCAAGAGATGCTGTCACGACGGTGAATCCAGTCGTGGTTTCCTTCTACGGCAATGCAGGGGATACCGGCATCCTTCAGCGGTTGCAGGGTTTCAATGGTGCGAGCAAAGGTGCGAGGGAGGATTTGGCCGGTGTGGAAAAGGTCACCACCGATCAGGATGAAATCGACCTGTTCGGCGATGGCGTCGGAAACAATGCCGCCGAGCATGTGGAAAAAGTCTTCGTAGCGCTCAGCTTCATCAGTGGAAGTGCGGTATGTCTTGCCGAGGTGAATGTCGGCGGTGTGAAGAAATCTTAGTGACATTTCACAACTTTCATTATTTCAGATTCTCCAGGTCAATTTCTATGCATAGCTTATTGCCTTTAATTTCAACTTTCATTGCCATAAACTATGTGCTCCTTTTCATTTTGGCATGATCGCTTAGTGATACTTGACTCGTCTGTTATTGAATGCCGGTTTAGTGCCCTCAAGCACATTGACTACATGTGCGTTGGTGACAGGGTTTTCAATCGATCCGGCGAAGTACGAAATCTTCGATGCATTTTTCCGATCATAAGAGGAATAAATAATCTGCTCGGCATCGCAAACAACCGCCAAATTTGGATTGTGTGTGACCATGACAATCTGCCGCTTCATTTTGGCCTCACTCAATACTGGCACAAGCAAACTTACCACCGTTTCGTTATCAAGATTCTCTTCAGGTTGATCCAAAATGATTGGATTGCGCCCCTTATCCACCAAAAGGTAGAAGATCAAGAGTAAAGCCCCTCTTTGCCCAGGCGATAATTGTTCGATCTGCGTGTCCTGAAACAATAATGAATACCTTGGTTCTAAGAAAGAGAGTCCAAATAGGAGATCATATACATCGCTCGCGGCCTTATCTTTTCTTAGAATGGATGTAATTCCTATCGCATCTTTGCTCCCACTAGATGCTGCATTTACTATTTTTTCGTAAAGTTTCATTACGAAACTGAGGATGTCGGTCCGGTTATTAAAATTGTACAGTTCGGCAATCTTTTTCACCGAGTTGTAACTTTCGTCTTCTCCACGAAAATCCCCGGAGTTTTGTTTGATAAGCGTAAATAGGGAAGCAGATACAGCATCTGATGAGCCCCCTAAAGTTGCCTGAAACTGAAGCTTGTACTCATCACGAATCAGACTATTTCGTTGAATCAAGTCTTGTACCGGTTTGAACAATAGTTCTCGCGCTTTTCTTTGCGCCTCTAAAATGTCAAAAATATCGCCTGACAATTTGAGTCTCTGTTCGCATCTGAAAGCGAGAGTTTTAGGGAGGTCTTCAAGTTGCGCGATTCGTGCTTGCAGACCCTTTAGTGTTTCTGGGCCATCTGATGCACCCGTTAGTTCATTTAACTTTCCTTGCCAAGCATCTAACGCCTTCAAGCCTTGTTGGTAGTGCAGTTGTGGCGCATTAAGCTTCGCATTGAGTGCTGCCTGTTCAGTTTGAAGGATAATTTTTTCTTTGTTCTCGTTCTCGACGCAGACCTTCAATGTTGCCTGCACAGTCGGAATCATTGATGATATTTGATCAAGCTGTTTGCCGTCCAGTGTAAGAGTGACTATGTCTGAGGCTTTCAGGCCGAGGACTTCCAAATCTTTTGCAGTGTCATCTTGGAACTGACTGTACGATCGTTCTAACAGTCGCATTCTCTCGCGCACATTTTGGATCGCCTTGAGCTTGCTGGCGAACATCGATTCCTCATTATTGTTCGCAATTGCTTTCTCTTCCAGAGCCTTGAGCTTGGCTGATATCCCGTCTAATGCTGTTGCAACTTCCTTTTGCTCCTCTGTCAATTCAGACGTGGGCTTAGGCCCGATTTCTGGCTTGATTTTGTTGTGCTCATCAATCTGCCTGACTTTGAGGGATAGTAGTTCCTGTAAAGAACGCTTTACTTCTGGTTGAAGCTGATCCTCCATACCTGAGATATCTTGATTCATTCTTTTCAGGTCTTTTCTGAACTCACTAAGTTGATCACGGTAGCTACTCTCCTGTTGCTCAATTAACTGGTCGAAATCGAGTGCCCCAAGACGTATCGACTCGCCTGCGTGAGAGAATATGACTGCTCTCAGTTCACGCTCGAAGGCATTTGAACGCCCAGAAACGTGGTCATTGCATAACTCCTCGAAATGGCCCTGTGGAATATATCTAACTAACTCCACCTTGTTGTCAGGTGGATCTTCGTTGAGGTTTCGTTGTTCTATACTTGAGTCGCACCAAGCCATAGTACCGATGAAGTGCTTAGCTGGATCTCCCGATTTACCCCTGAAGCGGTCTTTCTTGAGAAACGAAAAGTGAAGCTTTTGTCTGGAGTTTCCAAGTAAAGCGATAACGTCAGCAAGCGCGCTCTTACCGCTGCCTTTGTTTCCAATAATTGCAACTAAATCAGAGTTTAGTGGTAACTTAATCCCATCAAGCCATGTTCCAGCGCCTGTTGATCCAGGATTTTTCACCACCGCCACTGAGTCGATGAAGTATGTCTTATTTTCTGCAATTTCGGATAGCTTTTGCGGTCGTCCACCAATAAAAGAGCGCTTCGCTGGCTCCATAATAGCCTGCTGCAATCCACGGAATGTTGGGTCTGCTTTTATCCAGGTTGCTTTTCCAGACGGATAATCTCCATATCCACGCCTATCATTGTCTCCCTTTACACCAGTGAAGCGGTGTGCATCGCTTCCGGAAACAACGAGCCTCGGAACATTGCCTAGCCCAGCCTGAAAGTGCTTAATCCATTTGGCGTTGCCGGATGTTTCTTCGTTGACGAACGCGCCACGCAGGTCAGGATTTCGCGACTCAAAGATTGGAGAAGTTTTAAATAAGCCGAGGAAATAAGCGTAGTGATCCTGCCATTTGACTTCAGACAAACCGTCACTAGTGTCATAAGGCATGAACCCAATCGCTTTTCCGAAGGGAACTCTCTCTATTGCTGCCTTGTAGCTATCGCAGTTGATCTCAGCAATCATTGAACCAGCACGAAGCGCTACAATATCATCGTTATCAACATCGACCTTATTGAAGGTATGGTGTCTCAATTTATCTTCGCCTACACTTCGAGCAAGCTCGATTAGCGACGCATCCGACAATGGCCTTGAAACAATTTCGACTTTAAGTGCCGATCTGAAGTCGAGAAGCACCTGGTCCTCAACTTCATCGGAAAAAAGCACGTGAGCATTGAGGCGACATGTTGTTGGTGCAGCAAGCCGCAGTTCAATCCCTGGAAAAACAGTTTTCGTCAGCTTCGGAGCCCCCTCTTCGCTCAATCGTCTCTTGAGTGCGAACCAGCCATCAAAAGTCCAGTAATCCATCAAAGCAAAAACCGCTGGTTCAGCAGTATTAAGGGCAACGATCATCTCATCAATTAATGTCGAATTAGCCTTGGAACTTGGATCTGGATCAAACTTTTTCCCGTCCCAATGAAAGGAAGCTGGCGTGTGAATATGAAGATCCCACTGCCGCCATTCCGAACCACGATTAAATGGATTAGATTTTACAGTCATATTCGTTACCCTTTCAAACATTAAATCATTTTGTTGGTTCTTTGATATTCTGAGACGCGACACTGCTAAGCTTCTTTAATTAGCTATCCTTAAATGCAGTTACACATTCTCCACAAGCTGATTACCGCCTTCAGTGCGAGTTGCAAAGCTTGCCTCAACGATTGATGACGCTCGATCATACAGCTCATCGAATGTGACAATATCTGGAGTGTTAATATTTCGTCGATAAAGCTCAAACGAGCTGAATTTTGGGATGTTAACACCTGCATCTTCGACAAATTCTTCGAGATTCCCACAGACCAATACCGAGCGCGGCGAGTAATTGAAAAAACGCTCGCCGCCGTTCACGCCCGCGCCAACGGGCAGGTCGAATGTGGTTGTAAGATGCTCCACAGCAAGTTGAACTGTCTTCTGTAATTGAGCGACTGCGCCTATAAGCTCATTAGAAGGGTGCCAAACAGCAGGTCGATATTCGGTGCTATGTAGAAGTCGTGTATTATGTGTCTTGATTTCCACATAGCAGAGAGAACGCAAAAGACCACGTGTGTAAAGAAGCCCGTCAACTCTTTTCCCTGCGCCCGCGATTGAGTACCCAGTGACAACCTGCTCAAGCTTATCCGGCTGTACACCCTCACCGATAACGTAGTTCAAGCCATATCCGAAGATCCACTGGTTCTGCTCAAAGAAGTACTGCCAAACGGCCTCTTGCCCTCTGGCATGGAGCTGGTTTTGGTAATCAAGAAAAAAAACGTTGTCATCCAGCAAACGTCTCATGATTGAGAGCTGGCTTCTGCGATATGCTAAACTGCTAATGTCAAGCGCTTCGACCTGTGTTTCCAAAATTGTTCGGCACAGCTCAGGGTTCATGTCAAGTACGGCACGAACAAATGCGGGATCTTCAATTATTTGGGGGTGGGAAACGATGGCCTCAATAACACTATGTGGAATTTCGTCATTAATTTCTAAAAAGCGGCCAGATACGACATGTGTTTCATCTCTCAATAATGAGATAGAATTAAGGAAAATGAAGAGACGTCTTGCTCCTTCGATATCCAGAATATGCGTAAATCGTGGAGTGACGCAAGTTTCCGTGTCATATGCATAAATGGAAAGACGAAAATCTGCTTCAGGCACTGTACCGGTTTCTCGATTAAAACCTACAACGCAAACGCGCAAACGGCGCGCCCCATTATTGAAAAGTATTTCATCCAATCAAGGACCTCCTTCAGAATTTAGCGCCTTATATTATGCAAATGGGGCATTCATAAGAAGTCGGGATATAATCGGAACATACTTTGAATGGCGCATTTTCGGACAAGAGTTCTACATCAGTTATGCAGTCCAAAAAACACTGCCGCCAGCTCGGTAATGGCTGTTTTAAATCCTTTGAATCAGATGCTCCGTCTGTTTGCCAAAGATGAAGGTAAACATTTTCATCGCCATTTTTTAATCGTCTGATAAAAACTGCATGGGGGTTTCCTATTCTCAACTCAGCCGTCTTTCCTTCGCGAATATAGCGGAAGCGAATTGGGGTAAGGCTTTTAATTGCCAGTTCGATTTCTGGAAGCATTGCCATGTTATTCTCCTGGATTTATATCCGTTTCGCGGATTACGGGTGTTTTATGCGGCATCCGTTGATTAGCGAGTTTATCATTGAACTTTTTACGTCACTTACGGTTTGATATAGGCATTCAACCCAATAGTAATGGGTTTACCGTCCACTTCAGCCGTGGTCACTGCATTTCCTCTTGTGCTGGCGACAACTAAGGTCTTACCGGATGCTGATGGAGTTGGTTTCTCCAGGTCGATTTCAATGCAGAGCTTATTGCCTTTGATTTCAACAGTCATTGCCATTGGTGTAACTCTCCTTTTGTTGGCTCAATACAGCCCGAGTATTAGAATTTCACCGGCAACATCAAGATCGTAGGTGCCGGCAGTTAGGGATTTCCGACGAACCGACTGCCCGTTAATTTTAGTACCGTTAGTTGATTGCAGATCAACCAGCAGCCACTGTTCTTTTGATTCCCGTATGATGGCACAATGGCGTCTGCTAACCTTAGAGTTGCCAGTAGATATTTCGTTCCCTGTAAATTTACCGATTGTGACGATCTGATTCTTTGATGAAAAGTTGAATGGTTTTTCAATTCCAGACAGAGTTAAGTCATTTGCAACTTGTTGATGATTGTATGGTGCAAAGAGCAGCTTTGTCTTGATATTGTCAGAAGAAGGTGGGTCTTCATTCATAACGTCCAGGTTATATTTCAGGTATGCCCATTCGCCATCTGGCGCAGAAATAATCCCATCGTGCAGGTAGCTGGCAATCATGCGATTATTCATAAACGCAGGCCCTTTATGCTTGGCAAGGGCGGTCGTCAACAATTCAATACAGCGTTCATAATGCCCTGCCTCGTAGAATGCTTGAGCCAGTATGTTTTGTGCTTCAAAGTCTAAAGGGTATCGATAAGTATATTCACTTAACGAAGAAATCGCCGTGCCATACTCTTCACGCTCAATATGCAATGAAGCTAATGATTTGATTACATCCGGTGTTTGATGCTTACGCCCTTTAATAAAATGATTATACGCCTTGTCGCTATCTCCCAGTTTACTGTAACAAACCCCCATGTTAGCATGAGCGAGGGAGAATTCCGGATATAACTTTAATGCTTCTTCAAGAGAAAAACGGGCCTTGTACCACTTTTGATTCCCCATCTTCTTTTCTGCCTCAGCATTCCATATTGATGCGCTCAACATGGCAGGCTTGAGAAGAGCTGGAGCCTGTTTATCCTCCAGTGCCTGGGCGAATTCCGCAGCTGTTTGAAAACGCAGGTCCGGATGTTTTGCGAGTGCCTTGCGTATAATTTCAACCAGCCATGCTGGCACATAGTCTGGAAAGTTTGGATCACCATAAAGGTGACCGTTTAATATCTGTCCCCTGCTCCCATTAAAGGGTACTTTACCTGTCAGAAGTTCAAATAGTGTAATCCCAAGCGAATAAATATCAGATCGGATGTCATCATGATCACAATCATTACCAAACTGCTCCGGTGCCATATAGCACAGTGTCCCGCCTGACGAATTTGCAATTCCGAAGTCACTAATCTTAACCGCACCATCACCACCAACCATAATATTGGCCGGTTTTATATCATGGTGAACAATACCTTGCTTGTGCACTGCTTCGAGACCCGCACAAATGTCAATTACAACGGATACGGCCTGATCGTATGATATTTTGCCAGCTTTTTTCAGTTCATCTTGGATGCTGCCAGAATTACAATATTCCATGACAAGATATACATCTTCATCTTCAGGTATAGCCTGGTGAATTTTGATTATGTTTTTATGGCCGAGCCTTGCGACGATCTGCATTTCCCGGATAAAATTATCTATCCGACTTTCATCGACTTCAATCAATTCTTTTATAGCAACATATCGTTCAAGTATCGTATCTGCCGCAAGCCACACTCGTCCAAATCCGCCCCGATTGAGCAACTTTTCGATTATGAATGTTCCACCGAGTGTGTCGCCGACCTTTAACATCAAATCACCTATTTGTTCCTTCAACTATTTACCGGTATACACTCCACTGCTATGTGGCTCATTTATTTTGGTTAGCCGTTAACAGCTAATTCTTGCTTTGGATAAGCATTCCAGGTCTGTCCAAGTAGCAACCGCCCATTCGCCTTCTTGTTTCGTTTTACCCTGTCAATGCCCCATGTTCCCCATTGTTTGAAAAAGAAGGCGCTGCCAGACTTCTCACACTGCTCTTTTATTGACAGCACCCAGTCCTGATTCATGGGACGTGCGTTTGGTCCTGATTCTCCACCAACAATAACCCAATGGATGTCTGTTAAATCAAATTTGCCCAAATCTTCGAGTAGTGGTTCAACGGACAGAAAGCGGATAGCAGCATCCACATTTCGCAGATGGTCTATTCTGGGGATACCGCTCTGCCGATCCTCAACCGTAACACCTAGCCAGATGTTTGAAGGAAGTTTTTGGGAACCGAAGTATTGGGGCAACCTATAGGCACGTTTTGTCAATATTTGATATGTATGTTGTGGTGTTTGTCGCATCACTGCAAATACATCATCAAGAAACTTATCTGGGACGTCTTCATGAAACAGGTCACTCATGGAGTTCACAAAGAATCGAGTTGGCTTCTTTTTACGGAAGGGCTGTTGCAGACGCTCAGGAAGCAGCGTTAATTCAAAGCCATTGTCATAGCCAACTGCTCCCATGGCCTTAAGCCTGTGGGCCATCTTTTCTGCATAACAATTGGCACAGCCAGCACTGACTTTGCAGCAGCCAGTTACCGGATTCCACGTCTCTTCTGTCCATTCTATAGTAGTGGTTGTTGCCATTGTGCTCTCCTGGAAATTTTGATCGAAAAACCGGTCTTTGTGTGATCCCAGCTGGTACTTGGTTTTCCTGTTTGAGTCGTTGCCGGAAAGCGTCTTACTTCTATCTGGTCATTTTCCATCTGTTTGAGGTAATGTTTAAACTCACTCGTTGAAAAATTAATTCCGAATTCCTGAACCAATTTGACAAGCAATTCCTTTAATTCGATCTCAGTATCAATAAGGGATACGATCTTTTTTTCAACATGCCAGTTGGCCTGTTTCGATGGGTCGGGAAAGTCACATTCAAAAAGTGGTGACTGTTTATCACGTGCTTCCTCTCTGAAAGCTGCCCATCGTTTGTTCATATTATCAGCCATGAGTAACAGGCCATCATCATGATTAGTGCCAAACACAATCCGGTATTTGGGTATGTTGCCGATCATAGTCTTTATGGGAATGTTGACAACATAGTGGAAGACTTCCCGGAGCCGTTCGCAGTATTGAGTAATAAATTCCTCTTCAGCAGCGGCCATTTTGATCTGGCGTGAATAGTACTTATCTATGATATCACGCCAGTAACTTCCTCCCGCTATTTCATCCAATCGATCAGGTGAATTTACATCCTGCTCATACACGGCAGGTGATTCTGTTTCAAAATCCGGACGTTTTTTCAGTAACCTGCATGCTTCTCGCAGAAATCCGAAGGTGTTCAGGTTCAACAGCAATTCCACAGTTTTGAAGCCCTTCTTCTTTTGGATAGCCTCAAATTGTGAGAACAGCACGCTCTTGATGCCATATGGGTCAACATACAGAAATAGATTCTGATCACGTGGCTGATACTCTTTGACGAAATAATCCATTCGCTCTTCATAGTCACCCTCAAGTGGGTAACACCAAGAAGCTGCCGGAAGGTTCGTTTTCAAGTCTTTGAAATACTTTTTCTCAATGAATACCCCTTTGATCTCTGGTGCTTCAGGGTCGTTTAACTGGTGTGCAATTGCCTCGGAAATAATCAACGGAGAGCCAGGCTCACCATTGTCAAAACGCCCTTTGCCAGCAAAACAATCAGCAACAATAATTGGGCGTCTCGTTCTGGAAACCTTTGCCAGATACGGTGCAAGATAGGCTTTCAGGAGCTCATCCTTTATCCTTGACCACGTTCGTTTTTCATCAAAAAAGGAATTGTTAGAACTCATTCTAAAGCACCCCACTGTTCTTCGGACTTCCATTGGCTATAAAGTAGGGCATTACTATTTAGAATTTAATGCCCAAGTTTACAAATTGTGTCGAATGAATTCAGAAGAATTTGATCAGTTTCTTTTCCAGTTAATGACCAGATCAGCCCGAGTTCCTTTTTTACTAATTCTGTGTCTGTAGGCAATGCGGCTCTATTGAATACCTTTACAAAAGGCCCATCTGATTCCATCAGCACTCGGTCTTTTGGCATCTGTTGCACAAGGCTTTTTCCGCTCACACTTCGTATCATTGCTGGCCCAACTGAAAACCAACATCCCATATCGATTGCCCGTTGAAGTTGTTTTTTTGTGCCGGAAAACCAATGCAAAACAGGGACTCCAGCATCAGGGAAACTGGCCAACGTATCTAAGACTAAATTTTCTGCTTTTCGACTGTGAATAGAAAATATTTTGCCTCCAGCACGAGATGAAGATTTTAATATGTGCTCAAAGGCCTGTAATTGAGCTTGTAAGTGTTGTTTGAGTTCGGGAGAACCGTCCAACCCGACTTCACCAATATATTTTGTTTCGCTGACTAATCGATCAAATAGAGACAACTCATTTAGCCGTTCATGAGCAATTTGAGGATGAAGTCCCAATGCAGTTCGAATCCTATTATGGCCCTTACTCAGTGCATTAGTTTTTGCCCATGCTTTAGGTGTTGTAGTAACAGACAGTACGTAAATGCCAGATTTATCGCAGAGTTCAATTATTTTATTGGGATCAGGATATAAATCAATGTGGCAGTGGAAATCTATCACTAGAGCAATCCTTGACTTTCCAAATAAGAGCCAACTTCCTGCAATCCTCTTATAAATACTTCAACATATTGAGCCCGTTCTTCAAGTGGTGCAGGTAATGGGCCACCTAATGATAACCATGAACTATTATTGCGTTGCTTTGCTTTATGGACGGCAAGCATCAAGGCTAACAAGTCGTCCCGCTCATTTTCATCTGCGTAAACACTTTTCAAATCGATACGTCGATACGGAGTAGTGTCTGAAATACCGGCAGCATGAAAAGATGCCCGCCTAATCAGGCATGGAACGCACCTCCCACACTGTTTATTTGTTCTTTTCCATTTTCCACATGAAACCGTCATTGTGGCAAGTCGATCTAGGTTTGCCTGGTCAGCACAATTGGTGAACATCTCGCCTTTTGTCTGAAATTTATAGGGATTTTTTATTACTGCTGGGATTTCAAGTCCGTTAAATAATTCCTGGATCAGGCTCAAAAAATATGGATGCGTAGTGCGTGTGCTTAGAGAACCTAAACGACGGGGCGTAAGAGGAGCATTTAGAGAAATTAAACCGTTTTCTGGAATCAATAAATCAACTTGCTGATTTTCTGATGACACAGAGATCGCAGATGCCACCACAGCGCCAAAGGCCAGAAAATTCAAGCTCCTTGTTCGCATTGAGGGTTCTGCAGGTAGGTAAAATGTCGGGTTAAGATTTGATGAAAACCGTGAAAGAGTGCGCGGGAAACAATTGCTTACATCATCCTGAACTGCTTTATCGCCTCGATATGAATGGCTTACTAATATTGGATTACGACCTTGAGATAATATATCAAGAGCCGCGATTGAGCTATCCAATCCTCCAGAATATAGGCTTACACAATCGCGTCCGTTAACAGGGATTATTCTTGCCCTTCCATATTTCGGATAGGGTGTGGGAACACATGGGCCGCCACCTTGTATATCTAGATGCCAAACATCACCACTTAGAAATCGTAATGCGGTTTCAAGGTGAATTCGCAATGGTACCCAAGCATCCGGATCGGCTACTGCAACAACTAATTCAAACTCACGGGTCCAACCATCTGCTGTAGATTCTCTTTTTACGAAAGTATCTGCAGCTGTAACAGCAAGTGATACTGTTAAAAAATCGAAAGCTCTCTGTGAAATGGGAATGGCAAGGCGCTTTATTACATTCCGAATCTGGCTCCCAAGCGCAGCTCCACCAGGAGCATTAGTCCTTGTGCCATATAAAAGGACCCCAATTTCAGATTCAGGAAGATTATTGAGCGTATCGGGATTAGCATCACATTTTATCCTTACCATGGCTCATATCCCTCCCATTCAATCAAAACTTCTTTTATAGCGTTTTGTTGGATATCTTTTACTTGGCTTTGCGTGAGATTCGATACGCCGTCTGATAAATATGGCCTCATATGCTGATCAACAACACTATTTATAAGATCATGAAGCGAACCCTCTGCTTCTTGACATTTCTGCAAATCACCTTTTTGAAAGGCTTCGTTTGAGTCCATAATTACCTGTTCAAAGACGCATTCACGCAAATAAAAAATCATCATATCAACAATCATCTCATCGCTGATGCTTAATGGATCGAATTCGTCTACTCCTTCAAGTGCTTCTGAAAGGGCTGGTTGCATCGCTGCACGAATTTTTTCAGCATCTCCGTTTTCAGGCGTAAGGGCAGTTACTATTTCTTGAATAGCAAAATCAACATCTTTGCCAGCTAAAGCTGATAAGTCTACGCCAGAACTCTCCTCACCGGTTCCACCCTGGCGAAGTTCGTTCATTACTCCAAAAAGTGAACTGCCAGCTTTTGACATAGCGCCGTAACGTCTAGAGCCAATGGCCGAACCTCCTGTAGCAGCTCTGGCATATTCACCCAAAGAACGGCGGAGATAGTGATTCTCACTACTATTCACAAATTTACCCATATTCACACGAAACGCTTTAAATCGTTGTCCCTCGGGAGGTGGTGGAATTGGTTGATCGGGAGTGTCATCAGCCCATGGTGGGACTAATGGAGAATTATTTTTAGGCCCTTTACTTGATGTAGATGTTCCCATCAGGAACCCTCCTTTCCATTGTACCAATCTGCATTTTTTACCAAGACATTCAACCAAGGCGGTAGCTTTACAAGTCTCAGTGAATGAATGAAATCAGCCAATATTTTCCCAGAATTAGATGTCTGTTCAGCTAAAATGATTGCACCATCAAATCCTGCTGGTTTTCGTGTCCAGCTACTTTCTTTTCGTAGCTCCGTGACAAGAGCTTCCATAACTGAGACACTTTCCGATGAATCAAGTCCGCCTACAGCTTGTTTTGCCGAAGGGGAATTAGTTGTTTTTGCTCGTAACAATATATTTAGAGTGTCCGCAGCTTGGGCTGATAAGCTTGTTCTGGAAAAGCGTAACGGCATTGTTTCCCGGCTAAGATACAAGGCAGGCCGGAGATCAACTCCCGCTAAGTGCGGCTCCAGCTGGAACCACTCAATTATGAATGAGATATGTTTTTGATGCCAATTTTCAGGGCATATTTTCTTGAAATTCTCCAGATCCTCGGTTACCTCTTCTAATTTTGATATGATTTCAGCTTTTCCGTTAGCAGCCTCGTTAATAAGGCGATAGAGTTCTGACGTCGCCTGATTATCTGTGCATCGTTCGAATAGTGCTATCTTTGCAATTATTGATTCATCCAGCGACATCCCCCTCCGCTGAGCAATACGCGAACGCATACTGACGACATTTAACATACGTTTGACAATACGTGGGTTGCCTTCTACTCGGGAAGAGTTCGCTAATATCGTTGCCATTCGATCCGCAATGCCAAATGCATTGGCTAATTCTTCAGTCGCACTCTCTCCAAGAAGACCGATGGCAGTTTCTTTGGAAATTGGTTCCTGCCTCCAACACTCTCGCAAATTGAGTACTAATTCGTAGCGCAGACGCTCCAGGCTTTTATCATCAACTTTGGCTGCTATCGCAAAAAGCATAAACATGTATGCTCGTACTTCGTGGACTCCGAGCCTGGGAACTCGTATAGGAACTTGAATGAGTTTGTCAAGATAATCGGTAACTAATCGCTCATTGAGGTTGCCGTAGTGCTCTGAAACGGCATGCCTGATCATTTCCTCGTCAGCGGCAATTACAAAAGCTGACTGGGGCAGGAAAAGGAAAAGCCTAACAGCTTCAAGGGTTTGAATTGCGTTTTTCGGAAGACATCGGTCTAAGTTGTCAATAAATACAACGAGTGTCTTCCCAAGTGATCCAAGAATTTCTGAGAATTCTTGACGAAAAGCCGCTATTTCGGCTGGGGGTGTTCTTTTTTCAGAATCCTTCAAAACCCCTTGCGTTTTCTCTTTGATGTCAGAAGCCGCATCTTTTACAGCTTGGTAATCTTCTTGGCTGCTGTCTCCATTTATAATCTGCCCAATAGACTGAGCGCCTTTTGAAAGTAATCCGAAAGTTGGAAATCCTGCGATAGTTGCGCCGGCATCAGCTAACATCCCGAAAGCTCTTAACACATCTATTCTTCCTGAAAACTTCTTTATCTTCTTTATTAGACCTTCATCTGCATCTGCAGCTTGCATTAAAGTTGATGCCACAACTTCCATGAGAGCGGCACGAGCATCGTCAAAATTCTGGTATAACCATGCATCAAACTTGACAATAAGGAAATCTTGCTCGCTATCGTTAAGAGAGCTTTCAAGGAGGCGGAGCATTGAAGATTTTCCTGAACCCCAACCCCCAAAAATCCCCAACGACAAGGGAAGCATACTTTGGTTGCTTATCAACTCGTTCGCAAGTTCAGCAACTTCAGAATAATTGAGGAAATCTTGGTCGGTATCTGTATCAGCCCACATTTTCTAACCTCCTTTTCAAGGCTTTTCCAACTGTCCATACAGGGCATAAATCAGCCCTTCAGTCTCATTTACATTTTGCTGTATATTAGGTTCTTTAGAATAGTCGGCTGGGCCTTTACTTTTCACCAGAATTATTTCTGATTTTTCAATCTGCCTGACCAAGCTATTGAAACGAAGAGCGATTTCTTGATTTGTTGCTGGGCTAGGAATTTGCTGGGCCTGAAGCCCAAAATATTTCGGTTCTGCCATTCCCCTTTCAAACAGCCTTACCTCAAAATTATCTATAGATTGCACCACGACACTTGCGCCGTATCGATAATTAAGTTCAGCCCCCATCCAGTCATCTTTGATCTTACGAATATCTTCATCGACGTAATTGTTGATCTTGATTTCAACAACAAGGAAATTGAGAGCATTGATACCACGTCTGTGGAAAATAATATCCGGCCTACGATTGGAGTAATTACGCTTCATTACATCCAAGTCATGATTGAGCCAGAAAATGTATCTGACTATTTCATTGGCTAAGTGATGCCCAAGATTCCATTCGGTCATTCCTGTGGCAGATGTATGAGTTAGAATATCTGGTTGCCTGTCAAAAAGGTTGCGAATTGAAGATACCAGTATAGAGCCAATCAGGTTCGTCATTTATTCTTTCCCTCCACCAACGCAATCTCCTCCTCCGTCAGCCCATAAAGTTCATAAACCAACCGGTCAATCTCCGCCTCAAGTTGCGGAACGGCAGGGCTGTTGGGATTGGCGAGGATTTTCTGGACACGCTCGATGATGGGGGCTTTCTGGGTGTCGGTGGCTGGGAAGATAGGGAGTTGTTCCATGTAAGGCATTTGCATGGCGCGTGCCCCACCCACAAGGCCTGATGTTAAATTGCCCAGGAACCACCAAAACAGTTTGCTATTTAACAGGGACAAAAGAAAGTCATCTTTGTGGGAAATTAGGAAGCATTTGTTGTTGCAGAAACATCCGGATTCAGCATAACCAAACGACTGGAAAGTTGCGATTTCCTGGTAAACGATCTTAACTTTTTCGAATTCTTCAAAATAGGCGATGTTATCCTGAATTTCAAACCAGTTATATGATCCGGGTTTCCGCCCCTTAACCTTTGCATCGTCTTTATTCTTTTTAAATTCCTGTTTAAGCTTTTCTTTTTTCGGCTCTAAATCTTCCTGGAACTGCACCAAATGGCGCTTGATAGCTGGATATTTCTCGATGTCGGTACCACGTCGCGTAAAGATGACATACAACCCCGCCCACTGGGCTTTCCACTTACGAATATCTCGCCCTCGCATCCACGGCTTGATCAATTCAGAACTTTTTGGATCATCGGCAATAAGTTGCGTTCTAGTCGCCTCGTCGATGACGAATGCCTTATTCAGGCCAGTGAGAACGCCCCGGTAAAACCTGCCTTGAACATAATCACCCAACGGTGTACCGGCCTTGCACAGTTTCGCCATGAGAGCCAGTACGTCGTGCCGCTCCAGAGTCCACCCCTCTGCTTTTAGCGCCGAAATAGGCATGCTGAAACCAACGGCGGCGATGGTTTCTTCCAATCGCTCCAACTGGGCCGCTTCGGTAAAAGTGACGGTGAGTGTTTCTTTCTTAAGTGTCGGCTGACGTTTTTCGAGCAACAGGATTGATGGATACGTGGTGGCGTCGAAAATGGGAAGATCACCAAAATCAATCACCACCTTGGGAGTTGACTCACAACCAAGCAGAACACGGGTATTTTTGCCATATCCGGCCCTCATGAACTTGTTGGGGGCGATGAAACAGAGATGCCCGGCTGGTTTCAGTAAATCGAGCCCTTTCTTATAGAAATAGGTATAAAGGTCAGCGGTACCGCAATAAAAGCTGCCGAATTCCTTCGCCAGTCCCGGTTTAATCGCCTTGATTGCCTCATGCCGCACATACGGTGGGTTGGCGATCACCAGATCAAAACCACCCTTATCCAGAAACACTTCGGAAAAGTGCAGTTTCCAAATGAAAAAAGGCTTGTGGCTCGATTTTTTTAAAGATTGAATCCTTTCGAGTGCATCCAATTTCCCCTGTTCCTTCAGAGTCTCATCAATCAGTCGCCACTCCAGCGCTTCAATCTGCTTACGCAGCCCGTCTTTTACCGACTTCTGGGAAACATCGAAAATCCTTTTGTGCAGTAATTTGAGTTCATCCGCTGTTTTGAAGGCATCGCTGCCAAAATGGAAAAGTCCTACGTGGTCACTTTCTGCGGCGCTCTCCTCGTGCAGACTGGTTATCAGTGCGGTCTGCTTCTTGATCTCCGTCTTCAGCCTTTTCTTTTCTGCCTGATTAAGATGCCCCTTTTTATGCAGCTCCAAATATTCCTTTTGTAACTTGGCCAGCCTCTTGTCCGCCATCTCGATATTCTGCATGTTTTCCGAGTAATCGGTCTTTATCAGCCGGTCGTCAAAAAGCTTGATCCCTTCGTATTCCTCAAAGAGGCTGTTTCCCTGCATGATCTTGTAATCAAGGTTAGGAAGGGGGTTGATGGTGTGATAGTCGTCTTCATCTACCACCAGGGAGAGCCATAGCCGCAGTTTGGCTATCTCTACTGCGCCTGGATCGATATCGACACCGAAAATAGATTCCTGAATGGCATGACGTTTGAATTTGTAACGGGTCCGTTCCAGGCTGTCTCCAATATACGTAGTCAGCACTTCACGCGCCTTGACTATTTCATGCAAAACACCGACTGGAAAAGCGCCGGATCCTATTGCCGGGTCGCAAATTCTAATAGTCTCCAAAGCTTCGTCAATCAGAAAAGCATTATCGCGAATACTTGCTGGCATGAGCCATGAATAGGTTTTAGTTTCTTTCCCTTGGCTGACAACCCTTCGGTCATTTTCCGCAAGAAACTCACCTGTGCGGACGAAGGTTCCAATCTCGGCTCTAGCGACACTCTGCGCTGGGGCGTTACTATCCAGGCAAAGACACTCCTGTTCTCCCGTCACATTCTGATTTAGAGTCGTATCCAAATAGTTGATCAAGCCTTCCTGACACATGTAGTGGACTATTTCACGCGGAGTATAGAAAGCGCCTTTTGATTTGCGGTCCACGACCTCCAGCAGATTTTCAAAAACCTTCCCCAACATTTCCGGGTCAACAGCCACTTCTTTTTCCAGCGGTTCATCTTCACGGACGGTGAAATTATAGTTATCGAATGTCTCGAAGATTTTGGCAAAGGTTTCATTGCGAAGAAAAATGTTGGTTTCCTGCCAGTTGTAGCCTGCGATTGGTTCGAAAAGGCCACCATTCAGAAAGGGGATTTTGCAATCAAGGCCGATGTAAATATCATTTTCGCGAGGATAGGCGAGCGCTTCATAAAAAAGCGGCTCCAGCACGTCATTGAAAAAGTTTTGATATCCTGTACCAATCTCTTTATTGAACAGCTTGCGCAGAAAGTCCTTCGGACCGCTTCCCCAGTTCTTGAATTTGCCGGTCTCGTCCCGGCCGACCCCCAGCCATCCTTTTTTCTGCAAAAAATAGAGAAAGACAATTTGTCCCAGCAGCTTCTTGACAAAGTTGGCTGTGTCTACCTCCTTTTCTGCAAAATCTTCCCGAATGGCCAAATCCTTCAGCACAAGTTCGTCCAGTTCATCCTTGAGCTTCAGGAACAGGCCTTTGTATTCTTCAAAGAATTTCTTTGTGACCGATTCAATCCGGAAGGCATTTTCAAGTTCTGTCAGGGGGGGGGCTTTCTCATCCCGCAAAAGACCGGCAAATTGCTGCTGGGCGGTATGATTCGGTTCATATTTTCCGACCAGAAAGGAATAGCGCCGTGCAGGGGTCAATTCGGATTTGACCCGTACCTTGCCCTTTTCATCTTGCTCTGTTTTATAATCCATCCGGACAAAGGAAAACCGCCAGTCATCGGGGTCATCGGTGTAGAAGGCAACGATGGCTGCGTCTCGAAGCATGCCGCCACGGCCACCGTTAAGGTAGTGTGCTATGAAGTTTCGTTGAATGGTTCGCGCCTGATCCAGGGCAGCTTCTCGTTTTAAGTGAACAGCCAGGACATCGATCCGGTTGCCGTCGGGATCGGTGTACTTGCCGATGCGGGTATATTTGCTGACATGCTTGCTGAAGCTGTCCGGGATTATATTTCCGGTGATAGGGTGGGAGGACAGTTCTTCTATGCCGTTGATGAGGTTACGGATAAGATATCGAAAACGTGTTTCATCGTATGGCTGGTTGAAGGTATCCGCTATGATTCGCCGTGCTTCCTGTTCAAGCATGCTCAACTCGCTTTTCCGACAAGGTATTCAGACAAGATTACTTCTCTGGTGAAATGGTCAAAGGCCTGAGTTGGGTGGCCTCCTGTCAGCAGGGAGACCGGGATATTATTCTTCAGGATAGCCAATACCTTGAGAGGATTGATTTCCTTCTCCAGTTCTGCCTTGATCCGCTTGCTGGTGTTTTTCGGAATGATGCCGTCCTCAAAAGCCTTCAGTACCGCCTTGATGAAGTCCTCGTCATCATCGGTGAAACCCTTGAAGTGCTTTATGTCATTTCCTTTCAAACGCTTGACGATATAGCTCTCGTTTGATTTGCTGCCATGACCGGACTTTTCGTATACCTCACCGGAAGTCAACAGGTCGAATTCCTGTTTGTTGCGCTCCAACAAAGGATAGAATTCTTTTGGTAATGTCAGCTTGGCGGTATCAGGTTGACACTCGAAAAGGCCTGCCGCCTCAAAGAAGGTAACTTCCTGCACTGCGGAACTGTCAGATAGACAGAACTTTTTCAGTTTGCCCTTACGGAAGAAGGTAATTACCTTGTCCTCTTTGAGTCTTTCGAGACCTTGACAGGAGCGGGATTTTTTTGGCAATCGCTTGATCTTTTCAAACAGGTTAGGATCTTTATCCCGTAGGTCACGGATCTTCTGAAGATATTCCAGTTCTGACCGTTCCCCTTCATCCTCACCTTCAAGGTTCTTTTTATCATTCAGTTTCTTGTACAGATAATCGCCGAACAGCTCATGGGTTGTGATCTGCTCTTCATCAGAGAGATATTTTGCATCTTCACCGAGAGTGTCATGAAAGGCCTGAAGCTTGGCCTTAATATTAGCCTCAAGCCCAAGGTGAGCGTCTGATTGAGCGGTAGGAAAGAAGTTGAATACATGGACCTTATTATGCTCGGTACCCACACGATTGACACGTCCGACACGCTGCAGAATACGAGTTGGATTCCAAGGTAGATCGTAGTTGATGACGATATTGGAACGATGGAGGTTGATACCTTCAGCCAGTACATCGGTGGTAATCAGGATACGGATATCATCTTGCTGCTGTTTGCCCTTGGGGTCAAAGTTCTCCTTAACGATATTACGAGCCACCGGTATTGAATGTTCGGCACCATTATGTAATCCACCAGCACTGGAGAAGAACATAACCAGACCTGGGAACTCTTTATTCAACTTGTGGTAGAGGTAATCACCAGTTTCCTTTGATTCGGTAAAGGTGATCAGCTTTTTACCCTTCAGGATAGGATTCTTCCGTAACTCGCTTACAAATTGCTCCAGTTTAGGATCAGTGGTCACGCCTACCCACAGCTTTTGAATCTCTTGCAACAGCTTCAGGTCACAGTTCAGCTTGGCAATAAAATCATCGGTAAACTCATCCGCACTGTATTTCTGCACTTTGTCCAGTTCAACAAACTTCAACAGTGCTTCCTCGTTATCTTCATCAAGGAAGTCATACACATTCACCTTTTTACTGATATAGACCGTACCTTGGTTGTACATATCGATGAACTTCTGATAGGACTCGATGAACCGGCGCAGGGTATTACCAAAGGCATGAAAGCTGCTTTCCAGACGCTTGACCAGAATACCCTTCATAAAACCGCCAATGTTTCGCTGTGACTGCATTTCAAATTCAGACACTGGGGCTTTCAGAAAAAGAAGAGGGGTATAACGGGCATAACTGAAGTCTTTAAGTGAATCAATGGTAGTACTGAATACAATGTCCGTGCTGTCGTCAAAAGTGTAAATAATCCGGTTGGGATCGGCCAGTTCCGGAAAAAACATGCCCTGCTTTTCCATATCAGACTTAAAGAAGTTGAGGACTTCTGTTCTCGTCCGCCTCACCATAACGTACTTGAGAATCTTTTCCCGCAACTCACGCGAGACCTCTTTTACCTGGGGGATGTACTCAGGGTCAGCCTTAGAATATTTATCAAGACGACTTTTCAGGCTGGCAAAGAATTTTTCCAGATCAGGAATGCCTGGTATTGTGCTTTTCTTCGGTATCTGAAAGAGCTTAAGCTGGCTGTAGATGTCCTCAACGGTGTTATTGAGCGGTGTCGCAGATACGAGGATAACCTTCTTGCCGAAACATATTTGATGGAGTAACTCATAACCTTGAGTTACCTCATTACGAAAACGGTGAGCTTCATCTATGAAAATATAATCAAACTGCTCAGCCCCATCTTTGATGATCTGCTCAAGCTTGCCGAGTGATTCTACCTTGAACCCACGTACACCAAAATCACGAAAGGTATCCTCCCAGTATTCCTTCAATACCGGAGGGCAGATAATCAGGATTTTACCCCGCAACTGCTGCGCCAGTAATGCAGAAATGAACGTTTTTCCCAAACCGACAACATCCGACAGAAATACCCCGTTGTAGCCATCAAGTATTTTTTTAGCCGATATTACGGCTTGTTTCTGGTAATCCAGTTCCATGAAGCCTTCTGGAAGATAAGCTTCAAAATCCTGGTCGATGTTTATGTCTTCTTTAAAGTATTCGTACAGGAGCTTCAGATAAAGGTGGTAGGGGGTAATCTGGTCGTTGAGCCAGGTTTTATCGTTGATGGTGTCCACATACTCTTTAGAAAGATCAACGGCGTCTTTCCAAAGTTCTTCAAACTGGGTTAAGGCGAATTCCACATCTGAGCGGTCTTTTAGCTCAACGTTAAATTCACGGTTTGCCACCATACCGGACTCAGAAAAATTACTTGATCCGGTGATAACCCTGCCGAAGTCACGATCATCCTCATCAAACCTGCTGATATAAACCTTAGCGTGAATATTACTACTTGGATATGCCTTGATCTCCATTTTGCCGGATTGCAGGAACTCGATAAACTTTCTGACACCCAGCTCGGTCTCATAGTTATCAGGAGAATGATCCATCTCGGCGGTCACTGAATCAGCAAATATTTCTTTGGTACGCTTATGAGATTCAAAATCCAGAGAGGTTTGTAAACGGTGGGTATCGATAATTTCAAAGGCTTTGCGGTCTACATTCAAGCCAACGAGGATGCGTATTTTGTCGATGGATTCAAAGGACTCGTGCAGATTGTGAAAGCCGCTGGTGCGGAAATATCCAACCAAGACGTCAAAGAATTTTACGTCCTTGAGGGTCTTTCTGAATCGATCAAGCAGGGTTGAACCTGTCTCGTTAGTGAAGAAGGTGAGGTCTGTTTGCATTAGTTACAGCCTTTCATAATATTTCAAAACCATTCTTTAGCTCATACATCCCTACCATAAAACATACTTTCAATCCCTACAAAACACCAGCTAGACCGCACCAATACCCGCTTTATGTGACGTATGTGCGCGGGAACGACAAGAAGAAAATCAAAGCCCCCTGGTAGAGGCGCCGTGGATGACAATCTTATAGGCAGCGGCTTTGCTGACTACGTCTCAAGTTGCGCACACCTTACCACACAACCTCCCCCATCTAGCGACCTATACTCAATATTTATTTACTGCATCCTTCATTTCCTTGATGATCTTCTCCCGCAACCACTCTGGTTCCAGCACTTCAACATGAGAACCGTGCTTGAGGATCTCCATCATGATTTCTGCTTCGTGAGACGCCGGAACGGTACGTACCAATGAACCGTCATCCTGAACTATCTCAGTTTGTGCCTCATGCCACATTTCACCCTTGATCCAGCGGGAACGCTCCGGGGTAAAGCGCAACACAACATTGAAGCTCTTCCGGTTCTGGAAAATACCGAAGGTGTTGTGCAGAAACGGTTGCCATTCATCTTTTTCTCGAATTTGGAAAGCTGTTCCCTCTACATTGCTGAGAGTCATCCTGCCCAGAACAAAATCACGCCAATCACCACGCAAGTGGCAGAAAGCGATCAAGTGCCAGTTGCCCATGTAGTTGACCATATGGTGAGGCTCTACGGTGCGCATGGTGCAATTGCTAGCGGTGGGGGAGTAATAGCAAAAGGTGAGCTGTTTGCCCTGAAGCAGCGCTGAGGTAACTATCTTGAAGATCAGCGGATCAGTGGGGCTAATGTTCTTCCAGCGGAAGGAAAAAGCATCTTCAGGCCGTGCCCTCCCAGGCAGGTTGGCAGATAGCAACGAACCAAGCCGGGCAGAAACACTCCCCAATTCGTCAGCCAAAAATCCTGCTGAAGCTTCAGTAATCAGTTTACGGGATATAAGGAGTGCAAGAAGCTCTTCTTCTGAGATACGGATAACAGGCAGCTGAAAGGTAGGGTCTGTGTAGAAATAGCCCTTTCGGGATTTATCATATTCAAGAGGTGCAAGGAGACGATCACGGAAATGATCTATCGACCGCTGAGCCGTTTTTGGAGCAATCTCAAAATGCTCTCCAAGCGTGTTAGCATTGGGAAATCGCTCGCGGCGAGCCTCATGGTCGAACCAGACAAAACGTTCCAGGTACAGTTGATCACCCATGATTTCCCTTATACTGCTTGATTTCATTGAATTATAAGAGTCCAGATGTATACGCTGAATAGCATCGGTCGTCAAACAAGGAATGATTAAAAAGTCGAGTTCAGGTCGGCAATATGGGATTTGAGGGATTCGGGTCAAGTTGCTCACTGATTCCACAAATAATGCTTTCTTCCCGGAAACAGTAATAGCCACATCTCACGATGTGGCTATTACTGTTTCTCTACTCTGACTGGCGAATTAAGCGACGGCGTCTTTCAAACCCTTACCTGCTTTAAACTTGGGAGCTTTGGTCGCGCTGATCTGCATTTTCTCTCCGGTTTTGGGATTGCGCCCCTCTCTGGCTGCACGTTCAGCCACTTCAAACGAACCAAAACCGGTAAAGCTGATTTTGTCACCAGCTTTCAAGGTCTCAGAAACTGTTTCAAAGAAAGCGTTGACCGCCTTCTCTGCATCCACTTTTTTTAATTCAGCTTTCTCAGCTACTTTTGCCACAAACTCTGCCTTTGTCATGTTCTCTCCTTGATTTTTGTGAGGGATGATTTCTCGATTATTTGGTTCCGCTCTCTGCAAGAGAAATAACCCGTTTCGACCACTCAATAGCCCGATGAAATCTCTCCAGGTCACTGGCAGATGGAAGTTTACCAGTTGTCATAGCCAGTGATGCTTCCTGTAGTTCTTTCAGCGCCGCCAGTAAGTCATCTTCCATCAGTGTCATAAATAGGACCCCTTAAAAATAGAGGTGAACTCCTACCATAGATATTGTGTACGGTCAACGAGCAACCAGCTTCTGCAAACTCTACGAACCAGAATCTCTCTGGATCTGCTCAACAAGATATTCGAGCTTTGCATCACCAAATATAGTCCAATATTCTGAAATAGCAGCATTCTTGGTATCACCTTCGCTTAAACTTGCGTCTTCGGCTTTGATGCCACTGACATAAACAACAGCGGGGACACGATCAATCCCGTAACGGCGAAACAGAAGTGGATCCACGCCAAACGGCACTGGCAATATTTCACATTCGCCATCAGTTATCGGATTACATCCCGACTCACGCTGTAACACCCTGCCAACCAGATCAATCGTCGGCTGAATCTTGCCTACACCGCCAACAAAGCCGCGCAGCACCATCATAATCCTCGGGTCGCCGTACTTCGCAATTGAAGCGGCATAATTCCTGGTAGCCTGTATCGGCATTGAGGATGAAACAAAAACGTAAATCCTCTCATCCACTGCCAACTTACCTTGGACTGGAACCGGATTGCCGCTGTCAGGATAATATTGCTCAACGGCAGTACCGAAGAGTTCGTGTTTGATGCGCTCTGTTTCAGCCTTCAGACGACTCTGGAATGCTGGCGACTGATAGGCTGTATTCATTTTCTCCGCCGCTTTCTTCATATTCTTCTCAGATGAATTAGAAGGGATAGTGATTGATTTGGCGAGATCTTCCGACTTTTTTAGACTTGCATCGATATCTGGAATGGAGAGCGGTTGCGGTTTCATCTCCTTCCAGAGTATCCCTTCGACAAAAATTTTTACCGAGTCTGTGTTAGACTTGATGTACGCTCTCCCCGGTTTTTCGTCACAGGAACCAGCGACCTTCAGATAGACAGAATCACCATCCTGGCGCTCTACCTGGTAACAGGCGTCAGGAGTATCGATAAAAGCCGGGCGGGTCGTTGCAGCATCACCACTCGCCATTGCCGGTACTGTAATAAAAACTGCGGCGATTGTCAGTTTATGCCATAGCCTACGCAACAGAGCCTCCTTCGGGTCAATGACCAGAGAAAATTATCCGGGGAGCCCTGTGTCGTTCCCCAAGGCGGGTTTTTTCCTGCCCCCCAGATAAAGGTTGATCGTCCAATGGGGATACATTCATTACCTTTCACGGGCCTTACTTCTTGCAGTCGATAATTGCTCTTGGTAAGAATCGGCGCCATGACACCATTCATTGCACATTTATTGATGCCGACATCAAACATAAGCGATTCCCGTCCCAGCTTGAAGAGCATTCTGGCGGCAAGGCCGGCATTGACATTGAGCGGGTTGTTGTCACTCATACTTCCTGACAGCGGATAGAATGACCCCCAACTCCCCATACACCAGAAAAGTGGATCAAGAGGGCTTGAAACGGCAGCGGCGACACTATCAGCAGCACAGGCAGCCTGCGAAATCGGATTAGCAAAAAGAAGCGCCTCCGGATTAATGATAAAGGAGAGACTATCGTCATTCCACATCGGATCAACTTCCGTCATATAGGCGACATCAAACGCCCCCTTTTCAGCGCAGGGAAAGTCCATAAACAGCTGCAGAATCGACCATGCGGGGAAGATATAATAATGCACCTGTTGAAACGACTTGTTCGCGTCACCATTTGTTTTACTCTTGATACTTCCCGCAGAGAAACCTGGTTTCGGATTAACCATGCCCGACCCGAGAGCCGGGAAGCAATAGGGATCCTTAACCGTTTCAATCAGGCGGGCGTGTTCCCAAAAGGCAGACGTCACACCGATGGTAATGCCGCCTTTACTGTTCGGACAGGCACAGACGGGAGAAGTAACATTACCTGGTGAAGGTTCACCACCTCGACCGGTCGAGACACCGCCAATCATTGCAGGGAACATACATTGCCAGCAGATATCGGTCACAGGATTGAGCGTGGTGCCTCTGCATGCTCCAATCGCTTCATGCGTACCGGGCAGTAGAAGTGCCAGCAGCATTACCAGACTATTCCATTTCATCTTCATAGCGAACCCTATATGTATCTCCGTCATTTTTCACGAAAATGGAATTTTGACCAACCTGATAACGCCCAACGGTTCCTTTATCTCCTGGCTTCAGCCGGGCATTGACTTGAGCCTGTTCAGGCGACACATCGCCAAAGTCACTCTGCATAAAGCGGACTCTGATCGTGACAAACGCCCGGGCGAACTCTCCCTCATCAATTTTGGCCGCCGCAGTAATTCGTTGCGAATATTCGATGCGCTTCCCGCCATCTGAATCAGACAGAGATGTCATGCCGGGAGTAGAAATCGCTTGCCCGGCCTTTGCCACCAGATTGACCGGAAACAGCACCGAATTAAACAATGAGGAGGCCCTTGTCGTTTCCTCAACCTTTGTCCATGACTCGTGAGAGCAGCCTGACAAAGCTGCAGCCAGAAGAATTACCGTTGTACGTTGCACCCTGTTCATCCGTTTCTCCGTTTCTTGCTCTTTTGAATTCTTGGGACGACGACCTCTGTCACCTCCAGGACTTTCCCCTGCTGCCTGATGATCGAGGGGACAGCCATAAGCTGGCAGCGACTGATGATCTTGTTGTTCACATAGGACACCGTGCGCTTGACCTGCTGGGCAATAATCCCAAACGCCCCCTCGGTAATCAGAAGCGTCACATCGAGTCGCTGGCTGTACTCGGAGTCATTAAACCAGGCGACCTGTTCCCGGTCAGTGCCGTTTATGACGATAATTGTTTTCGGGTAGGTCACATATTCAAGTGGATTGAAGGTATAGCCCTTTGGGTAGAGAATTCCTCCCGAACCATCGGGAACATCGATATCGGTTGTGTAGGTCATATCAACCAGGCGTACTCTTTCACGTTCCGCTCGTGGCAGGCTCCCTTTATCAGGCGGCCCCTCGTAGTTCTCAGCCTTTTTCTTGTCCAGTATTTTGTTCCAGTCAACCTGTCTGGCACGCTCTTCGATTTCGTTAAGTGCATCCTTTTCAGCCACCGGGTATGTTCTACCAAAAGTACCCAGATCTTTTGCCTGTGCGGCTAACACACAAAGACAGAGGATTGCACCTGCCAGTAATGCCAGTAGTGAGCGGATCACTGTGTGACCTTCTGGAATTTCGTATTGATACTGTTGGTAATCGTTTGCTGGGCACCTTGTATTTTATTGGTCAGATCCTTTTGGATATCGCTAAAGTATTCCGAAAGATCGATCCTTGAAAAATCAAGCGCCTGAAACTCATCAGGGGTAAAGCCGCGACAGTTGGGAGAAGCTGGTGTCCCCCAATCCCCATTTGGTTTAAAAGCATTCAATTGCGGCCTGCCCTGTTCATGGATAATCCTCGCCATTTTCGAGTTAAAGCAGCAATACCCCTTCGCCTTTTGGACACAGCCAATTAAACGGTACCTTTTCTGGCAATAGTCTCCCACGAAATGGCAATCCTTCGCCTTTTCCTGCATACCTGTCTGGATATCCCCCTGATCACAGCCACTGCCCATCAGAACTTTCATCACAACCAGCACAACGACAGCTATCACTATGGTCGCAGGATTAAAAAGAGCACCCGCATACGCCTCTAGTCCTGAAGTGACGGCAGCCGCTCCGCTGGTACCGCTGGCAGCCGCAGCAGAGACGCCGGTTGCTACCGATCCACTTACCAAGGTGGTACCACCCGTTGCGGTTACAATGCCGACTGATGTTGTGCCAACGAGAGGAGTTAGTGTTGCCGCCCCGCTTGCCACCATGGAAGAGTAATAGGCAACCTGTCCAATTTCGTAGGCCGTCTGGATTGCGCTGACAGTAGTAGAAATCGTATTGCCGGTATCTTCTGTCATCACTTCATCACTTTCGCAGCAATTGTTGATCATTCCGACTGTAAGGCCGGGTGGTCTGCACCGGGAGGCCTTGCCGTTAAAGATGTACAGTTGCCCCAGACAATTCCCATCCGTATCGCGGGCGTCATCTTTGAGCATCGATTCGTCAAGTGTCGTCGTCTCCACCGCCCCAGGTGCTGCCGGGTTGATGCAAAGGTTCGCCGAGCACTGCATTACACCTTGATACTCCATACATGTGAACTGGTTGCCAAGCGGGCAGGTATTAAAGCCGCCAAAACAATTATCCTTTAGCGGATCGTAGACACCTGAACCGCTACAGGTCGGAATTGCTTCGCACATACCGATTGGGAGCGGTGTATAGGTAGTACCGGCAGGGCAATCGTGTTGCACATCGGAAACGCATTTATCAAGGCTTATGGAGAAGGTCGTGGTTGCTTTGAGTGAAAATACCGGATCTTGAGGACAGGTAACTCCCAGAAGGCATTTGAAATCAGATTGGCTCCAACTGTACGAACCACAACTCCGGGAGATTGAGGACAGGCAGACATTCAGGTTCGGGTCATATACTCCGTTGGCACATACCGGAGCAGAGAAACAGATATTTGCACTTAAATCAAACGAGTAGATGCCGCAATCCCTGCTGATGGTGGCCTCACAAAGATCGGTCGAAGAATTCAGCGTACCGCCTGGACAAGAAGGCGCAAGGGTACAGAGTCCAGTGGCACTGTCGTAGGTACCCTGACTACAGGTTGGCGAGTAGCTCGTCCAGCAAACATCAAGTCCGGGATCGAAACTGCCACCGGCACAGGTCGGGTTGGTGGCAACCAGACACTGATTACCATTGACAAGCGTCTGACCAGGCGAGCAGACCGATTGCATTGAAGCCATGGTGAAGTTTCCCGCCAGAGACCAGGCACTAGCTGGTGAGCCGTCACCACAATATCGATCCATAAAGTAATAGCTGCAGCTACCTGCACTGTCACACTGGAGTGCAGACAGCGCATATCCGGTGTTGGTCAGCTCTTTTCTGGTAAGTAATTCAGCAGGTGATTGAAATGTGGCAGAGTCAGAACCAAGACAGCAATATTGGGCATCTACGGCAACCTGTCCCTGTGCACCATTTGGGCAGGAAATGTTGATATTGCAACAGGAGCTGCTTCCCGGCAAACAGAGAAACGAAGTTGGGCTGCACGCCAGAACCTGCTGTGTTGTTGCATTGGTTATGGCATCGCATTTGTTTGTGGTCGCATTATAGGTCGTTCCGCTGGGGCACTCCGGCGATTTTTCACAGCGGGAGCGGCTTGTGGAATAATTGTAACCACTGGGGCAAGAAGTCACTATAGGTTGGATACACAGGTTATATGAGGGATTGTAGCTGCCATATGTGCAGGTGGGTGTACGTTGGCAAACACCTGCCTGTGCGTTGTAAATATAGCCATTGGCCGTGTCACAAGTCGGCATCCAGGCTTTCTCACAGCGATCTTTTGCTGCGACAAAGGAGCCGCCATCAGCGCAGGCAACAGATTTAACACAGCGATCATAGGTCGGACTTGTCTGATTGGCGTCATAGGAATACCCAGGCAAACAATCATTTTGTACCAGCTTCTCGCAGCGGTCGGTTATCGGATTAAGGGTCCCGTTTTCCGGACAGACTACGGTTTTGGTGCATTTATCAATAGTAGAGTCCCATGCATAGCCATTGCCACAAACGGTCGTGGCAGCTGCCTGGCACATGTCACGGGTCGGCTCCAGCATAGAACCACCAGGGCAGACGGCGGCGTTATATGTTTCTACGCACTTTGTTGAAGCGATCGGACAAAATTGTCCCTGCACCGTCTGGATGCAGTTTGCCACTTCACCAGGGTCAGCAGCGTACCCGTTACCGTTAAGATCCTGACCACATATGATAGTGCTGAACGCGCTTGGATCAGTCGGCGGTGATGGCGGTTGTGGTGGAAGAGTTATCGCATTGGGATCAATTGGCGTCAAAGCGCAATCAAGTATTCCGGGAAACTCGACAATTTGCGAAGTCCTGACACCGTCCTGGCCACTGATCCAGACACCATCAGAACCCATGACGACAGCCTGTGGCGCCTGCCCGCTGTATGCACTTTTACCACCTGAAGTCAGGGCATCAAACGTTAAAGCCGTTCCGGAGAGAGTTGTGAACGCAACTCCAGTGCCAAACTCTTTCCAGGCGTCAATATATGTGCTTTGCCCGGAGGTAGCTGCTCCCATATAAGTTCCAAAACGCTTGATGATGAAGTCCTGGGTCTCGGTGCTGTCAATAGTTACCGGCTTTGCTGCACCATATTTTCCGAGCGCTACCATCTGCTTGAGTGAGCCAATGTCTGTTCCGGCAACTTTATACTCCTGAGAGATATCAGCAGAAAAAGCGAAGTAACCGTCAGGAAGTGCTGTACTACCGGTAGCAGCAGATTTTGCGAGTGCATATGTTTTACCGTTATGCCCCGTAAAAAACACCAGAGCATCGGCATAGCGGTGCGTTGTGCCAGGAATCAGGTCATTGCAACTGACCGCGAGTACGGTCGTTGGCATACCGGTAACAGAGAGAAGCACCAGCGAATACAGAACGGCATACATGAAACGAAACATTTACCACCTCTCTACTGCATGGGCTTTTTTTGACCGCTAGAACAGATAGTGTCCTTGCCGGCCAACCGAAGTGTCTGGACAAACACCGCTGTTTCCGGAAAGTTGTTAAGACAGGTACAGTCCTCCACAATCTGTTCTGCCGGGCTCTCAACAGGGCATGTTCCCTCGACACACGTCCGGTAGAAAATATCAAAGGACTGTCCAGGCACCCTGAGATCCGTCACATTTCCACTCGTCGTCGTTTGGGTGTCAGTTTTCGGCGTACGGGTTTTACACCCCAATTCACAGTCGGCTCCCAGGGTTTTGGATATGCCAATACTGCCATTGGCCGTAGTCCATCCAGCTGGGCCCAGACGTGTATCCCGAAACGTAAGTGTCGTTGTGTTATCGGTAGCTGTCGTTTCCACCTTGCCAAAACGAGTGCCTACATTCGAGAAGTCAAACGGCGCCGCCGTACCGCACACGTATGTCCGATATTTATGCCACCACGGGCGGCACACTTTGTTGGTACCGGCTGAACCGGTGAATAATTGGCAAGAGGGGAGTTGATTAAGGCCGGTTGCTGTAAAATTCTGGGAGGTAACGACACCATCGATCTGCTCATCTTTGATTTTACAGTCAGGATCGCTCTCTAAAGCAGAACATTTGTTGTCAACTGATTCGCTAAAATCATCGACGGAGAATTCAAAAAAATAGCTCCAGTCAAATGTTGGAGCTTGAGCTCCTCTCCCACCACACGCTAGGCTGGTTTGAAAGCTCGTATCAAAGCCGTTTATCACCCCATCGACCGTC
Source organism: Desulfuromonadaceae bacterium (assembly GCA_028687585.1). Lineage (GTDB taxonomy): Bacteria > Desulfobacterota > Desulfuromonadia > Geobacterales > Pseudopelobacteraceae > JACRCG01. The sequence goes on along the minus strand of JAQTZV010000015.1, from coordinate 55,443 downwards.
CCGCTGCCAACATTGCAGCCCCCGGTTTGAATATTCGAAAGACTGAATGTTGCGGCGGTCAACTTCCACAAAGAAATCGATGTAACGGCTGGCAATGTCACTGTTTTATAAGTGTGCCAGCCATCGCCACCAGGGTTATCATTACAATTATTATGGGCAGCCCCCGGTCCACCAGGGCCGGTATCTAAATATTGGAGTTGATAGGTCTGCTCATCAACCTTATGTTCACGTATATAGACCAGATGATCGGTACAAAGCTGACCGGTTCCCATATCGTTGAATGATTTGGTGGTGCTTGAAACCCCAGCCACTCTATCAACCTTACACGCACTTATTTTTCCTTGAGTGTTCTGAGCCGCTAAGGAGTTCGACATCATGTAGTAGAAACTGTTTGGGTCCGATGCTTGAGAGATTGAGATATTGTCCCTGGCAGCGGTCAATTGAGCTGGGTTTCTATAATACCCGGCTGCCACGTTTATGGCCGGTGATGAGGCCAACGCCGTGATGCTGCTTGCAGATGTCGCGGTGCTGTTGGTGATTTGCCCGAAATACGTAATAGTGACCAGGTCGGTACTGACGCTGCTTATGGTCAAGGCAGGGTTATTCTGGTGTATGGCATTAACGATGCCGCCGCCAAGGTCTTTTAACACTATGGAGCTGTTCTGCCAGATCAGATTGCTTCCGCAACTACTGTTGATACAGTAGCATCCGCCAAGATCAGTAAGCGACGCCGGAAGCGCCGTGACGTTATTGCTGGCATCAGCCCCCCATGTGTAGTTAGAGCAGTTTTGCCAGGTTCCCGCCGTACAGGAGATGAAGCCATTGGCACAAACGGCGGAAACAAGCACCGGCAGCGAGTAAACATTGTCCGTTGTACCGTCGGCATTGTTGTCCTGGCTGATGACTACCTGTTGAAGATCGCCCGTTCCCCCCGGCTGGATAAATACCTCAAGGAACTTGCTTGAAGAGGGGGCATTGAGCGTCGCCTGAAAACTTTTCGAGCCGTCAACCGTCTGCATGAGGTTGGCCGAATTAGTCATGGGTTGTGAAATATTACTGTTGACCTTGTTCTTACTGCCAAACCTTGTCAGAGCAGATTTCCCGGCTGCCTCTCCTAACACTGTTCCGTCAGCAGCTAATACCGAAGATGTGCCTGCCACCATTGTCAGCAACAGACTAACTGCGGTACTTTTTGACCATTTTGCCGATGGCATCTTCATAACTCACCCCACTGTCAACCATTGCTTCAATCTCGGCGATTTCTTTCGCGTCTGACGTAAATACGTAATAGGAAAAGGGATCAACCGCCAGACGTCCGACACCGGTACTGAATGGGGTATCCATGAATATTTCAGAATAATTTGGTTTGTTGCTCTTGGTGGACTTGAGGATCTTCATGCTGAACTCGTCATAGTCGAGGAGCTTCTCGCTCAACGCCTTTTCAAAATCTGCCGACTCAAGATAGAACTTGAAGGCGGAGTTGTTTCTGATGACATCACCGACACCACCAAACAGCTTCATGTCGAGAACAGACTGGGTGATGATAGTGAAACTCCCCCCATATTTTCGGGCCCGGCGATAACCTTCTTCAATAACCTCTTTCAGGATCGAGCTCTCACCAAGAAACTGCCATGCTTCATCAAACACGATCAGTCGCTGATCCGCTTTGTCGGAGAGATAGAGATCCTGAGTGACGGCGTTGATAACCTGAAGCGTAACTACCCGGAACAGATCCTTCCTCGCTTTCAGGTGTTCAAGCTCCAGCACGACGAATTCGTCATTATTGATATTCAGGTTGCAGACACCGTTAAAGAACTTACCAAAAGCACCATCACTGGTAAAATCAGCCATATTGAAGGCCAACCTGCTGGCAGCTTCCTTTATTTCGCCGCTTTCAGTTGAATACTGATCAAAATTGTTCAGATATTCATGCACGGTATCTATAGAGGCCCCATTCGCTTCTTTATCCCATGCCCATCTGACCGCTTTTTTGATCAGCGTCATCTCGGTATCACTCGGCAGTGATTTACCGGTGGTGAAAACCATCTGCGCCACGATAGGCGCTATGATCGGAATGTCGTATTCGGGGTCCATGACGTTGGTGAAGGGATTGAGACAGACATCCGTCTCTTCGCTGAAGTCGAGGTAGCGGGCTCCGAAGAGTTTGGTCATCTTCTTGTACGATCCACCAATATCGATAATTCTGATTTTCGACTGCATCGCGAAGTAGTTGTAGACCAGGTAGTTGACAAAGAAGCTTTTGCCGGCCCCTGAAGAGGCACATACCATGGCGTTATGGTTATTGACCGCCTTGTTGAAAATATCGACCCCAAACAGTTGGCCTTTTCTGCCGGTAAAAAGCATCACCGGCTTTCCCATCCCGGAGAAATCACTTTGAACCGGCAAAGTCACGCTGATTGTCTCAACGGGCATGATGTGATCGCGGTCGAGCGTGTCGATGGTTGAGCCATAATTGTAGAGACCAAACGGAAGCGAAGAGATGAAGAGCGGTACCAGCACCCCTTTATCTTCCTGCATCTTGTACCCTTGCCCTTCCCATACCCGTTTGGCTCTGGTCACTGACTCGTTAACGAGCCGTTCGTCCTCGCCAAAGACCCACATGATTGGAATGATCCGATAGAATTTAGTACCCCGCTCCAACTCGTCTACTGCCCAGAGATATTCCTCTTTTTTGCGTGACAGCGACGGGGCAAGGCTTCCCACGCCCTGCTGCTGCAGGACGATGTTGCATTTGGTGTGCAGCTTGTTCTTCTGATCCTGGAGAACAATATTCAGGGTATACATGAAGGGTGTTCTGATCTGATCGGAGTCAGTGGCCATACCCATGATGCCGCCGAAGAGCTGGTTGGTCTGAATTGGATCACCTGTTCTCGGGAAGGCATTGGGAGTAATGCACCGAAAGTATTTTGAATCAAACTTCAGATACGATAAGTGCTTTTCCACTCGTGTACCGAGGAGTGCCTGCTTACGAATTACATTGCGCTCGTCGTAGTAATCAATGTTGTCACCGGGGCTGTCATTAAGCATTCTCCTCATCCACGCCAGCAAAACGCCCGGATCGGCTATTTCAGGAGACAATCCCGCTCCCTTTAGCACCTCATGTACCGTCGCATGTAACTCGTTAATGTTGACGGTTGCTGCATCTTTAGCCGGAAATTTCACCGTAAAAAAGAGACGGAAGTTACGCACCGGAATCCCGCTTAAACAGCCCATGCCATTCACGCCGTCTTTGAAAAACTGTGTCATTTTATCCGAGACATCACGGATTAATTTGCTCTCCCTGGTCTTGAGAGCGCCATATGTATTGACAATGTGATCTATATGCGGGTCCGCAAGCAGTATGAATTGCATGATTGCGCCATCAGGCAAATTGAAGCGAAAAAGTCCTCCCAGAGTATTGATGGTATTCTCGCCGGCGAAGGCAAGCGGCGAACATTCCCACATTATCCCCAGAGTGTTATCGGTGTTGAGATACACCTGCTTTGCTTTGTCATATGCAGCCCACGGCAGATAACTTGAAAACTTTTCTCTCCTGATAAGCCGAAAATAATCGCCTTTTGTAACGCCGCCATCTCCACCGAACAACCACGAAAACAAACCCATCTGGTTACTCCTCCTCGTCGTTTGACGTCACGGAATCGCCAAGTATCCAACGCGCGTTATCAACGAAGAAATACACGTACCTCATCATATAGAACTCGTTCTCCTGACCGGTATACGGGAGGAGAAGCACACGCATGGTTTTAGGAGGCGCTACGATCGGGGTCTTTGGTTCTTTGAGCAGATTGCCGAACTTGTCGTACAGGGCGGAGCGGTAGCGATTATAATTCTGCGTTTCTTTCGACTCTCTTGCGGGATCGGCACTCTTTGCTTTTTTGCTGCACGCACTGTTACCAGATAGTGAATCATCGCCCGGTGAGTGTTGTGAGCAAACTTCTTCAACCACCGGTACGTTTTCCCCCTCCTTATGCTCATCTGACCTGTCAGTTTTGGCCTCCCCGAAATGTGACGTACTATTAGTCGTCGCATCATTATATGCACTGTTTACCGAGACGCATTTTCCCTTACTGGTTTCAGGGCAGCTGAATTCACTGTCGTACGGATTGATAAATGCGCAACCAGATAGTAGGCAAACACCCGTGATAAATTGTAGTGCGCTTAAAGTTTTAGTCACTTGCCGCCTCCCTGTACCTTTTTAATATCCAGGTTTACCCCTTCACTGATAACCAGCGTCACCTGCTTTGTGGCTCCCACCTCAATAACCGGCATGGTTTGCCGAGCCAGTTCCATATAAAACTTTTCGATTTCCTTGAAGGCATTCGACAGCCCGGCACCAGCACCGGCAATGCCGATATTCTTTGCATCAATCATCTGGGTAGAACCGAGAGGGCTTATTGCCGTTGTTGTGGCAGAAGCCTTGATGGCATCGCCGGTTCCGCCAAAAAATCCGGCGACCATACTGCGGGCTATCAGCGAGCCCATTTTTGAGACAACTTTGCCCCGTAAGCCGATCTTGCCATCTTCATCAACGACAAAGCCCTTGATCTTCTGGTCCACAACCGCCTGACCTTTCCTGTCCAGGCACGACAGAGAGACAAGCACCAGTTCAGCCCGTTCCGTCGAGAGATTGCCTTTCCCGTCTGCAATCACGAAACAGCCTTTGAGATTGGCTTTGACGCTATTGGGGAGTACTGCTGGAGTTTTAACGCGAATGAGGACGGGAACCGGATTGCCCTTGGCATCCGAAGTTGTCGGGGCATCCAGGCCACTGAGAAGGGTCGCCTCCATAAAAGAGGGAGGCAAATAGACCTTGCGCTGGTCTTTTTTTTTATCTTCATCAGAAGCTTTCGAGGACTTGGTGACTCCTTGAGAAGATACAATTGCGATGTCGCCTATCTCGGTGTCAGGCGGGGGCATTTGAACACCCTGCCCGGAGGGGCCAGAGGGTGGCGGCGGAAACATGGCGGTGCTGCCTTGCGGCATTGGCGGTGGCGGAAGGGCAGGCGATGACCCTTTTTGAGAACGTCCTGGCGAATTGCCAGCGATGCGTTCGCGGACATCTGCCGGTTTTGGCTGGGGCAGCTGTTGCTGAAGGGCGTTCTGCTGCTGATTGGCCGCTGTCTGGCTACTCTTCTCTTTTGTAATGTCATCAAGCTGTTTCGTGAGTTCGGCAACCTTGCTGTCCCGGTCGGCTACAACCTTCAGGTTTTCCATCGCCTTCGATTTTGCCAGCATATCGCCTTCGATATTAAGAACATGAGCGCCTTTAGATACAGATGGCGGCGGAGTGGTACGATTCATAGCAGTGCTTCCGATAAAGAAAATGATCAGAAACAGGCAGCCGCCACCAATCCACGCAGCAAGGCGGCGCTGTTTGCCGTTCATCTCTCCCCAAACGGCCAGGATTCTATCTTTCATGGGCAACCTCCTGCGCCACCGGCTTCGATTCAACAGCAGCTTGCTTGTCGATTATTTTGCTGCCGGTAGTCATCACCGGAAGATCACCACCAAGGCCACGGCTGCCTGACCATTCACTTCGTTGCTCTACAATAAAAACGCGAGCAGATTCACCTGGTCGTAACACATGCTGCTCCAAAGAGATGGCTATCGGGTTTTCTGCGACTTCGCTCCGCAGGAACATCTTCTCATTCATCTTGAAAGGAATTGTGCCTTTCAAGGTCGCTTCAAGTTCCTTGATTCTCAGACCTTCTCCTTCAATATCCACAATGCGCTTGAGCGATAAGTATATTTCCTTGAAGGATCTGAACTGCTTTTCAGGCCTGCTGACGCTGTAAGAGTCGGGAATGCTCTCGGTGTAAACCTCCCGGATCGCTTTCAGCATCTTTTTCTCGAAGGGCAAACCGGCATAGATTGATAGGTTTTCTTTGATCTTCTTATCTTTACCGGATGACAGGCGGATAGTTTGCGAAGGGACTCTCTGCGGAAAACCGATCATGCTGTATGTTTCATCGCCGCAGACAACGTAAATTTCAGTAGGTGTCGTTAAATAGGTGAATTTTCCATCCGGCTTTTTAATAACCTTGAATTTCACAAAGGCGTCTTTACCGGTAATTTTGATCGACATTCCTTTTTCAGTCGAAGTTAACGCCTCCTTTATGTCACTCGGGCAGGCAATCCTGTTCATGTCGGAACTGGACAGGCGTACGTTGGTTGTTACTTCAGGCAGCACAACGGTGGGAAATTCCCCCTCTGATCCGACGGTTTCTGTTTGTGCCACGATAGTTTCATGCTTTTCATTCTTGCCGCTGGTTGCTCCATATGTCAGTACCGGTATCATCAATACAGCGGCCACGATTGCTGCTCTATGCATTACGCCCCCTTATGTTCTCCCGTCTGTTTTTCATACAAGCGGCGCAAGATGAATTTCCCGCTTTCAAATCGATATTCGATGATGTAGCTCTTTTGCTCGTCGGAAGCTTTTTCACCAGTCATGTACGTCTGCTTGCTTCCGGTCACCTCCAGTTGGCGTTTTTCCGCATTATGGGTAACCGAATTGATGTAAAAAGCACTGGCTGCGTGCGTGTTTTCAATTTTATCTGCCAATATGTAGAGCTCTTTGCGGGCCGCCTGAAATTCGGAGGGGTCATACAAGGCAAGCAACTCACTGAATTGAGGCCGGGCATTGGAAGGGTTGTAGGTCAGCGCCAGTCCGAGGGCATAGCGGGTAAACTCTTTAAGATACTCGTCTGATGCTTTATCACCTGTTACTGAAATCTTTGAATTGATGACCGGCGGTACCAGAATGATTTTCTGGCTGTTCAGTGCTTTAAACAATCCGGCGGTATTTATGACAACAGCTACGCCCAACACCACAATTGAAAATTTGAGCAGCCTGTTTTCGGCAAAGATGTTTGAGCTTTTTTGCAGATAAATGTCGAGATTCATGCTGTTACTCCTGAAAATGCGATTCAAAAAATGTCGGGTATCCCTTCATCGGGGCTAAGCCGATAAAATAGAGGAGGTGCCTCAGAAAGCCCCTTGGATACTGCCTCTTCAGGTGGCTATAGCCCCACGGCAGCACGATCAGCAGTAGCCATAAATACCCTCCGAACTGATTTGCAACGATCAAACTCGATGTCATCACCGCCAGATCGTCTGGTTCAAACCAGAGCACCTGAAACGGTTTGGTCAAATACTGCGGAAATCTGCATTGCATTGCGTCTCCTAAAGCAAGGGGGAAGTTCGTTCCCCCCCGGACCAGCGAAAATTAAATAATCATTCCGATAGAGGTTGTGATTTTGTCTGCATTGATGACGAGGATGCCACCAAGTATGGCAAGAACTGCCGGAACCATTTTCTGTTGAATCATGACGACGACACCGGTGATGATTGCAAGGATCCCGGCAATCGCCCCAAATGGTCCTTTGAGTACATCCGTGATAAGAAACGTGTAGGCTTCGTAGCCAAATGAGCCTGCCACCGGGGCTGTCAGTGCCATTGCCTGAGACGCAACCAGCGTCATTATCATTGATACTGCCATCATCAAATACATCCGTCTTTTGTTACTCTGCATAGCGACCATCCTCCTGGTTGTGGTTTTATATACTGCTGGATTTCTAACGTTTACGACGGTTTGTTGGCTCTATTGTGCCGCCACCTCCTTTGTAAGAAGCGCTCCAATCTTTTTAAGATCCGCGCCATTTACATGGGTGCCGTTAATCCAGAGAACCGGAGTGCCTCGCACCCCGATACTTGATCCAACAAGCTCCATTTCTTTTAATTGCAGCTCATAGTCGCCATCCTTGACAGGTATAGACTTGCCATCGAAGGTTCCGGCCACGACATCGTTCAATGCTTTTGACTTATCCACTTGCGACAATATGTAACGAGACTTTTTCTCTGCATCCGGATGGCTCTGACGCAATGGGAAAAAATAGACGTACCGGGTGATATCCGTGCGTTCACTCAAAAACTTGTCCACTTTCCGGCAATACGGGCAGTCGGGATCGGTAAACTCAATAACGGTCTTTGGGCCATTACCTATCTTCATCGCTTTTTCCAGGGGGAGGTCTTTGATCTTTTTCGCCAGAGACTCTTCCTTGATCGCTGCGGTAAGGTTCTTGCCTTCTTTACTCCAGATCTCACCGAACATCAGGTAGCCGTCAGGACTGAAATAAAATACCTGATCGCCAGCCGACACCTCATAGAGCCCCTTTAGAGGCGATTCCCGAATGTCCCCTACGTTTTTCAAATTGGGGAACGTTTTGATCAGGTTTTCTTTCACCTTGTCTGAATTGTTGTCATTAGCGAGTGACAGACCTGCCGTAGCAATCATCACTGCCAAACCACTGATTAAAACCGAATATCTGTTGATTCTTTTCTTTACGGACATGAAACCTCCACTCTTCTGTTGAGCTGTTTATTCTCGGACGCCGGGCAGCATTTCCCTTTACCGTCGATGTTTCCAACTCTCACCCCCATTGCCATGAGGTAAGAGGCAACTGACTGAGCCCTCCGGTAAGATAATTTCTCGTTGTAGGCATCTTTACCTATGGAGCAGGTATACCCGGTAACAGCGACACTCTTCTCAGGCGGTATTTGCCTCGCCAATTGTTCAAGACTCGTCTTCTCCTGCGCAACAAGCAAAGATCGGTCAAAATCAAAATAGACTGTGCCAATCAGGCCTTTCATCTCTGTCTCTTGTTTTGCTGCCGGTTTCGCCTCTTCTGCAACTGGCAACTGCGGTACCAGGACTGGTGATGGCTGTGCCAATCTCAAAGCCAGCTTTAGAGGCTGAACTTCTTTTGTGAGCTTGTCGTCCGGGCAACCGGTGCAAACCACAAAGACGTCACTATCTGAAGTTTTCGCTCCATCAAAAGCGTAGCTGTATGATCGCTGTTTGATCTCCGCTGCAATGCCTGGCAATGGCACCAGTAACGACAGAATCAGAGCAGTCGTTTTGTTCAACATGAAATTCACCTCCATAAAAAAATCCCCCTACAGCAAATATCTGTAGGGGGGGGAAGGTGAACAACTGCTTTTGGAAGAAATGAAATTAGGAAAAAATCTTATTGAGGATCATCTTTTGAGTTTCTCTGGTGTACAACGCATTGAATGGCGGCTCAGATTCTGAACTCGCTTCGTATGCCGACAGTTCATGCATAATCGCTTCATCATGTGATGAAGGTGAACTGGTGGGGGCTTTAGTCCGTTCAGTTTTCTTTCCTTTTCCCCCACACATTAACTCAAACGTCTGTAAGCCTTGTTTTGACATAGCATAGGATTTTACCGCATCCCTGACAAACGCTGCCTGCTTGTTACAGCTTTTGAGCGTGTTCAGAATGTTTTCTACTGCGGGGTCGTAGATATTGAACCTGACATTGAACTGTGACATGGAAAACGCTCACTTTCCTATTAACGATCGGAAACCTCTCGCATTTGCGTACTCCGGTTCCGGAAGGGTGGTTACTTGTATGTTTTTCACCGGTAACTCACCTTTCAAGAACGCGGCACCGCCACCAAACAGCAGGACTTTCTCAAAATAGCCCTGCATACCGACATGTCCCTGCAGTTCACCGTGTATATCGCTCAAAATGTGCTTTATGTATTCAACGCCGGCCTCCCGGATTTCTTTCGTAATATCGTGACGCTCAAAACCATATTGCAGAAATCCCTTCTCGATCAGATATGATATTTCGATTGGCGTAAAGGTGCCTGAAGGGGCAAGATCCTTAATGCGTGGGAGCAGAAATTCTGTCGCCATCTGATAGACACCACGCTTATTGAGGGTTTTACCATAGATGATATTTCTTTTTTGAGGCGAGAACAGGGTAAAGATAACAGTGTTGAAGCCTATGTCGATACCAAGCAGGTTTTCTGAATTTCGCTCCACTTCATTGTCAAGGTAGTCTCGAATTCCCCCCAGTCCTTGGGGATACACGGCAACATCCTTGATAGCTCCTCCTGCGAGGGACTTTGATAGCATCGGAATGCTGCCACCTGGTTTGTCCTGCTCTTGCCAATATGAGTATGGCAATCCGACTGCGAGGGAAATAATCTCGTCGTCAACTCCCGCTTCACACATGCACCGCTCAACGAAGACCGGATAGTAACGTACCAGCTCTTCGATTGTCTTGAGATATGAAGCAGCTGAAAGAACCAGAGCGTCATCACCTAAAATAAGACTATCTCCTTGTCTCCTGAAAGCAGATGTAACCCTTCCTTTCTTTTCGCCATACAGCCATTTTGCAGATGAAAAACCCAAATCGCAGACAAAAATTCCCATGTTGATCCTCCTTCAGGTTATGGGGAGTTTACCCCCCCTGTTATGAATATCTGCTGAAGGGGGAAGGTGGATTTGCAGCATTCAGAACGAAAGAGTTATTCTGCTGACAAAATGATGTCGGCAAAAACGGTGAAAGTGCTAATGAATCAGCTGCTTATCAACATGTGATGATTGACGTTTTTCACGATAATTATGTTGAAAAAAGTCTGGAATTTTTACAACTCAATTGTATTGAAAATACTCATTCGTCTTTTCAATACACCATAATGTCAATGGCTCCCCGATTTGAAGAGTTCTATCGCTGTATCCAGCCATTTGATCCTATTAGTGGCCCGATAGACGTCCTCAAAATGAATGGCTGCCTCAACAATATCGCATCCTGTTGCACTAACATTCGGGTCATCAAACAACGAGCAGACGTACTCCTTTTGCTCAGCAACCCAGATAGTCTGGACTGAATGCTTTTCAATTTTATACTTCCCTTGACCGAGCAATGTTGGCTGCATTTTTTCAGCGTATAATTTTTCAAAAATCTTTGGGAAATCACGTTTTATTGCACTTTTGACCTTGCCATCCTTTTTTTCTGTTAATTCGAGCTCTGCGTCAGATGCGACCAAGCCCCATCCCGTTGACCATTTAGCAAAGGAATAGCCTTTGCCTTTCAATGCTGAAATCAAAACGGGATCAGCTTCGTATAGCCTGCGAGTATTGGAAGGGAAGGGGTCTATATAGCCACGAGTACGCAGAAGGTTGTGAACGTAATCCGCACTATTGCGATTTATGACGAAAGTAATTTCAAGTACGCTCAAGCCAGCCAAATATGCGTCGATAATCCGGCTATTCAATATTTCCTCTAACTCTGATAATTTTGCCATATGGTCTCCTGAATAAATTTTTATGTACATACATATAAGGTGGTTACTTTTTTTATCCTTATATTACTTGACTAATTTGACAGACGTTTTTACGTAAAAAGGGATGTTTTTTCCAACAGAGCCAGTTCGATCATTTGATCTGTCTTCACTTTTTTGTGAGAGTTTCTGCGAATGTTATAGGCAATCTGGCGGATGCGAATTATATCGGCTTTGTCGTAATTTGTTACTCCAAGATATGTATGGATTCTGTCGACTACGACCGGTACACGCAGCCTCACACCAGGAGCGAGTTTCAGATATGAATTAAGAATATATCGCTGGATCTTGTTGAAATCCGGAAAAGCCAGCATCATCGCTCGTTTTTCCGGGCGAAACATTTTGCACATTTGAGCCACATACCACTCATCTGTCCAAACCCTCTTCAGCAGTCCCATGAAATAGAGATCGTCATCAGTTATTCGACGTGAAATAAGTCCGTCCCTCATTAATTTCCTGGTAACTTTTTCCGAAAATTCGAAATTGTCAGTTGTATCCATCGCAGCCTCTCCCTCTAAATGAGAAATTTATTTACGAAACTCCCCTATAAGCTCATATCGAGAATTTCGAGATGAAAGGAGCGTTAGTATCTTTCAGAACATTAACCGGTTTGATTACTCCCTCGTTGATCAACAACTCAATCCTAGCCATTGATCGGCGGATTGTTTGCTTTACGTTCTCCAACGAACAGCGGCGTTTTTTAGCAATCTCATGCTTATTCAGAACACCTTCTCCTGTGACCCCCAAGGACAGTGCCAATACCTCACGCTCCACCGGCGGCAAGTAGTCACACACCGACAGGAACATCAAACCGACCAGATCATCAGGTTCCGAATCCTCAACGCAGTAATCAACGAAAACAATTTCGTCATCAATATTTGAGCAATAGTCAGAGGGAATCGAATTCGAACCATTTTTATGCTTGGTGTGCGGCGTAACGTCTCGCACCATTGTCTTAAAAACAGACCAAAATACCGGTCTGAATTCAAGACCTTTTTCCTGACAGCGGATAGAAGCAACAAGAGAAGCTTCATATGCCATCTGCAAGTAGTCAACAGGTTCGTATGGACCAAAGTGGCAGTAACGATTAGCTTTTTTAAAAATAATTGCTTTGTTCTCCGTCACCCATTGAATTGCTGCCTTAATATCCATTTTCAACTCCTTTGAATAAAAAAAGCCGGTCCCTGGGGAATAACCCAAAGACCGGCTTTGCCTTATTGCCGCTTTAGAAAGCGACTGGCCGTGCCATAAAATTGTATTCAGTGTTCAATGAAATGAAACTAGCTGGTGATGCTGACTCCTAAATAATCTGCAATTTGAATGATTTCGGATGTTGAAGCTGACTTTCGCAAATAATCTTCAACTTTCCTCCTTATTCTGACCGTATCCCATTTTGGATGGATGTACTCCCCGCAAAGAGAGATTGCCCCGTCTTCTTCAATTCTAATCGCGCCATCCTGAAATGCCTGGCTGATTGTATTGTTATTTGGAATACCCGGAGTGAGTCTATAACTGCCTTCATCAACTTCGATGAGCCGTTGACTGTGTTTCAGGTAAGTGAACACAATCTTCACAATTTCATTGTTTGGTCGGCCCTTACAAAGCATATCTGCTAAGATCCTTCATTGCGTTCGCGCACTTGGTTTTGGTTATAAAAAGGTTAAAGAAAGGTTAAAGGGGTGTTGGCAACTCTCAAACATGCTATTATTACAAATGAATTTTGATACCCCCTGCCGGTCATAAGTCGATTTTTTACCGGTCATAAGTCGATTTTCAGTCGGTCTAAAGTCGATGGCGGTCGGTCATAAGTCGTGTTCCTGTCGGTCATACGTCGAAAAACGGGGCAATAGAGCCGGTCATAAGTCGATTTTTTTTTGAGCTTTTCATCTATTGATCCCAAAATTTCCATTTCACTGTTTTCAACGATCATCTGATGGTCGGTCATAAGTCGAAAACAAACCGCATAAAGCATTTATTATGCGCAACTATCTGGTTTTACTTGGTAGTCGGTCATACGTCGAAAACTAATTACGTTGAACCTTAACGACATCGTTCGGTGATATTTCCCAATAGGAGAGGAAACCAACCGCTTCCATAACAACCAGTGCTTCTTTAAGCTGCTCCTTAAAATGCTTGACTGGCATCTTGGTTCCACATACGACCATTAATCGTAATATTCCTTCGGGAAATGGCTTGCGATGCGAAGACCAGTAGCCATAAAGCCTTGTAGCAATACCTGTCGGAAGTCTCTTTCTGATTTGCCAGTCAAGATAAGTAAGATAATTAGGCTCGAACAATAAAAGTATCTCTGGCTCAAGCCATACTTTCCAATGTTTGTAGAGCTCACCGGTATATTCGTCACGCCAAAGAAACTTTCTGATCAAAGAGACATTAATTGCCATCCCGATGCGTTTTGAAGATACTGTCAAACCAGTCACCGACATTCGTAATAAACAATTTCTCAATCTTTCAGCACCACCGCCATTTGTCGGCCAACCAATTTCACGGAGAAATGAATAAGGTAAAAATTCAACACACTCACCAAGGTGATGTTTTCTGATTGCATTCAGGATATTGAGCCAAACAAGCTCATCGTCCTGCCGTAATTCTTTACCTGTGTACGTGATGCATCCATCACCAAGTGTTGCTATTTTTTCATTTTCAAGATTACGTCTTGGCTGGTTTCTATTACCGACGTTAAAAAGCGCAGAACGCACAACTTCGTTTGGTAAAACTCTTAATGAATCAGCCCATACAGGCAGTTGGAGCTTGATACCCTCGGGTAAATAGTTAAAAACAGAATCACTCATTAGCTCTTTACCAGAGAGGCAAATTTTATTCGGCACTTTGACGCATTGCAGCCCATTCGTTAATTTCATCAAGTGGCCACCCGACACGCCTTATTGAGATTTGTCTTCGACGTGGAAAACTCTTGTCTCGCACTTCAATCCGCCTGATAGTGCTTGCCGACAGGGTTAGTAGTTCAACAACTTGAGATAGCGTGATAAAAATTGTTTTCTGTTTCAGTTTCATTTCTGTGCTCATACAGTTCCCCCCTCAAAAATTTATTTCTAAATATTATATCTGTAAGGGGGGGGAAGATGATTGACACATCAAGACCATTCTTTTTCCATCTTGACACCTCTAAGAGCTATTGAATAAACAAAGGCTTTCAGAAAATGATAATGTAAATAACGTTTATTTTAGGTCAGTTATGAATTTTAAGAACTGTTCACCAATGAATTGATATGCGAGAAATATTTTTCAAAGTCGGAATAATATTTTGTAAATTGGAGAAATTTAGAGTCCCAGATGGCAGAATATTGTACTCTCTGTTATGAGATGGTCGCTGAATTTGAAAAAACTATTCTTTGAGAGCAGGAGGAGGAAGGAGTTTGGATTGCAAAAGTGAAAGGGATAGGAAGGCATCGCTGACAAACCATTAGACAGCCGAAGTAATGGATAAAATAGCCGCAAGAACCCCAAAGGTAAGAATTGCCCGGGAGTACAAATGTTCACGAGAGACGCTTTATAAATATTTTAAGACAAGGAGAAGTTTAGTGGCAAAAGTAACTGAAAAATCTTTGAAGGCCCGGTGTACTGAATTGAACATGGGACTATTACGGAATACCACCTTTGGCATCCGCGCAACCCGGACAGGGAATGGTTATACCGTAGAACTCCTCTACCGAGACAGCACTCCTCCGCAGATCCTTGCCGAAGCCGTTACCGCCGCTGAAGCAAGTTCCGCAGTAGAGGGGTGTGCCGCCGGAGCCGCTGCTGTACAAGTTGCGGGACTTGACAAACCTGAATTCGTTACGCGGGAAACTTTCATTCGTCAATCAGGTGAGCGTTGTCCGAAGTGTGCAACGAAAGATATCAGCACAGGTCACCTTTCGGCGGTGAAGGGAGTAATGGCTCAGCATTGCTCTTGCCAGTGATGTGGGTTGTCTTGGAGAAGTATCTATCGTCTTGATGATTATGAAGCGGCTGTTTCGGTCATGGAGGGTTAGTGTGGGTGGCAACCAACGAGGATACTAATGAAAGCGACATCGATAGGGAGTGATTTCTTTCCCAGGAAATAGTGATATAGCGGCGGACATTAGGATAACGCCGCCGCTACATTATCAATATTCAATGTGGATTATGCGCATAGCTCAAGATTAAAGCGGTTTGCCTTAACCATAGGTACAACTTCTCTCGCGTGCTGTTTAACGAGATCAATTATGCCGTATCCGGCCATAGTATGTAATGTTCTCGACAAATTACTTTTGTTGCGGCCCGTTAAGTCCCCTAATTCTCTGAGAGACCTGGGGTTTTTCCCCTCGATTACTCGTAACAACATTCAATTGTCATCACTCAGGACTTGAGCAAATGACTGCAAAGATTCAAACCAAACCTTTGGTTCGTCTTTCTCGGGCTTATACTCTCCCTTTGCAATAGCAATAGTCCGCTGCTTAAATTCCTCACGCGACATAATGCCGACGTTGATGCTCTTGGTTGTCATACGTTATCTCCACTAAACAAACGGAATGTATATGCTTAATGGTGCTGTGAACATTATTTGAAATCCCAATTACGGCAGACCCAGCAACTCTTTCACTACACCATCCAGGCCTTCCTGACGGAGCAGCGTAAGAAAGAATTCCATAACGGTCGGCGCATGTGGACGGAATCCGTGCTGGTGAAACGACATACCAGCTTCGTGCGGTGTGCGGTTATCTTTGCGGTTGTTACATGGTTTGCAGGCGCTGACAGTTTGTTCCCATGAATTAACTCCGCCTCTGGACTTGGGCAGAACATGGTCAATCGTAAGTTCCGAAACGGGGAAATTCTTGCCGCAATAGACGCAATTGTATTCATCCCGTACGAAGAGGTTTCTCCGGTTCCATGTAACGCCGTGGCGGTACATTCTGCGGATCGCTTTCAGGAGCCGGATAACTTTGGGGAGAAGGAAGTCACCTCGCAATGGGATATCGGAATCAACAAGGGATTCGGCCCGGTTGGAGGCAACGAGCCATGCCGCCCGGCGCCAATCAATTGTTCCCAGGAACTGAAATCCGATGTCGAACACATAGACGGTTCTGCTGGTCATGACCTGTTTCTCCTTCTGTTGTTAATCTCCCTGTGCCTTGATATTGATCAGGGGCTTCACAAAATCTATTACTTCGATCACTATGCCCTCCTGATAGGCGATGACCGAGGTTATGTCCTTATACGCACCCGGTGCTTCATCAAGGGTGGTCTTATCTGATGTTGAGACTATCCTTTCCATTTGACCTTTAAACTCTTCAAGATCGAGGCTGCGCTTTGCTTCTTTCCGTCCCATTCTCCGCCCACAACCATGAGAAGCAGACGACAGGTACTCCTGATTACCGAGACCGCGTGTGATATACACGCCATCCCGCATGTTCGCCGGTATGATGCCGATCTGGCCAAGATCTGCCGGAGTTGCCCCTTTACGGTGCAATACACCATCTGTAGTTACAACGGCATGATTGTGATTTTCGTTGACCATTCCTGTCATAATCCGCGTGATGTCCTGTTCATTGAAATTCATCAGAGCCAAAACCGTTCGAAGCATAGTCTCACGATTATAGAGGGCGAAGTTTAGGGCATAATTCATATCGTGCTGATATGCCCGCCCCAAATCGGAATTTAACGGGAACAGCCGCCCTTGCTTCATGTAATAACCGCCGATGCTATGTCCGACATTGCGCGACCCACTGTGAATAGTGATGCAGACTTCGCCACTCCGGTTTTCGCCTATCTCGATAAAATGGTTGCCGCCACCAAGAGTCCCGGCCTGGTTCTCTACTTTGTCGTTGACACGTGTGATGAGATCCTTGTTGCCAGAAGGAGACACAAACTTTGGAAAGCCGAAGACTTTACTCTTTCGGCTTGCAAACCCTGATGGGATTAAATTCTGGATCTTCTGAAACAGGCCCACTTTTGCTCTTGAGTCCGGAAGCAGATCTGCCGTTCTGATGCCCGTTGAGATATACACCATGCCACAGCCAATATCGTAGCCGACAAATGACGGTGAAATATGATCGTCAAGAAGCGCAACTCCGCCGATTACCAAGTCATATCCGGTGTGAACATCCGGCATGATCACCAGTTTTTTCAGGCAATCAAGCGAGAGGACGTCGTGAATCTGCGTGAGGGCAGACGGCTCGATCTCCTCCAATGGAATCAATAATTTCAACTTGTCGGTACTGGTCACAGCATTCTCCTTGTTTATGATGGAGAGAGTGGAGGGAGCGTTTTCGCTTTCCTCCACGGCTGCCATCCTTGCAACGTGATCAGAATGCTTCTCGAATCCTTCGCTGGTGCGTGATACACCAGAGACCTTCCAGGGCTTACACATTTTGCAGTCTGCGCGCTGGTTTCTGGAACGACCTCGTTTGTGATTCATTCCATTCCTCACTTTCTGAAATACGTCTTTTTCCATCTGTTGATTGCTTTTTGGATAGTGCCCCCATAAGGATTTTCCCAGTCCCTGCAAAGGTTCTCACAGCGATAAATCCAGCGACCCCACCGCTCAAGATACTCATTGATGGTGGTTCTATCCACAACGTCATGAATATCCCAGGTCTCGTACAACTTCCGGTACGCGTTACCGCTGGATATGTCCCCTTTGTACCTGCGCACCTTTCTGTTTGCAAAACACTTCCCGATTCTGCCACGGACCGGCGCATATTTGAGCACCGGGTGCTTCTTGAAACTTCGAGCCATTTATCTGGCCTCCTTGTCGGAGAACCTCAAGGGTCCTCACTTACAAAAAGGCGTCATCATAAAAATACATGATATCTCCTTTACGTGAAAAAATGGTGCAAGGGGGTCGGTATTGAACCGACTGCCTGTGAATTTTCAATCCACCGCTCTACCATTTGAGCTACCCTTGCATTATATTACTTGCTGGGAGCGGGTATCGGTGCCGCCCCGATCTGGCTGGGGATATGAACCCCTGCTGTTCACTGGAACACCCGCATCATTTGATTGAGAGGGGAGTCCGCTATGATGACTCATCTACAGCGGACTAACCCATCTCTAATCCAGGCGAGGCATGCTCTGGGCCTCCTTTGATGCATCCGCGCAACCTGAATTAATTTGTAATGACCATAAATGGCGGAGAGTGAGGGACTTGAACCCCCAGAGCTTTTGGCCCGGATTGTTTAGCAAACAATTTCCCTACCGTTAGGCCAACTCTCCGTATTTACTGGTGGGGCACCCAGGATTCGAACCTGGAAGGCTTTCGCCTGCTCACGGGTTACAGCCGTGCGGTTTAGCCGATTCACCCAACGCCCCAAAATGTGTATTCAAATAAAAAGTATTATTTATCAGCAACCTATAAACTAAAACACCCCCTAATCATCTGACTAGAGGGTGTTTGAACGGCACTCTTCTCAGGATGATTAACTATGTATTAGACTTCCGCCTACATATTGGCTGGCATTAAATCGATACAGTGACAATGTGGATGTACTGGTCTCCGCGTGGAGTGCATATTCTGATAATGCTGTATGCCAGGAACGTGAAAATAGTGGTCTTAAAATCATTTGAAAGTTTTCCCCTTCTTTGATATTTGTTCAGTTTGCGGTGGGATATGCCACTCCCGCATTCTGCACACACACACAATTCAGTTGTCTTACTTATCAGGCTTACTTTGACTCTGTTACTCTATCAACGAAAAAACCCGGCCATCTCAAATGAGGGTCGGGTTTCAGGAACACATAAAAATGCGTTGCTAATCCTTACCTCACGATATAATCCTCTTTTGAGGAATACTCTGTAACTGCAAAAATGCCATTATCCCAGCTCTCGCTGCTAAAATTGTGCATACCGCCGCACAGTGGCTGTGCGAAGGATGATTTTATCGGATATGTGGCGTTCATTGATTGCATATAACCGCTCTCAAAATATGATATTGCACCTTATTACAGATATAATTTGATAGTGTCAACAAAAAGTTTAATAAAAAGTTTTTGCTGCATCAGAAATTATGAGTCACATGAATTGCATTCAAGCAGAATTCCATCAATGCTTACTTTCAAATTCCACATTGGCAACCTGCTATTGCTTGACAGGCTTATGTACAAGGTATTCGTATTCTTCATCATGATGCTCAAGCCAGTGAAGAACTTCGTCATCGTTCATTTTAGCCGATAGGCTTGTATACGTTTCGCGGAATCGTTTTATCAGATTTGTATTTTCCATTTCAAACCTCCATCTTTAGAATAGCAGCAATGTTTCGAGAAGCAGTTCGTACATTTACGGCCGCATTCGTTAAGGCTTCCTCCATTGTACAAACCTGGGTGATTACACTGAAGACGGCGTCAAAGCCGTGGCCATGAACCACGGCTGCATCGCTTGCCAGGCAGCCGGCAATGCCGATGACCGGTTTTCCATACCGTTTGGCCATGCGTGCCACGCCAATCGGCGTTTTGCCATGTATGGTCTGGCTGTCAATGCGGCCCTCTCCGGTAATCACCAGATCTGCATGCTTCACGATAGCCTCAAACCCGACGGCTTCCATGATGATTTCGATACCGGGTCGTAACTGTGCCCCCAAGAATGCAAGTAAGGCAGCGCCCATACCACCTGCTGCCCCCGCGCCCGGTACTGACTCCACCTGCACACCAAGGTCCCGATGAATTATGCTGGCATAGCGGATAAGATTTGCGTCCAGGGCTGCCACCATCTCCGGCGTAGCGCCTTTCTGCGGCCCGAAGATCGCACTAGCCCCTTTCGGGCCGGTTAACGGATTGTTAACATCGCAGGCTGCTTCAATCCGGCACAAT
Organism: Desulfuromonadaceae bacterium; assembly: GCA_028687585.1. Lineage (GTDB taxonomy): Bacteria > Desulfobacterota > Desulfuromonadia > Geobacterales > Pseudopelobacteraceae > JACRCG01. The sequence goes on along the minus strand of JAQTZV010000015.1, from coordinate 35,461 downwards.
CTCAGACGCGGGTCCATACCACTGATATCAATGTGCTCCAGATTCGTCAGCTCACCGCCGCCAAATCCGATCTCACATCCGTTAAGATCCTGTAGTTTTACCCCAAGAGCCTGAAGCATCCCAGCCCCCCCGTCGTTGGTCGCACTACCGCCGATACCGATGATGAGGTGGTTGACACCTGTATCGAGCGCTGCCCTTACCAACTCTCCGGTACCATAGGAAGTTGTTTCCCATGGATTGCGAAGATGGGTGGCGACCAAGGCAAGGCCGCTGGCAGCAGCCATTTCGATAACCGCTGTTTTACCATCACCGGTCAGACCATAGAAAGCGGTAACCGGGTCACCCAGAGGACCTGTCACATCCACCTCTACGCGTATGCCTCCGGTGGCGTCAACCATTGCTGCAACGGTACCTTCGCCACCATCAGCCATGGGCAGTTTGAAGTAATCCGCATCCGGGAATATCTCGCGAAAGCCGGCTTCGATCTCTGTTGCCACTTCTAGAGCGGTCAAGCTTTCTTTGAATGAATCGGGAGCAATGACTATCCGCATGCGAACAACCTTTCGATTACCGTTTTATTTATAGAGAGCATTTTTTTATGGCACGTTACCAAACTGCAATGATCGGCATCTTTGAGGCCGTTTTGATTGTCATAATATCACACTTTTCTCATTGTCTGCCTCGATGCTGCTTTCCGTCAAGGGGCTTTCTATTTTCTCTGATCAGAAAGAGTCGCCACGTTAATCATGAACCAGCCGTTCCGCGTCTTTTATTGGGGATGATTACTTTACCAAGAGGGTATATAATGAACAACGGTCGTTGAATGAGGTTGCAAGCGTAATTAAATCTTAAGAAGAGGGAGAATAGCGATGCCAAAAATAGTCCGTTTTTATGAAACAGGTGGACCCGAAGTACTCAAAATCGAAGAGTCACCACTTATGGAGCCGGGTGTGGGCGAGGTTCGTCTCAAAGTTGAAGCGATAGGCCTGAATCGAGCAGAAGTAATGTTCCGGCAGGGGCAATATCTGGAAAATCCGACATTCCCATCTCGACTCGGCTATGAAGCTGCGGGGGTTGTAGATGCAATCGGTCCTGGTACTGTCGGCGTTAAAATCGGCGACCGGGTAAGCACCATTCCTTCATTTTCAATTGGTACCTATGGCGTCTACGGAGAAAGCGCCGTTGTGCCAGCCTATGCTGCAGCCCATTATCCCGAGAGACTATCCCCGGTTGAAGGGGCCGCGATCTGGATGCAGTATCTGACCGCATTCGGGGCGCTTATCGAATTCGGAAGATTGCAGAAAGATGACACTGTATTGATCACTGCGGCGAGTAGCAGCGTCGGATTAGCCGCAATCCAAATCGCAAAGTCAGTCGGAGCTACCGCCATTGCCATTACCCGCGGCGTCGACAAGAAATCCTTTCTCATGGAGGCCGGGGCGGATCACGTTATAGCGACTGACGAACAGGACCTGGTTGAAAGCGTAATGGCCATTACATCAGGAAAAGGTGCTGAAATGGCATTTGACTCTATTGCAGGAGCAATGTTGGGAGAGCTCGCCGGTGCAGTAGCTCCCGGTGCAACAATCTTTGAGTATGGTGCATTGTCGTCGGCACCGACCATATTTCCCCTGTTTGCAGCGTTGGCCAAGGGCTTGACTGTGCGAGGGTACACCCTGTTTGAGATTGCCAAAAATGCAGAGAGTCTTGCCCGTGGCAAACAATTTATCTACAACGGACTTGAGAATGGGGTATTGAAGCCGATTATCGACCGAGTATTTCCTTTAGAAAGTATTGTTGAAGCCCACAGGTACATGGAATCCAACCGGCAAAAAGGCAAAATTGTGGTACAAATCTAAAAAAATCAGCTCTTGACCTGCCCCTGTTTGTAACTGCTGCGCTGATGCTGATACATTGACAGCATAGCCGAATAAGGCGTATATAAGCGGCATGGAATCTGTACGCATTTCTATCCTGAGGCTCTGGCAATAGGAGTTACACTCCGACAAATCCAGGGCCTTTTGTTTTGTCTGCATGTACGGAAAACTGCAGTTCCCTCTGATGAAAATGTCGTACCATCAGATTGCATATTTTAATTAATGACATGATTGGCATCGGTCCACATATGAGTGAAAAATCCCAAATTGACATAGTCCGGCAAGAACAAGAGCGTCTGCAAGGGGTACTCACCTCCATCGAGGAAACGGCCAGGCAGAACAGGGTAAAAATTGCACATCACAATGCCTACACAGCCGAACTGGAGAAGGAACGCCTTGAGTCGGTAAGTTGGCATGAAAAGAACTCGTTAACGGAGAAGCTCATCGAGAACGACAAATTTGATCCCAGAAAATATCTCTCATCCTTCCAGATGACTGACAGTCCGTACTTCGGGATTGTCGGGATTAACGATACTGACAAGAAAATCGGCTCGAAAGAGTATCTCATCGGGAAGCAGGGGTTCGTCTCTCATGACAACCGGGCACTGGTCGTAGACTGGCGAAAAGCCCCGATCTCGCGCTTTTTCTATGACTTTGACCCCGGCGATGAATACTTCGAAACCATTCAAGGCAAAGAGCGGGAGGGAGTGATAACCCGGCGTGACACGGTAGAGATCGCAAAACGTTCCCTCCGGCGCATGGAATGCGGCGGAGATTTGTATGAGTTGGCCGGTGACTCATGGGTAAAAAATGAAAAACAGTATCATACGACTACTGACACCAAGGTAGCGAACCAGGACCATCGCATGGTGGATATCGTCTCGCTAATTTCTCCTGATCAATTTCACATGATTACTTCTGAAGCCACCGACGGCTGCACTCTTATCACCGGCGGCGCCGGCAGCGGCAAGACGGTTGTAAGCCTCCATCGGTTATCGTGTCTTCAGTTTAATGACCCCGACAGATTCACGCCTGACCGCTGCCTTGTCCTCATGTTCAACAAGGTGCTCCGTAACTACGTCAGACAGACCTCCTCTGAACTTCTCGGCAGCACCCGGGTTGATACATTCAGTGCCTGGACATTGAGTGCCATCACCGCGCTGACCGGCAAGGTCATCAAGCCGGTTGTCAACGATGAACTGACTTCACAGAAGAAATCATCGCAGCTGTCCGGTCTGTTGGTCCGTTATGTCACGGAAGTACGTGAAGCAGACCCTCTTCAGGATCTGTGGCGATTTTACGGGCAGCCGTACGTGCTCGATGCTCTTTTTGCCGAAGGAAAGAGCAGAGAAACGTTTCTGACCGACTTGCGTCGACGGTACTCGACCAGAAGCCAGACCGTGTCATTTGCTGACCTGAGCGTTCTGCTGCGGCTCTGCCAACTGCGCGAGAAGGACGATCCGATCCGCGAAGCGCTTGGCTGGTACGCCCATATCATTGTCGATGAAGGGCAGGATCTCTCGCTCCTGGAGCTTGAAGCGATTCTTGCGGCAACGGACAAACGGAACAGTATTACTCTCAGCGCAGACAGCAAACAAAAGATACTCTCGTGGGTTGATGCTGCCGACTTCGATATTTTTCACAAGAATCTGAAGGAGGTCGGGGTGAGCAACGAGACCCTGTCCGTTTCCTACCGCTGCCCCAAGGAGATTATGGCGCTGGCTTCGAGGATCAGCAACAGAGAAAATGAGCAGATCGGCAGGCATTCCGGCGCTCTTACGTACCACAAAGCAGCGGACGAGGAGAGCGCATTAGGCCTTCTACGCCGTCTTGTCGAAACATTGGTGGGCGAGGATCCGAACAGCCTGACTGCAGTCATCTGCAAAAAAAAGTCGGACGAGAAGATGCTCCACAAGGCGTTAACCGGTATAATCGGCCTGCATCAGCAGGGTGAGTTGACTTTTGAACCGGGAGCTCTGGTCACGATTGCCCATCAGGTTAAGGGGGTAGAATTCGCGAACGTAATCCTTTACGACCCAAATTCAAAGGATTTCAGAAAGTCCGCATTAGACCGGAATCTGCTCTATGTTTGCGTCACCCGTGCCTGCAGGCGCCTTGACATAGTTTACTGGAGAGAGCTTGCCGCAGGTCTGGCGTAATAACTGTTGGGGGAGTGTGTAAGTGCAGATTGTATTTGGCATTGACTTTGGCACAACCAATTCGGCGCTATCGGTATACCGGAACGGCGCGGTCGAGGTTGTTGCCGTAGACGGAATTGATCGTGGTGGAGAACTGCTGCGCTCAGTGCTTTATTTTAACGAAGAACATGAGATCTTCGCCGGCCATGAGGCTATTCATCAGTATGTGAGTGACGGCGCGACCGGGCGTTTTATGCAGTCGATTAAGACCTTTCTTCCGAACACCAGCTTCGTGAGCACCGAGATATTCGGTAAGCGGTATACCATCGATGATCTGGTTGCGATAATCCTCCGGAAGATCAAGGCTCGGGGAGAAGCACATGTGGGCTGCTCAGTAGAGAGTGTTGTTCTGGGTCGACCGGTGGTGTTTTCGAAGGATGCCGCCAAGGACGCCGTGGCCGAACAGCGCCTTGAAAAGGCAGCCCGCAAGGCCGGATTCAAACACATCTGGTTCCAGTATGAACCGGTGGCCGCGGCGCTGACCTTCGAAGAGTCTCTGCAACCGGGACAGGAACGGATTGTGTTCATCGGCGATTTCGGCGGCGGTACTTCTGATTTCTCGGTAATCCGCGTCAAGGGCGGTGCCTTTGATCGCTCTGACCGGCGCAGCGACGTACTTTCACTGGGTGGAGTTTATGTGGCCGGCGACAAATTCGATTCCCAGATCATGTGGGACAAGGTGGCGCACCATTTTGGCCGCTATGCCCGTTACAGGACTATGGGGAAGGATGACTGGAACTCCATACCCAAAAGTATCATCTATACGCTCTGCCAGTGGCATCGTATCCCGCTGCTGCGGGCACGCAAAACGAGGGAGCTTATCAGGGTAATCAAGGGCACCGCCGATGATCGCCGGGCTATTGAGCATCTGGAGAATATTATCTCCGACAATTACGGTTTTTTCCTGTTTCAGGCTATTGAAAAGGCCAAATGCGAACTTTCAGGGCAGGTGCTGGCCCGAATAGATTTCAAGGACCGCGATCTGAATATTACCGAAGAGATCGGCAGGGAAGAGTTTGAAACGCTCAATGGGGATAATTTTCAGCAGATTGCTTCCTGCATCGATGAGGTGGTGGCAAAATCAGGACTGCAGTCTGCACAGATTGATACGGTTTTTCTCACCGGCGGAACCTCGCGGATTCCCCATATCCAGGCACTGTTTACCGAGCGTTTCGGTCGGGACAAACTGGAGCAGCGCGATGCTTTTACGAGTGTCGTCCACGGTTTGGGGAGCAGTGTTCCGCTTTTTGTCTGATGGGTGCGCAATTGGAGCTGGGGGTAGATTGGATCAAGTGAGGGGTTCATGGTATCAAGGGTTGAAGAGATCAAATATGACTCAGTCGAATTGGAAGGCATAACTATCGCCTACAGTTGGTGCCGCTCACGCCGCAGAACGCTTGGAATCACGGTTTGCAAAGATAAGTCAGTATCAGTCCGGGTGCCACTTCGGACTGCAACAAAAGAGGTCAGGGCCTTTGTTATCAGTCGGGTAGGATGGGTGCTAACGGTCTGGAAAAAGCTGAATAAGCGTCAAACTCCACAACAGCAGGGCTATGTGCGTGGAGCAGTTTTCATGTATCAGGGTGAGGCATATCGTCTGGAGTTTACAAAGGGTCTGCGCCGTTCACTGCAACTGCACGATGATCTACTGATACTGACCTCGCCTGAGATACCGTCTGAAGAGACTATACGTAAGATGATTACTCATTGGTATCGTGCACAAGCAGTTGAGGTTGTGAAGGCCCGCTCAATCGAATGCCATAAGATGATGCGAGCAGAAGGAGTCCTGCTGCCGCCTATCACCATCCGCGCCATGAAAACTCGTTGGGGTAGCTATTCTTACGCAACCAAACGGATTGCTCTCTCCCTCAACCTGATCAAGATGCCACCTGCCTGCCTTGACTATGTAATCATCCACGAACTCTGCCATATCAAAGTACGGCACCACGGCCCTGACTTCTGGCAGATGGTGTCTTGTTATTGTCCAAATTATCTTGCTGATCGCAACTTGCTCAAGCAATACGCCTGAACGGCATCACCTTCCCAATCGGCTCTCTTTCAACCTATGAAACCTGTGTAACTGAATTCTTGAGACCAAGAGCAGGTAGGTTAGCCATCTTTTAAGTGCGGTCAATTTCGAGACAAGTATCTTTATTCGCTGAGAATATTCGAAATTAGTCCCGTAATTTTTAAAATTCTATTTTTTAATCAAGCGGGTTATCTCTTTATCAAGCTTGAGTAGAGCTGCCCGTTTTTCTTTGTCATACTGATACAGATTGTAAGTTGACTCCATTTCATCCTGTGTGTGGTTCAATACTCGTTCAGAATGCTCCTTACGCACGCCAATTCTGGCCATCAATGTTTTTGCTGTGCGTCTCAGATCATGAGGAGTCCAGCGAGGCAACCCAAAGTATGCAGGGCGTACCTTTGATATTCGTTGAGCCATACTGTTTCTGACAATATGATCATCTATTTTAATAGAAGAAAAAATATACCCGTCTGAATCCCCCAGCAATGACATCGCAAGAGGCCCCAAGTAAACCCTATGATCTCTCTGAACTCTAGTCAGCTTTTTACCTTGTTCTGTTTTAATTCTGTTCCACGGTATTGTCCACCAGTTACCGTCAATCTCCCTCCTATGCATACCAACAACCTCTATAGGTCGCTGAGCTGTCACAAAAACCATCTTAAGGGCCCGTTTCACTTCTGACGTACCAGGCATATCATCGATCTGACTCCATACCACTGTTATTTCTTTGTCAGACAGTACTCTTTCCCTCCTCTTAGGAGTTATCGCTGGTATGTCATCTGTATCAATATTCATAAATGGATTAATCTCAGCATACTGTCTTTTTACTGCATATGCATACATCTTCCGTGCAGCCTTCAATACATTTCTTGCCTGTCCCGGAGCTCTCTTGGACACCTGTTCAATAATTTTGATAGCATCTCTTGGCTTTAGTTCAGAAACTTTCTTTTCACCCCATTCTGGCAGCAGATCTGCCGTCATAGATCTGCGGTTCTCATAACTCCAAGCTTTTGAGTGGTTCACTTCTGACCACTCTGTTATAAATTTTTCCATAAGCTTTTTTATCGTCAATTCATCAGAAGATTCATCTGGGAGTTTTGCAGGGGGCTCAACAAGTTTTGGTGCAAGTTCTGCCTGAGGATCTAAACCATCAATAAACATGGCATGTAATTCATTAAATTTTTTTCTTGCTTCTGCCAATGTGAGCATTGGGGGAGTATTACCGTATGGACCAATAGTAATCATTTTCCCTTTATTTTGAAATTTGTATCGGTATATGAATGTGCGTGTGCCCGATGGCAATACAAGAATGGAAAATCCGTTACCTTCCCCCTTTTGGTATTGTTTGCTTCTTGGTTTTAGATTGCTGATTAACTTGTCTGTGAACATTGACATTGCTTTTACCTTTACACCAACTTTACACCAAACAGATTGGCTACAAGAGAATTACTATGAATTACTATGACGGTATAAATAGAGTTAAATGCATGAGATGTCAAGTGAATATATAATAACTCGTGCGTGTTATGACGTGTACAGACAGGTTGTGAAGTGCTGCTTTTTTTGCCTTACAAGCTGGATGTCACAGGTTCGATCCCTGTTTCGCCCACCAATAAAAGCAGCCACTTAGATTAGTTTCTAGGTGGCTTTTTTTATACTTATTTTTTATCGTGGTACTTCTTTGCAGGTTGCTCCCTAGCAATGAAACTTCTGGTACTTTCTGAAGTGGGATGAAATATGTATCAACCTGGCAATAAAGGGATTGTGTCGGTAGTGAAAGACGAAAAAGTTGGCGTTGCGTCTAAAAACTGATCAAACAAAGGAAGGAAATACCCTTCTGAATAAACCTAGAAAAAGCAATTATCCACGAAAAGCACGAAATACACGAACGAAATCAGAAAGATAAACAACTTCACGACGTAACCTGCTTGGTGAATCACTGTTTTACTGTAATGCTTTAATTTTTCGTGTTTTTTTCGTGCTTTTCGTGGACTCAAAAGCCGTTTTTAGGATAAATGCCTGCTGCTGGACCTGGAATACGAGGAAGATTTGGCACGCAACAGTTACGAGGTAATCAAGGGTAACCGGTTGCAATTGTTCAAGACAGCCCTTAAAGACTGGATGCTCTCGAAAATACTTCGGGAACATCGCAGAAAGCCCGCAATTAGGCATGCTTGACTTCCGCGCTGTCCTGAATATGGCCATACTAATGGTTGAAAACGTACGGGCGCGTCTGCTGCCGTCAGGCTATCATTGATATTGTCATTGACACCATCAACCAACGCGATAAAAATTTCCTGCAATCCTGGTTTGAAGTGGAAACTATCGAAAGCAGTTTACTGATGCTTTGAAAGATTGCGTGGATAAACTACCATGAAAACGGACAACCTCTCCACAACAGACACCGCTGCAATCGGCATCGACCTGGGTGGTACAAAAACAGAAGCCATCCTTCTTGATCCGGCTGGAACTGTCCTCTGGCGACAGCGCAGACCTACACCACGGGTTGAAGGATATGATGCCGTACTGACCGTAGTGGCTGAGATGATCCTAGAAACAGCCTCTCAACTGCCACCTCATACTCCTTACACCGTGGGAGTCGGTATTCCAGGCTCTATTGATGTCGCCACAAATCTGGTGCGAAATGCCAACTCTACCTGCTTGATCGGCAAACCATTACAGACAGACATAGAACGATTGATCGGCTGCCCTGTTGAAGTACGCAACGATGCCGACTGTTTTACCTTGGCGGAGTGCCATGCCGGAGCAGGACAGGGATACGGAGTTGTTTTTGGTATCATTATGGGAACAGGTTGCGGAGGAGGTGTCTGCATCAATGGAGTGGTCCGGGAAGGTCCACACCGCATAGCTGGTGAGTGGGGACATCTGTCCGTCGATCCGAACGGCACGACATGTTATTGCGGCAACCGGGGCTGCGTTGAAACATTGATCAGCGGCTCCGGTGTCGAGGGAGCTTTTTTTAGAGAATATGGCAAACAACTGACCATGGATGAAATCGTAGCACTGGCTCGTACCGGCGAAAAGCAGAGCAGGGAGATGTTTGAACGTTTCCTGAATGATTTCGGTCGCTGCCTGGGCGGATTGATCTCCATTCTTGACCCTGATGCCATTGTACTGGGCGGCGGTCTCTCTAACATTGATGAACTGTACGCCGTGGGTAATGAAAATGTTCGGCACTATGCTTTTCATGACAACCTGCAGACTCCCATCCTGAAGAACCGACTGGGGGACTCTGCCGGAGTGTTTGGGGCTGCCTGGATTGGTCAGGCAAATAAGTCTTGATATAAGTTGAGAGGAGTTCTGCTTTAGGGTTAATTGCCATATTGAAATAAGTAAGTGCTTTGGCCGCATTGCCTGTTATGTATTCAGTGGTTATGGTGAAATGATCGTATTCATCTGCATATTGCCGGTTTGGGAGCAAACTGGTTGAATGGTGGAGTTGTTTTTGTATCCTTCTCGGTACAATCCTCATGGAATTGCTAGAAAATATGCGCATAACCAGTATGATAAGGAGCCGAAGACGAGCCAACGAAGATAGCGCCTTGATGTAGAATTGGTATTACATCGCATGTTGTACCTGGATTAATGCTCCATGCCTCCGCTTTCGGTGTGGGAAGGGCGCTTCAGAAGGAACAGCAGTGGGATTACGATCAGGAAGGCGAGGCCGATGATGAAGAAAACGCGGTTGAACGCCAGAGCGCCTGCCTGCCTGCGCACTGCCCCGTACATCATCCCGAGCGCTTTGGTATCGGCTTGTGAGACGGCAATTCCCTTTGCGATCAGCGCCTGTTTCAAACTTTCAAAACGCATCTGCCAGACCGGATTGTAGGGATTAATATTGGCGACCAGGCTTGTCTGGTAAAACTGCTGGTAGCGGGTGAGCAGGGTTGCCGCTATGGCAATTCCGACGCTGCCGCCGATATTGCGCAGCAGACTGAACATGCCGGTAGCATTTCCCATCTCTTCCCGGGAGATGGAGGCGAGCGTAACGGTGGTAAGCGGCACAAAGATCATTGCCAGTCCGAAACCGAGGACTATACGGGGCCAGGTATAATTCCAGAATGCCCCCTGCAGGTTTAGTCCCTGCATGATGAACATGGATGTTGCCCCGAGCAGCAGGCCAAAAAATATAATTTTCCGACCATCCCGCCAAGCCAATGCCGCCCCGACCAGCGGCATGGTGATAAGTGTTGCAACTCCGCCCGGAGCCATGACCATGCCGGCGTCAGTCGCTGAGTAGCCCATCAGATTCTGCAGGAACAGCGGTATCAAGGTTATTGAACTGTATAAGGCAAAGCCGACCACAAACATGATCAGATTTCCTGCCGAAAAGGATACGTTCTTGAACAGGCGCAGGTTGATAATCGGATGTTCGTGGGTCAGTTCCACCCGGATCAGCGCCACCAGAGATATAATGGTAATGATGCTGAAGCTGATAATAAAGGGTGAATTAAACCAATCCTCCTGCTGACCTTTGTCAAGTACCATCTGTAGCGACCCCATGCTGACTACCAGCAAAAAAATCCCCCAATAATCGATCTTGAGAGCAGTGGCTTTCTGGCGCAGATAATCCGGATCAAAAATAAAAAATGCGCACATAATCATGGCTATGATGCCGATCGGCAGATTGACGTAAAAAATCCAGCGCCAACTCATGTTATCGGTTATCCAGCCGCCAAGCGCAGGACCGACGATCGGACCGAACATGGCGCCGACTCCGAAGATAGCCATTGCCATGCCGCGTTGATGGGGGGGGAAGGTCTCCATCAGGATCGCCTGGCTGATCGGGATCAAGGCGCCACCGGCAGCCCCTTGAAGAATCCGGAAAAAAATCAGGGTTGCTAAATTGGGAGCGGCTCCGCAGAGCAGTGATGCCAGCGTGAACAGCACAATACAGGTCATCAGAAAGCGCTTGCGGCCGAAAACACGTGACAGCCAGCCGGTCATGGGGAGAACTACTGCGTTGGCAACAAGGTAGGATGTCAATACCCAGGTGACTTCATCAGTTCCGGCGTTAAGGCTTCCCTGCATATGCGGCAGGGCCACATTGGCGACCGAGGTGTCGATAATCTCCATAATTGCAGGGAGCATGACGGTGATCGTAATCAGCCATTTATTTATGGTTTTATCGTCTGATATGGTCATGTGTTCCGTAGGGGCGTTCCATTGGATCGCCCTTCTTTTGGGAATTCATAGAGGCAAGGGGCGGACCAAGGCAGCGCCCCTACGGATCATTTGAATGGATTCAAATCATTCAGAACTTCTCCGCTTGTCCTGCCGGTAAGCACGACCGGAATAACGCTCATGCCGATTCGCAGTAATCGCTCCGGATCCGAGTCCCGGTCGATACTTATCTTGACCGGTACCCGTTGGATGACTTTTACGTAGTTACCAGTGGCATTTTCCGGCGGCAGCAGTGAAAATGCCGCCCCGGTACCGGCCATTATGCTGTCTACCGTACCGTTGAATTTTTTCCCCGGATAGGCATCAACGCTAAATTCGACTTTTTGACCCGGTTTCAGCCAGGTGATCTGGCGCTCCTTGTAGTTCGCCGTTATCCAGGTGTCATGAAGCGGGACCAGGGCCATCAGGGGTTGGCCGGCCTGAATATTGACACCCTCCTCAACCGATTTCCGGGTTACGTACCCATCCTGTACGGCAAAAATTTTTGTGTATGAAAGCTGCAGTTCCGCTTCGTCCAGCACCGCTTTTCGCTGCAGTATTTTTGCCTTGCTGCCACTCTTGACAATCAGCCCGGCCTCAGCCTGCGCTCTTTTGAGCGCTTCTTCCGCCTCTTTTAACTGCGCTTTGCAGACCACTCCGGCGGTTATCGCACGATCAAGCTGCTCTTTTGGCAGCACATCACGGCTGTAAAGCTTTTCGGCACGTCCCTGATCGACCAGAGCCTGTTCAAAGCGGGCTTGCGCCGATTGCACTGCCGCGCGTGCTCCCTCCACCTTCATCTGTTCGCTGCTCTGCTCATTCTCAGCCATGCCGACTCCGGCAGCGGCTTTTGCAATCTGGAGTTGATAGTCCCGACGGTCGATTTCCAGGAGCAGATCGCCACGTTTGACAAGCTGGTTGTCTCTCACCAGTACACGAGCCACCGTACCGGCGACTTTTGATGACACCGGCACTATGCGTGCTTCGATGAAGGCATTATCCGTTTCAACATGGGTTTTGCTGGAGATGAACATCTTCAGTCCGAGCCATCCCCCGATTATAATGGCGGCCAGCAGGATGATACCGCCTTTTATTTTTTTGTTGCCGGCCGGTTTTGGAGCTGTCACTGATTCTGCCGGTACTACAGTTTCTTCTGCCATATATCCTCCGAATATTTTACGTGTAAGGCCCACACCTGTTATCAAGGAGGTGGGGGGTAAGAGGCTTACAGTTCCCCGCGCGCGCTCTGCAAGCGTGCAGCAGCAACCTGATAGTCATATAACGCCCGGTAATGCTCCGTTTTGGCTTGCGTTGACAGCGTCTGGGCATCCAACACTTCCGTGGCAGTGCCAACCCGCTCCCGGTAGCGTTCCTGGTTGATCCGGAGATTCTCGTCACTCTGTCTGATTGCCGCTTCTGATACGACTATTCGTTCCCTGGCGATAGATTCATCATTGCGCGCGGTAGCAATTTCAAGCAGAGCACGCTGTTGTGCCAGACGAAGAGCGTCCTGCTGTCGTGACCGCTGTTTGACCGCTTTTTCGTGTGCCGCCTCGGCAGCGAAACCATCGAACAGGTTAATGCGAATCCCGACTGTTGCCGAATAAATCGCCTGTTCCCGCACTCTGTCGTTCTGGACATAATCCATTCCCAGTCGGGTATAGATTTCAGGAAGGTAGTGTTCCCTGTTTTCATCCACTTCATAGCCACGGGCCGCAAGTGCCTGCTTCTGGGCCAGTATGTCGTGGCGTTTACCCGCGTTATTGTTGTCATCTGCTCCGGTGGTTTGTCCGGTACTATCTACAGTAGTGGTCTCGTCAAGTTCTCCACGAAAATCGGGAGCGCTGCCGGTTAGAAAATTAAGCTGCAGCCAACTGTTCTCCAGTTTATTGCGCATCGTCAGCTGTTTTTGCCGGGCAGAGGCGAGGCGCACATCGGCCTGCAGAACATCGTTGCGGGTCACCGTTCCCTCTTCAAGCAGAACCTGTGCAACACGCCGGTGCTCCGTTATCTGGGTGACCTCCTCACCCGCAGCCTGAATGAGTTTACCCGCCTCAAGAGTTCTGAAATATGCTTCTATCACCTGCAGGGTGACATCGCTCCTGCTGAACATATATCCTTGAGATGCTGCTTCCAAGTAGGCGAGCTCCTTCTGAATCCGGGCATCGCGGCGTCCGAAATCATAGAGGGTGTACGATGCGGCAATTCCGGCAAAAGCATAATTCGCTTCCTGGGTTTCGGTTTCAGTTCCCCTCAGTATTACCGCCTGCGGCTTCATCTGCATGGTGTATCCGGCGCTGGCATCAACACGCGGGTAGATGGCTGCAGAGGCTAGTTGGCTGTTTTCTTCAGCAATACGACTGTCCCAGGAAGCGCTTTTAAGCGCAGGATTGTTGCCGGCGGCTTTTTGCAGGCATTCCTGCAGTGAAAGAGGGGCCCCCCAGGCGTGCGATGCCATGGTAAAGCAGATAACAACCAGGCTAGCATGAAGGAGTTTCATACACCCTCCGTTCTCCGCGCAGGATTTCGAGCATCCGTTTAAGCTCTGTACACTCATGGTTGTTCAGACCCGCTGTGAACCTGGCGGATGCCCGTTCGGCACAGGCGGTCAAGATGCTCTCCATGTTTTTCCCCGGCTCTGTAAGGTAAATCTTGTATGCCCGGCGATCTTGCGGGTGCTGTCGGCGTTCAAGCAGGCCGTTGCGTTCCAGTCGGTCGATAAGGCCGCCGACGGTGGAACGGTCTATCTGCGCCTTTTCCGACAGCTCTACCTGCGTCAGGCCGTCCTGCTGCCAGAGGAACGAAAGCAGGGCAAACTGCGGTGGAGTGAGGTCATGCGGTTCAATCTCTTCCCTCATGATGGCCCAGGCACGCTGGTAACCCTTTGAAAGCAGAAATCCGATACTCTGTTCAATGTCATGCATACGTTAGTCCCTCGTGAAAAAGCGATGTTGTTGTTATACAGATAATATGTATGCTGTCAATATGGAATATTAGTTTAAAGCGTTTACAACAGAAGCAGCTTTGCTTATTATATCCCGCCATGGATGACGCATCGAAGATTATGATCCGACCGATGACCGAGACGGACCTGGATGCTGTTGCTGCGATAGAACAGGCATCCTATACAACGCCATGGATCAGAGACCATTTTCTGAACGAAATTACCGCCGGCTATTCATGGCCATTTGTTGCAGTAATTAAAGGAGTTGTTGTCGGGTATCTCTGTCTGATGTGTCTGTTCGAAGAAGCGCAGATATTGAACATTGCAGTAAGGCCGGATTTTCGTGGCAGAGGCATTGCGCGGTCGCTGTTGAAACATGCGTTCCATCTGGCGCTTGAGCAGGGGGCGGAGTTCGTGGCGCTGGAAGTGCGATCCTCAAACAGTGTCGCTATTTCTCTCTATGAACAACTCGGTTTCTCAAAAACCGGTATCCGGGCTCGATATTATGAACATACAGAAGATGCAGTTCTGATGGAAAAATCAATCAAGGAGAACCAGTAATGCAGTTTACCTCGCTAATCCTTTCGAATATTGAGGTCTCGCCCGGCTATTGGCGGATGCGTATGACCGCTCCGGCTGCGTGTGCTTCGGCACGTCCCGGCCAGTTCCTGATGGTGCGTGTGAACGGTGCAATTGACCCGCTGCTGCGCCGCCCCTTCGGCATTTTTGATGTCGGCACGTACACACCGGCGCAGAGCGGCGCAGAGCCGCAGCCGTATCTGGAGATGCTGTACCGGGTAGTGGGAAAGGGGACCGCCATGCTGTCAACGCTGCATGGTTCTGATCTGATCGACGTTCTTGGCCCGCTCGGCAAAGGATTTGATCTCGGCGCGCCTGACGAGGAAAAGCTTATCGTCGGCGGCGGAGTGGGGTTGGCGCCGCTCTATCTGCTGGCAAAAGAGCTGGTGAAAGAATCAAAAGTCAGGCTGTTTGCCGGCGGACGTACCAGGGATGACATTCTCTGCATCACCGAATTCGAACGGCAGGGGGTTGAGTGTTATACCGCCACTGAAGATGGCTCGCTCGGGGAGTGCGGCCTGGTGACAGAGGCGCTGCTGCGGCGGCTTGACCAGTTGCAGGGACGGGCGACGATTTACGCCTGCGGTCCCCACGGCATGCTGAACGCTGTAGCCGGAATTGCGGCAGAGCGCCGCATTCCCTGTCAGGTGTCTCTGGAAGGATATATGGCGTGCGGCGTCGGCGCCTGCCTCGGCTGCGTTGCGCCGGGACGCTCACATTCACCGGAAACACCCGACTTCCGCTGCGTCTGTACCGAAGGACCGGTTTTTGAGTCGGGCGAACTGAAGTGGGGAGAATGATACATGAAATCTGTCATGAAGCCTGATATGCGTGTTAATGTGGCCGGTATGCAGCTTCGGAATCCGGTAATGACCGCTTCCGGTACGTTCGGCTATGGCGAAGAGTTTGCGGAATATGTTGCTATGGAATCGATCGGCGCCTTTATAACCAAGGGCCTTTCACTGAAAGCCAGGGCCGGAAATCCGACACCGCGCATTGTCGAAACCCCCGGCGGGATGCTGAACGCTATCGGTTTGCAAAATGTCGGTATCGATGCTTTCATCGCGAAAAAAGTGCCGTATCTCCGTTCTGTCAACACGCCAGCCATCGCAAACTTTTTCGGCAACACCGTTGATGAGTATGCCGAAATGGCGGGGCGACTGGATGAAATCCCTGAGGTGGCCGCTCTGGAAATAAATATCTCCTGCCCGAACGTCAAGCATGGCGGGATCGTATTCGGCACTGATCCGGCCAGCGCCGCCTCGGTAGTTTCCGCCTGCCGAGCGGCAACAAAGAAGGCGCTGATCGTCAAGCTCTCTCCCAATGTGACTGATGTGGTGGTCATGGCGCGGGCCTGTGAAGATGCCGGTGCCGATGCCTTGTCATTGATCAATACCCTGATCGGTATGGCCATTGATCTGAATCGGCGCCGCCCGGTGCTGGCCAACATCACCGGCGGTTTTTCCGGACCGGCGATCAAGCCGATTGCCCTGCGAATGGTCTGGCAGGTGGCACAGGCGGTCAAGGTGCCGATTATCGGTATTGGCGGTATTATGAACGCGGTCGATGCACTCGAATTCATGCTTGCCGGTGCGACTGCCGTGCAGGTCGGTACCGCAAGTTTTACCAACCCCGGCGCAGCCCAGAAGATTGCCGAAGATATGGAGGTCTGGCTGACTGCCAACGGTGTTGCCGACATCAAGAGCCTTATCGGCGCGCTGGAAACCTGAGCGGATGGTTGAAATCTGGCTGGCATTCTCAATAGGACTTGCCGGCAGTGGCCATTGTCTCGGCATGTGTGGCGGTATTATATCCGCTGTGGCTCTCTCTCGTCGTGATGCCGCTGCCGCTGATCGTTTGCTGTTTAATCTTCTCTACCACGCCGGGCGGATCTGTACCTACACGCTATTGGGGTTGCTCGTCGGCCTGGTCGCACAGGCCGGCATGGTGGATGCGCTGAAACCTGCGGTTAAGTGGCTGTTTCTGGCCGCCAATCTTTTTGTCGCTGCAATCGGCATCTTTACCGCCCTGGGTGTGCGTTCACTCGGAATATCATCTCTTGACGGTTCCGGATGGAGCTTTTTGAGAGGTCACCTTTCACGGCTGACCAAGAGCATGTCTCTTCTGGCAGCAGTCCCCTCCGGTCTTCTGATGGGGCTTCTGCCGTGCGGGTTGGTGTACGGAGTCCTGATTTCTGCGGCGACCAGCGGTTCCGCTCTGAAGGGCGCACGCATGATGCTGGCTTTCGGCTGCGGCACGCTGCCTGCTCTGCTCGCGTACGGACAGGTGGCTTCCACGCTGTCTGCTCTGGGGCGCGGTGTTTTCCAGCGCTGCATGGGGGGTGTCGTTGCACTTCTTGGTCTCCTTGGCGTCTGGAAGGCGCTGGTGGCGTTAGGGTATGTATAGCGGCATATCTGCCGGAGATGGTAATGATCGGCAGGTCGCAGCAAAAAAGGAAATTTCTCCACGAAGGAACCATCCATGAAAGAGCCACAGCAATCACTCGGCCTGCGTACATTGGAAGACATCAGCTCGATTATCCTGCATTCACATAATCTGCAGGATACGCTTGATAATATTGTCACTCTGGTCGCCAGGCGTATGGGGAGCGATGTCTGTTCGATTTACCTTCTGGAAAAAGATGGTGAAACGCTTACCCTCAAGGCAACCAAAGGGCTTTCAAAAACTTCCGTCAACCGTGTTGCAATGAAGGTTCATGAAGGCTTGACCGGTCTTGCCATAGAAACCCGCGCGATGGTCATGACCGACAATGCTCCGTCACATCCGCGCTATAAGTATTTCAAGGAAGCGAAAGAGGAAAGTTTTCTTTCGTTTCTGGGGTTACCGCTGTTCGAACACAAGGCACCGATTGGCGTTATTGTTGTTCAAACCCGCGAAAGCCGCACCTTCAGCGATGATGTCATCAGTGTTCTCCGCACAATAACCTTCCAGATCGGCAGTATCATTCATACCGGCCGCCTGCTTGATTCTATTCAGCATAAAGAGCGGGAGCGGGCGTGGTTCGAGAATGAGCTTGCCAAGGTCAGGAGCGGAAACGGGGTTGAGGGGGAAGCAGCACCCCGTCCCGGAATTGCAAAGCGGGTTGCCGCTGCTAAAACGATGGCGGGAACGGCTGTATCTCCCGGTTTCAGTCGGGGGAAAATCTACATTCTCGACCGCTTCAACGACAAAGTCATCAAGCTGGCCAAAGTCGGCACGCCTCACGAAGAACAGCATAAGTATGACCAGGCGCTTGAAAAGGCTAAAATCCAAACCATTTACATGGAAAAGCGGGTCAGCGAGACGCTTTCAGCCGATGATGCGGCCATCTTTCATACGCATCTTATGATACTGGAAGACCGGAGCTTTTCTGCCAAAGTGGCCGATCTGATTGAACAGGGGACGGGTGCAACCCGAGCGGTTCATGATGTCGTTCAGCATTATGTTCAGGCGTTTTCTGCCATGGAGGATCCGTATCTGCGTGAGCGTTCTGCGGATATGGAAGATATCGGGCGCCGGGTTATCGACGCGATTGAGGGGAACGATTCCAGTGAGGTAAAACTGAAGGAGAAGCGGGTTCTCGTTGCGGACGAAATTTTCCCTTCCAACCTTGCGATGCTTGATCCAGGTAAGATTCTCGGCATTGTTACCGAAAAGGGGAATGCCTATTCGCACGCCGCCATCATGGCAAAGTCGCTCGGCATTCCGGCTGTTCTCGGTGTGCAGGGTGTGATGGCCGCGGCGAATGTCAAGGATGAAATAATTGTTGACGGCACCTCGGGGCACATCTATCTGAATCCCGATGCGTCTATCAAAAAAGAATATGTGCGTCTTGAACATGAGTACGCCGGCCGGATGAAGGAGTTGGAAGGTCTTCGAGATCTGCCGGCGGTAACGACCGATGGCGCAGTAATTACCCTGAGTGCCAACATCGGCTTGATTTCTGATGTGAAGGTTGCCAATCTGCATGGTGCGGAAGGGGTCGGGCTCTATCGCACCGAGTTTCCGTATATGGCCCGTTCAGCTTTTCCCGGTCGTGATGAGCAGGCCGTCATCTACCGCAAGATACTGGAAGGCTTTCCCGGGCAGACGGTCAACATCCGCTCGCTCGATATCGGTGGCGATAAGGGGCTCTCTTATTTTCCGTATCCGCAAGAGGATAATCCTTTTCTCGGGTGGCGCTCGATTCGCGTATCACTGGAGCGACAGGATATCTTTAAGGAGCAGCTCGCCGGCATATTGCTGGCTGCCCATGCCGGCAACCCGACCGTTATGTTTCCGCTTATCAGCAGTCTTGATGAAATCCGCCAGATACGTGAGATTCTGACAACGGTGAGAAACGAACTGCTGCGTGAAGGGCACGATGTCCCTGGCTATATCCCGTTTGGAATCATGATTGAGGTGCCGGCTGCCGTACAAATTATCAATTTTTTGATACAAGAGGTTGACTATGTCAGTATCGGCACTAACGACCTGATACAGTATACCCTGGCCGCAGACCGCAACAACGCCAGTGTCAGGCAATATTATGACCCGTACCATCCGGCGATTCTGCACTCCATTAAACGCGTTGCAGATGCCGCCAACAAGGCCGGGAAAAAAGTTTCCGTCTGTGGAGAAATGGCCTCCGATCCTTTGTGTGCTCTGCTGCTGGCAGGCATGGGTATTCGGGAATTCAGCCTCTCGGCCCCGAGCATACCGGTCGTAAAACAGGCGTTACGCTCCAACAGTATGGAGTCATGCCGCCGTCTGGCGCGTGCGGCACTGGCATGCCGTAATAGTGCTGATATGAGTCGTTGTCTGGCTGCGGCACGGAAAAAAATGATTCTGTAAATTCCTCCCCTCCCTTGACGGGAGGGGATTGAAGGGTGGGTGAAGGTGCCGACAGCATCAAATGTGGCAAATTCCCCCGCCCCCTAACCCCCTCCCGCAAGGGGCGGGGGACTTTGAATTTGAGGTGATAAACTTTGTACGATGGCCGCCCGACATATGCCGAGATCGATCTCTCTGCACTGAAACATAACTATGCATTGATCCGCTCGACAATTCCGCGAAAAACTGAAATCCTGGCGGTGGTAAAGGCAGACGCCTACGGACATGGCTTTATGGACATCAGTCGCGAGTTGGAAGCATTCGGGGTAAACGCTTTTGGTGTTGCCTTTCTGGCGGAAGGGATTCAGCTCCGTAAAAGCGGCAGCGATAAGCCGATCCTCCTGTTGGGCGGAATCTATCCCGGCCAGGAACGAAAATGCATCGGATACAATCTTTCGACGACGATATTTTCTCTGGAGCAGGCGCAGGCGCTTAATCATGCGGCCTCTTCAGGAAAGCTCTTTCGCAGGGCGCAGGTTCATCTCAAAATTGATACCGGCATGGGGCGGCTGGGGATTCCCTATACGGATGTTCCCCGGTTTCTTGTTGAACTGAAAAAGTTACAAAATATTACCCTCGAAGGGCTGATTTCCCATTTTGCCAGTGCAGATGAACTCGATGAATCCGGGCGTTGTTTCACCCGACTCCAGGCGGAACGCTTTGCCTGGGTGCTGGCCGAGATTCGTTCGGCGGGTTTCAACCCGCGCTATATTCATATCGCCAATAGCGCTGCGGCATTGCTGCGCGATATTCCCGATTGTAATCTGATCAGGCCCGGGATAGCTATGTATGGCGCTCTCCCGTCAGCTGATTTTCAGGGAAAACTTAACCTGAAACCGGTAATGCGTCTTAAAAGTCAAATTGCCATGCTCAAATGGGTTGAGTCGGGAACTACCGTCAGTTATGCGCGCCGCTTTACCGCCAGGCAGCGCACCCTGATCGCCAGTGTTCCGGTCGGATATGCCGACGGTTACCCGCGCGCGCTCACTAATCGTGGTGAAGTCCTGATTCGCGGCCAACGTGCACGAGTGGCCGGAACCGTCTGTATGGACTGGATCATGCTGGATGTGACCGGAATCGCAGGGGTTTCAGTGGGAGATTCCGTGACGCTGATGGGCCCTGACGGTTATGGACAGTGTATTCATGCTGAAGAGTTAGCCGTTTGGGCAGACACCATTCCCTATGTCATTTTCTGCGGTATCAGCAAGCGGGTGCCGCGGGTGTACTTGAAATAGAACGGTTGGAAATTTTGACAATAATATGGTATAGCTCTCCTTTTTATCACTCAGAAGCGGCCCGGGTGGGTGGGCGTATTTTTTCTGACCAACGATAGGTATACTGTTTCAACATATTACCAAAAGCAAGGAGTACCGGCATGGCAAAGATTACCAGGGCACTGATCAGTGTCTCTGACAAGAACGGTGTAATTGAATTTTCCCGGCAGTTGGCAGGGTACGGTGTGGAGCTGCTCTCTACCGGAGGAACTGCCAAACTGTTGCGGGATGCCGGTTTGACCGTTATGGATGTTTCCGAGTTTACCGGATTTCCGGAGATGCTGGATGGCCGGGTGAAAACCCTGCACCCCAAGGTACATGGCGGCCTGCTGGGAATGCGTTCGAACCCGGAACATGTCGCAAAAATGAAGGAACATGGCATTAAAAATATCGATATGGTTGTGGTCAATCTGTACCCTTTTGAGGCGACAACCGCCAAAGAAGGGTGTCACCTTGAAGATGCCATTGAAAATATCGATATAGGCGGGCCGACCATGCTCCGTTCAGCAGCCAAAAACTATCCCGATGTTACCGTATTGGTAGACCATGCTGATTATGCACAGGTTCTTGAAGAGATGAAGGCTTCCGGCGGCGAGGTTTCTGCGGCGACTAACTTTGCTCTTGCGGTAAAGGTGTTTCAGCACACCGCAGCCTATGACGGCGCGATATCCAATTATCTCGGGTCACGTCTGGGCGGAGAAGTTCAGGAATACCCGCCCACATTTACCCTGCAGGTAAAAAAGGCGCAAGACCTTCGCTATGGAGAAAATCCTCACCAGTCAGCGGCATTTTATGTTGAGAAACAGATCTCGGAACCGTGTGTTTCAAATGCGGTGCAGCTTCAGGGCAAAGAGCTCTCCTTTAACAATATCATCGATCTGGATGCGGCCATAGAAACAGTCAAGGAATTTGAACTGAGCGCAGCGGTCATCATCAAGCACACCAACCCCTGCGGTGCCGCTCTTGCAGATTCACCACTGACCGCCTACCTCAAGGCCCGTGAATGTGATCCTGTTTCTGCTTTCGGCGGCATAGTCGGTTTCAATCGCACTGTTGATGCGGAAACCGCCAGAGAACTTACCTCCACTTTCCTGGAAGCGGTTATTGCTCCCGGCTACAGTGAGGAGGCTCTGGCCATATTTACGGCGAAAAAAAATGTCCGGGTTATGCAGGTGCCGCTTCTCGACCGGTATGTCGCCGGTGGATTTGATTTGAAACGCGTAACCGGCGGCATGCTGCTGCAGGGTCGTGACCTTGGAATGGTCAATGCCCGTGATTGCCGGGTGGTTACCGACCGTACGCCGACCGCGTCAGAATACGAGGCGCTTGATTTTGCCTGGCGCGTTTGCAAGCATGTCAAATCCAATGCAATTGTGTTCAGTAACCGTGATCAGACGGTCGGTATTGGAGCCGGGCAGATGTCTCGCGTCGATTCATCAAAAATTGCCGTCCAGAAAGCGCTGCTTCCGACACAGGGAACAGTACTTGCTTCGGACGCTTTTTTCCCTTTTCGCGACGGCGTTGATGCCGCAGCCGAAGCCGGTGTAACTGCCATTATCCAGACCGGCGGCAGCGTGCGCGATGAAGAGGTCATCAAGGCGGCCAACGAACATGGCATAGCGATGATCTTCACTACCATGCGGCATTTCAGGCATTGAAATGCAGGTTGAAGGTTGAAGGTTGAAGGTTGAAGTAAAACAGTTTTAACCTTCAGTCTTCAGCCTTCAGTCTTTAGTCTTCAGCCTTCACCCCATCACCCTAAGTAATTATGAAAAATTCTGAGGTATCCCTATTATGAAAATACTGGTAATCGGCGGTGGCGGCCGCGAACACGCTCTTGTCTGGAAAATTGCCCAGTCACCCCTTGTCACCAAGCTGTATTGTGCTCCCGGTAATCCGGGAACGGCTACGCTCGCCGAGAATATTCCCATTGCGGTAGGTCAGCTGGATAAGCTGTTGGCCTTTGCCTATGAGAATAACGTTGACCTTACAGTTGTCGGCCCGGAGCAGCCGCTGTCACTCGGAATTGTTGATCTGTTCGAGTCGCATGGGCTGAAAGTGTTCGGCCCGTCACAAAATGCCGCGTTTATTGAGGGGAGTAAGGCCTTTTCAAAAGACCTGATGCAGAAGTATCACGTGCCGACTGCCGCCTATGGTGTGTTTACCGATCAGGCCGAGGCTGAAGCCTTCATCAACTCTACCGGAGCGCCTATCGTCGTTAAAGCAGACGGTTTGGCGGCGGGTAAAGGGGTCATTATTGCCCGGACGTGTGAGGAAGCTGTTTCGGCTGTTCGGGATATGCTGAGCGGCAACGCCTTCGGGAGTGCCGGCTCGCGAGTCGTCATCGAGGAATTTCTGACCGGTGAAGAGGCTTCTTTTCTGGTCATTACGGATGGGAAAAACGTCATTCCTCTTGCCAGCGCCCAGGATCACAAGGCAATATTTGATAATGATCTTGGACCAAACACCGGCGGGATGGGCGCTTATTCACCCGCCCCCGTTGTGACATCCGCGATTCATGAAAAAGCCATGCAGCAGGTTATCAGGCCGACTGTGGACGGCATGGCAGCCGAAGGGCGCCCGTATCGCGGCGTGTTGTATGCCGGGTTAATGGTGAAGGACGGCGAAGTTAAGACGCTGGAGTTTAACGCCCGCTTTGGCGATCCGGAGTGTCAACCGCTCCTGATGCGGATGAAATCAGATATCGTACCGGTCCTGCTCGCCGTTGCCAACGGCGATCTTGGGGACAGTGTCATTGAATGGCACGACAAGGCTGCGGTCTGTGTTGTCATGGCTTCAGAAGGATATCCGGGCGATTACCGGAAAGGTGATCTGATTTCCGGCCTGGGCCAGGCGGCAGAGGTAGAGGATTTATATGTGTTTCATGCCGGTACCGCATTAAAAGATGGTCACTGTGTTACAAACGGCGGTCGGGTTCTGGGTGTCACCGCACTCGGAGCTACCGTTAAAGAGGCCATCAGCGCCGCCTATCGAGGGGTATCACGCATTACGTGGCCGGGCGTGCAGTCTCGAACCGATATCGGTAAAAAGGCGCTAGAGCGCCCATAAATTATGAGAAGAGAGTTTGAGGTGAACGAATGAAAGTTGCCCCGCAGGTGCTGCTGATAATGGGAAGTGACACCGATCTGCCTGTAATGCAGGAAGCTGCTGATGTACTGAAAAAGTTTGATGTACCGTATGAAATGCGTATTTCATCCGCGCACCGCTCGCCGGTTCGCACCATGGCACTCGCAACGGGAGCGTCCGATCGCGGCATCAGGGTTATCATTGCCGGTGCCGGAATGGCGGCACATCTTGCAGGAGTTATTGCGTCAAAAACCATACTTCCCGTGATCGGTGTGCCGATGCCGGGTGGAGCGCTGAATGGGGTTGACGCACTGTATGCGACAGTACAGATGCCGGCCGGTATTCCGGTAGCATCAATGGCAATCGGTAAAGCGGGGGCAAAAAATGCCGGCCTGTTTGCCATACATATTCTGGCGCTTTCCGAGCCGCATCTTGCCGAGTCGCTTCTGAACTACAGAGTGGAGATGGATAAAGAGCTTGAACAGAAGGATACTGACCTGCAAAATCGATAATATGATCAAATTGGCAATGGTGCTTTTGTGTTATTTTATTGCTGCAGTTAAAATGTAGTTGACTTCTTTTCACGACACGTGGTAGATAACGGTTCGCTTTTGTAGGTCCTATTCCCCTTTAGCTCAGTTGGTAGAGCAGGTGACTGTTAATCACCTTGTCCGTGGTTCGAGTCCGCGAAGGGGAGCCAGTTTAAATAAGTCTGATTACGCTGAGATTAGGTAATCAGACTTATTTTTTATCAAGATTACGCGGGAATAACTCAGTGGTAGAGTGCAACCTTCCCAAGGTTGAAGTCGCGGGTTCGAATCCCGTTTCCCGCTCCAAATAATTCAAGTGTTTAGCCAACTGGTTAAACCCTTTTTTCTTGTCCAAATTATCCGTGCATCCGTTTTTGCATCCGTTTGACATTGGCTAGCCCAGAAACGTGGTGTGACATTCTGCAAAATGATGCAACATACCAATTCAGGTTGCCTTCACCTTGCACCTCTCCCACTCTCACTCCAAGATGCCCTCAAGCACACTCCTGCTACCGCTTTGAGTCGATAATGTCAATGATGCGAGCGCAACCCTCTCACCAGTTGATTCACTGTTTTTCAAGCTCGTAGCGTTTGGAGCATTTATCGTTTGTGAATATGGCGCACTACCCTCCATGATCGTCAGCACCTGTTATCCCCGATCTGTCGAAAGAAATTGCTTGATTGCCTCGTGTGTGAACGTCGCCTGCTTTCTGCTTTTCCGCAGACGTTCGAATGCATCTATCCGTCAAGTCAAGCGTTAAAGTTTTAGCGACCTACGCCCCTTCGGGACGCTTTTTCATAGAGTAACTTGAGATTCACCTCAAGATTGGCTACCATATTGTTGGCAGCCGGAATGAGGAAGCCGTATCGCCATTGGTGCTTTGTGCCCGGTTTTTAGCGTGGTTCGGGAGCTGGCGTTTTTTCACTGGTGAAGCAGCAGTTGCTATCCCGTTCAGAAGAGAGCCTATTCGACAGCTCCCCTTTTCGGTCATGCCTAGTTCATTTTCGGAGGCCAGACCGATGAAGCAGAAAAAGCCATCCAAGAAGGGAAGCATAAAGCTTCCAAAGCATCTGCAACATCTGAATCAGCATGCAGCAGGTATTGACGTTGGTTCACGAAGCCACTTTGTTGCGGTACTAGAAGGAACCGACGAACAGCCGGTGCGAGAGTTTTCGACGTTCACTGACGACCTCGAACGCCTTGCAAAATGGTTACGCTCCTGCGGTGTCACAGCCGTTGCCATGGAATCAACTGGCATTTACTGGATTCCGGTCTTTGAACTCCTTGAGCGTCATGGCTTTGAAGTCAGACTGGTCAACGCCCGTCATGTCAAGAATGTTCCCGGCAGAAAAAGTGACGTACTTGATTGCCAGTGGTTGCAGCAGTTACACACGTATGGTCTGCTGCGAGGCGCTTTTCGTCCAACGGATCAGATCTGTACGCTACGGGCATATGTTCGCCAACGAGCAACCCTGGTGCGGAGTTCGGCTTCCCACATCCAGCGGATGCAGAAGTCACTTGCCCAGATGAACGTGCAACTGCACAACGTAGTGACTGACATAACCGGTGTAACCGGCATGGGGATCATAAAAGCAATCATTGCAGGTGAACGCAATCCCAAGGTTCTGGCCGGCCTACGAGACAAGCGTTGCAAAAACACCGAAGAAACCATTGCCCGTTCCCTGCACGGTAACTACCGGGCAGAGCATCTGTTCAGTCTGCAGCAGGCGGTTGAACTCTACGAGTTCTACCTGCAAAAGATCGCAGATTGCGACCAACAGATACTGACGCAACTCAAAAGCTTCGATGCGTCCGACGGTAGTGATCCAGACAGCAAGCCACCCAGCAGCATTGAAGAAGCATTGCAACAAATGTCGGGGGCAGACCTTTCCAGCATCATGGCATCAACACCAACACTGCGCTTAAGATTATCGCAGAGATTGGTACAGACATGAACCGCTGGAAGACCGTCAAGCATTTTACCTCTTGGCTTGGCCTCTGTCCTGGTTCCAAGATCAGTGGTGGCAAGATATTGAGCAGCGCCACCAAACCAGTTGCCAACCGAGCGGCATCAGCACTGCGTATGGCAGCACTGACGTTATTCAATTCAAAGAGCGCGTTGGGTGCATACTTGAGACGGCAACGGTCACGACTAGGAGCACCCAAGGCCATTACTGCAACAGCGCACAAATTGGCCCGACTGGTATACAGCATGCTCAAGCATGGTTCAGCATTTGTTGATGCCGGACAGGAACAGTATGAAGAACGTTACCGGTCACGGGTAGTGCAAAGCCTGAAACGAAGAGCCCAAGAAATGGGGTACAATCTGGTTGCGATGCAAGATGGACTTCAAACTGTATGACCACTTAAAATCAAACACTTACGATGAAGTTACTCAGAAGGTTAAATAATGTTTGATTGCAATTTAGTATTAAGTACGCCGATTTGCCCCAGAGGAGGGGTATTAATACATGCCGCTGGGTTGTAAAAAAAAATATTGACAATTAAAATTTAAAATAGTAATTGTTTATCTAGCAAAGAACGTACGTTCGTTCTTTTGAGAGAGAAAAGATTTAGTTCCAGTTATAAAAACTCAAATTGCAAAGGAGACAGACCATGGCAACAACAGACGAGGTAATTGCGAGCACGGCACCATCATTTTTGATTGACCACAATCTGGTTGATGTAACAGTTGAGAGCCTATGCGACAGCATGCTTCTTTATGAGAAGCGTCCCGCCAAGCGCCGCGACGGTTCGATTGCGGAAGGCCTTTTCAATGTTTGGATCACTTTCAACAATCCCAAACAGTACAACGCTTATACGACGAATATGCTTAAAGCCCTCACGGTAGCTTTCCGCGCAGCCGCTCTTGATCGTTCTGTCAATGCCGTTGTGCTTACCGGTGCTGGCGACAAGGCGTTTTGTACCGGCGGCAATACCAAGGAATACGCGGAGTACTATTCTGGTAACCACCAGGAGTATCGTCAGTATTTGCGGATATTCATGGATATGCTGTCGGCACTCTTTGTCTGCGACAAACCAGTTATTTGCCGTGTTAACGGCATGCGTGTTGGTGGTGGGCAGGAAATCGGTCTGGCATGCGACTTCTCTGTCACTCAGGACCTCGCCAGCTTCGGCCAGGCCGGGCCCAAACATGGTTCATCTGCCCTTGGCGGAGCCACCGACTTTCTGCCGCTTATGATCGGCAGTGAGCAGGCGATGGTTTCCGGCACCCTATGTGAACCGTTCTCTGCCCATAAGTCTGCTCGCCTTGGCATTGTATCCGGAGTGGTTCCGGCACTTAAAATCAATGGCAAATTCGTTGCCAACCCAACTGTTATTACCGACCAACTGCTTGACGAGTATGGCCGCTATATCCATGGTGAGTTCAAAACCGGTGATGCCTTTAAAGAGGGCCAAGCCGTTATCAAAGGCGGCGAGATTGATCTGAGCCTGCTCGATCAGATGGTCGAAGACCTGTGTGCCAAGCTGTTGGAAACCTTCCCCGAATGCACAACTAAGAGTCTTGAAGAGCTGCGTAAACCCAAGCTGGATGCCTGGAACAAGAATAAGGAAAATTCCCGGGCGTGGCTGGCACTCAACATGATGGGTGAAGCCCGTGCCGGCTTTACCGCATTCAACAGCGGCACCAAGGAAACCGGCCGTGAAATTGATTTCATCAAACTGCGTCAGGCCTTGGCGAAGGGTGTGTCCTGGAGCAAGGAACTGACAGAAAGCCTGATGCCAGGCAATAAATAGTGACACAGCAGTTAAATATATTTTAACGTAACTACTGGAAGAGGAGAATAGTAATGAAACAGCTCAAGGTGCTAATTATGTTTACCGTTGCAGCAATCGTGTTTGGATCTGCTCTTGCCAATGCTGCCTCGGAGCCAGTGATCATTAAGGTCGCTCATTTTGTACCGCCCAGTCACAATTTTCATAAGTTAATACTTCTTCCTTGGTGTGATAAGATCAGAAAGGAATCTGACGGTAAACTCAAGTGCCAGATCTATCCATCCATGCAACTAGGTGGAACTCCGTCCCAACTTATGGACCAGGCACGTGATGGTGTTGCCGATATTATCTGGACGATACCAACCTACCAGGCAGGACGTTTCACCAAGTCAGAGGTGTTTGAACTGCCATTCATGATCAACCGTGCCGATAAAGGGAGCCAGGCCTTGTGGGATTTCATTCAGAAGAATGCATTAGACGAATTCAAGGGAGTTAAGCTGATCATTACTTCATGTACATGACGGCAACCAGCTGCATTTTGGTAGAAAGTCTGTAAAAACTCTCGAAGATCTTAAAGGATTAAAGATCCGTGGTGCAGGGCGGATCGCTTCAAAAACACTGGCTGCACTCGGTGCCGTTCCGGTTCAGATGCCGGTTCCGGCAGTGTCGGAGGCAATTTCAAAAAATATCGTGGATGGCGCTTCTCTTCCGTGGGAAGTTGCGACACCATATAAATTGCAGGAAATTTGCAAAACCCATACTGAGAGCGCTCCACACCAGCCCAAAATGGCAAACTCCATCTTTGTCATGGCGATGAATCAGGCCAAATACAACAGCCTTTCTCCAGAATTGAAGAAAGTTATTGATCAAAATAGTGGTCTCGAAACATCCCGGTGGGCGGGCAGTATATTTGATAATGGGACCCCACCGGCACGTAAGATTGCAGTTGATCGTCACAACACCATCAACGTCTTGAGTGATACTGAATACAGGCGCTGGGTGAAGGCCACAGAATCCGTTGATGATGGCTGGATCAAAGAGGTTGGGGCCAAAGGGGTTAATGGTAAGGCGCTCCTACAAGATGCCAAAGCCCTGCTTAAGAAATACAACGATTAGCGAACTGCCTATGACTTATAAACATAGGGCAGCAGTCAGCCCCCCGCTATGTTTGAAAGATGTTTTGCCGCAGCGATGACATCATTGCTTGCAAGCGGGGGATTTCTTTATTTCATGATAGCGATTTGTCAATATTAGTGGTGAAGCTTCCTAATGGACATGGAGGAAATATGAATAATTTCATCGATTTTAAAGGCCGCGTTGCTGTTGTTACCGGAGGCGCACGTGGGATTGGGCTTGAGATAACTCGATCTTTAATTGCATTTGGAGCGAAAGTACATGTTTTTGACATGGTCCAAGGTGAAAGTGAAGAATCATATCAGTTCCACTCGGTTAATGTTGCAGATCCATCAAGTGTAGCTAAGGCATTAGATCAAATACCAGATACGGTAACCCTTTTGGTCAACAATGCAGGTATTACAAGGGACCGAAGTGTAACGAAGATGACTGACGATGAGTGGCTATCGGTCATATCAGTGAATCTCACAGGAACCTTTAATGTTGTTAGAGCGTTAGCCCCAGGCATGCGCGAAGTTGGTTATGGTCGGATTGTCAACATCACTTCTATAAATGGACTTCGCGGAAAGTTTGGGCAGGCAAATTATTGTGCCTCTAAAGCAGGGCTGATAGGTCTGACTAAAACTATTGCCAGGGAACTAGGCCCTAAAGGGATAACGGTTAATTGTGTCGCACCCGGTTTGGTCTTGACTGAAATGGCAAAGGCCATGCCGGAGGATATTCTTGCCAAATCTAAGTCTGAGTGTGTGCTGCCGGAGGCGGCGAACCCCATAGATATTGCTAACATTGTACTCTTCCTGCTTTCTGATAGAGCTCAAATGATAACGGGAGAAGTGATAAAGGTTGATGCTGGGCAGTACATTTAAATCTGGAAGGAAGTGGCCAATGGGCACTCCCTCCCAGCATAACGGCTCGTACTGACCAGGAATGCCGCTCTTCAATTAGTGATTGATTCCTGTTACACAAGGATACTTTTTGAAATCATTGAGAAAAATGAGCCTTAGCTTTTTGAACCATTGAAGATCCATTACAATACTAACGCAGCAATTAACCGAAAGACCAATACAACCGCCAGTACCTCATCATTATGCACAAACAATATTCAAAAAGAGGTGACAAGTGTCAAAATTATCATTAGTTGCAACGATTACAGTTAAAAAGGAATCTGTAGAGAACGTCAAAACCGAAATGATAAAACTTATCACTCCGACCAGAAAAGAGTACGGGTGTATTGAGTACAATCTTCATCAGGATAATAGTGATCCAGCAGTATTTATCTTCTATGAAACATGGGAGAGTCCTGCGTGCCTCAAAAGCCATATGAATACGGAACATTTCAAGAACTATGTTAACGCCACTAGTAGCTTGGTCGAAAAGTTGGACGTCCATAAAATGACGCGGATTGAATAAGTAGTTTGAAATATTATGAAATTAGATACCCAATCCTATTAAGCATTCAAGATGGCATTAATCCATGGCCAATTCGAGAGGTCTTAATGCTCGGTTTATCTGATGGTATTTGAGTTAAGCCGTGCTCTGTAACGGTTCAGTTGCAGCATCTAAGGAGTTGAATAGACGGCAATCCACAACCACTGTGCGATCTTTGTTGACCCGGCGTTGCACTGCTGCCTTTCGGATACAGGGATTCGAGCTTATTGCTGCTATTCGAGCAAATCCGTACCCAATGCAGTAGCGTGCTGCGGCTTATTGCGGTTTTTGCCGGAAAGAGGGATACACCACCTGTGGGTGCACTTCTCCGCCAAGAGCTTTTCCTGCTCTCCATGAACCAATCGCCGACCGCCAACAAACCCATTAATGATCATGTACCTGAATACCGCCACCTGTTTTTTCTCGACTTCTGTCATAAAATGACTCCTTTGCCGATAATTGGTGATGATGCCCGACCATATATCAGGGGGAAACGTAAAATGACGGCAGACGTCACTGGGATGGTTATGCAGAACACAAGCTTGTACCGGTCTTCGTCTTAATTCTGAATTTATGAAGCTGGTAATCCTGCCAGCCATAGCATATTTATTCTCATGTAGTTTCGCAACGATAATGAGGTTTAATTTGCAACGCAATATTGTTGTCACCAATTTTGAGTTGAAGGTTTACTCTGACTGATCCGCACGGTATGCCGTGCAATCCGGTGTACGAGGTCACATCAGATGATGGTATGAACATTGTTGATGACACCTGCTGAGTGCACTTAAAGGAGACCTGTCCTATGAGTCGAATATTTTCATCCAAATGGAGAGACCGAACATCCGCTGAATGTTACGACCCATTCCCGGTTCATACTTTGAAGAGAGTTGACCGACCAACAACATCCATCTCTGATCACCTCGTCCAACGTACCGACCAACGGGAACATGGATTTGCCCGGGCGGGGCGAGGAGACTTTGGACCGTTTCTGGCCGGTGAGATCAAGCGATTTGTACAGAAGCATCCCCTTTCGGGATCTCTCAGAACCATGGCAGCCGTTCTTGGACGCCTTGTGGATGGTGAGGGGCTTATTTCGAGGGACCTCTCGTACCGTGGACAAACAACTTCTGTAATGAATTCTGTTGCAGCCACGAAAGCGCCCGGTACCGATGATCCGCACTTCATGGCCCGGCATATCAAGGAAACCGCATACTTCCTTCGATCCGATGCCGTTGGTATCTGTGATCTCCCACACTATGCTGAGTACTCTCATAGTTCCTCTGATGGAAAACCGATAGATCTGCCACACAAACACGCAATTGCCATTCTGGTCGATCAGGATTGGCGCACGGCAAAAGGCTTCACCGGCAATGACTGGATCAGCAACTCAATGAGCTTTCTCTCCTATTCAACTTCCGGCTTTATCGCTTGTATTCTTGCAGACTATATCAGGAGCCTCGGGTATTCTGCCCGTGCACATCACGCCTGGAACTATCAGGTAGTCGTCCCCCCCATTCTTCTCTGGGCCGGTCTCGGCGAGATGTCCCGCGTCGGTGACATCGTCATAAATCCCTTTCTAGGACCCCGCTTTAAGGCTGCCATCGTCACCACGGATCTCCCCCTTGCAGTGGATAAACCCATAGATTTTGGGCTCCAAGATTTCTGTGACAAGTGCAAAAAGTGTGCGAGGGAATGCCCTTCCAACGCTATATGCAATAGTGGTAAGGTGATCCATAACGGCTATGAAAAGTGGCCGATCGATGTGGAGAAGTGTACATCAATGCGGGTGGGAAATCAGAAGGGCTCCGGTTGCGGTACCTGCATCAAGGTCTGCCCGTGGAACAAGCCATACACTCCGTTTCACCGTATGATAAACTGGACCATGCGTAATGTTCCGCCGGTCCGGAATATGGCCATTTGGGGTGATGATCTAATGGGGTACGGCAAGCCCGATCCGAAGGCTAAATGGTGGCTTGACCTGGAAAATGTGAACGGTGAACTCAGGGTGCCGGGAAACTCCGTTGATCGTTACCGATAGCCTAAATATTTTCTCCCTCGTCTTCTCCTTTTTCTTGAAGTGTCGTTTTTCGTTGTCCAGGAATACTTTTCCTAAAGTGTAAATTCTGGCTCTTAGACTTTTTTGACGAGATTTGCGACAGGTGTGAAAATTTTTGTCAGGCCAGTGGTCTTGTCAAAATAATCGCATATACCTTTCAATATATTTCATCTTGATGAAGAACCGATTTTCAGAAGGTTACCCGCCTGCGATTCAGCTCAACTGATTCCAACGGGATCACCTCCTTCATTGTAATATTGGAATGGGCCGCTAGCTGCTGATACAATTTAGTCCCCTTCAACTTCCAAAGAATCTCTTCTTCATTCAGGGGCCGCATTTCCTTTGCGGGCACTCCGCCAATCAGCATGTTTGCACCTGTAGACATACCGGATCGTACGAAAGACATCGCAGCAACAAAGGAGTTCTCTCCAATAACGGCGCGGTCCATCACTACTGAGTTCATACCGATTAGTGCCTTTTTCCCTATGGTACAACCATGCAATATTGTCCCGTGACCCACATGACAGTTTTCCTCCAGAATTACATTCTCTCCGGGAAATGAGTGAATGATACATGTATCTTGAATATTTACCCCTGCTCCGATCATAATGCGACCAAGATCACCTCTTAAGCAGGCGCATGGCCCGATATAGCAGCAACGACCAATAATAACGTCTCCCATAATGACGGCATCCGGGTGTACAAATGAAGTTGGGTCAATAACCGGAATAACCCCGCCAATTTCATAAACTTTAGCCAATCCTAACTTCTCCGTTCATTTGTCACTGTCATAGGTAGCGCCTGTTAAGCAATAGTAACTTCGCCACTGTGAAAGCAGATACAGCGTAGAGTGTGATTGCGTTCTGCATCATGGGTGGGAACTAGGAGTCTGTCGGACTTGGGATTTTGCCTAAACCACCCCTGTCTGAAATTTTATCCATCAGAGTGAGTTCGAACCGTCAATATTTCTGTCTTGTCAGCTGAAGTTGTGGCTTTGTACTGTCACAATGCATTTTGTGTGACCTGTTTTTTTAAATATCAGGGTTCTTTTTGTTCTTTGTTAAGCTGGTTTTAATGCATGCATCCTTTTGATATTGTATGCCATACAGGCGAGGTTCCATTCACCTGTTGCCGATTCTTTGCCACGTAGCATGAAACCACGGAATCCCATGGCCGCTTTGATTATGCCAAAGACCGGTTCTGAGGTTACCTTGCGAAGTGCATACACCGCCTTGCCAGCCTTGGTTTTTAATCGGTGCTTCATTGTGGTTACTGAATCAGCATCATCGGGCAGCGGTGGCGGCTCCTTGAAACGTTCCCACAGTGACCGGTTGTGGCTTTGTCGATCGACTGCGATATATGGCGTTATCTTTTCACCGACGCAAGCATTGACGTTGGTCTCACTGAAGTAACCGCTGTCGGCAAGTAGCTCAGTGACGGTGCCAAGTTGCTTTGGTAGGACTGCCAGGTTTTTCAGGGTTGGTTCCAGTTCCTGCTTGTCGTTGGACTGCTGGGTTATATGGGCAGTTACGATCAGTTTTGATTTTGTATCAACAGCAGCCTGGGCATTATAGGTCTGCTCAAAGCCGCCACCAGATACTGGCATGATACGGGATTCTTCATCAGTTAAGTTGACCTGGTCTTTGGGCATTGGCCCCGCTACTGGTGGTTTGGACTGCTTGCCTTTCGGTTTCTTGCCGGATTCTTCTGCCTTCTTTGCCCGTGCAGCGACCTTTTCTTCGTACGCGGCCTGTTCACGTGTGTGCCGTTCAGTGGCACGGCGTTCGATCTCGGTCTTGGCTGCGGCGATACCGGCAAGACGCTGTTCACGACGCTGAAGCTCTTCGGGAACGTTCATGCCATCCGGAATGTCAGCTTTGTCGGCTGATTCGGCTTTCTTGAGAAGGTCTGCAACTTCGGATTTGAGCTGTACTTCCAGTTTGCAGGCGTGCTCATAACTCAAGGCTTTGTGCTTGGAGGCATTTGCCTTTACCTTGCTGCCGTCCAGACTGACGCTGCCCAGTTTCAGCATGTTCATCTGACGGGCAATCATCAGAATCTGGACGAATAAACCGGAAAGCTCTTTCAGGAACCGCTTCCTGAATGTGGCAATGGTGTCGTGATCAGGATGACGGTTTGCTGCAATAAACCGAAAAGCTACCGAGTCATATGTGCTGCGCTCCAGTTTCCGACTGGAAAACACACCCGTTGAGTAACCGTAAAAGAGAAGCGCCAACAGCATTGCAGGATTGTAAGGCTGCGAACCACGACCGGCATATGATGCTTTCAAAGAACGCAGATCGAGTTGTTCTACAATCTCGACAACAAACCGGGCCAGGTGATCTTCGGGCAACCAGTCCTGCACTGAAGGTGGTAGGAGATGCAGCGTCTCTCGATCCACCTCTAGACATAATGGTTGTCAGTTGCCAAGCAGAGCTTAAAAACTAAAAGACCTGCCATCCTTGCTAACGTGGGTTATGCTTTAGAGAAGGAATCTACTACGGCTCAGAGCCACAACCAAGGAGGCAGG
>JAQTZV010000014.1 GCA_028687585.1 Desulfuromonadaceae bacterium | reverse complement strand
TCAACAGGAATGCGCGAAGCACGATTATTACATTCACCCATTTGGTGAACCTCCTGATCTATGATTGCAACACAATATCAGGAGGTTGGAACAAAATCAAAGGGTCAACTGCTTTTTATAGGATTATGCTGTTCTCTTGATCGCAAATACCATGGTCCGGTCTCCCGGCCGCATCTCTACTACATTCTGTTCAAATAAATCCTTCCTTGACAAGTGAACTGACGACAATATCAGCCATATCTTTGCTGACGGAAACCACATTGCCGGGTTCGAATGTTTTGATCGTGGCAGCCCACAGAAGTTTACGGCTTTTTGCATCGAACAGGCTTACCTGGATATTTGCCGTATCATACGTAGATACGCGCGCCGATTCATAAGAAGTAATCATTGGTGTCGGGGCTACACATTTCACAATTTTCCGCTTTGGGTGGTTCTGTCAGATGTGTAGCCCTGACACCGTTGCTTTCCTCACCGTTGCTTTCTTCCTTTGTGTAATGTGTAGACGTGATAATCATCTAAAAGGCACCCCCCTTTGCTTCCCACCTTTGCTTCCTGGGGGTGTGCTCCGTCTACCCCGGTTATTCGCGGATCAAATCTCCAGAATAGCCTTTCTCAGTACTGAAAGTTTATACGGCTTCTGAATGAATCCGGCGAGTCCCTTGCCCACAAATTTCTCTGTGACTTCCTGTTCGTTGAAGCCGCTCGACATTATGACCTTTATGTCGGAATTGAGCTGTCGGAGTTCCCTGAAGCACTGTTCCCCGTCCATGTGCGGCATAGTCAGGTCGAGGATTACAAAAGCGAAGTCCTGAGTGGCTTTGAATTTCTCTACCGCATCCCTGCCATCTTCGGCAGTAATGACGTTAAAGCCAAGCTCTTTTAACATTTCCGTTCCAATTCCGCGCACTGTTTCTTCATCATCTACCAGCAGAACGTTACCTTCACCTTTCCAGTCGTTATTGTGGCTGGCATCATTGAAGATCTCAACCGGCCGACAGTTGGCAGGGAGCAGGATCTTGAAGGTGGTACCCCGCTTCGGATCACTGTAAACCTTGATAGCACCTTTGTGACCTCGGACAATGCCAAGTACTGCAGCCATTCCCAGGCCACGGCCAGTGAATTTGGTGGTAAAAAACGGGTCAAACAGCTTAGCCAGGGTCTCTTTATCCATACCGCAGCCGGTATCGGCAATTTCAAGATAGATGTAGAGCCCTTCGCTGATATTCTCGTCGAGCCAGATATCTTTGAGGTAGCTTCGGCCACAATCCATACAGCCAGTAGTGATAGCAATAACACCGCTCTTCTCTCCGATGGCTTCGGAAGCATTGATGACCAGATTCATGATGATTTGGCGCATCTGGGTGGCATCTGCTTCAACTGTCGG
This sequence comes from Desulfuromonadaceae bacterium, assembly GCA_028687585.1. Taxonomy (GTDB): domain Bacteria; phylum Desulfobacterota; class Desulfuromonadia; order Geobacterales; family Pseudopelobacteraceae; genus JACRCG01. Next base: position 130,507 of record JAQTZV010000014.1, on the reverse strand, counting down.
GAGCGGTGTGTGCCGGTTAAGACGCAGTACCGCCTTTTTTGAGATGGAGACTTCAAGCATGTGCAGCATCTCTTCAAGCAAAATGTTCAGGTCGATATTCTCGACAACGAATTTTCCTTTGCCGGAGTATGCCAGCATCTGCTTGGCAAGGTCGGCAGCTCGTGCAGATGCCTGTTCGATGCGGTGCAGGTTTTCAACGGCGGGGGATTCCTTGTTGATCCGCATCAAGGCTAGATCGGCATTACCCATGATCGCCATGAGGATATTATTGAAATCATGAGCGATTCCGCCGGCAAGAACACCAAGACTTTCAAGTTTCTGGGCATGAAGAAGCTGTTGTTCAAGTTTTATGCGTTGTTCTTCAGCAGACTTGCGTTCGGTCAGATCAATATCAAGGCAGAAAAGCTCTGGTTGTCTGCCAATTGGTTTGAGCAACGCATGACTGGAGAATACCGGCACACGGGAACCGTCTTTACGTTTCAACAGAATTTCACCAGCCGGAATATGCTCGCCGCTCTCGATCATCAGCTGTATTGATCCGATGACACCTTCTTTCAGCTCTTCAGGGATGATGAGATCCAACAGATTTGCTCCCAACGCCTCTTCCGTACGGTAGCCATACAGTAATTCCGATGCTCTGTTCCAAAAAAGCACTGTACCGTCGAGCGCGTAGCCTTGAGCCGCCACACTCGGAATATCCTCCATCAGAGAGCGGAAACGCAGTTCGCTTTCCATTAATGCCGATTCCGCCTGTTTGCGCTCAGTGATGTCCCTGACAAAGGCGCAGTTACGTTCTTCTCCCTCTAACTGCACATAATTGATTGCAATCTCAACCGGGAACACACTACCATCTTTCCTGCGGTGTTCTGACTCTAATTTCATTGAACCGAGCTTGCGAAGCTCGGGAAACTGTTGAAGCAAAACCTCCGCGTCAGCGTGTGTATCTACATCCGCAACACTCAACCGAAGCAACTCTTCCCTCGTATAACCGAGAGAACGGCATGCTGCCGGATTAACATCTGCTATGCCGCCATCAGGTTTGATCCAGAAGATCGCATCTGAAGCAGCCTCAACACTGGTGCGGGTCATTTGCAATTCTTCTTCATACAGCTTACGGTCGGTAATATCCCTGGAGGCGCCAAGGAGCAGCAACTCTCCCTCTTTTTCACCTTTGGTACAGTCGCTTGTTTCTGCAATCCAACGGGTTTCACCTTCTTTTGAGATCAGTCTGAATTCAATTGTCTTTCTATTCCCTGGCGTCAGACTAAGAAGATGAGACGTGACTGCCTGCCTATCGTCAGGATGTACGAAAGAGAGCCAGCACCCTTTCTCATAAACCTCCTCGATACTATATCCGGTAATGGCCTTTATTCCACCACCCACCCACTGGATGCGATATGGGTCACTACCGGTTCGCGTACATTTATGAACGAAGTCCGACGTGAGGCCAGAAATGTAGCGATAATTTTCTTCACTTGCCCTGAGTTCGGAAGTCTTCTCCCTGACCCGTTCTTCCAACTGACTCGTCAGCCTCTGAAGGGCCGATTCTGCTCTCTGTCGTTCATCAAGCTCTCGTTGCAGTAAAACGGTGCGGCTACGGACCATCTTACGTAGTGCATAATTCCAATACCCAACTAACAGCAGAAGAATTCCAAAAGTTGAAACTGCTGCACCGTAGATGAAATTTCTAGATGGCCGCCATTGCTGTCCTTCAATGTATATCCAGCGCTCGATGGCCTGCTGCCGTTCACCTTCGCTGATGGAAGCAAGTCCCTTATTGAGTATACCCTGAAGCTCAGGCCAGTCCTTGCGGATGCCTATCCCCCAACGGTAATCAAAATCTGTCTTACCGGCCAGGTGAAGATTGGTAATCCCAGTTTCCTGAGAATAGTAGGTCGCATTGGCCATATTCTCCACATAGGCATCGACCATTCCCAACGATACTTTGGCCAGACCGGTGGACACATCCGGTACCACATCAAGGATGATGTCGGGATATTTGTCCATTAAAACATCATGGGCCGTGTAATTGGAAACCACAGCCACTTTTTTTCCCTTCAGATCTTTCAGGGTCAGATCTGATTCTGGCTTGTTACGTGTAAATATTCCTCCGGGGACAGATACAATTGTGTCAGTAAACGTTGCAAATTTTTCACGATTGGGAGTTTTTACCATCGCCCCCAGCAAGTCTACCTCTTGGTTTTTAAACTTGACCATCGCCTCATCCCAATTTTTCACGTGAGCAATGGTAATTTTAATCCCAAGTTTTTTCTCAAGGAGTCGAATAATATCGGCAGCTGCACCCCGGTATTCGCCGCTTGTGTCAATGTATTCGATTGGCTTGAAATCAGGATCAGGAGCAAGAATGATCGTAGGGTGCGACTGTAACCATTTGCGCTCGGCATCTGTGAACTGAACCGTTGAGACCAAATTTTCTGCCGCATAAACGGAGACAGGCGAGATCGCTGCGAGTGGTATGGTAAGTAGCAAGATAATACGGCAAAGTATTCTGAGGCAGGACATGTTTCTCACCTTATGGAAATTACGAAACAGAGAAGTTCACATTTCCTTTTGTCGCATATGGAGGATATTCATACACACTTTGTCATGTACATAGCATCAGAGAATTTGCATCATAAGTGAAATTTACTCGAATTAGCAAATATAAATGTCCCCACCACAAGACCATTTAACGTCAATCTATTGGTGGTTTTCTCTTCTGCCAAACGCCGGACAGATAATTTCCGGCTACCAGATCTGAATTACCGAAGAAATCAGGTACAGCTTATAACGTTTCAGTGGAAAATATCAGGGGGCCTATTAAGGTTCTTTTTTTGGAAGCAATCATTATCAAAGGAAAAAAGTCGTTGAGTAGGTAATTTAAAATATCATAATCAACGTCACATGCATCACCTGTTACGGCCGTGGGATTACGAAAATAGGCACAGGATAAATATCCTAATTCAAACAGATTGTCATCTAGGATCTTGGCGGCAGGCTTTGCAGAGAAAATCAGACAACGATAACGAGTAACCAACCGTCCCGTTTTGTCTGTCATTTCTGCGTTGTAACGGTAGAAAAGAAAATTCCATAATTGTTGCACCATGCAATTAACGTTGCATGGTTTCTGACCGGATGTTTTCGGTCTCGATGCCGAAACGGCATCTTCTGCCTGCAATGTATGTTGCTTACAAAATAGCACGTGTGTTGCCAGCATTCAGAGGTAAGCGGTATATATTACGTGCTCAGAGTTGCCTTTTCTGTGATATGGCATAGATACTGCTCAGCAATATCGGAAGCAAAATTGATTTTAAATATCATTCTTATGTATATTGCCGCATCAAAGCCAGGAAAGTTGCAGACCATGACGGCAGGAGAACATTCTTCGGCGTCGTCCGCTCACTTTTGGCGAAGACAGAGTATCCAGGTACGTTATCCCGCTCCGGGATGATTTTGAGAAAGTAGTCCACATCACGTTACGGAGGTTTTTATGCGGAGAAATATTTTAGTCGGTGTAATTTTATTGTTGGTTGCAGGCTCTGTAGTCGCTGCGGAACGGCCCGTGGCACCAAATGGCATTGCTCTTTATCCTGATTATATGTCATGGAAGGTCGTCGCTCCGTCCTACCGGGAAGACAAAGGCCATATCCGTGTCATCACGGGAAACAACATTGCTGTCACCGCTCTACGTGCTGGGAAGAATCCGCTCCCCGATGGCAGCGTACTGGCAAAAGTTGCCTGGAAAGCTGAAAAGCATCCAAGCTTCCCGGTAGCCACTGAACCGGGAGCCTTTGCTCAGGTTGAGTTTATGGTCAAAGATGCCAGGAAATACAAAGATACTGGTGGCTGGGGCTTTGCCCGTTTTGTGGGGAATTCGCTCAAACCATACGGTAAGGATGCAAATTTTGTTGGTGAATGCTTCGGTTGCCACGTTCCGGTAGCCAGTAACGATTATCTCTTTACCAAAATTGTCAAAACTCCTTGAGCTGTTTTGATGATACGGTACCTTGTTGCAGGGAATAACAAAAAAATGAAAAAGGAGTATTCATCATGTGTAGAATCTTGATTATTCATTACAGTATGTACGGCCATATCTACAAGATGGCTGAAGCCGTTGCCGAAGGAGTTAATGAGGTGGCTGGGTGCGAGGCCATTATCAAGCGCGTGCCTGAAACATTGCCTGATGAGGTGTTGGGTATGATGGGGGCTCTTGATGCCCAAAAGGGAATGGCGCATATACCGGTAGCAACTGTAGACGATCTGGCAGAAGCTGATGCCGTTATTTTCGGTACGCCGACCCGCTTTGGCAATATGTGCGGACAGATGCGGCAGTTTCTGGATGCTACCGGAGGCCTCTGGATGAAAGGTGCTCTGGTCGGTAAACCGGCCAGCGTATTTTGTAGTTCTGCCACTCAGCATGGCGGCCAGGAATCGACTATCCTCAGTTTCCATACCACTCTGCTTCATCAGGGGATGGTTGTTGTTGGCCTGCCATATTCTTTTGCCGGACAGATGGGTGTCACTGAGATGACCGGTTGCTCTCCTTATGGCGCATCAACCATTACCGGCGGGCAGGGTGAACGGATGCCAAGCGATAACGAACTGGCAGGAGCCAGATATCAGGGCGCACATGTGGCTCGTATTGCCTTGAAGCTGAAGGGTTAAAACATGCTGCTGAAAGGAGTTGCCAAATTGATTCTGTTTTTTATGAATAAGGTGGTAGAACTATAGACATGCAGATTTTCAATGAACTGTTACCGCTGATCATTTATACCGTTGCTGCCGTTCTGATGATCGGAGTGTTGCTCTCTGCCGCCTGGTGGCTGGGGGCAAAAAAAACCTGCCGCAACAAGGAGATGCCGTATGAATCGGGCGTCATTCCAAGCGGAGCCGCCCGCCGTCCACTTTCAGTCCCGTTTTACCTGATTGCCATATATTTTATCGTCTTCGATGTGGAAACCGCATTTATCTTTACCTGGGCAACGGACTGGGATCAGCTCGGCATGCCGGGTCTGATCCATATTACTTTTTTCACAGGGGCTCTGATGCTGGGACTGGCGTGGCTGTGGATCAAGGGTGGTCTGGAGTGGGGCCCCTCTGCAGGTAAAAACAGGAAGTACAATGGGCATAATGCAACAGGAAATTCCTGACAACATACTGCTGACAAATCTGGACGACCTGATCAACTGGGGAAGGGCTAATTCGCTCTGGCCGATGTTTTTCGGACTCTCCTGCTGTTTTGTCGAGATGATGACGTCATTTACCTCGCGCTACGATGTCTCCCGTTTCGGGGCGGAAGTACTGCGCGGCTCGCCGCGTGAGGCCGACCTGATGGTCATTGCCGGCACTCCGTTCCGTAAGATGGCCCCCAACATCCTCCGCCTGTACGAGCAGATGGCCGAGCCGCGCTGGGTGGTCTCCATGGGGAGCTGCTCCAACTCCGGCGGCATGTACGACGTCTACAGCGTTGTACAGGGGGTTAATCAGTTCCTGCCGGTTGACGTCTACATACCCGGCTGCCCGCCCCGTCCCGAGGCGTTCCTGCAGGGGCTGATGCTGCTGCAGGAGAAGATCAGGAGCGGCGAGCGTCCCGCCCGCCCGGTGCTGCACATGAAAGGCGGCAGCCAGGGGACAACCGTGCCGCTGCTGGTGGAGGGCGTCACCAAAACCTGCGACCCACGCGGCCCGGGCCTGGAGGGAACCGCCATCCGTGGCGTTTCAGTCGGGCATCCCCGCAGCTGGATGCCTCGGAGTGACAAGCAGTGGCGTCCTCCGGCACCGAAGCATGATTACCCCGACTTCGGCATGGCCGGCGAGCTGGAGGCGATCTTCGGCGAACAGATCCGCCGCGACGACTCCGCCACCGACATGCTCACCTACCGGATTGCACCGGATCTGCTTCCCGAAGTGCTCGCCCGCCTGAAGAACCGCCCATCTGCCCCCTTTAAACGCCTTGAAGACATCGCCTGCGTTGATGACTCCTGCCGCCGTGAACCGGAGCGCTTCAAAGCCTATACGGTCAACTACCACCTGCTCAACTTCGAAATCCCCGGACATATCCGCATCAAGACCGAGCTCCTGGATGATTCGGTACCGCTCCCCAGCGTCACCAAAGTCTTCGCCAATGCCAACTGGTACGAGAGGGAGGTCTACGACATGTACGGGCTCCGCTTTGCCGGACACCCTAACCTGCGCCGGATCCTGATGCCGCACGACTGGGAGGGGCATCCCCTGCGCAAATCGCACCCCTTCCGGGGTACCGAGATGTCCCCCTACACCCTCGAAGATGCCCGCAGGTTCCAGTCACTGCCGGCAGAACAGTTCTTCGCCGACAATGACTCTGACACCCTTATCCTCAATCTGGGTCCACAGCATCCCGGCACCCACGGAATCATCCGCTGCATGTTGAAGCTGGACGGCGAGGAAATAGTCGATATAGAGAGCGACATCGGGTATCACCACCGCGGCGCGGAAAAGATTGCTGAACGCCAGCAGTGGAACAAGTTCATTCCATACACCGACCGGATCGACTACCTGTCCGGGGTGCAGAACAACCTGGCCTACTGCCATTCGGTGGAGAACCTATGCGGCATCACCGTCCCGGAACGGGCCGAAACCATCCGGGTCATGCTGTCCGAGCTATTCCGCATCGCCAATCATCTCGTCTGGCTCGGTACCTTCGCCGCTGATATCGGAGCGATGACGCCGGTTTTCTACACCTTTACCGACCGGGAGAAAATTTTCGACATCGTGGAGATGATCACCGGCGGCAGGATGCACCCAGCCTGGTTCCGCATCGGCGGCGTTGCCGAGGATCTGCCGGATGACTGGCAGCGTCCGGTCAAAGACTTTCTTGCCTGGATGCCGTCGCGTCTGAAGGAGTACCACTCCCTGCTGGATAAAAATCCGATCTTCATGGCCCGATTGAAAGGTGTCGGCGCGATCTCGAAGTGTGATGCCCTGGAATGGGGACTCTCCGGGCCGAATCTGAGAGCCTGCGGCATGGAGTGGGATCTGCGCAAGAAAATCCCCTATTCCGGCTATGAGCGCTTTGCCTTCGACATTCCGACCGCAGACACTGGCGACTGCTGGGCGCGCTATCTGGTTCGCATGGAGGAGATTCAGCAGTCGCTGCGCATCGTGCAGCAATGCGTGGAGAGCATGCCGTCCGGACGCTGGATGACCGACGACTACCGCTACGTTCTGCCGCAGAAGCCGGACACACTCAAGGATATCGAATCGCTGATCCATCACTTCGTCAACAGCACACGGGGGATGTCTGCACCAAAAGGGGAGAACTACTGCGCCATCGAGGCCCCCAAGGGGGAAAACGGCTATTTTATCGTCTCTGACGGGCTCAACATCCCGTACCGCGTCAGGATCAAAACCCCCAGTTTTCCGCATATACAGGCGCTTCCCGCAATGAGCAGAGGCTGGCTGCTGGCAGATTTCCTGGCGATACTGGGGTCGATAGATTTTGTACTTGCAGATCTGGACAGGTAAAAGATGATACCAACCGAACTAAAAACAAAACTCCAGTCTCGTGTCTCCGCAGCCATCACCAATCGCGAAGCTGCTGTCGATGTGATGAAGGCGCTACAGGCGCATTACGGCTGGCTGACCGACGAGGCGGTTGTCGAGGCGGCAGAACTTCTTGGACTCTCGCCTCTGCAGGTGGAGGAGCTGGCCACCTTTTACGAGATGATCTATCGCCGCCCGGTCGGACGGAGTGTGATCCACGTCTGCGACTCAATCTCCTGCTGGGCCATGGGGGGCGAATCCTTGCTGAGCCACCTCTCCGGACTGCTCGGCATCAAACCGGGCGAGACGACAACTGACGGCACCTTCACCCTGCTCCCCTGCTGCTGCCTCGGCAACTGCGGGGAGGCACCGGCAGTGATGATCGGCGACACGATATGCGGCAGGGTTACTGTTGAGAATGCAGCCGGATTGATTGAACGGGAGCGGAACCGCTGATGGAACAGATTCTCTTTCGACATAACAAGCCGGAGCGCTGTGTAACCTTTGCCGAATACAAGAGCGAGGGGGGCTTTGCCGCGCTGAAAAAGGCGCTGGCCGGCATGTCGCCCGACGAAGTGCAGCAGGCAGTCATGGACTCCGGAATTCGCGGACGGGGGGGCGCTGGTTTCCCGACCGGCAAGAAGTGGTCGTTCGTGCCGCGCAACCTGACCGGACCGCGCTGGCTGATCTGCAACTGCGACGAGATGGAGCCCGGCACCTACAAAGACCGCATCCTGCTCGAAGCAAATCCCTACTCTCTGATCGAAGGAATGGTGCTGGCCTGCTACGCCATCGGTGTGCGCCACTCATTCATCTTCATCCGGCGCGGCTACGAACAGGCAGCGACGAATCTCCGCCGGGCCATTGCCGAAGCGACGGCGGAAGGGCTGCTGGGGGAGAATATTCTGGGGAGCGGCTTTTCCTGCGATATTGATGTGCATGTTTCGGCCGGGCGCTACATCTGCGGCGAAGAGACCGCTCTGATGAACGCTCTGGAGGGAAAACGGGCCAACCCGCGCGCCAAGCCGCCGTTCCCCGCCATAAAAGGACTCTGGGGGGGGCCGACCGTCGTCAACAATGTAGAGAGTCTGGCCAACGTACCGTACATTATCGCCCAGGGGGCGCAGTGGTTCAAAGAGACGGCGGCCACCCCCGAAGCGGCCGGAATGAAACTTTTCTGTGTCAGTGGCCACGTGGCGAACCCGGCCTGTTTCGAACTGCCTCTGGGGATGTCTCTGGGAGAGATTATCGACGGCCCCTGCGGAGGCATGCGCCCGGGGAGCAGTTTCAAGGCGTGCCTTCCGGGCGGTGCCTCCACTCCCTATTTTACCGCGGACCATTGGGGGGTACCGATGGATTTTGATCCGGTTGCCAAAGCAGGATCACGCCTCGGCACCGGCGGTATTGTAGTATTCGACCAGCAGACCTGCATGGTGGCGGCCACCCTCAATCTGGTGCGCTTCTATGCTCGTGAATCGTGCGGCTGGTGCACCCCCTGCCGTGAAGGTTTACCGTTCGTCGTACATACGCTTGAGCAGATTGAATCCGGAAACGGGAGCGAAGAGCATATAGCGATCCTGAAGGAGCACGTCAAATATCTTAATTACGCATTCTGCGCACTGGCACCCGGTGCCATGGGGCCGGTGGACGGTCTGCTCAAACATTTTGAGGATGAAATTCTGGAACATATCAAAACCGGGAACTGCCCATGCCGAAACTGATCATCGACAACATAGCGGTTGAGGTCGCCGACGGGGTCACTGTGCTGGAAGCGGCGCAATCCGTGGACATCCCGATCCCGCACTTCTGCTGGCACCCTGCACTGGGGAAGGCCGGAGCCTGTCGGGTCTGTGCCGTCAGGATGATGGAGGGTCCGGTCAAGGGGATTCAGATGTCCTGCATGCTCCCCGCCCAGGATGGCATGGTTGTATCAACGACCGATCCCGAAGCGGTTACCATGCGGCGCAATGTCATTGAGTGGCTGATGATCAACCACCCTCACGACTGCCCGGTCTGCGACGAAGGGGGCGAATGCCAGCTTCAGGACTACACAATCGCCGGAGGACACGGCATCCGCCGATATGACGGCAAAAAGCGCACACATATCAATCAGGATCTGGGGCCGTATATTCAGCACGAGATGAACCGCTGTATTCAATGCTACCGCTGCGTCCGTTTTTATCAGGAGTACGCGGGGGGGACGGACTTCGGCGTCATGGGGAGCGCGGGGAGGGTATACTTCGGACGATTCCGGGAGGGTCAACTGGAGTCACCCTTCTCCGGCAATCTTGTAGATATCTGCCCAACCGGGGTATTCACTGACAAGACCGCCCGCTTCCGCGCCCGCTACTGGGATTACGACATGGCCCCCTCGGTATGTCCCGGCTGTTCACTGGGGTGCAACACAACACCGGTGGCTCGTTACCGGGAGCTGCTCAAGTCAATCGCCAGACGGAACGAAGCGGTCAACAGCTGGTTCATCTGCGATCGGGGACGCTTTGCAAACGGAGAGGTAAATGATCCGCAGCGCCCCCGCACTCCCCTGATTGATGGGGTGGAATCAAGTCGTAACGAGGCACTGAAGGCGCTGCTGTTTCGCATTGCCCAGACCGAAGAGCGGTACGGAACCGGCAGCATCGCAATAGTCGGATCTTCGCGGCTATCGCTGGAAGCGGCCCTGCTCCTGCCAACGCTTGCAGAGCTGACATCGTCCGGAGCCCTCTGTTACTTTGCCTCAGAGGAGGAGAGTGGCAGAACACTCCCGCTATTCCAACTGCTGACCGCCGGCAGATCAGCTTCACAGAGAGATGTCAGAGAGTCGGACTGTATTGTCGTCTACGGCTGCGATCCTCTGCAGGATGCCCCGATGCTGGCGCTGGCTATCCGGCAGGCGTGGCGGAACGGAGCTACGGTTTATACCGTCGGAGACGGGATCTCACTCCCCTGCGATGTTACGACGGTTGACCGGTTGGATGCAGTGCCGCTCTCGGATGCCAAAAATCCGGTGCTTATCCGTTCTGCTGCCGACATACCTGACCAGCTGGCAACGACGCTGCATCAGCATGACCACCTGAAACTGGCCGTTCTGTTTCCGGCAGCCAATAGTTATGGAGCGTCAAAACTGGCTCTAAAACATTTGGGCGTAAGCTTTGAACAGGCCATATCGAGCGGTGATATCAAGGGGGTCATTTCTGTGGAGGCCGATATTCCGCAAAAGCTGCTTGAGGGAATCCCGTTTGTGGCAGCACTCGACTGGCGCATGACTGAGACCGTTCAGGCGGCACAGATATTCTTTCCCACCACCGCCTGGGTGGAGATGAAGGGTACTTTCATAAATCACGAGGGACGTGTACAGCGTTTCAATAAAGTTATGAACCCGGGGGTGCCGATCCGGGGTCTTGATCCCGCCGTCCATCCGCCGCACATCCATCGCACAGCCCCGCCGGGTGGTGAACCGCAGCCGGCCTGGCAGATATTGGCAGCCGTAATTGAAGGGCTCGGAGGAGAGCTGATTACAGAGCCGTTTACCGGTGAGTGGGAGCGGCTGCGAGGACTTGATGCAGAATGTGAAGGAGTCATAATCAATGATATATGACCCCATTGACATAGCGCTCATCCTGGTCAAGATCGGCCTCGTCTTCGTCGTCATCCTGACCCTGGCGGCCTATCTGGTTTTTGCCGAGCGCAAGGTGCTGGCCTGGATTCAGGACCGAAAAGGGCCGAACCGTGCCGGCCCCTTCGGCCTGCTGCAGCCGTTGGCCGACCTGATCAAACTCCTGACCAAGGAGGACTTTCGGCCGATCGGGGCTGATAAGTGGCTGTTTTACCTGGCTCCTGCCATGGCCGCTATACCGGCCATCATGATCTTTGCCGTCATCCCCTTTGGCGCGCCGCTGACTCTTTTCGGCCATACGGTGCAGATGCAGGTCTCTGATCTGAACGTGGGACTGCTCCTGTTCATGGCGCTCTCCTCGGTTGCGGTCTACGGTGTCGCCCTCGGCGGATGGGCTTCGAACTCCAAGTATGCCCTGCTCGGGAGTATCCGTGGACTCGCCCAGCTGATCTCCTACGAACTTTCCATGGGGCTCTCCCTGGTACCGGTGGTGATGCTGGCCCGCTCGTTCCGTCTATCGGATATCGTCAACGCCCAGTCAGGCTGCTGGTTTATCGTCTATCAGCCGCTGGCCTTCACAATCTTCCTGATCAGCATCGCCGCCGAATGCAAGCGGATTCCATTCGATCTTCCCGAAGCGGAGGGGGAGTTGGTAGCCGGGTACCACACCGAATACTCCGGTATGCGTTTCGGTCTCTTTTTCGTGGGAGAGTATATTAACATCATCGTGCTGGGGGGGCTGGCAGCGACATTTTTCCTGGGTGGATGGCACGGGCCATGGCTGCCACCGGTTATCTGGTTTACGCTCAAAGTGTTCTCCTTTGCCTTCCTGTTCATCTGGATGCGCGGCACCATGCCTCGACTCCGCTACGACCAGCTGATGCATTTCGGTTGGAAGGTCCTGACTCCGCTGGCTCTGGTCAACATAGTAGTGACCGGTTGGTGGCTGGTTTTGAGAGGCTGATGTGAAGATTTTATCCGACATAGCAGCCCTCCTGACCGGGATGTGGATCACCTGGAAGCATATCTTCCGGCGACCGGTGACGATCCAGTACCCGGAGGAGAAGCGCACCCCCTATCCGCGTTACCGGGCCCGTATTGTGCTGACCCGCGACCCGGACGGCGGCGAGCGCTGCGTAGCCTGCCAGCTCTGTTCGGCGTCCTGCCCGGTGGACTGCATCACCATGCAGTCGGCGGAAGGTCCGGACGGACGGCGCTATGCCGAGTGGTTCCGGATCAACTTCGCCCGCTGCATTTTCTGCGGCCTCTGCGCCGAAGCGTGTCCGACTCTGGCGATCCAGATGACACCCGATTTCGAAATCTGCACGCGTGACATCATGGATCTGGTCTATGAAAAGGAAGATCTGCTGATCGACGGCTGCGGCAAATCGCCCGATTACAATTTTTACCGTCATGCAGGCATCGGCGTGACCCAGCCGCGCGGCAGCGGAGCAGAGGAGAAGCCGCCGGTGGATGTACGGGGGCTGCTGCCGTAATGGAAACGTACCTCTTCTACATACTGGCGGTGGTAACCGTCATCGGCACGATCCTGGCCATTACCGAAAAACATCCGGTGCATGCCATCGTCTACCTCGTCACCTCATTCTTCAGCCTGGCGACCATTTTTTATCTGCTGGCCGCGCCGCTGGTGGCGATGTTCGAGGTCATCATTTACGCCGGCGCGGTTATGGTGCTGTTCATGTTTGTCATCATGATGCTTGATCTTGGGCGGAGTGATGAAGCAAGGCGTCCCGAGCTGAAGCAGTGGATTCTGCCGATCATACTTGCGGGGATCATCCTGACTTCGATCGGCACCATCGCGACAGGCTACGCAGCGGCACCTCACGCCTCCGGATCACTAACGATCCGGGACTTTGCGGAGACGCTATTCAGGAAATACGGAGTGGCAGTCGAGCTCGTATCCATGCAGCTGCTCTTTGCGGTAGTTGGTGCACTTTATCTTGGCAGAAAGGCAAAATCATGATCGTCCCGTTGGCACACGTGCTGGTTCTTGCAGCCGTCCTGTTCGGACTGGGGCTTGTCTGCACCCTGGTCTGGCGGTCAAACGTGATCATGCTGCTGATAGGGATCGAGATTATGCTCAATGCCGCGATGCTTGTTTTCGTGGGTGGCTCAAACCACTGGGGGGTGGCCGACGGCCAGGTGTTTGCGCTGATCATCATGGCCATGACCTCGGCCGAAGTATCACTTGCTCTGGCGCTGGTAGTCTATCTGCACCGCCGCAAGAATACAGTGAATGTGGATGAATTCAGGGAGTTAAAGGACTGATGAAACTTTACCTTGAACTCATAATCCTGCTCCCGCTTCTGGGGGGGATAGTCAATCTGCTACTTGGGGGGCGACTGCTGCCGCGACGGCTAACAGAGCTGCTGGCCTGCGCCGTTATCTGGGGGAGTTTTGCCGCAACGCTGGGAGCCGCAGCATCATACACAGCACCGGTCACAGTGGAGCTCGGTTCCTGGCTGGCGGCGTTCGACTTCAAGGCGCCGTTTACTCTCTATCTTGATCCACTCTCCCTCTCGCTCTGCCTGATGATAACCTTTGTCTGCGGCCTCATCCATATATATGCGGTCGGCTACATGAAGGACGACCCTTCGTTCGTCCGCTTTTTTGCCCTGCTCAACCTGTTCGTGGCGGCAATGCTGGTGTTGATTCTGGCCGAGAATCTGCCGCTCCTCTATCTGGGGTGGGAAGGGGTCGGCTTCTGCTCTTACGCCCTGATCGGTTTCTGGTACAGGAAGCCTGAAAATGCTACTGCCGGGCGCAAGGCCTTCATCGTCACCCGCATTGGCGACATCGGCCTCGGCATCGCTATTGTCTGGATGTTCCAGCTGTTCGGCTCTGTTTCCATCACGAAACTCAACAGCATGGGCTATCTCATGCCCATCGGGGTGATCACCGCCCTCGGCTTGCTGATGCTGCTTGCTGCAATGGGTAAATCCGCACAAGTTCCGCTCATGGTCTGGCTGCCGGACGCCATGGCCGGCCCGACTCCGGTTTCGGCGCAGATACACGCGGCAACCATGGTCACCGCAGGTGTCTATCTGCTGATGAGAATGTTCCCGCTAATCGGCGTCTCACCGACCGTCACCGCCGCCATCGCGATTACGGGAGCATTGACCGCTTTTTACGGAGCGACCTGCGCGCTGGTGCAGCGAGATTTAAAACGGATTCTCGCCTACTCCACTATCAGCCAGATCGGCTACATGATGCTGGGTGTCGGTGCAGGAGCCATCACCGCCAGCACCTTCCACCTGCTTGAGCATGCTTTCTTCAAGGCACTGCTGTTTCTGGGGGCCGGATGCGTCATCACCGCCATGCACCATGAACAGGATATTTTCCGGATGGGTGGCCTTCGCCGTACCATACCGGGGACATTCTGGCCATTTCTGGCCGGAGCCGTCTGCCTCGCCGGCGTGCCGCTTACCGGTGGTTTTTTCAGCAAGGATGGCATCCTCGGAGCGGTATGGCTCAAGGGTGGTGGGTTCTATGGCACCCTGTATTTCGTTGGACTGATCACGGCCTTTATTACGGCGGTATATGCCATCCGGATGGTGCTGATTGTTTTCGCCGGGGAAGTCCCCCTTAATCACTCTTTGTCAAAAGGGGAGGGTAAGCCCTTACCCCGCATCATGGAGTGGTCGTTGATTCCATTAGCCGTTCTCGGAGTTTTCGGGGGTCTGCTCAACCTCCCCGAATATCTGGGGAGCGGTGTATTGAACTCTTTCCTCTCCCAGCCCGGCAGTCACGAGGGGATGCTACCGCATGCAACCGAACTGCTTCTGCAGGGGGTTGCCGCCGTTGTTGCCGTAGCAGGGATTTCAACAGCCTGGTTCCGCTATGGCGGCGACCGTCGTCAGCAGCGACTTGCTCTGGAAAGTGCACCAGCCAGAGGCATATCCGCCTTCCTCATGGAGGGGTGGCGGGTAGATGCACTTTACGACTTTATGTTCGTCCGCCCCTACAAATGGCTATCATCCATCCTCTGGCAGTGGGTAGATGAGGGATGCATCGACGACACACTCGACCGTACGGCTGCACTTTTCGGCAGATTCGGCCACTGGATCGGCGCCCGTGGAGACGGAAGAGTATCACGCTCCCTGATTGGAATGGCAGCCGGAGCGGCGTTGATGATCGGCTGGCTGGCGTGGGTGATGCTATGATTCCTGTGCCGTTCCTGACACTTCTGCTCTTCCTCCCGCTGGCCGGCTCGCTCCTCCTGCTGGCAATGACCAGGAGAGAGAGTCTGGCCAGAATAACCGCTCTGACCATCGCGCTGGCAGAGACGCTGCTGGCCTGCAGCGCCTGGTTCTGTCAGGGAAGCACCACTCCGCAAGCGGCCCCCCCCGGCTTTTTCCTGTTCCTGGATCGCCCCTGGATCGAAACGCTCGGCATTCGTTACACTCTGGGCATGGACGGCATCAGCCTGCTGTTGGTGATCCTGACCGCCTTCGTAACCACCATCGCTCTGCTCGTCTCCTGGCGCTCTATCAAAGAGCGGGTCGCTCTCCACTTTCTGCTCATTCTGGCGATGGAATCGGGCATCATCGGAGTTTTTCTCTCACTTGACCTCTTCCTTTTTTATCTCTTCTGGGAGCTGATGTTGATCCCGATGTTCTTCCTGATCGGTATCTGGGGCCATGATCGCAACATCTATTCGGCGGTCAAATTTTTCCTCTATACCATGATCGGATCACTCCTGATGCTGCTCGCCATTATCGGCATCTATCTGATCCACGGCCAGCAGAGCGGAGTTTACAGCTTCGGACTTTCCGAGCTGATCGGAACAAATTTCTCCACCGCGACCGGACTTTGGCTCTACGGCGCATTCCTGCTCGCCTTCGCAGTCAAGTTTCCGCTCGTGCCGCTGCACACCTGGCTTCCCGATGCCCATACCGATGCCCCGACCGCCGGCAGCGTAATCCTTGCCGGTCTTCTGCTCAAGACTGGTGCCTATGGACTAATCCGATTCGGCTACCCGCTCTTTCCCGAAGCCGCCCGCACCCTCACACCACTCCTGATCGGGCTGGCAGTTGCCGGAATACTCTACGCGTCGTGGATCGCTTTTGCCCAGAAAGACATGAAGCGGTTAGTGGCCTATTCCAGCGTCGGGCACATGGGTTTCGTCGCGTTGGGGATCGGGGCCTGGACTCCGGTGGCGCTCTCCGGCTCGCTGCTCCAGATGATCAACCACGGCCTCACCACTACGGCGCTCTTTGCAATGGTCGGCATGCTGGACGAACAGGCACATACCCGCCAGATTGAAGATTACGGCGGACTGTGGAGCAAAATTCCGATCTACTCCGCTTTCTTCGTGCTGTTTGCCATGGCATCTGCCGGTCTCCCCGGTCTGAACAACTTCGTCGGCGAATTCCTGATCCTGACCGGATCGTTCAAAGTTGCCCAGCTGGCAACCGTTCTGGCATTTATCGGCGTGATCCTGCCGCTGGTCTACACAGTGCGACTGATCCAGGAGGTTCTCTTTCAGGAGGAGCGGCGACCGCTCTCCATGACAGATCTTTCCCTACGCGAGATCTTAATCCTGACTTTTCTTGCGCTGGCTGACATCGTTATCGGGATGCACCCTGCCCCGCTGTTGGAGGTGCTGAAAGTACCGGTGGCGCTGCTGACGGGAGGGGCACCATGACCACGGCAGACCTCTGGGTAGCCTTTCCGCTGATTCTCCTTGCGGTTGGTGCGCTGTTGACCCTGCTGCTCGGAGCTGTCACCCGAGATGACACGGCTGCAACAATTATCGGAGTTGCGGTAACGCTAGGGGCCGCATGCTGGCTACTGCAGACACCCCCCGCCCCACTTGCCCCGACGCTGGGATTGTCAGCCGCCAGACTGCCGCGCCTGTTCGGTGTTTTCTTTGCCCTGCTGGCCGCCGGGGTGCTCGGCCTTTCGTCAGGTTACAACCGGGAGCGCGGCATCAGCGGAGAGGAATACCCGGCCACCGTATTGTTCGCCACGTTCGGCATGCTCGCCCTGGCATCGGCCACCAACCTGCTGACCCTTTTTCTGGGGCTGGAAGCGATGAGTTTCGGCTTCTACATCCTGGTAGCAATTGACCTGAAACGGGCAACTTCCGGCGAAACCGGCTTGAAATACCTGTTGCCGGGGGCTCTCAGCACCGCCTTCCTGGCATTCGGCATCGCCCTGCTCTACTGCGCCTCCGGCACACTCTCACTTCAGGAAGCGGTACCGCTCAGTGTGACAAGCGGCCGGCCGGATCTGATCGCACTGGCCGGCTGGGGCTGTCTGTTAGCCGGAATCGCCTTTAAGCTATCGCTGGCTCCCACCCATCTCTGGACTCCGGATGTTTATCAGGGTGCCCCGGCACCGGTGGTGGCTTTTCTCTCCGGCGGTTCAAAGGCGGGGGCTATCCTGCTGCTGCTGATGCTGCTCCCGGCTACGGCTGACGCAACGCTCCTCCGTGTGCCGCTCTGGGGTCTGGCACTTCTCTCCATGCTGGTCGGCAATCTGGCTGCCCTGCGGCAAAACCGTGTCCGTCGTCTGATGGCCTACTCTTCAATTGCCCAGATGGGCTATGTCGTAGTCGCCCTGCTTTCTGGCAAAAGTGGCGGCTATCAGGCAGCCGCCTTTTACGCGTTGGCATACGGAGTGATAAGCCTCGCGGCATTCGGCGCGATTTCGGTTATTGAACGGGAAGGGGTTGGAGAAACACTCGATGATTACCGTGGACTCGGCCGCACGAAACCCTTTGCCTCCGGTGTGCTGGCTCTGGCCATGTTTGCCCTGGCCGGCATACCTCCAACCGCAGGTTTCACCGGAAAGTTCCTGATTTTTGCCTCTGCCGTCCGCTCCGGTGAAATTGTGCTGGCCATCGTCGGAATCCTGCTGGCTGCGCTTTCGGTTTTCTACTACTTGCGGGTGGTGGTCACACTGTACTGCAAAAATTCCGATACAGCTGAGAGCTCTCAGCCATCTATCCCGGAATATCTGGTACTGTTAATCGCATCTGCGGCAATTATTCTGTTCGGCCTCTGGCCGGATTCTCTTATCTTGCTCCTGTCTGATCTGCTGCAGTAATTCACCCCTGACAAGGAAAGATACAGATGAGTTTGCAGTGATAAAATATGAGCGACAAGGTACCAGGTTGTTTGATCCATCTCAATAAAGTCAGAAACGGCAACCTGCGACATTGATTTAACTCGGAAACCAGGCAGGACTCGGGCGTGATTTGCCTTCATGACCCGCAATTCTCTCAGGGTGACCACCTTCCTCAAACTGCCGACTGAACAGGTGGTCGAGCTTGGGCATCAGGTGGAGATCTGACAAAGCGGCACGGGATACGCGTTCTACCCCGGATGCAAAGGAAGCGTTTTACGGCATTATGCTGTTCTCTTGATCGCAAATTTCATGGTCAGGTCTCCCGGCCGTCTCTCTACATTCTGTTCAGATAAATCCTTCCTTGATAAGTGCACTGACGACAATCTCAGCCATATCTTTGCTGACGGAAACCACATTGCCGGGTTCGATTGTTTTGATCGTGGCGGCCCACAGGAGTTTACGGCTTTTTGCATCGAACAGGCTTACCTGGATATTTGCCGTATCATACGTAGATACGCGCGCCGGTTCATAATAGATCTTCGGACCATAATAGCTATCCAGGTCCCAGAATGGAAATGCGGGTGGATTCCAGTAGTCCGGATAAATCGTGGTGATGCCGGGCTGAACAAGTTCTTGATGTTCGACTTTGACCGTCTGTAAGGTGAGTATTGCCTCTGCGCCGCTGACCTTTAGCATGTTATCAAGTGACGGTTGTCCCTTATCCGGCTTTTCAGAACCGAGGGTGTGTGCCGGTATGGCCTCGATCCCACGCTGGGTAAGCTCATTGGCAAGGATATCTTCATATACCCTGCGGTTATTGGTGTTTTTGAAATTGCCCTTCACCAGCAATTTATGCGGCCGTGTGGCTGAAATGCCGGGATTGCGCCAGCTATCAACCAGAGAGGTTGTTGCACAAGAGGAAATATAAAACAACATGAAGACAAGCAACAGAATCTTTGTAATAATTTTCCGCATTTGACACCTCCTGGCGTTCAAGGTTGACTTCCACCGTCAAGGATGTGGCTACTTCCTGACGAGCAGGATAGAACAGGGCATCTTGCGGGTCAAATCTTCGTTGCTCCGTCCAAATACCGGATGTTCAATCCGACCTTCTTCGTGAGCCAACATATTCATCAGATCGATGTGTTCTTCCCGGAATGTCACTCGCTCTATTTACTTTCCGGTTTATGATGACAGCGAGTACAGTTTTCTTTGATAAAGAAAGCTTTTTTACCATTGTGGCATCTCCCGCAATATTTACCTGCATACAGGTCACTCATCGTTATCTTGATGTTCCCCTGTTTCATCTTGGGAAAAATATCCGGGTTGTGACAGTCTTTGCAGGTCAGGCCGGCATTTTTGTGGACGGTTCCATCGAATAAAACCGTGCCCATCGGACTACCTTTAAATTCCAGTGTCTTGCCAGGTCCAACGGCTAAAGCACTTCCACTGACAACAGCCAACATAATCAACACCAACAGCCCGACTTGATTTTTCATGGTAAATCCTCCCGTATCTGTATGATGTGGTTACTTGAATGTCTTCTGAACATATTCCGCGATTGCCTTTGCCTCTGCGTTGGAAATGTTTTTTTCATCAAATTTAGTCATACCAGGCCCAGGATTACGTATCTTGGCGATGATATCTTTTGCGCTTTTGACCCCGTTGGCTTTGAGTTCATTTTTGTGTAACGTCTTCATCTGGTTAATCGTGTTTCCGCCGCCGGGATGGCAAGCGGCACAATGCTCCTCGAACTTATTCTTACCGCTGATCTTCTCACCTTTCCTTGTTTCACAGTATCCTGCTGATGCAAATAAACAGACTGCCAAAACGGCTGCGGTGCTAACCAATGTTTTTCTCATGCTTTTATCCTCCTGTGGGGGTGTGTATTACTATGGCGCCAGCCATATTTTAAAAAGCTTGTAGGGGAGAACCCGTTCATCATTGCCATAATTAAATCGTGGCATGCGATGTATCTGGGATGCTGTGAAATAGCGAAAGTCATCAGGCGAGATGTCCATGCTTTCGGGCCATTCTTTTAATCAGACAGGTAAGGATCAACCAAAGGTTATGATTCCGGCGTCTTTTCCTGTTTTCATAGCATCACCCTAATTATTCTGAATTTCCCTGATCTGCTCAGTTGATCTTTCAATAGCCGTCAGAGTGCGCAACTCGTCTTTAACGGATTCATATCGATCCTTCACGGTAACATCTCTCTCTTTTGGCATGAGTCTGAGATCGATAATAATATTGCGGATCTCTTTGATTTTAGCGCGTACATCCGAGCCATCCATGGGGCTTTCGGACGCTTTCTGCAGATGCGACAACGCTATATTGAGCTCATTTACCGCCTTTTCCGGTTCGGATGTCGTTACCTGATAAATTTCAGCATACGTCACATGCAACCTGGCTTCGATCAGGTTACTTTCAATCCCCAATGTGGTTTCCGCTTCAGAAATGCGTGCAGACAGATAAGCAGCCGAGCGTTCGGCAAGCGCCTCACTTTTTTCCCATGCCGCCCTTAAATCTGATTCAGCAACTTTTTCTCCCGTTGCCAACTTATTCTCGAGTACCGATATTTCTTTGGAAAGTTTGCTCATCTCTCCTTTCTCTCGAGTATTCCCGGAGGCCGCTGTCTTTTCCAGATTGCTCCGGGCCTCTCTAAGATGCCTGCCGGATTCAGCACGTGTCGCTGTAGAATAGTTGCGGAACGCCAGCCAGACGTTCTGCCTTGCCTGAATGATGGGTGAATTCATGCCGAAGTAGAGAGCCATAGCACGCTGTTCAGCAATCCTGAGTGCTTCATCCGCTTTTTGTGGATTGTTATTAACAAGAAATTCCTGTGCCAGTGTCACGTACCGCTGTGCCTTGAGCAGCGGCAGTTCCACTTCAATGACGATCAACGACTTTTCAGCGAGACCTAGCTCTCGTTCCGCCTCCCATTGTTTGTCCTTTTCCAGATAACCCTTGGCGCGGTCTACATACATCCTGGCTTTGTCCGTTGGTATATAGACGGAGATCATTTCCAGAGAAGAATATATCTGCGGAAAGTCATGCAATACCTGCTGAGGCTTTTCATATTCAAGGTGTTTGCGGGCAATCCAGATAAAGTTCTTCACTGTGGTTGTAGAAAGGTCATCCTTGATGGTCTCCATGAGCCTCTCGGCTTTCTCCAGTTCAAGCCGGGCTCTGGTCAGTTCCTTGCGGTGAAGGTCTGAGCGCGCCTGGGTTATATGACGCACGGCAACTATCGTAGTCCTTTCCAGAGTGGACTCCACCTGTGAGGTTACGTTTTTATCTGGCTCAACAATCCTGTTGCCGGGTGCAGCTTGAGCAAGAGATGCAGAAGCCGTGAGAGAAACAAGAAGAATGGTCATAATGTTATTTTTGAGTTGTGTTTTCATCGTGTACCTCCCGATGCGAATACCCATTTACGGATATCCGATACCGCTATTGGCTTTCCATGGTTACGAAGAAGGTCTGTTTCCCTCGTTTCAATAGTAAGAGTGTCGCATTGCCTTTACCGCTTTTTATGACTGCTGCGTTAAAATCGGCAACAGTTCTAACCGGTTTCCGGTTGACTTCTTTGATTACATCACCAGGCTGAATTCCGGATTCATCCGCCAGGCTTCCACGTTCCACAGTTACTACAACAACCCCTGATTTTTCTGTGATACTAAATTGCTGGTGCAATTGGGGGGTGATATTATCAACCTTCATGCCGAAGCTCTGCACCGGAGTACTTGATTGGACAGCGATTTTATCTTCCGTCATTTCTTCAATTTTCACAGATATTCGTACTTCCTTGCTCTCACGAATAATAGTTAACTCAACAGATTTCCCTACCGGGGTTTCAGCAACGAGGCGTGGTAGATCGTTGGAGGTTTTTACGTATTTGCCATCGAATGCAATGATGATATCGCCGGTTTTTATTCCGCCTTTTTCTGCGGGACCATCCGTGACAACATCTCCAACCAGGGCCCCTTTGGCTTCCTTCATGCCAAAGGATTTGGCGAGGTCTGGAGTGACGGTCTGAATCGTTACCCCGATCCAGCCGCGAACAACTTTCCCTTTTTCCTTGAGCTGGGCCATGATGGTTTTAGCCAATGCGCTGGGAATAGCGAAGCCAATCCCCTGGCCACCAGGTACAATTGCGGAATTAATTCCGATGACTTCACCTTTGAGGTTGACCAGAGGTCCACCGCTGTTGCCCGGATTGATCGGCGCATCAGTCTGCAGGAAGTTATCATAAGGGCCGGAACCGATAACCCTGCCGGTGGCACTGATGATGCCCTGGGTCACCGTATGTTCCAGCCCGAAAGGATTTCCTACCGCAAGCACCCAGTCTCCAACCCGCATTTTATCCGAATCTCCCAGTTCAAGTACCGGCAGGTCTTTAAAGACTGAGGATATCTTGATCAATGCCAGATCTGTTTTTGGATCTCTACCAATAACCTTGGCTTTGAATTCCCTGCCGTCTGAAAGCTTTACCTTGATCTCATCGGCTTTGTCCACGACATGATTATTGGTGATGATAAAGCCGTCCTTATTGATGATGAAGCCTGAGCCAAGACTTTGCTGCTTCATCTTCCGATCTGGATTCTGATCAAAAAAGTTTTTGAAGAAATCGCCAAACGGGTCATTTTGGTCTCCCTGATTGCCTTGTCCAGGCCCTAAGAAATGCCGGAACGGGTTGCCAGGGACCGTAACGGTAGAGGTGGTGCTGATGTTAACCACGGCGGGCTGCACCTTCTCGGCAAGATCGGCAAAAGATTGTGGAAACCCGATTATTTCCGTTTTCCCCTTACTCTCGCAGCCACCCTGGGAGATCAAAGCAAGAATCATCAATATCGAAAAAATTGCCGTTCTGCCATATTTTGTGAAAATCAGTATGTCCATGATGTCCTCCGTTGAAAAATAGCAACTTTTTCCAACCGCAACTTTCAAAACCCTACATATATACCGGTGGATTTTATTCCGGCGCTTTTGCTCTCATACAAAACAAGCGTGCGTTCTTCAGTATGAAACATTTCGATTTGATCCCTACCCTGCCTGCTTTGATTAATAGCCTGATCATTATCAAACCGAAATTTTTTTCAATCCTTTGTTACATCGGTAGGAACCCCATATCTATCCCGCAGTGCAGTTTTTAATTTGCCAGGGTCAACTCTGGCGAACAACTTCTTGTTCACCATGAGACTTTCAGCTTCCTGCTCCAGATTTTCCCCTTCATCTCCATGAATTTCCACCCATACCCGGTCTTGTACAGTGGCAAACTTTACCGGTTGCCGGATGACAACTACCTGCGTACCCATTTTCACTTTCCTGAAAAGACGGACTATATCTTCGGGGTAGAGGTGTATGCATCCATGACTGACCCTTCTGCCGATACCAAAAGGACGGTCAGTGCCATGAATGAGCACCGTTCCGACAGATAACCGCATAGCATGTGTACCAAGGGGATTGTCAGGTCCTGCAGGCACAATGTCCGGCAATTCGGGCTTCTGCGCGCGGATTGATTTGGGAACGTGCCAGGCGGGATGTACTATCTTTTCAATAATACGGTATGTCCCGATGGGCGTGTCCCAACCTTCATCACCTATGCCGACGGGATAGGTGTCTACCAGCCCTTTTGTGCGTGGATAAAAATAGTAGAGGCGCATTTCCGCCAGGTTAATAACGATCCCACTCCGATTCGGAACGTCAGGTAGAATCCATTTGTTCGGGATCATTATCCTGGTCCCGGCTGAAGGGATATAAGGATCCACTCCCGGATTGGCAGCTGAGATCTCGTTGAAGCCAATATCAAAACTTCTGGCCAGCTCCACCAGGGAGTCATCACCGTTTATCGTATGAACGCCAATTGCACCGCCCACGCCCTTGATAAAAGCATACTCCGCGCCGTAAGCTGACGGCTGATTTAGAACAGCTGCCAACATGAGGCATATAGATATCATTGCTGATAACAGTTTTGTTCGCAACATAGATGCTGTCCCTGAAAACCGGCCTGATGGCACCTGATGGGGTGGAACCACAGTCAGACGCCTTCCCGGTTATTTCTTCTGCTCAAGTTTGAAAATCTTTTCGGACTTCTTCTCCATCTGCTGGGATTCTTTGGCGGCACGTTCAGCATCTCTGGCAGCATTTTCTGCTCGCAGAGCCGCGGCCTCGGCTTTTTTCACATCGTTATTTGCTATCTTTACGTCTCCTGCCACTTTGTTGGCTGCATCGAGTGCCTGTTGAGCTTTAGCATTCGCCTGATTAATTGCAGCCTTGTCAGCTTCTGTCATCCCGCTCAGTTGTGAAACTTTGGATTCTAGCTTAGTGAGGCGATCCGCCAAGGGATCGACCTGGGAACTGACATACCCGTGAGTGGCGCAACCGGCCACATTGAAAAGTGCGACTACTCCAAGAATCCCGATTAGTTTTTTCATTTTTTTGCCTCCATGAGAAATATATGTTGCCAATATATTCCGTATCAGCATCAAATATACCAAGCCAATAAATCATAAATATCCATTAAAAACGGAGTGATACAGCGATATCAACCAAAAGGCCAACTGGTAGGAGAGCAACAAATATGGCAGCAGAAGTGGACTGTACCGGTTACAAAACGGTAATAGATTGAATTTGGTTAGCTGCAACTATAATAAAGATCAGGCAACAAAAGTTGCAGGTTGGGATTGTTGGCAGGCGGAATACGGTTATTAGTGGCATTCAGTTTGAAAGCGACAGCATTTGATGTGGGGGATATCTGTTGATTCAGACGCAGGGTATGAAAACTTCCGGGTTTAACCTCTTAGGGGATGATCTTGAGAGATTTACAACAATACGTAATTATCAGGCATAATCAGACCATACCTTTATTGTCTGCCCTTACCTCTCATAAGCCGGTTGTTCAGCGCCTGCCGTGTTATGCCAAGCAGCCTGGCAGCAGTTCCCTGGTTGTTCTTGGCAATTTCAAGCGCTTTTTCAATAAGTATGGACTCAGCATGCTTGAGCGTTGGAAACGATGTAAAGGAAATTCCATTGAAATCCGGATTGGTAGCTTTATTTCCATGTTCAATCAGAAAATTTGCTGGTTCCTGTTCGCGGGCTATGATTTTTTTCAGGAGAGTTGTGGAGAGCTTTGAAGTTGTGGTCCTGCTGACAAAATCATGAACAATCGACTGAAGCTCTCGAATATTGCCGGGAAACTCGTAGGTGACAATAAAATCGACCAATTCCTTGCGATACGTCAATTTCCCTTTGCCAAGGGTTTTTGCGGACTGTCTGATGAAATGTTCCAGCAGGAGCGGTATGTCGTCCGGCCGCTTGCGTAAAGGCGGAATGGCAACCTGGTGGGTACAAAGCCGATAATAGAGATCTTTTCTGAACTTCCCATCATTCATACACTGCCAAAGATTCTTATTGGTTGCCACCACCAACCGTACGTCACTTCTGAGCGGTATATCCGAACCGAGTTGGTAGTATTCATTTTCCTGAAGAAGCCTCAGTAATTTAATCTGAGATAACTCATTCAGGTCTCCAATCTCATCGAGAAAAATGGTTCCTTTTGCCGCCTTCATGATCAGTCCGTCGCGGTCATTGAGCGCACCAGTAAATGCCCCGCGCCGATGCCCGAACAGCGTGTCGGAAAACATCTGGTCGTCCAATCCGGCAATATTGATGCTTGTAAAGCCGCCTTTCAGCCCACTTAGAGTGTGAACCGCCCTTGCAACCAGTTCCTTGCCGACCCCGGTTTCCCCGGTGATAAGAACCGGTTGCCTGGATTTTGAAACAACCTCGACATAACTCAGAAGAGTCAGCATCTCTCTGTCACGGGTGATGATTGAGGGTATCTGCGGAGCACGGGCGGAGATATCGCCGTCGGATGAATTCTCAAGTAGTGAAATTTCATCATGCAACCTGCGCAGTTCCAACGCCCTTTTTACGCTGGTAATAAATCGATTTATGGTAATCGGTTTTGTCAGATAGTCAACAGCCCCCGTTTTCATGCAGTCGATGGCAATATCCACATGACTTTCTGCCGTAACAACGATTACGGGGACATACGGCTTCAACTCCGAAAACGCCCCCAGAAGATCAGTTCCATGAAGTTTGGGCATCCTCAAGTCGATAACAGCGAGTGCAATATCCATTTTTTTGAAATAATCCAGCGCCTGCGGACTGTCGTCAAACGTAATCACATTCTGGAAGCCATCGTGGCACAGAAAAGACTTTAGCAACGACAGAGCTTCCGTCTCATCGTCTACGAGCATTATGGGATTAGAACTGAAATCCTGATGACTCATTGTATTGGCCTCGTATTGTGAATGTAATTGATACCGGATTTTAAATAAGTTGTAGGCAGTATATAGTCTGATTTTCCATAATAATCAATTAGATGAATGCATTAGTACTGAAACTGCAATTTATGTTGCACCACGTTATCCGCGTTGCAATAGCATGAGTTCAATATGATCCGGTTCCGCTTCGGCTGTATCCTCGCTATTTCCTGCAACATCTATTGCTTTCTTCTGAATCTATAAGACGGATGGCAGTGGCTCAACATACTGCTTTATCACGAATATAATTTGGTTAATTTTGGCATGAACGGTGCTTTCCGTTGTTTCATAACCGCTGTTTACAGAGTATTCATCTTAATCATTATTGGGTAATGTGACTGGAACTGATCATGGAGTTGTGTTTGACATTAATCGGAGAGGAAAATGACTAATAATAAGGGTAGCAGTTCCATATCCTTGGATGACCGTGTGAGAGGGGCATTATGGGGCGGACTGGTTGGCGATGCATTCTGCCTTGGATGCCACTGGATCTACAGCCAAAAGGAAATTGCACAACGATTTCCAGCGGGAATCAGGGGATTTGAGACGCCGAATCCCGAGCATTACCACTTTGGAAAAAAAACCGGCGACTTTACCCATTATGGTGACGCCGCTCTTCTTATGTTATCATCGGTTGCAGAGTGTGGATATTTTGATGTCGCTGATTTTGGTGCTCGTTTTATAGGTTTCATGATCGATGAGAACTACACCGGGTATCGGGATCATGCCACAAAGGGCACGATAGCAAACTACCGTGCCCACCTGGATCACTGCCCGGATAAACCATTTGATTACCAGCAGGGGGCAGACGACGATCAGCCGGCAACCGTATCACGATTGGCCCCCGTGGTGGTCGCGCACATGAAGACCAAGGATCTTCTGAAAACGGTGGCAAAGGCAACGCGGGTATGTCAAAACAACAGCCGTGCTATCGTATTTACACAAGCGAGCGCCCTGATATTGCACAATCTGCTCAACGGTATGACTCCCGAAACTGCGGTTACCGAGACTCTCCATATTATGAAATCACCGGATAAGGACTGGATTGAGGTCAACAACAGGATCACAATCGCCCGAGAAGCCAATGTGCTTTCCGTAAACGACGCGACCATGGTCTTTGGCCAATCCTGCCCTCTTCACTCCAGTTTTACGGCAGCATTGCACACGATGCTCACCTGTTCGGATGATTATACAAAAGCCATCCAGGCCACAGCAAATGCCGGTGGAGATAGCGCGGGAAGAGCGGCAATGGTGGGTGCCTGGCTCGGAGCGTATCTGGGAATCAATGCGATACCTGAATCATGGCGAACCCGACTTAGGACCCATGATCAAATAGAAACAAACGTAGATAGAATCATTGCCGGAATGCTACGCCGATAAATGTTCCGGCAGACTTCCCCGCAATAACGCAAGACCTCCCCGGTAGTTGCAGACCGGCACCCAAATAATATATACCTTGACACCGATATTCTAACCTTGGCGTAGGAGAATAATAAATGGAATACGCATCATGAATTCCACATTCAGGCAGTTGAGACGCTATTCCGTGGCCTTGGTGTTTGTCGCCGCCTCCTATCTGCTACGCGTTTCCATCGAAAAAATGGTCGGACCGGGCCTACCTCCCTTCATCACATTCTACCCAACCATTATGATCGCAACGCTTGTTGCCGGCCTGGGGCCGGGCCTTCTGGCGACCGTTGCGTCAGCGGTACTGGTTGATTTCCTGATAATCACTCCCCATCAGATCGGTAGCTGGAGTTATGAAGAGGCTGCAGTTCTGCTGCTTTACGCCTGTATTGGCTTCTTTATGACCTGGTTTGCCCATCGCTACCGCAGGATTCGGGACGGTCTGGAAACCCTGGTTGCTGAACGTACTGAAAAGCTCAATCGAGCCAAGGACGAATGGGAACGTACTTTTGATAGCGTTCCGGATCTGATCGCTATTCTGGACGAACAGCACAAGGTCATTCGTGTCAACCGCTCCATGGCCAATAAATTGAATCGCGAGCCGACTGAATGCATCGGCCTGACATGTTTTGAAGTCATTCATGGAACAAACTCACCCCCTGATTCCTGTCCTCATGCTCAGACCCTGTGTGACCTTACTGAACATGAATCGCAGGTTGAGGATACCGTTTTTGGCGGGACCTACCTCGTTACATCAACCCCCTTGTTGGACAGTAACTTAAACATGTATGCCTCAGTACATGTTGCCAGGGAAATCACACTACTGAAGCAGGCTGAAAATGCCCTGCGAGAGAGTGAGGAGAGGCTTGCCTTGGCGGCCAGCGCCACACAAATCGGCATATTTGACTGGAATTTGGACAAAGGCTGCATCCTGTGGACACAAACCCATGCGGTCATCTTCGGCTACGTTCCCGCCTCTGCTGCTCCCTCTACTACAACGACTACTACTACGGAACACGATTATTATGAATGGACTGATCGAATACATCCGGATGACCTGCCGCCCGTAGAGGCTGAGTTGCACTGTTGCATGCAGGAGGGCAAGCCCGTAGAAGTGCACTTCCGTGTTATCTGGGCCGATGGAAGCATCCATTGGGTTGAGTGCAAGGGCGCATTTCTGCATGAGAACAGCGGCAAAACGACCCGCATGCTCGGTGTTGTCATGGATATCACCGAGCGCAAGCTGGCTGAAGAGCTGCTGCGGGAGAGCGAGTTACGCCTGCGTTTCCATATGGAAAATTCACCTATGGCGGTTATCGAGTGGGGCAAGGATTTCTGCATTACGCGGTGGACAGGCGAGTCAGAGCGAATATTTGGCTGGAACGCTGATGAAGTACTCGGCAAGACGCTGGCTGATCTGAAGATTGTCTTTGAGGACGACATCCCGATTGTCGAAAACACCGTGGCCCAATTAACCAATGGCGAGGCACGGCAGGTAGTCGCTACCAACCGCAACTACACCAGGAGCGGCGATGTACTCCACTGCACCTGGTATAACTCGGTGCTGACAGATAATGATGGGCAGGTACGTTCGGTTTTTTCAAAGGTAATAGATATCACCGAGCAAAAGCGGGCCGAGGAGTCTTTGAAGCGGGTCCATGAGCAACTTGAACTGCGTGTGGCAGAACGTACCGAGCAGCTGGCAGAAACAGTGGAGACCCTGCTGGGAGAAATAGCCAGCCGTGAAAAAGCCGAAAAGAGCCTCGTACGACTCAACAAGTTGTATGCTGTCCTGACTGAGACGAACCAAACCCTTGTCCGTGCAGCCAGCCGCGATTCGATATTTCGTGATTTTTGTCGAATCGCAGTGGAACATGGCGGTTTCCTGCTCGCATGGGTCGGTTTGGTGGACTACGATTCCGGCCAGATCAGGGTTGCGGCATCCCACGGCGCCACCGGCTATCTTGAGGATATCCGCATCTCTATCAATGAGGAGCCGGCCGGCCTCGGGTCAACCGGCAGATCTGTACGTGAAGGAACATATTATATTTGTAACGATTTTCAAAACGATTCTTGTACCCTACCCTGGCACGAACGGGGAAAGGTCTACGGAATTCATTCTTCAGCAGCCGTTGCCCTGAAGGAGGAAGGAAATGTAATCGGTGCCCTTACTCTGTATGCAGGAGAAAATAATTTTTTTGACCAGCAACATGTGGAGTTGCTCCGGCAGATGGGAGAAGACGTAACTTTTGCCCTTGATTATCTGAGACAGGAAGAGCTTCGCACGTATTCTGAACAGGCCCTGCGAGAAGAGACCCTGGAGCGTCTCCGAACAGTGGAGGAGCTTCGCATACAGGAACAGTTGCTAATTCAGCAGAGCCGCCAGGCGGCCATGGGGGAGATGATCG
The DNA here is from genome assembly GCA_028687585.1 of Desulfuromonadaceae bacterium. Classification (GTDB taxonomy): domain Bacteria; phylum Desulfobacterota; class Desulfuromonadia; order Geobacterales; family Pseudopelobacteraceae; genus JACRCG01. The sequence continues at coordinate 100,136 of JAQTZV010000014.1, read as the reverse complement.
GCAACATCGCCCACCAATGGCGACAACCGTTAAACACGCTCGGTCTTTATACTCAGAGACTGGGATATTTCTATGGATCACCCAGTTTTACCAAGGAGTTCCTGGACACCTCTGTTGCCAAATCCAATGAGATAATTCAGTATATGTCCCGGACAATCGACGACTTCAGGAATTTCTTCTCGACAGAACAGGATAAATCCGATTTCACTGCCGATGAGGCGGTAAAAAAGGTGCTGTCGCTCGTTGAGGCAAACTTCAGAGAGCACCGGATACGTGTTGAAATTGTGAACAAAAAGGAAACCACAATTCATGGATTCCCCAACGAATATGCCCAGGTACTGCTCAACATAATGATCAACGCCAAAGACGCCTTAACCGAACGCACTATTGAGTTTCCCTGCCTGAAAATTACCATGGACGGCAAGAACGGCAAGTCACTGGTGACTATTTCCGATAATGCCGGAGGTATCCCCGACGATATTATTAACAAGATATTTGATCCCTACTTTACCACCAAAGGTCCGCAGCAGGGTACGGGGGTCGGACTGTTTATGTGCAAGAACATCATAGAAAACAAAATGAACGGCAAAATATCGGTGCGGAACAGTGATGAAGGCGCCGAGTTCCGGATCGAGGCGTAAGATGAAACAACAACAACCAGTGTCCATCCTGTTGGTTGAGGATGAAAATGATGCTTGCGAAGTCATCAGTTCCATGCTGGAGATGAAATTCCCCGCAACACAGATCTACTGCGCAGCAAACGGAAAAATCGGCCTTGACATGTTCGGTATGAATCTTCCCGATATTGTCATAACCGATATCAACATGCCTGAAATGGATGGGCTCAAGATGCTTGATATCATACACACCGTCAAACCGGATGCCTGCGTTATCGTGATCACAGCTCACAGCAGTACTCATCATCTCAAGCAAATCGTTGCTTCAAGCACAGTTGTTGAGTTAGTCCCCAAACCGATAGATTTTGAGATCCTCTTTGCTGCTGTTCAGAGGTGTATCGAGTCCCTGCCAGGAGTTGATTAATATCAGTCCGGAAATAAGTCTGACGCTTCTTTGATTGCTCCCGCGATTTCATCGCTACCGATTATGCCTACTATGCTTTCTACAGATTCGGTAATGCCTGCACCTGCTCCTGAAGCGATCAGGGTTATGGTTTGCCAGGGTGGCATGTGCAGGAGCTGCCCCATTCCCGAGCCAAAAGCAGAACCGATCTGCACGATCGGACCTTCCCGGCCGACTGAGCCACCACTTCCAATTGAAATTGCCGAAGCGAGTGATTTGATTATCGCTACAACAGGGCGGATCACCCCTTTTTTGTAATAAATTGCATCAATTACTTCGGGTACTCCATGCCCCTTCGCCTCAGGAGCAAAGTTTCTGACCAGGTAGATAACCATAATTGCCCCTATGACCGGGACAAATATGACAAAAAAGCCCCAAGGACTTGGCGGGGTATGGACGTTGGCATCGTAGAGAAACGACCATGTACCGAGAAAAAGCACATTGTGGAATATTGCGATCAAGCAACGAAATACTACGGCACCTAAACTCGCGATAATCCCGGTTATCATGCAAAGGATTACTAGGACGAAAGGGCGGCATTCTCGTGGATGTTTTTCTGACATATTACCTTCCAACAATAAGTTCATGCTGTAGCCTTATCATTGAATCCTGATTTCATCGCTTCTGACCACCACAATTCGCCGTATCCGTGTTCCGATATAAATCACTTAGTGACCCGGCTTTTCCAGATCAATGAGAATTTGTTTTGCTTCCTGCAATTTGGCATGCAATTTTTTCAGATCGTCAGCCGAATACACTTTTTTATCTTTTTATTTTTCTGCGTCAATCTTGTGAATCCCTTGCTGGATGGAATCCACCTGGCCCTTACAGTTTTTTAAGCGACTACGTTTTCCTTTGCCCACTGCAATCCAGGGTCAATCTTTTTGAGCACCGGTAAATCGCAGCAGCATCAAAAAGATATTTATGAAGTCAAGGTACAGGGTTAGTGCCCCGAGAATAGCCGGTTTTCTTCCTTCCTCGCCTGCATCAGCAAGGGCCTTTATTTTCCAGGTATCGTAGGCGGTCAGACCGGTGAAAACGATGACACCTATTACTGAGACCATCCAGGAAACCGCATTACTTCTGAAAAAGATATTCACCAATGAAGCGATTACAACACCTATGAGCCCCATGAAGAGGAAACTTCCCCACGAAGTCAGATCCTTCTTGGTCGTGTAGCCATAGACACTCATTGCACCAAACATGGCTGCGGTGACGACAAAGGTCAAAGTTATTGAATCGGCAGTGTAAGCCAGGAATATAATTGACAGAGTCAAACCGTTCAGGAGTGAGTAACCGAGAAACAGCATGGTTGCTACTCCGGCACTGAGTCGATTAATAGCACCGGACAGGGTAAATACCAGAGCGAGTTCACCGATCATCAGTCCATAAAAGACCAACCTGTTTCCAACAATGGCATTATACAGGCCAGGCGAAGAGACCGTCACAAGGGACATGACGGCAGTAATAGTCAGGCCAAGCCCCATCCAGGCATACACCTGACGCACCAGCGAGTTTTGTTTAACGATGACCCCTGTGCGGGTCTGAGTCATATCATAGTGGTTCATAATTGCTCCTGTTTATTCATTTGAAAGAGATGCCGCTTGCAACTTGTACCGTCAGTAGCAAATCTGAGCAGCGTTTCTCTCTGTTGCCGGCAGAAAAGATTTCTGGCCGGATAGCTTCTTATTAGCTCATTGATGTCGCACGCGGCGTGCCGCGTGCGACAGACGGATCATATCAACCCAATGTAAAGCCTATAAATATTGAACCATCACCACGTTTCAAAAGGAATCTGACAACTGATCCTTTCTTTAGCGCAGCAGTTACTTTCTCGTAGTCTGAAGCATTCGCAATAGCATGGCCGTTTATTTCTCGGATGATGTCGTTCTTCATGAGTCCGGCAGATTCCACGAGACTTCCTGATTCAACCGATGTGACAACAGCCCCTTTTTCGAAGGGTATGTTTTGGTTTTCAGCATATTCCTTCGTCATATCTTGTACGCTGATTCCAAGATTCTGTGACGTTTTTATCTGGGTGGAATCATCAGGCCCACCCTTGAGTTTTCCTACCGTCACAGTCTTGTCAAGTTTTTTGCCTTCGCGCAGCAGTATGATATGCACCGACTTGCCGATTTTGGTTCCGGCCACCAGGCGTGGCAATTCACTTACTTCATGCACAGGTTTGCCGTCAAACGCCAGAATTATATCCCCGACCTTTACCCCGGATTTTTCAGCGGGGCTCCCTTTAAACACCTCGGACACAAGAGCTCCTTCGGCTTCTTCGAGCCCGAATGATTTGGCAAGGTCAGCGGTTACCAGTTGGGCATTGACCCCCAGATAGCCGCGAGTGACCTTCTTGCCTTCCCTGAGCTGAGGCAGTATGGATTTAGCCATGTTGATCGGGATAGCAAAGCCAATCCCCTGTCCTGATGCGATGATTGCGGTGTTGATTCCGATGACTTCACCTTTGCCATTGATAAGGGGCCCGCCGGAATTACCGGGATTGATGGAAGCGTCTGTCTGAAGGAAATCATCATAAGGCCCACTGCCAATGACACGCCCTTTGGCGCTTATTATTCCGGCTGTAACGGTTCGTTCGAGACCAAAGGGATTGCCGATGGCCATGACCCATTCACCTACGTGCATTTCGTCGCTGTCGCCGAGAGAGGCAAAATGAAGCTTCCCCTTTGGGTCGATCTTCAGGACCGCGATGTCGAGTTTATCGTCAGTACCAAGAATTTTTGCCTTGTATTCATGATGGTCCGAAAGTTTGACCATAATTTCATCAGCATCGGCTACCACATGGTTATTTGTTATGATTTCTCCATCTTCGCTGATCAGTACCCCGGACCCGAGTCCGTTCTGCCTTTGATGACGTTCCGGGACACCGCGAAAAAAGCGCCCAAAGAAGTCCTCAAATGGGTCATTTCCATTTGGGCCTTGTTGAGGCATTTGTTGCATATTCAGTGACTTCATATTTTTTTTCGTACTGATATTTACGACTGCCGGCGTCAGGTCCTCAGCCAGTTTCACAAAATCAGGGAGATTATGTGACGTCACCTTGCCGGGAATCGTTGTCACACCGACGGCATATGCACTACCCTGGATTAAAGATGCCACTGCAACATACGCAATTATCATTCTCAATATCTTCATAAACTAACCCCCAAATAAACCAATTATTGAACTTCTGTAAGTTATTCGGTACTTCTTGCCTTTATTCCTGTCGCATAATTGTTACAATTCTGGCAACCCTTGAGATGCTCCAGATTATTAGTGCGCAATTGTTTTCATTTGCTGACTCCTTGACTTTGATAATTACTGAACAGCACGAACTGGCTTGAGAATTAGCAACTATCATGCCATGGAAACTCTACGCTAAAAACGCGACAACTGACTGATTGTATTGGATAAAATAAATTGAGAACTCGAGAACGATCAGGATCCAAACTGCAACATATGTTGCAGTAGACACAAAACTGCGCTCAAATATAGTCTCGAAATATCAGAACGTTGTCTGTTGTCAATGACAGTTATATCAACATAACTTGCACTTGGGCATCTTGGGAAAGCAACAGGGCTTTTCGTAACCAGCTTAAATAACTCAACATATATTCTTGCAAATAAAGGCATGCTTGATGCTAGATATAAAACAAATATTCTATTTGCGAAAAAAGGATGAAGCAGCCGGATAATAAAATAACAACGAGTTTTTTATAAGGAGCAACTAATGGTAAACTTTAGAAACATACTTGTTGTCAGCAGGATGATCCCTTACTGCCTGAAAGCCATTAAGGTCGGAGTTTCTCTTGCACGCAAGTACGATGCGAAACTCCTGGTCCTGCATCTTGTCACCCATCCTGGTGATTTGATGGCTGTAAATGCACCTGGGCTGTTTCCCGGCGAGCAGTACAAAAATTACATGGACAGTCTACAGGAAGCAAATGAACGGTTGGCTGCGCTCATTAAACAGGAAACAAGTGGTGGGTTCCCTATTAAGGAACTGGTCAGTGATCGTAATCCTGTAGAAGAAATAATGAAGCTGGTCAAAGAAGAGAATATAGACCTGATCCTTATGAGCGCCCATGAAGAGAGCCGCATAGAACATGCACTTTTTGGAGGGGAGAACGACGCCATACTTCGCAAGATGCCCTGTTCGATCATGTTGGTGAAAAAGTGATCCTGGATCTGCCCAGTCGGATTGATATTCGGTTTCCTCACCAACGTATAATAATTATCGGAGGCAGCAGTGAAGAATAGCTCGCCGTGTGCATTAACATCATCAGAGTTAGATCAACTTTGTATTAACACAATCCGGTTCATTTCGGTTGATGCCGTGCAGAAAGCCAATAGCGGCCATCCTGGAATGCCGATGGGTGCTGCTCCCATGACGTATATCCTCTGGGACCGATTTCTTAACCACAGCCCGGCAAACCCTGCCTGGTTCAACCGCGATCGCTTCGTTCTTTCCGCAGGTCATGCCTCCATGCTCCTCTATAGCCTTCTCCACCTTACCGGTTATGACCTGCCTCTGGATGAGATCAAGCGTTTCCGGCAGTGGCAAAGCAAAACCCCCGGCCATCCAGAACGTGGCCATACTCCTGGGGTCGAGATAACCGCCGGCCCCCTCGGCCAGGGGTTCGCCAACGGCGTAGGCATGGCCATGGCCGAGGCACACCTGGCAGCCCGTTTCAATCGCCCCGGTTTCAGGATAATCGATCATTTTACCTATGTTATTGCCAGCGATGGCGATCTGATGGAGGGTGTTGCAGCGGAAGCGGCTTCACTGGCCGGACACTTGCGGCTTGGCAAGCTGATATATTTCTACGATGACAACCGTATCACCCTTGCTGCGGCAACCGACCTGACCTTCACCGAGGACCGGGCAGAAAGATTCGCGGCATATGGCTGGCACGTACAGACAGTGCCGGACGGCAATGATCTGACAGCGATTTATACGGCAATTGATGCGGCCAGGTCCACAGCTGACAAACCCTCCCTCATAATAGTGCGAACCCATATCGGATTTGGCTCCCCACACAAGCAGGATTCATTCGAGGCCCACGGCTCACCACTGGGTGAGGATGAAGTACGCCTTACCAAAGAAAACCTGGGATGGCCTACTGAGCCGTTTTTTTTAATTCCGGAAGAAGCCTTGCGTCATTTCCGGGAAGCGCTGCCACGAGGTAAAGAGGCTGAGCAGACCTGGGACAGCCAACTGTCCACCTATGCGCATGAATACCCCGAACTGGCTCAGGAGCTGCGCTATGCCATCGAGGGGAGACTCCCTGCAGATTGGAGTGCAGATATACCATCGTTCCCTGCCGATCCGAAAGGCATGGCTAGCCGTGTTGCAGCAGGAAAGGTAATGAATGCCATCGCACCCCGACTGCCCACACTGGTTGGCGGTTCAGCAGACCTCGACCCGTCGACCCATACCGCGCTCAAGGGTCTGGGAGACTTCCAAAGTCCCAACCTGCTGTCCGGCGACCGGCAGGGGGCGGTTGGCGGAGAATGGGGTTATGCCGGGAGGAACTTCCATTTCGGTATTCGCGAGCATGCCATGGCAGCAGCCATCAACGGCATGGCCGCCCACGGCGGATTGATCCCCTTCGGAGCCACCTTCTTCACCTTCTCTGACTATCTGCGCCCGTCTCTGCGTCTGGCTGCCCTCATGGGGCTCCACGTCATCCACGTCTTTACCCATGACAGCATCGCACTGGGAGAAGACGGCCCGACCCATCAACCGGTAGAACATCTGGCCGCACTCAGGGCAATCCCCAAACTGCTCGTCATCCGCCCCGGCGATGCCAACGAGACCGCCGTGTCCTGGCAGGTGGCGCTGGAACATTCCGGACCGGTGGCGCTCGTCTTTTCCCGCCAGAATATCCCGACTCTGGACCGGATGCGCTATGCCCCTGCAGAAGGTCTTAGACGCGGGGCATACGTTGTTGCCGATGTATCTGACGGAATGCCGGATATAATTCTGATCGCCACCGGATCGGAACTGCATCTGGCACTTGCAGCGCAGGACGAACTCGCCCAGCGGGATGTCCGTGCCAGTGTTGTCTCAATGCCCTGCTGGAAGCTTTTCGACGTGCAGCCGCAGACGTACCGAGACTCGGTTCTCCCACCCCAGGTGACGAAGCGACTGGCTATCGAGGCAGGTTCTCCCCTCGGCTGGCACAAATACGTGGGAACTGCAGGAGATATTCTCGCAGTTGACGATTTCGGAGCATCCGCCCCGGGAGAGATCGTGCTTCGTGAGTACGGATTTACTGTCGAAAATGTCTGCCGCAAAGCACTCGCCCTGCTGGGCGACCATGAGGAGACCAGCACATGAAGATCGGAATTGCAGCTGACCATGGCGGCTTTACCATGAAACAACGGATTGCGGTGGCACTGAAATCCGCCGGTCATGAGGTGACCGATTTCGGTGCTGTTCAGTTGGACCCTGCCGACGATTACCCCGATTTAGTCATCCCTTTGGCGAAGGCCGTGGTCGGAGGAGAGGTGGAACGAGGTATCGCCCTGTGCAGAAGCGGCGTGGGGGCGTGCATTGCCGCCAACAAGGTGGCCGGGGCCCGCGCCGCGCTGATACATGACATTTTTTCCGCCCGTCAGGGGGTGGAGGACGACGATATGAACATCATCTGCATTGGCAGCCTTGTGGTTGGCTATGAACTGGCTTGGGAACTGGTCAAAATTTTTATCGCTTCCAGTTTCAGTGGTGCGGAGCGTCATCGTCGCCGCCTAGCCAAGATAACGGAACAGGAAAGAGGAGGCATCTGATGCAGATAGGTATGATTGGTCTGGGGCGCATGGGCGCCGATATGGTACGCCGCTTGTTGCACAGCGGCCTTGAATGCGTGGTGTTTGATATGAAGGCAGACGCCGTTGCAACGCTTGAAAACGAAGGAGCCGTGGGTGCCCGTTCGATCGAGGAGTTTGTCGCCAATCTGGAACAGCCGCGGGTGGTCTGGCTGATGGTGCCGGCCGCTGTTACGGATTCGATGATTGCCACCCTCACACCGCTTCTTGAACCGGACGATATCCTGATTGACGGCGGCAACTCCTATTATCTGGATGACCTTCGCCGCTCTGCTCAATTGCAGGAACTCGGTATCCGCTATCTTGACGTCGGGACCAGCGGCGGAGTCTGGGGAGCGGAACGGGGCTACTGCCTCATGATCGGTGGTGAAAAATCTGCCGTGGAACTGCTCGACCCGGTTTTTGCCGCTCTGGCTCCCGGCATCGCTGCAGCCCCACGCACCGCAGGCAGGGAAAAGAATGGTGGAACGGCTGAACAGGGGTATCTCCATTGCGGACCCAGCGGTGCAGGACACTTCGTCAAAATGGTGCACAATGGCATCGAATACGGATTAATGGCCGCCTATGCCGAGGGGCTTAATATCCTCCACCATGCCAACGTCGGCACGCAGCAGAGGGAAGTGGATGCCGAGACGACGCCGCTACGTCATCCGGAACGGTACCGGTATGATTTCAATCTCCCCGACATTACGGAGGTATGGCGCCGTGGAAGTGTCATCTCTTCCTGGCTGCTCGACCTTGCGGCACACGGGTTGCTGGCCAATCCCGGTCTGGAGGACTTCAAAGGCAGGGTATCCGATTCGGGCGAAGGGCGCTGGACGAATATTGCTGCCATTGATGAGGGCGTCCCCGCTCATGTACTCAACGCGGCACTCTACGAACGTTTCAGTTCGCGCGGTGAGGCCGATTTTGCCGATCGGGTCCTGTCCGCCATGCGTTACGGGTTTGGCGGCCATATAGAGAAGGCTGCTGATGAACAAGGGAAAAGATGATTGAGCCCAAAATCTACGGCCAAACGAGGCGGAATGCCATGAACATAAAAGAGACTGAACCAATTGTAATGATTATCTTCGGAGCCGGTGGGGACCTGACCTGGCGCAAACTGATTCCAGCGCTCTACAATCTCTTCCTCGACCATCATCTTCCCCGGCAATTTGCCGTCATCGGGATAGATCAGAAAAACAGTACAGAAGACGAGTTACGTCAGCGGTTGCGGGAAGGTGTCGATCAGTTTTCCCGACGAGGGAAATCAGAAGAGAATGCCTGGCAGGAATTTGCAGCCACTATTTCCCTTATCAGCGGGGACCTCATCGGACAGGAAACCGGGACCGAACTAAAGCAGCGTCTGGCCGACCTGGACCGGGAGTGGCAAACAGTTTCGGACCATATCTTCTATTTCGCCGTTCCACCAACAGTGGTGGGGCCCGTTGCCCGTCAACTGGAACAGCTTGAGCTCTGCAAGGATTGCCGGCGGGACCGGTTGGTTGTGGAAAAACCGTTCGGGCGTGACCTGCAGTCGGCCCGCGACCTGGACCGCCTTCTCACCGGAATGTTCGACGAGTCGCAGATCTACCGTATCGACCACTACCTCGGCAAGGAGACAGTACAGAACATCCTCGCCTTCCGCTTTGCCAACGCTCTCTTCGAGCCGCTCTGGAACCGGCGCTATATTGATTATGTCCAGATCACCGTAGCCGAAACAGTAGGGGTTGGACATCGTGGTGATTATTATGACCATGCCGGAGCTCTGCGCGACATGGTGCAGAACCACCTCCTCCAGATCATGTGCCTGATCGCCATGGAAGCGCCGGTCTCATTCGAGGCCAACGAGGTCCGCAACAAGAAGGTTGACGTACTGCGGGCCATCCGCCCTATTCTCCCGGAGAATGTCCACCGTGTAGCGGTACGCGGCCAGTATGGCTCCGGGTTGGTCGATGGCAAACCGGTTTCCGCCTACCGCAATGAGCCGGATGTCGCGGTGGATTCTCCCATCGAAACTTTTGCCGCACTCAAGCTCGTCATCGACAACTGGCGCTGGGAGGGGGTTCCGTTTTACCTTCGCACAGGAAAGTGCCTGCACGACAAAGTCTCCGAGGTTGCGATCGTTTTCCGCCCCGCTCCCCACCATCCGTTTCCTTCCTCCGCTGTAGAAAGCTGGCAGCCCAATCGACTCGTAATCCGCATCCAGCCCGAAGAGGGGATCGTATCGCGGATCCAGGCCAAGCAACCGGGAACACACATGATGCTGGGGCCGGTGGACATGCAGTTTCTTTACCGTGAAGCTTTCAAAGCTGCAACCCCGCAAGCCTACGAAACACTGCTCCTCGACATAATGCTCGGAGACGCCACACTGTTCATGCGCGCCGATCAGGTGGAATGTGCTTGGTCCATCGTAACGCCAATCCTTGAAGCGTGGGATGCGGTGCCGACGGCTGATTTCCCCAATTACCAGCCGGGAAGCTGGGGACCGGAGGCGGCTGACGTAATGATTGCGCGGGATGGCCATAGTTGGCTGCAACCCACAATCAAAAGGGATGAATTAGTGGTGGAAGTCCCATGATCAGAATTTTCCATGATGCGGAGGCAGTAAGCCTTGCTGCGGCTGAACTGTTTGCCGCTGAGGCGCGGCAGGCGGTACAGGCCCGCGGCAGATTCACCATCGCCCTTGCCGGCGGAAGCACCCCACGCCGCAGCTATGAACTTTTGGCTCAAGATCCCTTTCATAAGCTGGTCCCCTGGCAAAAAACCCATATCTTCTGGGGAGACGAACGCTGCGTCCCGGCCGATGATCCGCGCAACAATGCCCTGATGGCCTACCGGACACTGCTAGACCATGTCCCGATACCTCCGAAACAGGTCCATCCCATGGTTTGCGACCAATCTCCTCAACAGGCTGCAGCAGCATATGAAGCGCTGTTGCGCGATTTTTTCCCCGACGGTCATCCCCGCTTCGATCTGGTTCTGCTGGGACTTGGGGAGAACGGCCACACAGCTTCCCTCTTTCCCGGCACTGCTGTCCTGAAGGAGCAGCAGCGCTGGGTGGCCGAAGTCTCTGTGGCCGAAGAAGGGATGCACCGGCTCACACTGACGGCTGCGGCCATCAATCAGGCGGCGCTCGTTGTTTTTCTGGTCTCGGGGTCCGTCAAGGCGCCAATCTTGGGAAAATTATTGAAAGAGGCAGAGGACCCACGCATCATTCCTGCCCGATTAATCAAGCCGGTAGACGGCGGATTGCTGTGGCTGGTGGATCAGGATGCCGCCCGTCAATTGCGCCAACGAAAGGAGTAATAATCCATGATCACACCCTCACGCCTGAAACTTACAACAATAATCAGGAGATGCTGATCGATATGTTGAAAGTGAACATACTATGACCAAAAAAAGCTTTTACATTTTCACTATCGTCATACTGACGATTCTGACTACCTTTCTGCATTTTGTATTCATGCAGAAGATCTCACCGCATGTGATTTTTGAAGAGCTCTATTACCTGCCACTGCTCATGGGGGTGTTGCTTTTCAGCATGCAGGGCGCTGTTATCACCTGGCTCTTTGTTTCAGCCGCTTACATTCCCTTCTTTTTCGCTCCCTGGACGACAAGTATTCAGGGTTATGCTGACAGGACGCTTCATCTTGTTTTATCAGGGGTGATTGCGCTTGTAGTTGGTACTCTTGTGGAGCGAGAACGAAAAAAGAGTAAAGAAGTTGAACATGAACGGTACCTGGCGGGTGTTGGCAGGATTGCCACCGTTATCGTGCATGACCTGAAAAACCCGCTTATCTCTATTTCAGGATTTGCCAGGCGCATCTGTGAGGGAAAGGGGGACTGTGGCCAAGCGGCACAGGCTATTGCGGAGTCAGCACGCGCCATGCAGAGGATTGTCAATGATGTACTCGATTTTGCCAAACCGATACAGTTGGATCTCAATAATTGCAATCTCGTGGAATCCATCACTCGATCCGTTGATGAATGCCGGACAAAAGCAGTGGAACGGGAGGTCACCGTTCTGGTGAACGTTCCTGTGGGAAATTTCACTATAACGATTGATAGATTTCATATTGAGAGAGCCCTTGTCAATCTGATCGATAATTCCATTGACGCCTCCCACCAAGGAGGACAGGTTATCATAAGCGCTAAAATGAGCAGAAAAGAACTGGTTGTTTCTATTGCAGACCGTGGTTCGGGCATGAACCGGGAAACCCTGGAGCATGTATTTGAACTGTTCTATACAACAAAAACAAGCGGGACCGGCCTCGGCATGCCTATTGTGAAGAAAATAATCGAGGAACATGGCGGAAAGCTTGCTATTACAAGCAAGAAGGGGGTTGGGACTGAGGCAACTGTGCACTTACCGACTTCATAAAATCCGATAGGTAGCCAGTATTTTTCGACTAACTGCAATTTAGCAGGAGTGTATATCGTCATTTGAGCATTCTTTCACGACATCTATCAGCCAGTCTCTATTCCGTGCTGTAGCGGCAAAACGTCCAGGCAAAGGTTTGCTGACTGGAGCAGTTTGGCATGACCTCCTCAATGAGTAGAAAGGGTAACTGTTATGATAACGCCCCTATGGAAAACTTCCGGAGAACCTTGAAAAACGAGCTGGTACATCACAGGCAGTTTGCAACCAAGCAGGAAGCGACAAAGGAAATCACGGAGTACATAGAGGTGTTTTACAACAGACAGAGAATTCAGACAAAACTTGGCTATCTTTCGCCAGTGGCATACGAACAGCAGTACCATCAACTATTGGCAGCGGCGTGAATTCTTTCGTGTCTACCATTGACGTCTAACCTCATTGTTCCATACTTCATCGGCCATACCATACTGCTTATAATTGCATGCCTTGTTATGGCAGCTGCACCCTTTGTTATCTAACTAAACTCAACAGCAAACCGTATTGGTTTACGAACCCGCGTCTTCGACCTTGGCAAGGTCTCGTTGCGTGCTGGCATAACCGGACTTACGAATCATCAACATGACTCAGCCTGAAGTCACTCAATCCGTGGCCGCCAGAACAAACTGCTGCTGGTGCCATGGCACACAAAGCGCTGACAATCCGGACTTTCCCTGAAAGCATCCTCTTCAACATTGCGTGCTGAGCTGATCCTGTCTGCTGACGAAATTTCCTCTGCCACTGTTATATTTGCCGCATGGCAGGTAATTGCAAAACAAAAGGGGCTAGAGAAATTCTCTAACCCCTTGATTTTTATGGTGGGCGTTACTGGGATCGAACCAGTGACCCCTGCCGTGTGAAGGCAGTGCTCTCCCGCTGAGCTAAACGCCCGTTACACGTATCTGACTACCAGAGCGAACTGCCGATGTCAAGGGAATGGATTGAAAAATTCACTTGAAGAGCTACTTACCAAAAGCAACCAGCAACTGCTGCAGGAGTTGTGGAGCATTTGACTTGATGGCGCCCCCCATAAAATCCATGATCCCGGGACGATACCCGTCATTCCAGATCCTGCTGAACATCTCCCAGCTGGTTTTGCAGATGCAATCGGCCTCCGCAACAGTCTTGCCGTTTTCGACCGTACAGCTTTCAGCGTCCAGCGTCACCGTTTTTTTGATATCGTCGACGGAGAAGTAGAATGTTGTCGGTATGGTGAAGACACCCTTTTGATACTGTTCCTGCATTGCAGTGAATATTTCTTCCTGCATCTGATTCTCCTTACAGGTAAATTACTGAAGGCGGAGCCGAAGCTCCGCCTTCAGTCCTACACAAACGTATTACAGCGTATCAGTACCCTATAATATTCACCACCGGCGGCAAACGAATATCAGTGTACATTGCCGGAATCTGATCTAAAAATGCCCGTTTAGCTGCAGCTGCCGGGGTAGGATCGACAATCCCGCCGTACAGCAGGAACTGCACCATTTGCGATTGGGCAAGGGCGGTATTGGCGGGTGTCGTATTATCAATCAGGAAGCCGTGGCCAATACCCGTTTGGTCGAACTGGAAGTAGCCTTCCACTGGTGTAGCCGATCCGGAACCGCTTACCGCTGCCGGGCCGGACTTGAGTATCACCGGTGGCGCTCCTGCCGTCAGAGTATACATGAATGAGGAGGGAACCCGTGATTCAGCAATATAACTCAACTGTTTGAATCCCGGTGCTATCGCAGCAGCAGCGGCGCCAAGCACTTCACGTCCGCCAAGAGCATTGCCAAGGTAACGGGTGTTTTCATTAGGAATGACCAGGTCGCCAACCGCTTCCTGAATAGCAACACGGCCTGAAAGACGAGAAGGAAGGCCAACAGCAAGCGGAGTCGTCATTGTTGCCGGATCAACCGTATCGACAACACTCTGTGTTACCTGGAAGAAACTGTTGTAGGTTGGTGTTCCTGCAGCGATACCCACTGCTGCCAATCCTGCGTTAATACTTGGACTGAATGCAGGGCTGTTCTGCAGCAGATATGCGAGACGGCCACCGGGGACACTCAAAAATCCTTTCATGTCGCTGTCCAAGGTGGTCTGTGTATATGGATAACCGGAAGTGGCAAGTGTCGTGTTACCGGCCAGGTAGTATGAACCAACAATGGAGCCAAGACTGATGCTGACGTATTTTATGTCTACGGTCGGCGCGGGTATAATCCCCTGAGCCGCAAAACCGCCCGTTCTCATGGTGAGTTCAAGCCGGTTCAGGTTGAATGCGCCCTGCTGAATGTTGGTGCGTGTTGCCAGCGGTGCTCCGATCGCCATGAAATCCTGACCCCAGACCGCCCCGCTGGTATGAGTCGGAATGGCTAATGCGCCATGAAGCGGGAGATCTATGGCTACGACCGTGTAGCCAGCAGCGGTAAGTGACCCTCCAACTGCCAAGACCTGCTCTTTTTGACCGGTAATTCCGTGTTGGAAGATAACAACCTTCCCGGATGGAGTTGCCGGAGTCAGAAGAACAAACGGAACAGTGGTTGTCGTGTGATAATATCCGGTTAATGCACCGGTAGCGTCACGATTCGGCTGCGCCACACCGGCGCCTTGAAAGTTGTAAGCGCCTGCAACTTCTGTAAGATCCATGGATGAAGCATTTGCCTTTGCCACGACCGGATCAATTGAAAGCTGTGCACTGTTAATGGTACCGGTTACAACGCTTGCCACGGTACTCGGAAGATTTGCTGTGGAACCGGTCACAGCTGTCCAGTATGCGGCAGCTGGAATCGTTGTTGCGTCGTTAACTGCGTTTGTCCATGTTTTTCCTGTCAGACCGCCAAGAGCTGCACCAGCAGCGAAGGCGCGCAGACCGCTTTCAACCGGTATCATGGTACCGATGGCGTCTTTGGATACAAATCCCGCCCCGGTAGTGATAAATCTTCCCATGAGGGCGATATCGTCGCGGCTGGTAACAGTTGTAGTATCTTTCGCCAAAATAAGATCGTCCATGACTTTGGCATAACCGGAAAACTTGATCGTGGTTCCGCTCATGACGTTAGCGCGGACCGGCTCCAACGCAGCCGTCTGGCCAACAAGCTCGTATTTTGATTTAAGCATATCGAAATAGGTCGAACTGATGATCGGTTTGCCACTGGCGGCATCCAGCACCCGATTGGTGACTACGTACAGATAGCGGGTTCCCGGCGTGAGTGGAAATTTCGGAAAGAGCAACAGATCCGTGCTTCCAGCGTTGTATTTTGTATAGTCAAACAGGCCTGAAACATCGGTAAATCCAAGCGGATATTGCTCGTTGCCTAAAGAGTCCGGAGTCAGTTGAAACACCTTGATGTTGGCGGCAGTAACCGTTGCAGCGTCCACCGGAGCGGAGAATCTGATGTAAATCGGGGCATTCACACCGGCGACTGCGTTGGTAGAGGCCACTTCATATTTGTTGATATATGCCAGTGCCTCAGGTGGTGTCATCGGCTTGTTGGCAGCCCTCCCGGTAAGCGGGTCGGCGGCGGTCGCTGTAGCCAGGACGTTCGGCAGCGGTATATCCCCGGTCAAGGGATTAAAAATCGCCGAGTTGTTACTGTTGCTGAGTGGTGTTCTGGGGCTGTTGGTGCCTGACGGGTCCGAACTGGAGCAGCCGGTCACCAAAATAAAGCCGAGATATAACAGTAGTCTCATAATACGTGTATTCATGGCATTACCTCTCTGGTTTATATAGTGTACGTTGGTTTGTGAGTCGTTAAAACTTTACGGTAACCGAACCACCGAAGAGATGAGCATCGCTCTTGTAGGTACCGTTCGCCCCTCTCAGCTCCACCATATCCTGGTTATTGACCGTTCTGTCAAGAAAGTGGGTATACATGTAAGCAAGGTCAAGCGCGAACACATCGTTGTGAAAACCCTGACCGATAGTGAAGCTGTGGCGAGTGGCATCCGGAAGTACCGGTCCGAGAGTGTCAGCGGGGATAGGGTTCTTGTCATACATGTAACCGGCACGGAGATCAATATTTTTAGTCAGCGCATATTGGCCGCCAACCTTGTAACACCAGACGTCCTCCCACTTCAGAGGCTTTGGTTTGTTGTTAAAGCTGGCAAACTGCGGACTATCAAATTTGAAATCCAGTTTTTCCAAGGAACTCCAGCCGGTTCGTTCGGCATCAAATTCAACGGTCAGCTTGTCGTTCGGCTGCCAGGCGACACCCATGGCCAGGCTGTCGGGAAGCGTAACCGTTGACGATACCGTCGAGGAGACGCGCGTTCTCGAATAGGGTGAGGTCGCGCCGGTTGTCATCCCGATTGCAGTATACCCGAGGGGTGTCGTTGCGAGGAAGTTGGCATCACCCTCGAGTTTCAGCTCTATTTCACTTCGGTAGGCAACACCAAAAGAGAGATTCGGCAGCGGTTTCCATTTCAGGCCGGCGTTCCAGCCTAAATCTGTGGCGGTTGCGTCAAGACCCATATTTCCCAGCTCATAGGCAGTGCCGGGGGTAGTGGGAGTGGCGTAGGCGGCCTTTTGCATGGTGACTATCGCATAGGTAACATCGAGTCCAGCAGCAACGGAGAGGTTCCAGTTATCGAAACGGTACGCTACTGTTGATTGAAAGTTGATCGGCTTAACTTCGATGTTCATAACTTCGGCACGAAAAACGCTGCTGTCATCCCAGCTTTTTGCCAGAGGATAAATCGCGTTCACTGCCAAACCGATTGAAACCGGTTGCCCTTCAAAAGAGTGCGTTACATAGAAAGCGGGTGCGATGAAAATGTCCTCTTTTGCCTTTTCGAATACCGGTGTAGTGCCACTGAGTGGAGTTGTGCCTCTAAACTCGGTCGATGGTACATAAATAGTTGTAGAACCGAGACTGACCTGGGTCCCCTTGAGGAAGGAGATACCGGCCGGATTGTAGAATAGTGCCGAAGGGTCATCGGCCTGTGCGGTAAAAGCATTTCCCATCGCCATCGCCTTTGCCCCCTGCTCATTTACTTTCAGTCCTGCCGCCAGAGCAAAAGAAGCTGTCCCAGCCAGAGTCGCCAGCATACACGTTGCTACCAGTTTATTTTTCATTTCAACACTCCTTTCCGTATGTATGATCTACACTTCGCTGCATGTACATTCGCAATGCATCCCTCATGACCTCTGACACGCGTGCGCCCCTCTGATGTGCGCAATCTTTAATCACCCCCCATTCATCTTTGTTGACTCTCATAGATAGTATGTGGTTTCGAAGACCTCTTGTCTGCTGTTTCATAGTATTTGTGCGTAATCCTGCCATATATTTTAATTTTAGAACAGTATTTTCCGGACAAACTATTCCACCTTGACACGCATGTCAACAATAAAAATGTGGCGAACAAAATAAAAAAAAACGACCGTTTTTCCACTGCTGTTAATGTCAATCTATCTGCAGACAACAGCGATACGAACGGAAAAAAATATGACCGGAGCAGATATATCGGCACTCTATTGCACTTGGGCTGAACGGTGGTATGTATATTCCTACACGTCATAATAAAACGAAAATAGAATAAAATTATACTTGACATGAACGTTAAGTATATATAGCCTGTTATCATTGATAATCACCCGGAGGTGAATATATGGGCACTCAAACGTATCGCTCTATACCAGACATGCTCAGAAGCAATGCCAGAGAATTCAGTTCCCGGCTGGCTCTCAAGTACCGCAAGCAAGGGGAATTTGTCACCCTGACATACGCCGCGTACTATGAGCGGGCGTTGATGGTGGCACGAGGACTCGGCAAGATGGGTATCAAGCAGGGAGACCGGATTGCCATCCTCTCGGAAAACCGGGCCGGCTGGGTTATCGCTGACATGGGAATTCTCTGCACCGGCAGCGTTACTGTGCCGATCTATCCAACCAACACCCCCGAGCAGATCGAATATATGGTTAATCATTCAGGCGCCAAAATAATTTTTGTGTCAGGAAAGTTCCAATACAGCAAGCTGCTCAAAGTCAGAGAAGCAATTCCGGGGCTGCAGCTGGTTGTTTCATTCGAACGTTTTTTGGGGGACCCGAGCCTGCCGGTCACCACCTTCTACCAGCTCTCCGAAATTGATTCACCCATAACGGCTGAAGAAAAGAAGGAAATTGAAGCGAAAATCGACATGATCAAACCGGAGGATATGCTGACGCTGATCTATACGTCCGGCACTACCGGAGTACCGAAGGGGGTCATGCTTTCCCACAATAACATTCTGACCAACACCCAATACCTGACTGAGCAGAGCGGCGCGATCAATAAGAACGATGTGCTGCTGAGTTTTCTCCCCTTAAGTCACATTCTTGAACGGACTGCCGGCTACTACATGACGATCCGCAATGGCGCTCTGATGGCGTTTGCCGACAGCATTGAAAAAGTCCCCGATAATATGTTTGAAATCCAGCCAACCGTTATGGTGAGTGTCCCACGGTTGTTTGAAAAGATTTATCACCGGATTTTTGAGACTGCTCACCAAATGCCGTCAGCCAAGAAGGCGCTTTTCCACTGGGCGGTTGAAGTCGGCAAGCAGTATGTTGCCGCAACGTATATCCACAAGCAGTCCTCCTCACTGCTCAACTTTAAATATGCTCTGGCAGATAAACTTATTTTCAGCAAGGTACGGGCAAAGTTCGGCGGCAGGATGAAATTGTTCTGCTCCGGCGGCGCTCCTTTGGACAAAAGCATCAATGAATTTTTCTGGATTATCGGAATTCCGATTTTCGAGGGGTATGGCCTGACCGAAACCAGTCCGGCCATATCGTTCAATAATTTTGAACATATCCGCTTCGGTTCGGTCGGATTTCCACTGGCGAAGACCGAGTTCAAAATCGCCCCAGATGGTGAAATCCTGGTAAAGGGTCCGCAGATCATGCTCGGATACTATAACGACCCGGAAGCAACGGCTGAAGCGATCCAGGAAGGCTGGTTCAAAACCGGCGACATCGGACATATCGAAGATGGCTTCGTGTTTATCACTGATCGCAAGAAGGAGCTCATCATTACTGCAGGAGGCAAAAACATCGCTCCTCAGCCGATAGAGAATGAATTGAAGATGATAAAGTACGTCTCCTCTGCTTACGTGTACGGCGATCGCAAACCGTTTATTACCGCTCTGATTGTGCCCAACATGGAGAGAATGCTGGAGTTCGCCAAAGAGCATCATCTCCATTATTTCGAGATGGAAGATCTCGTCATGAATGAGCAGGTTAACAAACTTTTCGAGCAGCGACTCGCTGATATCAACAGCCGTCTTGCCCCGTACGAGACCATCAAGAAGTTTGTGCTGCTGGCTCACGATTTTTCCATTGAGGGTGGTGAATTAACCCCGACACTGAAACTGAGACGCAAAATTATTTATGAAAAGTACAAGCATCGCATAGAAGATATGTACTTAGACCACAGCAATTAAGGCCAACAAGGAGGAAAACAATGAAACAGATTACCAAGGTAGCAGTGCTGGGAGCGGGGGTGATGGGGGCAACTATCGCCGCACACCTTGCCAATGCAGGAATTCAGGTGCTATTGATGGATATCGTGCCGCGGGAACCGAGCGATGCCGAGAGCGCAGCAGGACTCACCATCACCGACCGCACGGTGCGCAACCGCATCGCCGCCGCCGGACGTGGCGGGCTGATAAAGATGAAGCCGGCCCCGTTTTTTCTGCCGGGCTATGCCGGAAACATCGAAGTCGGAAACTTTGACGATGATATGGCAAAACTCAAGGAGTGCGACTGGGTTGTTGAGGTCGTCATTGAAAACATGGCGATCAAGAAGAAGCTCTTCACCGAAAAGGTTGTGCCGAACCTCAAAGAGGGGGCAATCCTTTCCACGAACACCAGCGGCCTCTCCGTCAACGAGATGGCTGAATGCCTGCCGGAACATGTCCGCAAGAATTTTCTGGTCACCCATTTCTTCAATCCGCCACGCTATATGCGCCTGCTGGAAATCGTCTCCTGCTCGGCTACCGACCCTGCGGTCACCGCCTTTATGGCCGACTTCATCGCCAAGCGTCTCGGCAAAGGCATTGTCTACGCCAAAGACACCCCCAACTTCATCGCCAATCGCATCGGGGTATACGCGATCTGCAACTGCGTACGCACTATGATAGCGAGTGACATGACTGTTGAAGAGGTTGATGCCATCGCAGGACCGGCCACCGCCCGCCCCAAAAGCGCGGCCTTCCGTACCGCCGACCTGGTCGGCATCGATACCCTCCAGCATGTAGCCAATAACTCCTACGAACTGCTGGTCAATGATGAGCAGCGCAATATTTTCAAATTCCCTGCTTTTGTCGGCGAAATGGTCTCTAAAGGACTGCTCGGCAACAAGAGTCGGCAGGGCTTTTTCAAGAAGGTCAAAGGAGATAAGGGGCAAGAATTTTTCTACTACGATTATAAAACCGGAGAATATGCGCCTTCACAGCGTCCCAAGTTCGCCTCCATAGAAGCGGCAAAGTCGATCGACGATCCGGCCAAACGTCTGCAGGCGCTCGTCACCGGCAGCGACAAGGCGGCACAGTTTGCCTGGGCCAATATGCGTGACACCTTGATCTATACCTTCAACCGGATTCCGGAAATAGCCGACGATATCGTCAACATTGACAATGCCATGAAGTGGGGCTTCAACTGGGAACTTGGTCCGTTTGAGATGCTCGATGCGATCGGTGTCGCCTATTTTGTAGAGCGGGCTGAAAAGGACGGCATCCCGGTTCCGGCCGGACTGAAAACAATCGAGCATTTCTACAAATTCGAAAACGGCCGTAATTACTACTATAACGTTCTTGATGGCACATACCGCGAAGTGCCGCAGAAACCGGGACACATCAGCCTTTCAATCCTCAAAAGAAATAACAACGTCGTGGAAAAGAACAGCGGCGCTTCCGTAATCGACCTCGGCGACGGTGTTTTCTGCCTCGAGTTCCATACCAAGATGAACGCCATCGGTGGCGAAATCCTCTCCATGGTGCATAAGGCGGTCAAACGGACAGAAGAAGATGGCGTTGGCCTGGTCATCGCCAATGAAGGAGCCATGTTCTCCGCCGGCGCCAACCTGATGCTGCTGGTTATGGCGGTCGCCGAAGGGGCGTATGACGAAATTGCCATGACGGTCAAAGGTTTCCAAAAGGCGATGA
Source organism: Desulfuromonadaceae bacterium (assembly GCA_028687585.1). GTDB lineage: Bacteria > Desulfobacterota > Desulfuromonadia > Geobacterales > Pseudopelobacteraceae > JACRCG01. The sequence goes on along the minus strand of JAQTZV010000014.1, from coordinate 78,706 downwards.
TAGCGCTCAAATACTCGAAGATCCCGGTCGTGGCCGCTCCGCACAATCTTGTTATGGGGGGCGGTTGTGAAACCTGCCTGCATTCCGATGCGATCATTCCTCACGCCGAAACCTACATGGGCCTGGTGGAACTGGGCGTTGGCCTGCTCCCGGCAGGTGGCGGCACCAAGGAGATGGCGATTCGCGCCATCAAGCTGGCAGAAGAATATGAAATGGATGCAACCCCGTTCATCTTCAAAAACTTCATGAACATTGCCATGGCCAAGGTCAGTATGTCGGCGGCAGAGCTTGGACCGATGGGCTTTATGCGTCAAGGGGACGCCATTACCATGGATATCGACAAACGCATCCATGACGCCAAGCTGAAGGCGATCTCGCTGGCTGCCAACTATCGCCCCGCCCGGCCACTGACCGACTTGAAAGCACCGGGCCGCAGCGTTGCCGCTTCCATCAAATCGCAGCTCTGGAATATGCAGCAAGGCGGTTTCATCTCCGAGTATGACCAGTATCTGGCCGGCATGGTTGCTGATGTCATCACTGGCGGGGATGTTCCTGCCGGAACCCTGATCACCGAAGAGTATCTTCTGGATCTTGAACGGGAGGCCTTTGTACGCCTCTGCGGACAGAAGAAGACGCTGGAGCGGATTCAACATATGCTCAAGAAAGGTAAGCCGCTGCGGAATTAATGCGTCGGCTGTAGGGGCGATCCTTGTGATCGCCCGCAGCCGAGGCGAATACAAGATTCGCCCCTACAACACAACACATACGGAGGAAAAAATGAGAAATGCATATATTCTGGCCGCCTACCGCACCCCCGGCTGCCGCGCAAAAAAAGGAAAATTGAAAGATGTCCGGCCGGACGATCTCGCAGCGATCGCTATCAAGGGACTGCTGGAGAGAACCGGTATTGATCCGCACGACGTTGAAGATATCATTATCGGTTGCGCCTTCCCCGAAGCAGAGCAGGGAATGAACTTTGCTCGCGTGGCAGCAATGAAGGCCGGCGTGCCGGTCGAAGTCCCCGCCCAGACGGTTAACCGGTTCTGCTCCTCCGGCCTGCAGACGATAGCGACCGCTGCAGAACGGATTATGGCCGGATTTGCCGACTGCATTATTGCCGGCGGCGCCGAGAGCATGAGCATGATTCCGATGGGCGGCGGGAAATACAGCGCCAACCCATCTCTGATGGCCAGCTGGCCGGAAGCATTTGCTTCCATGGGTATTACTGCGGAGCTTGTCGCAGAGAAATACGGCGTCACCCGGGAACAGCAGGATGCTTTTGCCGCATCGAGCCACGCCAAGGCTGCCGCTGCCATCGCTGCAGGGAAATTCAAGGATGAAATTATTCCGGTGGAGATAGAGAACTGCCAATTAATCAACGGGAAGATGAAACGAAGTACAGAGCTGGTCGACGCCGATGATGGAGTGCGTGGTGATACAACGGTCGCCGGCCTTGCAAAGCTGAAACCGCCCTTTAAGGCAACCGGAACGGTTACCGCCGGAAACACCTCCCAGATGACTGATGGAGCGGCTGCGGTGCTGGTGGTATCGGAAGATTATCTTAAAAAGATTGGTAAAAAGGCGCTGGCCCGTTTCGTCGCCTTTGCCGTTAAAGGGGTGCCGCCCGAGTTGATGGGAATCGGCCCGGTGGCAGCAATTCCTGCCGCGCTGAAACTTGCCGGCCTGAACCTGGACGACATCGGCCTGATTGAACTGAATGAGGCTTTTGCAGCCCAGTCACTCGCCTGCCTCAAGGAGCTTGGCATAGATCCCGCGCGGGTCAACGTGAACGGCGGGGCCATTTCGCTTGGCCACCCGCTTGGATGTACCGGCGCGAAACTGACCGCCGGTATCCTCCAGGAGATGCAGCGAACGGATACCCGTTACGGCATGATATCCATGTGTATCGGCGGCGGCATGGGTGCTGCCGGTATTTTTGAGAAGGTGTAACCACCCCCCAGCCCCCTCCTTAAAGGAAGGAGGGGGAGCTTATTCTCCCCCTCTTATTTCGCTTAAAAGCGCTTACTTTTGGTAGGGCTCCCCTCCTTACTAAAGGAGGGGTTGGGGGTGGTTGGGTTTCAGTACAAATAGCAAATAATAAAAAATTTTACGAGGTGACACCATGTCCGCAAAACTATTCAAAGGCGCCGAATATCTGATTACAGAAGCTGATAAACATGACATTTTCACACCGGAGGACTTTACAGACGAACAGCGCCAGATCGGCGATACCACCGAGCAGTTCGTCCTGAATGAAGTTATCCCGCAGCGCGAAGCGATTGAACATCACGATCTTCCCCTGACCGTCGAATTGATGAAGAAGTGCGGCGAACTTGGACTGCTCATGATCGATGCGCCCGAGGAGTATGGCGGGCTGGAACTTGACAAGGCGACCAGCATGCTGGCGGCTGAGAAGCTGGCCCAGGCCGGCTCGTTTTCCGTGACCTACTCGGCTCATACCGGTATCGGCACGTTGCCGCTGGTTTATTACGGGACCAAAAAACAGAAGGAACAGTATCTGCACAAGATCATTTCCGGCGAATGGATTGCCGCCTACTGCCTGACCGAGCCGGGCTCCGGCAGCGATGCGCTTGGCGCCTCCGCAACCGCAGTTCTCTCTCCGGACGGCAAACACTATATCCTGAACGGCACCAAACAGTTTATCACCAATGGCGGCATCGCCGATTTCTATACCGTGTTTGCCAAGATCGACAAACAGCACTTCACCGGCTTCCTGGTTGAGCGGACAACCGAAGGGCTGAGCGTCGGGACGGAAGAGAACAAAATGGGCGTCAGAGGATCATCAACCACCCAGATCATTCTGGAAGATGCGAAAGTACCGGTTGAGAACCTTCTGGGCGAAATCGGCAAAGGGCACAAAATCGCCTTCAATGTCCTCAATGTCGGCCGCTTCAAACTGGGAGCAGGCGCAACCGGCGCCGCTAAAACCGCGCTTACCACCGGCATCAAATATGCCAATGAGCGAAAAGCTTTCGGTGTAACGATCGGCACATTCGGCGCTATTCAGGAAAAAATAGCCGACATGAGCGCCCTCATCTTCGCTTCTGAATCGGTTGTCTACCGCCTGGCCGGTCTCATTGACGATCGTCTCGCGACCGTAGCGAAAGGAACCGACGACTATTATGAGGCCTATCAGCAGGGCATCGAGGAATATTCGGTAGAATGCGCCATTGCCAAGGTTTTCTGCAGTGAGGTGTTGGCGGATGTCGTCGATGAGGTTGTCCAGATTCATGGCGGATACGGCTTCATCCAGGAATACGCCGCAGAAGGGTACTATCGTGACGAACGCATCAACCGGATCTGGGAAGGGACCAACGAGATCAACCGCCTGCTGATCCCCGGCATTATTCTCCGCCGCGCCATGAAAGGGGAAATCCCGCTCCAGAAAGAGGCGATGAAGGCATTCGAATCGCTGATGTCACCATCGTTTGATGAGCTTGACGACTCTGTTCCATTTGCTGCGGAGAAGGCGCTGGTCGCCAACCTGAAGCAGGCGTTCCTGGTTCTTGCCGGCAGCGGCGTACAGAAGTTTATGGATAAAATCAAGGATGAGCAGGAGATCCTGCTGGCGGTTGCCGACCTGGCAATCAACATCTTTGCCATCGAAAGCGCCGTACTGCGCGCCGAGAAGATCATGCCGAAACTGAGCGAAGGCAAAAAGGCTTCCATCAGCGCCGCCGTGAAGATATTCACCTTCAACGGCACAGAAAAAGCCGCCTCCGCCGCACGCCGGGCCGCCTACTTCATCGAAGAGGGTGACACCCTGACCATGCTGCTGGCCGGCATCCGCAGATTTACCAAGTACGATGCGACCGGACTGCTCAAGGCGAAACGCCTGCTGGCGGCAGCATCGATCGAAGCGGATAAATATTTTTATTAAACTATCGGAGCGCCATGCGCCAGCACACCGTACAAACACCCTACATAGTTGGTGAGGTTCACTTCTACAGCGTAGAACTAAACGGCGAGCTGGTGCTCTTCGACACCGGCCCGCCAACGCCCGAGGGAGAGGCCTGCCTGCGTGACGAGATCGATCTCAAACGCCTGAAACACGTCTGTATCACTCATTGCCATGTGGATCACTACGGACTGGCCAACTTTATTCTTCAGCAGAGTGATGCAGCAATATATATTCCGCGAAGCGATGCCATCAAATTTCAACGACACGCAGAGCGGATGGAGCGGATGGTAGAACTTCTCGGCGGATGCGGATTTGGAGGCGATTTTGCCGTTCAGTTACGGGAATCGTTTGAGCGCAATAAGGTATTCCCCGCCATTCCGGAGCGATTCCGTATTGTAGAAGAATGTGATGTGCTGGCCCGGCTCGGCATCAGCTACCTCCCCTGCCCGGGCCACTCCCAGAGTGATCTGGTATATCTGGTCGGTGGATCGGCAGTCACCGGGGACATCCTGCTCCGGAACATCTTCCAGGCCCCCCTGCTTGATATCGATCTGGAAAGTTTTACCGGACGGTTCAGAAATTATGATGCCTACTGCAGCTCTCTGCTCAACCTCGTGCAACTCCGCGGAAGGTCTATCATGCCGGGACACCGCCGCTCTGTCGAATCTGTTGATGATGCCCTTCTTTTCTACGTCAGGACTTTGCTGGAGCGTGTTGTCCAACTGCTCCCGTTCAGAGGATTGGCACTGAACAACATAGTAGAGCAACTCTTCAAGGGAAAGCTGGTCGATCCATTTTTCGTCTATCTGAAAGTGTCTGAAATTGTGTTCATGCTTGATTTTCTGGATGACCCGACGCGGCTCAAAGCTTCTCTGGAACAGATCGGGCTGTTTGATCAGGTGAGCGTACCGTATGAGGCCATTACATAACTGGGAGAGAACCATGATCGACCCGCTTTTTCAACCGATTACCATCAACCGGATGGAGGTAAAAAACCGTATCTTCATGCCGGCCATGCATATGAATATGGCAGGAAATTATGCAGTGGGTGACCGGCTGGTTGACTTTTACTCCGAGCGGGCACGCGGCGGAGCCGGCATGATAACGGTAGGGTATGCTACCATTGATGAACTCTCCGGAAATCCCGGCAATATCGGTGCCCACAAAGATATCTATATCCCCGGGTTGACGCGCCTGGCAACCGCTATCCGCGATAATGGCGCCCGCTCCTCAGTTCAGCTTAACCATGCCGGACGCTATAACCATTCGATGCTGACCGGCGGCAAACAGCCGGTGGCGCCATCGGCAATCCCTTCACGACTGACCCGCGAAACTCCCCACGAGCTTGAAATACCGGAGATAGCAGAGATCATCACACGCTTTGTCCGGGCGGCCGAACGGGTCAAGGAGGCCGGCTTCGATGCGGTAGAGATCCTCTCCGGCACCGGCTATCTGATCAGCGAATTCCTCTCGCCGCTCACCAACAAACGGGAGGACCGCTATGGCGGCGCTTTTGAGGGGCGTATCCGTTTCGGCCTGGAAGTGATTGCTGCCGTCCGCGCTGCGGTAGGTGCAGAGTTTCCGCTGCTGGTCAGAATGAACGGCAACGAATTCATGAAGGGTGGTTCCAGCCGTCAGGATCTTCAGGAATACGCCGTCCGTCTGGCAGAAACCGGTGTGGATGCGCTCTGCATAAACGTCGGCTGGCACGAAGCCCAGGTACCACAGATCGTTACCGAAGTGCCGCGCGGCGTCTTTGGTTACCTGGCCCGCGGCATTAAGGAGCGCGTCACTATTCCGGTCATCGCCAGTCATCGCATCAATGACCCGGATCTGGCCCGTGAAATGATAGCCGATGGTCTGTGCGATATGGTGGCCGTCGGGCGGGCGCTGATCGCTGACCCCTTCTTTCCGGAAAAGGCGCGCAGCGGGCATGAAGCTGACATCGTTCACTGTGTGGCTTGCGCTCAGGGCTGTTTCGACAACCTGTTCAAAATGATGGCGGTGGAGTGTTTCTGCAACCCTCGCGCAGGGTATGAGCGATCACGGGCGGGCAGCAAAACCGACCACCCGCTGAATATTGCCGTTATCGGCGGCGGAGCGGCCGGAATGAGCGCCGCAATCTCGGCGGCTGAGCGAGGGCACCGGGTAACGCTCCACGAAGCTGGCGACCACCTCGGTGGACAGCTTCTGCTGGCGGGGGCTCCTCCGGGACGCGAAGAGTTTCTTGAGCTGGCCGCCGACCTGGAGCGACAAGTGGAATTATCCGGCACCACGGTCGTACTTGGCTCAAGCGTCAATGAGCAGTTTCTCAAGGAGACCAGGCCCGATGCGATTATTATTGCCACCGGCGGACTGCCGATCACACTGCCGGTGCCGGGCGCCGATCTGCCGCATGTTGTCCAGGCCTGGGATGTCCTGACTGATGCTGTCGTAACAGGGCGAAGAGTGTTGGTAATCGGAGGCGGTGCGGTTGGCGTAGAAACCGCGCTGTTCCTTGCAGAGAAAGGCACACTTTCCGGCGAAGCACTCAAGTTTCTGCTCGTTCATGGGGCCGAATCTGTTGATGATTTGTACGGACTGGCAACTCGGGGCAGCAAGGATGTCACGGTAATTGAAATGCTGGGTGAACTGGGCAAAAACTTCGGCAAAAGTACCCGCTGGGGGATGATCCAGGATGTGGAACGATATGGCGTCAAGACCCGTACTGCAGCCCGGGTGATTGAGATAACTGCCGGGTACGTAACAATTGAATGCGAAGGGAGTATCGAGGAGATCGCTGCCGACACTGTTGTGCTGGCCGTCGGAACACGCTCGCACAACCCGCTTCAGGAGCTGGTTGCCGCAAGCGGCATTCCGTTCAGGGTTGCAGGTGACGCTCTGCAGCCTGCCATGGTTTTTGATGCCGTTCATCAGGGCTTTATTGCCAGTCGCGAGATCGGCTGAAATTACTCATCAAAGGAGTTCGTATGAAAAAACTTTTTGTGGCACTTGTTTTGACACTGTTATGTACCGCCCCGTCACATGCCGTTGAAGTAGCCGGGGTGAAGCTGGATCCAACCGTAACGGTAAACAGCCAGCAACTGAAATTGAACGGTTCCGGAATCAGGAAGAAGTGGTTCGTAAAGATTTATGTCGGCTCACTGTACTCCAACAAACGTCTTTCTACAGGCTCTGAAGCGCTGTTGGACATTGGAGACAAATTAATCAGAATAAACCTTCTGCACTCAAAGATAGAAAAAGAGAAGATGACCGAGATATTTGGTGAGGGCCTGGCTAACAATGCACCTGATCTGATTGGCTCTCCTGAAGTAAAAAAATTTTTATCACTCTTTACCGTTGATTTTATCAAGGGCGATATCGTTGATCTGATTCTTTCAGCCGACGGTAGCGTTTCAGTCAGTCATAACGGAAAATCACTGGGCAACGTTCCCTCCACCAAACTTGCCAAGGGTGTTCTCGCCATCTATCTCGGCGAAAAACCGGCTGATGACTCGCTCAAAAAAGGGATGCTCGGCAAGGAGTAATGCGGACTGTTCGGCAGCAATCAATACCGGTGCCACTGTCGGGCGGTGACATTCTCAACCTTCAGCGGTTTACCGGTCCGGAATCGGGACCGCCGGTTCTCATGCTGCACGGCGCCATCGAAAACGGCCGCATATTCTACTCAGGATCAGGAAAGGGTCTGGCGCCTTTTCTGGCGCGCAACGGCTTTGACGTCTATGTTGCCGACCTGCGCGGACGCGGCAAAAGCAGACCGCCTATCAAGCGGAGCTCGCGTTTCGGCCAGACCGAGGCGATTAGCGAAGATATTCCGGCATGCGTCGAAGCGATAAAACGGCTGCGCGGCCCGGTTCCGCAGCAGTGGGTGGCGCATTCGTGGGGCGGTGTCCTTTTCTCCTCCGTTTTGGCACGATTTCCCGAGTACACGGAGTTGGTTCGTTCGCTGGTATATTTCGGGAGCAAACGAACCATACGGGTCTGGAGCTTCGAGCGAATTTTCAAGGTGGAACTGGTCTGGAAGCTGCTCTGCCCGCTGTCATGCCTCGTTGCCGGCTATCTCCCGGCGCGGTGGCTTCGCATAGGCTCCGACAGCGAAACGGTCAAGTCATACCGGCAGAGCGCGGCCTGGGTAAAACACGACGCCTGGATAGATTCCGACAATGGTTTCGACTATGGCGCGGCCATAAAGAAGATATCCCTCCCGCCGATCTGGTATATTGCCGCAGAAAACGACCATGTCCTCGGGCACCCGCGTGATGTGCAGGATTTTATGAAATCCGCCGGCAGACAGCAATGCCGCTATACGGTGCTCTCCCGCACCAACGGTAATCTGCACGACTATGACCACATAAGCATGCTTACCCACCCCGATGCCATACACGACCATTTTCCTGAAGTGCTCGAATGGCTTCAACAGGACGCTTACAAAGAAGGAGTTTATGATGCCGCAGACATACTCAACCAGCATTGAATTACGTTTTTCCGACCTTGACGCCTATGGCCACGTAAACAGCGCCATCTACTTCACCTATCTGGAAACAGCGCGGGTCAAGCTATTCAATGCATTCTTCAGGGAAGTCACGCAGCATGGCATCTTCACGCTTGTCGCACGTGCGGAATGCGACTTCAAGATCCCGATCACACTCTATGACACTGTCATCGTTACGCTCTGGATAGCAAAAACAGGACGATCAAGTTTCGACCTGGAATATCGGCTTCATGACGACCAGGACAAAACCTACGCCACGGCCCGCACCACAATGGTCTGTTTTGACAGCATCAAGGGCAAAACGGTAGCAATTCCGGAAATCATCAAGGCGATGGCGTAACTCAAAGGAGCAGTCACTATGAGCATGAGCAGCGCACAACATATCCACAGCGAATTCAGCGACGGCATTTTAACGCTTCGCATCAACCGCCCCGACAAGAAAAACGCCCTCAATCTGGCCATGTATCAGGCCCTGGCTGATGGCCTTACAGAGGCGGACAGTGATACCGAGGTCCGGGTAATCCTGATCTGCGGCTGTGATGACTGCTTCACCAGCGGCAACGATCTGGCCGACTTCCTCACAACGCCGCCAACCGGCGCAAACAGTCCGGTCATGCAGTTTCTGATCGCCGTCAGCGAGACCCGCAAGCCGATTGTGGCGGCGGTCAATGGTCTGGCGGTCGGGGTCGGCGTCACCATGCTGCTGCATTGCGAACTGGTGTATGCCGGGAGCAGCGCCACCTTCCAGATGCCGTTTGTCAACCTGGGACTCTGCCCGGAAGCGGGATCAACACTGCTTTTGCCGCGTATCATGGGGCATCAGCGGGCAGCAGAACTGCTGCTCCTGGGCGAAGTATTCAGCTCGGACAAAGCCTGTGCCGTCGGAATTGTAACCGCTGTCTGCCCGGACGGGGATGTTCTCCCCACCGCACGAAACAGTGCCCTGCAACTTGCGGCCCAACCGGCGGCCGCGGTGCGTCTGGCAAAGAGTCTTCTCAAGCGGGATTATGCAGCAGAGCTGCGGGAAACCATCACCGAAGAGGGGGCACAATTCATGGCACGGCTCAAATCGCCGGAAGCGGCCGAGGCACTGCAGGCATTTATGGAGCGGAGAAAACCGGATTTCACAAAATTTGACTAAGGGATTTGGTGATTGAAGGTCGGTCAAAGATAACCCGAATCTGAGCGTCTGAGCGCAATATTAACCAAGCCATTTATTTACAGTTCCTAAAGGAATATGCCATGGGACATCACCTCGGTTCTAAAAGCAGTATCGTGCCGCTGATCGACCGGCTCAACAAATATCCGATTGGACTCGTGGACACGGACAAACTGCGCGAGATTCTGGCGCTCCTCTTTGATGAACGGGAAGCCTTTGTCGCATCCCGTTTTCCGTTGGAGGAGGCGACTCTGCCGGAACTGGTGCGACTGACAAAGATACCGGCGGACGAGCTGCAATCACTGTTGGAGAAGATGGCCGACAAGGGGCTGGTGATGGATATGCCCTATGGCGACGAAGTCTATTACCTGCTGCTGCCGGGATTGATCGGTTTCTTCGAGTTCACATTCATGAAGAACCGTGCCGATCTGCCACTCCCGCGTCTTGCGCTGTTGATGCGGGAATATCTTGAAGAGAGCCAGGCAGCGGAGTTTTTCGGTGGCAAGACGCCGCTGACCCGCTCGCTGCTCTATGAAGAGCATATCCCGGTCACCTCGGAAGTCACCAGCTATGACCGAGCCCGCGACATCATTCGTGAGGCCGGATTCGGCGCGGTCGGGATGTGCTACTGCCGCCACAAGAAAGAGCATCTCGGCGAAACCTGTGACAAAGGAGCGCCAACTGATGGCATCTGCATTTCGCTCGGGAGCGCCGCCCGCTTCATGGCACGGCGCGGCTTTGCCCGGGAGAAGAGCGTTGATGAACTGCTGGCGGTGCTTGAAAGCGCCAGAGCGCTGAACCTGACGCACATTACCGACAATATACGTCACAAGCCATCGTTCATCTGCAACTGCTGCAGCTGCTGCTGCGAACTGTTGGCCGGGGTGCAGATGGGCTACCATACGGGAGTCGCTAAAACCGGTTTCCGCGCCGTTATCGACCGGGAGCGCTGCAGCGGCTGCGGTCTCTGCTTCCGTGCCTGCAACGTCAAGGCTATCGCCCTGCCGCAGGGAGTGACGTTTTCACAGAAAAGCGACCGCTACGCGGTGGCTGATGAAGAGATCTGCCTCGGTTGCGGCGCCTGTGTAACCGCCTGCAAGCTTGGCGCGCTCTCGATGGTTCCGGTCGCCAACCGGGAGACACCGCCGTTGAAGCGCAAGGATCTGTTCATCCGCATCCTCAAGGAGAAGCGCCGCCTGGCACCGTTTGTCGTCAGCGGCATCAAGAAAAGTCTGCGTGGCCTCTTCCTCGGGAAACCGACCGGTAAAACCATACCAATTATTAAGGAGTAACCCATGTTCCTGCTCAATCCGAAACAACTGATAGAAAACCATCCCGATCCGGTGTTGAACGACATGCTCCGCAAGACCGTCGCGTTTTTTGAAACGAAGGGAAAGAAGCAGCTCAAGGAAGACGACCTGAACCGGGCCTGGTATGCCGATTTTCTCGACTTCGTGAAGCGGGAGCGGATCTTTGCCACCCTGCTGACACCCGCCGGCTACGGCGGCAGCGACTGCCGCTGGGACACCTCTCGTCTCTGTGCCTTCAACGAGCTGCTCGGTTTTTACGGCCTCTGTTACTGGTATACCTGGCAGGTGACCATTCTGGGGCTCGGACCGATCTGGATGAGCGGCAACGAGGAGTTGAAGCGGAAAGCGGCACAATTACTTGACGACGGTGCGATCTTCGCCTTCGGCCTGTCGGAGAAGGAGCATGGCGCCGACATCTACGCGAGCGACATGCTGCTGATTCCGCAGGCTGACGGCAGTTATCTGGCACGGGGCGACAAATACTACATCGGCAACGGCAATGAAGCGTCGATGGTTTCGACCTTCGGACGCAAACCGGATGGCGGCGAATACGTCTTTTTTGTCGTTAACAGCAAGCATGAGCAGTACGAGCTGGCCAAGAACATCACCGCCACCCAATCCTATGTAGCCGAATTCAATCTGCACGACTATCCGGTGACGGAAGCCGACATCCTGTCAACAGGCGATGACGCCTGGAACGCAACGCTCAACACCGTCAATATCGGCAAATACAATCTTGGCTGGGCCACCATCGGCATCTGCACCCACGCCTTCTACGAGGCGATCAATCACGCATCGGCACGCAGCCTCTACGGCATGCATGTCACTGACTTCTCCCATGTGAAGCAGATGTTCGTCGATGCCTATGCCCGTCTGGTCGCCATGAAACTCTTTGCCATGCGTGCTTCTGACTATATGCGGAGCGCCTCGGCCGAAGACCGCCGTTACCTGTTATATAATCCGGTGGTAAAAATGAAAGTAACAACTCAGGGGGAAGAGGTAATCAACCTGCTCTGGGATGTGATCGCGGCCAAGGGGTTTGAGAAGGATATGTATTTCGACACGGCAGCCCGCGACATCAGGGCGCTTCCCAAGCTTGAAGGGACCGTGCATGTCAACATCGCGCTGATCGTCAAGTTCATGCAAAATTACTTCTTCAATCCGTCAGAATACACCGCCGTGCCGCGCCGCCTCGAAGCGACCAACGACGATTTTCTCTTCAATCAGGGCGCAACCAAGGGGCTCGGCAAAGTACGCTTCCACGACTACCGTCCGGCTTATGTAGGGAGCGCCCTTCCCAATGTCAGAATCTTCACAGAGCAGATCGGCGTGTTTCGCGAGTTCCTGGTAAAGGCAACACCGGATGCGGGGCAGCAGAAGGATATCGACTTCCTGCTGACCGTCGGAGAGATTTTCACCCTGGTGGTCTATGGCCAGTTGATCCTTGAAAACGCAACCCTGCTTGCCACCGATGAAGCAGTTGTCGACCAGATTTTCGATTTCATGGTGCGGGATTTGTCAAAGTTCGCCCTGCAGTTGTACAGCAAACCTTCCAGCACAGAGGCACAGATGGCGTACTGCATGAAGCTTGTGCGCAAGTCACACGTTGATGAATCACGATATCAGACGGTTCTGCAACGGTATGTGTACAGCTTGAACGGGGTATATGAGATGGCGGGATAACAACTTACTTTACTCAAGAAGGATCTGAAAGGCGACAGAAATGTCGCCTTTTTTGTGTGCGTTGCACTGGGATGCAAAACGCATTATTAAAACCGGCAAAAATTATCCATATGTTTTTTGACTATTTTTAATTATACTTGCCGAAATAGAGCCCACCACTATTTTGATCTCTGCAGAATCACAGGATTGCACCATGCGAAAATTCAACGGCAATCTCAGCCTCATGCCTCTTGCAGACCTAGTCCAACTGGCTGTTCACAGTATGCGTTCCGGTACCCTCATACTGAATCGCCATGGAGAGCAGAAAAAGATCTATTTTCAGGAAGGAAAAATAATCTTTATCTGGTCAAACTGCGAGGAAGAGCATTTCGGCTATTTCTTGAAAGACCGGACCCATATCAGCCAGGATATACTTGACAAGGCTTTTACCGAATCAGTGTCACTCGGACTGCCATTTATCGGTTACCTTTTGTCAGAACAGGTTTTCTTAATAGACCAACTGGAGGATATACTCAGAAAAGCCGCTGAAGTAGTCCTGACAAATGCGCTCAAATGGAACACCGGTACATTCGAGTTTATAGATGAACTCCCCCGTTTCGTACTAAACAGCCCTATCAGGCTCGAATCAATCCATGTCCTGATGACATCGGCCCGGAACTTCGACGTAGAGAGTCCGGGGAATCAAGTTAATGCCGGGAAGGTGTTAAACGAAATCCGTGATCAGATTAAAGAGGGGAATTTCGAACTACCGCCGATCCCCGATGTTATGATGGAACTTGCAGAAAAGATTGATATCCCGACCATCTCAATAAATGAAATTGTCGAATGCATAACAGACCAGATTCTTGTTTCAAAGATTCTCAGAATATGCAACTCGCCCTACTATGGCCATCTCGGCACTTTTTCCAGCCTGAAAGCAGCGGTTGTATTCATCGGCCTTAAATCACTTTTGAGTATTGTCACCGTGCATGCGATGAGCAGTTTCAGCCCGTGCAACGCCAAGGAGATCAAGAAAGTGCTTCAGCACTGTCTGGTCTGTGGCATGATAGCCCGTCAAATTACCCAAGCCATGCGTGGCAACCATGAATTAGCTTTTATCAGCGGCCTTCTGCACGACATCGGCAAAACAATCCTGATAGACATGCTCAGTGATTACCTGTTGTTGCCCGACGAGCGAGAACAGCTGATAGAAGAGAATCATGCCGAGGTCGGCTACTTGCTGGCCGAAAAGTGGAACTTCGGAAGTGACATCAAGGATGTTATCCGCTATCACCACATTCCGGATCAAGCCAAAGAAAATGTCAATCTTGCGGAGGTGATCAACCTCTCAAATGCCATGGCCTACCTGAACAGTCAACCGGAAGAGATCATGGATATGACCTTTACCAGCCTGGAATTAAGCCAGATCAATATTAATGACCTGCTGGAACAGGTCGATAAACTTGACGATGAAGCCGGTGAGATCGTCAGCATCGCCTGAAGGTTACTTCAGTCTCTGCCATGGCCGTGCTGTTTTTGATCCCGCTTTTCTTCCTTCCGCTCTTCCTTGTCACGCCGCTTTTCATATTTCCGCTCTTCTTTATCGCGCCGACGATCTTGTTTCATCTCTTCCTTCCGCTCATGGTCGGGGCGGAAGTGTCGCCCGCGATAGTTATTCCGCTCATTTCGATACGAGCGATATTCCCGGTCGCGATATGAGCGAATCTCCTCTATCCGGTGATTCCGTATAGCAGGGGGCAGATCCCGGTAGTGGACTTCAACCCAGGGGCCGTTGTAATGGCGGGAATTATGCCAGCTGTTACCATAGTACAGATAGTAGTAATCCGAGCTGAAGATGATGTCATACGGAGTTTCAGCGCCGACATAAAAACCGAGCCGGGAGGGGGCGACAAAGAGCGGTGCGACTTCAAAGTACACCGATGGCGAGGACACAACAACCCGGGGGGCCGGCACACCGACATTCACATTGACGTTCACCCCTGCCTGTGCAGTTGATGCCGTCAAGGCGACCAAGACAAAAACCAGTACTGTTTTTTTCATACGGAATCTCCTTTTCTGTTTTAGACAGTATACCACCTATCAGCAATTTCAGTGCCGAAATATTCCATTACATTCGCATGCCGCAAGTATACCGTGTTTTAAATTTTTTACAGCACAGGGTATTTCCTGCTGGTATCATTGAATATTCCTGATTTGGGGTAGCCACAACGTAAAATAGGTGTAAAGATTGAAAAGGCTGGAACATACTGATTTAGTACACTTTGATCTGGAATTGGGAAGGCTACTTGGTCAGATTGTATTGATCAATGATCCGTTGGCGATAGGCGGTAATATCTTTTTCAAGTGATTGAAGAGTGGAAACTTTCTGTTTGATGCTTTTGAGGTGTGTATCAAGCAGTTCCGTTAACCGCGGCATAATTTTATCCGGTACCTTTTGTTCCTTGTCAAAGAGAATGGCGAGCTCCCGCATCTCTTCCAATGAGAGCCCCAACTCTTTGACTTTGAGGACAAATTTGAACCGTTTTACATCCGTTTTTTCATAGTATCTGACTCGTCCGTCAGTTCGTTTGGGAGGTTCTACCAGACCGAGTTTTTCATAGAGCCTGATCGTTCTTGTCGTAATTCCCAGCATTTCGGCCAAGTCACTGATCTGCATATGGTCTTCGTTACTCAGCCTCATACTTTACCCCCGTGTCAATTATTAACCTATAAGTCCAGGTCCGTTTTTTGTCAAGATTTTTCACTACGTTTCGCGCAGTTATGTGGTCATTTATGCATAAAATGCGGGCACACCCACAAGCAAATTGCACTCAGCCGTAACATGGTCTAAACTCCATATCACAAGGCAATGAAACACTTATGAAACAAAGGGGTGTGTATGGCTGACGTCCGTCTGGCCGCTTTTACAATTTTTGACACCCCGATTCTGAATACACTATTGCGCGTCGCTTCCAGAGTTTATTTGAAAATTACCGGTTGGAAACTCGTGATGGAGGCGCCTGTAGCCCGCAGGTCGGTGGTGATTGCCGCCCCGCATACCAGCAACTGGGATATGCCCATGTCGTTAGCATTAGTTTTTGCCTGCAGGATCAAGGTCTATTTTCTTGCAAAACATACCCTGTTCACCCCGCCGTTCGGATTATTTTTGCGCTGGCTGGGAGGCATTCCGGTTAACAGAAGCAAAGCGAATAATTTAGTTGAACAGGCAGTTGAGTTATTCTCGGCACATGATGATCTTGTTTTGGTTGTACCCCCTGAAGGAACAAGGAAGCTGGTCCGTTACTGGAAAAACGGTTTCTACCATATTGCTTACGGTGCTCAAGTGCCTATTTCGCTGGGTTTTATAGATTTTAAACGCAAAATTGCCGGTTTTGGCGGTACATTTATTCCAACCGGCAACTATGATGCTGACCTTGTTGAAATACAGTCCTTTTATGCCGGGATAACCGGAAAAAACCGGGCGATGACAAACAAAACAACGCAACATGACGTCCGGGGCTGAATCATGAATTATTCCGCCTATCTTGCTACCGGAAAAATGATTGCTCTCATGCAGAGTTTCTCCAAAATCAAAGTCATGGTTCACGGCCAGGAAACTCTACCGGAAGGCTCGATCATTTTTGTCATTAATCACTTTACCCGTATAGAAACACTCCTGCTGCCGTACCACATTTATACGCATACGCACGTACCGGTGTGGTCATTGGCTGATCACACATTTTTTGAAGGCCCGCTGAGCAGTATTCTGGGAAAGGTCGGCGCTGTTTCGACCAGAAATCCGGAGCGGGACAGGCTGATCGTTAAAAGCCTTCTGACGGGCGAAGCCAACTGGATCATCTTTCCGGAAGGGCGCATGGTCAAAGACAAGGAAGCCGTCAGCAAGCCCTCATTCTTTAACCTGCGCCGTGGCGGTCGACGCTCCGCTCATACCGGTGCGGCAACATTAGCGCTTCGGACCGAATTCTACCGCAAGCGGTTACGTCATCTGCTTGCAGAAAACCCCGCAGAGGCCGAGCGTCTCCGGATCATGTTCCGGATAGATGATCTGGCACCGGTTCTAACCGGAAAAACCTGGATTGTCCCGATCAACCTCACCTACTACCCGCTCCGGGCACGGGAGAACGTGTTCAGTACGCTGGCCAGCCGATTCTCGGGAAATATATCCGAACGCCTGCGAGAGGAGCTGCTGACGGAAGGCACCATGTTTTTCGACGGCGTGGATATCGACCTCCGTTTTGGTCAGGCAATCCCGGCTGCCGAGTCGCTGACCTCTTCACAAATCAGGCGGGACATTTTTTCACAGCAACAGATTAATTTTGACGATCAGCTGGCATCTCTCCCGGCAATGCGCCGGGAAGCAACGGCTCTGATGCACCGCTTCATGGCGGACATTTACCGTATGACCACCGTCAACCACGACCATCTTTTCGCATCACTGCTCAAGGCGCTCCCCTTTTGCAAAATATCCGAGGAAGACTTCAGACGGCGCGTTTTCCTTCTGACCGATCTGGTACCGGATAAAACGCTGGTCTTTTGCCATCACAGTCTTGAAATTGCTCAGGTAGCACTGTTGACCGATGACCGGTACCACAAATACCGTGATTTCCTGGATCTTGCCCGGGAGACCGGCGTTGTCCGCCATGAAAAGGGTTTTTTGCTGAGACAGAGTGCGAACTTCTCTGCCGACAGCAAATTTCATCGAATACGAATTGATAATCCGCTCGGGGTTGCAGCTAATGAGGTACAACCGCTGGAAGGCCTGAAACGTCAGGTGCGCTGGCTGGCGTGGCTGCCGGAAATAGTGATCCGGCACCAGATTATTGAGGTGTTGCTGCGGCAGGCAGCTGATCAATTTGAAGCCGATTATCTCCGTTTTCATCACTCCGAAGAGTCCAAAGAGCGCAGGGTCGGTGCACCGCTTCTCCTGAAAGGGAGTTCACGAAAGCTGGGCATCGTGCTTGTACACGGATTACTCGCAGCACCTCGCGAGGTGTTTGAGCTTGCGACACATCTGCACGGCAAAGGATATTGGGTATACTCTGTTCGCCTCCGCGGACACGGAACATCGCCTGAAGATCTTGCCACCCGGGTCGGCAGCGACTGGATCGAATCGGTGGATATCGGCTATGCTGTGATGAGTGCCATCTGCACACGGGTAGTGGTTGGCGGTTTTTCCTTTGGCGGCGGCCTGGCACTTGACTGCGCCGTGCGTATTCCCCGGTTAGCCGGGGTATTTGCAGTTTCCCCCCCTTTTCAACTGCAGAACGTATCCTCTCGCTTCGCGGCAGCAGTTACCACATGGAACAAAATCATGGACACGGTTCACTGCACCGGAGCTGCAAAAGAGTTTATTGAAACAACTTCGGAACGGCCACAGATCAACTATGCACGGATGCCGGTAGCGGTGTTACTGGAGTTACTGCATTTCATGAAAGGTCTTGAGCCGCGCCTGACGGACGTTACCGTCCCGACCCTGGTTGTTCAGGGGCTCAAAGATCCGGTGGTCAATTCTGAAGTGACCGCACGTATGTTCGATCTGATCGGAGCGGCAGACAAGAGATATCTGCCCCTCGATTTCAGCCGACATGGGATTTTGGCGGGAGAAGGGTCCCAGAATGTGCATGCGGAAATATCGGCATTTATTGGCAGGCTGTAACTATTCATAAACGTGTTTCGAATCGGGATTGAGTTGTTGATGTTATCAGGGGGGGACAACCTGTGTTCACCAAGAACCGCAACATTGTCCTGCTGTTCACTACTCGAACCCTCAGGTTGTTTGGCTATGGTTTCTTGTCGGTTGTGCTGGCACTTTATTTGGTAGAGTCCGGTTTTGATGATTTTCTGATGGGGTTGTTGTTCTCCTTAACGCTCGTGGGTGATGCGGGCATTTCGTTATTGCTTACCACTACAGCAGACCGTTTCGGCCGCAAGAAAACGCTCATCATTGGCGCACTGCTCATGATGGTTGCCGGCGTCGTATTTATTCTGACGAACAATCCATTATTACTGATAATTGCTGCAATTGTCGGAGTGATCAGCCCGAGCGGCAATGAAATAGGTCCATTTCTTCCGATTGAACAGGCAATGCTTTCCCAGCTCGTATCAAAAGAACAGCGCACGGGAGTATTCGCCTGGTATGGCCTGGTCGGCTCACTGGCTACCGCCTTCGGGGCACTGGTTGGCGGATTTCTTGCCAAGCTGCTTCAAAATGGCGGAACAAGCGCGCTCGACTCCTATCGTTTGATACTGCTCGGCTACGCACTCATTGGTGGAGCTCTGGCTTTTGTTTTTTGCGGGCTATCGCACGATTGTGAGGCGTATCAATCTGGTGACTCTGTTGCCTCACGGAACCGCCTGGGGCTGCACAAGTCTCGTGGAGTCGTTGTCAAGCTATCGATGCTGTTTTCGCTGGATGCGTTTGCGGGTGGCTTTGTTCTGCAGAGTTTTATGGCGTACTGGTTTCATCTTCGTTACGGAGCGAATGAAGCGATGCTGGGAAGCATCTTCTTCGGAGCAAACCTGTTTGCCGGAGTTTCGGCGTTGCTGGCTGTGCCGCTTGCAAAAAAAATTGGACTTATCCGGACAATGGTATTTACCCATCTACCATCGAATATTCTTCTCATATTAGTACCGCTGATGCCTAATTTCCCGCTGGCAATAACGATGCTCCTGTTACGTTTCAGTATTTCCCAGATGGATGTTCCGACACGTCAGGCCTATACCATGGCCGTTGTTGATCCTGATGAGCGCTCTGCCGCAGCAGGCATAACCGGCATCGCTCGTTCGATCGGCGCTTCAATTTCACCGGTCGCTGCAGGTGCACTGATGTCGGTGTTTCTTGGCGGGCCGTTCATAATCGCCGGAGGTCTGAAAATAGTATATGACCTCATCCTGTACAGAAACTTCAAGGCATCCAATGTTTCCGATGAGTTATAATACAACTGCATAGAGGAGCGTCAATCACAATTAATCGGCTACTCGGGTCTGACAGGAGTCGGTCGGCGTGGGTATGAACACAGCCGGATGCGTGGACGACGACTGGCGCTGGTTTTGTGTTGCAAGCAACGTGTCGCGCTCCGTGATCGTGATCAAGCCAATAACGGCGAGCTCCTTGATATCGACCGGACGGCCGGACTCAACCGTAAACGCGAAATCTTCAGCAGCGTAATCAGTTATCCGGCCGTAAACGCGGCGTACCATGACCTGTACAGGACTCGGATTTCGCACCAGGTGCTCTTCCCATTGCACACGCTGGGCAGGTGTCATAGACGAGAACCAGATGTGGTGGGCGAATTCGTGAGCGAGCAGGGTGCGCAGGTCGGCAGTCGTATACTTGTTGTAGAGGTTGCGATAGATAAGCTTCGTGTCTTTACGGTAGGCGCCGAGATGGTTCTTGACTTCGGCTGGCATCAGCACCTCCTGAAACGAAGTGCTGGTTCCTCGAAGGGTTTTCCGATCCGGGTCGTAGCGGTCATATAGTATCGCCAGCAGCATATCTGACCGGGACAGTTCATGTACTTCGTTGAAATAATCCCAACTTACCGGTACATAGGATGCAGAACAACTATTCAGCACGAGTGACAGCGGCATTAACATACAGACTATGTATAACATTGATCTTGACATGTTGCCTGTATACCATAACCACAGATAAAGAGCATACCAGGAAAGGCCGCAACTCCTGACACACAGCCCTCATTTACTCTGCTAACGTCAAGAGACCGGGGCCTGCCCCCTTTTATGGTACGCTCTGTTTCTCTGACTTTATTTTTCCGAAAATGCCAGATGCACACCCAACCCGGTAAAAGCAGCGGCAAAACTCCGGCGCAGCAAAGCCTTTACCACTAATGACATGCCTGTGCTACATGACGGTCTGTTTTCCAGAGCAAAAGCAGCAGTGTCTTTCCATGTTGCGTAGGCAATGTAGAGTAGATAAGCCACACCAGCGTACTTGAGGGTCTGGAACGCCAGCGCGCTGGTATGCATGATTGCAGCAAGGCCGAGAGTGGTTGCTAAAAGTTGGGGAATAATTCCGGCTGTACAGCCAAGTGCTGCGTAAACGCTGGCCGTGCGACCCTGCGTGATACCAGTGGAAACGGTGAAAATTACTCCGGCACCAGGAATAAGTACGACGACGAGAGAGGTAATGAGGAATTCAATACTGATCATTTGCCTGCTCCTTGATAGTTAATAATTTACAAGTAGAGGGGACGGTGGGACAGGCCTACGCCATTAGCGCTATGTCGCAAAAAGTCAACTGCGTAAGCCTGATCCTCTAGTTCTCCCGAAAATTTACTGGTGCATGAGTCTGACAATGGCTTCCGAGACCGCTGACGTTTCCAGCGCGTTTCTGTGTTCCGTATCCGGAATGACATGGAAAGCGGCATTAATGTTGCGAGCTTTCAATGTATCGATGTAGCTTGCCGCCAACGACGGAGAGGTTGTCGTGTCTTTCGAGCCGGTTAAGGCGATCACCCTGGACGAAGCAGGTACGTCTCCGGTCCATAGAATCGGATTTTCACTGTTCCATGGCGATCCTCTTCTGCCTATCCGCCATGCCACCAAATCACAGGGGCATGAGACCAAGACCGCAGCCTCGGCCAGTTTCGGCCTCATGCCCAAAAGAACAGCCGCTGTTGCCGCGCCTCCGGAATGACCGACAATGATCACGGATTTTGGCTTGTAATTCAGACGAAGCTTTTCGATCGCCGTGCCGACCTCTGCGATGGTTTGCCGAGGCCAATTGTCTGCACGGCCATTGTCACTGCCGCTGGAGTACGCACCGCTTCCGTCGGGGTATCCGGGGCGAACGAGCGCTACGGACATGACATTCTCTGAGGCATGATCGATCGCAAACTTTTGCGCGATGGGGAAATGGTAATTGGCAGGGCCGCCCGAAGATATGTTGCCATGCAGCCAAATAACCATTGTAGCAGGGTTGGTTGAGCCGTAACGTCGCATCAGAAGGCACACTGAGTTTCCGGACACCTTGCCCTCAAAGTCCTCTTTTTCGCATACCGCACCAAACCCACTTATTGCGGTGACACATATCAATAGTATTGAAAGAAAGATTCTCATGGATTATCACTAAGACTTTTTAACTATAACAGTCCAAATGCCAGTGTAAATTCCAAGACTCATGTAAGGAAACTTCTAATAAGTGTCAGGTCTCAACTATTGATAACTGGCTGATTATTTCTCTTTTGTCAACAGTTGAGACCCTTTTAAGTGTTCCTGAGTCGGGTATATTTTCCATCCACCCAAAAACAAGTTCTTATCCTTTTGATTTTCCCGCAAATTGGTGTATAATTCGCCCGTTTATCAAAATGGCGGTCCACGACGAATAATCGTTCCACCATGTTTTTCAACGAACAGGAGAAAACTGTATGTCCGGACATGACTTTTCAACACAGCCAGTACAGACCGGCAGAAAAGTTGGAATTGCCACAAAGATTCTGCTTGCGGCTACAATTGCACTGATAACCGGTCTCATCATTGTTGGCGGTGCCGCTCTGTATCTCGAACGCCAGGCTTTAGTCGGGCTACAGAAAACCAACAGCCTTGTCTTTGTCAATATCATTGGTGACAACATAAAGACAGCCATGATGTCGGATGATATGAAGAAGGTCGATTCCTACATCAAAGAAGTGGTTGACCGTAAACATGCCATCGGCCTGAACATCTATGGCGAAAAGGGTACCGAGCGTGTCAGCGGCGCCAAGGGCGACGCGCTTGTTGATGAGGTGCTGAAAACCAACAAGACCACGAGTACTGATACTATGTTGAACGGCACCCACGTTCTTGAAACGCTGCTGCCGCTTCCCAACGAAGAGCGCTGTCAGGGATGCCATGACAAGGAGGCCAAGGTACTGGGCGTATTAAAGCTCAACACCAGCATCGAACAGGGGTATGATGCCAGCAAGAAAGCCACATTTTGGCTGCTTATTGCTGGCGCCGTGGCGCTTGCCGCCAGTTTCATCTGTCTGATGGTTGTTCTGAAACTGGCCGTCACCAGGAGATTGAATGACTTCGTAGAAAAAGTTACCGACCTTGCCAGGGGCGAAGGAGACCTCACCAAGAAAATCATCGTCACTTCCAATGACGAATTCGGGACACTGGCCAATGAAATTAATTCACTGGTTGATAAAATCAGGAGAATCATCACTGAGATTTCCCAGACCAGCGAGCAGGTATCGGCTTCAGCCGTAGAACTCCAGACCAACGCCACCCAGATGGCAAACGGCGCTGAAGAGGTTGCGGCACAGGCAGAAACCGTAGCGACCGCCGGCGAAGAGATGTCCGCCACATCGGGCGATATCGCCCAAAACTGTCAGATGGCCTCGGAAGGCTCCCAGCAGGCAAATGCTGCTGCGGTTTCCGGTGCCAAAGTTGTTGACGAAACAATTGCAGTCATGGAGAGCATTGCCGAGCGGGTCAAAAGTTCGGCAAAAGCGGTTGAAAGCCTCGGCAGCCGCTCCGACCAGATCGGCGATATTGTCGGCACCATCGAAGACATTGCTGACCAGACTAACCTGCTGGCACTGAATGCGGCAATTGAAGCAGCCCGGGCAGGGGAGCAGGGAAGAGGTTTTGCCGTTGTTGCCGATGAAGTTCGGGCGTTGGCCGAGCGTACCACCCGTGCCACGCGTGAAATTGGCACCATGATCAAGGCGATTCAGACAGAGACAAAAGACGCAGTAATTGCCATGGAACAAGGGGTCGCTGAAGTTACCAAGGGGAGTGAAAAGGCCGCCGACTCTGGAAGAGCGCTTGAGCAGATTCTCGAGCAGATTAACGACGTGAACTCACAGATTCACCAGGTCGCCACCGCTGCGGAAGAGCAGACCGCGACCACTTCTGAAATAAGCAACAACATGCAGCAGATTACCGAAGTCGTTGCCAGAACGTCCAGAGGGGCACAGGAATCCTCAGCGGCCGCCAGCAGGCTGACCGACCTCGCCGACGACCTGCGCAGGATTGTCAGCCAGTTCAAGATCTTATAAATACCGATTGAATAAACCGATGAGGGATGAGAAAATAAAAATCTATCTCTCATACCAGCACCACGTAACTCTTTAGCAAACATGCCTCCCCCTCCCCCAAGGGGACGGGGGACTTTCCGAAAAACAAGAGCTACAGGGGACTTGAACGCCGCTCCCTTGAACTACCGGGGCGAATCGGACAATTCCCGGACGGGACTTTACCCGTTAGCGTTTTCAACTGTTACTGCGTACGAACACAACTCGCAATGGTGGCAGCTTACAGAGGGCTGGACAAGCACATACTGCCACTTGTGCTCCTTTCATGGCCAGAGCTGTTTTTCAGAAACTTCTGTCTTTTTCTTTTCTTCTAATGGGTGACCCATCTGTCTTTTTTTAGACTCCATTTCCCCATCAGGTCCCGCTATTCCTTGACCCTGACAATAACCGCCGAGATCCTGCTCACCTCCACAACGGCGTCAAAAAACTCCCGACCACTCAGCTCCCCAAGTTGCACCAGTTCATTGGTTACTTTTCGGACTTTGCCGGCAAGCTCCTCATTCCCTTGAAGGCGCAGCGTGACGCGTTTCCCCTTCTGGTCCTCCAACAGCTTCTGAATGGTGTCCCCCGGTTTGACGGTAAAACCTTCTGCACAAGCAAGAGACGACGTTCCCAGACAGACAAGCAGCATAAGCATGGCGATCAGTTTGAATTTCATACATTCCCCCTTCTGATAGAAATATTTGATTTGCGTCCATATTCAGCTATGTCTTCACAACGCCAAGAGCCTGACCGGCCGGGTTTTAGGGCCGATCTTGGCGCTAGTTGAAAGATTCTAATAAGGGTCATGATTATTACTCTTTTGTCAGAAGTTAGAACCTGATAATCATATAAACGGCACCTCCCGAAGTAACGAGGAGCAAAAACTTCCCGATATGCTTTTAAAGAGACCAATCTTTAGAGCTCACTCAGGAGGTGCCGCATGAAACTTTACTCTGGAATCGATCTGCATTCAAGTAACAGCTATTTGGCAATCATTGATGAAACCGGAAAACATGTCTTTAAAGAGAAGTCGCCGAACGACATGGCGGCAATAGCTCGGGCGTTTGAACCGTACCGCAATTGGCTTGACGGTATTGTCGTCGAATCGACCTACAACTGGTATTGGCTTGTCGACGGGCTGATGGCTGAAGAATACGCCGTACACCTGGCGAATCCTTCAGCCATCCAGAAATATTCCGGTATGAAGCAGAAGCCCCGTAGGGGTCAGCCCTTGACATGAGACATTTATGTTAACAATATCCGCTGAAAGCCAGTTTGTCTCGTGTCAAGGGCTGACCCCATATGTTTCTCCGCTGAAAGCCAGTTTGTCTCGTGTCAAGGGCTGACCCCATATGTTTCTCCCTGAAAGCCAGTTTGTCTCGTGTCAAGGGCTGACCCCATATGTTTCTCCATATGTTTCTCCTTACGGGGCTCATTCCCTTCAACCTTGCGGCTTACGGCCTGCCTGCTTGCTGTCCTACGCTTAAAGCTGAATGTTACCACGCAGCCTCCAAGGACTAGCTACCCGGTGGCTGGCCAACCTTCCGGGGCGGGATTCTCACCCGCTAGATTATGCGACCTTGCCAGGCCGCACTGTAGCCCTGACACCGTTGCTTTCTATTCCTGGCTTGAAGAGCAGCTGGCCTGGCGCAAGGCGATTTGAACAGGGAATAATGGATAATACGATCAGAATTGAATCGAACAGCGAAGGGAGAACGAAATGGAATGGGTTAATATAAGTGACAAGCTGCCTGAAAACGATGAACGGGTCGTGCTGTATACGCCGTACGATTTTTTTGGCAAGGATCATTCATGCATTGGAGATAAGCAGAGCATTACAACCTGTAATGCGATGTTAAAGGGTAAAACGGTTCCGGTTTTTACCCATTGGATGCCGTTACCTGAAGGCCCGGAGGTGAAGGAACACTACCTGTAATGGTGGCAGCTTACGGCGGCTGGACGAGCACATACTGCCATTTGTGCTCCTTTTAGTACGTTAGAGCTTATTTCTGAGGTTCTTTCAGAAATAGGCTCGTGAACGTACTTATCCTGATGTATCGGGTCATGGCCGGAGGGAAGGATCTCCTCCGGCCCGCATCTTTTTACCGGAGCTATTTTCAGGAAAAACCGTGGTTTTGCCGTGGCGGCTCCAGCCCTTTCAGCGCCTCAATCCGCTTTTGTAACATATATGCCGGTCGTTTCCCGATCGGCATGGCTTCCAGCTTCTCCCGATCAATCCCCAGTTCCACTGTATTCATTCCGGCGACCCGGACGGCAGCGTCCCACCCATCCATCGGCTGATTTCCTGTTTTGTCCGCTGCTGCAACGAGAGGTAATATTTGGACAATGCCCCCTTTGATTGCCTGTTCCGCCATGGAAATTTTTGTCGCATCCCGCAGAGTCTCCCACAGATTTGCCTTGCCATGCAAAGCACTGGTCCACGCCAGCGCATTCCGGTATTCCGTCGACAGATGGAGACGCGTGCAAAAATCTACCGCCATGGCAAAACCGGAGATATCATGGCCATGGTGTTTGGGATACCGCGCGGGATCGGTCGCCAGTTTGCCGAGGTCGTGAAAGAGTGCGCAAAAACGGGCCAGTTGGTCGGCACTCACTGTTGCAACCCGCTGCAAAACCTGGATGGAATGAGTAAACAGGTCGCCCTCCGGGTGGTGCTGAAGCGGCCCGGCAGGAATCTGCGGCATCCGGAACAGTTCCGGAAGAAATTCAGCCCCTACGTTGAACTCGATCATCCGCTGAAAAAATTTCTCAGGGGATTTACCAGCCAGTGCTTTCAGCAACTCGCTACTGAAGCGCTCGATCGGCATGCCGCTGAAGGCGGACGCCCACTCTTCTCGCCGGATCAGTGCGGCGGTTTCCGGGGTCATGCGCCAGCCATCGGCCTCGAAGCGAAACGCACGAAAGACGCGTAGCGGGTCACCGGTAAAGCTCTGTTGGCTGCACGCTCGAAGAAGCCCCGCGTGCAAATCCTCTCTGCCACCCAACGGGTCAAGGTGACAGCCGTTCATGTCGTACGCCATGGCGTTGATGGTGAAGTCGCGACGGAAAAGATCGCCCGCCAGATCATCGACAGTGTTGATGCGGGTTACTTCAATATTACCGAAGTCGGGGTGGTGTTTGAAGTAGATCGTTGCGCTGCTGCTCGCTTCTACACGGCGAAAACCGAGGACAAGGATCTCTTCAGGGGAAAGAGCCGCCACCAGATCGGTGTCGCGGGAGTCCCTTCCCAGCAGCAGATCTCGCACCGTACCGCCGACGAGGAAAACCTGGTCATGAAGAGAGGGAGGGAAGATGGTTTTAAGAAAGGGTATGATTACGGACACCGGTACGGTTTCTATTTCTTCCGGGTTTTATTCGGAACCGGCAGATTGAGGAACTGCAGTACCTGGGTCATGTCATCCCAGACACTCCAGAATGAATCAGAATTGCCGCCGGTGCGGAGCAGATAGGATGGGTGATAGGTCGGCATGAGGGGAATCCCGTGAAAATCATGGAACTTGCTGCGCAGCTTTGATATGGGGACTTTCGTCTGCAGCAGCGCCTGGGCGGCAGATGTGCCGAGCGCAACGATCGCTTCAGGCCTGATCGACTGGAGCTGTCGCAGGAGGAAGGGGGAACAGGCGCCAACTTCATCAGTTTCCGGCGGCCGGTTCTGCGGCGGGCGGCATTTGACCACATTGCAGATATATACATCTTCGCGTTTTAATTCCATCGCGGCTATAATACGGTTCAACATTTTTCCGGCATCGCCGACAAACGGTTCCCCTTGGGCATCCTCATCGGCGCCCGGTCCTTCTCCGACGAAAACGAGCCTGGCTTTGGGATTGCCGGCGCCAAATACCAGATTTTTTCTCGTGGCTCCCAGCTTGCAGCGTTGACAATCCCCCATATTTTTTCTGATCTGCTCAAGAGTCTCATGTTTTTTCGGCACGGTATTACCGTTCACTTCGTTTTCACTGCTCTGCTCAGGAGGTACCGATTGATACGGTGCAATCTCTGCCTCCGTAACCGCCGTCAACTCTGTCGGAATACCATCGACACCGCTTTCCTGAAGATCCTCAAGATATGCCGTGAGAGAAGCGAACATGCTGGATTGGGTGGAGTGACGATTTGAACAAGTATTCACGGGAACTGCTCCTGCCGGTCAATTTTCTATGCAAGTGAGCTAACTATGGCGTACAATCGTTGCAGTAATCTATCAGTAAGCAGTTAACCTGTCAAAAGAAAGAACCATATGCTATTTCTGTTAATCGCCATTGCGGCAATCCTGATTCCAACGGATGTATTTGCCTGGGGAGGGGGTATCCATCTTCAGTTGGGGGCTCAGGTCCTAGCCAATCCCGGACTGCTGCCGGGTGACATGGCGGCTCTTCTGGCGCTCCATCCAAAGGATTTTCTCTATGGCTGTATCGCGCCGGACATTACGCTCGGGAAGAAATACACCCACTCTCTGTTGCACTGTCATCGCTGGGGTATCGGGCGGACTCTGTTAAAAGAGGCCGAAAATGACCACCAGAAAGCCTGCGCATATGGCTATCTCTGCCATCTGGCCGCTGATACGGTCGCCCATAATTACTACGTCCCCTATAAAATAATCCGCTCTTTTCCCGCAATTACCATGAAGCACACGTATTGGGAGATGCGTTTTGAGGCCTTTGTCGAGAAGGATATCTGGGAACTGGCGCGTGTTGTCTGCCGTGCTGACCGGCGCGCCAACGATGTCTTGCTGCGCAATGTGCTGACCACGACCATCTTCTCGTTCGGTACCAACCGGAAAATTTTTAATTCCATCATGGTGCTGTCGCGTATGGAGCGGCTGCAAAAACTTGTACAGGCGCTTTCCAGCAAGTCGCGGTATCAATTGTCGGAGAGTGATCGGGACGAGTACATGCAGATGGCCCGGGAAGCGATGGTGGATTTTCTGAATAACTCGGAAGGTTCAAAGTTTCTTGACGTGGATCCAACTGGCGAGAAGGCGCTTGCTGCTGCAGACATTCTGCGCAAAAATCTGCGTCTGAGATATAAAAGCGGAATCATGTCAAAGTCTGAGGGTTTTGAGCAGGTTGAAGCCGTGCGGAGTATTTTGCGCAATTCTCTGCACAAACCGGAACTGTTGAAAAAACTGCACGTTTGAAAAAGGAGTTAATAGCACTCCGGTTTACGGTCGTTAAAGCAGGGAATCTGCGCCCGCCAGTCGGTCATTGCCTGCATGTCAAGTGACGCGACAATCTCCCCCTCGCAATCCCCCGCCTCTGCCAGCAGCTCCCCTTTCGCATCGATAATCATGCTCATGCCGAAGAAATCCAGTTTGCCGATGATACCGTAGGCGTTGCAGGCGACGATAAAGAGCTGGTTTTCCATCGCCCGTGCCCGCAGCAGCGTGCGCCAATGTTCCTGCCGCGGCTTGGGCCACTGCGCCGGGACGCAGATCACCTGAGCGCCTTCGACGGCCAGACGCCGTGAAAGTTCAGGAAAGCGCAGATCGTAACAGATAATGACCCCCACCTTGCCGATCGACGTTT
This sequence comes from Desulfuromonadaceae bacterium, assembly GCA_028687585.1. Lineage (GTDB taxonomy): Bacteria > Desulfobacterota > Desulfuromonadia > Geobacterales > Pseudopelobacteraceae > JACRCG01. The sequence goes on along the minus strand of JAQTZV010000014.1, from coordinate 49,576 downwards.
CGGCACAAAGCCATGAATCGCCGCCGGAAAAAGCGCGCTCCTCCCCCAGAAGTGAAAAAAGGTGCATCTTGCGGTAGACCCCGGCCAAAGAACCATTGTCGATGACATAGACTGCATTGAAAACCTTGTCGCCGTTCGGTTCAGGCATGCTGCCGATGATTACCATCTTGTGCCTGCTTGACAGTTCCAGCAGTTCATCAACGATCCCCTGGGTTCGGAGCGCCAGTTTGTTCAGATTCTTATATGAAAATCCGCTTGACCACATTTCCGGCAGCACAGCCAGGTTAACCCCCTGGGCGGCGACGCGTGCAAGCGCCTCCCGGACGTAGGCCAGGTTGGCGTCAACATCTCCCTGTTTAACATTGAACTGAATAGCGGCGGCTTGTATTGAACTCATGTGTTACCTCGTCAACTGCGAATTCAGATAGGCGTGAATGACTTCCATATATATCTCACGGGGCTTGCTGGTGCCGTCACTATGGGCGATCATTCCTTCACTTTCCATCATTTCGACAATGCGTGCGGCGCGGTTATAGCCGATACGCAGACGTCGCTGTACCATCGAGATGCTGGCCTGTTTGGTTTCTGCAACCAGCCGCAGCGCATCCTCCCAGCGTTCATCCTGTTCCTCGTCGTCTGCGGCTCCCTTTTCATCACTGTCCTTCATCTCCAGAATCGATTTTTCATAGACCGGTTTCCCCTGCTTCTTGAGGAAATCAACCACCCGCTGAACTTCGGAGTCGGAAACAAACGCGCCGTGAATACGCTGCAAACGTGAGGAACCGGGGGGCATATACAGCATGTCGCCATTGCCCAGCAGGCTCTCAGCGCCATTGGTATCCAGAATGGTGCGCGAATCCACTTTTGAGGTCACCTGAAAGGAGATGCGGGACGGGAGGTTGGCTTTGATCAGGCCGGTGATGACATCCACCGAGGGGCGCTGTGTCGCCAGAATCAGGTGAATGCCGGAAGCACGCGCCTTCTGGGCCAGGCGGGCGATATGCTCCTCGACTTCACGCCCGGCAACCATCATCAGGTCGGCCAGCTCGTCCACTATGACGACGATATACGGGAGGTGGCTATGCTCCAGAATGTCACCGTCATCAACGACAAACGGGATCGGATCAATATCGGCGACTCCTCCTTCGCGGAGTTCTTCCAGATCTTCAATAATTTCGGCATCCGATATCGAACCATGCTCTTCCAGTTCGAGGAGTTCGGCGGCCAGTTTTTTGTTGTATGAATCTATATTGCGGACGCCCTTGTCTGACAACAGCGCATAGCGGCGTTCCATCTCGTTTACCGCCCATTTCAGCGCGAGTGACGCCTTCTTCGGCTCAGTCACGACCGGCAGCAGCAGGTGCGGAATCCCCTCGTACATGGAGAATTCCAGCATCTTCGGGTCAACCATAATCATGCGCACATCTTTGGGGGTGGAGGTGTAGAGCAGAGAGAGAATCATGGTGTTGATCGACACTGACTTGCCGGAGCCTGTTGAACCGGCCACCAGCAGATGCGGCGCCTTAGCCAGGTCAGTTACGACCGGGTGCCCGGCGATATCTTTTCCAAGAGCAAGCGGCAACTTCATTTTGCTATGGGAAAAATGTTCGCAGTTGAAAATTTCCCGCAGGAACACCATATCGCGGTCGCGATTCGGAACCTCGATACCGACCACTCCTTTGCCGGGGATCGGGGCGACGATGCGGATCGACATGGCCTGGAGCGCCATGGTCAGGTCATCAGTCAGACCGGCAATTTTACTGATCTTGATGCCGGGGGCCGGGGCGTATTCATACATGGTGATGACCGGGCCGGGGCAGATTTCAACGACTTCGCCGTCGATGTTGTAATCTTTGAGTTTTTTCTCCAGCAGCCGCGCGTTCATGGTCAGGGCCTCGCTGTCGAGCATTTTCTCCGTGACTGGCGGTATGTCCAGCAGCGAGAATGGCGGCGTATGAAAATCACCTTCAGCTTTGATGAATTCAAACGTTTCCTGAACGGCGGCCGTCTTGGCGTCCTCTTTCTTTTTATCTTTTTCCTTCTTGATCAGGTTAGGTTTTGCGGGAGGCGGCGGCATCGGTTTGATGACCGGCCCCGTAGCTGCAATAGGCATCCCTACGTTTTTGGCCTTTTCTTTCAGCTGCTCTTTCTGGTCACGGGCGCGACGTTCCTGCCAAACGGCAAATTTATGTTTAAAGTTCTCCAGCCACCACCCGGCAAAAAGAATAAAGGAAAACTTTGAAAGCACCATGATCGATGCCGCAAGCAGCGGAAGCAACAGGAGCAGCGCTCCATAGGGCCCGACCGCCGCCTTGAGAAAATTGGCGGTCACTTTGCCGACGAGTCCCCCTGTCTGTACCTGTTGCTCAAAAACTATGGTAGTCATGCGGAAAAATGCGAACAGCGTGGAGAGCGAAAACAGTAGTCCGAACGACGCCAGCAGCTTGTATGAGCGTAACCGGATCTCTTTGAATCTGAGCAGGGTGTAGGCTATATAGAGCAACGCAAGTGGAATAAGGTAGGATGCCAGGCCAAATCCACTGAAAAAAAGATCAGCAATCTGAGCACCAAGGCGACCCCCGAGATTTTGAATATTCCCTTCGTTGGAATAGCTGTTCCAGGAAACATCTGCGGCATTATACGTCAGAAACGCGAGGAGGATAAAGGTGCCGACGGTTCCCAGCGCCATTCCTTGCAGCTCTTTGGTCATTTTATCTTTTTTTGGTTCGTCCATGTTTGTATCGGTATCCGGAAAATAGAGATGGATTCCAATTCCAAATCAAAGTGCTATCATCGTTGGCTCGCCTTCAGCACCTTGATTTCATCTTTGATGTAAAATTGGTGTTTGCAACCGGCATATACTACAAGGAATGGGGTCAGCGAGGCAAAGAAAAAACGAAAAAAATACGAAACGAGGCCGGTAAACGACTTCACCGCATCCTGGAGACGGTGTTTCTCTACAATCCGCATGGTGATCTCTGGTGATGCTGGATGTATCAGACTGCTGCTTTCAGAGAAAATTCCGCCACGAGTCTGTTATTGCGGGCGTGCTGTTCACTGATGCGCTCTTTGTCTCGAAGATCGTAGTACTCGCGAGGAGTGTTAATGTTTATGAAGGAAACAAATTCGGGGTCGAAGTGGGCTACCTGCTCAACAGGTATCTTGTTGACATTGGTACGGTCAAAAAAAGAGACAATTCTCCTCTGGCCGCTCAGCAGAGTTGCCTCGATGGCTGCAAGGCATTCCTTGCCGTAGGCCGCATGGAGCGGTTCAAGCCCGCCCGGGCTTTCCGGAAGCTGCACACCGCCGGCATCAGCCCGGGAAGCAATGTACCTGATCAGGCTTTCCGTCAGATAGGGCATGTCGCACGCAACAGCAAATATAGCCGGATTGCTGCTGTGATACAGACCGGAATGGATTCCGGCCAACACCCCCATTCCCTCGTACAGGTCGGGCACCTTTCTGCAGGGGAGAAACTCGTACTGCTCGGGATTGTTGGTGACCAGAATCACCTCGGGGAAGATTGTCTGAAGCAGTCGGTGGATGGCTTCGATGAACCTCCCCCCTCGATACGGCAGCAGTGCCTTGTTACTCTGCATGCGGGAAGAGCGCCCTCCGGCCAGAATAACAGCAGTTACGTCGTGAATAAGGTTTGCATGATTATTTGTCATAGTTCACCACGCTATTCCGGAGTTGTATTTATTTGCCTCGTTCAAATCCTTCTTTAGCTGCCAGCAGATCAAGATGTATCGTCAGCAGATCCTCAACCTCTAGTGGTACGTCGCTGTCTGTTTTTCGCGAATCCCGAGTTTTGATATAGCGACTGCAGGCCGTGCAGGTGTCAACCCGCGTTGCCCCGTCTCCGGCGGTAAAGTAGGATCGTTTTTCGGGATCGTCACAGCCGCAAAAGGGACATGTTAGGCGTTTGAACGGCCATCTGAAGGAACAGGTTGAACATGAAAGCGAGCGCCGCCCCTCCTCGCCGGATAACTCTGCCATACCAGCCCGGGAGCCGCAGATCGGACAGGAATTCTCCTGCCACTCGACAAAACTATCTGCTCTATACCCGGCGGAATACTGTTCGAGCCCGGTTTTAAGTGGTATCTCAAAGATATACTCAATAAGCGGAGCGGGGACAGCCAGCACATCGGAAAGTTCATTTATCGGCGCTCGACGGCGTTCCATAATTGCGGCATACAAAGAGGACGGATCAATGGTTCCTTCCTGCAGGGCTGCGCCGATATGCTGAAGGTATGCAGCATTTTCATGACCTATGCGGGATAACACCTCAACAATCCCGAGCAGAAAGGCAACAGTCACCTCCCGATTTATCCGCAGATCGGAAAATGCAAGCAGCGGGATGTTTTTATCGATCCTTGCCGCCGCATCGTCATGTGATAGTTCAACCGAAATGCCGGTCTGCTTCTCCCGACCGGAAATGTATTGATATATGCCAATAAACAGGGGAACAACATCAGCATATTCCGGTGATGTCTGAGCTGCTTGCAGGAGTGCGGCGATTTTTTGTCCCGTTGAAGGCATGACGATTCCTCTCGTTCAGTTAGATTCTGATACTATCTGTTGAGGGTTTTCTGGCCCGGCTTCCAATTCAGGGGGCAGAGGTTAGCGGTCTGCAGCCCTTCCAGAACCCTCAGGACCTCTTCAACACTCCGTCCGACGGAAAGATTATGAACGACCTGATATTGAACGACCCCATTGGGATCAATAATGAAAAGGCCCCGCAAGGCGACACCTTCCTTTGCGTCGAGTATTCCGTAGCGTTCGGCCATCTCTTTTTTCATGTCTGAAAACAGTGGGTATTTCAGTTCTCCCAGGTCACCCCGCTTGATCCAGGCCAGGTGGGCATACTTGCTGTCTACTGACCCCCCAAGAACCTCAGCGTCCAGTTTTTTAAACCGGTCCAGTTCCTTGTTAAAGCCGGTGATTTCGGTCGGGCAGATAAAAGAAAAATCCGCCGGATAGAAAAAAAGCACCAGCCATTTACCACGGTAATCCTCAAGGCTGACACTCTTGATTTCCGCGCCGGCAACAGCTTCAACCTTGAATGTCGGAGCAGGTTCTCCCACTTTGGCGCTGCCGCTGCGGACAACCGCAACAGATTCAGCGGCACGGCTCGGTACAGAGCAGAGCATGAGTAACAGGATCAGTGAAAACGTTCGAACTGCAGTTACTGTCATTGAAAAATTCAAGGGATACCTCCGTACTACCAAATTAATTGCTACCGGCCGGCAGCATTCACCTTAACGACCGCTTTTTCAAACTGCTCGCTGGTGAAGCCCTTGAGAATTTCCTGGTCATTGCCGATGACCACAACAGGCACGCTATAGGTTTTGTATTTTTGCATCAGGTCATCCATAGCCGCAGTTTCAAGCTCGACGTCTCTGTTTATAAACGGGATGTTACGGGTAGTCAGATACTCCTTCAGCTCACGACAGTGCGGACACCAGGCAACCGTGTAGATGACAATTCTGGGATAGAGAGATTTTCTTGGTGCCGCCGGGTTGAGTACCGTTTGAGAAGATGAGCCGGCGGCATACACGCCGTTGTCGGCAGAAATAATGCATGCCGCGATGAGCAGCAGAGAGAGTAATGTTTTTATTACACTAAGCATACGACAGACCTCCACCGGGAAATATATTTAGTTAACAAAAGGCGGCCGGCAGGCCGCCTTCGACGCAGCACGAAATGAGACCGAATGTGTCACTGATTTTCTCCGGTTGTTTCCTTATACCACTTGGGATGATGTTTTTTTGCCCAGACCCGTTTGACATCGCCATACAGCATAGCCTCAATGGTACCAGGATTACCGATGGTCGCCAGATATACATGCACGACAACGAACATGATAGATCCGATAAAAAACAGGCTATGCATCATCAAGGAGACCTGTACGATAAAACGCGGGAAGTACAGCGGCAGCCAGGCAATCAATCCGGTAACGCCAAGAACAGCAGTGGCTGCTGCTATACAGAGCGCAAACAGTTTTTGCCCGGGATTATACTTGCCAATGTTGAAATGACTTGCATCTTTGGAGAGATAACCGCCGCTTTTGTCAATCCACAGTTTGTCATCCTGATCAAACGTAGAAATGTCCTTTTTATGGTTAAGAAACATATAAATGGAACTGAAGAAAAATATAACCCCGGAAATTTTGTGGATCATAATAGCATTAATCCCGCCGCCGAACAGGCCGAAATAGCCGTGAAACAAGCGGGAATACAAACCGAGCCCGGTCAGGAGCAAGGTAAAAAAGCTGGCGGTAACGGCCCAGTGCAACACTCTTTCGCTGGTTCTGAATCGCTCGATATACTCACTCATGGCCTTCCTCCTTGACGTCGAGATCATCGTCTACCTTTTTCGGTCCGATCGTCACATAGTGCAGCAGCATGGCACCGATGCTGCCCCAGAAGCCGAGAATGCCGAGTGGCTTGATGACATCCTTCCAGAGGAAAATTGACAGAGGAATACTCGGCTTGGCCGGTAGACCGTACTGTTCCGGCGGTCCTTCCAGCGCGTAGACCACTCCAAGCCCCATAAGATCATCTACGCCATAGAGGGTCTTTTTAGCAGCGGCAGCTTTGGCAATTAATTCACTCCGATTGCCATATTTCAGCGTTTCAGTCGGACAGGCCTTGGCGCAGGCCGGAGTCATGCCGCCACTGATTCTGTCCTGGCAAAGATGGCATTTACTGACTTTGTCATCATCACCATACCGTGGAATATTAAACGGGCAGGCTGAAACACAGTATTTGCATGAAATACACTTGTCCTTGTTATACGCAACAATGCCGTCTTTGGTACGGTACAAGGCGCCCGGAGAAGGACAAACCTTCATGCAGCCGGCATCACCGCAATGCATGCAGCGTTCATTGAAGAAAAGCCAGGAGACCTCGCCCGATTTTTCCAGTTCTATAAACTTTATTCGATTGTAGAGCGCCGGAGTTAGATCGAGAGGATTTTCAAATGTCCCCTTGTTTGACGTTTTGTCAGCTTCCAGCTTGTTCCACTGTTTACAGGCGACCTGACATGAGCGACAGCCGATGCACCGGGAGGTATCGACGAGAAACCCTTTACGGGCAGTTTGGTTAATAGTGTCAGCCATGACTTACCCCTTTCTCGCGATCCCGACCATAAATGCCTTGGTCTCCGGGATCATCGTATTGGCATCGCCCGCAGTGGGGGTCAGCAGATTAGCGGCGTCACCCACGCCGGGGGTGGTCCAGCCAAAGCACCAGGGGAGTCCGATCTGATGCACCGTTTTACCGCCGATCTGAAACGGCTTAATGCGCGGGGTGACCATTGCTACCGCCTCTATCTTGCCACGGGCTGAGGACACCTCAATGATATCGCCATTGCCGATACTCTTCTCCTTGGCCAATTCAACACTAATCTCGCAGAACTGACGCGGCTGGAGCTCCAGCAGCCACGGGGTGTTGCGGGTCATGACACCGGTCTGCCAATGTTCGGTAACCCGGTAAGTGGTGGCAACCAGCGGGAAACGGACATCGCACGTTGCCAGCACGTCTTCCTTGACACCGGCGTCGCTAAAAACCTTACTGGCCGGATTGCTCATCTGCTTGGAAAAGAAGTTTTCCGGCACCGGACATTCAACCGGCTCGTAATGCTCCGGAAAGGGGCCGTCCTTCAGCCCGGAACCGAAGACAGAAGCAACCCCGTCCGGTTTCATGATGAACGGTTTTTTTCCGTCTTTTTCGTTTGCCATTGGCGGCCAGGGGCCATCCGGTACGTCGCCGACCCAGGCGCCCGTTTTTCCATTCGGCAGTGGCGCATTCGCATTCCAGTAGACCACCGCCTTCTTCAGGTTGTACGGTTTACCGTTCAAATCTACGGAGGCGCGGTTATACAGAATGCGGCGGTTAACCGGCCAGCACCAGCTCCATTCTGGGAACATTCCGAGGCCGGTTGGGTCTTTCTTGCCGCGTCGCGCCATCAGATTGCCCTTTTCATTATAGCTTTGCGTATAGAGCCAATTGCCGCTGGAGGTAGAGCCATCGGCCTGCAGTTGGCCAAAACTACCTGCCAGTTCCCCCTTCTTGCCAAGCATTTTCTTCGGTGTGCCCGGTGGTGGTGGCAGCGGTGCTTTTTCGCCCGGCTTGAGCGGCTTGGGCTTGTCCTCGACATCTTCCAGGAAGTAGCCGTTGATTTCCTTGGCGATTGCATGAGCGTCAATGCTTTTGATAGTGCCGTCCGCCCGCTTGAAGCCATAGTTCCAGGTAAGTGCGGAAAGCTGCTCAGGGAGAGCGCCACCATCCTTGGCATAGAGCGATTTTATTTTCTGATACAGCTCATGAATTATTTCTGCGTCCGGCTTACTCTGTCCCTGAGGCTTGACAGCAGCGGTTCGCCACTGGGCCCACCGGCCGGAATTAGTAATCGAGCCCTCCTTTTCGAAGGAGGCAGCGACGGGGAGGAAGAAAACCTCTGTCTTGACCTTGGAGGAATCTACACCGGGGCCTTTCCAAAACGAAGCCGTTTCGTTGTCGAACAGATTGGCGGTGACCATCCAGTCGAGCTTGGAGAGGGCACTGCGCACCTTGTTCGAGTTGGAACCGGAACAAGCGGGATTCTGTCCCCAGGCAAAGAAGCCCTTGAACTTGCCCTTGATCATGTTGTCAAAAATCATCAGCCAGGAGCCGTTCATCCCTGGATCCAGCTTGGGAAGAAGTGAATAGGCGAAGTCATTTTCCTTGGTGGCTTTGGCGCCGTAAATCGCTTTCAGATAGCTGATCAGGTATTTATTGCGGTTAGCCCACCAGTTGGCGCTCTGCGGATCTTTGGTTTTGGGTGTGTATTTCTCGATATAGGCGGCAGTGTCCTTCAGGTCGGCCGACGGTACCGGCAGATATCCGGGGAGTATGTGGAACAGCAGTCCGTGATCGGTCGATCCTTGAACATTTGACTCGCCGCGCAAGGCGTTGATGCCGCCGCCGGCTATACCCATGTTGCCCAGAAGCAGCTGAACGATAACCATGGCCCGGATGTTCTGGGTACCTACCGTATGCTGGGTCCACCCCATGGCATACAGCTCTGTGCCTGCCTTGTCCGGCTTACCGGTCGAAGCGTACAGTTTGTAGACCTCCAGCAGTTTTTCCTTTGAAGTGCCGGTGGTTTTGGACACCAGATCCAGGGTGTAACGACCGTAATGTTTTTTCAACAGTTGGAAAACGCAGTTCGGGTCCTGAAGAGTCGGATCCTTCATGATACTTTCATCAGCATTTTTCTGGAACGACCAGGCTTTGGCGTTATAACTGCGCTTTTTTGCGTCGTAGCCTGAGAAAAGGCCGGCAAGATCTCCCGGCATCTTGAAATCGGCGTTGACCAGATAGGATGAGTTGGTGTAGTCACGCACATACTGTTCAAAGTAGAGCTTGTTCTGCAGAATGTAGTTGATCATGCCGCCCAGAAAAGCGATATCGGTTCCTGAACGGAGTGGAGCGTACAGATCTGCCTTGGCTGCACTGCGGGTAAAGCGGGGATCAACACAGATCACCTTGGCGCCGGCTTCTTTTGCCTTCAGGATCCAGCGGAAGGAGACCGGGTGGTTTTCAGCAGGGTTTGACCCCATAATGAGGATTACGTCAGAATTTTTGAAATCTATCCAGTGGTTCGTCATTGCACCGCGTCCGAACGACTCTGCCAGAGCCGCAACTGTTGCGCTGTGTCAAATGCGGGCCTGATGTTCTATATACACCAGGCCTAACCCCCGTAGAAATTTCTGGTACAGATAGCATTCTTCATTGTCAAGCGCGGCGCTGCCGACCGAAGCCATACCCATGGTGCGGTTTACCACGGCTTCGATCTCTTTTTCTACATCAACACCGCCCATCTTTTCTTTGATCTTGATTTTTGAGGTAGGCATGAATGAGGCATCGCGGGTTTTTTTGACCTTCAGTGCAATTTCGTCCAGCGCCCACTCCCAGGAAACTTCTTTCCATTCGCTGGCGCCGGGGGCGCGATACATCGGTGTGGTGACGCGGGCCTTGTTGTCGCGCAGCTGGAAGACCGACGAACCTTTCGGGCAGAGTGCCCCTTCGCTGATCGGATGATCGGGGTCACCCTCGACATTGATGACATTGCCCCCCAGCGTATGTACGATCATGCCGCAGCCGACCGAACAATAGGGGCAAATGGTTGTGGATTCCTTGGCGTAGCGGATGGCCAGATCCTCAGCTTTGGCCTCGACGGGAGCGAGGTTGAAACCGAGGGTGGCAGCCGCAAGCCCGGAACCGGAGAGTTTGAAAAAATCTCTTCGAGAAACCGCCATTGCTGTACCTCCCTGTAAAAATGGTTGTAATCGTTACCGATGCCAACCATCTCCTTCTCTCCCTAATACACAGGATAGTTCGTTAACGAATCTATTTTCTGCAAAACACCGCGAGATAATAGATTCTAACTCACTAGAGGAGGGCAGCGCCGTTTCCAGCGATACCCGCAGGCAGCATGCCATAGAAACCGTTTCCTTAGGCTGATGCGGCTCGGAGATGGATACTGTCTGTTGAAAAAATGCCGTGCGGAATGCCCGAACACTACACGCTGAAACATTTATCTGGCACTTTGCAAATGATGCATTGTATCATCGTTATACAAATCACCGTTTGAGCTACAAATGGCATGACCGGTAAATAATCAATTATTCTGGGAGCATCAAGACATTTCAAGAGAAGTTGTGATATAACTAGGTCTCTTAAGAGCAATAGACATGCCAACGACTCTGCTATAATAGAACTCAGGTTTGCTCTTTATAACGACTTGAAATTACAAGCACCTCTCTGGGCAATACGAGATCAGGATGTTGCGGCTACAGAAAAAAACGTATACTTTTTATCCATCAAGTATATTTATGATACATAACACTGCCTGAGATATTGAAACGCACAAGGAGTCATCAGTGCCTGAAGGAAAAATCATCATCTGCGATGATGAAAAAGAGATATTGCGTTATTTGAAGAAAATTTTACATTCCCATGGCTACAGCGTGGAAACCTACACCAACGGACAGACCCTGCTGGATCGATTTGAGTCCGATACCGCCTATATGCCGGATCTTCTGGTTCAGGATATCAATATGCCGGGGATCAGCGGTATCGAAACGCTCCGGAAGGTACGTAAACTGCGGCCGGATCTGCCGGCAGTGATCATGACCGCTTTCGGCAGCATCGATTCAGCGGTGGAGTCGATCAAGCTGGGGGCATATGACTACATCACCAAACCGTTTCCGATTGAAAAACTTCTCGGTGTTCTCGACAAGGCTCTGGAGCGGGAGACATTGCTGAAGGAGAATCGGAGACTGACGGAGGAATTGATCCGCAGCACCGCTCCCGGAGAGATCATCTTCACCAGCAGCAGCTATCGCAAAGTTTATGACATGACACTGCAGGTGGCGGCGAGCGAGGCAAACATTCTTATCCAGGGCGAATCCGGCACCGGCAAGGAGTTGATCGCACGGGCGATACATTTCAACAGTGCCAGAAGAGACAGGCGTTACCTGACCATCAACTGCGCCGCTCTGACCGACACCCTTCTGGAAAGTCAGCTGTTCGGCCATGTGCGCGGAGCGTTCACCGGCGCGATGACATCCCGGAAAGGGCTGCTCGAAGCCGCTACCGGGGGCACCCTGTTTCTGGACGAAATTGGAGACATGACGCTGGCCCTGCAGGCGAAACTGCTGAGAGTTATTCAGGAACGGGAGTTTACTCCCGTCGGCGCGACCGAAATTATGACCTGCGATATTCGCATTGTCGCAGCCACCAACAAGGAACTGGAGAAGGAGGTTGCCTGTGGGCGCTTCCGGGAAGACCTCTTTTACCGACTCAACGTCATTACCCTCACACCACCTCCGTTACGGGAGCGCAAGGAAGATCTGGTGCCGCTCACTCTGCACTTCATGAAGCGGTTCTCCGCCCGGATGAAGAAACATGTCGATACCATAAGCGACGACGCCCTGCGGCTTTTGAAAGATTACCACTGGCCCGGAAATATCAGGGAACTGGAGAATATCATAGAGCGGGCGGTTATTCTGGCCGGATCGAACCGGATAACGGCCGATCTGCTTCCGATACGCACCGATACAGGCGCTCGGACGGCGTTATCAGACGATGGCACTGATTCGCTGGAGAGTGTCGAAAAAGATCACATTCTTCGGGTATTGAAGAAGAATGCGTATCACAAAAGCCGGACCGCCGGCATTCTCGGGGTCACCCGTAAGACGCTGGACCGGAAGATTGCCGATTATGGCCTGACCATCCCCAGGAACAGTGCCGAAGCCGTTTGAATATGCCGTTTCCCCGACTCTCCATACGCAAGAAACTGACGATCGGCTCGCTCCTGCCGCTTTTTGTCGCCATCCTGTTCTGTTCGCTGGCCGGCATGTACATCATCAACACCCGCATCAATGTGCTTGCCCAGGAAAAGGTGCGCACCGATCTCAACTCGGCCCATGAAGTCTATTCCAACGAAATCAGCCATATTCGCGATGTAATCCGCTTTTCCACCAGTATGCCGCATGCCGCGGATGCCGTCACCACCAGCAATCGGGAGATTATCGCCCCACTGCTGTCCGCCATGATTACCAATGAACAGCTGGATATACTTACAATAGTGGACAGTAACGGGCGGGTTCTGTTCCGGGCCGGTAATCCGAAGGCTTACGGCGAACTGCTCGACAAGGACCCTCTGATAGCCAGGGCGCTGAATGGTGAAGTCGTTTCCGGGAGTCAGCTCTTCTCTCCTGAGCGCCTGCAGCGCGAAGGAAACAACCTGGCGAGCCAGGCGGTTATCGACGTGATCCCGACCGAACGGGCAAAGCCGGGGAGTAAAAAAAGCGAGCCGTTTGGCATGGTAATGGTCGCTTCCGCTCCGGTCAGGAACAGTCAGGGGTATGTCGTTGGCGCTCTGTACGGTGGCGTGCTGCTGAACAGGAACAATACGGTCGTGGACCGGATTAAAAAGATTGTGTTCGAGGGGGTCCAGTTCAAGGGGAAGGATGTGGGCACCGCCACCATCTTTCTGGATGATACCCGCATCAGCACCAACGTCCACACCCTGGAGGGAAACAGGGCCATCGGCACCCGGCTCTCCGCCGAGGTGTATAACCGCGTGAACCTGAACAAAGAAAAGTGGGTCGATCGGGCTTTTGTCGTCAACGACTGGTACTTCACCGCCTATGAGCCGATTTTCGATCTGACCGGCAGCGTCATCGGATCATTGTACGTCGGCATGCTGGAACAGCCGCATACAGCCCTGAAGAAAAAGGTCGGCCTGCTCTTTACCGGTGTTCTTTTGGCAGGGTCGCTGTTCGGTATTGCCGTCTCCGGTTACATCGGCAATCTGCTCTCACGCCCCATCAGGGAGCTGAAAAGGTTGGTGCAGAGGTTTTCCGCCGGAGAACGGGACCTGCGGATAGAAACATCATCCGGGGATGAGATCGGCGAGCTGGCAGAGGAATTCAATGCCATGACCGCTGTCCTCAGACAGCGGGAATATGCCATTATACAACTGAACAGAGGCCTCGAAGCCAAGGTCCAGGAACGCACTGCCGAGCTGGAGGACAAAAACCTGCTGTTGCTCAAGACCCAGGGAGAGTTGCTGAAGGCGGAAAAACTGGCCGCCGTCGGCGAACTGGCGGCCGGAGTCGCCCACGAGATCAATAATCCGATGGCGATTATCCGGGGCAATGCAGAGGTGCTGTTGTTTGATCTGCACTCCGGGCATCCGAATCGGGAAGAGGCAGAAATCATTGCGCATCAGGTGGCGCGCGTGGAAGGTATCGTCGGTAATCTACTCTCGTTTGCCCGGCATCAGCGCAAAGCTCTCAAGCCTGTGGCACTTGATCTGGTTCTGGATGATATCCTGCGCCAGGTAAAACACCATGTGCCGCTGACAGGCATCGAAGTCAGGCGCGAATACGGCATGGGGGATGTGGCTGTCGAGGGTGACGAAAACCAGCTCTGCCAACTGTTCACCAATCTGATCGTGAATGCAGTGCAGTCCATGGATCACGGAGGGATTCTGACCATCCGGACCGCTATTGACAACGAAGCGGCGGTTTGCCGGACCGAGATCGGGGATAGCGGGGACGGCATCCCGCCGGAGCAGATCAAGGATATATTCACGCCGTTTTTTACCACCAGACCAACCGGAACCGGACTTGGCCTGTCCGTTTCCTACGGCATAGCAAAGAACCATGGCGGGATGATCACCGTCTGGAGTGAACCGGGAACCGGTTCCCTGTTTACCGTGATATTTCCTCTGAATCAGCAGCGCTCATAATACTGGGCGAAGATTCCATCCTGCCATCCGGTTTTCCGCGAATAATTGACCTTGGTCATGTATTACAGAGTGAAAACAAAGGATTATCACCTGCATGGAAACCATCACCAGAGCACAGAAAAAAGACATCAAGCTACTCGGAAAGTTTGTTGAAGTTTACTGCGAAGCCAAACATCATGGCGCCGGCCGCGCTGCAGTTGATCTTCCCGCTGAGCTGGAAGCACGTCTGCTCTGTCCGGAATGTGCATCATTATTGGAATATGCCATATCCAAACGGCTGAATTGTCCGCTGGAAGCGGAAAAGCCGACCTGCAAACAGTGCCGGATTCACTGCTATGACAAGCCGCGCCGGGAGAAAGTCCGGGAAATCATGTCCTATGCGGGGCGCAGGCTGGTGATGCGGGGCAGGCTTGATTATCTCTGGCATTACTTTTGTTAATATACCAACTTCGACCAAAGGGAGAACTGCCATGTTGAGAAAAATTGTAACTATTGATCCGGAAAAATGCGACGGCTGCGGACTCTGCGTGCCGTCATGCGCCGAAGGCGCCATCACGATGATCAACGGCAAAGCGGTGCTGTCGGCAGACAATCTGTGCGACGGGCTGGGAGCATGCCTCGGTGAATGTCCGCGTGACGCCATTCACATTGAAGAGCGGGAGGCGGATGAGTTTGATGAGGTGGCCGTTGAACAGCATCTGGCGGCGCTGGGTAAGCCGGCTCCGGTTCATCAGCAGGCGCCCCGGCCGCCTGCCGCGTTGCATCACCATGGCGGCGGCTGTCCCGGCTCCCGCGCCATGAGTTTTGATCGTCCGCAGGGAACGACCCTCGCCGTTGCGGCCGGAAGTCGTCAGAGCCAGTTGGCGCAATGGCCGGTGCAGTTGCATCTGGTTTCCACCACCGCCCCGTATTTCCAGGGTGCCGATCTGCTGATCACCGCCGACTGCGTACCGGTCGCCTACGCCGGGTATCATGATGATTTCTTGACGGGTAAAGCGGTTGTCATGGGGTGTCCGAAACTGGATGACAACAGCTTCTATCAGCAGAAACTGACAGAACTGTTCAGCAAATCCGACGTGAAAAGCATAACGGTTCTGAAAATGGAAGTACCCTGTTGCGGCGGCATCGCAGTGGCGGCTCGTCAGGCTCTGGCGGCATCCGGCAGGGATATTCCGTACCAGGAGGTTACCATCGGAATTAAAGGCGATATCAAAGAGTAAACGTTTGTAAAAAATGATATGTTAAACGTCCCGTTGCCTCGCTTGTGTGGCTTTGGGACGTTTTTTTTGATGCACAATATAAATAGTTGTTTGTATTATAATTAATTGCTATTTTATCGGAAGTTTTGTGTATCATACCCACCGGAGAGGGCTACCCCATGAATAAACGAACATTTATAACATGTCTGTCTGTTATCGCTACTCTTGGGGGTAACGGGACAGTTCTTGGTGAGGAGACGCCTGCATCCCGGCCGAATCTGGTAGTGGCGCAGAACGGCCCAGCCGATAACAGCGATCTGCTGATGTTCTGGGAAGAGAAGGAGCTGTACGTCCAGACCGCCACCCGCAGCGAAAAGCCGATCATGCAGACCGCCGAGAACATGAGCGTCATCACCGCCAAAGAGATCGAGGCGATGAACGTCAACAGCGTGGCTGAGGTGCTGACCCGTCTCCCCGGCCTCTTCGTGGACTTTTCAACCAACGATTTTGTCTCAGGCGCGCAGCTCCATATCCAGGGGTCTGAAAACCGCCATGTGACGGTGCTGCTGGACGGCATGCCGATAAATTTCCTCTCCGGAGGCAATGGCGAAACCAGCTTCATTCCGGTCAGGATCGTCGAGCGGATCGAAATCATCAAGGGGGCCGCCTCCTCGGCCTGGGGCTCGGCGCTTGGGGGGGTAATCAACATCATCACCCGCAGCACCGGCGATAACGCCACCCCAAACGGCATGCTGAGCGGCTCGTACGGTACCGCCAAGTCCCGCGATCTGGCAGCCGAACTGCGCGGCAAGAACGGCCCGCTCGGCTACTTCCTCTACGCCGGGCAACTGGAGTCGGACGGTCTGCGCAACAATCGTGACTACCAGCGCAGCAGCGTCTTCGGCAAGCTGCTCCTGACCCCCAGCCGCGATCTTGACATCAACGTAAGCGGCGGCTTCAGCAACCCGGACATAACTGAAGGTGAGATTCCGGCATTTTTTATCAGCGGCAGGTCACAGCTGCGTAATCAGTTCCTGAACGGAACCTTCGAATACCGCGCCACTCCTGAACTGACTGTGCGTGGCGGCGTACACCTGCTCAAATCCAGATTCGATCAGCCCGTATACTTCCTGCCATCATACCCCCCCTCTCCCGGCCAACTGCGCATCCGGAACAAAACCGACGAACAGACTGTTGGCGCCAACTTGCGCGCCACCTGGAACAGCGGCATTCAGACCCTCACAGTTGGCGGGGAGCGGAGCCACGGCACCCTGGACCAGACCACCGACGCCGGGCCGCTCTTCCAGAACGCCGGATTGCCCGCCTCCGTTTTGATCAATTCCACTGTCAATAAGTGGGCTGTTTTTGCCAACGACACGGTTGCATTCGGCCCATTCGCCGTTACTCCCGGTATCAGGCTCGACCACGACAGCTTCTTCGGCATTTTTGTCAGTCCGAGCCTCGGTGCTACCTGGGAACTGGGAGAGCATACCGTGGCACGCGCCTCGGCAGCACGCGGTTTTTCTTCGCCGCCGCTCGGCTATCTCGCCGGCGGCGGACCCTATTTCACCGCCAACAAGAATCTGAAGGCCGAATACGGCTGGTCGTACCAGGTCGGCCTCGAATCCGGCCTGGCAGATCTGGTCAGCCTGAAAGGGACACTGTTCCGCCATGAGACCAGCAAGGCTATCACGCAAGTTAATTCGTCTTCCTCGACAACAGCCATCAACCAGGACGACATTACCCGCCAGGGGTATGAACTGGAACTCGATACCGTCCCCTTCTATAATCTCTCCCTCAAGCTGGGGCACGCCTATGCCCGCGTCACCGGGGACACGGTACAGAACAGCCATGACGATCCTTCCTATGTCAACTACTCGTGGCTGATCGGGGTCAAGTACGACGACCGCCGTTCCTTCACCGCCCTGCTCTCCGGCAGATATGTGTGGTGGGATCTCGCTTCCACCATGCCGGCCTATGCCGATCCGGTGTATGACAACTTCATCTGGGATCTGACCGCGACGAAAAAGTTCCGCCTTGACGAGACGAACGCAGTGGAGACGTTCCTGACGCTGCATAACATCTTCGGCAGCAACTACTACACTTTATCGGTCTACCCGAACCCGGGACGCTGGGTTGAGGGAGGGGTGCGATTCAAGTTTTGAAAAACATGTAAATTCAATAAAAAAGACCTCCTGGCTACCCCCCGGCGGTCTTTTTTATTTACGGATGAGCTGATTAATTCATGTTTCCCGTTTTGTCCGCTGATAGTCAAGATCCTGCCTGACCACCCGCTCCAGCACCGTATCGTAATATTCCCGGCGGCAGTCCACTTCATTCATCTCACCGCTGCGCAGCAGCGTCAACTGGCGGCAGCCTCCGAAACAGATCGGCAGGTAGGCGCACTCCAGACACTCTTCCGTTTTCCAGAGATCCATGTTGTGAGAGCCGTGATAATCCCGGAGCCCCTCGGCCAGCGAGCCGATGCGCAGCTCAGGGCGGGAGATGAAAGCCGGGCATTTGTAGTACGAACCGTCGCAGGTGATTACCAGGTCGTTCTCCAGTTCGACCATACAGGCCGACAACTTTGGCCGGGGAGCCGGGAAGCCCCGTTTGAGGGTCTCTTCGCGCAGCCAGACTCCGGCCTCCATCAGCCACGGCTCATACGAACAGGCACAGCCGGTGTTGAAGTCCGAAAGGGTCCGTTCTCCCGATTTGGGAGTAATCGGGGCAAACAGCGTCGCGCCGATCCGGGCGGGGTCAATGCCGCGGGCCAGCAGATCATCGAGCATGCCGGGAAAATCACGATAGTTGTCGCGGCTGAAGTTCCCTCCCAATTGCAGCGGGACAATGTCAAAGATGTCGAGCACGTTGCCTACGATCGTCTCATAGCTACCGTTCCCGGAGAGATAGGGGCGGCTCGAGTTATGCAGCTCGGACGGACCGTCGATCGTGATCTTGGCGCCACTGAGCCCCAATGCGACCAACTCTTCGGCACAGGCACGATTCAGCAGTGTGCCGTTGCTGACCAGCGAAAAACGGTAGGAAACGCCCGCCTCCAGCGCCGCTTCCCGCAGCGGCAGCGAGATGGCCCGGATCAGGTCAAGGGAGAGAAGCGGTTCGCCGCCATAGAAGGTCAGTCTGACCGGCTGCCCTTTTTCAATTCTCTCTCGACGGATAGTCTCCACCAGCAGCGCCGCGGTCCCGGCGCCCATATAGCGCTTGTCACGGAACGACTCTTCATAACAGTAGGGGCAGGCCAGATTGCAATCCAGATTGAGCACGACAATCGCGCTGAACGGGGTGCTGCGGCGGGGGGTGTCGAAAATCGTCAGCATCCACTCCCGCTCGACAGCTCTGTCCGGAGTGAGGATAGTAAGCTTTGTCAGAGTCTCGAGCTCTTCATCCGGCAGCGTTTTATTACGGGCCGCCTCCAGCAGGTCGTCCGGCAGCAGCACGACGGAAGAGCGGAGCGTGGAGTACACCAGGTTCATCCCCGGCTGATCCGGACAGGGGTAGATTTTTAGATAGGTAGATAGCTGCATGTCGCGTCTCCGGAGGAGTAGTAAGCCTGTAGGCACCCTTCAGGGTGTAAAGGGATTGTGGGGAAGTCGCTGTTACGGGTATGTTACATACAAAAAGGGGGGGATTACTCCCCCCCCTCCGGTGCATCGATACACTCAATAGGCTACATAAGCAGGGTGAAAGACATTATACAGCAAGCGCCCATCTCCCCTTCGAATGCGCAATCGTTCCCTTTTTCCAGAACAACCAAAGTACTTTTTTTCATGTTCGGTTCTCTCCTTTTCCGTGTGATGTAACCGCAGGGGACGGCCTCGTTCCCCCGTCAGAGGTAAAATATGTATTATTGACAAAAACTGCCGTGCATTCATTAATTAAAAAGGACGCGCGTTTATATGCATATAAAATGTATTTGTCAAGCGATTAAAACTCGCTTTTAAAAAATAATGAGATGGATTAACAACGGGATTTGGCTAAATAATTACATACAACTTATCCTCAACTGCACCGATAATCTCACCAATTGTGAATTTTGTTGCTGCAGTTTGGAACTGCTGTTTTAAATAACGGCATATCCCAAACGCTGCCGAGAAGCTGTTGTGTGCCATTTGGTCGCAATTAAAAAATTACTGCGTTGTTTTTATTGATATTTGGTTTGTTTATCCCTATAGTTGCCGGACTTTAATTTCTCATGAGAAAGCGACCTGTGCACCATACCCTCCGTTATATCCTGCTCTGCATCCTGTTGAGCGTCATACCATGCCAGGCGGCAGATGTGCTGATCATCGCCGATGCCCAGCTCAAACCGGTTATCGAAGTTACTCACGGCTTGCACAAGACTCTGCACGCTACCACAAAAACCTATTCTCCCGCTGAGGTGCGCGGCAACCTGGCCGCACTGCTTCAGCAGGAGGATGCGCGAGTAGTGATCGCTCTTGGGCGTGAGGCGCTGGCCGAGGCGCTGACACTTCCCGCATTCATCCCGGTTATCTATGACATGGTGGTGACTCCGCCAGCTGTCAACCGCCCCAATACCATCGGTTTCTATATGGCGACCCCGACCAGCGAGTACGCCGAACTGGTGCGAAAACATCTTCCGTCCCTCAAGAGGATGGCGGTGGTGGCCAGCTACGATTTTTTGAACATTCTCGCCAATAATGTCTCCGCTCCGACCTTCTCCCACTCCGTCAGGAATACGGTTGAGTTCGTCAACACCGTCAAAAATCTGGAGAATATCGACGCTATCCTGCTCCTGCCGGATAGCGGAGTCATGACCTCGACCGCCATGGAGGAAGCGTATCTCCTCTCCTTCCGAAGGCGCATACCTTTAATGGGTATTTCCGAGCGGCACGTCAGGGAGGGGGCGCTGCTGGCGCTGGTAGTGGACATGGTCAATGTCGGCATGATTATCGGCGAATATGCCACCACTGCGCTGAAGAGCGGGAGTGTTGGCAAGCTGGCGGCTTTGCCCCCTCGCAAGTTCGAGCTGTTCCTGAATATGGATACGGCCCGCAAGATGCGCATCAGCATTCCGGATGAGGTCATGCGCATGACCAAAAGAGTCTACCCATGACACGGGGACATACTCATATGGATTTTTTGGATAGCACGCACCCGAACCGTAAGGCATGGGCCGGGGATAATCAGGCATGAACAGGCTGAAGCCGATAATGACCTTTCGTATCAAGGCGCTGCTCTTCATGGTCCCGCTGCTGCTGATGATGTCGTTCATCCATACCTGGGAATCAATCCGGGTCGGCAAGGGGGTTATCCGGAGCGAAATCATCAAACGCGCCGAAGCGATCACCACCCTGGCGACCAAGACCGGTGAACTGCCGATCCTCTCCGGCAATCCCGAGCTGCTGAAGAGCACCGCAACATTCCTCAAAGCCAACACCGAGGTGGCTGATGTCACCTTCTACGACTCCAAAATGATGCCGCTGATTCATGACGGTAAGCCGATATACCGTCATCTGAGCACCCCTCCTGCAACTACGGCGCTCTCCATGTCCGAAGAGCAGGACGCCTTCGTCTTTTATGCTCCGGTCTTTACTGAAAAGATGAAGGATGATTTCAACATCATCAGTGGTATTGATGGCGGCGAGAAGGTAAAGGAGACAATCGGCTGGATCAGGATCGGTTTTTCCAAATTATATCTCCACGAGAACGAGCGGCGCATCGTCGTGCGCGGAGTACTGCTGTCGTTAGCTTTTGCCATGGCAAGCTGTATCGCGGCCTTTTTTCTGATGGGTGTGGCCACCCGCCCTCTGCGCCAGATCGTCAAGATGGCAGACGGTGTATCCCATGGAGATTTCAGCCGCGAGCTCGAAATCCATCAGTATGATGAGGTGGGCATCCTGGCCCGTTCATTCTCTGCCATGCGCCATACTATTCGCAAGGTACTTCAGGAGACCGATGGGCTTATTGTTGCGGTACAGGCGGGACATCTGGACAGCCGCAGCGATGCGGGACAGTTTGAAGGGGAGTGGCGCAATCTGATAGCAGGGGTTAATAATTTGGCCGGAGCCTTTGCTCAGGGGGTCGTTGAGCTGCAAAGCGCCAAGGAAGCCGCCGAGAGCGCCAATCGTGCCAAGAGCGATTTTCTGGCCAGCATGAGCCATGAGCTGCGCACGCCGCTCAATGCGATCCTCGGTTACGCACAGATTATGACACATCACGAAAATCTGACCGACAGCCAGCGTCAGCAGCTCGGCATCATGCGCGGCAGCGGGGAACATTTGCTGACGCTGATCAACGATATTCTGGACGTGGGCAAGATCGAGGCGTGCAAGATGGAAGTAGAAGAAGTTGTCTTCGACCTTCCTGCTCTTGTGCGTCAGGTATTCAATCTGACCAGATTACATGCCGAAGAAAAAGATCTCCGTTTTGAGTACGAAGACGCCACCCCGCTGCCGTCGTACGTGCGGGGGGATGAACGCAAACTCCGCCAGATCCTGCTCAACCTGCTCAGTAACTCGGTCAAGTACACCCGCCGGGGTGGCGTTACCATGCGGGTACACTATGACCAGACAGGGGGCGGCCTGTTCCGCTGCGAAGTTATCGATAGCGGCATCGGCATACCGGCCGACAAACTGGAGACGATATTCGAGCCGTTCACTCAGCTTGTATCCGACCGGCAGGTATCGGAAGGCACCGGCCTGGGATTGAATATCACGAAACGCCTGCTGGAGCTGATGCATGGAAGAATGGGTGTTGAGAGCGTTTTTGGCAAAGGGAGCACATTCTGGGTGGAGGTGGCTCTGCCGGAGCTGGTCGATGATGAAATCGCGCTGGAGAGCAGTGATATCCACGTTGTCGGCTACCATGGAGCACGGAAGAGAATACTGGTGGTTGATGACAACATCGGCAACATCTCGATGCTGGTATCCTTGCTGGAACCGCTCGGATTCATGATCGATACGGCTCAAAACGGCCGGGAAGCGCTGGAGCGTGCCGGGGAACATCGCCCTGATCTGGTGTTGATGGACCTTGTGATGCCCGAGATGAACGGGCTGGCGTCAGCGACACGAATGAGGGAAAACCTGGCGTTGGCGGACAGTAAAATCGTCGGCGCATCGGCTACCGCAACCGATAGTGCCTTCAAGGAGGCGTTTATTGCCGTGTGCGACGACTTTGTCATCAAACCGATCCGGATTGATCTGCTGCTCGAAAAAATCGAGGGACTGCTCGGGATCGAATGGAAAACAGTGCTGACGGAACCGGGGCGTCTGAACGGCGGGCGAAACAGTGCAGATAGTGAAGAAGAACTGGTGCCGCCTGCGGCAGAAAAGTTGGAAGAGTTATATGAATTGGCCATGATGGGCGATATGTTGAAAATTGAAGTCTGGGCCAACGAACTGGAGTCCAGAGATGTCATATACCGGAGCTTCGCTGCGAAACTGCGTGAGCTGGCCGGAGGATTCAAGGCCAAAGCAATTCTCGCACTGGTGGAACAGTACAGAGGAGAAGGGAAATGAGTGCCGATATGTTGCCGACTGAATCAGTGCAGAGGACTCCGGTCATCCTGATGGTCGATGACGAACCCAACAATTTGTCTGTGTTACGCGACTGTCTGGTTGAGATGCATTATACCATTCTTGTGGCCGAGGATGGCGAAAGTGCCATAAAACGGGCTGAATATGCCCGGCCGGATCTTATTCTGCTTGACGTCATGATGCCGGGGATCGACGGTTTTGAAACCTGTCGCAGACTAAAGTTGCTGGAAAGCACGCATGAAATTCCGGTGATATTCATGACGTCGCTGGCCGAAACCGGGCACAAGGTAAAAGGACTTGAAGTCGGCGCGGTTGACTATATCACCAAGCCGTTCCAGCGGGAGGAGTTACTGGCCCGAATAGCCGTGCATCTTCACATCCGGGAGTTGACCAGAAAACTTCAGGAAGCGAATGAAACGCTGGAGCGTCGGGTTGAAGAGCGCACGACAGATCTGTCGATTGCAAACAGGGTACTGGAAGATGAGATCGCCGAGCGCCAGATGGCCCAGGAACAACTTCAGGATCAGGCGCTGTTCCTGGAAGAAAAGATAGACGAACTGCAACAGACACAAGCTGCACTGCAGAAGAATGAACAGAAGCTCCGCATCATCTTTGAACAGACCTTCCAGTTGATGGGGCTGTTAACACCCGAAGGAATTCTGCTGGAGGCCAATCAGACCGCTCTGGATCTCTGTGGCGTCTCTGCGCCGGATGTAATCGGTGAATTGTTCTGGGAGACCCCCTGGTGGACATATTCGGCGGAACTCCCCGTGAAAGTACGCGACGGAGTCGCCATTGCTGCCGCAGGCAATCTGGTACGGTTTGAAGCGAACTATCTTGGCCCTGATGGAAGACTCTATTGCATAGATTTCTCCTTGAAGCCGGTTTTCGACAAACAGGATCGCGTCATTCAGCTCATCGCAGAAGGGCGCGATATTACCAACCTGAAGAAGCTGGAAAAAGAGTTGCGACAATCTCAGAAGATGGAGGCCATCGGAACGCTTGCCGGCGGTATCGCTCATGATTTCAATAATATCCTGACGGCGATCATCGGCTATACGGAGATGGCACAGCGAAAAGCGGCCAGTGACGATGCGATGGCACGCGACCTGGCTCATGTGCTGGAGGCCAGTTTACGCGCCAGGGAATTGGTGCGGCAGATCCTTGCTTTCAGCCGCCAGGGTGAGCAGGAGCAGAAACCGGTACAGGTTGCCGCCGTTATTGAGGAGGTTTTCAAGCTGCTCCGTTCAGCATTGCCGACCACTATCGAGATAAACCAACAGATCAGCACCACTCCGAATGAGGACACCGTTCTGGCCGACTCGACCCAACTGCACCAGGTGTTGATGAATATGGGTACCAACGCTGGTCATGCCATGCAAGACCATGGCGGGGTTCTGGAAGTCTCGCTGTCGGATGTGAAGAACGATGACCCGCTGACTTCAGCCAACCCCGAATTGACACCCGGTCCCTATCTGCTGATAACGGTCAGCGATACCGGCCATGGAATGGATGCGTCCGTTAAGGAACGCATTTTTGATCCTTATTTCACTACTAAAAAAGCAGGGGAAGGTACCGGAATGGGGCTGGCGGTATCACAGGGGATAATCAAGAGTCATGGGGGTTCTATCAGCGTTTACAGCGAACCTGGACAGGGCACCGTCTTTACCATTTTACTGCCGAAGATATCAGATGAGATCACTCACGAGCTACCGGATGACGAATCGTTTTGTGGCGGCAGTGAACGGATTCTCTTTGTAGATGACGAAAAAGTGCTGGCTGAGTTGGGGCAGGAACTACTTGAAATGCTTGGTTATTCCGTCACCTCCGCAACAAACAGCTTCAATGCTCTGGCTTGTTTCCGCGCCAGGCCTGATGCTTTTGATCTGGTCATCACCGATATGACCATGCCGGGGCTGACCGGCCGGGAGCTGGCTCGGGAACTATTGGCGATTCGCCCGGATATCCCGATCATAATGTGTTCAGGATTCACTGAATCCGTCAATTCCAGTGATGCCAGGGAGCCCGGTGTCAGCGAGTTCCTGATGAAGCCGTATGTCACGAGCAGGATGGCCCAGGTTATTCGCAGGGTATTGGCAAAACGCTAGCCGCTTCCTGCTCTGTTGCCGAACGCTTGCCGTACTGCGGAATTATTACCTGCATGTTCACAGGAGGTCTTATGCCGGCAACCATTGAAATCATTCAGGCTGATATCACCACTCTGGCAGTAGATGCCATCGTTAATGCCGCCAACAATACCCTGCTGGGAGGCGGCGGCGTCGATGGGGCCATTCACCGGGCTGCCGGACCGCAGCTGCTGCAGGAGTGTGCCGCTCTTCAGGGGTGTGATACCGGAGACGCCAAAATTACCGGCGGTTACCTGCTTCCCGCTCAGCATGTTATTCACACTGTCGGACCGGTCTGGTACGGAGGCGACAGGGACGAACCGGAATTGCTGGCGGCAGCATATCGCCGTTGTTTTGAGGTCGCGCACCTGCACGGAGTGAAAAGCATTGCCTTTCCAGCCATCAGTTCCGGACTATATGGCTATCCGATGCGAAAATCGGTTGGTATTGCCTTTGCCGCTGCTCAGAACGCAGTCGGCTTGTTTCCTGAGCTGGAGCGGATCATCTTCGTTCAATTCAACGAAGGAGCGCAGCAGGTTTACCGGGAGGAAGCCGCACGGCTGGGGATCATTTCCTGATATGTTCACGTACTCCCGCCCCTTTCCACGTGTCGGTTCCATTTGGGAGGGGCTTGGTATAGTCCGCTATCCAGGCGACGATGTCGGCGAGCGGTTTTTCACCCTGTAAATCACGCAGCAGCATGTGATACCCGTTTTCGTAGAAAGCTTTTCTGGTTGTCGCAGGCATGTTTTCGAGCATGAGCAGCATCGCTTCTTTGGGGATGATCTGGTCCTTTTCGCCGTACTGAACCAGGGTCGGCAGCTTCAGCTGTTTCGCCTTCACCAGCGCTATGTCCATCAGATTGGTGAGACCGTACATGCTGTCTATTCGCGTGGCCTTGATAATCAGGGGGTCTCGTCCCAACGCCCGCAGCATCTCGATATTGTCCGAGGGGGTAATCTTCAGCCCTTTTCCCGTCAACTCCATCCAGGGAACCGTATGCGAGCCGACGGCAAGCAGCCATCTCTGATACCAGGGCATGGTATCCCTCCCCCAAACCGCCGGTGCGACAAGAATAACGCCATCTACTTCCGGCGGATTACTCCCGGTCATGGCGGCAATTGTCACCGCACCACCCATACTTTCTCCCAACACAAAATACGGAGTGCCCGGATGAAGCAAACGAATCGCCCGTACAAAGCCGGCAAGATCGTTAGAATATGCTTCCACCCCTGCCCACACTCCACGCCCCGGTGCGCCGCCGAAGCCGCGTTGGTCGTAGGCGTAGCAGGCAATTCCGCGGCTGCTCAGATAGTTCCCTGAGGAGGCGAAGAAATTGCTGTAGTCGTTAAAGCCATGCAGTGCAATGATGACCGCCCTGGCCGAAGTTTCCCCCGGCAGCCAGCTTCTCAGCGGCAGCCGTGAGCCGTCAGCGGCGATAAAAAAATTATTTTCGATTTTCGGTGCCGTAACCTGTTTGCCGGGGTAATTTACCAGTGGTGAACACGCAGATACGGTTAACAGAATGGCTGCATACAAGGCAGCAAGAAGTAGATGTATTAATCGAAGCATGATGTGGTCCATTTTGATAGTACCAAATTGAGGCGGCCGCGTTACCGTTAATCCCTCTTCAGCAGATACCGCCGCAGCCAGTCTAGCGCCGTCCAGGTGGTCAGGGTGCGGATCTCGTCACGACTGCCGCCAAACTGAAAGCGCTTGGTCCAGCAGCCGTCAACAGCTGCCAGCGAGATGAATACCGTACCAACCGGCTTCTCTCCGCTGCCGCCGTCCGGCCCGGCAATGCCGGTTACCGCGAGTCCCAGGTCACTGCCGGAGGCCGCTCTGACTCCTTTTGCCATCGCAGCAGCACATTCGGAGCTGACCGCTCCGGAGCTGTTCAGAATATCCGCAGAGACCCCCAGTAATCGGGACTTGGCGGCATTTGAATACGTCACTATTCCCTCGGAAAAATACGCAGAACTACCGGGAATATCAGTAATCCGCTTGGAAATCAGACCGCCGCTGCACGACTCCGCAAGCGAGAGTGTCAGGCTGCGTTCACGAAACAGCCCTGCGACAACGTCATCCATGTTGACCGCGCCTGACGAGAAGCAATATTCCTGCAAGCGTTCCCGGGCAGCGTTCACCGCCGGAGCAAGAAGTTCGGCTGCCGCATCATCGCTGTCCGCTTCCGCCCGCAAGGTTACTTTCATCCAGGGGAAGGTGACACAAATACCAAGCGTGAGTCCCTGTTCGGGCTTGGCAATTCCGAGCAGTAGTTCGCCGACTTCCGCCTCACAGGGGCCGAACAGATTGAGGCTGACGCTGCGGATTACCCGTTTGTGCGGTACCCGTTCCAAAATAAAGGGGATAACCGTCTCGCGCAGCATGACGATCATTTCTGACGGGACCCCCGGCATGAAAAACATGAAACAGCCGTCGTGCATGAGATGAAAGCCGCATGCTGTGCCATTCGGATTGGGGATCAGCGCCGATTTCGTCGGAATCATGGCCTGCTTGTCATTTAATGGGCAGACGATCAGATTTTCAAGCCTGCCGGACATCGTACGGGCGTGAGCGCGAGCTTCTTCATGAATGACCAGGCGTCGCCCGGTGGCTCGCGCCGCAGCCCGGGATGTCATATCATCTGCCGTTGGACCAAGCCCCCCCGTGACAATAATAGCATCGCTGCCCCGACTGAGATCGTTCAACGCCTCGATGATATCCGCTTCGTTGTCGCCGACCGTAAGATGCCGCTGAATCCGCAATCCCTCCGCAAGGAGCGCCGCAGCAATCGTGCCGGCATTCGTATCGGTCAACTGACCGCAGATCAATTCGTCACCGATGCTCAACGTTGAAATTTTCATGATTCAGCCGCTCCACGGCGCTGTAATCGCATCATAACCTCTTGACACGGGATGTTCTTTTCGCGGGCAATCCGGCGACAATCTTCATATTCCGGAGAGCTGCGCATAACAGCGCCACTGTTGTCAAATACCTGCTTAAAGTGCACAGCGCCGAACTCGGTCTGCAGCTCGACACTCTGCCGCTGCAGAATAATACGATCCGCACGATAATAGCGCAGACCGATAGCCGACGTCTCGGTCAACAGCAGCCCGGCCAGTCGCTGGAGTTGTTTCGGCTTGCAGAGAAAAGAGAGCATCACCCCAGGGCGGTTTTTCTTCATCTGAATTGATGTAAAGAAGACATCCAGCGCCCCCTCTTCAAAGAGTCGCTCCATGGCGTATCCGACTGTTTCCGGAGTAGAGTCGTCAATGTTGGCCTGGGCCACGATCACCTCGTCGTCATGGTCTGCTTTTTCAACACTCGTCCCCAGAAAAGCACGAAGAATATTCGGGCAGTCCGGAAAATCCTTCCCCCCTGCCCCGCTCCCGGTTTTCTCCAGCATCATAGCCGGTTGCTTCCCGAAACCGCTGGCCAGGGCCGCCACAATAGCCGCTCCGGTCGGTGTAACCCGCTCCCCCGGGCCGCAGTCGCCATGAACCGGTAAACCTTTCAACAGTTCAACCGTTGCCGGAGCCGGGACAGGGAGCCGGCCATGGGCGGTTTCAACAAAACCGCTCCCGAGCGGCAGCGCTCCGGAGTAAATCGCTTCGACACCCAGATATTCCAGGCAGATGGCGGTTCCGACGATATCAACAATGGAATCTACCGCTCCGACTTCGTGAAAATGTACTTCTTCTATGGCCACGCCATGCACCAACGCCTCAGCCTCGGCCAGACGGCGGAAGATCTTCCGCGCCGTTTCCTTGACCTTTCCTGATAAGCCGCTTTCGGCAATCATGGCGTCTATTCCGGCGTAGTGCCGGTGGGTATGAATGTCTTTTACCGCAACATCGAACTTCAGTGCTGCAATATGCTGCCGCTCGGTACGGCTGGTTGAGAGTTCGCAGGAGCCTTGCGGAAGTTGAAGTTTGGCCAGTTCGGTTTGCAGATGCTCCAGCGGCACCCCCAAATCAAGCAGCGCAGCAACGGTCATGTCACCGGAAATTCCGGCGTAGCAATCAAGATAGAGGATATTCATAAGTTCTCGTTTTTCATTGTGATCTCACAATAACATCTGTCGGTAATGTATCCCTTTTGCAGGGACATTTACAGGGACATTTGCAGGGACATTGCAGGGACATTTCAAAAGGCATTCTCCCATATCAGAGGCGTACCCTTGGGTCGTCCGATTTTTGACCATAGGTTCAAATCCTTTGACACCGCATTGTCTCATGTTTCAAGAGTCTAAACGACAGAACGGGCTTAGACTTAGCGTCTAAATAAAAAAAACCTGTATTTTCGACACATTAAACAATAAGCAGTAACTTGATAACGGTGGCGTCTAAATAAACGGCTATGCCCAAAAAGGCACATAGCTGCGGTATCTGAGCGACGTAATGGTCGGGTCAGCCAGTTTGACAATCTCGGCTTCCATCGAATCCCGGATTACCCGCGACACGGATTCTGTTTTCTTCTCTGGTAACTTGAAGCGGTCTCGCAGGCTTTGGTTGGTCATCTTCTGGTTCATAACGTATCTGAGACAACAGTGCTGATAACAAGCCCTCATGCGATCACTACGGTCCATCTCTTCAAACTCTTTATGCGAGAAGAGAATCGCCTTGGCATTGATCTCCAAACCGGAAATCGCAGCTGTCAAATACGATCCCAATGGTGCCTCGTGTTCGCGGGAAGGCCGGTGCGTATAGGTACTATCGTGAGTCCAATACCTAATTAATGGGTATAATGCCTATTTATGTTTTCGCCAGTGAGCATCGGGGCCGCGCCCCAAGCATTCGAGGCGGTTTGCTTCCCGCTCCTGGCGCAAGATACGGCGGATCAGGTCAATTCCAACTGCTGGACAGCGCTTCTGGATATCCTTGATGGAAAAATCGCCGTGCACGCTCCTGATTGCTTCAAGCACAGTGGCGGTTTTTGCGCCTTTTTCAGAGGAAATGTCCCCCACCCTGCTTTCGAATTCCCGATATGCAGTCTTAAGGATGAACAGCAGATAATTCACGTAATGCCACGGATCATGTTTCCCTTCGTGCCATCCTTGGGAACTCAGTTCCAGAGTTTCGTAATAGCGTTCCTTGTTTTCCTCGATAAGCCGTTCGAGACTGATGTAACGTCCGACCTCATAGCCCAAGTGGTAGCATTGTAACAGAAGGAGCAGCCGGGAGACCCTGCCGTTGCCGTCGCGGAAAGGATGGATGCAGAGAAAATCCAGATTGAATGCGGCCAGGGCGATCAGCGGATGCGCCCAGCGCTCCCGCAGGCAGTTATTCCACATCTCCAGAAGTTCCGCATGATAAGCTGGAGTTTTGGCTGCCTCAACCGTAATGAAGCGTATCCGTTCCTTGCCGTCTGGATACCGCTCGATAATATCGCCATCCTTCTCCTTAAATTTCCCAGCATCCCATATTTCGCCCCGTGTGAGACGATGAAACTCAAGAATTGTCTGTTCAGAAAGGGGGAGAGCAGCCCCTTCAGCATGGATGAGGTCGAGCGCTTGCCGGTAGCCGCGGACCTCTTCCTCATTGCGGTCATGAAGCAGTTCTTTCCCCAGGAGTACCGCCTTGATGCGGCGCTGATCGACGGTAACCCCTTCGATGCGGTTGGATGAAACGGCACTTTCAATCAGGGCGTGTTCCCGCAGGATTTTCAACTTCTGCGGCGCCTGCCGGGTATAAAGTTCCTGTCGCCCACGCGACTCACCCAGATCGGCCAGATACCAGGAGGTACTGGCAGGGATTGTTTCGAGTTTTCCGGCAAACTGTTTGAAGGTCATCATGGTTGACGGGCTCCGGGGTGATGGCAGGGAATTATTGTTACGATTTGTGGTGACTTCACTTTCGTTGTAACGGCCTTCTTTTTGAATTTTGGAGACGCGACCCTGCAAGTTCCATTTAATATGCCGTCTAAATCAACGGCTAAGCCCAACAGTATGTAACTGCGGTATCTCAGCCAAATTGGAAATTTCGGCTCCCATTGAATCCCGGATAACCCGCGATACGGATTCTGCCTTCTTCTCCGGCAACTTGAAGCGGTCTCGCAGGCTTTAGTTGGCCATCTACTGGTTCATAAACGGCAGGGGAGAACAGCGGCGGTTTTTGGCTGCTGCTTCTTCCTGGTTGAGTGAGCTCCTGTCATGTGGTTCTAACCGGCCAGACCGTGCTCTTCCGCATATTCAAGCCCTTTTGTCGTGAATTCCACGTAAGAAATAATATCCTTTTTTAGCAGTCCCTGATTCACTGCCTCAACAAAATACTTGTCAAACTTCAGTCGTGGCATGCTCGAATACTGTAACACATTGTTATAATGTATTTTTTCAGATTTAATTTTATCGTAGGCATTAGCAACATCAGTAATTACCTGCCTAACGCCGTCCGAAGTTCGGTCTGGCCGAGCTTCAGCCAACGGGCGAAATGGATTTTTGCCTATTTCCGGCTTTTCGTATAGCGGAGCATTCAAAAGACGCCTTAATAGCTCATCAAGCGAATACTCAATATCTTCATCTCTTGTGAAATCAATGTATAATTTCGTTTTCAAAAAAGTTGGCACCTTCGGATCAGAGTTCTCTCTGACTATTGGTATAACTTTGTTATCAGAAATTTTTGTAAGTGATGACGATGTCATTATCATCTTCTCGTATCCGACTCCACCCTCCCCAGCATTGGCTTTAGATACATAACGATTAGTACAAACCATTACTGCATAATCAGCTGACTCAAGGTTCTGTTCCATGAAGTGAGGAAGGTCGTCACCAGGCTTCAAGTCCCATTGATCCAAAATAGCATAAACGCCTCGACTTCTAAGTGTTGTGGCAAATTCTAAGACCCACTGTTTATGAGATGCAGAGTCATGTGAATATGAAATGAATACTTTGGGCGGAACCATGAGAGTCTCCTTTTAAAATATTTCTCCTATCCGTTGATTTTGAAAGTTAACGACTAGTGCCAATACACCCGCTGGTTATGCAATTTTTCTTATGTTGTTTCCACTTTTGAATATCTGGCTCATCTACTGCGCCATGACTAATGGCCCATTCGTAAAAACCTGGAGGTGCGTTTTTAATGCCATGGATGTTGGCAAGACTTATTGGCAAATTATCATTCCAGCCGGTTGTTGATTGAAGATTCGCATTGTAAAAATTGGTTCCAAGCAATGAGTTGGCGGATAATTTTGTTCCTTCCAAATTTGCCTCCGAAAAGTCTGCATGACCAAGTGAAGCGCCTGAAAAATTAGAGAACGTAATTTCCGATTTAGATAAGTCCGTATTGGGCAACGAAGCACATGTAAAATCAGCATTTTTAATGCCTTACGTCTCGAAGGATAGCGCCCTCAAGGTCAACTCCAAAATCGAGAGTTGCAACTTTTTTTTGGAGATTTTTTTTGTGCGAAAAGGGCATTTGTGTTTTGTTCTGCATTATTTTTTTCAAGCGCCAAGAATTCGATTAATGCTTCTGATCTAATTCTTGAATTATATTTTGGGATGATTTTTGCTGAACGGGGGGCTTGTTCTTCAGTGTCATAAAGGTAGGCAATTAGCTGCATTCTTCTATCAACGAACCTTTGCTGTTCCTGTTGGTAAAGTTGTTTTTGAATAAGATTATTTTGTTCAATCATCGTGTTAGACTGTCTGGCAGCATATGCAACCGTTAAGACCGCTATTATGGTGCCAAGAAGCGCGGTTGACTGGCCACCAGTTGGCACTAGCTGCCAAAGTAATGCTTTTCTTGCCGCAATCCTTCTTGGGTCAGATGGTGATAACGCTTTTGTTTCAAAGAATACATTAGACAGCACCCTCAAAAGTCGGTGTTCCTGCTCAATAAGCTTCGCCTCTAACTCAATATTCTCTGGGTTACTTTCATTCATCAATCTAGAATTTCCTCCTATAATCAATTGCGATCAACTCTTCGTACTTTTTTTGCTCAAACAACTGAAAGACAGGTCAGATTATTCCGCTTGCAAACCACTGACAATCACAAGACCTGGAACTGCCGCAAAATGGCGATCAACCGTCAACACGGCATAGCCATGGTTCATTGCTATGGTTGCAATGATTATGTCAGACAATGGCAATGTATGCCCGCTTTTGCGCAGAGAGGCCGAGAGCCGTCCGGCGCTGAGCCATAGTTCACGGGTCATTTCAAGATGCGGTAAAGCTTGCAGAGCATTTTGCATAAGCAATTCCTCACCCGGTTTTTTGACCCCTTGCAGCAGTTCGCATAACACAATACCGCAGGTAACAACCTCCTGCTGTGTCAGAGATCGGACGAGTACTTCGGCAAGCGGAGTCCGGCTACCCTTAAAAAAATCGATCCAGGCACAGGTATCGGGGAGAATCCTGTCAGGCGCCATAACGCTCCCGCTCTTCTGCGGCTTTCAACTCAGCCTCTTCTTCCCGTTCCCAGTCATATTCAATAGCAATCTTTCCGCGCAAAGCCAACAGATCTTCCATCTTTTTACGCCGCACATACTCTTCCATCACGGTAACAATCGCCTGGGTCTTGGTTTTTTCACCGGAAAGCCGCTGCACCTCATCAATAAGCTCGTCAGGTATGTTTAAAGTTGCACGCATCAAATACACCTCCATGATATGCCAGTATTGTATGCGCAACAAATCATGCCGTCAACACGCATATCACATCCGATTCATCAAACTGGCCGCGCAGGCAGCGCCGAAGCCGTTGTCAATATTAACGACCGTCACCCCGGATGCGCAGGAGTTAAGCATCCCCAGCAGTGCCGCGATGCCGCCAAACGATGCGCCATAGCCGACCGACGTCGGCACGGCTATCACCGGCTTGTCCACCAGACCGCCGACCACCGACGGCAGCGCCCCTTCCATGCCGGCCACCACGATGATCACAGCGGCTGCCGCCAGCTGTTCACCCCGGGCAAGAAGGCGGTGAATACCGGCCACACCGACATCATACAGATGCTCGACCTTATTACCGAGAAACAGGGCTGTTACCAGCGCCTCTGACGCAACCGGAATATCGGACGTCCCGGCTGAGATCACCAGAATAGTCCCCTTGCCACGCTGCTCCGGCGGCTGCTGTTCAAGCGTCAGGCAACGCGCCTCGGCATGATAGCTGGCAGCCGGAAACGCCTTCATAACATGCGCCGCCTTCTCTTTGTCCAGGCGCGTTACGAGAATGTTGCCGCTGCGATCCAACATGGCTGCGGTGATCGCGGTAATCTGCTCTGCGGTTTTTCCTTCACCGAAAATCATTTCCGGCATACCCTGCCGTAATTGACGGTGATGATCGATCTGGGCACAGCCGATATCCTGAAAGGGAAGTTGGCGCAACTGCTGCAAGGCAGCATCTATGGAAAGAGCGCCTTGTTGAACTGAATTGAGCATTGATTTGAGATATTCCTGATTCATGAAAGCACACCCGCCGCGTCAAATTTGTTGCGCCGTTATACCATGCCGCCAACAGTTTTCCATGCAAAAACCTGCTTTTGAACAAATATTGCATCATCAAAAAAATGTTCACCGGTTTACTTTGTATCTAAACCTATGCTAAAAGCTTTAAATCCTGAATCATGCGAGGTTACTGAATATGGGTAAAACTACAGCAGAAAAAATATTTGATGCTCATCTGGTCAACGAACCCTTTCCCGGCACAAAAGTACTGCGCCTGGATGCGGTGCTCTGCCACGAGATCACCACACCGATTGCCATTGACGACCTGATCCGGCGCGACAAGGATCGCGTCTTCGATCCGACGAAGATCAAAGCGGTCATTGACCATGTTACCCCGAGCAAGGACACCAAAACCGCCACCCAGGCCAAAATCCTGCGTGACTGGGCCCGCCGTCATGACATCAAGGATTTCTTCGATATCGGTGCCAACGGCGTCTGTCACGCCCTCTTTCCGGAGCGCGGCTTTATCCGCCCCGGCTATACGGTCATCATGGGTGACTCCCACACCTGCACCCATGGTGCATTCGGGGCCTTTGCCGCCGGTATCGGCACTACTGATCTTGAGGTCGGTATCCTGAAAGGGGTCTGCGCTTTCCGTCAACCCAAGACAATCAAGTTCAACGTTACCGGCACACTGCCAAAAGGGGTCTATGCCAAGGACGTCATCCTGCACATCATCGGGAGAATCGGCGTAAACGGGGCCACTGACCGGGTAATGGAATTTCACGGTTCCACCATCAATGCCATGACCATGGAATCGCGCATGACACTCTGCAACATGGCAATAGAAGCGGGCGGCACCTCCGGCATCTGCCAGCCGGACATGACCACCGTTGACTACCTCTGGCCGTTTATTCAGGGAGAGTTTGTCAGTAAGGAAGCCGCTCTGGCTGATTATTCTCAATGGCGTGCTGATGCAGATGCCGACTACGACCAGACGGTTGAAATTGATGTCGCGGCTCTCGAGCCGACCATTACCTTCGGCTATAAACCGGATCAGGTCAAAACGGTATCAGAGTTGGCCGGTACCAAACTGGACCAGATCTACATCGGCTCCTGCACCAACGGCCGCCTCGAAGACCTGCGTATCGCCGCCGGAATACTGAAAGGGAAAAAAATTGCGCCGAATGTACGCGCCATCCTCTCGCCGGCCACCCCCAAAATTCAGCAGCAGGCAATGAGGGAAGGACTGATTGATATCTTCATGGAAGCCGGTTTCTGCGTCACCAACCCGACCTGCGGCGCCTGCCTGGGGATGAGTAACGGCGTGCTGGCCGATGGCGAAGTCTGTGCATCGACCACCAACCGCAACTTCATGGGGCGCATGGGAAAAGGGGGCATGGTGCACCTGATGTCACCAGCCACCGCAGCTGCCAGCGCGATTGAAGGAGTGATCGCTGACCCGAGGAAGTATCTGTAACATCAAAACTAAACACACACCACGGAGACACGGAGACACAGAGGAAACCTTAACTTCAAACCCATTTGTGGTTAAGCAAAACTTTATTGTAGACTGTTCAATAGCTTCTTAACTGTTTAATTTTATTTATGTTGACTTTCTCCGTGTCTCCGTGTCTCCGTGGTAGTTATTAATTTTTTTAGGAGTGACATTATGAAAACATTCGGAGGCCCTGTCCTCTTTCTTGACCGCAGCGACATCAATACCGACGAGATTATCCCGGCAAAGTACCTGACCGAGATAACCAAAGAAGATCTTAAGCCCTATATTCTGGAAGACCTCAAGCTGCCCGGTTTCGATCCGAAGGGGTCAAAGACCCGCAATGCGCGGGTAATTGTCTCACGGGGCAATTTCGGCTGCGGCTCATCCCGCGAGCACGCCCCCTGGGTTTTTGAAGTCAACGGCATTACCGCCGTGATCGCTGAATCCTTTGCGCGGATCTTCCGCCAGAATATGTTCAACTGCGGCATGGCCGCCATAGAACTGCCGAAAGCTGATCTTGATCTGATCATCTCGCACAGCGGCGATGAAGACGCCACCATGAGTATTGACATTGAAGCCGGCTCTCTTACGATGAATGGCGGAGGAAAACAGAGAACATTCACTTTTGAGATTTCCCCCTTTGACAAGGCATTAGTCTCGTCCGGCGGATGGGTTGATTACGCTGACCAGAATTACTGACCCTGAAGCAGCAGAGCAACAGAAAAGCCCCGTCTCAGGGGCTTTTCCTATTTCAGAACCGCTTGCTCAATCCCAGATGGAAACTCACATCCGGCGCCGTGCCCACCGACAAATCTTCAGCAACACCGATATCAAGCAGATACGCTTCCGGAAACTGCAGCGCACCGCCAAACATAATCATCACGGCGCTTTTTGATACTTCATCAAGTGAACTGTCACGGTACAGCGAAGTATTGCCGTTAAGCTGAGCCTTGAACGATATCCATGATGCCGGTCCCCAGCCGAAGCCGAGCGTCCCGACTCCTGCAAGCGGCTTATGCTGATCCCGCAGCAGATCGCTCCGGGTCATGGCCAGACCACCAACCGATCCGTACAGCCCGAGCGAGCCCCACTCGCTGTAATTGATCATGCTGCCGCAGAGCTGGAGCGACACATCAGTACTGCCGCTGCCGAACAGGTATGAGCTGTCACCGGTGGGAAATTTTACGGTCCCTTTTATTGCCAGGCGGTCATGATGATCTGTTTCGCGAATATCATACAGACTGAAACCGCCGGTCAGAGAGATGTCGCCAATTCCGGAAGCTGAACTATCCATCAGCAGCTTCTGCACCCCGTCCTTGCGATAGCTGTAGTGTATCCGTTTCTTTGGGGCAGTGTCTCGACCTCCCTGCGGCAAGCCAAAGGTATTGTGCCAGTCAATAATAAAACCATCGAGGAACCCGCCACCCTGCAGATAGTAAGGGATTTCAATCCCGGTCTCAAAGTTTGGAGTAACACCGAAGCGGGCGGTAACGGCACTCCGGCAGACTTCACCATCAAGGGTAATCTGTTCGCGTGTGGCACTGTTAACGGTATAGTTGCTGGAGGTATCGATATTCAGGCCGATACGAAATGCTCCGGGAGGCACGATGTCAGCTCCGGTGTCGTGCGGGAAGCCATATACTTGCAGTAGCGGGCTTTGATTGGAGGAATTGAAGGGAGTTATCTCCATATCTGCCGCGGAAGCAACTCCGGATACGCAGAACAGAGCGAGAATAAGCAGTGCGGATCTAATCATACCGTGCACTCATTAAACTTCAGATTTGGCATACCCATCCTTTTAGTTGCTGAAATATTTGGCATACTTTGTACCACGCAGCAAAAACGGTGTCAATGCATCAGGAATATGTCTCGTGACGCATAACATTCAGTTTTTATTATGTTATTTGCCATGCATCCTGTTGTCCAGCTCCGAATGTTTGCGTTGAATTCCATGTCGCAGCGCTTGATTTTTTTGTGGTTCAATGAGATAGTGTTGCGGGAAGTAGACATTTGCAACAGAGGAGGCACAATGTTTGGTTTTGGCATGCCGGAAATGATTATCATACTGGTTATTGTTCTGGTCGTTTTCGGAGCAGGAAAGCTTCCCGAAATCGGCGGAGCGCTTGGCAAGAGTATCCGCAACTTTAAAAAAGCCTCTGACGGCAAGGATGAGATAGAAATCAAGCCGAAGAGCGAGGATAGCGATAAAAAAGCCTGACCGGTGTTGTTCTGATACTCCTGAGATAAAAAAGTGGGGAAAGCCATGCGCCTTCCCCACTTTTTTATATTTTCAGAAAAACTCTTCTTGTCAGGACTTCAGATACGCCCCGATTTTTTCGGCCAAGGTGCTGTAGATCCGGCGGCACTCGTCTTCATTCTTCTCCAGCAGCGTTACCCGGAATCCCTGCAGCGGGGTGGAAAATGAAGAAAGCGGTACAATGCATATGCCGGTGGTTGCAAGAATCTGATAGACGAAGCGTTTATCGGGAGAAACCCCCGGTTGGTTGACCAGCCCTTCTACAAGCTCCTTGACTTCCGGATTGGCAATCGGAATTGACTGTTGGTTATTCAGCAGACCATCCTTAAATGCCACAGCCATGTAAAAAGCGCCATCGGTACGGTTCACCTGCAGTGCGGGAACCTTGCTGAGGCAGTCATAGGTAATGTTGCTCATCCGCTCATAGCTCGCAATACGCTGAGCCAGATAGGCGGAATATTCAGGGTGACTGACAATCTCAGGAATAACCGTCTGCGGGAGGGTTGTAGAGCAGACCTCATTCATCTTGCCGGTAAGAATCAGATTGATATATTTCCGGAAGCGCTCATCTTTATGGCCGTTATACACTTCAATCCAGCCGCAGCGCGATCCGGGCCAGGGAAACTCTTTGGATATACCCTTCAATGAAATGGCGGGAACATCTCCGATTACGTCACTGATCGGCACCGTGCTTTTGCCGTTATAGACGATGTTGATGTACACCTCGTCAGCAATGATGAACAGGTCATTCCCACGGGCAACAGCAACAATCTCCTCCAGCAGCTCCTTCGTATACACCATGCCGGTCGGATTATCCGGGTTGATCAGCATAATTGCACAGATATTCGGATTGTAGCGGATATTATTGCGAAGATCTTCCATATCCGGGTACCAGTTGTTGTCAGGCTTGAGGCGAAATAACGAGGGCGCGGAGTGCGCATGACCTATTTCACCAAGCGTATGGGTGGTGTAGGAGGGGGACGGCATGAGCACCCGAGCCTCCGGGCGGAGGCAGCCGTAAATTTTTGCGATCGCATCACCAAGTCCGTTAAAGAAAATAATGTCGTCTGGAGTGATCTGGGCACCGCCACGACGATTGGTCGTGTCACAAATAAATTCGCGGGTTTCAAGTACGCCACGGGTATGGCAATAGCCCCAGGTACGATTATCCATCACCGCTTTCGCAACGACTTCTTTCATCCAGAGAGGGATTGTCTCACCCTTGACAATCGGATCGCCAATGTTTTCCCAGTTAATTTTGACGCCATGCTTCTGGAGTTTTTCTGCAACGTTGACAATATTTCTGATTTCATACGTCAGCTCGCCGGTTCCCGGCGGTACCAGTTCAATTCTCATGTTCTTCTCTCCCCTGGATGAATTTTCCAATTCGCAATAAAAAAGCCGTGAGCTACTGCCCACGGCTTTCGATTATCCGGTAAAAAATGACAATCAGCGGGCAACAGGCAGAGCTGCGGCATTACTCGCCGCCGCGATAAGAGCTCGTTCTGCATATGCTGAAGTCATGATAGTCATAATGGCTGTCAATATCACACCGCTACCGGCACGTCAACGGTTTTTACATCGTTAAAAACGGTTATTGACTAAACCCCATCAGCAGCCTGCCGTCATCATCACACCAACGCAGCCAGCCGATCTGCTCCGGGCTGGCCATCACCATGCCCCAGGTATTATCAGTTTTCAGCAGTTTAACCACCTGCTTGGCGGTAAGAGTGGCGAGCTGTTTGCCGCCCGGCTGCTGCTGAAGCCGGTAATACCGCGGCTGCAGGCCCGGAAGCAGATGAGCGGTCTGCTGTTTCATGAACTGTTCCCACGTCTGAAAATGCCCCTTGTTCCGTGGATCAATCCAGGCTTCCCGGCCGGCGTCATCATAAAAAACCCGAAGCCAACCACCTCTTCGGGCAGAAACGATCAGCGGCGGCACCGCATCCAATGTGCCAAAAATCCATGCATTACCGGGTAAACGGGAACTGTTCAGCACGCCAATCCGGGAAAGACCCGGCTCTTCGTACAGCGGCAACTGCAATTCATTTCCGGCACTGCCCGACTGCGAGAAGAGCAGCAGCCCGATGCCGCTGTATGGCCGCATGCGTGGGGGAGAAGCGGCAAGAGCTGAAGAGCAGGTGAGCGCCGTGACAAGCAGGGTCAGTATGAGTAAGAAACGGAGAGTGGGCACATCAATCAAAAAAATCCGCAGGCTTATCAGAAACGATGAGCCTGCGGATGGGTCTTTTGGCCATCAGATCACAGGTATCAGCATGCACCTAGCGATCAACCAGTGCAATCATATTGCCGTCAAAGTCCTGGACAACCGCCATTTTACCCCACGGGCTGGATTCAAGAGGTTCCACAAAAGTGGCTCCGCCATGCGATAAGGAATCACAAACCGTGACAATATTTTCTACTTTTAGCGTGATGCCGGTATGCCTTCCGATCAGGCTGCGGGCATCTTCATGCAGCGCGAGAGAAACTCCGAAGGTTGTAACGGCTCCGGGGAAAAACTCGATCAGCATCTCGCTCTGGCCCGCCACCGGCAGCCCGAGAAGGTCCACATAGAACGATTTAGCCTTGGCAAGATCGGTGACGAATATGACGATATTTTTCAGGGTAATTGACACGTCGACCTCATGCTATTTCTGCGATAACCGATGGACACACTCTACCATGAATTTGGCATTTGCCGGAGGGACCGTCGGCAGAATGCCATGGCCGAGGTTAAAAATATGCCCGGGGCGACCGGCGTTCTCATCAAGAACCCGCTTGACTTCGCGCTCGATAATTTCCGGCGTTGCATACAGAACGGTCGGATCAAGATTGCCCTGAACCGCCATCTGCGGGCCGATAAGGTCCCGTGCGGCACCAAGGCTCACGTGCCAGTCAAGACCCATAACGTCACCGCCGGCTTTCTTGACGCTGTCCAGCATTGCTCCGGAGCCTTTGACAAAATGGATAACCGGCGTTTCCATCCGGTTTAACCCGTTTATCAGCCTGAGGGTGTGCGGCAATACATACCGTTCGTAGTCGACTGGAGAAAGTATGCCGCCCCAGGTGTCAAAAATCTGAATGCATTGCGCGCCGGCGGCAATCTGGGCATTCAGGTATTCCATACTCATGGTGGTAATTTTTTCCATCAGTGCGGTATAGACATCAGGTGCTGCATACATCATCCGCTTGATCTGGGCAAAATCCTTGGAGCCCTTCCCTTCAACCATATAGCAGGCCAGCGTAAATGGTGCACCGCCAAAGCCGATCAGCGGTACTTTATTGGCGAGTTCCCGGCGCAGTATTTTAATCGTTTCCAGTACGTAGGGAACATCCTGCTCCATCTGCGGAATACGCAATTTTTCAACATCCGCCATAGAGCGAATCGGACTCTCAAAGACCGGACCGGGGACAAAATCAAGCTTCATACCCATTGGCTCAACCGGTGTCAGGATATCGGAAAACATGATTGCGGCATCAACATCAAGATAATCAACCGGCTGAATTGACACTTCAGCAGCTAATTCCGGGGTTTTGCACAGTTCCAGAAAGGTGCATTTTGAGCGGACGGCCATATACTCAGGCAGGTAGCGACCGGCCTGGCGCATAAGCCACACGGGAGTACGATCTACCGGTTTACCCCAACAGGCATCAAGAAATCTCATATTCATGGTAACTCTCCTCAACAACGCACAAAGGCGCAGGTATTTGCACAGATAAGCGTGGCATTCTAATTTTAAACAGCGTGATATGTCAAATTATTTGAGTGCGGCAGTTACAGGATTTCATGCAGACTCAATCGTAAACTTTCTTTTCCCGTACACAACCCGGTCTCCAGGATACAATTTACGTCCGCGACGAAGTTCAACTTCACCATTTACCGAAATGTATCCTTCGGCAATCATCATCTTTGCCTCGCCACCTGAAGAGACGGCGTTTTCAGCTTTTAAAAAGCTGTCAAGTTTTATGAATGGCGTTGTTATCTGCATAAAGAATGTACTCCTGTTACCAACTGCTCTAAGGATTCATCTGCCTGTTGCTTGTACCACTACCGGTTGTCCGGAAACAAAGGAAAAATGCAGATAGTGAGGAAGTCAGCTATGCTAATCCAGAGTCCTTCGATAGCGTTTTACCCCGATAATGAGGATGACAGCGGCAAACAGCATGATCTGCCAGAGTTGCAGGATCACCTCTTCAAAACCGTTCCCCTTCAGCAGAATCCCCCGGACGATACGGAGAAAATGGGTGAGCGGCAATATTTCGCCGATGACCTGCG
Source organism: Desulfuromonadaceae bacterium (assembly GCA_028687585.1). Taxonomy (GTDB): domain Bacteria; phylum Desulfobacterota; class Desulfuromonadia; order Geobacterales; family Pseudopelobacteraceae; genus JACRCG01. The sequence continues at coordinate 7,008 of JAQTZV010000014.1, read as the reverse complement.
CCCAATCCGGCATGCCGCGGAACGGGAACATGAATCCGGAGAGCAACAGTGACGGGAGAAAGAAGAAGAACGTCATCTGCACTGCCTGAAGCTGGTTCTTCGCCAGAGTCGAGAAGGTGATGCCCATCGCCAGGTTTGCGGTGATAAAAACCGATGTACAGAGGAGCAGCAGCGGTATACTGCCGACCATCGGCACATGGAAGAGCCAGCGTGCCGCGACCAAAATCAGGGTGGCCTGGATGTAGCCGACAAAAATATAGGGGACGATCTTGCCGAGCAGTACCTCCAGCGGGCGTGTCGGCATGGAAAGGAGATTTTCCATGGTGCCCCGCTCCCGTTCACGGGTAATAGCAAGGCCGGTGATCATCACCATGGTCATGGTTAACACAACCCCCATCAGGCCGGGAACGATATTATACTGCGAGATCCCCTCCGGATTGTAGCGGGCATGAACGCGCAGATTTACCGGCCCATCGCTTCCCGCCAGAAACGCCAGCGGCCCCGTGAGGTCATGCTGCAGCGAACTGGTTATCAATATGCGGAGGGAAGCGATGGCATTACCGGTTGCTGACGGATCGGTCGCATCAGCTTCAACGAGGAGAGTCGGTTTTTCACCGCGCAACAGGTTGTAACTGAAATTTTCCGGAATGGTGACGACGAACTGGACTTCACCGCGTGCAAGGGCTGCCTCTCCCTCCGCCTCGCTGTGTATCTCCCGGACAAAACGGAAATAGTCGCTGTTTTTGAGAGCGGAGAGCAGGGAACGCCCCTGCTGGCTGCTGTCCGCCAGCAGCACGGCGGTGGGGAGGTGCTTCGGATCGCCGTTTATGGCGAAGCCGAAGAGCATGAGCTGAACGACCGGGATACCGACAATCATGCCGAAGGTAAGTCGATCCCGGCGCATCTGGATAAATTCCTTGATAACGATGGCCCAGAAACGGCTGAATGATAACGGGATCCGCTTCTTCATGGCGCAAAATTGTCCTTTGAGTTCCCCATCAGATGAATGAAAACATCCTCAAGTCCCGGATGTATCTGCTGCACGGTATAGGGCTCCCGGCGATACGGGGCAATTGCCCGCTCAAGAGCTGCGGCATCAGTGCCGCTCACGTGGAGCCTGGTGCCAAAAGCAACCGCCTGAAGTACTCCGGGGCTTTTTCGTAACTCGCGGGCGATCTCCGGTAATTTCGGGCCACCCACCGACCAGGTGGTCAACTGCGCGCCGGCAATCACCTCGGTCGCCGTTCCGCTGGTCAACAGATTCCCGTATGAAAGATAGGCGAGCCGATCGCACCGTTCGGCTTCGTCCATGTAGTGCGTGGTGATCAGAAAGGTCAACCCCTGAGCGGCAAGCTCGTGGATCTGCTCCCAGAAATCACGGCGAGCCTTCGGGTCGACACCGGCAGTCGGTTCGTCAAGCAGCAGCAACGTTGGATTATGAATCATACATGCCGCCAGAGCGAGGCGCTGCTTCCACCCCCCCGACAGTTCGCCGGCCAGCTGTTTCTGCCGGCCTGCCAGCCCCAGACGTTCAATGCTCTCCTGTACCGCTGTACGCCGGTTACTGACGGCATACATGCGTGCCACGAAATCAAGATTTTCGGCAATGCTTAAGTCTTCATAAAAGCTGAAACGCTGGGTCATGTAGCCGACCTGGCGCTTGATGGCCTCACTCTCGCTGATGATATCGAAACCGAGGCAGGTTCCTTCCCCCGCGTCGGCGGCGAGCAGCCCGCAGAGCATCCGGATAAAGGTGGTTTTACCGCTGCCGTTCGGGCCGAGAAAGCCGTACACCTCACCGGCGCGCACCTGAAGGTCAATGCCGTTGACGACGGTATGCTCACCGAAGCGTTTGGTCATACCCCGCACATCGATGGCAAAACCGGTCGTCATGATTTGGAACCGAACCGTACGGTCACCGGTTGTCCCGGATGGAGTTGTGCTGCGATGGCGGGGGCGAACGTCAGTTCAATCATATAGACCAGCTTCTGCCGGCTCTCCTGACTGTAAATTACCGGCGGGGTATATTCCGCCTGCGGTGATATAAAATCTACGGCCCCGGAAATGGGTGCGGATGCTCCGTCTATGGTGACCTGCGCCCGGTCCCCCGGATGAATGGCCGCGAGGAGCGGCTGCGGCACAAAAACCCGGACCTTGATGTTCTGCGGCGGCAGCAGGACAACAGCCGGCCGGCCGGCAGCAAGCCACTCCCCCTGGCGGTAGAGCGTGTCAAACACCAGCCCCGAAGCCGGAGCGGTCTGCCGTCGCTGGGCAAGATCCCACTCACTTTTACCCAATGTCGCTTCCATTGCCTTCATGCTTGCCTCGACCGCCACTATCTGGTCGCTGCGTAAACCTATTTTTGCGGTACCGAGTTCTGCTTCAAGCTGGGCGACACGCTGACGGTCCTGATCACGCTGGGATCTGAGCCGATCAACGTCCTGGACCGACACGATGCCGGCAGCGAGCAGCTTCTCCTGCCGCTGAAGCTCTTTTTCCGAGAGCTGCAGTGCCGTCCGGGCAAGATTCAGCTGTGCGGTTATCGCAGCAATTTCTGTCGGACGCTTCCCTTTTTTGGCATCAGCGACCTGCGCACGAAGTTGCGCCAGTCGCAGCTTTGTTTCATCGCGGGCAGCTGTTTCCTGTACATCCTCCAGTTCAAAAAGCGGATCCCCTGCTTTAACCTGAGCACCCCGCTGAACGAAGAGCGCCGTCAACTTTCCCGGCAAGGGGGCGGCGACATAGACAAACTCTCCCTCAACATACCCCTGTACGGTGCCGGATTCAGATGGTGTACTGCTGCACCCGGCCATGAGGCAGAGCAGCGCAGCAGCTATGCCCGGGAGCATGATCTTCATGCGCTTGATGGAGGCAATAATACTCATGGCATGGCCTTTCTCGTATTGGTAACTTCTCAAGGTCACATAGTATCAGTTTTGAGTAATAGAGCAAGAATTGAAGGGGAGTGTGGTTTTGTGGCAGGGATATGGGGGCATTGTCATGTTCATGCGCAAAGGCAGCTGGTTTCCGTCCGGAGTTTCCGGACAGAAACCAGCTACTCTCTCATAAGTCCAGCGGACTCTTCGGCTCCTTCACCGTCCTGACCGGCACGCAGTGGGTATAAATCATGGTCGTTTTAAGACTGGAGTGACCCAGCAGAGTTTGAATAACTCGGATGTCATAACCGGCCTGAAGCAGGTGAGTGGCAAAAGAGTGGCGAAAGGTGTGAGAAGTAACCCGTTTGGGAATTTTTGCCTTGCGAACGGCCGGATAAAGCGCCTCCTGCAACTCCGATTCGTGCAAATGCCAGCGCCGCCGCTGACCATTTTCCGCAACCTGTGTCAGGTTTTTCTGTGGAAAAAACCACTGGTGCATGAACTCTTTGGGAGCCTTGGGGTACTTTTTCTCCACAGCATCATCAAGAAACACACCGTCATAACCCGCCGCCAAATCCCGATCATGAAGTTCGCCGACCAGCCGTACCTGTTTCTTGATTTCTGGAAGAATCACCTCGGGAATCGGTACGGTCCGATCCTTTTTTCCCTTGCCGTGAATGGTGAGTTTGCCTGCATCGAAATTGAAATCCCGTATTCGTAACTGTAAACATTCAAACTGCCGCAACCCGCAACCGAAAAGCAATTTCACCACCAGGTCAAACGGATTGGAGAGTTGGGCAAGTATGGCGTCAATCTCCTCGCGAGACAGAACCATTGGGACATAGAGCGATTTTTTTGCCCTCGGCACATCGCGCAGTTCGCCGAATTCTCGTTTCAGACCATGACGAAAGAAAAACAGGAGTGAGTTGAACGCCTGATTTTGGGTTGTTGAGGCAACATTGCACTTCACCGCCAGATACGTCAGGTACTCTTTTACATCGGCGGTAGTCAGTTCATGGGGCGGCTTGTTTTTCATAAAACGTTGAAATTGCCTTGACCAGTTTGCGTATGTTTTCAACGTTTTCCGGGAATAGTGACGAACTTTTATCTCCGCCGCCATGCTGGCAAGAACCGCATCCCACTCGGGCGAATCAGATTTTTCCTGATATCCGGCATCTGAATATTGTGACGCATATCGTCTGGCAATGACTGGCTGATCTGTTGAAGAGCCAGAAACAGCAAGCGGCTTATGAGAGGCACTCTGCTGTGGCAAAACCTCCTGTATTTGAACCTCAAGAAACACTTTTACAGCATATGCCGCCTGTCGACATTGAAGTTCATTCTGTTTCTTTGCTTTGAGTTTCTCGATAAATAATAGCGACTGCTCTGTTTGGGAAATTGATGCTGGATACTTGTCGCAATAATCGAGAAAATAGCGACACCACTTGATGCATTCTGCAAAACTTGCAGCAGGAACTCCACGTTTTTTAAGCAGTTTAAGATATTTTGGAAGCAGTGCCTTTGGAAAGTCAATCATAATGTAATTCCTTGAATAATTTAATTTACATCCTACAAAAGTTTCCGTATATTTTCGACCAATTCTTTCTCAACACTGCAAAAAATCCGACTTGGCGACATGGATCCCCATGCTAAAAGATATGAAATCCAACACCCACCTGAAACCTGGTCAGAAAGGCACCAAACGTCTTTTAGAACAGTACGGAGATAAACTTATCTGCGTCAGGTATCGATATGATGAGAAACGTCACGTCAGGATAAAAACAGTCGAAATCATTGTCTCGGAAACACCTTGTACGTCTTCTGTCCGCTACCGTGATCATGACATTGTAAATGTAATAGTGCCTTTCGCAAAGACAACACTGCGTGACAGACTGAAAACTGCTGGCGGACGCTGGAATCCTGACGAAAAGTTCTGGCAAGTTCCCTTTGGCGCAATCAGAGGCGACGCCGAACTTACGGAAAGGATTTTGGCTGAGTGACCGCATGTGTACAGTCGATTTAAACAGCAACCAAAACTCCTTTTATACGCAACTTGGCTAAACTGTCACAGGCAAAAAACTTCCTTATATAGGTAACCAAATGGTTCCTTATATACGGTGTCAATTCCCTATATACGGAACAAGTTCCTTATATAGGGATACCGTTGATTAACGAGTTGAACGACAAGACAAAGGGTCCACAATATTTTTTTGGAGCTACCAAAACTGGAGGACTGGAGATGAAAAAAAATGTAATAAATGTGGTGTTAGGAATTTTTGTTGCGGTGGCGTTTGGCTTAGCGGGTTGTGGCGGAGGAAGTGGTGGTGGGGGAACTCCAGCTAGTAATAACACTGCCTTGCTTACAGCAATAACAATAACACCAACTAGCCCCAACATTGCAACAGGTGCAAGTCTACAATTCTCAGCAACTGGCACTTACTCGGACAACTCAACTCAAAATCTCACCGCATCCGTTACTTGGTCTTCTTCTGATACAAGCAAAGCCAATATTTCAAATGCAGGTATGGCAAATACAATTGCAGCGGGCACTTCAACTATTAAAGCGATGTTAGGCAGTATTTCCGGAACATCTACATTAACGATCAGTGGAGATACTGCGCCTGTCATTAGCTCGCAGCCGGCCAATATCACCGTTCCCATTTCGCAGGCAGCTCAATTCAGTGTATCCGCATCTGGGGCAGCTCCTTTGGGTTATCAGTGGTATCAAAATGGCGTTGCCATTGCCAATGCTACTGAATCCATCTTTCAAATCCAATCTGTGAAATTGTCCGATAACCAATCAGAATACTATGTGTCCGTTTCGAATGCTGGTGGAAGTGTCTCCAGTTCAACTGTAACGTTATCAGTTACACCTCCTGCTCCAATCTCCGCTCCTGTCGGTCTAAAAGTTGAATCTTCATCATATTTGAATGCTAAAACGCTTAATCTCGGCCCGAAGATTATTCCGATTCAATACTGGGCTTTTTCTTACGCATTAGCAGATTTTTTTCAGACAGGTGAGTATTCATTGTTTCTTGCTACTCAAAATTATAATGTCAATGATCCGACAACCTTTGGAAACTATGGAGACTTGTATTTTTTCAAAAATGTAAATGGAACCTGGGTAGACAATACGTCACAACTTCTTTCGGACACCACAGGTTGTTTACATCCAAGGAAAGCTATAGTTGCCGATTTCAATGGTGACGGCAAACCAGATATATTTGTGGCCTGCCATGGTCTTGATACTGCAACTCCTCCTGGTGAGGCATCAAAATATTTACTTAGTCAACCAGATGGTAAATATGTTGTTAAAACCTTACCTTTTGTTGGCTTCTCGCATTCTGCTTCCGCCGCTGAACTTAATGCTAAGGGATACGCAGATGTCGTTGTCTCAGCAGGCAATTACGATCCTATAAAATCCCCTTATTTCTTGATGAACAACGGTGATGGCACCTTTACAGTTGATAATTCAAGAATCCCCGCTAATGAGTTTATTATTCCCAATAACACTGGACACAAAACGAATAACACAGTAGAATTGATTGATTTTAATGTTTCTGGGCATTACGACTTATTTGTTGCGGGAAACGAACCAAATACTGCTACTCTTTGGCCTGAGGGAGATATTGCCACAACTATATTTCCTAATGACGGAAAGAATCGATTTATCAGCACTACACCTATAAGGCTACCAGGAGATAACGATTTTTCTGGAGCAATTGACATAGTATTTCAAAACAACGCTATCTATCTTCTTCGCACTATAAATGTCTGGAGTCTACCAAATTATTATCAGGGTATGAGGGTTCAGAAGATATCTTACCCAAGTCTGGTCTCAAGCATTATTTATACACATACTGGCCCTTATACAACTGTACATTATCCTTGGGACGTATGGTTTCCGTGGATAGTTCCTTATAACGGCAAGATTATTGCTGATAATGCATTCTTTCCTGTATCACTTGACCCTTAGGATTAAAGGAGAGCGTGGGAATATCCAAAAGGGACATTCTATAGTCAACCTGTCAAGCCAAAATATTGCTCTTTTAAAATCTTATAGTTAGCTTTTTAATTGAATTCTGGACGCACTTCTCCCTTGATTTTTGAAATGGCGAGTTTCTCACTTTCG
>JAQTZV010000001.1 GCA_028687585.1 Desulfuromonadaceae bacterium | reverse complement strand
ATTGGAAGTAAGGAAACCGGTTCCTTTCAATAGGAATCCACGAAAGGCTTGAGCCGTATGAAGGGAAACCTTCTTGTACGGTTCTTAGGGGGGAAGGAGGCAGTAATGCTTCTGACCTACCCGGTGCCAAGGCGGTGAAGTATATCGCCGGCGCCAAAAGGTCGATCATGGTGACGGAACCGCAACTCGTCCCCCAGATGGTAAATGAGTACGAGCACGAGGGCTTTCAAGTCCACGTCATCGACTCATGGGAACGGCTGCGGGAACTTAGCCGTACCCGGCCGAAAGGACTCTACCTGATCGCGTACACCCGGCTCCGCATGCACCCGGACTTCGTGCCCGTCACGAAAACCAGGCTGGTGCGGACTAAGGAAGGAGCAAAGTACACTACCTGCTGCCTCAACTGTCTAGGTGAGGTCAAGAGAATCACCAGGGGGAGCAAGGAACACTGCCCCGTCTGTGGCGATGTCCTCTACACCTATATCCCGGAGAACAAGCGGCCACCCCTGCGTTACCGGCAATGGATCGCCGATATCGAACGGAACGGCACGTCAATCGAGGTTAAATCCCACAACAAGCAGCTCCCATACATTCGCTACCTGAAGAGAATACCCTTCGACCTTGCCATATTCGATGAGGCGCACAATGCGGCCAACCTGATGTCCAATCAGGGAACCGCGTTCATCCGTCTGGCTGCTTCAGCCAAGCGGGTGCTCTGTCTTACCGCGACCGTCACGAACGGCATGGCAAAGAGTCTCTACAATCTACTCTGGGGAATCAATCCGGTGCAGATGCGGGAAGCGGGATGGGACATGAAATCAGCCACCGACTTCCAGGCGAAGTACGGCGCCTTCAAGGAGGTCAGGAAATCCGACGAGAGAAACCGCCACCGTGATTCGGAAAAGGTGCAAACCTACGACACGGCGGGGATCTCACCGGCGGCCCTGGTCTACACCCTGCCAAACTTCGTGAATGTCGACTCGGAGGATTTTGACGATCTCCCTCCGGTCGAACGGGAAGTTATCAAATGCGCTCCCCATGTTGAAGTGGAAGAGTGCATGAAGACCATCAACAAAATCATAGATGACGCTGAACTGCCGATCGAGGACAAGATGCCTGCCGCAAGCGTCAGAACGGCGGCTTTCCTGCGGGTGTCCGACACCTTCAGGCACGCAGACGATGAAATATGCCTGCGTGGCAATCTCCTCGGAACATTGTGGAGACGACCGGTGGATGAACTGCTCGAAAAAGAAAGTGAGTTGGTCAACATCGTCCGGCAGATTGAAAACTGGGGAGAGCGCTTGCTGGTCTATACGGGCAACACCCAGAAGATCGACATGCGCGGCCCACTCAGGCGGATCATTGCCGACAGTGTGCCCAACATGTCCATCGACGTACTCCCCGACTCGGTAGCACCCGACCGTCTGGTCGCGTGGTTTGAAAAGACCATTGCCCAGGTTGTCATCGCCTCATACCACCGGGTAGCAACCGGACTCAATCTCTCCCAATTCAACAACCTGCTCTGGTTCGACTACACCGACAACACCAGAATGGCCGAACAGGGTGAAGGAAGAATCCGGCGCGTCAACACCGCCGACATTCACCGCATGATCTACGGGGAAGTCCGTCCCTGCCGTTACTGGTACCTCACCTCTTCACCGATCCAGGAAGCTCAGTTAGCTTACACCCTGGAGAAGAGAATGATCGCCAAGCTGGCGGAGGGGGAAACACCGGACATCGACCCCGCGGAATGCACCAGCGGCAACCAGTCGTTTTCCGCACTCATCACCAAGGCGCTCAAGGAAGGAAATATCGATTACCAGGACCCAAGCGCCCTGCTCAAGAAGATGACCCGCTCCGACAACGCCAAAGTGAGGAACGAAAACAGGATTCCCACAGCAGCACCGGCAACGGCCAAGGTCATACCTTTCCCGCAGCCGGAACAATTACCACCACCCGCTCAGCAAGGCATTCCGGTCATCATCTTAGAGGATGGCTGGGAGGTCGTGAAAGAGTTCCCACCGGACAAGTACCATGAGTACCTGGCCGATGGAATGCTTGAAGTCACGCTATTCGGCACATATCTCACGACCGGAAAGCGCGCCAGACACAAGCGGGCCTGATCATCAACCACCAACTACCCTACGGGGAGATTTCGTCTCCCTGCCAGGGGATACGTGTCTCCTCTTTAAGGGCAACCCGAAAGGAGACACGAAATGAGAGCCAATACCGTACCCATCAGATGCGCCAACGGCAGAACCATCTACATGAAAGCGGAGAAGTCACCGGTCGAGATATCCTGCAAGAACATCATTGCCGGACTCATGATCGGGACAACACTGCTGGCTTCGGCGGTCATCGCCTACGCCTGCATGTAGACCCTCACGCCATCTACCCCGTCAGGGAGACGAATTCCCTCGCGGGGGCATTCCGTCTCCCTGGGCAACTTACGAAAGGAGACCGATATATGAGCAAACTCATCACGTTCAATACCCAGGCGCTTCTGTTGATCGAAAAGAGTAACACGAAGAGCCTCGACGACTTTTCCCGGCCCCGGAATGAGATGGCCACGGCTTCCGAGATCTGCGGCTGCTATCGCAAGGTGATACTGAAGATGAAATCGCCTGCGAAACCGACAGCCAGGGAGCTGCGCCAAAAAAGAAGGGGGCACATTTTTGAGATCGATCAGGCAGAACGTTTCAAGGTGATGGGATTCCGGGAAGTATCGCCGGAAGAATTCCCTGATGCCTCGGGACCCTGTTTCACACGCCAACTCGTAGTCGAGCACCCGGATCATCCGATCGGGGCGCATCTCGACTTCGCGATCAAGCACAAGGACGGGTCACTCCACATTATCGAATGCAAAACGACTGCCGGCATACCATCGGAGCCTTATGGCAACTGGATTGGACAGCTCCATATCCAGCTGGGGCTCCTGGCGGTCAGTTTTCCGGGGATCGAGATCAGGGGGAGCATTTTGGCCGCTGATCTCAGTGCGGGGGAGGAGCAGGAGTTCAACTCCTTCACCCCGGACATGACCCTCTTCGGATTTTACGTCGAAAAGGGGCTGGAACTGATCGAGGCAAAGGCCGGGAGAATACCAGCGGAAAGTATGCCGGGAATTCTATGCGGTTACTGCCCCTATCGCGGAGGTTGCCCATCCCACAACGACCAAGAGATCCCGATTGAGGTCGAGTGCCGAATCACCGAGTACGAAAAACTTGATCGAAAGAAAAAAGACCTCGAAAAGCGGATGGACCCGATGAAGAACGAGCTGATTGAGTTCTTCGGGGGATCATTCCATGGGGTTACTGTAGACGGCATAGCGGTGGCGACAACAATGATTGCCGCTTCCGATTATGTCGACTCGAAGAAGGTCAAGAAAGAGTATCCGCTCGTGTACCAGGCCTGCAAGAAGGGAAAGGCAGGCTACACGAAACTGGAAATCAAGAAACTACCACCGGCGCCGCTTGCGAAAGCCGCCTGAGATACAAACCCCAACAGGGGGCGGATCACACGCACCCGACAGTGGAACTCCTTTCCTGGGAGGCGTGCGACCGCTCCCGGAAAGGAAAAGTCATGAAAAAACGAACGGGCGTCCTGCCCAGAGATTTAAAACATCACTCCACGTCGAAGATGGACAAAGAGGACCTCAAGGAACTCGCTCGAACCATCCTGACAGCAATCTTCATGGTGATTGCGGTCTGTTTCTGCTTCCTTGCAGCAGCCATGGCTCCGGAGCCCAATGCATCGAATCTGGTTGCCGAGAAAGGAGGTGGCAAGCATGTCAGTTCTCACCCTGTCGCTGCACGGCGCCAATCGAATCCTTGAGCGCTCAGTACCGCTTGAGGCGCTGGAAGGCGTCAAATTTGCCACCCCTCTCCTCACGGAAAAGCCCCTGCGGTTTCGCTACAAGGGGGTCACGGTGATTGCAAGGATGGCATCCGGATGTCCGAAAATCATCTCCGCCTGGAAAGAGGCTGCATAGAACTCTCACACTCACAAACACTTCAACCCCATGGGGGCGGACTATTCCCCCAGGGGAGTGGTCTGCCTCCGATAAGGAGACAGACCATCATGAAAAAACCAATCACTGAAGTATTCGGCATTCAGGCCCCCGCCACGATCACCGTCGACGTCCGCGATAACGCGAAACACGCGATGATCCCCCGATTCAATCCCGACTACGTGTTCCGGAGAGAAATCCTCTCGGACATCCTGGCCTGGATGAAAGGGGCAGCGGGAACCGACCCTCTCTATGTCGTCGGGCCCACCGGCTCTGGGAAATCGTCCATCGTCACCCAGATTGCCTCCCGGCTCAACATCCCTCTCTACGTGGTTTCCTGTCACGAGCGGATGGAGATGCCGGAACTGTTCGGACGCTTCGTCGTCAGAAACGGCAACATGGAATGGGTGGACGGTCCCTTTATCCAGGGACTCAAGGACCCGGCATCGGCATGGATACTCCTTGACGAAGCCGACACCCTCGACCCCGGCACCTTTGTCGGGCTGAACGCCGTCAATGAAGGCCGGGCCATCATGATTCCGGAAACCGGCGAAACAATCGACCCCTTGCGTTTCGGCGCGAGAATAATCTTTGCCGGAAACACTGCCGGAAACGGCGATGCCACCGGCCTCTACCAGGCAACCAAACGCCAGAACCTCGCCTCCATGGGAAGGTTCATGATGCTGGAGGTCGGCTACGCCGATCCGGTGGAGGAAAACCAGGCCCTTGAAAAAGCGGTCCCGGAAGTCCCTTCACCTATCCGGCAGAAAATGATCGAAGTGGCCAACAAAGTCCGCGATCTCTTCGTAAGCGGCGAGATCGAGGTTACCTTCTGTACCCGCACTCTAATAAGGTGGGCGCAGCTGGCCACCTTTTACAAAGCAAAACCGGGAATAAATCCCATCGTCTATGCCCTTGACCGCGCACTTGGCTTCCGGGCCGAAGTGCAGTCCCGCCAGGCTCTACACGAGCTGGTGCAGCGGATCATCGCATAAAGGGGGTGGATCATGTTCGTTCCCGGCAATACTCAATACGGCATCTGGTTGAGGGCTCCCTCTTCCAGCGGCGGCAAGGACTGGCTTGGGTTCCTCACCGACAGGGAAGTGATAAGTCAGTGGGGAAAGACCGGCCAGGTGAATCAATCCAAGACCATCAGCGATCGTCCGTCCCGGATAGACCTCGACAAGAAGATCGAGGAAAAAAAGGGAAAAGGCTACCGTCTGGTCGGGGAATGGTTTCCCGGCTCATCCTGGTCACACCTGCGTCAAACTCAACCGGTAACTCCGCCCAATCCCCCATCACGTAACAGGCCGGCAAGCAGCACTCCCCCATTGAGCAGCAAGGTCATGAGCGAGTGGCTGTCCGACCAGAACAGCGATCAATGGTTCTAAATCCACCCAATCAGGGGAGACACATCCCGGATGGGGTGGCGCGTCTCTCCTTACACCAATACTTAAAGGAGACGTCATGAACATATTGGACAACATAGTAATTCTCGTATTATCGGTATCCCTCTGGACGGGGCGGAAACAACTCCGCGAAGAGGATCTGAAACTTGCGGACGGCAGTGAACTCCCACCCCAGAAGCTCGCTTCTCTGGGAAGCAAACGGGTCATGGACCCGGCGGCGCTTGCGCCATTTGCGACCTTCAAGAGGCGGGCTGAACGGATCGTTCTTGCCGTGGGAACCAGGTTTCTCGGCGGGTATGCAGTTCCCGTGGAGAAGCTCGATGGTCTCATGGCGGAACTCGACGTCATCAAGGACGAATACAATGCGGCCAAGATCGAATTCCTGGCGGAGTACGACCAGGCTGTTCAGGACTGGAAAGCGCAGAACCCCGGCTGGGAGGAAGTCATCGCCCGATCGGTGGAAAGCCTTGAATACGTCAGAAGGCAGCTGGCCTTTTGTGTACAGACATTCAACATCAACCCGGTCGAAGGGCATGAAACGGGTCTTGAGACGGAGATAAACGGCCTGGCCGATCAACTCCGTCATGAAGTCAGGCAGCAGGCCCGCTTGACATGGGACAGCTCTTTCAAGGGCAAACTGGAAGCTGGCCAGAAAACGGTGCGGCCGATCAGGGCAATGCTGGAAAAGATCGAAGGTCTGGTCTTTCTCGAGCCCGGCCTGAACGAGCTGGTCACCGGAATCAGGTCAACCCTCATCAGCCTTCCGAAAACCGGGCCGATCAAGGGAGGAGACTTCGCCGCCTTGTGCGGGGTGATCCATCTCCTCGGCAACATTCCGGAGGCCAGGGACATCGCTGAAAATCTCCTTGTCGAGGAAGAACCGGAAGTTGAATCGGCAGAGGAAGCGATAAATGAACTGGAAGCCACTGAAGAGGAGAACGAGGTCGAGATCATACCGGACCTTATCTATGTGCCTCAATTCGAAGAGGCGCCATCGGAATGGTTCTAATGTAAGGAGAAATCATGACACCGAAAATATCCACCGTCATCGGGGGGCTGCGGATCGCATTGCAGGCCCTCGGCGCAAAAATGGGCGTTACCCTCAGAATAGAGGGTGACCAAGCCTACACCAACGGCAGCGAAATCATCATCCCTACCCTCCCTCCCGACGACCACAAGGCGGCACTCCTTGCTCGCGGTTACGTCGATCATGAGACTGCCCACGTTCGTCACTCTGATTTTGAGAGAGACATGGGAACCTGGGGAGAACTCATCGAGGAAGTCTATATCGAAAAGAAACAGTGCGCGGATTATCCGGGTTGCGCGATCAACCTGCGTGACCTGATTGCCATCCTCAAGCACGAGAACGGCAGTTTCAGGGGCACGAAAAGTGAGCCCATGTCGCTTCTGACCAGTTGGCTTATTTGCCGTGGCCGGGCGGATGTCCTTGGACAATCGCTCGGAGAGATAGCCTCCGAAATGGAGACATGGAGCAGGCTTTCGTTCGGCGATCCCTTCTGTGATCGATTCGCAGCATGTGTCGCCAGAATCGGCTCGTGCAACACACTGAACGATTGCGTAAATCTCGGGAACGAAATCGAAGCACTCATCACAAACCCGCCACCGCCTCGACAGAAGGATAAACGTCAGGAAAGCGGCAAAAACAATCAGAGTGCCGACTCAGGAAACAGCGACAATCAATCTCCCGGCGGAAGCGAATCCAAGGGTTCGTCCGCGGACAGTCCACGGACATCTGCCGGAAAACAGTCGGACAATCTGGCCGGGCTCAGGACAGCCGATGTCGGCAAGGCAAGTCAGAAGGTCGACCTCGGGAAGATTGTCGCCCAGATGCTCGGCAAAGAACATAACAAGGGAGAGAGCTCAGGCAACCTGGAAGAAATCCCCGACACGCATTATCCAAGCGTCGGGGCCGGCAGCGGTACCGGAGATCAGAAAAGGATCGAGGGTGAAATGGGCTTCGACGATGCGCGTCGCAAGACAAGCAGAATGAGAAGCCAGCTTGCCGGACTCCTCCAGGCTGTCCGACTGCAACAGAGCAATGCAAAGAGAGCAGGCCACCGAATCGACAGCCGGTCGGTTTATCGCGTGGCTTGCCGGACACCGGATACCCGGATATTTGCGGCACGGAGAGACAAACAGGATGACAATACGGCAATCGTACTGCTCACCGACCGTTCCGGATCAATGAACCCCGAGAAAATGTCCGTGGCTCTACAGGCCACATTCATTACCGGAGAGGCGCTGGAACTCCTCCCGGGAGTGACCTGCACCGTTGGGGCCTTCCCCTGGGGCAGAGACCTGGCGGAGTTGAAACCATTCGGTGCGAAACCGAGAGCCGGATACTTCAATATAGGCTCCAGTGGGGGCACTCCTATGGCAGAAGCCCTGTTATGGGCAGGAATGATCCTCACCCATCGTCCGGAACGCCGGAAGATCGTCATTCCAATGACCGATGGGAGCCCGGACGATATCGGAAAAACGAGAAAAGCGGTGGAACGTCTCAGGTCATGCGGGATCGAGGTGTACGGAATCGGCATCCTCGACTCCTCCATTTTGAACTGGCTGAGAGAATCCTCCGTCATCAAACAGATCGATGAGCTGCCTGCCGCGCTGATCGGCCTTCTCAAGGAGGCCCTCATCACGAAACGCAAGATAGCCTGACCTCCATAGAGAGGCCCCGCCCTACCGGGTGTTCTAACCGACACTCCCGTAGGGGGGAGTGTCTTCAGGAGGTTACCGTGAAGCAGAACAAAATCACCATAAATCCCGACTACTTCGGTCCCGGCAACGGTTTGTACGTCATCCATTTTAAAGAAGGATGCACCACGCTCGGCTTCGACCGTGTGATGCAGCTGGGCAACCTGCTCGCTGCAGAACTGGACCGCTGGGATCTGACACCCCTGCCGGCAGAACGCGGCACCATGAAGGCCTACGAAAAGTACCGGATGCTGTCGGATCTGGTCTTCCGGAAACATCAACAGAACGGTTACCGCTCCAAGGCTGAACTCACCCCTCAACTCATTGGCCTGGAAGGCAAGCAGGTCGAGGTGGTGGATTGCTACGGCGAGAAGCGCCGCTTCGTTGTAGGCAAATCAACCGGCTGGATACCGTGTCATCTGGAGATCCCCTCAAGGAGATCATCTGGGGGCCCAGCTGTCATGGGATCACCTTTCCAGTCGGTCAGGGTAGTCTGAAGAGAACAGCACCACTACATTTATAAACCAACCATTACCCTCCGGGGGGCTTAAGTCCCCCATGGGGAGATCTGCCCTCCGCAAAAGGAGTACGCGCATGTCCCCCTATCTCAGAAATCTCTTCGGAGAAGAAATCCCTCCGGAGAAAAAGAAAATAACAATCCTCTCCATCGAAGCCAAGTACCGCAAAGAGGTGGTGCGAGAAGATGCCCCTGCATGGGTTTCAAAACGGTACACAGCGCCAAGCCAGGTCTTTGAAATGTTCCGTGACCTCCAGTTGGAAGCAAAGGAGCACTTCATCGCGTTGCACCTGGACGGTAAAAACAGGATTTCGTGTCTCGACAGGATCTCGGTGGGCTCTTTAAACCAGTCCATCGTTCACCCGCGAGAGGTCTTCAAGACGGCCTGTCTCTCAAGTGCCGCAGCAATCCTGCTCATCCATAACCATCCCACCGGAGATCCTACACCGTCCCGTGAGGACATGGAGATTACCCGGCGCCTTAAAGAGGCGGGCGATCTTCTTGGGATCAAAATACTCGATCACATCATCATCGGCGACAGTTATCTCAGTTTCGTCGAACAGGGTTTGTTATGACAATTACCCTGCCATTATCACAATTTGAACGAAAGCTGGCTGGGCTGTATTCCGCAGACGTAATCCCCGATGGCAAGGTCAGAGGGTTGTTTACGTATAGCGGGAAGAACTTCGTCATAACCGGTTTATTCTGGTCTGACGGGTTGCAGGTTGCCAACGCCACTGAAGCCGTACCTTTGAAACATTGGTCAGGTAACGTCTGCTGCTATCACGAGAAACAGATAGTAACGGATGAAGACCGGCAACGGCTCTATGAAGGAGTCAAGGTGAAGTGCAAAGGCGAACTGTTTGTTCTATCGGGGCAAAGGATTGAATTTTCCCCTGATCGGAGCAAACCTGCAGCTGCCCAGCCGACACAAATGGCATTGTTCTGAACAAACACGATACCCCGACCGGTTCGCACAATCCCCGGAAAGGGATTGGTGCGTCTCCTCGGTCTACAAAAAACAAAAGGAGCCCCACATGCCGTGTCCAAAACTGATTATTTCCATATCCAACAGCAACGATTTCTTTCCTGCCGCCGACTACGCTGTAATTGTGCTGACCGCGGCGAGCATCGAACGGATCAAAAAGCTCTCAATAGTTGTCCGTCAGATGAAGGCGTATCGAATCTCCGAATTCAACTACGAAGCCGAATTCATGGTTGCTGATTACGATGCCGACCCGGAAAACGGGAAGGTTGCCCTGAAGGAGTTCGAGGGCCGGATGGAATGCAACACTCTCAACGTCACCGATACTGGCTTCTACTGGTCCGGTCTCTACAAACACACCGATGTCCGGTGGTCCACCGACACGGTACCACTGACTGCCCTTGATGAAGCCGGTGATTTTGACCAGAGGGAAGTGGTAAGCGATGTACAGGAGGCGATCTGATGGCCGACCTGCAAGTCGCAAATACCATACTTGCCCAACTGGGTGGCAGGCGTTTCATTGCCATGACCGGCGCCATGGATTTCATCGGCGGCGACAACTTCATCTCGTTCAGCCTGCCGGCAGGGTTTGCCAAGGAGGGTATCAACAAGATCAGGATTACCCTGGACTGGACCGATACCTACATCTTTGAGGCCCTGAAAGTCTTTCCCGGACCTGAACTGAAATTCGACACCATCCAAAAACTTGATTACGTTTATGCCGATGATCTGGAAGATATTTTCACCAGCATCACCGGCCTGGACACCCACCTCTAAACAGATTCAATCCCAACGGGGAGACCAACTCCCCGACAAGGGGGTCCGTCTCCCCTGAGAATAAAAGGAGACAGACCACATGACAGACTACCTTAGTCAATCAATTTTCCAACCATCCATACCTACCCACTTGGTAACCGACGAGGACCGGCGCTTTTTCGAGGCCTTCAGCATCAGCATCGACCCCGATGGAGAAGACAAAATCTACCTCTATGCGGAAGACTGGTGTACAGCCGGTGCTCTCCCTGGCGAAGATCCCAAGAATGACATCGAACTCAGTGAGGATGATCTTTACGACAGATTCCAGGAAATTATCCGCCGTTCCAACGGCGAACTTCCCTGGATTCTCAAGGAAAGCTCCTATTCGTGTTCCAGGATGCGGCCTGACGGTTACGGCGGCAGTGCGGTTTTCATTACCGTCGATGACGTGCAGTTTTGCGGTACGTCATCCTGGCTGGAACAAAGGAAACATGAGGCCGAAACCGGGGATATCGGCCCGGAAACGGATGATTCGTACCTTCCTCTGCTCAGGGAGGTATTCCAGGCGCTCACGACTGACGACGCCGGGAATACTCTCGACATTGAGACCCTGCGCCGCTGCTCAGGTGATTCCACACCTTCCGGAAAGCTCGCCCGCATTGCCTGGAAGATCCATCGGGTAATCGGCTCAAACTCGATCAAAGAGCAGGACGGGCCAATTTGCCGGGCATGTGACGGCAATCTGGAACTGACCCGCACCGACACACTGTTCGGCATCGACAGGGAAATCTATCATTGCCCGGAGTGTGAAGAGAACTATATCCGGGAACTGACGGAAACGGACAGCCCAATCGAGAGAGCAGTCAAATGCGTCGGCTGCGGCAACCTGATCATCCAAAGCAGCGCCCGCATCTTCTACCAGAGCGACGACCTCGCCCATTTCATCGGCGAGTGCTGTCGGGATGAGCGGCTGCGAGCCTGACTTCAAATCAACCATCAAGGGGAGAGTCCCCTGACCAACGGGAGAAAAACTATGCACACCAAAGGACCATTGGAAATAAGAAGAGTGGACGGCGCAGGCTTCATTGCCATTGCCCGTGTCGGCTTCATGCCTCATGCCTCTGTTTACGCGTGCGGGGCGAATAACCAGCCTATCAACGAGACCGTAGAAGCAGACGCACGGCTTTACGCGACCTCACCGAAACTGCTGGCAGCAGCCGAACAGTTGATCGAAACCTGGGATCACGGCGATTTAGGCGAAGCGGTAAGACGCCTGGCTGATGTGGTTGCCGAGGCAAAAGGTTAACTGACAATGCCAACCCGACAGGGGGCGGAACAATCCCCCGAGGGAGTTCTGACCCTTATACAAAGGAGAATAGATATGAGCCCGAAAACACCACGCCCGGCCGCCGCGCCGGGTTACACCATTCAACGCCGGTCACACTGCGGCAAGATATTCGTGACCGTCACCACCCAGGAAGGGAAACCCTTCGAGGTCTTCATCCGCTTCGGCAAGGCAGGCGGTTGCGGCTCGGCAATGGCCGACGGCATCGCCCGATTGGTCTCCTATGGACTTCGATCCGGACTGGAGGCAGATGATGCAGTCAAGGCCCTTTCCGGCATTGCCTGCCATCAGGGGCCAAGAACCTGCCTCAACGAAGTGGCTTCTGCGATAAGGCTGATATTGAAGCATCTGGAAACAGGTGCGGATTTGAACAGCATGATCGAAGAAGAGGAGTTTGCCACGGCGAACGCCATGGAGGTTGTTTTCCCATGAAAATGATACCTGACCGGATCAAGAAGGAGATCCTTTCCTATGGAGCGGACAATATAGTCGCCATTATTGGAGAATATGTCCCTCTCAGGAAATCGTCACGGTCCTACACGGCATGCTGCCCTTTTCACAAGGAAAAGACGCCGTCTTTTACCGTGGACCCGGGCAGACAAACCTGGCGCTGTTTCGGCGCCTGCTCTGAAGGTGGCGATGTCGCCAAGTTTCTGATGAAAATTGACGGCATCTCGTTCCCAGCCGCTCTCGAAATACTCGCCAGGAAGGGAGGAATCAGCATCCCCAATGACGGTTACAAAGAGGAGAGCGAACGGAGAAACATGCTGAATGTCCTGCGAAGGGCTCAGCAGTTCTACCACAACAGCTTGCTGCAAAATCAGAACGGCGCAATAGCATACGTCGGCTCCCGGATGACCGATGCAATGGTCAGGCAGTTCGGGATCGGCTTCGCACCGCTCGGCGGGAAAACACTTGTGGAGTATCTCGACAAGGAAAGGTTTCCGCTTGATGTCGCGGAAAAGGCCGGTCTGATAAAGAAAGAAGACGCAGGTGGTTACCGGGATATATTCCGGGGGCGCGTGATGTTCCCCATCAGGGATAAAACGGGGTACATCATCGCCTTTGCCGGCAGAACTATCAGTGCAACCAAATCACGATACAAATACATCAACAGCCCGGAGACGCCGCTTTTCAGGAAGTCGGCGACCCTCTTCGGACTGGACGGCGCCATTGAAGCGATGAAATTGAAAGGCGAGGTCTATGTGGTCGAAGGCTACATAGATCTTATGCAGATGTGGGCTGCCGGGATCAACAACGTCGTCGCCACTTGCGGGACGGCGTTCACCAGGGAGCATGCTGCGATACTGAAGCACTATGTCCGGCGTCTGAACCTGATGTTCGATGGAGACGACGCCGGCAGAAAAGCTCATCAAAAGGCAATCCTTTTGGCGGTAAAGGAAGAGATGAAGGCAACAGTATTCATCTTCCCGGATGGCCAGGACCCCGATTCTTTCTATAAGAACGGCGGCAAAACGGAAAATCTCGTCACCATGTCCGGCTTCGACTTTCTGAAACAGTCCGGCATCGAAATGAACGCCACGATGCAGAACCTCCACCGTCTTGAGCGGTTGGAGAACGGGGTCGCGTACATGGCAAGATCGATTCCCGCTGTCGCCAGGCTGCTGGCCAAGCGAGGAAATCTGGGAGAGCTGTTCAGTCAGGAGTTTCTTCCGGGCATCGAGGAAATCATAATACATCATGGAGGAGCACGATAATGACAAAGGTACATTCGATTCTGATGATAGTTGCGGCGATGTTTCTGGGCGGTTGCAGTCACAGCCAGTGGGCCAGCGTAGAACTTGCGACCCAGGGAGCTTCCTGGGTGAACCCGGTCGCCACGGTCGTTCATATGACGGCCAGTGCCGGCAGGGCCATGACCGATCCTCAAGATGAGCTGCGTGATAAGGTGCAGCAACGCGAAGAGGAGCGGAAGAAGGAAGTACCCACGGAGCAAGTACAGCCGGGTCCGCCGCGGACAGAGTCAGAGTAGCAGGTAATAGGATGGAGACTCATCCTCTTTAGATAATGGGAGCGGCGTTTCATGCGCCCTCCCATTTTTCTCTCCCCACACTCAAGAGGGTTCCTCGGAGCCTCCGTATCTACGGTGGTTGCGGGGAGCCCTCTTGGGCTCCTATCAAAAATACAAAGGGGAGAGTCATGACAGTAAAAGCAAGGATAAACGGCAGGGAGTATACGCTTTCGTGGGAGGAATTCGAGAAGGCCTTACTGAGGAACGATCTTTCAGGCGGTCAGATCGAAGTAATATCCATTTTCACGTGGATGAGACCCTGCTACAGTCTTCAGGTCGGATGATATATCGTCTGACCTGGATAGAGGCGGCCCAAATGTGGCCGCCTTTTTCTATTTGTGCGTTATGCGCACCGATTCAGCTTACAGCGAGGAATTTGAAAGTACGCAAGCGAATCGAGTAGACATTTGGCTGGATCAAGGGAGCCGGCAATCTCAGGAAAACCCGGCATAGGGGGATAGAGAAAGTCGGCTAGTACTTCACTCTAACCGCATCAACCTACCACCTGGAAAACTGCGAAATCTTGGCGTAGCAGCCTCATAAAAGAAAGTGCACCCGGATGCGACAAAAACGCCCGGAAACGGCGAAATCGAAGCAACGAACAAGTTTGCTAGTCGGAAGTAAAGCAGCTCAAGCGGGGTAGTTTTCAACGGCCTGCTAAAAAAGAGTGTACAATTGAAAGGTTCCATAACAGTAAGGGTGATGGAGCATTTGATTCAGGTTCTCTTTACTTGATCCTGTGATAATTATTTCTCGAATTTTTTCGTCTTCGATCCCAGTTAGAATATCAAATGCTTGGTCACCATCCATTGTGGCTAACTTTAATAAGGCTTCCATATAGGCAGAGTCGATGCCTGGATTTTTCTTTAGCATTTCAAAAAGAACATGAGAGAAAAGATATGATATTTTATCTAGGGTTTTCCAGCTTGAGGCAATTACGCTGCTTTTTTTGTTCATCAACATAAGAATCGGAAAACTTACCATATCATACGACGGTCCTTTTGGGAGACTGGAGGTTCCATGGCAGGAATTTATCAAGACAAGGCTGTATGGCAGATTGATGAACTCTCTTTGTATTGTTGCAGTATTAATGACGTGACTAATGTTAGGCCCCCCGAGACTAGCAAAATAAGGATCTTTGAAATTAGCCAGTGGAAAGCCGTGGGTCGTTATTACCAAAGCGTCTGCGGTCTTCATAGCCTTAAGAAATGACTCCTCATCAGTCTTGTCAACGAGGGTGCAGACCGCTTGGCTAATGATTTTGGAGATGTGTTTCAATTCCGCTTCGGCAAGTAATAATTCTTCAGGATCGTCAGGAATGCCTACCATGCGTTCAATTAACACCTCAGCGCTGCTTCTCTTGTATAAGACTGGTGCTACTCGCAACCCCCAGTCCGTTGAGCCACGTTTCACGAAAGACGGAACCAGAGAAAGTCGGTCAAACGCATCAGGCATATAGATGAATTGGCAATTAGCCGGGAACTTCAGTACGTTATCTGCCGATTCCAAAGCGTCCGTCAATCGGTTTGAAATTTCAGCAATGGCTTCTGCCATTTCTCTCATTGTGACTGAGTTAAATCTGTATGATATTAGTTTTTCAAAGAATGATTTCTCGTCAGCTCTCCCTAGCTCATACCTGTAGTAACTCTCTCCTCTTATAAAAAGCAAGGATGACCTGAGCCAAAGAACAAGCACATTCCCTTCGGCCAATCGCTCCTTGAAAAGAATGATCTTCTTGTCAATCAAAGCGTCATCATATGGGCGCGCAACCCCATACGACGCGACCAAGTCTTCAACCAGGGTGCTAAGGCGCTCCCAGGGGGAAGGAATTGCCATTCTTTGAAACGGGTCATCATATTTTTCGTAAAACTCGTAAACGAAGGGGGTTCCAACATCTTTAAGCCTTGAAACATACTTCTCAAGTTCGGCTTTCTTTTCTCCGGGCACCGCTGGATTGCTAGATATCACTTTTACCCAATCAAGAAAATGCATCCAATCAGACACTGCATTACTTCTACACACAGCAAGGGGGCCGAGTAAATCGTGGACAACTCCGGATGTTGGCAACGAACAAATAATAGGCTCAATTCGATTGATAAACCGCTGGCGCCAACCTCGCCGGTAATTCAATCTCAGCGATTTTGACATAAGCTGGTCCAAAAGTTGTGCTGACGACGCGAGGCTGGAAATAACTATCTCATGTTCGCCATTAGCCACATGATTGACTGCAGTAACTAACTCTAGTTCTAACAACGCCTCTTTGTTTTCTGCAGCAAAATCTGAGTATTCACGAGCGACCGCTTCGTCCCGGATGGCGCCTTCGATATCTCCCAGCTTTCTTCTGCAAATTGAAAGATTGGCGGCAAGCAATGTCATATTTGACGGCTGTGACGCCTTTACTTCAGCGATAATTTGCTCGTATAGTTCAATTGCTTTTTCAGGAGCTTCATATCTTTGATATGCTGTTGCTACGTTAGCTAACAAGTTAATCGGAGCTGTTAAACCTTTTTCTTCAATAGTCTTTAGTACTTCATGACTAACCTTGAGGCATGGTTCTGGGGCTCCCTCTTGGAGGACTATTCCAACCCGTACAGATAAGACTTCAATGATAGCAGATCCACCTAGAATATTTTCAGCGACAGCTTCAGCATCCTCCAATACTCGATATGCCGCGGGATACGCACCGTTTTCAGCAAAGATATAAGCGGCATTTGTGTAGGCTTTAATGAGTTCGTCGTGAAACTCATACTCGTCAAGAAATATTGTGCAAAGTGCTAAAGTGGTTAGCTTCGTATCAACTGCGACATCAGAGCACATTATATATGGGAGCGCGTTACTTACTATTGAATAGCCGGCATTCGGTGCTTCTACCTCCAATGAAAATTTAACACCCATCTCCATAGCTGAGATCGTTGATACGATGTCGTCATTTCGTATATGCGCTGCAACCAATGTAGAAAACGTAAATGCTCTTAACTCGTCTTTGTTATAATCAGCGTAAATATCCAGTAAGCGCTCACAGCAAGCGACTATCGCACGTATATTGGGTTCACCGGAGTTTAGATTTGCTATCAACCGGTCATCAACCTCATCTAACTCCGAGTCGGAAACTCCGCCATCAATAGCTTCCCTGATCACTTTTTCAAAATTTATAACGTCCTCTATAGGAACTTTGGCAGGTTCAAATTGCACTGTTGACCCTTTCTTCCACTGATTTGTGGCCGCAAGAGGCCGGCGGCATCCTCTTTCGCGCCAACGCCATTAGCCTGACAGGCTGGTTTCATGGCCCGTGGCACTAGTTGAAAATCCATGCCACTTCTTAGTATTAGGTGTCGTTCCGCAAGTTACAGATATTCAACTATTTGTTTATCTCTTCAACCGGCCTGATGCGTGACAACAAGATAAGTACGTGCATAATCCGGTCAGTTATCGGTTTCTGAATTGCATCTGACCCGAGAATCCCATGGCAAATGTCATTGCGGATGTTCCAGCCTCTTTTGTCGTTAAAGAGAATCCTGAAATACAAATTGGCGTCATCTCCAAATATATCTGTGATTATCTTCTTAAATAGGCCGTCAGGGAGCAAATCTCCTAATGTCCTGTAATCGAAACCACCATTTTTGTTGGGCCGGTAAATTGAACCGTTGGCCATTCTCAGCAGGTTCCTGATGGCCGCTTCTATTTGTGGGATGAGCAAGTGAGCAGCAACAAGGTGGTTATCATTCAGGTAAGCATCCACCCCCGCGTCTATTATCCCTTGCTTGTCTGCGGTGAATATTGGTGATTCTAATACCAGACTAACGATATCGTCTTTTGCGAGACTATATTTTTCAATCAGCCCTGTAAGAGCGAAGTGGAGAAAAGGCATTTCAAACTGTAACGTTTGTGATATGTGGCCAATCAGGCGACCATCTAAGTCGTTATCAATAGAATCTATATTTGCAACCAATCGCCCGTCATGGTCATACATTTGGTTGCGAATGGTATATGATAGCGGACATTGATTCGCTATATCTTTCAAGCTGTTTTCAGCTTGTTGCTTGTTAGGGATGAATTGAATTGCAATCCTGGCGAGTGAGGTTTCTAACCCACCCTCAAGAATTTCGGCTGTATAGGCTTCTATGACCTCTTGCTTAATTTCATATCTGAAAGGCACTCGTTTAAATTCTGAAACGACTTTTGGGCCAAGCTCCGCCAATTTGACTTCGAGCTGTTTCGCTTCGTCTGAAAGGCCGTATTGCTGATATAACGAGCGCAATTCTTCATAGTGAGATGATGCAATTAATGGGGCACTGTTTTCGGCCAACTGGGAAAAAGCATCTCCTAGTTTGAGGATTACCCTTTTGGCATCGTCTGGGCTCTTTTCTCGTTGGTAATACTGAGCCAGTCGGATTGCTGCAGGTTCAATACACCACCGTTTTTCATTCCCCACCGCTTCAGAGTTGGATATCCGGTCTAATCTGGCTTCCAGGTCTTGAATGATTTTCTCTTTTTGTTCTGCTGATAAGCCTGCTTTCTTGTTCCCAAGTAGATGGTCGAAACTAAACCCCCATGTCGCCGGATATTCGTCTTGTCCAACCCTATTTTCATAGGAAATAAGTGCTTCCACAGCCAACTTTATCCGAGGTTCATCTTTTACGGAAATGGCAATCGATAAGGCCCTGGCAAGCTTCTTTGGAACCACCACCTTAAACAGAATGGCGTCATACTTTTCGTAAACAACTGAGGTCAGCTCGATAGAACTATCGATAGTTATTCTTGCGTAGTCAATTGGAGCAGCGTTCCCGATTATTCTCTTGGAAAAGTCCCATACCAAATGTGCGTATCTGGACTTAAGAACAGGATGCTTTACCTGTTGTGCTCTCTGCGCCCAATGGATTATACATTCGGGCGTTATTTCCTGAATGCTAGGCGATTCAGAGAAGGTTCCGTCGCCATTATCCAAAGTCATAAACGGCCCGAAGTACGTTCCCCAGCCATTGTCTTTATCCTGGCAATTTTCAGCAAACTCAAATGCCATCAGGTCATAGAACTGTTCAGTATCGGATTTAGGGATGTTGCTCTCGATTAGTTTCGTGCGAATTCCAGTGGCAACGTCTCGCTCTGAGTATAGCTCTTCTGAAGCGTCAAAAATCGATATCATGTCATCAATCAGGTTCATTTAAAACCTCATAGGTAAATCGGCAAATGGGTAAGGAATATCTGGAATCCCATCCCGCTTGACCGCCTGCAACATTGGGATTCGCAGTGCAATTATTACGGTGACATGCGCGACTTTTTCGCCTTCTCCTCGCGATCAAGGAGCCGTTGCGCCCATTCGCGGGCGCGCTGGTATCGTTCTAGCTGACTGGCAGTAGGCAGTTGGCCACTGGTCATGGCACTGGATGCCTCCAGCAATTCCTGAAGGGCTGCCAGCAGATCTTCATTGAACATTACAGAAACCTCCATTCATTGTTATCCTTCAGCTTGAATCCGGCTCGCCACATCGCGAAAAAAGTCGTGCGACCAGAGTGCGAGCACTTGTTGATCCTTGACGAACGGCGCAACATCCTTACGAGCCTGCTTCACGTCGAGCCGGTCAATTCCGTCGAACAGTAAATCGCGAAACGCCGTAGGTGAAAGAGTAATCTCACCGCTCCAGTGGCCGGTCTGTCGCATCCGTTGCTCAAGGTGAGCCAGGTTCAGGTGCGGATGGTTGGCGGCATACCAGACTAAATCGTACCAATCACGCCCCTTGACCCGATTCTTCCACTTGCGGAAGAGGATTGCATGCATCTTGCCGGCAAAGAGATCCGGGAGCGAATAGCTCCGGACAGCAAACGGTATCGGTTGCAGCAGATAGCGGGTCTGGGTGCTGAAACCCGGGGGTGGGTCCGTGTCCACCTCGATCTTAACCTTCAGTACCTGTCCGGATGCAACCTGTCCCATGAGCTCCTGACCGGCCTCAATGACCAGAAGCTCATTACGGGTGTTCGCCTTGAGGAATGCAGACTGCACTGCAGACTCCACCGCCTTGTCAACCATTTCCACCCGGACGTTGAAACCGAATGCCTGCAATTCCTCTTCAAGTGATGCTGTGTAGCGTTCCAGATTAAAGTCAGGAGACGGCGTCAGCAGCGAGAAATCCAGATCCTCAGAGAACCGGTCAAGCCCGTAGAGAATGCGCAGGGCCGTTCCGCCGTAGAAAGCGGCGTGCTCAAAAAACTTGGCTCGCCAGAGTCCGAGCAACGCAACCTCCTGAATGATCTCCCGTAGTGCCCTGACCGAATCGTCAATACTCTTTGGTTCGTACTTGGCAAGCATGCGGGTCACAGCCTCATGCATTATCGTGCTCCTTTACTCAGACGGGCAATCAGGTCGGCCAGCAGCTTCACCCTGCGAGATCGATAGTGCCGGGCGATTTCCGTAAGTCTAGTCGGATCGAGCGCACGGAGATTTGCAGGGTCGATACGGAGATCTTCCAGCAAATATGCGTGCAACTCCTTCTGCGTTGAAATGCCTGCACCCCGGTTGGCAACGATCCGGTCAGCCAAGGCCTTTTCCGGAATGGCGATCAGAAAAGAACGGCCATCATCCAATTCAACCTGGTCCATACCGGTACGGAATGCTTCCATCGGGATCATCCGATAGGAAAAGGTTCCGACCGGCGAATCGAAAGTCCGGGAGCGGCCACAAGTTACCGAAGTTATCGTCTCAACCCGTTCCGGCGTCAGGCCGTGATAGTGCAAGGCGTATTCAAGGGAAACATAAGATGGGCCGTACATGAGGTTTGCAAGCAGTTCCCGACAGAAGGGCCGTCGCCGCAGAGTCTCACCGAGGATATAGAGTCCCTTCTTGACGCGGACTATATCCCCTTTGGCCAACATACCGGATATCTTCATCCGTGGCTGGGCGTACCCATGAACGGCGTCCAGCAGAGTCTGGTAGTCAAACTCTTCGTAGGGGATGCTCTTGAGCAATAGTGCATTCGTCATAATCACCATCTCCTGTACGATGGAGATAATTTAGCATTTAACAACATAGTATGTCCATTAATTTTAGACATACTATGTTGTTGTTTAGCATTTACCAGGAAGAAACCCCTGTTAGCTATAAACATCCAGCCAATTTTAGATAGAACATTTCCACCTTTGTAGTTGTCAAGTAAACAATTTATGTATATTATGAAACCATGAAAGGGGGATTACACGATGGCACTTGCTCATGCAAAAACAGCCGACATTGACCTTTCTTCCGACGATTCGCGAAGCGCCCTGTCGAAGATGGTCATCAAATTATTCCACCTGTGGGATCTTTCGACCGCCGATCAGCTTGACCTCCTCGGATTGAGCCCCAAGAGCCGAGCCATGCTGGCAAAATACGGCAAGGGCGAGGCGCTGCCCGGCACCCGTGACATTCTGGACCGTGTCGGCTGGCTCCTGGCAATTCACAAGGCTTTACGTCTTCTTTACCCGCAGAATGATGATATCCGCTATTCCTGGGTTTCCCGGCGGAATACGGCTTTCGACAACCTTACCCCACTTGCTGTCATGAAGGAACAGGGGATCATCGGCATCGCCAAGGTGGCCCGCTACCTCGACTTCTACCGCGGTCGCTGATCTATCATGCCAAGCATGTTCGATAAAACCTGCGATTTTAACGATGACCTTTTCCGTAACATAGTATCATTGCGCGAGTCAGTAGATCTATTTTCTGACTTGACTGACGATGATGAATATTCGAGCGAAGTGGCCATTACTGCAGAGATGCGGGTCAAGTCCGAAATCCCGACCGGACTAATCAAGCGGGGTTTTCATTATACCACCGCGATCGGTTACCCCTTTGAGACTGACCCCTATTTGTCCAGCCGGTATGGGAATGGAGCGTTTGGCGTCTGGTATGGTTCACTGGAACTGGAAACCACAATCCATGAAACGGCGTACCATATGATTCAGGAAGAACTGCGGGTGGAAGGATCGAAAGGCCCCATCATCCGTGAACGTGCCGTTTATCAGGTTCATTGCCGGGCTGTCCTGATTGACTTGAGAGGTAAAGAGAAGCAGTTCGCCGACTTGGTCTCAAACGATTACAGCCTCACGCACCAGATAGGCGAGCGGCTCCATAACGAGGGTCATCCGGGACTTTTGGTGCCTTCTGCACGATGCAAGGGGACCAACCTGGCGTCGTTTGCCCCCTCCATTCTCAGCAACCCCAGGAATCATTGTTACCTGACGTATCGTTGTTACCCTGAGCGGCAGTCGGTAACCGTTGAGCGGGAACAAGGGCAAGTGTATCTGGAAATATCTTGATGAGCGTGTAAAGACCTGCATTATCTGTACGGTTCAGTTATTGGCTTTACCGCTGCAGCCCCAGTACATCTTCATCTCGCCAGTCACTGCTTTAAGAATGCTCAAGACTTGTGGGTGACTTGTGGGGTGAGATGCTTGACTCTGACCTTGACTCTGACCTCGACTCTGACCTCGCATCGTCAATCTTTGACGTTTCAACCACTTCCAGTGCCGCAGGATGCACAGGCAGCCGTACCATGAAATAACTGTGGTCATCATTAAATTCAAATTCAGCTGGTAACGATCCATTCTTCTCCATGGCTTCCAACCCCAAGTGCTTCCCATCTGTTCATCAGGATTACCTATTAATGGATTGCTTCAGGAGATTGCTCGGTTTGAAGGTAAGAACACGACGGCTGGTAATCGTGATTGCCTCGCCGGTTTGAGGGTTCCTGCCTCTGCGATCATTCTTTGATTTGACGACAAAATTGCCGAAACCTGAAACCTTGATGCCTTCTCCCTTTTCCAGAGTCTCCTTCATTATCTCCAAGACTGATTCCAATATCTCTGCCGCTTCGTATTTCTGGATACCGACTTTTTCATAAACACGCTCAACGATATCAATTTTGGTCATGCCTCTGCTCCTTGAGATTCATGATATTGGCCGCAATCAAGGTTTTATATAGGCATTAAGCCCAATGGTCAATGGCTTGCCGTCTACTTCTGCAGTGGTCACGGCATTCCCCCTTGTGCTTGCAACCACCAGGGTCTTGCCGGAAGTTGAAGGCGTAGGTTTCTCCAAGTCGATTTCGATGTAAAGCTTGTTTCCTTTGATTTCAACGGTCATTGCCATGCTTAGGTCTCCTTTTGGTTGCTTATTGGTCTGAGTCACCCCTGTCAGCAATGTACTATCAGGTTATTAATGCTGTATTAGACTTGTTCCTTGCCGACATAATTTTGCGTGAAAGAATCAGGATTTCTGAGAGATGGTCGAACATCTTCAATCTCACTTGCCTGAATTATTTGACCGATATCGAATGCATTATAGGAAAGGCCATAAGCTACCGACAATCGGTCATAGCTGTTATCAGGTAACTGAGGTGCTGTTAGGCGTTGAGGTTTAGGTAGTCTTTCGACTCGGATTTTATACGCATGATTGCCGTTCTCGAATCTGCCAATTATTTCTGAATACACCTCCACCTTTCCACCCCCACCACACAGGAATGTAGGAACGCCTTCCTGCCATCGGCGAGAACCTGGATAGCGGCTCTCCTTGGTATACTTTAGCAACTCCCGGACAGTAGTGCCGATCTGTTTCGTGAAATCGTTGTCAATCTCGTTTAATTGTTTCATAGGGATCTTCAACACCTGTAACAGCTCGGACTGGGATGGTGTTCTCTCTTGCAATGACCATATGATATTCGCACCAGCTGGCAATTTGTTATTCCGATGTTTCATGAGGTAATTAGTTCCAAGCGGCTTGACAGCCTTCGCAAATATGGGAAAGAGATCATCACCATCAGATACATGGACATTGAATATTGAAATATCGACAGTGCCGGCTCCAACATCGACTATCATGTGAAGATCAGATTTCCGTAAAGGGGATCTAACATATCCCACAACCTGCGCGACAAACTCCGGAAATAGACCAAGAGCCTCCGGGTGAATCATTCTTTGACGCTGACCTGCATAATGATCAGGAAGTACGTTCCCCCCTTTCGCACCATATGACAACAATTCGTCGGCGACATCAATTTGAACCGGGTCAGGGACAACACTGAGAGCCCATGCAGCCATAACGACTTTGTGATAGGTTTCAACCAGTTCTTCATGATGGTAAGAATCTGTTGGAACACCGACATTGATATACCAGTCGAGATAATGTCCCTCATAGGTAGCGCTTTTATTTTCTAACAGCCACAAGCGAGTGTGTCGAAGTATTAGCGCGATAAATGCAACCATACTTACCAAGTCCTGATGTGTTGCAGTTCCGTCCAATAATTTCATCTTCATATCGGTGACAGCTTCACACACATCACTCTGCGGTTGCAGTGAGCACCTGCCGGAATCGTCAATATAGACTACACATGGAAGTAGGTACGGGTTCCCGGACATTTGGAGGTCAAAAGGTACTGCATAGCTGGTACGAGTCTCACCAATGACTACCTTGGCAAATGCTGTACCGAAATCTAGACCGATATTCAGCAGCAGCTTCGGTGAAGAGGAATTTATTGAGGGGAATTGCGTCATATCCCCGGTAAGGGGTGATGATTGTTTCCCATTCCCAGCTGAACGGCGGGCAGGAGCCGGTTTTACAGGGGGTCGAGTTGCTGGCGCTTCGACCAGTCTCTCTTTCTCCGCTGACGCTGATGACGCAGGTTTAGGTGATACTTTTTCTGTACCCCTAATCCCAAGCAGCCTACGAATGGCATCAAGCCAAGACATGCGATCCCCCCAGCCAAGTTAAATAACAGCAATCACTCCCAAGCAGACTTCAGTTTGTGAGCTGCTCAACTGAGCTTTTCTTTGCAGACGCTCAACTTGGACAGCAAAACGCTCTTCCAGCTTTTTGATACGTCCTTCCAAAGGAGCAATCATCTTGGTTCTACCACTCTCTCGGTATTTGGCGAGGACCTCACGGGTCGTTCGCAGTTGACGATCTCGATGTCGCGTCGCCGAAAGCACCTGAAAGTTCACCCGGTCCTGGTTTTCCATTTCCCGTTCATGCTTCACCTGTAAATAATCCTTCTCTAGGCAGGTCAAACAATTCTCCAAAGTTTCTTCAAGCGAATTCATGTTAGCTTCATTGTTAACTGATAGCCAATCATTGCCTTCCACCCGAACCGTGTTGACAAGAGTCCAAGATTGATCAGAATCCATAATCTGCTTGCCACCCAGCCTGCAGACCCGCGAACGCAATTCTTCTTCCACTCTCAAGCCATCGAAACTCCAGCGGTTCACCGCAAATGCATACTGACCGACTGGCATTTCACTGGCATAGTGGCGCTGGAGAGAAACCGCCACAAGTGGGTAAAAAGCCTCGTTACGATCCTGCAAATCCTGGCTGATAAAACGAATCAGGGGATGGAACTGGCTAATCTGCTCAACTTTTGGGCGGCCTTTAGCGATCTTATTGACAAAATGACATCGGATCGTCTCCCCTGAAGTAAGTCGCGTCTGGCCAAACAGTCGTCTGCGACGGATAAATTCGTCAAATTCAGCAGCTGTGGTGCGCGGAAGTTGAATTTCAAACAGTAACTGGTCAGTAGCAACTTGTTGGAACTGGAATCCATGACAATACTTGAAGAGGTAATCGCTGACATAAATGACCAGATCCTGTTCGGTAATGCGCTTTTTGAAATCATGCGCTGCTTTTACCGCCTCCAGGATAAAACCACCATGAGCAATAAGATTCGATGCCTGCCTCTCCAGCTCATCCTGATCCTGACGAATTTTTTCAATCGCCAGCGCTGTCTGGTCAATTCGGGCAGTTTCTTGGTCAGGAGTTAAATCCTTGCGCAGAAGGTCCGTAGTCAACTCGGTTATTATCTCTCCCAAGATTGCTTCCATGCTGCCCAGGGCGCGTTCAAAAATCTTCAATCGCTCGAAGAGCCGCACATAAATACGTTCGTCGATAGTGTCTTTGTAACCAAGATTCCAAATGCTGATGGTGGGAGAGCCCTGCCCAATACGATCGATACGTCCGATCCGCTGCTCTACGCGCATAGGATTCCAAGGGAGGTCGTAGTTTACAAGTACACTGCTGAATTGCAGGTCAACACCCTCACTTGCCACCTCTGAAGAAAGAAGAACCTTAATTGTGGAGTCGTCGCGGAAGCGGTCAATGACCTGTTGCTTGGTTTCTCTTATGCCACCAACTAGTACCTGCGCCTTGGTTCCGTCCTCTGCTAAACGATCGTACAGGTAAGCAAGAGTCCCTCGGAAGAAGGAAAATACTACAATCTTTTCCCCTGGATGTTTGTTCAGATAGTTCTGAATAACGGCACGAAACCGTTCGTACTTGGTGTCGTGCCTTCGAAGTGCCTCTAAATCGACATCAGGCAAAACATTTTTCGTAAGGTGGGCAATGAGTGGCGCAAATACTTTGGAATTATCAGTATCTACGCCTAGATCTTCGTAAACAAGCTCAGACCAGTTGTCCATCTTCTCCGTCCAAGCCTTTGCTGCTGCATACATACAGCTTGATACCTGCCGCTGGGGGCTGGCAAGGAGAAACCCTTCGCTAATATCAGCCCGTTGGGCGTAGCTTCGGATTTGCTGGGTAACCGTGTGGTAGAAATGCGATTCAACTTCACTCAAATCAACAAATTCTGAGTACGGAAGACGAACCACCCGCCACTCTGTCACTTCAACTTTACGTGTCCTTGAAACAGCATGACGGAGCAGGTTTATTCTCTCAATACGATTAGCGAGGCTCACCCGCTTAGCCCGACTGGCAAGCATCTCAGCAGAAAATGATGTCTTGAGCAGTTCAGCAAGTTGCAGGTTATTCGCAAGCAGGTGATGAGTGACGGCATGATTCAGATGGGTTTTGATATCGTCCTCTTTTGCCTGCATATTCAAAGCTGCTTGCCGTGCCTTGATTAAAGGCTCGTTGGCCTTCAACACCTGAGGAAAAACCTCTTTCACATCAAAAGTGTCCGGATCAACCAGATTAAGTAGGTGGTAAAGGTCGTCGTCTCTTAGGTTGATCGGCGTAGCCGAGAGGAGGACTATGTGTTCGGTAACCGCCCGAAGAAGCTGGCCCAGGCGGGCCGTCTGGCTTTCTGGATTACGCAGGTAATGTGCTTCATCAATGATTACCAGGTCGATAATCGGATCGATTTCAGACTGGTCCTGAAGAAACATGGCTAAGTCTCGCCGGGGATTTCTGCCCCCCTCTTCCTCATCCTCCCAGTTCTTGGGTGGTCGAATCCCCTGTAGGCTGCAAATTATTGCTTTACCATCCGGGATTTCATTTCGATTTTTTCGTAATTCCAACAACACTTCTTCGGCATCCATTATGGTTGCTTCCACGCCAAAACGGTCCCAAAGTTCCGACTGCCATTTCTCGCGGAGCATGGCCGGGCAGAGCACCACTAGCCGACGCGCGTCATAACGACTGCGGAGTTCCGTCCAGATCAGGCCGGCCTCGATGGTTTTACCCAAACCAACCTCATCAGCAATCAAAAGACCATTTGAGGGAGAATCAAGAAAAGAGAGAACGGGTTTGTATTGGTAAGCGTAGAAGTCCGTGTTCGTGGTGTCCATGCTGTAAACCATATTCGCCAGACGACCACTGAGCTGAATGTGGGAAAGATTGCGGCGCAGGTCAGTAACTCTCCCAAAACGGCCTTCAGCCAACAACGTGTACGGGTCACTATTGTCGTCGGCGATCAGTTCAATCTCGTACTCTGGTTGGTAGGAAACTCCATCGGAGAAACCTATTTGCCACCAGATCGTTCCAGCACGCTCCCGCGATTTTCCGGTTAAGCTTCCGACCCTTCCGGGGTCGCTTTTAAGTCTTACTCGTTGACCTGGATTCATTATGTTCCTTAACTCAACTTCAATAATCGGAAGTACTCAAATCCTCAAATCATCCAAGAACTCCGACGGCACATCCCCACTGGTCACCAGCAGATGATCCCGAGCACGGGTGCAGGCGACATACAGCAGGTGACGTTCGGTATCGTAAACCTCCTGCAGATCGGCATCGTCAACGACTGTTTCGATACGTTCCTGAAGCGGTATGACTTCATCATCGCAGGCCATCACCACGACAACACGGAACTCCAGACCCTTGGCAAGGTGCATGGTGCTTATAGATACCTGACCGACGGCTGTTTCAACGTGTTCATCAAGCACCTTACCAACCAGCCCGGCTTTTTCCACGGCAGCGCTTGCTCGGTCCAGTTCCGCTACGGAGCGCACGAATACGCCAATTTCGTGCGGCTGTATCCCTTCGATTGTTCGGTCGGCAAGCCATTTGCCGACAGCTTCGATTTCATCTTCTGGCGTATGCAACGCTTCGACGGTTGGTGGCGGGCCGTTGAAGACCGATGTTGTACCGCGTCGTTCTTCCGTATTGCCATCAACGTCCGCTATATCAGGCCCCAACAGTCGATCAGCCTGCATCCTGATCTGGTGTGAGGTTCGGTAATTGATCCGCAAGGTCCGGGCACGACCGCGCACTTCCACGCCAAGCGCCTTCCAGGAAAAGGGCTGCTGGAATATCCGCTGGCCGAGATCACCGGCAAAGAAGAGGCAGTTGGGGCGTTTGACACCTAATGCAGCCAGGAAGCGTAACTGGGCAACGTTAATATCCTGGGCCTCGTCCACTACGCAGAAGTCGAAGGGAGGATTCTTGCTCTCAGCAAAACGGGTTGCCAACCGGCTGAACATGTCGGCATGAGTGATCAGGTTAGTGGATTTCAGTTTGGCCCGAACCTGCTCGAAGATCGACCAGAGCAGCAGCCGTTGCTGTTCCTGTAGCCTGGTTTTGCGCCCCAGTCTGGCAACATCGCGATACGCATCCCAGCTGTCGAGCTGCCACGCATCAACGATCTGTTCCCATTCGGCAAGTAAAAAGCGCAGGCTGAATTTATGTCTTTCGGCGCTACCGGCAGCCTCGGCAAGAAGCCGCTGCAGCTCTTCCCGGGAGACAATCTGTGGGCGGCCAAAATTCAACTCATAGAGGCGCTGGCCAATCGCGTTCATGGCATGCACTTCCAGTCGCTCACCCAGACGAGGTTCATTGCTGAGCAGTCGCCGCATTTTTGTGCGCAGGGCATTTGCCAGGGTATCGGAAAAGGTGGTGAGCAGTACGCGGGCATTCGGATTGGAGCGCGTCAGAAAAACTGCCCGATGCAGGGCAACGATTGTCTTGCCCGTACCTGCTGAACCTGAAACCCGCGCAGGGCCGCTATAGTCCCGCTCCACCAGTTGTCGCTGAGCAGGATGGAGAAAAACCGTCCACTTCTCCCAAGGAAAATCGAGAGCACGTTCCAGCTCTTCCACGTTGTTCATTACCCGGAAACGACGCTGGGCATCAGGATGATCGAAGGGACCACTGCCAACAGCCACTGGTTGTGGAAGTTGCGGAGTGATACCTGTGGCTAAATCCAGCAATGCCTCGGCAGCCTCACCGGGAAGATGCTCTGCCAGAATTAAAAGTGTGTCTTCATTTACCAGTCGTACATCAGCCAACCACTCTTCCGGCACGCCATAACCTAGTAGAACACTTTCGGAGACATCTGCAAATAATGGCAGTTTGAGCTGGACCGGTTGTGGCGCTTCCACATACCTAGGGATGGTGATTTCCTGCACTGTTTCACGAATCTCCACCAACTGGGCCGCGCCGGTCTTGGGGTGAACCTCCAGTTTACGCCGCACCGCCCATTGGTAAGCAGGATCGTGGTGATCCACATAGCACAGTAGCAGGCTGTCACTACTCTTATGTACGATAAGCCTCAAGTCGCTGCTGACACGCACCGACCAGAAGTTCTTGTCCCTAGCCTTGTCGAGCTTATGTAAGCTCATGCCGGGATTGGACGGGTTCAATTGCAGATCAAAGGCTGTGGTTTTCACGGCCTTCTGTTCTTCGCCGGTCAGTTTGGCGAGGCTGTCGGTAAATGTGTCAGCTATGCGGAATTCCAATGGTTAGTTCCGTTCACTAAAGAAGTTTGAATTCAAGGTGTATCTTCGTTAAAGATGCAATCTGCCATATCGTAGCAACGATTCTGTGTATAATCTATTGTTCATCATAATCTGTTAGTTCAAGCAAGTAAGCAGCGTAAATTTGTTTGAATTTTTTCACTGGTAATTTTCTGTGGCAGATTCAGTAATCGTCCCAATGCTTCAACGACAAAAGCGACGTCAGCTGGTTTGGAAGGTCGATCAGCAACCTTTGTAAACGGACCATCTGTTTCTGTTAGAAGTCTCTCAAAAGGAATAGCAGTGACCATTGATGCATGACGAGCATTTTCAAGCATCATAGCGTTGATCGAAAAATAACATCCCATATCTACAGCCCGCTGCGCTTCTGCTTTAGTACCAGTAAACCAGTGAAGCACTACCTTCCCTTGACTCGGAGGTAGATGTGCCTCTATGAGATCCAAAACTACTTTAGCAGCCCGAATACTATGCACAGAAATGACTTTGTCACCAGCAGCGGCACAGCAGCGTAACACACGCTCAAAGATTTGTTTTTGTAGATCAAATGACTTATAGAAGCGTGGACCTGCATCTAATCCCACCTCACCGACATATCGAGTTTCAACAAGAAGTTCTTCCCACAGAGTGATTTCACCTGCTCTCTCGGCGACAAGTTGAGGATGTAGTCCAAGCGCAGCACGTACATGTTGCGTAGCCTGTGCAAATTCATGGTTACGTGCCCATGCCCTTGGAGTTGTTGTCACAGCGAGAGTATAGACGCCCGCTGTGTCTGACTCTAGAACGGCCGCTTTATGGTCGGGATACAAATCTAGATGACAGTGAAAATCGACCAAACCATTTGTTGTGATCATGTATTCACCAGATAAATCAGCTTGGTCTAGTTTCGACATCGCGGATTAACTGCGCAACTTCGTTGAGGCCACGCATATAGACATCGGCCAACTGATTGAGCCTCGTGATCTCGTCACAGAGTGAGCCGGGTTTGTGAATAAGCAGCTTTGCTAATTCTGGTTTTCTGCGTAGTCGCTCAATCGCAACCTGAAACGAGCGTACTTGCTTACCAATTGACTCCTGCGTGTCCAGAGGATGAGCTCTAAGATCAGGCACAGTGTAGATGGTTTCATCAGAACCTGGTCCCCAAGCCGAATCAAGTGCTGCGCGACGAATCAAACACGGGAGGCAGTAACCACAGTGTTCAATCCCGTGGCCTTTCCACCTACCCTTGGAAGGAGATGAGCATGACAAGGAGTCAGCCACAAGCGCCTTTAGTAGAGGATCGTTTGCGCATTCACCGGTCATCTCGCCTTTGGTCTTGTCCCAGTAAGGGTTCTCTACACGACCGTCGATCCCTAGCTCTCCAAGAAATTCATTCCACCTCGACATATAAAACGGGTGGGTCGTCCTCGTACTATTTGAGCCCAATCGCAAAGGGTCCAAGGGGACGTTAAGTGCTATCAGTCCATTTTCCGGGACGCGCAAAATGAAATTAGAGCCAATACCTGAAGCCGCAAAAACACCAATAGCAAAGAACAGGAATGAGCGGCCACGGGTCGTATTCTCAGAATTGACGCCTTTTACCAGTCCATTCGGAAATGTCATCCATACCCGCAGACGATCAAAAGAAGAACCCTTGTAATGTTGTTTCAATTTACCAAATAACTCACTCTGAGCATCGCTTGTAGCTCCTTCGCCGGCATGGCTTATCAGAAGCGGCGTGCGTCCGCTTTCAAGTAGGTCAATGGCCCCAATTAAACTGTCCAACCCACCGGAAAAAAGGCTCACTTCGTCGAAGGGCGCCGGGAATAGCGTTGCAGTGCGAGTGGTAATATTGACGAAACGTTCAGGGCGTCGTCGGAATCCCAATGTCCAACGATCACCAGTTAAGAAATCTAATATGATAGTCAGCGTGCGAGCGGCTGCTTGCCAGAGGTCGGGATCACTGACAGGAACAACCAACCTTATCTCGCGCGTCCATGAATCTTGCGATTGTTCAGCTCTTGAGATACGAGTATCGGCTGCATGTACATGGGCAGCAACAACAAGTAAATCAACACCAATTTCCGAAGGGAACACTCCAAATCTGTTGAGATCTGTCAGCGCACTGCTGATTCCATGGTCGAGGGACTTTTCGCCAGAGACTAGCTCCAACCTCGTCAATTGTTCGTCGTCATTACTCGGGATGATAATTTGATCGCCTGGACCAAAGTGGCCAGCGATAAGGTGTCTCTTCATTGGTCAGCCTCCGCGTCTCCAAGAGCCTGCAGAATGCCAAAAGCACGCTCATAAACCGTATCAACAAACGATTGGACACGATCCTGTGGCAATGTCGGAGTCTCAGCGCGGGCAGCGGTTAATGCATCACTTACCGCGTTGCGAATGAAGTCCCGCAACTGCTCTTGAACGCGAAGAGCAGCTTGCGCGTTTGCCGGAACAGTAATGAGTTTGGTGCCTATATCGTTGCACAACCTCGCTTCGATGGCATGGGTTGCATAAAGCTCGAATACCGTTTGCATCTGGTCGGGAGTGAGTGCGTCCAGATCGGTCACTCCAAACGTGGCTAACTCAATGATCGTCTCGACGAA
The DNA here is from genome assembly GCA_028687585.1 of Desulfuromonadaceae bacterium. Taxonomy (GTDB): domain Bacteria; phylum Desulfobacterota; class Desulfuromonadia; order Geobacterales; family Pseudopelobacteraceae; genus JACRCG01. Next base: position 362,821 of record JAQTZV010000001.1, on the reverse strand, counting down.
TGCCTCGCGGGCGATACCTTCATCAACTGTTCCCGCATTAGGACAAATATAATCAGCCAGACCGATAAAGACTTCGTCGATTGGACGCCCAGCCAGCCCCTCTAGATTCAACGAACGTAGGGCTTCTCTGACGCCATGGGCTTGCACATTCGTCAAAAACCCGAGTAGTCGTGCCCCAGCCCCTCGTGATGCCCCCATACGCTGTACTGCCTGCCGAGCACCACCAGAGGAGGTAGAAACATAGCCCGAAACTGCACGACCCAAGCTGACTCGGTCACTGCCTCCAGAATGCGCAAAGCGTGTGAAGTTGCTTCGAGCACCCGTGAACCTACTGGGATCAGCAAGAGCAGGTATCGCTGGACGATTAGGGGGGGCAGGAGGAGCTGGAGCTGGCGTATCACCGGTGGGTGCGTCGGGCAGACCAGGGCTACCGCCGTCGGGCCCCAGCCAAGAAGGCACCAGAGGTGTCTTCCCGCCTGGCCCTCCGTATGCAGACGAAGTTCCCACTATCGAACTCTCTTCTCTGTTTTGATCGCCGCCTCTGCTGCGGCTTTAAGCATCGGCCTGTTCGTGATCTTGGACCAGCCGTCGAGCAGCCGATTAAAGCGGACGACAACTTCAGCATCCTTGAGCACACTTTGCCATCCGCCCACTATCCATGGCCCACACCTTTCACTCGGGAGTGCATGAATAAAATCGAGCAATTTGCTTTGTAGGCTTGGCTGCGCCTTAACCAATACAACCATCCCATCAATCCCAGGGGGCTGGATGTCAAAAGTATCGCCGCTCATAATTTTTGTTCGAATCGCCTCAAACAACTGCTCTGCCTCGGGTTGAGCCAATTGTTTCAACTCCGATTCCAACGATTGAACGGAGATCTTTGGCCCGAAGAGCTTCTCGGCAACCGTGGAGAGATGCCCAAGAACTGAAGCTGGCCCAAAGTAATCTTTCTTATCCTTTGTCGCAAAAAGATAAGGACGGAGGTCGAGCGCCCCTAACGATGGTGGCACATGTGACCAAGCCAAAATGGACTGCGACGCTTTCCATTCGGAAAGAATGACACTTTCTGAAACTGTAGCTGCTGATTCTCCTGCCTTGAATTCTTTCCCGTCTGAAGCTTTCAGCTTCTTTTCTGCGCTGGGCGCAGTGTGGCTCTCGGCCTTATCAATCTTCTCTAACTCTGCCAAGTCGATGCAACGACCTTGTGGATGGGTAACAGCAACGGTTGCGATCTGATCAAATAGGCTCGGCAAAAATCGCTCGGCAAGCATCAGTTTTGCAAGTTCCGGAATTTTGATCTCTTCGCCAAAGCCACGCACAGCCGCAGTTCTCTGACGCAGCAATAATGTGTTGAGAAAGCGCTTTATCTGTCGAGGATTTCCCTTAGCACCGCTAGCGAGAATGGGACCTATTTGGTCACTGAGCATAAGGGCGTTATGTACCTTGTCTGCATTTTTGCCTAGAGCCTTATTGATAGTTGCCGCGTCGAGTGCCGTGCTCTCCCACGGACGCTTCAACTTCAACCGCGCCTCCTTGATGAGTTCTTTGAAACCTTCGTCAGCTTCTCCGACTTCAGCCCCGGCCAGCAAAAGCGTCACGTAGATTCGCGTCTCAGTTTCCCCTAGGGCCGGAATCCGAAATGGGATCTGGATCAGTTTTTCCAGATAGTTTCTAGCATAATCTCGCGGACCCGTAGTATCAGGTAAATCTGGGAAATGCTTTCGCACGGCATACTCGATCATTGGCTCGTCGGCAGCCACAACAAAGGCGGTACGTGCTGTAAAGACAAATAGACGTATGGCTTCGAGTGTTTCGATCGCTGTGTCCGGCAAACAACGATCAAGGTCATCAATAAGGACAACGAGTTGATCAACGCCAGCATCCGTTAACAGCTTGTCGAATGCCTTTCGAAACTCTTCAACCTCTTCTGGCACGTTCTTGGTTTCGGCCGGTTTCAATATCGACTTCACGCCGTCAATTGCGGAAACTAGGTTTTCCTTGGTCGCAAGTTGACCTGGGTTTCCGAGCACCCCCTCCAGCGTACCCACAATGCAGCTTATCAGTTCTGGCGACGGTACTCCTGTAAACGCAGTCAGGGCCAAACCGCCCGCCTTTTTAGCGACCTTCAACCAATCAATGCATTTAAAAATTTCTTTCACTGAACTTGTTGCTTTCGTCAAAGTCGGGCGCTTCTCAACAAGACCCGTGACGATGCCCTCAATCAGTGCGATCTTGGCATCCTCAAAACCTTGAAATCGCCAACCATTGAATTTTAGGCAGAGGACTTCATCCTTTCCGGAGAGCCCTTCTTCGATCATCTCTAAAACGCTGGACTTGCCTGCACCCCAATCACCATGCACACCTATAGTAACTGGGTGATCTGGACGCTCACGAAGTAACCCAATAATCGTGGTCGCGATTGCTTCATTGTTTAGCAGATCGACTTTAGTTTCATTGTCCGCCAGAATCATTTTATATCTCCGAAAAAGCCGTCCAGCAGATATCGCAACAGTTCAAAGACAGTTCTCTCATAGCGTTGTCTTGATGTGATGCTTTTCAAATAATTGATGAAAAAAGTCGATAGCAACCTGTTTAGCAATAGGCCCGATAGTGCATTTCCCATCGGAAAAGGCTGTGTCTTTGAACTCAGCACCACCGAATCTGTATAGCTCATATCCCAGCAAACGAAGGCGTCGGTCTTCGGCGGCCATTTCTCCGTACTTTGTTGGCGAGACCTTGTCGCCGTCGGCATAATGGTGCTTGCCATCAACCTCGATTACAATGCGCACATTTCGGTCGAGCAAGAGCAGAAAATCCATACGTTGACGCAATAGTACCGGGTCATTGCCGCGTTCTTTCATTGTGCGAGGATCGTAGTGCAAATAGACTTGGGGAATGAGCGCCGGGAATTTATCTCCGAGCACTTTCGAGAACTCACGATAGTAAGTGTCGAACAATGTAAACTCACCAGGCGAGGAAGTCGCTTTTACGGATAACACAAGCCGTTTATACAGAGATTGTTTGGTCTCTTTCTGTTCAGCTATTCCTTTACAATCCTGCCACCACTCGGCCAATGTGTCCCAGAGAAGGCCAGACTCGGCAAGGAAGCGGTCGTAAATAAGTGCATCAGTATCGTTGCGGATAGCGATATTGTTGTTAATCGCATCGGTGAAATACAGATCAGGCTTGTTGTTTATCGAAGCGAATATGAGATTCTTCGGAACTCCGGCCACGCCAGCGGCCATCCGCTGGACCTTATAGATGGGATGCCCGGACACATCACCGGCCACCACAGCGTTGAAACCATCTGCCTTCATGACTGAGTTCAATGATCTGGCCAAATGGGCTTGTTCGTCACCTCGCCGAATCACAGGGTCGAGCAGTTTTTCAAGAAAGGCAATGAAACGAGTCTGGCTGCAAACCAGCGCACCACATTTTATAAGCAAATCTTCGTTAGAGATGTCGTCGTTTCGGATGTAGTGTTGTTCAATCTCCTTTGCAAGCGACGGCAGGAAATTGAGATAGTTGTCGAGCCCTTCATAAGAAAGCTGTTCCGAGGAAATAATGTTTAGTCCCTCGAAAAGTTCAAAATCGCCGAATAATGTATCGAGTCGGTTTAAAGCTTTCAGCAAATCACGACGAGTAATATCGGTGATACGCTGATCGACGTGTACAGTCAGCTCACTGACCATATCGGATAATGCCGGGTATTCGACCTCTTCTAACACATCTTGGGCAATCCTAAGTAGATCAGGTTGCTTGAAACACAAGAGCCGATTCTTCACGTACCGCCATTTGCTGCGATGCGCCTCATCCGTATCCCCTGGCTCCAATCCAAGCCTTGTACAAAAGCCGGGGAGATTGTAGGACTTAACGTGAGCAGCAAGAGCCTCTGCAATGCGGTCTCTTAATGTATCCAGCGGAATTAGTTGCATCTTCTCTCTCGTTGCACTCAATTATTCTCTTGGTACCGGTTCTACTTGTCCATTTCACGTTATGTATTGTGAAATCTCCATCTGAATGGCCTCCAGTGCTATTTCTTTTGTTGCATAGAAGTCATCAGCCATTAAATGAATGAACTTACCACCCCGATTAAACTGTTCAAACCGTGAAATAGTTTTTACTTTTGCAGAGATAGCTTGGGCACCCCAATTATCATCAATGGGATCAAGAATGATCAATATGGTCCATCCCATAAAATGAGCCAGATAATGTTCCTGAAAATGCGCTATTGAAGCCCTAGCTTTGTGCAATTCCCCCTCCACCCATGCTGGAGCAGAGTGAGGTATCATTGGTTTACCTTTTGGGACCCTGCGCTTTAGCTCATCAGCCTTATCAAGAGGGAATGACCCTATGCATGAACGCTGGAATAGAAACCCCTGAGGAGAATCGACAAGATATTCTTCAGTATCTGGATCAAAGAAATGGATCGATATGTCCCTACCTCTGAAAGCATCAAGCGGGAACGGTCTTTCAGCAAAGGGATTTAACAAAAGAATCAGCCCATCGAGAAGCGTTTCCTTATATTCAGCTTTTTCTTGGCATATGAGTAAAGGCTGTAATCCCTGATCATTGTGTCTCTTTGCCATAAAGATAACTTGTTGATCAGTATTTTTTGCAAGAGCACGCACCTTGCTGAAGGTAGCACAACAGCTAAATATAACAGCGCTTACCTCCTTCATGCGATTATTCCTAAAGAATCCAAGCTCTATTTCAATGCCACTTGATTTTACAAAACTGTCAAAATATACCTCTCCAAATATCACTCGCTTTTGCTCTTCAGGCATGTCCTTAAATAAATATCTGTCGAAGCTATACAATACCCGCCTGATTGCATTATCACTTTGCTCAAAGAAAAACGGCTGTTCAAATGGTGCTACACAGATCACATATGGAAGTCCCTTGACATGATCCAACTTTGAATATGACTCCACATACTTTTTATGCTTGGTTGCTACAGCATTAGCTAGTCTAACTGCCGCTAATTCGACAATTTCCTCAGCATCAAGCTTTTGAATGGCCTCTTTAGTAACATCACGCTCCCACTCTGCAGGATATCCTTCTGGATTACTTGCTATAGTGGCCTCTGCGATAATTTGGTATCCATCTTTTGAAAGAATAAAATCAGGAGCCTCTTTACTGTAATCAGCTAAAAAGCCCAGGTCTTGGAACGCTGCATGTAAATACAACTCCCAAAACGTTGAGTTAAAAGTGGTTTGAAACTCCTTAACTGCTTTACCATCACGGTCAACAAAACCTTCAGCCCAAGAAGCCAACACATCTCTTTCATGACTATATAATCCAGGTGTTGTAATAACTCTGAAATTAGAATGTTGATTTTCATCGGGCACAACGGGTGTGAAAAGATCAATAGTCATTACATCCACTTGCCCTATCAAGTAATTCCTTCTTCGGTGTATTTATCTCAACAGATACTACAATCCGTCCGAACTTAGCTACAACCGAAAACCTTCATAATCTAAACATCCAGATGATTGATCCCAATTACCGCAGCATTTCTAATTTTGAATTTGTCGATTTATCGGATAAAATTCTATCTGTCATTTAATCGCACCAATCAATCGCACAATTTCTAATTTAAGGTATAGCTCATCTTCTTTAGTAACAATTCGAGAATGCATTGCTGCTATTCGGATTGGCTGAAGCCTTTGTAGTGATTCACGAACACTCTCTTTTCTTTTAAAAGAATATTCAAAGACTTCTCGCCAGTTGTCTTGTCTGCAAATAATCAGTTCATAGTCGGTAAAGTCAGCAGCATCTATAATAGTAATGATTTCACCGTTATTTTCAGCACTCTGTTGCTTGGATACCCATTTCTCATAAAGATTTGGAGGAAGTCGTTTTTTCGGCCATTTTGGTCCATATTGTTCAGTCATTTTTTCATTTATAAAATGACGTAGCATCCTTTCAAATCGTTGTATCCAATCATGGCAAATATTTGTTCTTTTCAGGCCAGCTTCTACTTCTGGATCATCGGAACGAGGTATTATAGAAGCAAACAGCTCCAAATCGATATATGTGTCATCAAGCCCTGCAAGGTCAAGACCCTGATGAAATGCTATCTCGGGAAAATCAGTGAGGGCTGAATTGAAACCACGATCTTCATAATAATCTGTCCGTGCGACAGAGTCGGTAAAGACAATCTCTGGGAATGAGATCTTGTCTCGCCAATCTCCAAAGTCCTGTCGAAGTGCCACAGTGAATGCAGGATCAAATCCCTTCAGCGTCTTTAATGCGGTACCGATACCCTGTAATTCCAATAAAGCTGTAACAGATCGCGTAGCATGAATTTTGTGCAACCAAGGAGTTGTTATCGCTTCTAATGCTATCTTCTGCCCGTTGATGAACTGAGCATGTTGCTGTGCGAATTTGGCAACCGCACCTAAACGATCAGCATCTATAAGACGAGCCACCTCTAGTGCCTGTGGAAGCCGGAACATGGATTCATGTTTTCTCAGCAACTCACTGACTTCTTGTTGTTTTTTAAAATCAGCAATTATGGAAGCAGGTATCGTCACACTTTGAATTAAACTCTGTCGAGCGGACTCCCTCAAAATGTCCATATCGTGATAAATGGCTTTTGCAATTGCGGTACTTTGTGTGATTAGCTCATTTTGTTGTGAAACAAATGAGCAAGATACTGTATTCAGCATCTCCTGCTCACGTTTCATTTGCTCAGCAAAGGCAGCAATCGCACCGTATTCTTTTTGAAACCGAGTTGCTTCGGTAAATTGGGCTATTACTGACTGCGGAATTGTCATGTCAGTTGCAGCTTTTTTAAACCTTTTCATTTGCTCTTTCTGACCTACAAAATAGTTACGATACAACCGAAGCAAAAAGCCGGAATAACATTCTGTATCATCTTTCGGAAAGGTTATGAACGTCGGTATAAATGAGACAATTCTCTCTCCACGCTCGTTGGTTCTAACCTTTCTCTCACCACCGCTAGAATCATGAAAAAGCCATCCGTTATGGGATATGAAGTTTTCTGCAAATACCTCTAGTTCATCTTCAGTAACTTGCCTTATATCTTCTTTAGTAAACTTTAGATCCGGCGTTTCACTTGAGGTATCTTTTGCATCGCAAGGAACAACTTTTATGCTTATCAACTGCAATAGCTTTCTAGTAAAAACAGTGCAATCAACATCATTCCCCTCTAGTTTTTTGCTCAATTGGGAAGTCATTTCTGTACTTACATGTCCACAAAACACTCGACCCAATGCTTTTGTCTCAAAACTAAAATTGTTCGCTTGATAAAGGTTTTTCAGATCAAATACCATTGATTCGCCACCTGGATACGTGTGTCGTGTTATTACGAACAAATACAAGTTTTGTCTGCAATGAAACCTCTCATCACACCCGAAACACCTTCATCACCTCATCTCCCAGGTGATTGATGACCTTCACTGCGATACGACCGGTCTTGGGCTTATCGAATGGCCGGGAAGTATCGCTGTTGAGTGTTGCCCAGGCATCTTCGTTGATCTCAGCTTTGAGAGTGGTCTTGAGTGCCTTGTACGGGTCGTTAGCCCCCAGAAAGTAGGCATGGCGGACGAAGAAGCTTTCTTCGTTGTAGTCGGTATCGATGAACCAGCAGGCAATGCCTTCTGCGCCGTCGCTGCGGACTTCACCGGTGTTGGGATGGAAGACGTCCACGCCGTTGACCTTGACCTGAATCTGGCCGTCGGCGACATTGCTGATGTCTATATCTGGCTCGCCGAAGATGACAAACAGATTGCCTTTACCAGTGTTCTTGAGGTCGTCGGCCATGTGCAGGTCGGCATTCATGCGGGCCTTGAGCACCGGAATGCGGCCGAGTTTGTCGAACTCCGACGAGTGGGCGTCGTAGTTGAAAGCGCAGGCAATGAGCACGTCAAAACCAGCATCTCCGGCTTCGCGGGCAGCCTGTACCAGGTCGGGACGGGAGACTGTGCCGAACTCGGGACCGATGAAGATGGCAGCGCGTTTTTCATTGCCTGAACCGTCGTCGCTCCGCACGTAGAGCCCTTCGGCGCAGACCAGATCTCCCGGCCAGGGGACGAGGGCAGTAAAGGTAATTTTATCTTCCTTGTGCGCCTGCTGCACCCCGGCGGTCTTGAGGTTTTCCAGGATCATCTGGACGAAGTCTCGTTCTTTACCGTAGCCGTCCTGCTGTTCTGCAACTGTGTCGATCAGTTCGTCATCAGCCCCTACTGTCAATACCCGATGCGGCGTCAAACTCTCGACCGTAAACGGCCCGGCCACTCGAAGCTTTTTCGGGTCTGGGTAGGGTTTATCGTAGATGTTTTCAGAATCAGCTTTAGCCTTAGCAGCAACGGAGTCATCAATCTCTTTCTGTCGCGCAATTCTCTGTTCCCACCATTGGACATGTAGTTTTCTTGCTGATTCCGACCACTTGATGTCTGCGTCACTGGGGACTTCCCACTCTTCCCATTTCTTACTCAATATTTGGTTGAGCTGTTGAAGCAATAGCTCCAGCTTCTCTTGGTACTTCTCCCAAATGACGTCAATCTCAATATTGTTGGCAATGGATTTAAGGCTGATGTGCGGCACCCGTTCATATACGAATCCCTGGCGTATATCGCCACGGGTGGGCTGACTTGATGGAATACTGCGGGTTACTTCGGCTTCTTTGATTTGACCATCACGACTATCGGCAAGTAGAAAGTAAGGGTAGCGAGCACCCATGATACGGGCTCGGGCCAAAGCCAATGCAACGCGAGAGGTATCAATGGTAATCCAGCGACGGCCCCACTGTTCAGCAACGTATGCAGTCGTACCAGAACCGCAGGTAGGGTCAAGAACCAGATCTCCAGGGTCTGTTGTCATTAGAATGCAGCGTTGAACAACAAGTTCATTAGTCTCAACTACATAGTTCTGATCCCTGGCTCCGATTGTGTCAGTCCAAGTTAGGTTCAGTTTTGTTGTGTTATCGTCCGACAACTTCATCACGTATCTAATAAAATTCCCTTCAACTACTAGACGATCAGCTTTAGCAATCCTTTCGAGTTTTTCTTGCCCCGAGGGATAACATTGTCCAGGTGCAGGCGGCCATTTTTTCCCGTGAAATGGGAGGTCATATACATCCTTTGCACTAAAAGATGGTGGCCACATAGATACTAGCCGGAAAGGGTCGCCAGAGGGGTTGTTTTCAATTTCTTTTTTGGAGTACTTCCGACGATTAATAACGTCAATTTGACGCCAATTCCAGTGGAAATCCCCTGAAACTTCCATATCCTTATATAAACGTCGAAACTTAGTTTTTTCCTTATTCTTTCCGAACCAAACTACATAGTCTCCCATTCTTTCAAGGTATGTAGCTCCTAACGGCATGGTTTTCTTGCGGAACCAAATCAAGCCAATAAAATTCTCGTCACCGAAGACTTCGTCCATCAAAGCTCTAACTCGGTGGACATTTTCATCTCCAATCTGAACAAACATCGAGCCAGTGTCACTTAAGAGGTCCCGTGCGACAGTCATGCGGTCACGAAGGTATGTCAAATACGAATGAATTCCATCACGCCAAGTGTCACGGAATGCCTTCACTTGTTCGGGTTCTCGTGTGATGAATTCCGATCCTTCTGATTTAGAACTCCTATCCGTAGTTGACCATTGGAAATTTGAGTTAAACTTGATCCCATATGGAGGGTCAAAAAATATGCTCTGTACCTTACCGCGCAACCCTTCTCGTTCAGCCAGTGACGCCATAACCTGCAGGCTGTCTCCCAGGATCATCCGGTTAGCCCAGTGAGCATCGTGCTGGTAAAACTCGGTCTTGGCGCTCTCGCTGGGAAGGCCATTGAAGTCAGCAAACAGGTCGAACTGTGCCTCGTTCGCCTTTTCCTCAGCCTTGCTGCGGCACAGAAGATCGTCAATCAGCACCTTGGGGTGGACCTTCTCCTGAATATAGAGCGGCGGTGCCTGCACCACCAGATCGGACCAGTCCTGTTCATCCTTGCCGCGCCAAACTAATTGAGGGTCCAGGTCGCGGTTACGCCGCTCATAGGCAATTCGCACCGGGCTTTTATCCGCATCGTGCATAAGCGACTGATGCTCGGCAGTGGGAATATTCTTGCGAGTTGCTTCATCGTGGGTGAGAGTTTCAACAGCTATCTTGGTTGGTGCTTTGGCCATATTCTTTATCCTCACGCTGCCAATTAGGCAGTTACAGTTTCGATCATTTTATTGAATTCAGCTTCAACCCTGGCCTCGAAATCAGCCTCGATCTGGTAGACCTCGGTGAACTCGGCAAAGGCCCAGCGACCGTAGCTTTTCACGTTATTGACCCCCGGCACCCAGTAAACATCCATAGTGCTTTTCTTCTCCTTGGCGTCCTCCCGGCGATAACCCTTGATCTCGACGATCAAGTTCAGTAGATCGTCCTCGCCTTTGCCATCATCGACCTTCACGATAAAGTCGGGCAAGTAGCGGCGAGTTTCTGAGCCGTAACGGTATGGCACTTCCAGACCCAGGTTGTGGTTCTTGACATAGGCTGTTACTTTGGGATGCGCTTCAGCCACACGGCAAAACTCGGCTTCCCAGTCGCTGTCGAGGATGACCCAGTTGATCTGGCAACGACGCGCATCGGTCTCCCAGCGATCCTTCTTTGAGGTGTTGAAACTCACATGACAAGTGGAGCCGGTCGGGTTGTACGGGTCGAGCACCGCCTTAATGGGGCGCTTGCCGAGTTCCGAGCGGGTGATGCCGGCAGTAATCCGTTCGCAGGCCATGTCAGCCAGTTCCTGGTACATGAGCTGCGCCGGGTACGTTTCCCCCTTGCAGACCAGGCAGCTATCGAGCCACTCCTTGGTGATCCGTTTGAGCTGGCCAAAAAGATGGAGCTTGGCGTCCTCGCCAGGGTCACGCCACTTGGTGTAGAGCAGGCGCTGAGTGACATGGAACAGCAGGGTAGAACGGCGCATATCCCCAAGGTGTGCAAGGCTGAGATCAACCCCTTCACCGATAATGCCGGAGTTTCTGGTGATGGACGGACCGACCAGATCGGGAGAGAGCTCCAGAATTGAATCCTCATTAAACACTGCGGTCAGTCGCTCCTCGGGAAGCTCTACCCGGTAACCGGCAACTCGTGGGAACTGGATTTCGAGCGGGTCACGCTCCGGACGGACAGCCTTGACATGGATGGTTTCACGGGGCGGTTGCGGCGGTGCAACCACCGGCTTGGCGGTGAAGTCGAAGGGAATGCCCAGGACGTCGGCATACTCAACATTGAAGAGACCCTCTTCATTCAGTTCATAGGACTGGCGGCGCAAAGCACGGCCAATAACCTGCTCGCACAGAAGTTGGGTGCCAAAAGCACGCACACCGAGCACATGGGTAACGGTGTTGGTGTCCCACCCTTCGGTAAGCATGGAAACCGAGACCACGCATCGGATCGATTCACCCAGGCGGTCCTTCTTGCCGACCGTGTTCATAACCTCCCGCAGCAGTTCCTGATCGGTAAGGTTTTCGGCCTGGCGGCGGTCGCCGGTACGTTCGATGATTTCTCGACGGAAGCGGTCGATCTCGTCAGCAGCCATTTTGCGGAAATTATCATCCAGTGCATCACCGGATTCCAACTGCTCGCTGTCGATCAGCAGGGTACGGGGGCGGGCAATCTGATTGCCATGGTCATCGAAGTTGCGGAACAGAGCCAGACGGCCATTTTCCAACGTCGTGGAGCCGTCATCGTTCTCCCGCTGAAAACCGGAGATGTAGTCATACACCAGCTTAGAGGTGGAGGTGTTGTTACAGACAACGATAAAGCAAGGCGGGACATTGATTTTGTATTCCAGCCAGAGGTTGAACGTTTTTTCGTAATGGCCATAAAGTGCTTCAAGGGCAGTCTGGAGACGGACAGGCAGACTGAGAGGATCAAGATCCTTTGCCTTGCCCCGGCCTTTCTTAGGCATATCCTTGCGAATATGTTCCCACAAATTGCGGAACATTGGCATTTCATCGCCCGGCAGGTTCTGCGCCACCGGAACGCGAGGAAGTTTGACGATGCCGCATTCGATGGCATCCATGAGCGAAAAGTCACACATGGTCCAGGGGAACAGGGTGCCTTCAGCATAGCCCGAGCCACTCAGGAAAAACGGCGTTGCCGACAGGTCGATAACCCGATTAAGTCCCAGCTTGCGGTTGACGATTTCCAGGCCGGTAATCCAGAGGCGGGCAGCCTCGTTGTTTTTCTCCGCTTCCTTCCTGTCGTCGCCGGTCAGATCGTCATCATCGTCATGATTCGGCTTTTCGCGGTAACAGTGATGCGCCTCGTCATTGAGTACCAGGACGTTCTTCAATCCCATCAGGTCAGGCATGACCCGCTGCAGCATCTGTCCTTCGGTCTCCAGCGTGTTGAGTTCCTCGCCACCACGCCCCTGGAGCAGCAGACGGCCACCTTTGGACAGCTCCAGGCGCTCACGCAGTTTGAAGGCATGGTAATTGGTGATGACGATCTTGGCCCGATCGAGGTCATCCAGCATGTCGCTGGGGACAATTTCGCGACTCTGGTAATAGCTGTCCGGATCGTTGGGTTGCAATACTCGCAGACGATCCTTGATGGTCAGACCGGGAGCAACGATGAGAAATCCGCGGGTAAATCGTTTGCTGGTGGGACGACGCACCGCGTTAATTGTCTGCCAGGCAATCAACATCGCCATGACCGTAGTCTTGCCGGCACCGGTAGCCAGCTTCAGCGCTAGACGCATCAACTCGGGATTGGCATCATGGTTGGCGTTAGTAAGATGCTCAATAAAACCTTCACCAGTCTTGCCCATATGCGGAGCAACTTCGGTCAACCAGATTGCCGTTTCGATGGCCTCCACTTGACAGAAGAACGGGCGGACGCCATTGAACTGGTGATGACGCCAGTGTTGCAGCAGTCTGGCGGTCTCCGGTGTAACCTTCCAATCATTCGGGTTCGGGATAGTGCGCCACTTGTCTACCTGGATTCGCAGGGCATTGATAATCGAGGTTGGATCGTATTGCTGCTGCTGAGTGGAAAGACCTACGCCGTCGTCAAAGAGCAGATTCTGCTGGTCGGCTGCCGTGCCTTTGCGTTTTTTCGGTTTGGGAATCGGTGTGATGAACTCGGCGCGACGACGCTTTTCGAGAATCTGCTGAGTTGGTTGGCCCGAAGGATCAAGCTCCCAGTGACGGGCAGGATATTCGTATGGAGAGTTGAGGATTGGTTGCTCGAAAAAACGATTATCCATAGTTAGTTTATCTCCGGATACTATTGAAAAGAAAAGCCGCCCGTCAGCACTCAGCAGACAATGCGGCTTTTAATACCACTGATATTTCTGAAGGGCACAGAGCCCATTGTCTCACCCTCCATAAATGCATGAAATTACGCCACGTTAATACAACTTTTCGCCTCGAATGTCAATTGATCTGAAAAAGTGATAAATCGGATTCAATTTTTCCGGGAAAACAGCACCCAGTCCGTTCAGGACAGAGTACTGCAACACTCTGTAATAATTGCATATTGACTTCATTTTGAGTTGACAATTGAATTTAAGCTGGTCAAACTATCTATTAAAATCCAATAGAAGTCAGACCGCTAAAGAAAGGAGGGGAACGTTATGGTAAGAAAATTTATGGCATTCGTAATATCAGCGTTAGGAACAGTTCTTCCCTGCCTTTTTGCGGGGGCGATAGTGGGGTTGTTTTTCTTATCGTCTTTTTGGTACTGGACACTTGGTATTGCTGTATTAGCCCTATGTTACATAATCCTTGATCGTGTTCACCTACGTCTTTATATAGGAGCGTTGAAAGGCCTTTCAACTTGGCCACTCCTGAAATATGGATACGCGGCCCCAGAATTGAGACCGACAATGTCGGCTGCGGAATATGAATGGTATATGAACTGGATAATCTATAGCACTCCGTTTCGACTGTTCCGTGATCGTCGGAGAAGAAAAGATTCATCCTCCTTTCATCACTGGTGAGGCCGAATATATTCCCAAGCCCCTTTCAATTTGAGGATTTCGTCTCGGCTGATTTCAATACAGCCACGATAAGGTGCAACAAGAGCATACGAGTCGGATTCATAAAAGTGAACATTTGTGCCTTCAGTTTGCTCAAGGTGTTCGAGAGCCTCAGCTGGTATCGGTATTTGAACACCTGAAACTCGAAGTTCAACACCGTACTCTGTTAGATCAAAAACCACGTTATCCATTGGTTCCGCCGGCACGTACCCATTCCCCATAATTGCAATGATCCCGTCAGAAACGAATAGTATCTTTTCAATCACACATTACCTCCTTGTGCCTCGTGGCTGTGGCCCACCGCCTCTTGGGAGTGGCGAGGTTTTGCTCTGGTGTTGTAGAATTTTGCTGGTTCTTTGCACCTGCTGTTGAACATTTCGAGCTTGCTGCTCAGCGGTATGCATGATTTCACGCTCAGCCGCGCTTGCAGCCGCGTTAGCTGCTTCCTCTCGCTTTGTAACTGCAGCTTTATAAGGGCCAACAGTCTTCGCAACATCCCCAACTATTCCAGCTGTCTCATGTAGCGCTCCCTGACCAACGGCAATTGTAGTAGCAGCCGCACCGGCATCAATTGAACGGCCATCCCTAAACTCCTGTGATGCAGCACTACCAGCAAGATTCTGTTTGGATTCAACCCTCGTCCCAACCACCTGCGAACTCGAATAATCCGCCTTGACCCCGCCATCAGCACGAATACTCCCGGTAATTCCACCACCGGACCTAGTACTGACAACCGCCGCCCCTTGCTGTGACGACTGAACAAACTGGTCCTCGGTGATCTCGGAACGCTGTCCGGCAATAAGATTCCCGCTTTTGTCCATTTTCCCCTGCACCTGGGAGTAATGAAGGTTGCCATCTTTGTCCTTGGCGTACATCAGAACATTACCGTCAAGCCCGTTGGAGAATGATCCGCCGACTACCTCCATTTTGCCGGTTTTCTCATTCTTGGCGTAATACCAGTCGCCATTGACCATCATCTGCTTGCCGCCAGCCTGGATCATGTATGAGCCTGACTTCCGTGAGACATTCAGGGCATGATTTTCATAGCCAGTCTTGATAAAGTCACCAACCGTCTTGCGCAGCCCCTTGTCAGTAGTTGACACGTTCCGATCCAGACGCTCGATATCAGTCCCGGTCCTGCTCTGACCGAGATCAAACTTCTGCACCCGGCCACCCTGGTCAATGGCAAACGACGCGAGATTGCCGTTTCGGTCGTAATCTGCCTTGTAGTCGAAGGCCTGGCCGGACAGCTTGGCGACATGGGCTGCAGCACTCTGGAATCCGGCAGAACGGAGTTGCTTCTGTATTTCAAGGCCCTGGCTCCTGTCGCCTTTAGCTACGGTACCGGAATCCGACGAATTGACAATTCCGCCATCCATACCGACATTGACAGAACTTTTGCCGTCAGCTGTCGTGAAGTTGATGTTCTGCCCCTCCATCGCCTTCTGCATCTCGGCAAAGCCCCGTTCGGTCAGGTGACCGTTCTGGTACATCTCTGGATCGTTTTTGAGTTGAGGAGCAATCCTGCCAACCATCTGATCCGCTGCTGCATGAACAAGCTGGTTGCGTGCAATCCTCCCGGAAACATCATTGCTGGTGAGCTGTTGGTAGTTGCCGTAACCACCCCCAGCATAGATTCCCTGGATCTTGCCCCCGGTTTCCGTTGCCACGACATTGCCAGCCTCTGTACCGGCAGCAACCGGGCCACCCATTTGATTCGAGAGTCCGGTAACCTCTGAGGCATGTTTGCTCTGCTGGAACTGGGCGTTCATCTGCATGAGCTGTCCGGAAGAGATTCCGTAATTATCGGCAATCTTGTTCACCGCATCTGCATTGGCAAAATCCCCAAGGGCTGTAACTTCCGAGCGCATGGCGTTGAACTCCCGCCAGTTCCCATTGAATCCGAGAGACCTGGCTGCGGCATAAGCTCCCATTTCTCCCTGGAGTTGTCCGACACTCTTGTCCATGTTGGCAGTCAGGAAGTCAGAATAGTTTTCACCGGAGCCAAAGACATTTGCCAGGGCCCGGTCGTTGGCAACTCCCATTTTGGCAAAGGCCAGAGTGTCACCGCCATAGCTGCCTGAAACCACATCCTTGGTCGCAGCCGACTTGTCGAGTCCGAGACGACCATCAAATGATTTCAACTCGTAGGAAGATGACAGACCACCCTCACGCATGGCCCTGCCGCTGCCACCGAAACCGATTGATCTTCCAATCTCGCTGTCAGCGGATATCCGACTCGAAAAATCCATCCCGAAGTCCCGAATCATATCGCTCGACGCCGTGGTCTTACCGGACATACCGACCAGCGACTGCGCCTGCCTGGCTTGGAAGCTATGCTCATTGCTCCAGGCTTGAGTCGGCATGGCGGTGACATTACGCTGCATGGCCGAAGCTCTGCCGGCAGGATCTTCAACCTCATGAGTAGCACGGTTGCCAGCGGACTGAACCTGGCTGACCATCCCTCCGGCCATCATCGCCATGGCATGACCACCAAACTTGATCAACATACCGGTAATGACAGTCGCCAGCATCATTCCGCTCATCCTCAGTGTGCCGAACATACCGAGGATCTTCACCGTCTGGTCAGGAAAGAAGTAGAGGGCATCCATACCCAGCTTGTTCTGCCGCACCATCTCATAGGCCCGATTAGCATAGTCCACGGCAAACTGGTGAACGATGGCATCGGTGACACCCCAGGCGGTGAGCCAAATGAAGAATCCGGCTATGATCCCGACTGCCTTGCCGATCAGCGGCGTGGGAATGAAGAGCGCCAGGAACGGCAGCAACCCGACAGCGATGGCGGTGAGCGCCGCCTTCAGGATCGGCAACCATTCGTTGGCTGACTTCATGGCGCCTGAAGCGCTAAGCAGGAATTGGTAATTGGTGGCACCTGCTGCATTGCCGCTGCGGAAGATCTCTTCCAGTCGCTGGGAGACATAGGCCTGTTTCAAAAAGTCATCAATGCTCGCTGCTCCCAGGCCGGTCCCGGAATTGACATTGTTCAACACCGTCTTGCATTGGATCATGGCGGCCGCATCGGAAACCTCATAGCCGAGATTGGCGCAGACTGACTGGATATTCTTTTCGAGATTAGCCGGGGTGAGTGCCGCTTTGATGCTGGTCCAGGAGTCGGTACAGGTGAGAGCCTGGCCCTGCGGACTGGCAGCATCATAGTAGACCGTCCAGATAGCCGGATTTACGGCCTTGTCCAGGGAACCGACAAAATTGGTGGTTGTCTTTCGCAGTTCATCCACCGTGAGGTTGGCATTGGGGTTCATCAGGGCATAGGAAACACAATCCTTCACGTAGCGCCGCATGGAGGCGTCCAGATTGCTGTCCACCGCCGACAGAGGAATGCTGGTGAGCTGGGCGAGCCCCAGGAAGCCCTTCCCTCCCGCCTGGGTCTGGTAATTCAGGGGATCTCCGGCAGTGGTGACGATATCCACCAGGCCCCGCTCAATCTTGTTCAAGATACCGGCCACCGCCACGACACCGTCCGGGATGCCGCCGACCGCCTGGTTCTTGTTGAAAACCGGATCATAGACATGGATGGTTCCCTTTGGGACAACCAGAGCCAGGTAAACCATAATGCCGATCATAGTCGGCACGATCCAGGTCATGACCGAACCGTTGGCGGTACCAAGCGACTTGGCAAATACCGTCACCCCGCCGAAGAAGAGCCCAGCAGTGATGACAACGAAGTAGAGCGACTTGTAGGCGTTGTCACCGAAGATCAGTGCCAGTTTGCTGAAGGCATTCACAACTGCATCGTGACCACCCCAAACATAGAATTCCATATCCAGGGCCAGCGCCATTGATGGAATCAACAGCAACAGCGCCGTTAAGGCGATCCTAGAAACTGTCCGTGTCGACATGCACGACTCCTGCGGCAATCAGTTTGCGGTTACGGTAATAGGCGACCAGCATTGCAACAATCGGGATGACGATGAATACTGCCGTAGATACCAGTACGAAGTAAGCTGAGATGAGGAAGATTCCCTTGAATCCCTGTACCCAGTAGTAGATTGAAGCGACCGTATTGGGAGAGGTCTTGGCATAATAGAGCTTGGACACGGCCCACAGTACGTTCTTGTCGGTGAAGACCTTGAAATAGAGAAAGTGAAAAGCGATGAAAGCAAGAACCGCCTTGAAGATGGCCCCAAATACCATGCCGCCCAAAAGGTTCAGCACCATTGCCCGAGTATACTCGCCGATGAAACAGGTAGAGGCTTTCGCCATGAAGATGGCATAGCCAAGCGAGAAGCCAAGAGCCAGCAGGAAAGCACTGAACATGTCGAAGAAGGTCGGAGAAGGATCGCCGAACATGGGGATGTACTGCTCGATCACGCCGATGGCGATGGGGGTCAGCAGCGCCGAGACGATTCCAGAAACAAAGGAACTCCGAAAACCAACCTCCATGAATTCGAGACGCTGCTGGGTGGTCAGGAAACGGGACTTGATCATGCAGCCTCCAAGTTCGTTGGCGAAGTTCTGATCGATGTAAGAGATCGCCTCCAGGAGACCTCGCGGATGAATCTCGTTACTTTGTTGAGCCAGCATTAAATCCGGCGTAGTGTTGCCATCTTTCGCCACGTCCCCTCCTATCCCGTGAACGATCTAATCAGGTTCATAAGACCACCGCCATAAGCGAAGATAGCAGCCAGGAATAAGCAAACAGCCGCAAGCGCAGGATTACGCTGTCTCACCCCGACCCAGAATGCTGAGACCACCAGGGCAACGAAAAAAAAGCGCCCCCAGAAGCCATAGAGAAGCGTGGCAAAGAGCTTCTGCCAGAAGCCGGTATATTCCGCCTGCCCCATGTAGTGCAGGGGATTGAGTTTCTCGATGGGCACTGCTGCTCCTTTCAGAAGATCGGGTAGGCTTTCGCCAAAATGCGGCTCTTTTCAACAAAGCCAAAGTAACGGGAGTCGTAACTGTCCTTGTGCTGTCCCATGACAAACATGACTCCTTTGGGGATCGTGCCGTTGAATTCAAAATGCTGCAGCGGTTCTCCCTTCAGGGAAAAGTCCTTTGCCCGTACCAGATACTCGCCATTGCAGTAGAATTTCTTCTCCGCATCAACGGTGAGCAGATCCCCCTCGTTGCACCCGAGTATCTTCAACATGTCCTCAGACTTTTTCATCCCCATCCTGGTGGTAAGCTCCCGATGCTTGAACAGTACATAGTCACCTTTCTCCAACCGATCCGGATTACTGATAAGCCAGTAGACTCGATGCTTGAGCGATGGCGTGAGCGTAACACTGATCTTATAGGGGAGAAGCGTCCCAGCCACGAGCAGGCATGTGATCGCCAGCCAGAGCCGCCAGTTGCGGAAATCAAGGTTTAACGGTTTCGGCATTGCGCACCACCGCGTCACCCATGATGACCACCCGGTTCTTGGGAATGGCTGTTATGACTGTCTCAAGACGGTCGAAGCTCCTCTTCAGTTCATCGTCATTAAGTTTACCGGCAAGGTAATTGTCCCGCTGCTGGGCTATGTATCCCTTGATGTCAACGGCCACGACCTTCTGGGCATACCAGTGGTCATATCCAATAATGGTGGCCAAAGATGCGCCAAAAGATACCGCCAAACAGAGCGCAACAATGGGGACAAGTCCCGGTGGCTTTTTGGGATGCTCTTTTGGTACCGTTGATGGTGCCGATACAGCTACCTTTCTCTCTGGCTGTTCATATAATGAAGTCGTCTCCATGCCGTTCCCTTCATTCATTCTGTAATCCCTCTTTCCTGAATCAGTTTGTTCTGTACGAGGCAGTGTACATATTATTTGTTGCCATTTTGGCGTCACATGGTTACACTTTATTCCTGACAGGAGGTGTACTGTGGCACATGCACGAGCAGAAGAACGAATCCCGGCACGGATGCCCACGGCAGTGTACGACCGTGTTGTTGAAGCCGCCCAGGCTGTAGGCGCTACGCTCAATCAGTTTCTGGTTCAATCGGCTCTGGAAAAAGCCAACGAGATTCTCGAACAGGAGCGAGTTATCAAATTGTCGGCACATGCTGCAAAGACCATGTTCGACCTGATGGATAACCCCCCTGTCCCTAACGAGCGGTTGAAAGCTGCCATGAAACGCCGCGAAAAAACCCTGTGCCCGAAATAGAGGCCCTGTCAAAACATCATGACCGCACCGGTTTTGACTGCGGTGTGGTCGAGCTCAATGCATTTCTCAAATCCACCGCACGACAGCATGGCGATAAGGGCATTTCCCGAACGTTTGTACTGACTGACCAGGACAGTCCATTCATTATGGGGTTCTTCACCCTTACCCTGTGTGAAGCCGTCGCGACGAAACTTCCAACCTCATATGCGAAGAAATATCCGCAACATGGTCTTCCTGCCGTTCGGCTGGCACGCCTGGCGGTATCGCTCAAACACCAGGGCAAACGGTATGGGGAACTTCTGTTGACGGAAGCCATCACCCGCACCGCCCTGATTGCCGGGCAGGCCGGTGTAATTGGTCTGTTTGTCGATGCAAAGGGCGATTCCGCTCGCGCCTTTTATGAACGGTATGGATTCGTCATGCTCCCTGACCAGCCGCTTCACCTCTTTATGCCGATTGATACAATCAGAACCCTCACCTGCGGATAACATCCTTTCCCACACTACAGACCAGAGAGATCTTTCAGCGAGCGTACCCCGCTTTCCCTCCATATCTGCTCGATGAGATATTCCAGAGAGGCGTCGCCATATACCGTATGATTCTCTGAGATACTGGTGTTCCTGGAATCACCTTCACTCAGGGCTGCATCCTCCGCCTTGACGCCACGGACATAAACGACTGCGGGCACCCGGTCGATTCCGTATCGCCTGAACAGCAAGGGATCGACAGCCAGGCTGGCCGGCAGCATCTCGCACTCACCATCTGTAGGGTTGCATGTCGCGTCACGTTGCAGCACAGATCCGATGAACCTGATGGTCGGCTGAATCTTCGTCATTCCATCCACGAACCCGCGCATGACAAGAGTGACGTTTGGATCGCCCAAACGGGCCACCGAAGCTGCATAGTTTCTGACTGTCTGTAGAGGCATGGCTGATGAGATGAATACATAGATTCGCTCGTCACTGCCGAGTTTCCCGCGTGCTGCCGGAGTCTTGCTGTCCGGATAGAACCTGACTGAGGCATCGCCGAAGAGTTCACCCTTTATCCGTTCTGTCTCGTTCTTCAATCTTCCCTGGAATTCCGGGGATCGGTAGTAGGCGTTCATTTTCTCCGCAATCTTCGCCATTTCCATTTCAGACTTGTTTGTCGGGATGGTGAGTGTTTCTGCCACCTTGTTTGCTTTGTCCAGGCTGACTTCCACCTCGGGGATGCCAATCCGGGGGCTGTCCCCTCTTACAACTGCGGGAAAGACCATGAAGGCCAGTGTCAATTGAGCGCATAGCCGACGCAACAGACCCTCCTTCGTGTCATAGACCAGAGAAAATTGTCCGGTGACGTGTTGTCAGTCCCGAAAGGTGGGTTCTTAGCGATCCCCCAGATCAGCGACGGTCTGCCAATGGGAATGCAATCGTTGCCTCTTACCGGCCTTGCAATCTGGAGCCGATAGTTGCTCTTGACGAGAATAGGCGTCACGACTCCGGCGCTGGCGCACTGGTTGATGCCGGTATCATAAAGGAGCGTTTCACGCCCGAGCTTGAACAGCATCCGAGCTGCCAGGCCGGCATTCACGTTGAGGGGGTTGTTCTCAATCATGCTGCCGGACAGGGGGTAGAATGAACCCCAACTCCCCATGCACCAGAAGAGAGGATCGATAGGATACGTCACAGTTGCCGCCACGCTGTCGGCAACGCACGCCAGTTGCGAAACCGGATTGCCGAACAGGAGCGCCTCCGGATTGATGATGAATGACAGGCTGTCGTCATTCCACATCGGATCGACTTCTGTCATGTAGGCCAGGTCGAACGCCTTGTTCTCGGCACACGGGAAGTCCATAAACAGCCGCAGTATTGACCAGGCCGGGAAGTAGTAATAATGGGCCTGCTGGAAGGCGAAGTCAGAGTCGCCATATTCCTTGCTCCTGATCTCTCCGGAGGAAAAGCCCGGCTTGGGGTTGGCCATGCCGGTCCCCATTACGGGAAAACAGAAAGGGTCCTTGACCGTCTCGATCAGTCGAGCATGTTCCCAGAACGCCGTAGATACCCCTATGATAAGTATCCCCTTGCTGTCCGGACAGGCACAGACCGGCGAAGTTATATTCCCTGGAGCGGCTTCAGCCCCGTTACCGTAGGTGACGCTACCCATCTTCACCGGGAACATGCATTGCCAGCAGATATCAGTCACCGGGTTGAGAACCTTTCCCTTACAGGCGCCACCGGCACAATAAGCTGACGACGACGCCAGCAAGAGCAGGAGAATGGTTATGATTGATATGTTATTTCGCAGGGGAATTGTGTTCATGGAGTCCCCTTTTTCTTGCGGGATAATTTCGTTGCTGTCTTTGAATACTTGACCGGCAGTAGCACCTCGGTCACCTCCATCAGCCGTCCCTTCTGCCTGATGATCGATGGCACAGCCTTCAGCTTCAGCCGTTCGACGATCTTCCGGTCGGCATAGAACAACGGACGACTGATCCGTTTCGACACGGTTCCAAAGTTTCCTTCCGTGAGGAGAAGCGTTACATCAAGCCGTTTGTCGTACTCGGATGCGGCAAACCACTTGACCTGCTCCTGATCGCTGCCATCGATGACCACGAGCGTCTTCGGATAGGTCACATAATCGAAAGGGTTGAAGGTGTACCCCTTGGGATAGAGAACTCCTCCCTTGCCATCGGGAACGTCGATCTCGGTGGTATAGGTCATGTCAACCGGGAAGCTCCGGTTCCGCTTCGCCCGCGTAAGAGATACCCTGTCCGGCGGTCCCTGATAATTCTCGATTTTCTTCTTGTCGAGGACCTTGTTCCAGTCCACCTGCCGTGCCCGTGCTTCGATCTCGGCAAGAGCATCCTTTTCTGCAATCAGGTAGGTCACGCCGAAGGTACCGAGCACCTTGGCCTGTACCGGAACGGTACCGAGCATCAGGGTAATCGTTATCAGTAATGACTGTCTGATCATTTCGGCGTCGCCTGGTACTTGTTCTGGATGTTCTGCATGATGGTCTGCTGCGAACCATCAATCTTGGTGGCCAGATCCTTCTGCACGTCGGTGAAGTATTCCGAAAGATCGATCCTCGAAAAATCCAGGGCCTGAAATTCATCGGGCGTAAAGCCGCGGCAGTTGGGCTGTTCCGGTACCCCCCATGCTCCATTCGGCTGGAAGGCCAGGAGTTGCGGTCTCCCCTGCTCGTGGATGATCCTCGCCATTTTAGAGTTGAAGCAGCAATAGCTCTTCGCCTTCTGTACACATCCCACAAACGACCATTTCTTTTCACAATAGTCCCCCACGTAATGGCAGTCCTTGGCTGCATTCTGCATCCCGGTTTGAATGTCTCCCTGATCGCAGCCGCTCCCCATAAGAACCTTCATGACCACCAGAATGACAATTGCTATGGCAATAGTGGCCGGATTGAACAGAGCAGCGGCGTACGCCTGCAATCCGGCACCAAGTGCAGAAGCCCCAGATGCGCCGCTGGCCATGGTTGCATAGGCTCCCGTCGCTGCCGCCCCTGAAAGAGTTGTCGTCGTACCGGTAGCGGTGACAACGGTCATGGAGGTTACCGCTCCGGTTGCGGTGGTTGAAATCGCCGAGATCTGTGCTGCTCCAGTGACCAGAGCATTTCCGTAATAAGCGACCTGTCCTATCTCGTAGGCCATCTGAATGCCCTGGACCGCCCCCTGAATACTGGCACCGGTATCCTCCGAAGCAACCTGATCGCTTTCGCAGCAGTTGTTGAGATAACCGACCTTCATTCCCGGTGGACGACAGCGGGATGCCTTGCCGTTAAAGATGTACAGCTGACCGAGGCACTGGCCGTTGGGGTCACGAGGCCCGTCGTCCTGGAGCATCGATTCGTCGAGTGTAGTTGTTGTCTCCACCCCGGGCGTACCGGGATCGAAGCAGGGATTCGGCGAACACTGCATCTTGGCTTGATACTCCATGCAGGCGTACTGAGTTCCAAGTGGACAGGTATTGAACCCCTCGAAACAGCTGTTCTTCTGCGGATCGTAAATCCCTGCGCCGCTGCAGATCGGTACCGCCTCGCACTTGGCAATGGGTAGCGGCGTATAGGTTGTGCCGACGGGACAGTTGTGCTGCGTCTCAGAGAGGCAGATATTGAGGTTCGCGGAATAGGTGATGGTTGCCGACAGGGAGAATCCTGGATCTTGTGGACAGGTTATTCCCTGGAGGCACTTGAAGTCGGCCTGACTCCAGTTGTACGAACCGCAATTTCGGGTGAGCGTTGCAAGGCAGAGATTGAGATTCGCATCATAGGCTCCATTGGCGCAAACCGGAGGGGAGTAGCAGAGGTTGGCGGCAGCATCGAGGGAGTAGGCGCCGCAGTCCTTGGCGATAGTTGCCTCGCACAGATCAGTTGCACTGTTCAGCGTGCCGTTGGGACAGGAGGGCGCAAGGATGCAGAACCCTGACGCGCTGTCGTATGTCCCCTGGCTACAGGTTGGTGAGTAGGTTGTCCAACAGACATCCAGGCTGGGATCGAAATTGCCGCCGGTACAAGTGGGATTGGTGGCAGACAGACACTGATTGCCATTGATGAGCGCCTGTCCGGGAGGGCAAATCATCTGTGGTGAGGACATCCCAAAAGACCCGGACAGCATCCAGTCACTGGCCGGAGAACCGTCGCAATATCGGTCCATGAAGTAGTAACTGCAGTTGCCCACGGTGTCGCATTGCAGAGCCGACAAGGCGTAGCCGGTGCTGGTCAGCTCTGTTCTGGTAAGGAGGTCAAAAGGAGACTGGATCGTGATGGCGTCAGAGCCAAGGCAGCAATAGTTCGCAACGACACTGACCTGACCCTGGGGACCGCTGGGACAGGTAATGCTCACGTTGCAGCAGGAATCGGCATACGATGTACAGAGAAATGATTGCGGGCTGCAGGACAAAACCTGTTGCGAACTGGCGTTGGTAATGGCGTCGCACTTGTTCGTGACTACGTTGTACGTCGTGTTTGTCGGGCATTCAGGAGTTTTTTCGCAACGTCCACGGGTGCTGTTGTAGCCGTAGCCGCTCTGGCAGGACGGTACGATGGGTTGCACGCAGAGATTGTATTGAGCGTTGTAGCTGCCGTAGGTGCAGATCGGCGCACGCTGGCAGACACCGGTCTGAGCATTGTAGGAATAGCCGCTGGCAGCATCGCACACCGGCATCCAGGCTTTTTCGCACCGGTCTCTTCCTGCTACGAATGCTCCACCGTCGGTACAGGCTGCTGACTTGACGCACCGGTCATAGGTCGTGCTTGCCGGGTTTGCATCATAGGAATAACCGACAGGACAATCGTTTTGTACCAGCTTCTCGCACCGGTCAGCCACCGGGTTGAAGGTGCCATTTTCCAGACAGGATACAGCCTTGGTGCATCTGTCGATACCGGCGTCCCAAGTGTAGCCACTTCCGCACACGTTCTGAGCCGTTGCCTGACACATGTCTCGAATCGGCTCCAGGGCTGAGCCTCCCGGACAGACGGGAGAGGTATAAGTCTCCACGCACTCAGTTGAGCCTACCGGACAGAACTGACCTTGAGTAGTCTGGATACAGTTTGCCATTTCGCCGGGATCAGCAGCATAGCCGTTGTTGTTGAGATCCTGACCGCACATGATGTTTCTGATGGCATTCGGATCGGGCGGCGGAGGCGGGGGTGGCGGTGGAGGGGGCGTGATAGTCCCTGGATCGACATATGAAAGCGCACAATCCAGCTTGCCGGGAAACTCGACGATCTGGGATGACCTTGTCCCATCAAGACCGCTGGTCCAGATACCGTCACTCCCGATGACGACCGCCTGCGGGTCTTGACCGGAGTATGGCCCTGCTGCCGGCCACTTGGTAAAAGCAAGTCCAGATCCGTCTATTGCGGTAAAACCGGCTGGGCCGAATTCCTTCCAGGCATCGATATAGGTGCTCTTCGCAGAAGTTGCCGCACCGAGATGTGTTCCGTAACGGTTGATGACGAAGTCCAGCGTCTGCTGACTGTCGATGCTGACCGGCCTGGCCGCACCGAACTGGCCGAGGGTGAGCATCCGTTTGAGCGAAGCCGTATCAGTTCCGGTCATCAGATATTCACGGCTGATATTCGCAGAAAAGTCGAAATAGCTGTCGGGAAGCGACTGACTGCCGCTGACAGCGGATTTTGCAATGGCGTAGGTCTTGCCGTTGAATTCGGTGAAGAATGCCAGAGCATCGATATACCTGTATGTCGTTCCCGTCGTTATCGTATCCTGACAGCTGACGACGGCCTGCACCGTGCTGGTAATTCCGGAGATGGAGAGCAGGAGTACTGAATAGAGCAATGAGTACAAAACACGGAGTATCATCTGTCTCACCTCGACTGCATCGGCTGCTTCTGGCCGCTGGAACAGATATTGTCCTTGCCGGCCAGCCTGAGCGTTTGAATGACCGTCGCAGCCTCGGCGAACTCGTTGATGCACTGGCAATCGATAACTATTTCTTCACCGGGATCAACTGGACAGATGTTGTCAATGCAGGTTTTGTAGAAAATGTCGTAGGACTGGGCAGGGACACGCATGTCAGTGACATTCCCGTTCGTCGTCACCTGAGTATCGGTCTTGGGGATGCGGGTCTTGCAGGCCACTTCACATTCCGCTACAGAATCTCTCTGCGGCAGGTTGATGCTGCCGTTGGCGACAGACCATCCCTGTGGACCGAGTCGTGGGTCCTGGAACGTCAGATTCGCTGTGTTGTCACTGGCAGAAGTGACCACCTGCCCGAATCTGGTCGCCACATCCGAAAAGTCGAACTGCTGACTGCCGCAGACATACGTGCGCTTCTTATTCCACCAGTCCCGGCAGATATTGTTCGTCCCTACCTGTCCGGTGAACGCCTTGCATGAGGGGAGTTGATTGAGCCCGGTCGGATTGAAATTCTGATAGGTCACGACAGTGTCGATCTCCTCATCCTTCAGCCTGCAGTCCGGGTTATTTGCCAGCACTGCGCATTTGTCCTCTACCGATTCAGTGTAAAGATCTTCCTTGTAATCGAAGAAATAGCTCCAGTTGAAGGTTGGCCCCTGGGCTCCGCCACCCGGGCAGGACATCCCCACCTGAACGGAGGTATCGAAGCCATTGACAACACCGTCCACCGATGCCGACGCTGTGGAACAGCCCGGTCCACCCACGTTGTTGAGATTGAAGGCAGCAGACATCAGCTTGCCGAGTTTGGCAGGATCAGGTGCCGAGAGGGCGACGCTCTTGTAGGTGTGCCAGCCGTCCCCACCTGGGTTGTCGTTACAATTGTGATGTGCAGCCCCCGGACCGCCTGGCCCGGTGTCCAGGTATTGCAGCCGATAGGTCAGGTCATCGACCTTGTGGACGCGCATGTAGACCAGATGATCGGTGCAGAGCTGACCGTTTCCGGAGTCGTTAAATGAGGTGACCGTAGTATCGACCCTGCCTGCGCGGTCAACAGTGCAGACACTCGCCTTTCCTTGAGCTTGTCGTGCAGCACCTGAGTTGGAGATCAGGTAGTAGAAGCTGGTCGGATCGGCAGTTTGGGAGGTTGCGGCTGAATCCCGGGCGGCAGTCAATTGCGGCCAGTTTGTGTAATACCCAGTCAGGGTATCAACGGTCGGGGATGCAGCGAATGCTGCGACACTCGTGGCAGAGTTGTTTGTCTTGGTGGTCACCTGCCCGAAATAGGTGATTGTGGTAATGTCGGTGTTGACGTTGGTGATAGTGAATGATGTATTGCTGGTATGGACGGCGTTGACGATGCCGCCGCCGATATCCTTGAGCACGATAGCGCTGTTGACCCAGACGAGGTTACTGCCACAACTGCTGTTGATGCAGTAGCAGCCGCCCAGATCGGTGATGGAGGCCGGTGCTTCAGTGACGCGGCCATCAATATCGGCTGCCCACGTGTAGTATCTGCAGTTGGACCAGCTGCCGGAATTGCAGGATATGAAGCCGTTGGCGCAGACTCCCGAGACCAGAGTCGGGACAGTGTGAACATTGTCGATGTTTCCATCGGTATTGAGATCCTGACTGACGATCACCTGTTGCAGATCGCCGGTTCCGGATGGCTGAATGAATACTTCCAGGAACTTTGCCGAAGATGGTGCGGTAAGTGTCGCCGGAAAGCTTGTGGCGCCATTCACTGTCTGCATGAGGTTCGAGGAGTTCGTCATCGGCAGTGAAATGTTGCTGTTGATGGCATTCTTGCTCCCGAAGCGCGACAGAGCCGATTTCCCGGCATCCTGACCGGCTGTTTTCCCGTCAACTGCCGATGCTGACGAACTTCCCAGCATAGTTGCCAGCACAAGATTAGCTGCGGTACTTCTTGACCATTTCACGAATCGCATCCTCATAACTCACTCCACCATCGACCATTGCCTCTATTTCAGCGATCTCGCTCGCATCCGAAGTGAAAACGTAATAGGAGAAGGGATCGACTGCCAGTCTGCCGATACCGATACCGAACGGCGTGTCCATGAAGATCTCCGAATACTTCGGCTTGTTGCTCTTGGTGGACTTCAGAATCCTCATGGTGAATTCGTCGTAGTCCATCAGCTTCTCATCCAGTGCCTTCTCGAAGTCCGATGATTCCAGATAGAATTTGAAGGCCGAATTGTTTCGGATGACATCTCCAACCCCACCAAAGAGCTTCATGTCGAGCACCGACTGGGTGATGATGGTAAAGCTGCCATGGTATTTACGGGCCCGGCGGTAACCTTCCTCAATGACCTCCTTCAGAGTTGAACTCTCGCCGAGGAACTGCCAGGCTTCATCGAAGACGATCAGCCGTTGATCCGACTTGTCAGAGAGGTACAGATCCTGGGTGACGGCATTGATCACCTGGAGGGTGACAACCCGGAACAGTTCCTTGCGAGACTTGAGATGCTCCAGTTCCAGCACTACAAATTCATCATTGGAGATGTCGAGGCTGCTTTTGCCGTTGAAGAAGCGGCCAAAGGAACCATCACTCCTGAAGTCTGCCAGGTTGAAAGCAAGACGTGATGCTGCCTCCCTGATCTCGCCCCCTTCCGATGAGTAGCGGTCGAAATTGAACAGGTATTCGTAGACGGTATCGATGCCGGCCTCGTTTCCCTCCTGCTGCCATGCCCAACGAACCGCCTGCTTGATGAGGGTCATCTCGGTCTCACTTGGGATAGTCTTGCCGGTGGAGAAAACCATCTGGGCAACAATGGGAGCGATAACCGGAATGTCGTACTCGGGATCGATGATGTTGGTAAAGGGGTTCAGGCAGACCTGCGAATCTTCGCTGAAGTCCAGATAACGGGCGCCGAAGAGCTTGGTCATCTTCTTGTAGGAGCCGCCGATATCGATGATCCTGACCTTCGACTTCGTGGCAAAGTAGTTGTAGACCATGTAGTTGATAAAGAAGCTCTTGCCGGCTCCTGACGAGGCACAGACCATGGCGTTATGATTGTTCACACCCTCTTTGTGGAATATATCAAGCCCAAAGAGCTGACCTTTCCTGCCGGCAAAGAGCATCACCGGCTTGCCCAGCCCCGAGAAGTCACTCTGCACCGGCAAAGTGACGGCGATGCTGTCCACCGGAAGGATATGGTCCCGGTCGAGGGTGTCGATGTTGCTGCCAGTGTCGTAGAGACCGAACGGAAGGGCTGAGATAAACAGGATGGGGAGTATTCCCTTGTCCTCCTGCATCACATACCCTTGTCCCTCCCAGACCCTCTTGGCTCTGGTCACCGATTCATTTACCAGCCATTCGTCACTACCGTAGACCCACATGATCGGGATGATCCGGTAGAACTTCGTACCCCGTTCCAGTTCGTCGACCGCCCAGAGATATTCATCTTTTTTGCGAGACAGCGAGGGGGCGAAACTGCCGACTCCCTGCTGTTGCAGGACCATGTTGCACTTGGTATGCAGCTTGTTCTTCTGGTTCCGCAGGACGATGTTCAGCGTGAAGAAAAATGGAGTCCGGATCTGGTCCGAGTCGGTCGCCATACCCATGATCCCGCCGAAGAGCTGGTTGGTCTGGATCGGGTCGCCATTCAGGGGGAAAGATTTTGGCGTCACACAACGGAAGTGCTTGGAGTCGAACTTGAGCGAGGAGAACCGTTTCTCAACTTTAGTACCAAGCAATACCTGCTTGCGGATAATGTTCCGTTCGTCATAGTGTCTGGAGTTGCTGGATGGGTCATCGTTCAGCATTCGCCGCAGATAATCCAGCAACCTTCCCGGTTCAACGACAACCGGGGAAAGACCTGCTCCCCGCAATACCTCCTGGATCGTACCGAACACCTCTTCCAGATTTACATGGTCTACTTCTTTAACGGGGAACTTGACCGTGAAAAACATTCTGAAGTTCCTGATCGGAATGCCGCTCAGGCAGCCAAGACCTTCCACCCCCTCCTGAAAGAAGCGCGAGACGTTGTCTGAAACGTCATAAATCAGCTTGCTGTCACGACTCTTCAGTGAACCATAGGCATCTACGATCGGCTGCACAAAAGGGTCGGCAAACAGGATGAACTGCATGATCGATCCTTCCGGCAGGTTGACACGAAAGAGCCCTTCCAGTGTTTTGATGCTGGTTTCGCAGGCAAAGGAGAGAGGAGCGCACTCCCACATCATGCCGAAGGTGTTGTCGGTGTTCAGATAGATCTTTTTCCTGGGTTCATAGGCAATCCAGGGGAGATGGTCGGAGAACTTCTCCCGCTGCGAGAGTTTCTTCAACTCGCCCCGGGTCATTCCTCCATCCTTCCCGAAAAGAGACGACATGATACCCATGCTCTACTCCTCCTCGCCTGACGAAACAGAATCGCCCAGAAGCCAGCGAGGCTCGTCGACGAAGAAGTAGACGTAACGAAGCATGTAGAACTCATTGTCCTGGCCGGTGTACGGCAGGAGCAGCACCCGCATGGTCTTGGGAGGTGCAACGACCGGCGTAACCGGCTCTTTCAGGAGGCCGCTGAACTTGTCGAAGAGCGCAGTGCGGTAACGGTTGAAGCTGCTGTACTCCGTTGATGCTGGATTGAGTAAAGACTCTTTTTCTTTGTCGGTAGAGGAGTTGACGGTGACATTGTCACTGTTGATCTGTTCGTTTTTATGAACTTCATCCTTGCCCGGTCCCGTGGCTGATTCGCTGTATGCCGTCTGAACCGAGACGCATTTCCCGTTACTGGTCTCCGGACAACTGAAACTGCCCTCATATGGGTTGAGCAGGGCACAGCCACTCATAATCAACATTGCTATGGCAATCAGGGCCTTCTTCACTTTCCGCCTCCTTTTGCAATCTTCTTGATATCCAGATTGATTCCTTCGCTGATAACCAGTGTCACCGGTTTCGTAGCTCCGACTTCTATGACCGGCATGGTCTGTCTGGCCAGTTCCATATAAAACTTCTGGATCTCCTTGAAGCCACTCGACAGTCCGGAACCAACCCCGGACATGGCAATATCCTTCGGGTCAACGGTCTGAGTGGTACCGAGAGGGCTGACCGCCAGGGTGGAGGCTGAAGCCTTGATGGCATCTCCGGCGCCGCCGAAGAAACCGGCCAGCATGCTTCTGGCGATCATGGAGCCCATCTTTGCCACAACCCGTCCCCTCAGGCCGATCTTGCCGTCCTCATCAACGACGAACCCCTTGATCTTCTGGTCAACGACAGCCTGACCCTTGCGGTCAAGACACGACAGGGAGACCAGTAGCAGCTCAGCCCGTTCCGTGGCCAGGTTCCCCTTGCCATCAGCAATCACGAAACACCCTTTGAGGTTCGCCTTGACGCTGTTGGGCAGAACCGCAGGGGTCTTGACTCTGAGCAGCACCGGCACTGGATTACCTTTGGCTTCCGATGTCGTGGGAGCGTCCAAGCCACTCAGCAGAGTCGCCTCCATAAAAGAAGGAGGCAGATAGACCGAACCGGTTGTTGTGTCTTTTTTTTTATCCTCTGCTTCAACCTTGACTGATTTGCCTGATCCGGAATGGGTTACGATGGCAATGTCGCCAATCTCTGTCTCCGGAGGAGAAAGCGGCTGTCCTGCCTGCATGCCTTGAGCTGTGGAAGGAAGTGGCGGTAGCGGCATGCCGGCTGGTGGCATCGGCGGTGGTGGCGGCAGTTGCTTACTGTTCGCCATTTTGTGGAAACCTGCCTTTTGAGACTGTCCCGGAAGCTGCGAGCTCGCTGTGATGCGAGGATCAGCCTGAGCTGTAGCCGTTGCACTTGCCAGTAACTGCGGTGGTGCTGCAACTTGTCCGTTCCTCTCGCGGGTAATTTCGTCGAGCTTCTTCTGGAGTTCGGCAACCTTGTCGTCACGTCTGGAGATCTCTTTCTGGCTTTCGAGGAATTGGGACTTTTCCAGGAGTTTTGGCTCAATATCCAGCGACGCCCTCTTTACATCTTTTGCCGGAAGCGTAGCTTTTCCCCTGTTCATGGCCATGTTCCCGAAAAAGAACACCGCAATAAAGACGCAGCCTCCTCCAACCCAGACAATCAGGCGGCGCTGGTTTCCATTCAGATTGTTCCAGAAGGAGAGCAGCCTATTTTTCATCGTCTGCCTCCTGATCCGTTTCTGATGGCCGATCCTTGGCGTTCACTGACTGCTTTGCCGGGGCACTTGGTTTGGCACTGTCCATTACCGGCAGCTCACCGGCCAGTTTTCCTGTTCCCGATTTCTCCGCTCGTTGCTCGACCAGGAAGACCCGCGAAGTTTCGCCTGTACGCAGGATGTGGCGCTCCAGAGAGATCGCAACCGGGTTCTCAGCCAGTTCCGTTCGCAGTAACATCTTCTCGTTCATTTTGAACTCTAAAGTCTCACCCCGAAGAGAGGCTTCATACTCCTTGATTCGGAGTCCTTCCCCTTCGATATCTACGGTCCGTTTGAGGGTCAGCAGGATTTCGCGGTATGAGCTGAAACGCTTCTCTTTTCTGCTGACGCTGTAGGAGTCGGGAATGTTCTCGGTGTAGACATCCCTGATGGCCTTGAGCAGTTTCTTCTCGAACGGCAGGCCTGAATAGAGAGAGAGGTTCTCCTTGATCTTTCTCTCTATGCCTGAAGTGAGTCGTATCGTCTGAGAAGGGATTCTTTGCGGATAAACGATCATGCTGAAGGTCTCGTCTCCGCAGACAACGTAGAGTTCGGTAGGAGTTGCCGAATAGGCAAACTTGTCTCCCTTTTTGGTCACTCTGAACTTTACGAAGGCGTCCTTGCCGGTGATCTTGATAGTGAGCCCTTTCTCGGTGGAGGTCAGAGCCTCACGGATGTCGGAAGGACAGGAAATACGATTCATGTCAGAACTGGACAGCCGGACACTCGTGGTCGCTTCCGGGAGCACGGTGGTGGGGAACTCTCCTTCGGCTGGTTGCTCGACAACCTGATCAATCACGGGTTTCTGTTTCTGGACGCCGCTTTGTTCTGCTGCCTGCACAAAAACCGGCGTAAGCAATGCGGCCAATAAAGCAATCTTGCGCATCATGCCCCCTTCTTCTCGCCTATAGCCGGCTTCTCATACAGCCGTACCAGGATGAATTTTCCGTTATCAAAGCGGTATTCGATGAGGTAGACCTTCTGAACGTCCTCCGCCTTCTGGTCCACCATGTAGGTTCTTTTGTTGCCGGTGACTTCAAGTCGACGTTTTTCACTGTCGTTGTTGATTGCATGGATGTAAAAGGCGCTCGACGCCTTGGTGTTTTCGATTTTGTCCGCCAGCTCGTACAGTTCTTTCCGGGAGGACTGGAACTCGGCGGGGTCATAGACTGCCAGCAGTTCGCTGAATTGTGACCTTGCGTTGACCGGATTGTAGGTAAGGGCCAGATTCAGGATGTAGCGGGTGAACTCCTTCAGATATTCATCAGAAGCCTTGTCACCGGAGACAGAAATCCTGGAATTGATGGTCGGCGGGACGAGGATTACCCGCTGGCTGTTGAGGGCCATGAAAAGCCCTGCCGTGTTTATGACAACGGCAATGCCCAGTGCTACGACGACGAACTTGAGCAGCCGGTTTTCGGCAAATATGTTGGAGCTTTTCTGCAGAAAAATATCGAGGTTCACTTCTTCACTCCCTCTGTAATGGTCATTCCAGGAAATCTCTCTCGAAAAACTGCGGGTATCCTGTCATCGGAGCTACACCTATGAAGTAGAGGATGTGACGCAGGAAACCACGCGGGTACTGTCTCTTGAAGCGGCTGTATCCCCATGGCACGACAATCAATGCCAGCCAGAAATACCCGCCGAACTGCTGGGCGAAGATAAAGCTCGCCGTCATGATCGCCAGGTCATCCGGCTCGAACCAGAGAACCTGGAAAGGCTGCGTCAGGTATTGAGGAAACTTGCGAACCAATTGCTCTCTCCGTTTGGCTTCGAGAAGCTGAGGGGGGCTTGCGCCCCCGCTCAGGTTGCGGTCATATGATCATCCCGAGAGAGGTGACGATCTTGTCCGAGTTGATGACGAGTACACCCCCCAGGATGCAGAGGACTGCCGGAACCAGTTTTTGCTGGATCATGACAACGACCCCGGCAATGATTGCCAGAACTCCGGCGATAGCGCCGAAGGGTCCCTTGAGGATGTTGGTGATGAAGAAGTCGTAAGCTTCGAAGCCGAAGGAACCGGCTACTGGTGCTACGAGGGCCATTGCCTGGGATGCCGCCAGTGTCACGATCATCGCAACGGCGGTCATCAGAAGCATTTTCCGTTTGTGCATTCATTTTCTCCTTTTCGTGTTCTGTAGTGATGGTCAGACTGTCCTGCGGTTGATATTCAATGTGACACTGCTGCATTCACCTCCTTTCCCTTGTCCAACAAACCTGATATCCGTTGGAGATCTGCACCATTCACATGCGCACCATCGATCCAGAGTGCCGGTGTTCCTCGTACGCCAAGCCCTGCTGCAATTTTTTCCATCTCCTCCAATTGCGTCTGCTGGGAGCCATCGGGGACAGGAATCGGTTTCCCGTCCAAAGCTCCTCCGAATACCTCATGGAAAGCCTTCTGCCTGTCAGGGTGTGAAAGGATGTAACGGGCCTTCTTTTCAGAATCGGGGTGAATCTTCCTCAACGGGACGAAATAGACATAGCGGGTCACGTCAGTTCGCTTGGCAAGAAAGTTGTCAACTTTACGGCAATAAGGGCAGTCGGGATCGGTGAACTCGATGATCTTCCTGGGGCCGTTACCTATCTTCAGGGCTTTGTCCAGGGGTAGATCCTTGACTCGATCCGCCATAACTTTATCCCGCATTTCCGCAGTCAGGTTCTTGCCGTCCTTGGTCCAGATCTCACCAAAGAAGAGGTACCCTTCAGGGCTGAAGTAAAATACCTGTTCACCTGCGGTGATCTCATAGAGACCTTTCAATGGGGACTCCCTGAAGCCGTCAACCCTCAGATTCGGAAAACTCTTCATCAGGTTCTCTTTCTCCGTTTTCACATCATCGCTCGCGATAGAGAACCCCGCCGCCATCACGATAAGAAGCATCAACCAGCCGACCGTAAGTTTCCTGTTATTCGTCAGTTTCACTTCTCCTCCTTTCGTTGTTCCATGATCTCCACCCGTCTATTGAGCCGCTTGTCTTGTGAGACAGGGCAGCATGTACCTTTCCCTTTAACCGTTCCTACATTCACCCCGTTGGCCTTCAGAATGTCGGCAACCTGATTCGCCCTTCTTAGCGAAAGCTTCTCGTTATAGGCAGTTGTCCCGATTGAGCAGGTATAGCCAGTCAGACCAAACGTGCCGTTTGTCGGCAGCTCCTTCATAAGTCCGGTCAGTCTTTCTCTTTCGTTACGTGACAGTTGTGCGCTGTCGAAATTGAACCGAACTGTTTCGGTTCGACCTGATTCCTGCTTGGTTTCGACTTTCTTGTTCTGATCTTCGTGCTCTTCCAGAGCGGCAGGGACTGTTTGCTTATCCGGAGCAGACAGACGCACCGCAAGTTTTGGAACGAAGGGCATCTTTGACAACTGATTGTCCGGGCAATTTGAGCAAACCACGAATTGCCTGTCTTCCTTGGCCACCGCCGCATCAAACGAATAGCTGTATGGCCGTTGCCGGATGTCAGTGGCATGGCTTGTCAAAGGGACAAGCAGAACAAGCATGATGATGCTCAAAGGTTTTCCCTGCTGCATGGGGCCTCCAAAAAGAGTTGTTCATAGAAATAATCTATAGGGGGGGCAGGTTGGGCGAAGTAGCTGGGGCAATGCTAAGCGGCAGATAAAGCATGGGGAATGAACATGAAACAGCAGGAGCACTATTTCCTATCCAACATTTTTAACGGCTCGAAAGCTTGGCCTGGAAATGGTTCCCCTGTGACCTAATAAGCGGTGAACGGTGAGTCCGAATCGGTTAATTAAAAATAATATTAAATATATTTGAGTGGTTAGAGTGAATTTGCCTTCTGTGACGCCGGAATCACCTGCCCCCTCTATAGATTATTTAACAAGCAGAAACACCACGAACGGAGGAAAGCCAATGGAAGCACTATTGAGACAACGTGACCTGATGGAAATCATGAACGTATCGCGGGCAACGCTCTGGAGAATGCTGAGATACCAGAATTTCCCGAAGCCGGTGGTTCTGATGGGGTGCAAGCGATGGCGGCGCGAGGATTTTGAATCGTGGCTGGAGGCTAGAAAAGGCGAATAAAAGCTGCGGCAGATATTCATTGTTCCTGAATCTGGAGGTTTCGATTGTATGACACTTCACAGCCACTGATTTTCGATTCCGGCGAATCATTTAAACAGATATTGACAACCCTTGCCTCAGGTCCCAAGTATCTGCCCGAATGGTCTGACGTGCAAAGGGCGATGCCGAATGAGATCCTCCGTTCAGCGCTCTTCAACTGTCGCAACCGGAATCATCCCCGCGTGTTCATGAAAGATTCGGAAATAGCCGTTATCGGAGACGGTCAGGTCATCTACCGTGGTGAAGAATTGCGCCAGGATGATGAACTTGTCTGGATGCATCTCATGCATCTGATCAAGAAACTCCCTTTGGGTGAATGTGTCGAATTCACTCCCTATTCATTCATCAAAGCTCTTGGGTGGCCCATCAAGGGACAGAATTATGAACGGCTGCGGACCTGCCTGAGCCGTATGCAGGCCACGGCCCTCCGAATTCAGTCCAAACGGCTGCAGTGTTTCATCAGCATCTCACTGATCCAGAAGTTTATGTCCAGAAACGACCGGGATGAAAATCTCTCCCGCTGGCAAGTCTGGGTCGGCAAGGAGATGCAGTTGCTGTTCGACGAGGAGTTTCTGACCAGGGTGGCTTGGGAGACCAGGCGTTCATTGCCGGATGGAATTGCATCCAAGCTGTTCGGCTACTGGGCCAGCCATCGCAAACCATATCCAGTCAAGATCGAAACTCTGTTGAAGCTGTGCGGTTCAGAAATGTCGGCAAAGCATTTCAAGGCGGAATTGAGGAAAGCACTCGATCATCTCAGGAGAATCGGTTTCGTGGAAACATGGGAGTTCAAAGATGATCTTGTCGTGGTCATCAGGAGGTATTGACCTATGACCGACCAGCTATTGACCTTTGACCGACCCACTATTGACCTTTGACCGACCGGTACTGACTTTTGACCGACCAGAGTATTGACTTAAGACCGACCGGATTATTGACCTTTGACCGACTGACAGTGCTCATATTTCTGAAAACAATCGTTTAGTTAGAAAATTATCAACACCCCCCTAACCTTCTTTTAACCATTCTTTAACCATTAAGAGGCGTCGCATTGACAGGAGGGAAAATAGATGAACTGCCCGTTCCCTGATGAAGCAATGAAAACCGTAGTATCGTATCTGCGTCGTTCAGGCCAGACCGTAATCTTTTCGGAAGGTTCATTCGTCCTCGGAAAAGGGACTCCGAATATCAACGTTATTGGGCAGGCATGTGCTGACGGTGCGGTGTCACTGACCGAAGAGGGTTCTATTCAGATATGCGGAAGACGGATCATGCCGGAGATGGATACCGTGAAGTTGCGCAGAAGGGTTGAGGATCATCTGCGCAAATCGGCATCGAAGCAGGACATCATCCGCATAGCAGCATGCCTTGGCGTCAGATTGAAGTAGCAGTCCACCCGATAAAGTCACACCAAATGGGCTATATCGCGGCTGAATTCGACTTATAGCGTCTCGTATCGCTGAATTAAATAATTCATTCTGGCAAGGCCAGGCTCAAAGCATTGAGCACTCGCAAAGCCGGTCATCGGAGCACGACTCCGTGGCCGGCTTTTTTTATCTGGAGCGAACAAACATGGACTTTCAACAAGCGGCGGAATGGGTCAAAGATCATGAGACAGTAATCAAGGGGTATATCGCCAAATATCGCATGTTCTCGCCCTACGAAGAACGCGATTTCATGCAGGAAGCATTTGAAGCTGCAATGATTGCGGCTATCCGCAGCAAACAGAAGCACATTTGTTTCGAAGCTGCCTTCTGGAAGGTATTCCGTAACCAGATAAGTGTTTTAACGCCTTCGCCGGACATCCTGACCCATGGATCAAACTCAATTCCTTCACATCTCTGCACCAAGGATCTTGCCTCCATATCTGGCAGAAGCACGAGAAGGCGAACAAAACAGCCGGACATAGAGGCTATCTACAAATCAATCTGTCATCTGCTCACCGAGAGGGAACAACAAGTCCTCTACCTTTCGCTGGGAATCGGGAAGGAAGGAAGGCTTTCGAACTACGAAATCGCCGATCATCTCGGCTGCGTGGTTTCAAACGTTCGCGACATACTCAATCGGGCACTTGAGCGCGTCAGAAATCTTGTCAATAGCGGTGCTATTGATCCAAAGCGCCTCGCCTGACGAGGATTGAATAATCAAATAACACAGGAGGACACCAATGAATCTGGAGCAAGCAGCAGCAAAATTTCGTCCTGTATCACTGAAAGCACTGAAACGGATGGTTGATGAAGGTCTGGTGTCTGAACCTTTGAATGAGGGGGATCAACATGCCTTGTCCGTACTTTCTCGTTTATGGGCAGATGAATGGTATGTAGCCCAGATGAACATGTCGTTCAAACCCGACAAGAGGGCACTCATGCTCGCCTTTCCCAATTTCGGCAAGATTGAGCGCTACATACTGAACTCCTATCTGCCTGACGAGCATAAAAAGAAGTCACGGGTATCAGCCTATGAAGTTTCAAAACGACTGCGGGACCATTTTCACATCGACTATCCGGAATTCAAGATCAAGCGCATCCGGCAGATTGCCTACAACATGCTTCGGAGTACACGGGGAGAATGGAGAAGATTGTACCTGGCATTGTCGGCTCTTGAACGGAAATCAATCAATAAGCAGCTGGAGAAATCTGTCAAAAAATCCAAATAACAAACTTTTCTAAGGAAAGTCTTTGTAGAAAAGTTTGTATTACAACCAGGAGGAGAAAGATGAAGATTGAAGATTTGGAAGAGATGCTCAACAGGCGGATCATTTATGCTTATTCTCACGGGTACAGTGTCGTGGAGATCACCCGTGCGCTCAGGAAAACCAGTGTCGACTCCGTTCACAGCTTGCTGCGTGATACGGGGCATATTCCAGTAATGGAAAGAAGCGAATATCGCCGTCAATACGATATTGATCCCAGACTGACGAATGCATTTCGGGTAAAGGGTTTTTCCTTTGGCCGCTGGTGTCTCGGTTGGAGGTTCGATCCTGCAGCTACGGTGGCAGATCTGAAATCTGCTCCTGAAAAAGAAAAAGAAAGTGAAGCTCATTCAGCCTTGAAGCGAGACTTCCCGGAAGTATTCATCAGCATGTATGACGGCAGGAAGACCAAAAAGGAAAAGAAGAAGCGACTCCGCTCCCATCCAGATTCATTGAGAATCGACTGGAATATCGAACGTAAAACGTTTATGGCCTCTGTCCCTGAATGTCCGAGCATTGAAGCCCGTGGAAAAGACTGGGACGATGCCTTTTACGCTTTGAAGTCAGCGTACAGGTTGCATGAATACATCTTGAGATTGAACCGTCTCGTCGAAAATCGGGTGACTGACGGCATGGCTCATTGATGGCGTCATTTTCGCCACCTTCTATGATGATGGCAGAATTTGGCTCTTTTTCGGCTACCTATTAGCACCCATAGATGCGGCATAATGGGAAGGTAGCCAATAAGCAGCCATTTTCGGCACCATTTTCGCCACCTGAACCTGCCCCCCCTATAGATATTTAGTATGGAGGCGTGAATGCCTCACATTACTTTCTGGGGGTGGATATGAATGTGCTGGTGTGTGATCTCGGGTTTTCTTCGGCCAAGTGGATCTATGGGGAACGTAAGGGAAGGATTATCTCTGCGTTTAGTTACAACGGTGACAATCTGCTGGTCGGGGAAGATTCTTTGATGTCGTCCGGTTCCTCCTATCTGAAAACGATGGAAGAGCTGGTCCGCTATTATCCGGTATTTGTCGAACAGTGCCAAAAGCAGGCCGATACCGAAGGAGATATCCTCCTTGCCGTCGGGCTTCCGTATTCTTATTGGCAGGAGCAGCACAAGCCCGGGGGAGCGGTTCCTGCTTTGGCAAAGTCGCTGACCGGAGGGTCCATCAAGGATGTTGCCGTATTCCCGCAGGGTCTGGGAGGACTGAGGGACTATCTGGACGGCCTGCCGGAAAGACCGACTGGTAATGTTCTCGGCATCGACATCGGGTTCAATACCATCATCTTTACTCTGTTCTCCCCGCAACGAAAGCAGATCATCCACGGCAAGACCCTTAACAAACGTGGCGTTCACCAGATGGCGACCAGCTTCCTGCTTCCTCGGATAAAAGATCTTGCACCATCTGGAACTTTTACGCCGGTTGAAATTGCATTCCTGATCGAGAAGGGATATCTGCAGTATGGCTTTGAACGCCACGATGTTACCAGAGAGATCCAGGAAGCCGGCGTTGCGTACATTGAGCACATTATAAGAGATATTCAGGGAGAGTTGCAGGCGCATGTAGGCATGCATGCTGATTTTGATCAGGTACTGTTGTTCGGGGGTGGGGCTGCTTTCCTGAAAAATGATTTACCGGCAAGAAACATCAAAGTTATCGTGCTACCTGAACCTGAATATGCCAATGCCAGGGGCTTTCAGACACTCGCCTTTGGTAAGGGGGTGTAATGTGCCCCAATACTCCCTTAAGCTCTGCACCTATGATCCTGCCATCATCGATGCATTTGAACGCTTACGGAAAAACAGAAAACAGGCGGCTTTTACCCATGAATCGTTGAAACAATTTCTTTCCACGGAGAAGGGAGGACAGGTGCTTCAGCTAATGGAGGGAAAGGCGACAACAGAACCATCTCTGCCATCTGTTTCTTTGCCGTCTGATACTACTTGTATCGAAACACCGCCTGAACGAGTAGGCGCAAAGACCCATTCGGCATTTGCGCCGCAAAAGGATAGCAGCAGTGTTTTGGACAGCATCCTGGAGTGAATGACGTTTTGGTTTATACGGCAACCCCTCAAAACGAACAGCTTAAAACTACGAATTATCTTTAACTTTATAAAATCTGCTTTTTGTGGTATCTATTATTATGAAATACAGTTTTTGAGAGTTGCCCATGACGCTTAACATGAAAAAATTACCAATGCTGTTTCTCTCCGACTCGAATACATCGGGGGCAATCAGTCGCGAAGTAAAAGCGGGACGTGTTCGTAAAATCGGCCCGAGACTCTACACTACCAATACCAGTGACGACCCCGCATACATCATTCGACAGAACTGGTTGCAGGTATTGTCTTTGCTCATGCCGGGATGTGTCGTCAGCAATCGTACGGCGCTTGAAAGCCGTGTTTCTCCCGCTGGCCGGGTGTATGTCACCGGAGAATATCCCAGGTCGCTCGAACTGCATGGCACAAAGTTCATTCAAATAAAGGGACCGACTCCAGTCGAAGGGGATACCCCCTTGCTGGGAATATTCATGTCATCCCGTGCCCGTGCTCTTCTTGAAAATCTCACCCCGTCACGGGAACGAAACGGTGGAGAGTTGAAGAACCTTCCGCGCGAGATGCTTGAACGCCGTCTGGCAGAGCAGTTGAACGTGGAAAAAGAAAAGTCGATCAACCGGCTGCGTGACCAGGCCCGGCACATTGCGCCACAACTGGGACTGGAGAAAGAGTTTGCCGAGTTGGATGAGATTATCGGCACATTGCTCAGAACACGCCAGGCCACACTCGCCGACCCGATTGCCAAAGCGCACCAGCTTGGCGCCCCATATGATCCGAATGCCTTGGCGCGTGTAGAAGCGCTCTGGTCCGTCCTGGCTGCAAAACCGCATAAATACTGTCCAACGAGTAGCGGTTCCGGACCGGCATTTTACACTGTTGCCTTCTTTGATGCATATTTTTCCAATTACATCGAAGGAACCCGGTTCAAGGTAGACGAGGCAAAGGAAATAGTGGATTCTGGAGTGATCCCGGCGGTACGTCCTGCTGACGGACACGATATCCTTGGCACGTATCGGGTGCTAAGCAGCCTGGAAAACATGCGGCGAACACCAGGGACAGCGGAAGAGTTGATCGAACTTCTGCGTGTCAGGCACACCGACATCATGGTCGGGCGACCTGACAAAAGACCAGGGCAATTCAAAGAGGAAACAAACTTTGCCGGCGCCACCCGTTTTGTTGATCCCGATCTGGTTCAAGGCACCCTTATGCAAGGCTTTGGAATGTAC
Organism: Desulfuromonadaceae bacterium; assembly: GCA_028687585.1. Taxonomy (GTDB): domain Bacteria; phylum Desulfobacterota; class Desulfuromonadia; order Geobacterales; family Pseudopelobacteraceae; genus JACRCG01. The sequence continues at coordinate 320,094 of JAQTZV010000001.1, read as the reverse complement.
AAGTCACTTGAGCACCCGTTTGCCCGTGCTCTTCTGATAATGTTTCTTGTTGCCGAGGTACACCCCTTTGATGACGGAAACGGACGGACAGCACGGGCCATGATGAATTCTGAACTGGTCGCCGCAGACGAAACACGGATTATCATCCCCTCGGTGTTCAGGAATGAATATGTTGCCTCACTTAAACGATTGACCAATCATCTGCAGCCGGAGTCATTCATAAGTGTCATGTCATTTGCGCGGGAGTTCGTCTTCAATGTTTCCTTTGAAGACTATGGTGCAGCCAGATTACAGATGGAGGAATGCCATGCCTTTGATGATCCGGCAGATGACAAGAAATTACTTATCCCGAAAAAACCTGGAAGGTTATAAGTCTACAGGTTAAAAAATTTTCCTGGGGCTCAGCCAGATCCCAGACAATAGTACGTAAGGCCCGTTTCCATTCATTGGAGGCGGGTTTTTCAATTATGAGTCGACAATAGAGCTATTTAAAAAATTGAGGTGAATGTTTCCACTGTTTGCAAGATGACGCCCTTAGTTTCAGAGTTATTCCTTGCCAAACGGAAACATCAACGGAAACAAAACCCCAAACACAACAAAAAAGGACTTAACCGGTAGTGGCTAAGTCCTTGATTTTTTTGGAGCGGGAAACGGGATTCGAACCCGCGACTTCGACCTTGGCAAGGTTGCACTCTACCACTGAGTTATTCCCGCTTGTGAGAACGGTTTTATAGCAAATTGAGTTTGTGGTGTCAACATTTTTCAGCACTCTGGTAGATATTTTATCGAAATTTTGTATCGTGCCCCGATATTAACAGCGCTCTATACAGTAACTCCAACTGCCGTGACCGGGTGTTCCAGGAATGCATGTTGATTGCTCTGTCTCTAACTCTCTGAGAAAACAACATCATACCTTCGCTGTCGTATATTGAAGTAACAATCGCATCAGCCAACGCAGAGGTGTTTCCATGCTCAACATAGATTCCGGAATCACCTAAAATTTCATGATTGATGTTACTGTCGAACGTTACTGTCGGTAGTCCGCATGCCATGTAGTTAAACAATTTACCATTGGCCTCTGTTTGAGCCAGCTTTGGTGAAACGGCGAGATCCCCGGCACTCAGAAAAAACGCTGCGCGCTCATACTGAACTCGTCCGGTGAAGATGATTACATCATCTATGCCCATTTCCTTCGCCTTTCTCCGGTATTCCTCATCAGGGAATCCCATCAGCAGAAAGCGCACATCATAAAATTTAGCCCTGACCTGAGAAATAACGTCCAATAGCAGATCAACACCCTGATAGCGATTAAACAAACCGAGATAAACAACCAGCTTCACATTTTCCGGTATGCCAAGCTCCCGGCGTGATTCGCTTTGAGAGTACGGGTGAAACACCTCCGTGTCTACACCATCAATAAGATTGGTTACCCTCTCGGGCGAGATCCCCCATTCGCGCACAAGCTCCTGTTGCCCCTGATCAGAACTGGTAATCATGGCATCAGCACGGCGGTTAATAAAACGCTCTAACCGCTTGAAAATAGATGTAAGTGGTGATGATTTGTGAAAAAAACCATGATTAAGAGATTCACCGGTCAAGCTGCCCTGATAATCAAAGAGAAGCGGGATACGTAAAAGAAGTTTGAGAACAGAGCCGATTAAGGCACCTTCGTGGAGATGGGCGTGAATAAGGTGGGGGTGAAACGAACGGGCTTCGACGAGTGACTTCCACAGCAATAGTATATCCAGATACGGCTTATGCCAGGAAGGGCCGGCTTCAAGTTTGTTGTACCACGGAATACGCGGTGTGCGTACTACCCGCACCCCGGGCATATCGCGGCCGAGGTGATAGGTGACGATACAGACCTCGTGGCCCAAATTCGTCAACGCCCGTGCCTCTTCATATATTCTGACATGACAGCCCCTATCTGAGAAATAGGGGGTCGGAGCGATCATGAGGACGCGGAGTGCACCGTTAGCCAAGATTTATCCTGTCTTTCACCACATAAATGGGCTTGCCTTGCGACTCAAAGTAGGTTCTGGCATTAAGCTCACCAAGCAAACCAAGGACAATAAACTGGACACCCATAAACAGTAAAAATGCGGTCAATATCAGAAGCGGATTACGATTCATGCTGAAATGTTCAAACAATTTCATGTACAGCGTCATTGCACCGGTGCCTGCACCTGCCAGGATGGTGTACACCCCCCACTTCCCGAATAGTTGAATCGGCTTTGTGGAGTACGCCATCAGGAATTTTACCGTCATCAGATCAAGAACAACCCGGAGAGTTCGCGATATACCGTACTTGCTGACTCCATGCAATCGGGGAAAATGATTAACCGGTAACTCGGTTACTTTGGCCCCGAACTGGGAAGCCAGCGCCGGAACGAACCGGTGCATTTCACCATAAAGGTTGATACCGTCAAGAATTTCCCGGCGGTACGCCTTGAGCGTGCAGCCATAATCATGGAGATGAACCCCTGTGAGGCGGGAGATAAGGGTATTGGCAAGCATAGAGGGAATTTTGCGGGTAACAAAGGTGTCTTTGCGATCACGGCGCCATCCGGAAACAACGTCATACCCTTCATGAATTTTTTCCATCAGCCGTGGTATATCAGCGGGGTCATTCTGCAGATCACCATCCATCGGAATAATGATGTCGCCCTTCGCGTTATCGAAGCCGGCCGACATGGCGGCAGTCTGGCCGAAGTTTCTTCGAAATCTGATGACCTTCAGGCAGGTATCTTCGGCCGCCAGCCTGGACAGTACGGTATATGATCCGTCAAAAGAGCCATCGTCGACCATAATGATCTCATACGAGCAGCCCATAGATTGAAGTGCTGATTTGAGCGCGGAATAAAGCGCTTCTACATTATCCCGCTCATTATATATCGGTACAACAATACTTACTTCCACGTTTATCTCCAGCAGTGAAGGTTTAACAGATGTTTCTCGACGCGTTATATCGCTCTGTTCTCTGACGAAAAGCTCATCCCCAATCCTTTTATTTTTGTTATCAGAATTGAGCTGTCACAGACCGGGTCAGGTTTTCCGTTCATCAATCCCCACAAGAGTCCAACCCCGTTAACAACATGCATAAGTGGATATACTCCGATCAGAAGCAGAGAAGACAGGCGCCCGCTCTTGATCATTATCCGGAGAGAACTGAAGAGCGCCGCTGCCAGATATATCATGAGCGGAGCAAGCAGTAAAACATACTTTATGCATACCAACGCAACGGCAAGGTATATGACAAAAAACAGCGGAATAAAACTTGTCACCGAACAGTTTGACGTGACTATAGTCTGCTGCCCCCTGCCGCGTCCGTAGGAGAACATCTGACGAACAAACGCCTTCAGGGAAGGTCTTTGACTCCGGAATACAGACATGGATGGGTCGTGAAGCAGCGTGTAACCAGCAGAAGTGACCCTTTCCAGAAATTCATTTTCCTCATTTGGATACAAACATTCGTTAAAACCTCCCAGGTCGATAAACACACTCCGGCGAACAGCCAGATTGCAGAGAATCAACTCCTTGTCAGTTGTTACACGTGTTTCACCATGTGAGCGATATCGATTAAGAACCGGCCCGGAACCGAAGGGTGAAGAGAGAGCGGCCCCAAACAGCTGCTGCAACCAGTTGTCATGTGCCGGTGTAATAGAAGGGCCGCCAACGACTGCTACCGACGGGTCACTCATTCCGGCGGCGCAAAGAGCAAAGTTTTCAGGAGCTATCCGGGAGTCATCGTCAATGAAATACAATATATCACCAACGGCCTCTTGCGCCGCACGGTTGCGCTGTTGGCTCGGAGCATTTCCTTCAGCAAGCAGAACCTCATACGACTGATCGTCCGGCATGATCGCCTTGAGATGCTGAATGGCGGCAACATGGCCACCCGGATTTACGGGTATGATTATCGAGAACAAGCACATGGGCGCCTTACACAAAAAAAACCGGGCATGCCCGGTGTGGTAAAACTATCCGATTGAAATCAGAATTTTGGCAAGACCTCAGAGGCGTTAGGAACCTCTGAGGTCCTTTGGATATCAGCGCTGGAGTTACTACTTTGCGCCACCACCGTAACTATGCAGGCCGGAGAGGAACAGATTGACTCCCAGATAGCAGAATATTGTTGCGGCAAAACCGATGACCGAGAGCCAGGCGGCGCGTTTTCCGACCCACCCCTTGGTGATGCGGGCGTGCAGAAAGGCAGCGTAGACAAACCAGACGATTAATGACCACGTTTCCTTTGGATCCCAGCTCCAGTAAGTTCCCCAGGCATAATTGGCCCAGGCAGCACCGGTGATAATACCGAGTGTCAGGAGCGGAAAACCGATCATGATAGAGCGATAGTTGAGATCATCAAGGACCTTCAGTGGAGGAAAGAGGGACATCAGCCCACCAGCTTGCGCAGTCGAATTGGTACCTTCAATGGCAGTTTTTATCAAATACATTACCGATATTCCGCACGCAACGGCAAATGCAGCATAGCCAAGAAAACAGGTAATAACGTGGTACAACAGCCAGTTACTCTGCAGCGCCGGCACAAGAGGTTCGATGCCGGTGTTCATACCGAGCTGTGCCCAGGCCATACCCAGCAAAGCAAACGGCACTACAAAAGCACCGATTATCCGGTATTTGTAGCGGAGATCGATGTAGGCAAACAGCAGAATTATCGTCCAGGAGAAAAAGACGATCGATTCATACAGATTGGACATCGGCGCATGGCCGACTCCCATATCATAGGACTCTTTCCAGCGCAGTGCGATAGCCACTGTCTGGGCTGCAAGTCCTGCATACGCGATGAAACTGCCGGCAAGTCCAACAGATTTGTTCTTGCTGGCGAGAAAAGCAAAGAACACAACCGTAGAGATCAGATATGCAAAGGTTGTTACGTTAAAAAGCATGGAGCTATTCATAAATCAGGTAACCTCCGTTAGATTTTTATTTCCTGAAATTTCTCGGAAATGTCTTCGAACTGCATCTGAAATGCAGCCTGGTTCTTACTGGCATTACCGTACATACGGGCATGCCCTTTTGAGACTACAACCCAGATCCGTTTATGCGACATAAAAAATGCCACACTAATGCCAAGTACCATAAGCGCACATCCGAGCCAGACAACCCAGACACCGGGGTCTTTAGCGACCTGCAAGCCGGTATACTGCTTGGCGTTCGACCCTTCGTAGCCAAAAATGAGGGCATCACCGCGCCGGGCATTAACTTCAGGAAAATTTTTAAAAGCGATGAAAGTAAGTGGAGCCCCACCCTTCGGGGTCACTTCAATGCGGGCTGCCGGGCCGGAAAAACCGGGCGCAAACTGACGGACTTCCTGCGTTGCCTCCAGCAGCTTGAAGACAGTGCCATCCTTCAGAGTAACGGGCACTCCTTCACGAACTGATAGTTTTTCCGCCGCCCCGCCACTGCGTGGAGTCACAGAAATCAAGTGATCGCTTCCTTCGCTGGCCTGGCCATAACTTGACTGGTAAAACGTGATGCCCTTGTATGTCATCGGTTCGTTGACAATAACCTTTACTTTCGAATAACCGGGAACCGGTTTACCGTTTTCCAACACGGTCAAAGTACTTCTGAATTCTTTGGGAGCTCCGGAATTATAAAATTCCACATTGAATTTTTCACAAAGAACATCAAATCCGAGCGGCATCTGCTGACCATTCTGCTTTTGAAAGGCATTGACGCTGGTTCCTTCTACAATTGCTACAAAGCCTTTGTATCCGGCCAGTGATCCGATAATCGCCCCGACAAAAATCACCAGTATGCTGAAATGCACAACATATACACCCAGACGGCACCAAGCTGTTTTTTGCGCAAACAGATGATATTCACCGTTTTGTTCCGTAATGACCGGCGCGGAAAATTCTTTCCCGAGAAAAGCGACCAGTCGCTCTTTTCCATGTTCAATAGACCCGGAAAACGTCAGCTCTTTTTTCAGCGAGAATGAGTTTCGCGTTCCCTCTCCCAGAACAAGAGTCGGTTCACTGATGAACTTGAATACGTGTGGCAGGCGCTTTATCGAGCAGGACACAAGATTCAAGCTGAACACGTACAGCAGGGCTATAAACCACCATGAGTGATACATATCAAAGAAACCGAGTTTGGAATATATCTGCAGCTTGGCGGGACTGATCGAGGCAACATATTCAGGCGGCAATGCACCCTGGGGAAGAATTGTGCCGATGATTGATGTTAAAGCCAGTGAAATGAGTAGGAAAAGGGTCAGCTTAAGAGAGCAGAAAAAATCCCAGACGGAGGTTGCAAAACTTTTATCTGTAGTAGCCAATGGAATCTCCAAACAATTTTTGTGAAGTAGACACAGTACTTTGAAACTTCATTCGTTAACTTTTAGACAATACCTCAATTTCAAAAAAAAATGCACCACTTTTTTTACTTTTATCATCATTCCATTTTTCAGTGACAGTCAGTGTAATGATCACTTTCAATTTTATAACCATCGTGTATACTCAACGTGAGAAAACCATTACTTATTTTGCGGGGGGCGTGTATGCCCGTCATTATTGAAGCAATTCTCGTTTCGGCCGGTATGCTGCTGATTTTTGCCCTGGCATTTCTGGCTTTGTTCCTGCTGGCAATCACCATGTCACCTATAGAGCGCAGTTTGTCAAAAATGATCTGGGATGCAACGACCCCGAAAAAACTCCCCCCGCTTCCCAAAGGCTCGTTCCGCGATTTCAGCAAAAAACATTGACGAATTTATATGATTCAACTATTGCACGTAAGGGTTTCTCGAATTTGAGTGGCCCTTTTCACACTAAAATAGTTAAGTATCACCATACATTCATACAGAGTTATATGCAAAATAATTATTGACATTCTTACTATCATACTGATATTTTTCACTCATATTTTCATACTAATAAACTCAACATACATATTCTTATCGAGAGCGACTGAGGGACTGGCCCTGTGATGTCGCGGCAACCAGCCATACGGCAAGGTGCCAATTCCAGCGGGACCGTTTGCGGTTTCGGGAGATAAGGAAGAGCGCCGTCCACAAGATCCTCTTCCGCACCCCGGAAGGGGATTTATACTTTGGAGGGTACTATGAACATTGCAACTCAGGCAGTACAGATCGGACTGGAATGGGACACTCGAACCGGTGCCGTTACCGTTCCGATTTATCAAACAGCCACATTCAGACATCCAGGACTCGGCCAAAGTACCGGCTATGATTACAGCCGCTCCGGCAACCCGACCCGACAGGCGCTGGAAGATGGCATTGCACGGCTTGACGGAGCTGCTCGCGGCTTTGCGTACGCTTCCGGAATGGCGGCAATTGCCAATCTGCTGCTGCTATTCAAATCGGGTGATCACCTGATCGTAACAGAGGATCTCTACGGCGGCACCTGTCGACTGTTTGACAAGATATTCACTCAATACGGCCTTTCTTTCAGCTATGTTGACACCAGCAATAGTGCCGAAGTGTCTGCGGCCATCCAGCCATCAACCAGGGCGGTATTTGTTGAGACCCTTACCAATCCACTTCTTAAATTCGCCGACCTTCGGGCAATTTCCGCCCTCTGTAAAAACAGCAATCTGCTGCTGATTGCTGACAATACCTTCCTGACACCGTACCTGCTTCGTCCGCTCGATATGGGCGCTGACATAGCTGTCTACAGTGCGACAAAATATCTTGCAGGGCATAATGACACCGTAGCGGGACTGGTTACGGTCAAGGATCCGACGTTGGCAGATCTGGTGTATTTTCATCAGAATTCTGTAGGGGCCGTTCTGGGACCACAGGATTCCTGGCTGACAACCCGCGGCATTAAAACCCTGGCGATCCGAATGGATAAACAGCAGGAGAATGCCGGCCACATTGCCGAGTGGCTTGCAGCGCACCCTCGCATAACAAAAGTATTTTATCCCGGCCTGAAAGATCACCCCGATCACGACCTGATGGGTCGCGATTCCCGTGGTTTCGGAGCCATGATAGCTTTTGAGGTTGACAAGCATGAACTTGTTGAGCAGATTCTGCTGAAGACGAGCCTGATCTCTTTTGCCGAAAGCCTCGGAGGAGTTGAAAGCCTGATCACCTTCCCTGAGGTGCAGACACACGCTGACATTCCGCCCGAACTGCGCACCAGATTGGGAATTAACAATGTACTGCTGCGTCTGTCGGTCGGGATCGAGGATTGTGATGACCTGATTGAAGATCTGCGCCAGGCCCTGGAGGGGTAACCATGAGACTTGCAACCAAACTGATCCACGGTGGACCAACAATTGACCAGCAAACCGGGGCGCTCGGAATACCGATCTACCAGATATCCACCTATCGCCAGACGTCGGTCGACCATTTCAGTAAATATGATTATGCCCGCGGCGATAACCCGACCCGTGAAGCGCTGGAAGATACAATTGCCGTGCTGGAAGGGGGTACACGCTGCCTCGCGTTCGCTTCCGGCATGGCCGCCATCTCAACCACTCTGATGATTTTTTCCCCCGGCGACCATCTGGTCGTCTGTGACGATGTCTACGGTGGTGCCTATCGAGTGCTCTCGACGATATTCAGCCGGATGGGCATTATCTCCACCTTTGTCGACGCTACCAATCTGGCCGCAATTGAAGCAGCCATCCGTCCAGAAACAAAGGGGATATATCTTGAAACACCTTCAAACCCGCTCCTTAAGGTCACCGACCTGCGCGGAGCGGCCGACATTGCCCACCGGCACGACATTATCACGCTCGTGGATAACACCTTCATGACCCCCTACCTGCAGCGCCCGCTGGAACTCGGCTGTGATATCGTTCTGCACAGCGGCACCAAGTTCATTAACGGCCACAGCGACGTCCTGTGCGGCTTTGCTGTCACCAGAGACACAGAACTCGGGCAGCGCATCCGCTACATCCAGAACGCCTTCGGCACCGGACTCGGCCCGCATGATTCCTTTCTGACCCTGCGCGGTGTCAAGACCCTCAAGGTAAGAATGGACCAGAGCCAGATAAACACACTCAAAATCGTCACATGGCTGAAACAGCATCCACGCGTCGCCGCAGTCCATTATCCGGGCCTTCCCGAGCATCCCGGTCACACCATCCACAATGCTCAGGCTGATGGTCCAGGCGCGGTCTTTTCTTTTGAACTCGATACGTATGACACAACCAAGCGACTGCTGGAAAATTCTCACCTGGCCGCTTTTGCCGTCAGCCTTGGCGGTGTTGAAAGCATCATCTCCTATCCGGCAAGAATGTCACACGCGTCGGTACCCAAAGAGGAACGGGAGCGCAAGGGGATTACCGATACGTTGGTGCGACTCTCCGTCGGTCTGGAGGACCCGGATGATCTGATTGCTGATTTGCAGCAGGCCATCGGGTAGAGTGTGAAAATCCGTATCAACGAAAAAGACGTCGACATCAAAGACGGTCTGACGCTTGGCGCGTGTGCCGCAACGCACAAAGCTGATGCTGATGTGCTGATCCTGAACGGTTTCCCCACTGCCCCGGATACGATTTTATGTGATGGCGATGAACTGTTCCTGATACGGCGTGGAGAAATACCAACTGAAGACGAGTTGGAAGGATTAATGGCATCCCGCCACACACCCGGTGTTCATGCCCGCCTGAAACGGGCGGTGATCGGCATTGCCGGCGTGGGAGGCCTTGGTTCTGCAGTGGCGGTAGCCCTTGCACGAGTCGGTGTCGGTAGGCTGGTTATAGCCGACTTTGATGTTGTTGAGCCCTCCAATCTCAATCGCCAGCAGTACTTTACCGACCAGATCGGCCGCTATAAAGTGGACGCTCTGTGCGAAAACCTGCAGCGCATCAATCCCTATGTAACCGTGCATGCACATTGCACACTTCTCACCCCGAAGAATATTCCGGCACTATTCTCCGACTGTTCAATTGTGGTTGAAGCATTTGACCGGGCCGACATGAAGGCCATGCTGGTAAACACGGTCCTTGAAGCAATGCCGCAGAGCTGTATTGTCGCTGCTTCCGGCATGGCCGGCTACGGGTCGAACAACAGTATTGTAACGCGCAAAGTTTCACAGCGACTCTACTTGACAGGTGACTCCGTTTCGGAAGCCAAGCCGGGCTGCGGTTTGATGGCCCCCCGCGTGGGTATTGCAGCACATCATCAGGCCAACCAGGTAGTGCGGATTATTTTGGGAGAAGAGATATGAAAATAGCCGTTGCCATGAGCGGAGGCGTTGATTCCTCTGTTACCGCCGCGCTGCTGAAACAGCAGGGACATGAAGTGGTCGGCATCACCATGCGCCTGTTTGCACCGCACAACAATGGCATCGGTTCAGCCGTCCACGATGCCGCGGTTGTAGCAAGGCATCTGGGAATTCCACACCACGTTGCCGATTTTTCCCCCGATTTCAGCAGACTGATAATCGGCGACTTCATTGAAGAATACCGGTCCGGCCATACACCCAACCCATGCGTTCGCTGTAATCGCTATATCAAATTCGGTCTGCTGCTTGATACCGCTCGTGAACTGGGCGCCGACCTTCTCGCCACCGGGCATTACGTCAGAAAAACAGTTGATCCGGACGGGACCTGTCATTTAAAAACTGCTGAATATTTCAGAAAAGATCAGTCGTATTTTCTCTATACTCTTACTCAGCAGCAACTGCAGCAGGTTATTTTTCCGCTCGGCACGATTGAAAGCAAGGATGAGGTGCGGCGTCTGGCACGGGAATTTGCTCTGCCGGTGGCGGAAAAAGGCGATAGCCAGGAGGTCTGTTTTATTCCGAATGATGATTATGTGGCTTTTTTGGAAGGGAGCGGAGAGCTGAATATAACTGAGGGCGCTATCATCCATCTGAACGGACAGACGGTCGGACGCCATCATGGCACACATCGCTACACGATTGGTCAGCGCAAAGGACTGGGAATAGCCTGGAGTGAACCGCTGTACGTAACCGCAATTGACGCCGAGCGGAATGTGGTCCTGGTCGGCGAGCAGCACGCTGTGTATGCCGGCGGTTTACAGGCGGAAACAGTCAGTTGGATTGTCGCGCCCGAAGCTGAGACGTTTGCCGCAACCTGCAAGATCCGTTATCGCCATCAGCCGGTCGCCTGTCAGGTACAGCTATTGGCAGGGGATACCTGCGAAGTCACCTTTGACCAGCCTCAAAAAGCGGTCACGCCGGGACAGGCACTGGTTTTTTACCGGGGAGATGAGGTGCTGGGAGGAGGCCGGATTGTGTGTTCATTGCTCACGACCCCGCTGAAATAGCATTCCAGGTGGCAGGATTTTTGGGTGTTTTAATTTTAAACTCCAGATACTGAGCTGCTTTTTTCAATTTATCGTTCGGTATCGCCATCTCAGAAAATATACCAAGAGCATCCAGAACCCGTTTTTCCGCATTCTGGCTCGCAAAACCTTCCCCTTCAGCAATGCCCCGCAAATAGCCAAAAAGCGATTTTTGATCCTCTTCACTCTTTACACGTTTTGGATCAGCAATAAACAAAAGATACCGGGCTTTGTCTCGGACCGCCCCGCCCAAACGCTTCCCTTTCAGCAGTAACTCAATAACTGTTGCAATACTTTCCTGCTCCGCGTAATTCAGGTTCCTGTTTTCAAGATAAGCGGCAAGACAATCCAGCGCAGCAAAGCGACTGGCTGAATCTCCAATTTTTAACAATAACAGTTGTGCCGCCTGCAACTTAAGGACATCCGGCTGATCCGGAAGAAGAAAACAGCGCAGCATCATCGCCAGTTTTTCCTGGGCAGCCGGTGTCAGTTCCGGCCCCTCCAGTTTGGATCGAATCTGTTCCAGCAGTTCGCGTTTATCGCTATATTCGCCAAAGCGAATCTGGACTATCAGAGAGCGGACCTGCGGGTCTTCAGAGGCGTCCCACAATTCATCAACAGCCCGCAGGATTCTACTGCAGATCGTCCGTATCTTTTCCTCTTTGGACGGTTCTTCCTGATTCCAGTAATCCGGGTAGGTATCAAGAACCGTATCAGCCTCATCCGTATTTTTAGTTTTTTCCAGAATAGATCTGAGGTAGGACAGTATTTTAACCTGATAATTGCTGCCGCTCTCTTTCAGCGGCCGGAGGATATCATCTAGGAATGCGTTGTTCAACCCGGATGCCCCGCTGCAGAGATATCGATACACCCCTTCGGCCTTATCAACCTGTTTTTCAATGTATTTTCGGCGCAGGGTTGCACCCAGGTCGGTAGCTTGGACCTTATTAAAAAAGACACTCAACAGGTTTGATGCCTGATGCTTGATGGTGTGATCAATGACATCAGAGATTACAATATCCAGGCAGGCGTCAAATATTTTTACCTGTTCATGTTCATCACAGGATGAATCAATGTAATCCTCGAATATTGCCAGAATTTCCGCCATATGTTCACGATTCCGGCTATTAAGAAGTGTCGTGAAGGTATCGCGCAGACTGGCGGAGTCAACAATGCCAAACAAAAACTTGACGGCAGCATTTCTGCTCGCACTCCCCTTGACGGTTGATTTCAGAAGCTTCAGAATGCTTTCCGCCGGATCGGTAACCCAGTCCGGCACCAGATCTTCCATAAAGCGTTCGGCTTTTCTTCGCACCACTGCATCCAGATCGTAGATAAAATAGCGTGCCACTTCGACGCGAAAATCTCGACTGGCAGCAGACGTGGCAATTATTTCGAGAGCCGCCGCCTTATCTTTCGCCGAGAGTCGGGCAATATCCTTCTTTGCCTTGGATGAGTCATTGATTTTTACATAAAAATTGACTATGTCTTTGACGGTAACTTCCGCATCAATGTCTATTTCAATATCTTTTGCCATGTAACTGCCTTTCCTGACATGTTTGTGCAAGTATAGCCGCAAGAGTTGTTATACGCAACATCATCACCCATGTTTTAAAAAATCACATCCAAGCGGGGGGTTGCCACCATGTACACCAAACGTATCTGCATCTGCCTCATCCTCATAGCCGCCACAGCCAGTCCGGTTATTGCTGCAAACTCCATTATCTTCTATCGAGACGGGGCCCTGCTTCAACAGGAAGCAGTTGCACTGAAGGGGGTAGTTGATTTTCCGCTCGCTGCAAATATTCTGGAGAACACCCTCATTGTTGTTCCGGGCGCCGGCACCTCAATTATCGGCGTTGAAACGATTCGAAAAGAGGCGGTAAACGGTAGCGGTAGCGAGCATGAAGTACTGACCGAGCAGCGGCGAAGACTGGAGGACCGCCTGCAGGCATTGGACGCGCGTGAAGCAATCTTTATCACCGCAGCCAAATCACAAAGCGGTAAAGCGCCCCGAAAAACCAAAGCGAATCCGGAGCCGATGCAGGCCATCAGACAAGGCACCGACTTTGCCATTGCGCAACTGGAGGCGGTTTATACTGCCCGCCGCAAGACTAAACTTGAGATTCAAAAGATTGATGCCCGAGTCTCCGCAAACAGAAAGAGTAATCGACCGTCAACAACATCGGTGCGGATCGCGGTAACTCCACAGAATGGCAAAGTAACACTCCGCTACGCCACAGCAGAGCGTGGCTGGCAGCCGCAGTACAATTTCTATCCGGAGAAAAACGGGACTGCGCGGCTGCAGCTTTCTGCGCGGGTAACAGGGTCTCAGCACGGATATCAAATCCGTGTTTCTCCCGGTTTACTCGCCGAACACGATAGCGCAGAAACAGTACCTGCTCAGACAGGGAGTGTGGTTATAGCCAACTACCGTCTGCCTCTTGCGGATGAACAGTACTCCGAAGGCATTTTCCAACGTTTTACCGGAAAGATAACAAACAGCAGTTCTCACTACCTGCCTCCAGGGGAGTCAGGGCTATACCGTGACGGCGCTTATAGGGGAAAATTCAGATTTGAGGGGATTTCGTCCGGGCGAAGCACGGTTATTTCACTTGGGAAGTAAACGTGCTGAATTGAAGGGCGGGGCAGAGGTATTTCAGGACCACTCCCGGCAAAACGCAACAAACTCCTCCGACGACAACGGGCGGCTGAAATAAAAACCCTGAATGACACCACACCCCCGTTCCGCCAGATAGCGCAACTGATCCTCCGTCTCAACCCCCTCTGCAACCAGCTCCATATCCAGCCCCTGCCCCATGGCTATAATTGTATTAACGACTGCGGCATCGTTTCTGGTGGTCAGCATCCGGCGGACAAATGAAATGTCGATTTTCAGCTCATTGATCGGCAGGCGCCCCAGATATTCGAGCGATGAATAACCGGTACCAAAATCATCCAGCGACAGCATGACGCCAATATCCGCCAGCGACGTCATTTTTTCTAGCGTACGGGCGCTGTCAACCATTATGATGCTTTCAGTCAGCTCCAGACAGAGGCAGCGCGGATCGAGCCCGGTAACTTCGAGCACCCGTTTGACGGTAACATCAAGATCGCTACGCATGAACTGCAGTGCAGATATGTTAACCGATATGCGCAGAGAGGCTAGACCCATCTGCTGCCACTCAACCGCCTGCGAACAGGCCTGCCACAGCACCCATTCGCCGACCGCCACGATCATGCCGCTTTCTTCAAGAATCGGCACAAAAATGACGGGTGGAACAGATGCTTCTCCGGTTGGTGTCCAACGGAGAAGCGCCTCCACACCGATCACCGTACCATGGACCTGATTGATCTGCGGTTGATAATTCAGACTGAATTCACCCAGATCAATCCCTTTGTAAAGCTTGGCCTCCAACGCAAAGCGTTCCTCCAACTGCCGGTTCAATTCCCGGGAGTAAAAGCAAATAGCGTTTTTGCCCTCTTTCTTTGCCTGATACATGGCCGTTTCGCCATTTTTCAACAAGCTTTCAACGCAGTTGCCATCTTCCGGATAGATCACCACACCAATGCTGGCAGTAGCAATTATTTCCGTGCCCTTGACGATGTAAACGTCATTCATGGCGCCCCGAATCTGCTCGGCACGCTGCCGGGCATCTTCAGCATCAGCTGCCAGCGGCGGAATGATCGTAAATTCATCCCCGACAAATCGTGATACGACGCACTCATGCCCACAGACGACCTCCAGACGATGAGCAATCGCTTTGATCAGAAGGTCGCCAAATTCATGTCCAAAAGTGTCATTGACATATTTCAGGTTATCAATATCCAGCACCATCAGAGTCATAAACTGACTGGCGCGATTGATCAGATCCAGCTGCAATTCCAGGTGTTTCTGGAAATAGTGACGATTGGGGAGGCCGGTCAGAGCATCAAAATTAGCCTGATAGTAGAGTTGGTCTTCGTGAAGTTTGCGCCCGGAAATATCCTCTTTGATGGCAACATAATTGGTAATCGTACCGGTTTCATCCTTGATTGGGGCAATACTGCAGAGTTCCCAATAGTCCTGCCCCGCCCTTGTTTTATTACAGAACTCCCCCTGCCATTCCCTGCCTGAAGTTATGGTGTTCCATAAGTCGGTATAAAAGCTGTCCGTCTGCCTACCCGACTTAAGAAAAGACGGTTTCCGGCCGAGAGCATCCTCCCTGCTGTAACCAGTTACCTCGGTAAATTTTGGATTAACATATTCAATAATTCCGTTGATGTCAGTGATAACAACAATATTGGCACTCTGTTCGACGGCAGTACTCAGTTTGCGGAGTTCTGACGTGCGCTGTTTGACCAGCAGTTCCAGATTATCATGATAATTACGATTTTCCCGTACCAAACTCGCCCTCTCAATACAGCGGGCGACAATAAGCTCCAGTTCTGCCAGATCGACGACCGGCTTGGCTAAATAGTCCCAGGCACCTCGCCGCAGTGCATCAATGGCATCAGTCAGTATTCCGGTGCCGGACAGGACAATAATCGGCAGGTTGTCATCAAACGACTTGACCGCACTGATAACCTCCATGCCATCGACATTCGGCATCCGCAAGTCGGTTATGACAACATCCGGCCTCAGAGCCAGGACCTTGTCAATACCATCACGACCATCAGATGCCTGAATCACGCGAAAACCGCAGTCTTCAAAAAAAGCTGCCAAACTACTGCGGATAGACTCTTCATCGTCAATGGTTAATAACACCAGATTGGCAGCCATCTGTTGCATTATTAAAATCTCCCTACTACGGCTATATGCTTTATGTTTTCGACCAGCTTCGACAAATTGTGGATCGGCTTCAGCATGACGTCATCGTCTTTCATACCGATAAACCGGAGTTCATCCGATAACGAGTACAGCATCCCGGTATGAAGCATATATCTGGTGACAGGGGAGAGGGTATGGGCCTTTACAATAAAATCCTCGCCATTCATGCCGGGAAGGCGCATGTCCGAAATGCACACAACCGGGCTAATAGCGGCAATTGATTCCAGAGCCTGCTCAGCAGTGGCATACGCATACACGGAAAATCCTTCATCCTCCAGATAGGCAGTTACACACTCACGAATCATGTCGTCATCATCAACCAGCAGTACCGTAATGGCAGAGTTGGTCATCATGCCCTCCCCTGCAGTGGTAGCTTTATGGTAAAACAACTCCCCCTGCCCAGCTTCGAACGGACATCAATCAAGCCATGGTGCCCTTTGGTAATAATTTCATATGCTACTGACAGGCCGAGACCGGTACCGACGCCGATTTCTTTCGTAGTAAAAAACGGCTCAAAAATCCGCTGACGGGTTTTTTCATCCATACCGGACCCGTTATCCTCAATTTCGATCGCCGCCATACCTTCGGCCACCTGAGTTCTCACGGTTATTCTCGGTTGATGAGGGAGTTCACCGCCAGTCAGAGCCTGCGCGGCGTTTTTGATGATATTCAGCAACACCTGTTCCATTCCCGCCACAACCAACAGTACCGGCGGCAGATTATCAGCATAGAGCCGCTGCAGCTCAATCCGGTGGAAATCATATTTTTTCTTCATATCATAATCAGTACCCGCCAACTCCAGTACCTTATCTAGAAAGGCTGAAAGATCAACAAGTTCGGCGCCTGCATCGCTACGACGACTGAATTGAAGCATATTCGATATGATACCTGAAGCCTTGATGCCGGCGGTACGGATGTGGCCGATGAAATCAAAGATTCCCCTTTTCTGCATATATGCATGTACCAGATCGAGACTGACACCAACTTCAGCCGCTGCTTTCACGTTGGCCGGGATATCCGCCGACACCCGTCGTTCAATGTTCTGGGCGTGCTGTAAGATAGCACCAAGTGGATTATTAATTTCATGCGCCATACCGGCGGCCATACCACTGATCATGGCCATCTTTTCGGACTGGGTCATCAGTTCTTCAATGTGAAGACGCTCGGTTGCATCATGTGCCGTTCCGAAAATAGTCTGCACTCCATCATCATCACGATGCCTGTTCACGCGAGCGGTATGCCAACGCCAACTACCGTCGACATGGTTAACACGATAGGTCGCTTCCTGCATGGAATTTGTCCGGATCACTGCCGCAACCATAGTTTGTATTCCCGCTATATCCTCCGGGTTTACAAACTCCACGAAATTATGGCCAATAACCTCAGACGGTTCATGTCCGAGAATTTTCTGCCAAGCGGGAGAAACATAGGCAATATTGCCATCCATATCCAGCGAGAATACAATGTCACAAGAATTTTCCACCAGCATCCGATAGCGGGACTCACTTCTGAAAAATTTTTCCGCTGCTTTTGGTGACATTTCTTTACCCTTTGTCCCGATTGTCCACCACTATATTGATTGATAGATTTGCTACGATAGTAAACAGAATGTCCGCCACAATACCACAAAACGATGCCATTTCAATATTTAATTAGAACAAACAATTACTTTTTCATGGGCCCATACACTTGGTTTTATTACTGTAATTACCAAATCCGGTTTGTTTCAAGTGATTAACATCGAACATAAAATACAAAAGGCCACCCCTAATGTGAGGCGGCCTTTTGTACTCTGGAATGAATAGCCCTGCCGCAGGCAGCGGGGTATCTGTAACCGTAGTTAATTATTTGATCCCCAAGGGGCGATAAATTTGCCCCTCAGAAATTAAAAATCCTTCAATCCCCTGTACTTTAATTTTGCTTTTTCCAATTCCTGTTTCAACGAGCCGAAGAGATTTGATTTAAGTTCCTGTGATGCCTGGCTCATTTTCTTGTCAAGCGTATCAATTGAACGGCTTAATTCCCCCAGAGAAGCGGGTCTCGCTTGTGTTAATGATTCAGCCTCTAAATAGATTTTGTAAATTTCTTTCAATTTAGTATCTGCCTGAGAATACTTTTTAGGCGGGGCATGCAACAGTTGCAAATTCTTATCAATTTCGGTTCGCAGCTTGGCGGCTTTTGTCTCTTCATTTAAATTACTGCTCGGCAAAAAACTCCGCCCGGAAGCCGACGCTGTTTCCCATTCCACCTTATTTGATACGCATTTTTTGAGGTTCGAATCCACACCGGTCTTGATGCAATACAGCGCCTTAATGTAGTTCTCCGCATACATTTGCCCTGCCGTATAGGTTTTATACGCAAACACGCCGCCTGCGCACAGGGCGATAGCAGCAAAGATGCCTAGTGCTGGAACCATATATTTGCGAGACAAAAGAGTCGATTCGCCTGATCTTGTTCTGGTTGGGGAATAGCTGGATGCGGCATTGTGGCGGGTGCTTTTGAAAGAAGGCTTAAATGACACATTAAGGCCAGTAATAGTTGCCCATACTTTTTTTAAATAAGCCTTTCGGGATTCGCTGCGGGCTTTCTCCGGGTCAACAGTAACATAAAAGTCCGGAAATGATTTCCCGCAAGAGATGCAATGTGCATGCTTGTCGAGCAGTTTGCCGCAGTGTGTGCAATTTATTTCAAAAGATTTCCGCTTAGCCCGGCACGCGCACGATTCACGTATGACATGTATCTGATTGGCGCAACTGGAACAGGTGATTACAAACAACTGTTCCGGCATCTGGGCCAGGTTAACTTCTGTTTTTTCTGTACACGCGGGACATACACAGACCATGACTCTTTTGTGAACAGTCAGATCTGCGCCGGCTTCATCAACTGCGATGACATCATTCGTCTGAAGCTGGTCAAAATTGAATTCCAACTCTTCAGTTGCGGTAAATGAATCATCTGTTTCGGGAGCTTCAAAATCGAAGGGCGATTTGTCACGAGTATTCATAGATTAGGGCCTCACGCCAACGTAACTGCCATCGTTCGACCTGGCTACATCATCGGCATTTGTAGGGTCGTTGCCTGGAGATGGAGTACTTGCGCCGTCCTGTCCCATGGAATAGAGGTCATAATCAGTATTCAAAAGCGGTCCTGCAACATCCTCAAGTTCAGCGCCTGGGTGATAAACATACAGACGCTTCCAGGGGTCCAGCCTGCCAGCCATACCCACATCATTTAATCCGGCAGGCAGGGCATTTCTGTCCATAGTATATGCCGTAATTGCTTTTTCAATAGTACGAAGATCGGAAGCGCACGCACTATTTCTTGTTGACTTGATATATCTGTTGAAGGACGGAATAGCCGTTGTTGCCAATATTCCTATAATAGCCACAACCATAATAAGCTCAATCAAAGTGAAACCACGATTATCACGCACTGTAATCTGCCGCATACGTCTGTCCAACGGCTGAAGTGCCCTGGATATGACTTTTTCTAGATATGTGGACGACTTTTGTGTGTCAACCATGGCAGCTACCTTTGAAATAGTAAAGTTTCCCGGAAAAATAGATACGATTGTATAGTCTGTTTTTAAGCATTTTTCAAGCCACTAAGGAAAACAAAATAAATTTGAAATAATTTCAGCATTTTAATGGCGTTCACCGGGCTCTCCCGCTTTATTACGACTATCGTTCTTAGCCTCTGCAAAAGAAAACCTGCTGGTGGTGACAACCTTCCCATCTGCTTCAATGTAAAACTGCCCGCCATACGGGTCCGCTGGGGGGGGTGAGAGCAAACCGGAGTGAATCAAAGCAGCAACAGTTACTGGCAACGCTCTCCCCGCCTTTAGATAGTGATCCCGCGCCAACTCGATCCGGCGCACCTCCTTGAATGCAGCCAGACGAATCTGATAGTTTTTTTTGACCGCCTGGTTCTTTTCGCCTTTTTCCAGCATCGAAAGATAGACGATAGCAAGATCAGTCTGCCCGGATTCCTGCATATAGCGCCCTGCCAGACTGAAATACAAGGGCTCGCCGCTCAATTCACCGGCTCGTTGGTAATACTCTGCTGCCTTTTTATACTCTTTTAAAAAGAACGCGTGATTGAAACCGGCAAAAAAAGGGAGATACCAATCCCAGGTACGGTACTTCATGCCATATTCAAGCAGCTTGTTGGCTATGGCATACTGTTTAACGTCCCAGGTAAGAAACGACTGGGCAAAATAATATCCGTCCATATTGTACGGATCGAGTTTCAAGGCAGTGTGAATCATATTTGACATGCCGAGATAGTCCGGTCTTTCCGCAATCACATTGGGATCCTGCCTGTCCATCAACCCGCCAAAATACATCATAATCTTCATAAGCAGTGCTGCCCCGACAAACTCTTTTTGATCAGCAGAGACATAGCGGAGTAAATTGACGCTCGGCACATAGCCCAGTTTTTCTTCGACCGGTTTATGCTTCATATACGTGGTGAATGGACCAAGCAGCGCCCCATAGCTGATAACACCGGCAATCAGGAGCAACAAAGGCCGCTGAAGCGCACTCATTTCAATTCTCTCCGTTCAAAGAGAATGGCCGCTATTGCCAGCATAATTGCCGTGTACGCGACAAAATAGAGCGCTGTCAACAGAAGCCCGGAAGTATTAAGGGGGATGGAATAAATAGCATGTACCTTAAGATCAAAACCACTCAGATTCGGCAGCAGGTAATACACAATTTGTGCCGCATTTCTGACTACTTCAGATATTGCCTTCTGTGCAGACGGCGTTTGCAGATAGTCATACACCTGTTGAGTAATGGTGCCGGCCAGAAAGGTACTTACTGCGCCGAAGATCGGAAGAAAAAATGAGGTACTGACGGTAGCCATCAGCATGGCGACCGCAACTACTATGATGTATTTGAGAGCGTCAAAGAAGATGGCAGCAGTTATGGCACTCCAATGGAGCGGTCTTGACGGAGGGTACATGGTTGATGAGGCCTTGATAACAAGCAGGGAAACCGACCCCAGAAACAGTGCGGTAAACAGCAAAAAGAGTGCAATGCCGCAAAAACGCCCGACAAGATAGGTTGTGCGGCTGAGCGGAAGGCTTAAGACGCTGGACGTATACCGCCTTTCGATATCTTTCCAGATAGCGGTTGCCCCCAGAAATACCGCCAACAGCAATTGAATGAAAGAGATGAGGGAAAGGGAAAGGGTGATCGATAATTCTGTTACCTGCCGCATGGAAAGAGACGCCGCAGACGGGATAAAAAGAAAAAGTACCGCCAACGCCATGATTCCCTGAAAAATGCGATCGCGGAAGATACCTTTAAGAGTGATGCTGATTATCGATGCCATTGTTTCTCCCTTCAGTGTGGCGCGCTGCTAAACTAAACCGTGATAACTTCGGATACAATCTGGGGTAACAGTGAAAAATGTTGATCCGAGGTATCAAAACAATAACCTCTTCATTGTCACGCCTCGTCATCAATACTCCGTTGCTCCAAAAGAGCTTTATCAAATTCGGTAGCTTCGGTATCTGTCCAGATGCCGCAAAAACGCGAGAAGCGACTACTCCGCTTCTTATCTGCAGAGGATAATTGAGCATCTTTTTGTTGCGTTGATTTTCGAAGCAATGTCAAGAATGCCTTGTTAAGACTGATCCCTTGCCTGCTTGCTTCGCTACGTGCAAGCATTTCAATATCATCAGGTATATCTCTCAATGTCATTTGTCGCATTTTTCCCTCCTGGTGATCCGGCTACTAAGCCGCCCTTGCAAATTCCGCAACAACCGACCGACCGAGACAAGATAACGCTCTTTCCATGCCTGGTGTTTTTGACGGATGACGAGGGTCAAGCATCCGGCGTACTTCTTTTTCATCAATCGACATCCGCCTGGCAAGCTCGCTTTTGCTGATGCCGTCTTCCCGCATTGCAATATACAAAGCCGCTTTCAACGAAGTAGAAAGAGGGACTGTAGCCATATACTCACCCTGCTTCTTGTTCGACGGTTCAGGTATATCCACATTGCGTTTCATACGGGATGCGATAGCTTCTTCAATAGCGTCGGATGCTTCGATCACAGCTTCTGTAATTGTTTCGCCCTGAGTGATCGCCTCAGGAAAGTCTCTGCAGGTTACAGTGAAACCCCCATAAATAGTATCCGGGATCAGATTAATGGGATAGATCATGCGTGTCATATTATGCTCCCATGATTTCGTCAATTGAGATGCCAAGCTGCTTGAGCATGGCGTGAAAAGTTCCCGTTTTTAAATCGTCTTTCGGATTGCGTACGATGGTCAGATTGTCACCAAAATAAAGTGTTATGTGGCTTCCCTTGCCACGCGCTTCATCAACCGAACACAATCCCCCTGCTCTTTCCGATTTTGCGCACTCGCCTTATAAATTCCTTACCGTTCACGCTTACACCTTCGGTCTTTTTTGTCCGACTGTCAATGGATTAATCTCACAAATGGCCATCCTCTCCCGTCAGTGCCTGAGAAACATTTTTATTAGAAATTGCTTTCCGCATCGAGCATGCCCTCAATCAAATCAGCAAGTTCAGTATCTTTCTTTTTGATACGTTTCAAGTGTGCTTGTGCCTTGCTTTCCTGGCCAGCCATGTTCAGTGATCTGACGAGACCAACATGGGCCTGGAACGAATCCTCATCTTCTTTCAGCGCCTTGCGGTAGGTATCGACCGCATTTTTGAAATCATTGTTTTTGAAGGCATGGTCGGCAATCATCAGATATTCGTCCGATCCCGCTTCTCCTCGCCCCACAAGCTGATTACAGAACAAAATGGCCTGCTCAAACTGGCCTTCATCCCAACAGTCAGATGCTTTTTGAGAAAGTAATTCTGCTTCAAAACCAAGCAATTTGGCATGTGTCATCATTGGTTCAGATTTGAAAGCATATGCGGTAATTTCCAAATTATTCTGTTTTGTAAAGACATGTGAGAATCCCGACTGTTTCAAAGCTCTTACCAACAACGACACGCTAAAACCGGTTTTGTGTGCAAAGAAGTCGACACCACTTTGTTCAATCTGTTTTCGATATCCATATACCACATCAATAGGAGCAATTGGATCTCCTGATGGTGTCATATACAATTGATCATCGAGCTCCATTCCGCTTCTGACAACAATTTGCATCACTCCTAAAAGATTAGGCACTCGAATATAAGCAAAACCGTCCTTCTTCAATATCAGTTTAAATCCATTTAACACCTTCAAAACATCATGAGCAAAATAATGTTCAAGATTGTGGGAACAATAAATTGCATCATACTGACGTGGCGGCATTTTCCACAACTCTCTGGCATCACAGAGAATATCTGGATTACCTGTGGGATCAATGTCGAGCAAATCATGTTTCCAGCCATCAAAACAGGGAGGAATAGGGATTGCTTTATCGTTCCCACCGACATTTAATACCTTTTTAACAACTGATTTTTCGCCTGATATTGTCATAGCATCTATTACCTTTCAAAGCATTTTTCAACGATTTAATTGCGCAAACTTACTCCGCTTGTCATCCCACATTTTAAAGAATAAATCACACACATCGGAGGCATATTTTTTTGCATCGCACAGTGGTGATTCAAGCATCGTCTGGCGCAATGTTTCACGAATACAGGTCAATCGCTCCGTATCCTTTGCGAGTGAGACAGCTTTTCCTACGTACGCCTCTTGCGTATAGGCGACAAGATCGCTAAGCCCGACAAGGTCAAGAAAAGATTTTGTTTGTCTGCTGATCGGCAATTCACCGGATAACGAGATGATCGGTACCCCCATCCATAGTGCGAATAAGCTGGTCATCCCACCGGTAAATGGAAAAGGATCAAGGGCGATATCAATTTCGCCGTACTCGGCCATCATAAAAAATGGTATGGTATTATTCCTGAATTCTATCCTGCTCCGCCCAATTCCATGCTTGGCAAACAAATCCAGATACCGCTTTCGCACTGATGAATCACCAAACGCGTAATATTTGAGAACTAACCTTGAGCGAGGCACCCTACGCAGTATCTGCGCCCACACGGCAACCACCAGTTCTGATATCTTCATCGGGTTATTAAAACTGCCGAAGGTAATAAAATCGTTGTCATAGAGAGGAGGCTCAACAACATCCGGACTTGGGGTGGGCGGTACAAAACAAAATCGATTGTGTGGCAGGCGTAAAACCTGCTCCGAAAACCACTGTTCGTCCTGGGGGCAGATAAAGTCGTCATCGGCAATGATATAGTCAATAGACTCTAAACCGGTGGTATGTCCAAATCCCATCCAACTTGCGTTAATCGGGGCTGGCCATAGTGTGAATATGTGCAGACGATTCCCGGTGGTGTGCCCTGAAAGATCTACAAGAATATCAATCTTATCATCCCGGATCTGGTCAGCCGTTTCTACGTCTGACATTCCGGATATATCACGCCAAGCGGTGGCATGCTCTTGATACCATTCAGTCCAGGCATCCGGCTTAAAAAGATTACAATAGCAATACAAAGAAAGTCTTTTGGAATTATATTCCTTGAAAAGGGCCATCAATAACAATCCAACCGGGTGATGACGAAAATCAGAGGAGACAAAGCCAATGCGCAAAAGATCCCGCTTCGCAAATGGCATCGCCAGTACGGGCTCAGACCGGTAACTCTGCGCTATTTGTTTACTGAGTTCAAAAATTGTTTTTTGTTTAGATTCAACGCAATAAAACATTAATACCATAAGTCCTACGAGAAGTTTCGGATTTTCCGGTTCAAACGTTATTGCCTTTTTGAACAGATCCATTGCTCGCGTAATATCCCCTTGATCCGCTAATACATATGCAAATAATTCCAGTAACGCAGTATTTTTTGAAGATATTTCAAGTGCTCTTTCGCAGTACTGTTGAGATTCTCGCAGTTTACCCAACAATCTATTGGCTACACCCAGATTGATTAGCGTTTCTATATGGTTAGGATCACGTTTTAATGCCAGCAGAAACGCCCGGCGAGCCTCTTTTAATTTTGCAGAATTCAGAAGCAGCAAACCAAGATTGAAGTATGAATGAAAAAATGAGGGATCACAGCGTATAGCTTTCCGGAATAACTTTGCTGCAGCAGGAAAAGCGCCGTTCTTTTCGTTGGTTTTCCCGAGACCGTTAAGTGCTTGAACATGCATTGGGTCTCGATGAAGTATTCGATTAAACATGTCGATCGCTTGCGCAACCGCACCATCATCAAGATAGTTATATCCGGCAGCGCATAACTCATCATTGCTGAATTCTATGAGTGATTCAGCAGGAACTGGATTTGTTTCCGAGCACCAGCGTTGCCACATTTGTCTATAGGCGGTCTCCAGGTGTCCCGTAAATACCGTGCAATCACAAAGCGGCGAACCTGCCATTCTTTGACGCAGCCCAGCACGTATCTGCTGTAATGAGTCAAGATCAGAAGTTAAACCTTTAACAATTTCAATATATCCATCGGTTGTTGACGCGACCCACTCCGGACAACCGATAGCGTGTAGAAAGGCCTTGCTCTGGCGACTGATAGGTGTTCCGCCTTCCAGAGTAACAACCGGAACCCCCATCCAAAGGGCTTCGCAGGTTGTGGCACCGCCATTGTACGGAAATGTGTCAAGGGCAATATCAATATCACCATACTCGTGCAACATATCAACGTGCCGAGACTTGGTCCGCAGTTCTATTCGCTCTGCGATAATTCCATGCGCTGCAAACTTGTTGAAATATTCGTCTGTAATATTCTCGTCCTCGAACAACTTTGATTTCAACACTATTCTTGCGTCAGGCATCATAAGAAGCAGACTGGTCCAGAGTTCGATCACTTTTGGGGTTATCTTCTGTAAACTATTAAACGAGCCAAACGTCAGGTAGCCGTTACGCAGTGCCGGTGCAGCGACAACTGCGGGGGCATATGTCACCGGTTGATAACAGAATCTGCAAACGGGCAGTCGGAACACCTTCTCAGTGAAATACGCATCGTCATGTGGCGGATTTGCAATAGGGTCACTCAGCAGATAATTAATGGCTGACAATCCGGTCGTATTGAAATAACCGAGCCATGAAACCTGCACCGGAGCAACCCTTCTGGCAAAAAGCCTCAGCCGGTTAAAAGCGGTATGCCCGGCAAGATCAACAAGAACATCAATGCCGTCTTTTCTGATCAAAGTTTCAGCCGCCTCATCCGGCAGGCCGGAAATATCGCGGTACGTGTCGGCATAAGCGGCCAGTTCTTCAGTTTGTTGATCTGCAAGCGGAAAGTTGTTGTATAAAAATATCTCAACATGTTGCTTATTATGAGCTGCCAATACCGGTTTCAGGTAAAAGCTGACCGGATGCCATTTAAAATCTCCGGATACGTAACCAATACGCATTCTGCGCTCCGGCATTTGACTATTCAGGTAGTCATGATCTTTTGAATAGTCTTCAAGTTCATAACCCCGTCCACAGCGTAACGATTCATCATAAATATCCTTTTGACTGTATTTTGGCGTCAGGTTCATGGCAAACAAAAGACTCGAATAATCAGAATCGACTTTCTGCATTTTCAGGCTTTTATTAAAACAAATAATAGCTTCGTCAATCCTGCCAAATGCCAGCATGATCTTGCCATAGTTCTGATATATCGGCGCATAGTGGGGGTAGAGTGCTAATACCTTTTCACATAAAACCCGAGCTTCCTGAACCTCTTCATCTGCTATCAATATTGTTGCCAATAATGTCATCGCCTTGTAATGGTTAGGATCGCAATCCACTGCCTTTCGTAACTGCACCTTCGCTTCATCCAATAAAACCGAATTGTACAATACCGTTCCAAGAGTGTGGTAAGCATCAGCAAAATCCGGTTTACGTTCAATTGCCCTGCGCAGCATCACTTCAGCACCTTGACGATCCTCGCCAGTCCGGTAGCGCAATATGCCAACACCATGCAGTACACGCGGATTGTCCGGGTGTCGTTCAAAGAGCGCCTCGCACAATTCCAGGGCCTTCTTCAGCTCTCCCCGGTCAGTGAGTCGGTTAATCTCTTTGAATTCCTGCTCAATATGCTCTTCGTTTTTGGCAATCGACTGCATCGATTCCTCACTTCATTTGAGAATGTTAAATATTTTACCAATTTTTTCAAGGTGGAGAATCACGATGGCTATGAGATTTGCTTACTGCCAATCCGGAATACTTCCTTAACAACAGCGCAAGTCGTTCTCGTTCGAGTTCAGCTATGGTATCCACTGCCAGCATAACACGCAGGTGTCGAATTGTTGCTGTCAATAAGGGTTCCGATTTGAATTGAGTGCGCTGCAGCGCATCCTGATAAAGCTGTAATGCTTCATTATTTTTGCCTTCACTGACTAATTTTCTGCCGATCATCAACGCAGCCTGTTCATCACCTGCGGGTAACGGCAGCTCCGCAGCAGCCAGTCGATATTGCTGCAACGCTTCACCGGTTTCTCCGTTATCAAGCAGCGCTTTTATATAGATATTGCGTAATTTTCGAATCCGGGGGGTCTGTGCGACCGTATCACACATGAGGGTTACATTACTCTGCCAGACAATGTTTCGCCGGAAGGTAATTCCGGCGGAAGCAAGGCATAACATAACGACCAGAGAAGTGATCATGGTTTTTCGGGAAGGATTTTTTTCCAGCCAGGCTCCGCCCCACAGACAGAGGGCGATTATCCAGAAAGCGCTGGACAGATAGATATATCTTTCGGCGTAGGCGGTCCAGGCAATGGTGCCAAACGCAAAGGGGAGTGCTGGAAGCAGTAGTAGAAATCCCACAAGAGACATGACCGCAGGTAGTTTTTGGGAAATAACGATATGACAGACGAGCAGCAATACGGCAATTCCAACAAAATCATATAGCGGATCAATTTCCAGAATAAAAAAATTAAGCGGTAGCGGGAAGAAGAACTTTTTGACATAAAAGCCGACCGTGCCTAAAAACAGCGAAATGGTATAATTAAGATCAGCCAGCATCAATGTTATGGTTTGGCCGATTTTGCTGACATTGGAGGTAAAAGCGATCCTGCGCAGGAATACGGGGAGTCCGATGACAACGGCAAAGACAGATATGAAAACGCCTGACCACTTGACTATTCTGCCTGCTGGAAACGTTATCTGCTCTTCTTCAAACTTCTTGTACGTAATATGCATCAGGTATGAACAGGCAAGACCCAGAACCAGCCAATACGATCCGACAAAAAGAGCCACCAGAAATGCACCGGCATAATACAGCAAAAACATACGTGCTTTTGCAAGGCCGGCATGACTCTCCGCAAGGGAATCACTCTCTCCTCTATACAATGCGAGCAGAGGCAAGCCCATCAAATAACCAAAGGCGGCCTCCTTGGCCAAACAGGCGATTAATGCACTGAGAATGGCCATTGCCAGCAACAGTTTTGATCTGCTTTGAATATAGCGTAACAGACAGAAAACACTGACAAGTACAAAAGTCCCCATCATGATATCGGTCCGTCCGGAAATCCAGTTGACCGATTCGGTAACAATCGGATGCAGCGCAAACAGCAGTGCCGCAACAAGCGGCAACAAGGTTTCACGTCTCTTCAGATACAGGTAGACTGCCTCCCGGAAGATAAAAAAAACAAGCAGGGCATTCAACAGATGTGCGACCACACTCTCAAAATGCATCTGTCGCTCATGGAGAAACCAGAGCTGTTTGTCCAACAGATAACTGAGCCCTATCAACGGCCGGTAATAGCCGCCACCGGTGCTGCGGGGGAAGAAGATTTCTTTCAGTGAGACTGATTCCTGGGAAATGTAGTACGAAATTGCATCGTAATCATCAATAAGAGATATTTCCGCAAAAGAGGTGGGATAAAAGACAGCCAATATTATGGCAACCACCGCCATAATTTGATAATGGATTGCAAGTTTCTTCATCTGGCCGCCAGGGGGATAGCTAAAAAAAAAAGGGTTGGCAAATTGCCAACCCTGAAAATTCTGAAAAGCACAAATCACATTGATGACCAACCTGTAGTCAAATCAGTTGTATCGTTAACATTAGCTGCATCAGCTGCACCATTTGATCCGGAAGCGGCAGCTGAAAAATAGAGTTTAGCATCGCCGCTCTTGGCAGCAACTACTTTGTCACCGGCCGCGTGACCACAAGCGATTCCATACGCGGTTGAAGAATAATTAGTCGCAGTTGCATCACCATTATCACCTGCATAATAACATGAGACTTTATTAGATGATGAAAAGCTGCTGCCACCTATTGATCCGGTTACAATAGTTGAGGTTGTAGCATGAACCGTTGAAGCTGCAGCCATGGTAAGAACAATAACAACTGCCAGTTTAAGATAATTCTGTTTAGCCATGATATATACTCCTTTCTATTAAATTAGTTAGGTACTAGGAACCAGGATATCCCTGACGATCAGCCTGTACAGCTTCCAATGTCGTTCTCAAATTGCGAAGGTCACTTGTTGCATTGGAGTTGTAGCCCTTGGTGCGGTACGTGGAAAACTGCGGAATGGCAACTGCTGCCAGGATGCCGATGATCGCAACGACGATCAAAAGCTCGATCAGGGTAAAGCCTTTTCTGCTACGGATTTTCTGTAACATATTTTTCTCCTTTCGTGGTTTGTGCTCTGCATTCAGAGCTTTGGTTGTAAGGTTACCGCATTTATCAGCAATATCAAGGCCAAACAAAAAAATTCTTGCAACCATCTGTAATAATATAAAAAAACAACCCTACCCAAACTGCCAGTCTCATTAAAGCCCATTTCCGGCAGTTAGAGGTGACAAAAATTGGCAGTTATATTGAATTCTTCAATACAAGAAGTAAATCTATCTCAATAAAAATCGCCCCGGACTCTTTGAGTTAGAACTTTTACCTTCCGCGTCCTCTCACTCTTCCCCACTATCCAACCCGAACTTCGCCAATCGGTAGCGAAACGAGCGAAACGACATCCCGAGCAGTTCTCCCGCCTTCTTTTTCGCACCGCCAGTCTTTTCAAGCGCCTTAAGCAAATATTTCTTCTCCAGCTCCTCCAGCAGTGGCTCAAGCATTATCCCGGATTCAGGGATATCGCAGTCAGCGGTGAGGCAGGCGGTTTTGCCGGTCAATTGCTGCGGCAGAGTGCTTTCAGAAATTACTGCCGGATCAATAATCAGGCTCCGCTCGATGCAGTTCTCCAGTTCGCGGATATTGCCGGGAAAGGGATTATTCATCAGAGTCTTAAGAGCCCCCGGAGTTATGGTTACCGGAGTCAACTGGCCGCGCGCCTGGTATTTACGGCAGAAATACTCTGCCAGAAGCGGGATATCCTCGATTCGTTCCCGCAGCGGCGGCAGAACTAACTGCACAACGTTAATCCGGTAAAAGAGATCTTCACGGAAAGATCCAACGGTGACAAAGGCTTCAAGGTCACGGTTAGAGGCGCAGATAATACGGACATCGGTCTTGCGGGTCTGGGCGTCCCCTACCCGCTTGAATTCCCGTTCCTGCAGCACCCGCAGCAGCTTGGTCTGCAGCAGCAGCGGCAGCTCACCTATTTCATCCAGAAAGAGTGTTCCACCTTCTGCCTGCTCGAACAGTCCTGGGCGATCATTTACCGCACCGGTGAAGGAACCTTTCTTGTGCCCGAATAGTTCACTTTCAATCAGGTTTTCCGGGATAGCGCCGCAGTTAACGCCCACAAACGGCTTTGATCTGCGCGGACTGCACGTATGGATCGAACGGGCGGCAAGCTCTTTGCCGGTGCCGCTTTCACCCAGAATCAGCACACTGCTCTGGCTGGCCGCCACTTTCTGAATCATGTCAAATAAGGCCCGCATCTTCGGACTCTTGCCGATGATGCCGCAAAAACTGTCGCGCTCGCTGACTTCATGTTTCAGGAGAGCATTTTCACGTTTTAGCCCCTGCTTCTCAAGGGCATTCCTGATCAACTGCTTTATTTCCTCGTTTTTGAACGGCTTGCAGATATAGTCGTACGCCCCCAGCTTCATAGCCTCAACCGCCTCATCTGCGGCTGAAAAAGCGGTGAGCATCAAAACTGCCGTCTCAGGGGATTTCTCTTTGATGCGGGCCAGCAGTTTTATTCCGGAAAGGCCGGGCATATTAACATCCGACAGCACCAGGTCAAACGGTGCCGACTCCATAATACGCAAAGCTTCCTGAGCGGAACCGGCTACGGCCACATCATACCCCTCCCGTTCCAGAAGAATCGAGAGAAATTCCCGCATGCTCAATTCATCATCAACAACAAGTATTTGTATTTTCATAGTAATTGATCCTTTTCCATATTCAATTCAAAACAAGTGCCGTTTTTTGTCATACCATGTTTACCGCCGATTGTGAAGCTTCGAACACAAGAGCACACTTGACCTTGATCAGCCAACAGTAGTATATGATTACGCTCAGAAAATCAGAAAAAGGATATTGCATGACCAAAGAACTTGCCAAAGGGTACGAACCCCATGATGTTGAAAAGAGATGGTACAGCGAATGGGAAACGAAGGGCTATTTCCATGCCGCAGCTACTTCCGAAAAAAGACCATACTCAATTGTAATTCCCCCGCCAAACGTAACCGGTGCCCTGCATATGGGGCATGCCCTCAATAACACCCTGCAGGACATCCTCTGCCGATGGAAACGGATGCAGGGATACAATGTTCTCTGGATGCCGGGCACTGACCATGCCGGCATCGCGACCCAGAATGTCGTTGAACGTCAGATGGCAGCCGAAGGAAAAGATCGCCACGATCTGGGGCGTGAAGCCTTTATCGAACGGGTCTGGAAATGGAAGGGGGAGTCCGGCGGGCAGATCATCGGCCAACTGAAACGTCTCGGCGCCTCCTGTGACTGGGATCGTGAGCGCTTCACCATGGATGAAGGGCTTTCAAAAGCGGTGCGTACCGTATTTGTAAAGCTATACGAAGATGGCCTGATCTACCGGGATAACCGCTTGATCAACTGGTGCCCCCGCTGCCATACCGCCCTTTCCGATATTGAAGTCGAGCACGAGGACCACAAAGGGCATCTCTGGCACATCCGCTATCCGGTGGTCGGCGAACCGGGTCGGTTTGTTACGGTGGCGACAACCCGCCCGGAAACCATGTTGGGCGACACTGCCGTAGCGGTTCACCCAGAAGATGAACGCTACAGCGATCTGATCGGCAAAAGAGTTCTTCTGCCGCTCGTGGGGCGCGAGATCCCGGTAGTGGCTGATGATTATGTAGATCTCGAATTTGGCACCGGAGTAGTAAAAATCACCCCGGCACACGATTTCAACGACTTTGAAGTCGGCCTGCGCCACGGCCTGGACAAGATCAACGTCCTCGACGAGTCAGGCATCATTAATGCTGCCGGGCATCAGTATGAGGGAATGGATCGCTTCGAGGCCAGAAAACAGATCGTTGCCGATCTGGAAATAGCCGGTTATCTCGATAAAATTGACGACCATGCAATGTCTGTCGGTGGCTGCTACCGCTGCAAGACCGTCGTCGAACCATACCTCTCCTTGCAGTGGTATGTGAAAGTCGCTCCGCTTGCTGAGCGGGCACTGGACGCGGTAAAAAGCGGCAAGACCCGCATTCTACCCAAACAGTGGGAAAACACCTACTACGACTGGATGGAAAACATCCGTGACTGGTGCATCTCGCGTCAGATCTGGTGGGGACACCGCATCCCGGCCTGGTTCTGCCTTCACTGCGGCGAAATAACTGTTGCGATGGATACGCCGAGCACATGCGGGAAATGCGGCAGCGATGAACTCCGCCAGGAGACTGATGTACTGGACACCTGGTTCTCATCTGCCCTCTGGCCATTTTCCACCATGGGGTGGCCCGACCAGACCGCCGAACTGAAAACATTCTACCCGACCTCCTGCCTGGTAACCGGCTTCGACATCCTCTTTTTCTGGGTGGCCCGTATGATGATGATGGGGCTGCACTTCATGGACGAAGTTCCCTTCACCGATGTCTACATTCACGCTCTGGTGCGCGATGCCCAGGGGCACAAGATGTCCAAATCCAAGGGGAACGTTATTGATCCGCTGACCGTTATCGATCAGTACGGCACCGATGCCTTCCGTTTCACCCTGGCCGCCTTCGCCGCGCAGGGGCGCGATATCAAGCTGGCAGAAGAGCGCATTGCCGGATACCGCAATTTCTGCAATAAAGTCTGGAATGCGGCCCGCTTTACCCTCATGAACCTTGAAGGCTTCGATCCTGACGGTATCACTCTCGACAGCATGGAGCTGAGCCAGGGGGACAAATGGATCCTGCACCGCCTGAATGAAACTGCCCGGAGCGTTGATGAAACACTTGCCGGATACCGCTATAACGAAAGCGCCATGGCGCTCTACCAGTTTACCTGGAGCGAATTCTGCGACTGGTACCTGGAACTGTCCAAGCAGGACATCTACAACGGTACTCCCGAACGGAAACAGGCCGTCCAGTTTGTCCTCTGGTATACGCTAGAGAACCTGCTCCGCCTGCTGCACCCCTTCATGCCCTTTATCACCGAGGAAATCTGGCAGGCACTGCCGGGAACAAAGGTGACACCGACAATCATGCAGGCCACCTACCCTGCTGTCAGTGAACAGTGTTCCTTTCCGCAGGACGCGGTCGACATGGAGCACGTCATGGCGGTTATCGGCGGCATCCGCAACATCCGTGGCGAAATGGAGGTGCCACCGTCGAAACAGATTACGGTAATCCTCTCGTGCGACAGCGAAACGACGCAACAGCTGATGAAACATAACGAAAGTGCCATCATCAGCTTGGCCAGAGTTTCCGATCTTGCCATCGGCCATGCCATTGAAAAACCGGAAGACGCCTCAATACAGGTTGCCGGTGATGTGCAGATTTATGTGCCGCTCAAGGGACTGGTGGATGTGGCAGCCGAAGAGGAGCGCCTGCTGAAGGAGATCGGCAAAATCGACAAGGAGATCGAAATGTTCTCCAAAAAGCTGGAAAGTCCTGCCTTTGTGGATCGCGCTCCTGCCGATATTGTTGCCAAGGAACGTCAGAAGCTTGTGGATGTAAAGGGAAAAAAATTAGTGTTGGAAGAGAGTTTGGTAAAAATCAGGACACTCAAATAGGTTACTTGACCATGCAAGAGTTCCGAAACGTCGCCATATTCGCCAAAATCCATGATCCCCGCTGCCTCGGCGTCGCCAGAGACCTGATCACATGGCTTGAGGAGCGCGGCTGCACTCCCATGGCAGAAGTACAGCTGACTCGCGAACTCGGCTATTTGAAGGCGCTGGCGGAGGAAGAGATCCGTGAGCAGGCCGAGCTGGTAGTAGTTCTGGGGGGTGACGGCACGCTTATCTCGGTTGCACGGCTTTTCAGCGGCAAGGATGTACCGATCCTGGGAGTAAATCTGGGAAGCCTCGGCTTTCTGACAGAGATCACCGTTGAAGAGTTGTACCCTCGCCTGGAAAAGTGCCTGGAGGGCAACCCGCGCGTGTCGGAACGGATGATGCTGGACGTGACCCTGCACCGTGAAGGGCAGGAGATCGAAAACTGTACCGTCCTGAACGACATGGTTATCAATAAGGGTGCGCTGGCCCGGATTGTAGATCTGGAAACAAGAGTCAATCGCCATTTTCTGACCACCTACAAGGCAGACGGGCTGATTGTCTCAACTCCGACCGGATCTACCGGTTACTCTCTCTCCGCCGGTGGTCCGATTATCCACCCGCTGATGAGCTGCATCGTTATCACCCCGATCTGTCCGCACACGCTGACTAACCGCCCGATTGTCGTCACCGATGAATCAATTATCTCCATTACCGTTTCCTCATCTTTTGACGAAAAAGTGTACCTGACGCTGGATGGTCAGGTTGGCTTCGAATTGCAGGAAGGTGACTCGGTCGAAGTACGCAAGGCGCTGAAGACTACGTCACTGGTCATGTCGCGCAGTCGTGATTATTTTGAAATTCTGCGCACCAAATTAAAGTGGGGAGAGCGCTGATACGCCATGCTAACGGACCTCACCATTAAAAATGTCGCTATTATCGACTCGCTGCAGATCTCCTTCAAGCAGGGATTGACCGTACTGACCGGCGAAACCGGAGCCGGAAAATCGATCATTATCGATGCGGTTGGCCTGATTATGGGTAATCGAGCCTCCAGCGACCTGATACGCTCAGGAGAGGAGGAAGCGATAGTCGAAGCGCTGTTCGATATTTCCACACTTCCGGAAATCAAACGGCAACTGTCCGAGGCAGGCTTCGACGCTGTCGATGAACTGCTGGTCAAACGTTCGCTGTCACGAAACGGTAAAAACAGGATTTTTATCAACGGCAGCATGGCTACACTGGCCCTTCTGGTAGATATTGCCCCTCGCCTGATCAATATTTACGGCCAGCACGATTCCCAAACCCTTCTCAAACCGGAAAATCATCTGCGCCTTCTGGATGCATTTTCCGGCTGCGGCGAGTTGCGTCAAAAGTTCACCGCCCTGTTCAGCCGACTGGCCGCTGTACAGGAACAACTTGCCGGACTGGATCATGCCGAACGGGAGGCTGAACGGCGACTCGACTTGTTGTCGTATCAGTCCGAGGAAATTGCAACGGCGGCTCTCAAACCGGGTGAAGAAGCACGTCTTGAAGAGCAGCACACACTCTTGGCAAGCGCCGGGAAACTGGGAAGCGGCAGCGGCGAAGCGTTTGATCGACTCTACGGTGGGGATGGCGCTCTTTTGGGGCAGCTTAAACGGATTTCCGGTTCGATAACGGAATTGGCAACCATTGATCATGCGCTGTCAGAAACTGCCGCATCACTCGAAGGCGCCTATCTGCAGCTGGAGGATGCCGCCATCACCCTGCGCGATTACGCGTCCCGCATCGAGTCTGATCCTGCAGCGCTGCAGCAGATTGATGACCGTCTCGACCAAATCGGCAGATTAAAAAAGAAATATGCGCCGACCGTAGAAGAAATTTTAGCCTACAAGGCGGGAATAGACTTTGAACTGGAGCAATTGCATGGCAGGGAGCAGAGCAGGCATACCCTGGAAGTTGAACGGGACCATCTTACAGAGGAGTTGAAACTGGCAGGGTGTACGCTTACCACGGCAAGGATTCAGGCCGCAAAAAAGCTGAAACACGCACTGGAAGGTGAGGCACATCAACTGGCCATGAAGGGGGCCATTATTGAACCGACTCTGGAAGCGCTGGCGGAACCCCGGGCAAGCGGATTTGAAAAAGTTGAGTTCCTCTTTTCACCCAATCCGGGTGAAATCCCGCGCCCACTCGGCAGGATCGCTTCCGGGGGAGAGTTATCGCGCTTAATGCTCGCTATCAAGCAGGTGCTGCCCGACAGCGATGTCCCGACCCTTGTGTTCGACGAGGTCGATACCGGCATCGGAGGAGCGACCTCGGAACTGGTCGGGAGAAAACTGAAAAACGTCGCGGCCCGGCAACAGGTACTCTGCATCACCCACCTGCCGCAGGTGGCCGTCTATGCCGATCAGCAGCTGCGGGTTGAAAAACTGATCTCGGACGGCCGGACAACCACCCATATCCGTGAACTCGATCAGGACGAGCGAACCCGCGAAGTGGCCCGCATGCTGGCAGGTTCCACGGTCACCGATTCTGCGCTGAAACACGCCGCCGAGATGCTCGCGGCGACAACATAAAACTGACCTGTCCGGAATTCAGTTTTTTATTCCTCCCCCCGCTTCAGCACTTCTCCACACCGTCAGAGGTTTTCATGCCGCCATCATCAGGAAATTTGTTCGAGCATATCCCCGCTACCATATCTGAAGAACTGTTTCAAACTCTGGCCGAATCCGGAGGCGCTCGAATTGAACGGATTGTCTCTGACGGACATGCATCGCCGCCGGGAGAATGGTATGATCAAAAATGGGATGAGTGGGTGCTGCTGGTTTCCGGGGGGGCGACATTGCTGTTTGAGAACAATGCCGCCCAGATTATTCTTTTACCCGGCGATCATGTCATGATCCCTGCCGGGTGCCGCCATCGGGTGGAGCGGACCGATCAGACGCAAAAAACAGTCTGGTTGGCGGTTCATTTCGGAGGAGACCGGAAAGAATAACCGGAGTCACCCAAATTTACCGCTACCCCCCTGCCTTCAGCTCGGTATCACCGGTAATTCCAGCCCGGCCATCTGTTGCACCATACGCACCACCTGGCAGCTGTAGCCAAATTCGTTGTCGTACCAGACATAGAGAACTGTCCGGTTCCCCTGGGCAATAGTTGCCAGCGAATCGACAACCCCGGCACTCCGCGAACCGACAAAATCACTCGATACTACTTCGGGAGAATTGGTGTAATCAATCTGGTTCTGCAGCGGCGAGTTAAGCGACATATCGCGCAAATAACTGTTTATTCCGGCAACATCAACCGGTTGTGACAGCTCAAGGTTAAGAATCGCCAGTGATACGTTAGGAGTCGGGACACGAATAGCGTTACCGGTCAGTTTGCCGGTCAGTGCCGGAATAACCTTGGAGACCGCTTTGGCGGCGCCGGTTTCGGTGATTACCATGTTGAGCGGGGCGGAACGACCGCGCCGCGAAGCTTTATGATAGTTGTCAATCAGGTTCTGGTCATTGGTGTAGGAATGGCAGGTTTCCACATGGCCGCTGACAATACCGAAACGGTCGTTAATTGCCTTCAGTACCGGGACAATGGCATTGGTCGTACAACTGGCGGCTGAAAAGAGGTTTTCTTGCGCCGTTATGAGCTCATCGTTAATACCGGCGACCACGTTGGGTATATCCCCTTTACCCGGTGCGGTCAGGATTACTTTGGAAATACCCTTGGCCTTAAGATGCTTGCCAAGCCCTTCCCGATCACGCCATTTGCCGGTATTGTCGATCAGAATAGCATCGCGGATACCATACTGGGTATAATCAATGTTTTCGGGATCGTCCGCATAAATAATGCGGATCATATTGCCGTTGGCGATAATGGCATTTTCCGCCTCGTCAATCGTTATAATACCGTCAAAGTGACCATGAACCGAATCACGACGCAACAGACTGGCTCGCTTTAACAGGTCATCCGCTCCACCCTTGCGCACAACCGCCGCCCTGATACGCAGTTTTTCACCACTCCCCGCTTTTTCGACCAGAATACGCGCCAACAGTCTCCCGATACGACCAAAGCCATACAGCACGATATCCTGGGGCTCAGCACGCAGAGGCCCACGCCCGGTGTTGATGCGAGCCAACTCCTCCTTGATAAAGGCATCAACCGTTATTGAACCACCGAGGCTCTGATACTTGACAATCAACTTGCCAAGATCAACTCTGGCGGGAGCAAGATCAAGTTTGGCCATTGCTTCAACAAGCGGCCAGGTTTGGGTAACGGAAAGTTCCGTATCAATAATCAGCCGGGCAAAACGATGCGCTTTCAGAATATCCATGACTGAACAATGAACCAGTGGTCGCCCGTAAACAGTCGGCACAACGTTGTTCTC
The DNA here is from genome assembly GCA_028687585.1 of Desulfuromonadaceae bacterium. Taxonomy (GTDB): domain Bacteria; phylum Desulfobacterota; class Desulfuromonadia; order Geobacterales; family Pseudopelobacteraceae; genus JACRCG01. The sequence goes on along the minus strand of JAQTZV010000001.1, from coordinate 281,644 downwards.
GCGGTACATCCTGCCAATGACCGGCAGCATCTGTTCGGCACAGGCTTCCTGGGTTTTCCACTCTTCGAGATACACTTCCTGTTTTTCTGAATCCATTACACTCTCCTCTGATTTGTAATAAATTTCCCCAACAGCGCCAGGCACAAAGATCCGCCTGGCGAACAAACGCACTGATTATTGCACAATATCAACCAACCGCAACAAGCCATCCAGTATCGTCAACGGACTGGGTGGACAACCGGGGATGTAGAGATCAACCGGCACACAGCCATCAGCTCCGTTATGAACCTCGGCGTGATCCTTGAACGGCCCGCCATTGATCGCGCAGGCGCCGGCAACGATAACCAGTTTCGGTTCCGGAATTGCCGCATACGTATCAAGCAGAGCCAGTCGCATGTTTTCACTGACCGGTCCGGTCACAAACATGCCGTCAGCGTGACGCGGACTGGCGACAAACTGAATTCCGAAACGACCCAGATCCCACCCGATAGTGGAGAGCACGTTGGTATCCGCCTCGCAGGCATTGCAACCCCCGGCGCTGACTTCACGCAACTTGAGAGAACGGCCGAACAGGCGCAACAGTTCACCTTCCAGCGCCCCCCCCGGCTGATACTGTTCACCGGCGACAACGGTTAAACCTTTGCGGCTGCGGCTTGCAAGGCGCGCATCGGTTGAAAACGTGAGCGCATCATGCGGACACGCAACAGCACAGTCGGCACAGAACAGGCATTTCCCCATATCAAGTGTCAGAGAGCCAGAAGCGGAAATGGCTCCGTATGGACAGGCGTCGGCGCATTCTCGGCACCCATCGTCACAACGGGTTACGTCCATGAGCGGGAGACCACGAAAACGTGGCGGTAACGGCTGCGGGGCATCGGGATACTTCATGGTACGATGCCCCTGGCGAAAACGTGCCATAATGGCTTTTAGCATACAGGCTCCATTTTATAAATCAAACCCGCAGTACGACAGGTTGAAGCTTTTGTTACAGAGCGGAAAGTCGGAAATCTGCTGATTGCGCAGGGAAAGCCCCAGGCCGTTCCAGTTATGAAAAGAGGGATCAACGATTTTGTATCGTTCAAAACAGCCACGTTCATCGGTCAAGGCAACGTGACATATTTCACCACGCCAACCTTCGGTCAGTGCAACAGCACAACGATCTGACGCAACCCCCTTCGGCTGGTTCCGATAGCCGCCACGCGGCAGATGCCGCACCTGTTCATCGATAAAATCCATTGAGCGTTCAGCCTCCAGCCAACGGAGTCGCGTGCGGGCAGCAACATCACAGGTGGTCGCGGTAACCACCGGTATCTGGCTCATCCGGAATATTCCAAACGGGTGATCACGACGGACATCGCGGTTCAGGCCGCACGCCCGGGCGGCAGGACCGACCAGGCCAATCTCGCGGGCATCTTTTTCAGAGACAATACCGACATCTTCCAGCCTCGCCATAACCGAGGGAGTATTCCAGAGCAACTCGACAGCTCCGGCGAGATCTTCCCGCGCAGATTGCAGCCGTTTGTACAATTCATCCGCAATTGAAGCATCGCAATCATAGCCGATCCCACCCGGCCTGAGCAGGCCGCGGCTGAAACGGCTGCCGCACAAAAGTGCAGTCATATTGAGAAAATCACCCCGTATCCGGCCACAGAAGGACGACGTTGGCAGATAGCCGACATCCCCGGCAATCGCACCCAGATCCCCGGCATGATTGGCCAATCGCTCGAGTTCCAGAGCTATTCCGCGCACTGTTTCTGCCCGTGGTGAAGCAAAGATTCCCCCCAGTGACTCCATATTCATGCAATAGGCCTGACCGTGTGCGACCGTTGTATCACCGGCGATTGTTTCCATCTGGTGCATGGTCCGGGGGGTCGGGGCCCCTATTAACGCCCGTTCGATGCCGCGATGCTGAAAGCCGAGCGCAATTTCCAGATGAAAAACCTCTTCACCGTGGCACTGAAAGCGAAAGTGACCCGGCTCTATGATCCCGGCATGCACCGGACCCACAGCAACCTCATGTACTTCATCCCCTTCAACGCGATAGAAGTCCATCACTGCCGGGAGCAGACCACCGCCATCAGTGGCACTCCAGAAACCATCGCCCGCACAGAGAGGCTTTTGAAAACGCACCGGTTTGAACCAGGGGTGCCCTTCCGGACGCACGAGACATTGTTCGGCAATTTCCCGTTCATACAGATGCAGTTGTGGACAGACGACCGCAAGCGACGGAAAAGTGCGCCCGACCGTTGTGGCTGAAATCCCGAGGACACCTCTTCCGGCACGGGCGGACATGATGCAGTAGAGAGTCGCTCCCTCGGCATTCGGAACACCAAAATAGGAGCAGACGCGCCACCCCGCGCTAATAGCATCCAAAACAGACTGAAAGAACGAGTCGTTATCCGGCATCGGTATATCACCACGCAAAAACGAAGTGCCATTATAGAAGGTTTTCATGCCGAAACTCATGAGCGTACCTCCAGAAGCGCTGATGCGTCACGCAGTATTGCCATCAGTGGCTCCGGTATCCAGACACCGAGCAGAAATATCAGCAGCAGCAGAAACAGTGGCGGCCCGACCGTCCAGATCGAGTCGCGGTACGAGGTTGTCTCGCTGTCTGCGGGAGCTTCTCCCATCACCATCGGAAGAACAGTCAGAGCCATACCGATAAAAATAACCGTAAGAGAAATCAGGAATACTGTACCGACCAGCATCTGCCCCTGAATGAAGGCACTGCTGATAATGGTGAATTCGCTGATAAACGGGGCAAACGGCGGAGATCCGGTGATGGCGATAAATCCTGCCAGAAAAATCCCTCCCGACCAGGGGAGGCGACGCAGGGCGCCGCGCACATGATCGGTGCTTTTGCTGTTATAGGAGCGATGGATGTTCCCGGAAGAGAGAAACAAAATCCCCTTGGTCAGACCGTTGGCAAGAACGTGGAACAGTGCGCCGAAAATTGCCGTGCCGCCCAATCCGAGTGCTACCGCCATGATACCGACATGCTCAACACTCGAGTACGCCAGCATCCTCTTGAAATCAGCCTGCCGGGCCATAAATATCGCAGCGATGATCATCGAAAACAGCCCCATAACAATCAGGGCATTTTGAAAAAACGCGATCTCTTTGGTCGCCAGACAAATCTGATATACGCGAACGAGCGCCAAAAAGGCCAGATTGACCAGACCGCCTGACAGCAGTGCCCCGACCAGACCGGGAGCCTCGCCGTAGGCATCCGGCTTCCAGGTATGAAGCGGCGCCAACCCCATCTTCGTACCGAAGCCGACCAGCAGAAAAACAAAAGCGGCATGAACCCAGCCGGAGGAAAGCTTTCCGGCATCACGCATCAGGTCATCAAGCAGCAGTGACGGTTCCACCTGGGCCACAATCGTGGCATAGGCCAGAAAGTAGAGGCCGATTAATGCCAGAGCAACTCCGACCGAGCAGATCAGCAGGTATTTCCAGGTTGCCTCGATCGAGCGGGCATTACGGTTAAAATAGATCAGCGGGGCCATCGATATGGTTGTGGTTTCAAGCGCCACCCACATGAGCCCCAGATGATGGGTGATAGTAACCAGTGAGGCGGCCGACAGGCAGACAAGAAGTCCGATACAGAGCACGCGGTTGGAGCGTTCCCGGCGATAAAAAAGGTAGCCGACAGAGTAGAGCGCGCAGGTAAAGAAGAGGATGCTGGTACTGAGAAGCACGATTTTCCCGAGTGCATCCAGGTGAAACCAGCCACCGGCCGATTCGGGCGGAGTGACTGTCAGGAGCTGAATGGTGAGGCCCAAATGGGCAAAAGCAAAGAGCGCCAGCACCTTGGGACGCAGTCGATCATACGGGATCAGCCAGGTTACAGCGGCTCCGATGAGCGGGAGGATTATCAGGGCGGCAAACATTAATCTACTCCTCTTTCAGTGAGGTCAGAAGCGAGGTATCCAGCGAAGAGAATTCACGTCTGATCTGGTTGATAACAATACCCATGACAAAGGTTCCGACCAGCAGATCGAGCAGCGCCCCCGCTTCAACCATAATCGGCATCGCCTCCGCCAGCAGCAGGCCGAAGATGAATATGCCGTTCTCAAGAACAAGATAACCGATAACCTGCGAAATCGCCTTGCGGCGCGTCGTCAGCACAAGAAAACCGGTCATCAGTGTGGCTATCGAAGCCGGAACAAACATGTAATTCTGATGATCCGGCAGCATCGGCAGCTTGCCGGCAAAACCGAATGAAAGGGCCGTAAAGACCGCACCAAGCAGCAGCGTCGGAACATACCCCAGAAACGGTTCAAACTCACGCTTGATCTCTGCAGAGCGGACGGCACGACTGAGCAGCAGCGGGATCACAAAACCCTTGACCGCAATTATGACGACCGTAATCGCAACCAGATGCCAGGAAAACGGATGCATTAAACCGGGCAGAATTCCGAGGAGGACTCCTTGAACGGCAACCGCACGGATGGAAAATATCAGACGGCTGGTGCCGAGCGAGATAAAGTTTATCAGCAGTACCAGAACGAGAATTTGATCGGCTAAAGAAAACATGGCATCACCTGATGACCAGCAGAGTGGAAAATGCCGCCAGGATAGTAGCGGCAACAAGTAGTTGCGGTATACGAATCAGGCGCAGCCGCGCCATGACCGATTCTACAATTCCGATAACAACTGCCAGCTCCAGCATGGAAATCACGAAAAGCCCCCAGTCAAGCAGCGGATTACCGGTTGCATACGGCAGCGCCAGATGGACAAAAAAGGCGCCCAGCACAAACAGTTTGAGTGCTGCGGCATACTGAATAATGCCGAAAGCCGGACCACTGTGATCAAGCACCATCACCTCGTGGATCATGGTCAGTTCTAGATGTGTGTTTGGGTCATCGAACGGAATACGGCAGTTTTCGACCAGCAGCACGATGAACATGCCACCAATCAGGAGCAGCAGTGCGGCACCGGTATCGAGCCAGACACCCAGGCTGATATTTACCAGCATCGGAGAAAGTGAAAGCGAACCGGACAGACGCGACAGGGTTATCAATGCAAAAAAGAGGGTCGGTTCGGCAAGGCAGGAGTAGGTGGCCTCACGGGCTGACCCCATACCTTCAAAACTTGAACCGGTGTCCAGAGCAGCCGCCATGGTAAAAAAACGCCCCAGAGCAAACAGATAGGCGTAGAGGATCATGTCGCCGTCAAAAGAGATCGGCGATGGATGGGCACCAAAGGGGATCAACAGTGCGGCAACCGCTGTAGTTGCCAGTGCGACTATCGGACCGGCACGGAACACCCAGCTGGTTGTAGTACTGAAGACCGTCCCTTTCTGCAGCAGACGACTTAAATCGTAATACGGCTGTAAAAACGGCGCACCGACTCTCCCGGCAAACGCGGCTTTCGTTTTGCCGATAACCCCTAACAGCAGCGGCGGCATGGTGAGGGCCAGAAATATGTGAATGAGACTGTTTGTCATGGTCGCTCCCAGGTAAACATCAGTTTGCCCAAAGCATCAGAATAAAAAGTGTGGCAAAGATGTAGAGCATATAAAAATGCATCAAGCCATGCTGCAGGCGATGTAAAAAGCCGAAGAGCATCCCGGTCCCGGCAAAAAGCGGCGTAATAATCCGCTCCAGGAGCGTTTCCGTTGGACGGTCACTGCAGCGCGAACCGCCGGGAAAAAGGCCGGTCAACCCCGGGCGTTCAATCCGCTGACGCATAATACCATCGAATACGGAAACGGCAAGTTCGGAAAAGGATGTCCCGTTGTACTGCATACGAGCCGTACCGCGCTGATAGCCACATCCCCAGGTTGAAGCGGAAGAGACCGCCATTTTCCCCAGTCGCCACCGCCAGAGCAGCGCAACGACAACCGCTGCCGACAATAGAAGCAGAGCCGCCAGAGAAAGTCTTCCCAAAACAGTTTCATATTCTGCGGCAACTGATGTTGACAAAAGCAGAGGATACCATGCCGTTATCGCTGGGGAAACAAGACGCAGAGCCTGCTGCGGTGCAATGCCGATCAGCAGGCAGAGCAGGGCAAAAAACGCCATCGGCACCAGCATCGTCATCCCCGCTTCGTGAGGATGAGCCGCCGCGGAACTGCGGGGAGTGCCAAGAAAAACTGAACTGTACAGCTTGGTAAACGCTACGACGGCCAGGCCGCCAACCAGCGCCAGCAGCGGAGCCAGAAAAACCAGTGCGGTCAGACTGTGTCCTTTTAACTGCTTGAAAAAACCGAGGTAGAGTAGAAATTCACTGATGAAACCGTTCAACGGGGGAATCCCGCAGATGGCAACAGTTCCGACAAGAAAAAGCGCTGCCACACGAGGCATAGCTTTGCCAAGCCCCCCCATCAGATTCATCTCACGCGTGCCGCTGGCATGTATAATAACCCCGGAACCGAGAAACAGTAACGGCTTGAAGAAGCTGTGATTGAGAATATGAAGCAGGGCACCCGCCATGCCGAGATACACCAGGGTATTATTGTGACTGGACACCCCCAGCAGGGCAACTCCGAGACCGGTAGTGATAATGCCGATATTCTCAATACTGCTGCAGGCCAACAGACGTTTCATATCCCGCTGGGCCACCGCAAAGACGATCCCCAGCAGAGCTGAAGTAATACCGCAGGCTGTCAGAACCGCCCCCCAGAGCAGTGGCGGATCGTGAAAAAATGTCAGGGTACGGAAGATGCCATACAGCCCCATCTTCAGCATGACTCCGGACATGAGCGCCGATACGTGGCTTGGAGCATTGGCATGTGCCGAGGGGAGCCAGGTATGAAACGGCATGATGCCGGCCTTCGCACCAAAACCGGTAAACGCGGCCAGTACCATAATCGCAGCGAATGGAGAAAGCGCTGATAAAGAACCGGCTGCCGGGAGCTGAAATGAACCGCTCTGCGCGGCCAGCAGTGAAAAATAGACAAACAGCGCCGCAGTGCCGATGTGCGTCGCGATCAGATAGACAATCCCGGCACGTCTGACCTCCTCCCGTTCATGCTCCGTTACCAGCAGGAAGTAGGCGGAAAGCGCCATAATTTCCCACACCATGATAAAGAAAACGCCATTTCGAGCGGTGAGCAGAATAGCCATAGACGAGGCCAACAGGCCGTAAAAAAAAGTCAGCCCACGTTCGGTAGCGGGATGTTCGACAGCAGGCCAATAGCCGACGGCAAAGAGAGAACCGGCAGCGGACACGAGGAAAACGGGAATAAGAAAGAATGCTGAAAGCGGATCAATGACAAGCTCGCACGGGCCGAACGGGAGGTTCCACTGGAGCAGATACGTCGTTGTGGTATTACTGAAGAGCAGCTGCAGGGCGGCAGGAACACCAGCCAGAGCTGCCAGAAGGGTTGCGGTCACAGAAATAATCTGCCCGGTGCCCGGTTTTCGCAGAAACAGACCGGGAATTCCGGCACAACCGAGAACAAGCGCAGAGAAGAGCGCTACGAGCGCAGGATCAAGAGCGCTCTGCAGAGCTGAATACATACAAAGAACTCCTTGAAATAGTACTAAAAAAATTCACAAAATTTTCAACGGGAAGAAATAGTGAACCGTGAGTGTATACGTGTCAATTAAAAAACAGTGCTTGATTATAGATTATTTCAATCTATCTAACAGTTTAGAACCGACCCAGTCTGTTGCAAATTGATATGCTATGCGGCCGCTGTTATCGCCCTTGCTGTACCCCCACTCAATAGCAGCCTTTTCCGCAGTATGATCCCACGTGGACTCAATATGAGACTGTTGGGATAATTTCACAACCCATTGGCGCACGACCTCTACGTACTGTTCCTGAGAAAATGGATGGAAACCGATCCAGAGACCGAATCTTCCGGAAAGCGATATTTTTTCCTCAACCGACTCGCCGTGATGGATTTCATTGTTTACCAGCATCGCTCCCCGATTATCGGTTTCATATTCCGGCATGAGATGGCGACGATTGGACGTTATGTAGATTCTGGTATTTTCCGGCGGCGCATAGACGGAACCGTCCAGAGCGCTCTTCAGCATCTTGTAGCCGATCTCGCCAACTTCGAACGACACATCATCCGAAAAAATTATGAACCGATACGGTTCGTGCTTGATCGAATCAACAATTGCGGGAAGATGGACCAGGTCGTCTTTGTCCACCTGGATAATTCTAAGGCCTTTGGGGGCATAATAATTGAGAAGAGCACGGACAAGAGATGATTTTCCGGTACCCCGGGTACCCCACAGGAGAACATTATTGGCGGGGAATTTATTGAGAAACTGGGCAGTATTCTGAATCAGGAGCTGTTTTTGTTTTTCTATGCCAAGCAGATCATCAAGGTGTATCCCTTCAATTTCCGGCACCGGATCAAGGTAACCGGAAAAGGAGTGCCGCCGCCAGTTTGCAGCATGGCACTCCTTCCAGTCTATCTTGCCGGCATGGTGCGGCAAGAGCATTTCAATAGAGTTGAGAACCCGCCTAAGCTGTTCACTCAACGCAGGATCTATGCATACATTACTTGACAAGTTTCAACTCATCACGACGGTTTTTTGCCCGGGCCGCTTCATTATTCCCTTTGACTGCAGGACACCCGTTGCCGTAACTGATGGTTGCTACCATTCTTCTTTTCATCGTGTCAACCCCTTCAGGTATACGTCATAAAAAATTATGTGTTTTTATATTTAATGACATTTGATAAAAATATATGGTATATACCGTAAAACGTCAATACAATTGTGTGCCGCTTATTCATAGGACACGACTTGATTATTTTGAAGGGGTAATACCGGCATGCCGAACACACGGTTAAACATTACGCTACCAACGCCCATTGTCGATGACATCAAAGCGATATACGGACAGAGGGGTTTGAGCCAGTTTCTGGAGGAAGCCGCCAAGGAAAAACTTGAAGAGGTAAAAAAGAAGGCTTACAAAGGGTTGATTGAAGGGTATCAGTCAACAGCCGTCGAAACAAAAGAGGTCTTGAAAAAGTTCGAATCGGCAGTTACGGAGAAAAGAGATGTTTAAGCGTGGCGGCATCTATGTAGTCAACCTGCCCCACGCTGATGTCCAAGAGCCGGAAGTGTGCCCTTGTCTGGTGGTGAGCAACAATATTAGCAATGAGTATTCTTCGGTCATAACGATTATTCCACTGAGCTTTACCCACCTGGAGAAAATCTACGACTTTGAGACCCTGTTACCGGCAGCAGGCAACGGATTGGGTAAAGATGCCAAAATCAGCTCGCATATCCTGATTACCATCGACAAGGAAAACGTGATCGGTGACAGGCTCGGTTTTATAAACAAGTCTGTAATGAGCCAGGTGGACAAAGCGCTCTGCCTGCAACTCGGCATTAAGGAATAACCGGAATCCCCTACTACAACTATGTATTCCAATTCCAAATCAAAGATTTTACACGACACCTTCACCATCAAAACTCACGGATCAAATTATGACTGATATGCTGTATGTTCTCGACCTTCTCGGCACCATCGCTTTTGCCGCATCCGGAGCCTTGACCGGCGTGCGCAAACAGATGGACTTGTTGGGGGTTATCATGCTTGGCATTGTGACTGCCACCGGGGGCGGAGTGCTGCGGGACGTCCTGATGAACGACCTGCCGCCGTTCTGTTTTAAAAACGAGCTGTATCTCTATCTTGCCGTAGGCACTTCGCTTCTCGTCTTTATTACGCCGCGCCGTTTTGAACAGCAGCGGAATTTGCTGCTGATGCTCGACGCACTGGGACTCGGCACCTTTGCCGTTATCGGGACAATGAAGGCCCTCACGTATCATCTCGGTTTCATGGGCGCCATTATTATGGGAGTAATGACCGCTACCTGCGGCGGACTCGTGCGAGATGTCCTGTGCAATGACATTCCACTGATCCTGCAGCGCGAAATATATGCCTCGGCCTGTATCGTCGGATGTACCGCACTGTATGTCATGAACCTCTATTCCTTCCCCCAGGCAGCATCACTCACCGTAAGCGCTGCAATCGTCATAGCCATCCGTTGTATCGCCATACTGCGGGGGTGGCATCTTCCCCGAAAGTTCCTGCAGAATTGATCATAATCCTCTGACAGCACGGCGGTGGCGGCAATATTGGTTCGACCGGGCATACCGGCTTATCCGCCCTGCCAAACATTTTGGTGACAATATTTCTTTACCCGACTTCAGAGCAAAAAATGCTATATCTGTCAGAGGGTCAATAAATACTGCAGATATGGCCGCAGGCAGATAAAGCGATGTTCAAGGAGCGGGAGAAATGAGCCTGGTCGGAAATACGGCGGCATGCATACTGGCGGTACTTGTCACAATTCCGGGAGCGGTTTTTGCGGCCCCGGATGCATCTGAAATCGACCTGAAAGAGTTGGGGCCTGCCGGAGGCAAAGTAAAACAACAGTCAGCACGGCCATCATCCCCCGTCTCAACGGAAATCGACCTGAAGGAGCTGCGCCGCTCCGCCCCGCCCCCTCCGGCACAACCGCCGAACCGCAAAAGCTTCAGCCATGCTGCTGTTCCGGAAACCGCCGCTGGAGCTTCCGGGCAGGAAAGCATCCATCTGGTGCAGCCCGGAGAGAACCTGTTTCTGATCCTGATGAAGCGGTACGGACTCTCCAACCAAGCCGCAGAACGCTTGATTCCCGAGGTGATGCGCCTGAACGGCGTTACATCGCCGAAAGGGCTCAAGGTCGGGCAACGCCTGAGAATTCCTCTCCCCGACAGGGACGGCAGACAAATCGCTTCAACGCCCGTATCAGACACGAAATCCGGGCGTCCCTTGAAACCGGGTCACGACGCAGCGGCAAAGAGTACGGCAGAGACGTCTCCCGCAGCCGACATCAGCATCGCCGCAGCCCCACCCTGCCAGCTTGCCGGAAACATGCTGGAAAAACTGGGACTGCTGACATCATCCCCTTCGGTCATCCGGGGTGTGGAAAGTGTGACAGCAGAATATGCCGGTCAGAGCGTGACCGTTGCCTGCGGACTCTCAAAAGCAGAGCAGTACACCTACGAACGGCTGCTGGCCCGAGCCGGCATCCAGCTTCTGGTCTTTGACGGGAGTGAATCGGCAGGCCGCACGGTGGAAAAGACAGCCAACGCCCTGGGGTTGGTGTTCGGCAAACAGGAACCGGATACCGGTTCCTCCTCCGCAGCCTACAGCTTTGCCCCTTTCGGGACCTGGCCGCACGGGGTCCAATTGACCACTCTTCCGGCTCTGCACGAATAAACCACGCATATTTTTCCGAATTTTAATCTCTGCGGGTTAACTTCCCCGCCCCGTGCGGCGATTCAAATATCTGATAAGGCTGCACGCATGGCTGGGTTCACATACTGCGGGGGTGGCAACTTCCTCGAAAACGCCTGCGGAATTGATTCTTTTTTCTGAATTATCAGCCGATCAACTGCAGGATACCATTCAGCAGTTGTACCGGTGTCGGCGGGCAGCCGGGGATATGAGCATCCACCGGAATGACGTTGGCAACCGCGCCGAGTGAGGCATAGCTTTCTCCGAAAATCCCGCCATTGCAGCCGCAGTCGCCAACCGCCACTACCAGCTTGGGGGTGGGGGTGGCATCATAGGTACGCTTGAGAGCTATCTCCATGTTAACCGACACCGGCCCGGTCACCAGCAGCATGTCGGCAAAACGGGGCGACGCCGTGAACTGAATGCCATAGCGTTCGCAGTTGTAGATCGGGTTGTTCATGGCGATGATCTCCAGTTCGCAGCCGTTGCACGAACCGGCATCCACTTCGCGGATCACCAGACTGCGGTGAAAACGCCGCCGGATGGTTTTTTCAAGATGACACCCCACCACCTCCAGCTCAGCTTCAATCGCTTCCGGCAACGGTTCGGTCACCACCCCGGTTCGGAATATCTGGTGCAGAATTTTAAGCATTGGTGACTCCCCTACAAATCATTCCCCGAGTACGACTGGTTAAAACTCTTGTTGCAGAGCGGAAAATCGGGCACGATATTGCCGTGGACCGCCTGTTCGAGCGCCAGCCAGTTGACGCTGGAGGGATCTCGAACCGCGCAGCGGTTGACCTCGCCCTTCGGACCGGATTGAAGCCAGTAGATAATCTCCCCGCGCCACCCCTCAACGACTGAGAAGCTGCTGCAGTCCGAGGGAACAGCCCCCAGCGGTGTCAGCGCTTCCCCGTCCGGCAGCGTCGCCAGCAGTTCCCGAATCAGGCGGATCGAGTCGCGAACTTCCTCAATCCGTACCCAGGCGCGAGCGTGAACATCGCCCGAATTGAGCACCGTCATACGAGGCGGTATCAGATCATAGGGGCTGAATGGCGCCAGGATACGACAGTCCACCGGTTGGCCGCTGGCCCGGGCAACATAGCCCACCGTGCCAAGCTCGCGGGCAAACTCTGCCGTCAATATCCCGGTACTCCGGAGTCGATCGTCCAGCGACGCATTCAGGTCGTAGATGTTTACAATCCGCTCAAACTCTGTCAACAGGGTAGCTAATTCCCCATCAATAAAGACTTTGCCGTCAGCCGGGAGATCGGCGGAAATCCCCCCCGGAACGACCCGATCCATCAGGTAACGGTGGCCGAACAACCGCTGGTTGCCGCGCAGCACGGACTCCTTCAGGCGCATGAACTGGTAAAAGAAAAACGTAAAGGCGGCATCATTGGCAATTGCACCGACATCTCCCAGATGGTTAGCAATCCGCTCCCGCTCAAGCATGATCGCACGGAGCCAGGCCGCCCGAGGCGCGATAACCGTCCCGGAAAGCGCCTCCACACCACGGCAGTAGGTCAAAGCGTGCGCAACGGTGGAATCACCCGAAACCCTTCCGGCGAGTCGCGCCCCATCACTCCAGAAGAGCTGCTCAAAACGCTTCTCGATCCCCTTGTGGGTGTACCCAAGTCGCTGTTCCAGATTAAGGACATCCTCACCCATCGCCTGAAAACGGAAATGCCCCGGTTCAATGATTCCGGCATGCACCGGGCCGACCGGAATTTCGTAGACCCCTTCCCCTTCGGCCTTAACCCACTTGTAATCACCTTCTACTCGGGGCATCCGCTCTGCTGCTGCAAAAGACTTTCTGAGAGGCCAGGCATCGACCGGCCAATCCTCGTGTTTGATCCAGGGACGCAGATCTGAGTGGACATGACCAGTCGGAGTCAGCCCCAGCAGGCTTAAAATCTGGCGCTCAAAGCGGAAGGCGGTGGGGTGCTTTTTTGACAGACTCGGAAAGGTAGGGTCGTCAAGCGGAATATCGCATTTTACCAGCAGATATTCGGTATCCCGCGCAAAGCAGGCCAGCAGCGCAAAACCTCGTCCAAAGAGCGTTTCATCAACACCCCACTCTGCCGCCAAACGCGCCCCCGCCTCCTTCATCAGCCAGCCGACATCCTCAAACTGCTCGCGCGGCACCAGTATCTGCGGGACATCTGCGGGATAAGCGCCGTTGCAGAGCACAGCGTTAGTACCGAAGTGGGTCATGATTATGTCGCGGAGCAAGTTCACGATACCTATCCTGTTATCTGAATAATTTTTTCGTTAGTCTCTTCTCCCTGAGGGAGAAGGTGGCCAAAGGCCGGATGAGGGGAAGGCAACAGCGCCAAATATAGCAACGCCTCCCCCCTCACCCTGGCCCTCTCTCTCATGGAGAGGGGACGTCTTTTATAGTCATTTCAATATCTCCACCGCCAGATGAAACCAGTTCGCCAGAAATCCGGGGAGGTAGATCCCGAGAAGCAGCACGAGAACCAGATGTAGAAAGACCGGTATGTTGGCGGCTGTCAGAGGTTTTTGTCCGGACGGAACGAGCCCTGCCACCATCGGCTGCACCTTGCGAAACAGCGCGGCAAATGCCACTGCCAGGCCCAGCAGCAGCAGCGGCGCGAGGTACGGCGCATCCTTCATGGTGGCGGTAAGGATCAGGAATTCACTGGTAAAGATCCCGAAGGGGGGCATGCCGGCCAGCGCCATCACCCCCAGAAACATCCCCCACCCGACCGCCGGATTACCCCTGATCAGACCGCGGATATGGGACATTTCCTGGGTGCCGTGCATCTGGGCAGCATGGCCGACACTGAAAAAGGTGGCCGATTTGGCCAGACTATGGACGATCATATGGAGAACTCCGCCGAATGTGGCGATCGGCCCGCCGAGACCGAAGGCAAAGGTGGCGATCCCCATATGCTCAATGGAGGAGTAGGCAAAGAGGCGCTTGATGTCTTTTTGCCGCAGCATGGAGAAAGCCGCCGTCAGCAGTGAGAGGAGGCCGAAACCCATCATGATGTTTCCGGCAAACCCGGAGCCGAGGGAACCATCAACCAGCGCTTTGCAGCGGATCAGGGCGTACAGGGCGATATTGAGCAGCAGACCGGAGAGCACCGCCGAAACCGGGGTCGGCCCCTCGCTATGGGCATCCGGAAGCCAGTTATGCAGCGGCACCAGACCGGCCTTGGTGCCGTAGCCGACCATCAGAAAGACAAAGGCGAGGCGCATGACGGTCGGGTCGAGCTGACTGCTGACCCGGCTCAGGTTGGTCCATAGCAGTGCATTACCCCCCGCCCCCAGTACCCGTTCGGCGGCAAAGTAGAGCAGCACCGTACCGAAGAGTGCTTGGGCGATGCCGACGCCGCAGAGTATGAAATACTTCCAGGCCGCCTCGATTGCGGTCGGGGTCCGGTAGAGCGACACCAGCAGGACAGTCGCCAGCGTCGCCAGCTCCATCGAGATCCAGAGCACGCCGAAATTGTTGGTCACCAGAGCGATCAGCATGGCGAAGATGAAGAGCTGAAACATGGCGTGATAAAAACGCATCCGCCAGTGGCCGACCCGTCCATGTTCCCGCTCGACCCGCATGTAGCGGCGGCTGAAGACGGCAGTTGTGGTTGAAACCAGGGTGGTCAGGACGACCAGGGAGATATTCAGGTAATCGACAAAGAAGTAGGCAGAGCCGGAAATGCTCCCCCCCTCGTGATAGACCTGCAGCGCCAGAACCAGCGACACGATAAAGGTCAGCAGCGAGCCGCCGATATTGACCTCCGGTGCATAGCGCCAGTCGCCGATAAAGGCGAGGATCAGCGCCACCAGGATCGATATGCCGAGGAGAGAGAGGAGGATCATGGCGTTAGTCCGTCTCCTTCAATTTTGCCATCTGCTCCACATCGAGACTCTCAAAGGTGGTATTGATATGAAAGAAAAAGATACCGAAGATAAAGGCCGCAATAAGGAGATCGAGCGCCACTCCCAGCTCCACCACCATCGGCATGCCGTAGGTGGCACTGGTGGCGGCAAAGAACAGGCCGTTCTCCATGGCCAGAAATCCCAGAATCTGCGTCACGGCATGGCGGCGGGTCACCATCATCAACATCCCCAGCATGATCGTCGCCAATGCGACCGCGAGGGTGGAGCGGGTCATCAGATTGGAGAGTTCACGGATCGGTGCCGTCAGGTGATAACTGAAGACGACCAGTATGATGCCGAGCAGCATGGTAGTGGGAACATTGACAACCGCCTCGATATCGCGATGGATCTTCAGCTTGTGCACCAGCTTGTAGAGGATATAGGGGAGCAGAATGACCTTCATTCCGAGCGTCAGGAGTGAGGAGATATACAGATGGTGTTCACCGCTGGCATAGCCGATTACCGCCGTGCTCAGCGCCAGTAACAAACCCTGCCAGGCAAAAATATGCACCAACCCCATGATCTTGCGCTGGGCCAGCAGGGCAAAGGCGCTCAGGAGTATCAGGGCCGCCAGCAGGCTGTTTATCTGGGTTGCTATGGTATGGGTCATGGTGTTACTCCAGAATAAAGAAGGCGATCATACCGAGTGTTGCCAGCAGGAAGGCACTCCCCAGAAACTCAGGGAGACGAAAAATGCGCAACTTGGCCAGACCGGTTTCGATCAGCACCATGACACATGCCCCGACGACCAGTTTGGCGGACAGCGCCACAAACGCAAGCAGCAGCAAGCCGGTATCACCACCGGTCGCGATGCCCCAGGGACAGAAAGCGGCAATTCCAAGGGCAAAAAAGAGCGTCAACTTCATCATGCCGGCCCATTCGATGAGGGCCAGGTGACGCCCCGAATATTCGAGGATCATCGCCTCATGAATCATGGTCAGTTCCAGATGGGTAGCAGGGTTGTCAACCGGAATGCGGCCGGTTTCTGCCAGAGCAATCAGAATAAAAGCCGCCAGGGCGAAGGCGAGAGACGGACGGATGACAAATTCCGAGTGCGCCATGACCGAAACCATCTGGGTCAGCGAGGTGGAATTGCTCGCCAGCGAGACTGTAAAAATCGCCATCAGCATGGCCGGTTCTGCCAGTGATGCAATGGTCATCTCGCGGCTCGAACCCATACCGCCAAAGGCGGTGCCGATATCCATCCCGGCCAGTGCCGTAAAGAAGCGCACGATCCCGAACAGCATGACAAGAGCGATGACGTCAGCAGTTGCCGACAGCGGCAGGTCAACCGAAATCAGCGGAATAATCCCGGCCGCAATTGCTGTCACCCCGAATGTCAGATAGGGGGTGAAACGGAAGAGCCACGATGCGTTTTCAGCCAGAACGATATCCTTGCCGAACAGCCGCCGGATGTCGCGATACGGCTGCAAAATCCCGGGCGCCGTTCGCCCCTGAACCCGGCACTTCAGGACTTTCACCCACCCGGCAAAGGCCGGCGCCAGACCAAGCAGCAGAGCGAACTGAAGCAGTTCTATGACAAACGGATGGAGGCTCATCCCAGAAACACCAGCAGAACAATCAGGGTTACAAAGGAATAGAGCAGGTAAATCTGGATGCGACCCTGCTGCAGCCTGCCGACCTGGCGCGCTATCCAGTAGGCCGCATCACCTTGCGGCACGTAGAGCCAGTTCCAGAAGCGATCTCTGATCCGTAGACGATACTGCAGGCTGCCGGGGAGGGAGGGGTGGTTGGTGTGCGGTACGACCTCTACCTGTTCGCGCACCGCAAACAGAAAACCGAGGACCCGCCGGATCGGCATGGAAAAGGCGGAGGCGGTATACTGCATGCGGGGTGTCAACCTGGCAAAACCGCAATCCCAGACAGGTACACGCCGGGAGCTGGTCGCGTGGGCATGCAGCAGCAGCCAGGTCACAGCGACCACCGCCAGAATCCCGATAAAAACCATCGGACCGGAATAGGAGGCGCGCCCGTGAGCTATCGGCGTCAGCCACATCCAGCCGAATTTTCCGGCAGACTCTGCCAACCTGCCGCCACAGAGCTGTTCCGGGATTGTATCGAGCCATCCGATGACCCAGGTCGGAAAAATTCCGAGGAGCAGGCAGGAAATTGACGCCAGCAGCATACCGGCACGCATTGACGGACCAACTTCATGGATGCGCTCAGGCTTCTGGTGACCGCGCCACTGCCCCAGAAAGACGACTCCGAAGACCTTGACGAAGCAGGCCGCAGCCAGTGCCCCGGTCAGTGCCAGCATCGCAGCCCCCAACGGGATCAGCAGCTTCAACAGTGGATGCGGCAGCGATGGTGAGAGCAGGAAAGCCTGAAAGGTCAGCCATTCCGAGACAAAGCCGTTGAAGGGGGGGAGTGCCGAGATGGAGACACAGCCGACCAGAAAGAGCGGTGCCGTCCATGGCATGCGATGGATCAGCCCGCCCATCTCCTCCATGTTGCGCTCGTGAGTGGCGTGCAGCACCGCCCCGGCACCCATGAAGAGCAGCCCCTTGAACACGGCATGGTTGAGGGTGTGATACAGGGCGGCAACCAGCGCCAGAGCGGCCAGAGTCGGCAGATGAAAGGCGGCAAATATCATCGACAGCCCCAGTCCGATCAGGATGATGCCGATATTTTCAACCGAGTGATAGGCCAGAAGGCGCTTCAGATCGTGCTGCATCAGGGCATACAGCACTCCCATGACCGCCGAGATCAGTCCCAGTACCAGCACGATCCCCCCCCACCACCAGGGGAAAATTTTGATAAAGTCAAAGGCAAAGCGGCAGATGCCGTAGATGGAAGTTTTGAGCATGACGCCGCTCATCAGGGCCGAGATATTGGAAGGAGCTACCGGATGCGCCTCCGGCAGCCAGACATGCAGCGGGATAACACCGGCCTTGGCGGCAAAACCGAAAAAGGCCAGAAAGAAGGCGGCCGCAGCCCAGCCGGGAGTGAGCTGTGCCGTGCGCATGGCATCGAAGGTGTAGCCGTCGAAGACCGGCCGGCCGCTCTGCCCCGCCATGACGCCGAAGGCCAGCAGAATAGCAAGCGCCCCGACATGGGCGATCAGCAGATACAGAAAAGCGGCGCGCCGGTTTTCCCCCTTTTCATCTTCATACATGACCAGAAAATATGAGGCAGCCGCCATCAACTCCCACGCCACCAGAAAGAAATAGGCATCATCCGCCAGCACCACCAGCAGCATACCGGCCAGAAAGAGCGTGTAAAAACAGATCATCTGCGTCATCGAGCGCTGGCCGCCATACCCCTTGACGTAGCCGATCGAATAGATCGAAACGAAAAAGCCCATAAGGCCGATTACGACCAGAAAGAAACCGGCCAGCGGGTCAAGGCGCAGATGAAAGGGGAGTCCCGGGATACCAAGAGTCATGGCTGCAGAGGCAACTGAACCATCTGCCACTGTCATCCCCCCCGCTACTACTGCAGCCATGGATGCCACCGCAGCCAAAGAAAACGCAAGAGTAATCTGGAGCGTGCGAACCGACCGGAGAAGCGGCGCAGCTACGGCCAGCACCAGGAGCAGCAGCACCGAAAAACCGGCTATGTCGAGAGGTGCGGGCATGCGGAAACCTCATCTGTCAGCTACTACCGGTAATCACTCAAAAAAAGTACGACCAGCGTTATCAGTATATAGAGGACATACTGCTGCAGGATACCGTTCTGCATACGGCGGATCGGAAGGAAACGTTCATAGAGACGCTCCAGGGCCGGAGTGTACACCAGTTCCAGCACCGCTTCCGGGACATGGCTGAAAAAACGAGACGTACGGGGGAAAAGTCCGGTGATTCCTTCCGGTTGGTGACAGTGCGGTTTAAGAACAAACGCAAAAATAGACGTCAGCATCTCTGCAAACGATGATGCGCTGTATTGCATTCGGGGTGCCGGACGTTGATAGCCGCACCCCCAGGTGACGGTTTCGCTGGAGACACTCCCCGCCAGGCGACGGCGATACCAGACGGCAACAATCGAGATGAGAACGAGCAGCAGCACCCCGGAAAGCGAAATCATCGTCGTCGGCAGCAGCTCCTTTAGCGGGAGTCCCTCTGTTCTGACCGCTGCGGGAAGGATCGACAGACTGACCAGCTGCAGCGGCCTGGTCACCGCTCCTGGCGCCAGACCGATGGCAAGACAGAGCAGTCCCAGCAGCAGCATCGGCAGCAGCATCTGCCACCCAGCCTCGTGGCGTGGCGCATACGCCCCTGCGCGAGGTACTCCCAAAAATACGATGCCGTACACTTTGACAAAGCAGGCGACCGCCAACCCGCCAACCAGTGCCAGCGCCGGCGCCGCCAATGCTGCAGCTGCTGCCGCCCACCCCTCGCCCTGAATTCCCTGAAAGAGACCGAGGTATATCAACAGCTCGCTGACAAACCCGTTGAGCGGCGGCAGGCCGCAGATAGCCACCGCGCCGATCCCGAATAACAGGGCGGTATACGGGAGTCGTCGTGCTACCCCCCCCATCAGATCGATTTCACGACTGCCGGTAGCATGAATGACTGAACCGGCTCCCAGAAAGAGCAGCGCTTTAAAGGTGGCATGATTGAGAACATGCAGCAGCGCCCCGCTCATGCCGAGCAGCATCATCGCAGGAGAACCGACCTTTTGCCCGACCAGCGCCACCCCCAGTCCCATAAAGATGATGCCGATGTTTTCGATACTATGATACGCCAGCAACCGTTTCAGATCGTGCTGTCCAATCGCAAAGGCAACGCCCGCCACTCCGGAAACAGCCCCGAGGGTCAGTACCGAGCCGCCCCACCAGAGCGGTATATCGTGGAAGAACGAGAGCGTTCGTATCAGTCCATACACCCCGATCTTAAGAATCACCCCCGACATGGCTGCGGAGATATGACTGGGGGCATTGGCGTGGGCCGACGGAAGCCAGATATGAAGCGGCATGATACCGGCCTTCATACCGAAAGCAAACAGGGCAGCCAGGAAAACTGCCGTAGACAATCCGGAAGAAGCATGTATGGACGCCGGAGCGGGAAACAGCCAGGAACCGCTCAGCAGATTCAATAGCGGAAAGAGGGCAAACAGGCCGAGCGTCCCGGTGTGGGTGGTAATCATGTAGAGGGTGCCGGCTTCGTTGACCTCCGGCTTTTCATCTTCAGCGGAGACAAGAAAGTAGGCAGAGAGCGCCATGATCTCCCAGGCAAACAGGAAACTAATTCCGTCACGAGCCAGCACAACAGCGCTCATACTGGCGGTCATCACGCCGAAAAAGAAGGTCACCTTGCGCACCGTGTCACAATGGTGATCGGCGTGCCAGTAGGAACGCGCATAGAGTGCGGCGCAGCCGGAGATGAAAAAAATGGGGAGAAGAAACCAGGCGGAGAGCGGATCAACACCAAACCGGGCCGGACCGAACGGCAGCGTCCAGGCAAGTTCAAACAGTGTCGTGCTGCCAGAGAGGAGTAGCAGGACCGTGCCGGTCAAGCCGGTGCATGCGGCGGCAAGCAGAACAGCAACTGACAACAACTGGGCCCGTGCGGCAGGCAGCAGCCAGGGTAATAACAACGGCACACCGGAAATAGCGGCCAGCAGCGTGGCGATAAGTATCAGGGAACTCGGGGCAAACAACTCCTGCACCATGACGCGGCTACCTCCTGATTTTTTGTTCCTCCAGCGCGCGAATCGTCGTCATAATCTCGGCTTCACTGTTGGCACGATGGAGCAGTTCCTGAAAAGGTTGATCATGCAGCAGAAACGCGAGCTTTGCCAGCAGCTGCAGATGCGCCTTTACATTGGGTGTCACCAGCGTAAAGAGAATCGTCACCGGCAGTCCGTCAACAGCTTCAAAGTCTATCGGATTTTTGAGAAAACAGAGGCTGATAGCCGACTCTCCGGCCGCCCCGACAATCGGATTGCGCACGTGCGGAATGGCGATGCCATTACCAAGAGCCGTAGAGCCAAGTGCTTCCCGGGCCAGAAGGGTCTGCAACAAAAAGTCAGGATCAAGTCCGGGGGGCAACTGTAGCCGTGACACAACCTCCCGGAGCGCCGATTCGGGAGTATCACCCGGCAGGTCGTAAAAAATACCACCTGACTGAAGTGCATCCGAAACGGCTGTCGGGCGGTTCGGATCGTTATGGACGACAAATATTTCCGGCGGAATCGAAATCCCGGTTGTCGTGGCCCATTCAAGCAGATCAACCCTGTTGATGCTATAACGGTCATCCTGCTTGTGTGCCGGAAGCCCCATATCTCTAATCCAGAACAATACCGTTTTTTCATTCACGCCGGCAGCTTTTGCAAGCTCGGCTACTTTTAAATACATTTCAAGACACTCCGACTGGATTGCATTTTTATCGCCAATTGCCGGTATTTCTGACTGACGCGCCCGAAACAATATGTTATTACCAATGAAACGTCAATTGCATTTTCTGACGTTTATTAGCACAAAACTTCCATAAAAGGCGCAATTATGAACGAAAGACGGGCAGGCATACGACTGCGGCTGATAGCGAAAAATCAAGAGCGGGGCAGCCGATGAAACGCCATCTCCATGTGGCCTGTGCCCTCATCGAGAAAGAAGGAACCGTGCTCGCGGCTCAGCGCAGCACAACGATGACGCTGCCGCTCAAATGGGAATTTCCCGGCGGTAAAATTGAAGTCGGGGAAACAGCGGAGGAGTGCCTGACCCGTGAACTGAGAGAAGAACTTGGCGTGAGCATCTTCATCGGCAGCGCGCTCTCACCTGCTACCCACAGCTATCCGGAGTTCACCGTCACACTTTACCCTTTCACCTGCCGATTGACGGGGGGCACCGTTACCATGCATGAGCACCACGCCCTGAAGTGGCTGGAACCGCAACAGATGCCGGAACTGGATTGGGCCGCAGCCGACCTGCCGGTAATCAGGGAATATATGGCCGTTATCGCAGAGAACGCCACACTATGACAAACCCGACAACGCCCGCGATGAACCGGGTCTATTTTTTTCTGGTACTGACCACTTTTTTCTGGGGAGGGAGCTTTCTCTTCACCAAAATCGGTGTTGCCACGATCCCACCACAATTGTTTGTCCTGACCAGATTCATTCTCGCAACGGCAATTATGCTGGTCGTCTGCTCCAGGCGCTTGAACAGACTTGATTCCGGCACAGTAATTCGCGGCATGACGGTCGGTATCGCCCTCGGCTTGACCAATCTGAGCTTCGTCTTCGGCATCCAGGGCACCAGCATCTCGCGGGCCGGCATTCTCAACAACCTGTTCGTACTCTTCATCCCGGTGATCACCTCGATTGTCTGGCGCGACCGGATCGGGCGGGTCAACATGGCCGGCATTGCTCTGGCAGTTGCCGGGATCGTACTGCTGGCAACCGGAGGCGGCAGCGGCTTCAATCGCGGCGACCTCCTCTCGACATTCTGCGCGTTTATGATCGCCATCCACATCATCTCGGTCTCCAAAGTATTGAAGAACGATGATGTGTTTCTGATCACCCTCGTGCAGTTTGCCACGGTGTCGCTGATCGCCGGAACCGCCATGCTGCTGCTCCCCCTCCCCGCTTTCAGTGTCACTACTCCCGCCGTCATGTCAATTATCTACTGTGCGGTCTTCCCGACGGTGTTCTGCTTCACCCTGCAGAATCTGTATCAACGCTACGTCACCCCCACCCGGGCAGGATTGGTCTACACCCTCGACCCGGTCTGGAGTCTGATTGCCGGATTTTTCGTCCTGGGTGAGCGGTTGAATGGCCGGGAATGGATCGGTTGCGGCATCATCTTTCTGGCGGCGCTCCTGCCGCTGCTGTTCCGATTGAGTGTCGAGAGCCGGTTGATCAGTTCGTACTTAAAGCGGGGCAATTAGATGCAAACACCGGCAATAATCGAAAAAATCAAGAAACTGCTGGCCCTGGCAAATTCCAGCAATGAGCACGAGGCGGCCCTTGCCGCCGGCCACGCCCAGCGGTTGCTGTCAGAACACAACCTGGCCATGGCCGATATCGAAGCGTCTCACCGGCCGGACAGGGCCGACAAAGTGGAAACCACCGCGGCAAAGAGTCTGCCGAAATGGCTGCGTCATCTGAGTGCCGGAGTCAGCAGCGCCTTCGACTGTCAGGCGGTCCACCATCCTGCCACCGGTAAATTGACCTTTATCGGCGTTGGAGCAGATGTGCAGGTCGCCGTTTATACCTTCACCTATCTGGACCGAACCGTCAGAAAGCTCTGCAGCAGCTATATGAAGCGGCATGCCACCGGCACAATTGCCAACCGCCACCGTGAACTGATGCGTCACTCATATTATCTGGGAGCGGTATCCACCATCACTACCCGCCTGAGAGAGCAGAAAGTGCTTACCCCGGTTACCCCCGGCGCTCTGGTTCCGGTCAAGGAAGGGTTGATCAGGCAGGCGATGAACGAGATCGGGAATATTCGCACAAGGCACAGCCGCAGGAGCTACATCAACAGTAACGCCTATAGCTGCGGGCAGACTGACGGCGGAACGATAGGCCTCCACCACGGAGTCACCGTCTCTGACTCTCGTCAGCGCCTCGGCCATCGCTCCTGACGATTTTTTGTTTGCTTATGATTACGAGGAGACACCCATGGCATTACACATGACGGAAGACAACCCGTTTGCCAGACATATCGGTATTACGGAGTGGATGAATCGGGAGCTGTTTCCTCCGAAAGCGGAGGAGTATACCATCTCGGAAATTATTCCGGATAAATCGCTGGTCTGTCTCAAGACGAACGGCATCTACGGCAAGTCTACCCTGGCAATGCAAGCCGCAATGTCGGTCGCACTCGGAATCTCGTTTCTCGGGAAGTACCCTGGTCAACAGGGACACGTGATTTATCTGAGCGCCCAGGATACGGATGATGATAATTGTCGCCGTTTTAAACGACTCTGTCGTGAGTGGCAGAAATCAGAACCTGATTTCAATTCCAGGCTGCGGCAAAATGGAGACAATCTGACCTGTATCTCAATGTGCGATGATTGTTATGGAATCCAGTCTAATCTCATCGATGCAGCGGGGTGCCATACCAAAACCCTCGCCCATCTGCTGAAGTTCTGCGAATACTACAAAGTAAAGCTTGTCGTGCTCGATCCAATCGAAGATTTCTTTCCGGAAAACATAAAGAATATCACCGAGTTTTATCGAACCCTGCGCCAACTGAACACCTCTGTTCTCATGCTCTCGAATGGCACCAGCTCTTCAGATGTATTTCATGGCGTTGAGGTCGGCATTCAGCTGAGTGATGACAAGCTTCAGTTGAAAAATTTCTTTGCGGGGAAAAAAGACATTCCGCTTGAGATGGGAATAGGAATCTGGTCTACTACCTGACGTAAATAGTGCATAAAAAGGATCACACATGGCTAACCAGAGACAGTATATTAGAATCAAGAGTGATTCGGAGTGTGTCGTAACGGATGGGGCTGGCAACACTCATGGAGCGGTATTACAGGACATCTCACTTGGCGGCGCTTTAATACACGTGAGAGATGGTGTTATTGCAAACTTTGAAGTAGGTGATATCTGCAGAATGATGCTCTGCGACGATGCCGATTCATGTCCTATTAAGCATACCTGCAAGGTAGTCAGATTTGACTCGGTCAGCATGGGTGTTCAATTTTTGACTGATACATGTCAATAGTAAGGGTCAGCCGGAAGAGGGTGTTAACACACAGCGGACGCCTCTGCCCCTGAACCCGGCCTTGAGACAGCCGCTGCAGGAAATGCAGGATGATTTCGCGGTATCACCGGATTTCCAGCGTTCGACCAGGTTCGGTTCACAGATGAGCGGGCGACTCAGCGACAGGTAGTCTGCCCATCCCTTTTCCACCAGTTCTTTACATACTTCAAAAGAACGAATGCCACCTACCAGCAGGAGAGGAACGCCGATCTTCTCTTTAAAAAGGATCGCTGCTTCCCGGTAGTAGACTTCTTTTTCCCGTTCCGGAACAGCGGTGCGTATAGGGACAAGTGCTCCGGATGCGATGGTCCCGCCGCTCATTTCTATTGCATCGATGCCCTCCTGTTCCAGCAGGGACACTACCTGCAGCATCTCCTCCACCGTAAAACCACCCTGAAGAAAATCTTCTGAGTTCAGCTTGATAAGCACGGGAAACTCTGCGCCGACTGCCTTCCTGACGGCATGAAGCGTCTCGATGACAATCCGGGCGCGGTTCTCGATGCTTCCCCCGTAACTATCAGTCCTTTTGTTGAAATACGGGGAGAGGAACTGACTCAGGAGGTAACCGTGCGCTCCATGAATCTGGACTCCGTCGAAGCCGGCCTCTTTAGCCCGTTCGGCACATTGCCCGAAGGCAGCAACGATCTGCGTGATCCCGTCGAGAGTCAGCTCACTGCAATCAGGAAAATCTTTTGAATCATTCGCCGAAGGCCCGACGGCAGCGAGTCCGGTCAAGCGCGCAGCGGCGTAGCATCCGGCATGGGAAAGCTGGAGCAAAATTTTGCCGCCGGCGTCATGAACCGCATCAGCCGTCTCCGTAAGGCCCGGTAGAAAACGATCATCGCAGGCAGCTGTCTGCCGCAGGCCCGCTTTTCCTTCCGGCATCACATAGGCATGACCGGTAATGATCAGTCCGACACCCCGACGCGCCAGCTCTGCAAGATATTCTGCCTGTTTTGTCGTGGAACAGCCCTCCTCATCAGCCAAACCAAGCCATGTTGCCGAAAATACAAAACGGTTTGCCAGCGTCATGGTATTAATCTGCGTGGTATCGAATAACGTCCTCATTTCTGCTCCTTACTTATATTCTACTCTTTAATTGTGCAGGTCTCTCCCTTGCAGGAAATCTCGGCGTCCAGGTACTTCAGGTTGCTATATCCCTTTCGGCTCAGGATATCGAACGCTTTCTGGCTCTTTGCTCCGGTAGCGCAATTTATGAAAACCTGGCTTTCTCTATTGATTTTTGCGTAATCCTTTTCCAGATTTTCTATAGGGATGTTCACTGCTCCCTTGAAATGACCTCTTGCGTAATCGGCGGCGGGGCGTACATCAAGGATGAATTGTCCGGAAGATACCGCCGCTTCAAATGACTTGGGTGAAATTTGGCCGGGGTCGTAGACAGGAGCCCATGTCACTGTAGTGATGGCAGGTGCAACTGCCAGCTTCTCTTTCCAAAACATTACGGGGAAGTAAGAGAGCCTGCGAAAATCGAGGTCGCGCAACTCTTCCAACGTAGCGTTCACGGTGTCCATATTGCCTCGTTCAATAACTACCATAGGGGCGTTTTTCGACACGTTCGCCAAGAGACTTTTCCCCTTATCGCCTTTCAGATCGTCCATGGAAATCTGAATTGTTTTGTTCGACGCAGTGACAATTGTTTCCTTGCCGACCACCGTGTCAATGAGGATGACATTGCCTTTCTTTAAGAATGGTTCTTCAGCCAGGAGTGGCTGCATCTTCTGATTCCAGCCGGGCACTCCGTTTCGATATACTTCCGAACCGGCATAGCCCAATTTTATGAAAATTTGTGCGGAGTCGACAGAAAGGGTGCACTCACGTCCAGCGCAGTAAAATATTACTTTGTCCGTTTTAGGAATAGCCAGTTTCTCGACGACCGTGGCATCCTTTTTTAAAACATCAAGGGGAAGGTTGATGGCTCCCGGAATGTGACCGGTGATATACTTTTTCTCTGGCCGACTGTCGATGACCCAGAGTTTTTTTCCGATCATTCCCGAACGGTAATATTCGACCATTCGCTCATTGGTTACTTCGCCCGCTTCTGCCACGTGCTCTGCTGCGATTGCCTGTCCCGGAAATGCTGTTAGTGCTGTTAGTGATGCCGTAGCGAATACTGTTGCCACAATGAACTTTTTCATCGTCTGTTTTCTCCTTATGTTGGATTGTATTTTTGCTATCTTCAAATCGAAATCTCCAGACAAATCTTGTCATAGCTGACTCGCGGGGCACGCGGGGCGTTTACCTGATCGCTGGCAACCGCACGTTTATCCATTGTTACCAGACCAAGTTCGACAAGACGCGCCAATTGATCAAAAGTATCCGGGTTTTCCCCTCTTACAGCAACCGGTTGAGAAAGCCCCTGATCCGCTCGTTGTCCTGTGCAGCGCCGAAAAGCTCCTCCGGCGTCCCCTCTGCCAGAAAGTTCCCCGACTCCATGAAGATAACCCGGTCAGCAAGCTCCCGGGCAAAGCCCATGTGATGGGTGACAATAATCATCGTCATACCTTCGTCGGCAAGGGTGTGTATCGTATCGAACACCTCGCCGACCAGCTCCGGGTCAAGGGCCGAGGTCGGTTCATCAAACAGCATCATTTTCGGCCGCATCGCCACTGCGCGGGCGATTGCCACCCGTTGTTTCTGCCCGCCCGACAACGTGGCCGGAAACACATCACGCTTATCCGACAGCCCCACCTTTGCCAGCATATCCGTTGCAATGCTGCGGGCTTCATCGGCCGGTTTCCGCTGTACAGTCAACGGGCCTTCCATCACGTTCCCCAGCACGGTCATGTGCGGAAAGAGGTGGAAATGCTGGAAGACCATGCCGATTTCCGCCCGCAGTGCACTGATCGCCTGGGGGCGGTCCTGCTGACGTCTGCCGTTGTGCAGCACATAGCCGACCTCACGCCCTTCAAAGCGGATGGTCCCCTCGTCAATTTCCTCCAGCAGATTGATTGAACGGAGCAGGGTCGATTTGCCCGACCCTGAGGGGCCGATGATGACCAGTTTTTCGCCGGATGCAACCGCAAGGTTGATGCCGTTCACCGCTGTCAACTCTTTGAAACGCTTGGTAATATTCTCCAGTTTCAGGAGCGGCTGGTTAGCGATGTTCATAGATCCCCGCCCGGTATTCAATCTTTTCGAAGATGAAGGTAAAAATGGTCGTCAGCACAAGATAGATCGCCGCCGCAAGTACCAGCGCCGTGATATTGAAATAGGTGTTGAACATCTGATCTGCCGCACGCATCAGTTCAACCATGGCGATGGTCGAGACCAGCGCGGTATCCTTGATCAGGGCGATAAACTCATTGCCGACCGGCGGCATCAGTCGTTTGTAGGTCTGGGGAATGATAATCCTCCGCATGGCCTGACCGTAGCTCATGCCGATCGCTTTGGCCGCTTCCATCTGACCATGTTCAATACTCTGGATTGCACCGCGGATAATCTCACCAAGATACGCTGAGTAGTTGAGGCCAAGACCGATAACGGCCGATAAAAATGGCGACAGCGTAATGCCGAGCGACGGGAGGCCGTAATAGATGAAAAACAGCTGCAGCAGCAGCGGGGTGCCACGAAAGAACCAGATGATGAACCAGCATAATCCTGAAACAGGCCGCACTCTGCTGATGCGCCCCAGTGCAATCAACAGCCCCCCGAGCGGTGACACCAGCATGGTGCAGAACACCAGCAGCAGTGTCATGAGTGCGCCTTTGGCGAGGACCGGAAGAAAACGGAGGATGTCTGACAGAATTGTGTGCCAGCGGGGCTTGAGCTGATCTCTTAATGCTGCAACGAAGTTGCGGGCTTCACTGTTGTCGGGAAAGAGCTTCAGAACTTCCTGACAGGCGGCAATAGCCTTGTCCGTGGCGTTTTGAGAGGCGTAAATGCGCCCGGCCTGCATACGGCTTGAAACAAAGGCGCTGGCATCTTCGCTGGCTGCGGGTGTGGGAACCTGCTTGAGCAGCGCCAAGGCACCGTCAAGATCCCCCTGCGCCATCAAATCGCTGGAGTGGCGGAACAGCAGATCATAATCTGCCGCACCGAAGCAGGTTCCGGCCAGAGCCCACAAAAAAAGCAGGGTCACGAAGACCCTGCCGCAGGGATATTTCATTGAAACCTTCACCGGCTAAAATTTCTTTGGATTGGTCAGGTCTTCGGCAAACCACTTGCGTGAAATTTTGGTCATGGCGCCATCTTTAACCATTTTGTCCAGCGTCTGCTGAACTTTTTCCCGCAGGTCACGGTCACCGGTGCGGAAGGCGACACCGAACGGCTCCTTGCTGATCATACCGGGGATGATTTTGAACTTGCCGGGGCGCTTGGCGATCATATCCCGGCCGGTAACGTTGTCCACCACAACAACGTCGATACGTGCGGCTTCCAGGTCAAGCAGCGCCTTGGGGTAATCTTCATACTCCTTCAGTTCTGTTGGTGCGTTTGCCAGCTTCTTGACCGCCTGAATGCCTGATGACCCCTTCTGGGTGCCGGCTTTATAATTCTTAAGATCCTTGAGCCCCTTGAAACGCTTCTCCTTGAAATTGACGATGGCAATCTGACCGTCCATGATATAGGGCTTGCTGAAAGCAACCTGCTTGGCACGCTCCTCAGTGATGGTCATACCGTTCCAGATGCAGTCAAATTTTTTGGCATCCAGGGAGTGGATTACCCCATCCCAGGCGGTCGGCTGCCACTTGATCTTGATGCCGAGCCGTTTGCCAACCTCTTCAGCGGCATCAATGTCAAAACCGACCAGTTTACCGTCTGCCTGGCGGTAACCCATCGGCGGAAAAGAGTCATCAAGACCGATAACAAGCGTGCCATCTTTCTTGACTTTGTCCCAGGAGCCGTCTCCGGCAAAGGCGGTTACGGCAAACAGTGACAGCATAAGGCACGATACGAGTAACGTAAGTTTCTTCATGTAGTTCGTCTCCTCAAATAGTCGTTGATAAAGCGGATGGAGTATTCCAGAAAAGGTCGGACCAGTCAACCCATGATTGGTCGTACCATTGCTGGTATTATTCGGAGAGCAGTGCCCGGTCATTTTCAAAACCGCGATGGCGCAATTCATGAAACTTTTCGATCAGCTTTTCGACGGTCAGCTCCTTCTTGGCATCACCGGATACATCGAAAATAATCTCCCCCTGATCCATCATCAGCAGGCGGTTGCCATACTCAATAGCATGGCTCATATTGTGGGTGATCATCATGGAGGTGAGTTTGTATTCCCTGATAAATTTATCCGTCAGCTCG
Source organism: Desulfuromonadaceae bacterium (assembly GCA_028687585.1). Taxonomy (GTDB): domain Bacteria; phylum Desulfobacterota; class Desulfuromonadia; order Geobacterales; family Pseudopelobacteraceae; genus JACRCG01. The sequence continues at coordinate 251,580 of JAQTZV010000001.1, read as the reverse complement.
AGAACTATCTCGGCATTTTTAGGATCCAGAGCGGCCGTATGTTCGTCCAGCAAAATCAGTGACGGCTTGGAAAGTACCATCATCAGCAAGGTTAACGCCTGGCGCTGCCCCCCTGAGAACATGACAAGATTTTCTTTCATGCGATGTTCCAAGCCCATTTTCAGCTGTACCAGCTCCGAGCGAAAATACTCTCTCATTTTATTGTTCAGACTCCGCTTGAGCCATTTGAAGCCTTTACGGTAGGTGATCATCATGTTGTCTTCCAGGCTCATGTTTGAAGCGGTGCCGAGGAGCGGATTCTGAAAGATTCTGCCGATGTATTGCGCACGCTTGTATTCCGGTTCGCGGGTTATGGTGCGACCGCTGGCATGTATGGAACCGACAACCGGGGTAATCGTTCCGGCGATCAGGTTGAAGAGCGTCGATTTTCCGGCACCGTTGCTGCCGATAATGGTGATGAAGTCGCCTTCTTTGATATTGAGGTTGATATCGCGCAATGCCTGGTTCTCATTCACGGTACCCTGGTTAAAAATAACGGAAACATTTTTGATTGCTATCATTTTTGCACCATTGCCTTGATGGCCGCCATATTGAGTTTTCTCGACTGCGTCAGGACCAGCAGGATGATTATCAGGAGGCCCTTGATCAGGCTCAGGTCATTCGGGGTCATCTTGATGACATAGCCATAATAGCGTCCAACATACATTACGGCGTGAAACAGTATGGAACCGGCCACAGCACAGAGCGTCAGTACGCCGATACGATTGCTTTTTCTGATCAGGAATTCGCCGATCATGACCGAAGCAAGACCTGAGATGATTATTCCCTGGCCGAGCCCCACGTCGGCAAAACCGAGATACTGGGCAGCAAAGGCTCCCGAAACGGCAACCAGTCCGTTGGACAGGCCGAGACCGATGGTTTTCAGGGTTTTCGGGTTGATCCCCTGTGAGATAACCATCTGTTCGTTGTTCCCCATTGCGCCGATGGTCATGCCGAGATCGGTGTGGAAAAAGAGGTCGACCAGCAGCTTGATGCCGAGAGCCACTATCACAAAAAATACCAACAGAATGTATTCGTCAGGGATAACCCCCGAAAAGCGGCTCGAAACGTCAGAGAGAAGGGTTTTCTGATCAATAATCGGCACATTGGCGCGATTTCCGAGAATACGGATATTGATCGAGTACAGCATCGTCATGGTGAGGATGCCGGCCAGCAGATTGGGAACTTTGAGATGGTTATGAATCAGCGCGGTAACAATGCCGGCTAACATTCCCCCGATAAAAGCGATCAATAACGCCAGCCAGCCGTTCATGCCAAGGAGAAGACCCTGGACCATCAGTGCCGCCCCGAGCGGGAAAGAGCCGTCCACCGTCAGATCGGGAAAATCAAGAACCCTGAAGGTGATAAATACCCCCAATGCCATTATTCCGTATATCAAACCTTCAACGAGAATACTTTCAATCATAGCACAACCGTATCATCCTTTTAATTCCGACGTAGTATGGTGGGCGTAAAAATGCCCGACAGCTGTGTTGGCTGCCGGGCCATGGCGTTTATCTGCTGCTCAGCTTACCGTTTTCTACGACCTTGTTGGCACTTTTCACGACGTCTTTCGGGAATTTCAGCCCCAGTTTTTTGGCAACATCCAGATTGACCAGCAGATCAACATCTGAAGTCTTGGTCATGAAGCGGGTCGGGATCGTTTCCGCTTTCTTGCCATTCAGAATTTCAACGATAATTTTCCCCGTAGCCCGGCCCATTTTATAATAATCAAAGCCCCAGGCAGCCAGAACCGGGTATTTTTCTGCGGAACTTGGATCTGCCGACATGATCGGCACTTTATTTTTTGTAGCGACATCAGCAATGGAACTTAAGGCCGAAACAACCGTATTATCAGTGCTGATATAGAGTGCATCGACACGCTTGATAATCGCCTGAACCGCCTGCTTTACTTCGGCCGATTTGGAAACGGTAGTTTCAACGTATTCAAGCCCCAACTCCTTGCATGCCTGCTTGACGACACCGGCTAACACGACAGCATTCTCTTCAGAGCTGGTGTAGATGTGCCCGAGTCGTTTGATCTTTTTTATTTTGAGCAGTAATTCAATCTGCTGTTTAACCGGGGTCATATCGGATACGCCGGTCACCGGTTTTTTTGCGCCTTTCAGAGAGGGAACCAACCCGGCTTTAACCGGATCGGTTACTGCCGAAAACACAATCGGAATGCCTTTAAGCGTGTTAACCAGTGACTGCGAAGTTGGGGTGGCAATGCCTACTGCCAGAGTCACCTTTTCAGACTGAAATTTATTGGCAATCGAGGCGGATGTGCCGATATCGCCATTGGCATTCTGCAGATCAAACGTTGCGTTGATTTTTGCGGCAGCCAATTCGTCCTGAATCCCTTTTTCAACAGCATCCAGAGCCGGATGGGCCACAATTTTTGATATCCCGATGAGGATCTTTTGAGGCGGTTCGGCGGCGAATCCCAATGAAACCGCTGCAAGGGCAATTATACTGAGCAAACATGCTACATTCATAAATTTTCTCACGTAAAACCTCCTGAATAAATTTTCCATCCTCGATTGCCTGTCGGACGAGCATGGACAGAACGGGCGCTATAGATATCATTCAAACGACTGACACGTCAACGAGCTTACGGCATCAATACGTCAAAAACCGAGTATCCCGCGCAGGCGATTACCGATTTCTTTTACCGGAGCACCAGTTCCGGAACCCGGAGCATCTGGTTGCTCTTTTTCAGTATCTCCGCTTGTTTTCGTTTTTCTTGCGGGAGGGTCTGTGCGTGCGACACCACCTTCCTCCTGTGCCATCAAGGGCATCATGGCTGTCGATTTCAGCCGGACTTTGGCAGACCACTCAATGTCCCACCGTTTTTTCGGATCTTTCGGCTTCGGCGGATGGGCCAGATTCAGTTCTTCTCCGTACGCGATAAACTGCAGCATGCCAGGCTGCCCGTCCCTGAATACCGGTGGTACGGTGCACGAAGTTTTTGACGGACCAAGAAGCACCTTCTCCTTAATAAAGCGGGAAACATCACTCGGGGTGAGATAGTCCTGCAGTGAAAAACCGAGCTCCGGAACATCGCTGGCAGACCAGAAAATTGTTTCACCGGTATCCTGATTATGGCCGATTGCGGTCGCAAAGTAACCGATAGCGGTTGGTATTGACTTCCATTCCGTCTTCAGTGCGCCGGTTGTTGTCTTCTGAAGCGGAGAGAATTCCACCGGAGCCATAAAATCCCGCTGTTTATCCAGGGTAAAAGAAATATCGGGAGTGTAGTTGCCTTTGATCAGATGCCTGCCAACCAGTGAACTTTCAGCCGGTATTTCTGTCCGTTCATCGTTGGTCGGCCATTCACCGTACGTCCAACCGCTGCGTGGAGATGGCGGTGTACTGCGGGTGGGCGTACGACCGGTAAATGCTTTGCCGAAATCGGTCAGGCTCATAGAAGCGGTATCGATAATTTTTGGCTGCCCTTTTCCGATAGTTTCGCCGCATCCCCAATAAATCAACATCCGTGCCTTTGGTTTTTCATACTGTTCAGGCCGCTCCCCCCGTTCAGGTGGCACATATTCGGATCTTTCACGTACGGGAGTAACAAGCGGCAATGCTGTGCCCATCTTCTGCTCAGGAGGGATTTCATGAGCGGCTTTCGGGGTATCGGTCGCAATTTGGGGAGATTCCAGCTGCAAGCGGAGTTCGCGCTGTGGTCCGAACAGTTTTTTGCCGCCAAAGAGCGATGCTATGCCGTCCATCCCGGCAGGCATGCCCGGAACATTCTGGCTGCTGGTTGCAACGCTCATCCAGTAATGCGGGTACGGCTTCTGCTTTTCAGCTCCGAAGGCAGAAACAGAGATCGACAGACATATAAAGCCGGACGCAAACCTCAGTAGTTTTTTCATAGACCCTCCCGTATTGATGAAGTTAACGGCTATGCTCCTTTTTTACCAGTAAGTTACCTGGTTTGGCCAACATTTTTATTTGACTCTGCTCCGCTGACAGGTTAATGAACAGCTTCATGTTTTTTTCTGAATTTAAAAAATTTAAAGGAGTTACATTAAGTATATGAGAAATGACGGGCGCTCAACCAATGCATTACGGCCAATAGTAATTACTCGTAATTTCACCAAACATGCTGAAGGTTCCGTGCTGATTGAATTTGGAGATACCAAGGTACTCTGCACTGCATCAGTGGAGGAATCGGTACCCCCTTTTTTACGGGGTAAGGGGACCGGTTGGGTAACGGCCGAGTACGCCATGCTGCCGAGGGCGACGCATACCCGCTCCCCCCGTGAAGCAGCGAAAGGGAAGCAGACCGGACGTACACTGGAAATTCAACGTCTGATTGGCCGCTCCCTGCGGGCGGTAACCGACCTTGAAAAACTTGGTGAGCGTTCAATATATATCGATTGTGATGTCATACAGGCTGACGGCGGAACACGCACCGCCTCAATAACCGGTGCGTATATTGCTCTTGTTGACGCATTAACCACTTTGAAAACAAAGGGACTATTGACTGAAGTGCCGCTCAAGGAAGCAGTTGCAGCGGTCAGTGTCGGCATAGTAGGCGGTGAAGCGCTGCTTGACCTGAATTATATTGAGGATTCCTCTGCAGAAGTTGACATGAATTTTGTTATTACCTCCAGCGGCCGTTTTGTGGAAGTACAGGGTACGGCAGAAGCTGAACCGTTTACAAGCACTGAAATGGACAGCATGCGGGACCTTGCGCTTTCAGGCGTACAACAGCTCTTTGCCTTTCAACGAGAGGCGCTTGCCGGATGAAACATTTGGTCATCGCAACCCGGAATAACGGCAAGATTTTTGAAATCAAAGCGCTGCTGACCGGTTTAGTGGCTCAGGTAAGCAGCGCAGCGGATTTTACCGATTTCCCGGAAACAGTTGAAGATGGAGCCACTTTCGAGGAAAATGCACTCAAAAAAGCCCGCGAGGCGTCACAATTCACCGGTCTTCCGGCCCTTGCTGATGACTCAGGACTGGTGGTACATGCTCTGGGTGGGCGTCCCGGCGTTTTTTCGGCACGTTATGCCGGCGACGGGGCCGGAGATGCCGCCAACAATGCACTACTTCTGGAAGAGTGCCTGAATATCCCGGTTGAACAGCGTCAGGCCGCTTTTATCTGTGCACTGGCATTGGTAACTCCTGAGGGAGATGAACGGTTGTTTTCCGGCAGGATTACGGGGCGAATTCTCACAGAAGCCAGAGGAGACTTAGGGTTCGGTTATGACCCACTTTTTCTGGTTGATGGTTTTGATCAAAGCATGGCGGAGTTGACATTGTCGGAAAAGAACTCACTGAGTCACCGGGCTCAGGCATTCAGAAAGTTCCGTGAATATCTGGAAATGATAGAATAAAGGAAAATAAAACCTGTGAAGAAAAACAATCCACATGAACGTGCAAGGTCAAACCCCGCAACTGCGTCGACGCATAAGCCGACTGAAACCGCTGCGGCGGCTAAGCGATTCGTGCCGTTGACAAAAAAAAATGTACTGGAGTTGCGCATAACCTCCCTGGATGAAGATGGGTACGGAACGGCCCGCAATGAAGACGGGATGACACTCAAAGTCAGCGGCGCCTTGCCTGGTGATGTCGTCTTTGCCGGTGTTGATCATGTCGCCGGAGGTACCGCTTTTTGCCATGTAAAAAAACTGCAACAGCCGTCACCGTTGCGGAGCAACAACCCGCCCTGTCGAGAAAGTGCCGATTGTTTTGGCTGCCCGCTGATCGCCATGAAATATTCGGAACAGAAAAACTGGAAACGGGGCATGATTCTGGCCGAAATTGCCAAGTATCCCGCGTTATCAGGGATTGTGGTACATCCTTTGCTTTCTCCCGACAATCTGATTCATTACCGTACAACGGCAAAACTGACGGTTGCCGGCAAGTTTTCGGAACCATTTATCGGCATCTACCGCCGGGCAAGCCATGACGTGTATGATCTGGAGCAGTGCCCGATCCACCATCCGCTCATAGACAAGGTGGTAGAAGCGGTGAGAAAGGGGATAAAAAAAGGGAAGGTGCAGGTATATAATCCACAAAGCAAGATGGGACTGCTCCGCTATCTGGTAGTTCGTGTTTCGACCTATGAAAAAAAGGCGATGGTTGTTTTTGTTACGTCAAAGCGCTCCTTTAATGAAATCCATCATCTGGGTCGTTATGTACAGGATCAGGTTCCCGAGGTGGAGATAGTAGTCCAGAATGTCAATGCCACCGAGGGTAATGTGATCATGGGGCAGAAAGATTTTTTTCTGACGAAGAAACTGTACCTGACGGAGCAGATAGGCGACGTTTCATTCAGGATTTCACCGCGGTCATTCTTTCAGGTCAATAACAGCGGCGCCAACCTGATTTACAGTAAAGTCCGCGATTGGGCCGCGCTTACCGGAGCTGAAACAGTTCTTGATCTGTACTGCGGCATTGGCGGAATTTCTCTGTTCCTCGCCGGAGCCGCCAAAGATGTGATCGGCGTTGAGGTAGTTGAAGAAGCCGTGGCCGACGCCCGTATGAATGCCCGGATAAACAGCATCAGAAATTGCCGTTTTGAAGCCGGAGACGTTGCCGATCTACTCGATGAGATGGCAGGCGATCAACTATCAGTTGATGTTGCCGTACTCAATCCCCCCCGCAAAGGATGTGATCAAAATGTGCTGGAGCGGGTTGCGGCAATCGGACCAAAGTCGATCATCTATGTTTCATGCTCTCCGCAAAGCCTGACTCGTGATCTTGATATTCTGGGCAAGCTCGGCTATCTCTGCCGGGAAATTCAACCGGTAGACATGTTTCCCCAGACCGTCCATGTGGAGAATGTTGCCAGGCTGGAAAAACCATAAATTAACGCAGTAAAATCAGCTTGACATCCAAAGCGTAACTTGCTATTACTTTCCAGCTTTTTGATGTAGGCGCGTAGCTCAGCGGGAGAGCGCTACCCTGACACGGTAGAGGTCGGCGGTTCGACACCGCCCGCGCCTACCATTAATAAAGCAGAGTTGAAGCGAGCAGGATGCAGGCATCGATGTATCGATGCCTTTTCTGTTTGACTTCGCACAAAGGGATATTTTATGTCTTCGATTTCAATAACACTTCCGGATAACTCTTCTCGCGAGCTGCAAGAAGGTGCCACTGTTTATGATCTCGCCGCCTCAATAGGCACCGGTCTTGCCAAAGCCGCGTTGGCCGGGAAAATTAACGACCTGCTGGTCGACCTTTCTTCCCACCTGACCAATGGCGACCGGGTTGAAATTATTACCGAAAAAAGTCCTGAAGCACTTGATATTATTCGCCACTCAACCTCTCACCTGATGGCTCAGGCGGTCAAGGAACTTTTCCCTCAGGCCAAGGTTACGATCGGGCCTGCAATTGAAACCGGCTTCTATTATGATTTTGACATGGAGAAGCCGTTTACGCCCGATGATCTCGAGCATATTGAAGCGAAGATGCTGGCGCTGGCTGCTGCCGATCAGAAAATAGAGCGACATGAATATGCCAGTGCTGCGGCAATCGCCATGTTTGAAGCCATGGGGGAATCGTATAAAACGGAACTGATTACCGATCTTGGCGTTGATCATGTTTCGGTATACAGCCAGGGGACATTTTCCGACCTCTGTCGCGGACCGCATCTCCCCTCTACCGGCCGGATCAAAGCTTTCAAGCTGCTCTCAATTGCCGGCGCCTATTGGCGCGGCAACGAAAAGAATCGTATGCTTCAGCGTATCTACGGAACTGCTTTTGTTGACAAGAAGGAGTTGGAAGCGTACCTGAACCGGCTTGAAGAAGCGAAGCGGCGTGACCACCGTAAGATTGGCAAGGAGTTGGATCTGTTTTCCTTCTCGGACGAAGTTGGCGCCGGTTTCCCGATCTGGCATCCCAAAGGAGCCATGCTGCGCACCGTTCTTGAAGATTTTGAACGGAAAGAGCATTTGAAACGGGATTACGATATTGTTGTCGGTCCGCAGATTCTCAAGAGTGAACTCTGGCAGCGATCGGGACACTACGAGAATTATCGCGAAAACATGTATTTCACTGAGGTCGATGAACAGAGCTACGGCATCAAACCGATGAACTGTCTTTCCCACATGATGATATACAAGTCCCAGCTGCGCAGTTATCGTGATCTTCCGCTCCGCTATTTTGAACTCGGCACGGTGCATCGCCATGAACGGGCCGGTGTACTCCACGGGCTCATGCGGGTTCGCTGCTTTACTCAGGATGACGCACATATACTCTGCACTCCCGAACAATTGGATGCCGAAATCAAGGGTGTTATTTCCTTTGTGAATGATGTGATGGCAATTTTCGGATTCGAGTATGAAATGGAGCTTTCAACCAGGCCGGAAAAATCCATCGGATCTGATTCCGATTGGGAGCAGGCAACAGAAGCACTACTGTCTGCTCTTAAGGATTCCGGTCGCCCCTACGAGATAAACGAAGGAGATGGCGCGTTTTACGGGCCCAAAATAGATATAAAGCTGCGCGATTGTCTTGACAGGAGATGGCAGTGTGCTACTATCCAGTGCGATTTTACCCTGCCGGAGCGTTTTGATCTGACCTATGTTGCATCAGATGGCGAGCGTAAGCGCCCCATTATGGTGCATCGTGTAATCCTCGGTTCGATCGAGCGGTTCATCGGTGTTCTTATTGAACATTTTGCTGGTAGTTTCCCGCTGTGGATTTCTCCGGTGCAAGCGATAGTTGTGACGGTAACGGATAGCCAAATTCCGTATGCGCAAGATGTGTATCGCCAGTTGCGCAATGCCGGGATACGGGTTGAGCGGGATGTTCGTAATGAAAAGCTGAGCTTTAAAATTCGAGAGGCCCAGCTGCAGAAAATTCCGTATATGCTGGTTATCGGCGATAAGGAAGTTGAACAGGGTACGGTTACACCCCGGTATCGCGATGGGAAAAACCTCTCAGCTATGAAGCCGGAAGAATTTGTGGCATTTGTTGCTGAGGAAAGTAAAAACTATAAATAAGTTAAACAAGATTGATAGCAGTGAGAATAAACAACTTTCAGGAGGTGTCGTCATAGCAAAACCGACCGTTAACATCAATCAAGCCATCAGAGTTCCTGAAGTTCGCGTAATTGGCGCAACAGGAGAGGCATTGGGTGTCCTTTCCCTTTCAGATGCGCTCGCACTGGCCGAACAGCAGCAGTTGGACCTCGTTGAAGTTTCACCGACAGCAGTACCTCCCGTCTGCAGAATAATGGACTATGGAAAGTTCAAGTATCAGCAGAGCAAAAAACTGCAGGAAGCAAAAAAGAAACAGGTCCACGTACTGCTTAAAGAGATAAAGTTACGGCCAAAAACGGATAGCCATGACCTCGAATTTAAAATCAACAACGTCAAACGTTTTCTTGAAGAAGGCAACAAGGCAAAGATAACTCTCGTATTCCGGGGTCGCGAAATAACCCATATGGACGTTGGTCGGGCAGTAATCGAGAAAGTTGCAAAAGAGTTACAGGATGTGTGTGTTATTGAAAATCACCCGCGTGTTGAGGGCAGAAATATGTATATGATCGTCGCCCCGAAACCGAAAAAATAAATACAGAAATACCTGAACAGGTAATTTCCTATAACGAAAGAAGGAGTTTCTCATGCCAAAGATTAAAACCAACCGTGGCGCTGCAAAGCGCTTCAAAAAAACAGCTTCCGGCCGCATTAAGTGCGGATGTGCTTTCACCAGCCACATCTTGACACCCATGAGCCGCAAGCGTAAGCGTAATCTTCGTGGTGGTTCCATGGTCGCAGCCGTTGATCAGAAGAACATTGCCCGGTTGATTCCGTATAAGTAACCGGTTATTCTCTCACGTTATGTGAGTGGAGGCATAATGCCACGAACCATGAGGAAATTGTCTCCCCTTATGGATCTGGCCAATTCAGCAACGAAGGAGTAGTTACGTATGTCAAGAGTTAAAAGGGGTTTTAAAGCGAGACGCAGGCGCAACAAGGTATTAAAACTGGCGAAAGGTTACCGTGGCGCACGCAGCAAACTGTTTCGTAGCGCAACAGAAGCGGTTGACCGGGCGTTAAATTATGCTTTCCGCGATCGCCGCGTCAAAAAACGTGATTTCCGCAGCCTGTGGATCGTCAGAATCAATGCGGCTTCCCGCATTAATGGCCTGTCGTACAGCAAGTTCATCTTTGGCCTCAAAAAGGCTGATGTACAGATCGATCGTAAAGTGCTGGCTGACATTGCAGTCACTGATCCGAATGGATTTGCACAGATTGCGGCGCTCGCCAAGGCCGGAATCTAGTTTCTTTGTTTGTTTATTTACGGAGAGGGAATGGGACATGCTCCCATTCCCTTTTTTGTACGGTCTGCCACTTAATACTAATTTCAAATCTTCTCTTGAAGGTAATCTTATATGCGGGATCAACTGGAACAATTAAAAAGCAGCGCCATGCAGGCGATTGCTGCAGCGCCCTCAGTAGAGGCGCTTCAAGATATTCGAATCAATCTGCTTGGCCGTAAAGGTGAATTAACGGCACTGATGAAGGGTCTCGGCTCTCTGGATGCCACGGAGCGCCCCGTCGTTGGGCAGTTAGTCAATTCGGTGCGCGATGAAATTGAGTCAGCGCTCGGTTCAGCGCTTGCGTCTGCTCAGGAACAAGTTATTGCCGCCAGGCTTCAGACTGAACGCATTGACACGTCACTTCCCGGCCGTCGAGCCCAGAAGGGAACCAAGCATCCGGTTTCCCTCGTTATAGAGGAAATCTGCTCTATTTTTGCCGGACTCGGATTTTCCGTTGCAGAAGGGCCCGAAATTGAACATGACTGGTACAATTTTGAGGCGCTCAACTTTCCGCCTGAACATCCCGCTCGCGATATGCAGGATACTTTTTTTGTTGAAAACAGTCTGCTGCTGCGAACGCATACCTCGCCGGTTCAAATTCGTACGATGCTCAAACAGAAACCACCGGTACGGATCATAGCACCCGGCACGGTATATCGTTGTGACTCCGACGCCACTCACTCTCCGATGTTTCATCAGATCGAGGGACTGATGGTTGACAGCACGGTCACTTTTGGCGACCTGAAAGGTATCCTTACGGTTTTTACCAACCAGCTGTTCGGCCAGAAAACCGGTGTCCGCCTTCGTCCAAGTTATTTCCCGTTTACAGAACCGTCGGCTGAAGTTGATATTGCATGTGTCATTTGCGGCGGAAAAGGGTGCCGGGTCTGTAAAAACAGCGGGTGGCTTGAAATCCTTGGAGCCGGAATGGTTGACCCGGAAGTGTACCGTCACGTTCAGTATGATGCCGAAAACATCTCAGGATTTGCCTTTGGAATGGGCATTGAACGCATCGCGATGCTGAAATACGGCATTTCCGACATGCGTCTCCTTTTTGAAAATGATGTCCGCTTTCTTCGTCAGTTCTAAACAAATAATACATTCATGGTGAATTGATATGATCGTTACATACAACTGGCTTAAAGAATTTGTAGACTTTGATACAAATCCGGATGAACTTGCGGCACTATTGACCATGCTCGGTCTTGAAGTAGAGTCTATGGAGAAACTTGGCGATGGTCTGGATGATGTTGTGGTCGCGCTGGTTGAGGAAAAGCGGCAGCACCCGAATGCCGATAAACTTTCGCTCTGTCGGGTGAACAATGGCAAAGAGGTTCTTGACGTTGTCTGCGGCGCTCAAAACTTTATACAGGGTGACACCGTTGCTTTGGCCCAGATAGGCGCCACACTTCCGGGTGATTTCAAAATAAAGCGCTCAAAAATCCGTGGTGAAGAGTCGTGCGGCATGCTCTGTTCGGATAAAGAGCTTGGTCTGGCTGAGGATAGCGCTGGAATAATTGTTCTGTCTCCCGGGATTGCACCATTGGGCACGCCTGTTTTCAGGGCTCTCGGACTTAAAGATACGATTTTTGAAATAGGGCTCACTCCCAACCGCTCTGACTGTTTAAGCCTGGTAGGAATTGCCCGGGATATCGCCGCAAAACTGGATGTAAAAATCAAATATCCTCCGGTTACTCTGACGGAAGGCCCTGAAAACACCAATTCCGTCATCGGAGTGACGATCAGGGATCCCGAGCTTTGTCCACGCTACGCAGCACGCTATATTTCCGGATGCACCATAGCGCCGTCACCGCAATGGCTTGTCAAACGTCTTGCCGCACTCGGCATACGATCAATCAACAATGTGGTTGATGTAACCAACCTGATAATGATGGAATTGGGACAGCCGCTGCATGCCTTTGATTGTGACCGGCTTTCCGGCAAGCGTATTGTCGTTCGGGCAGCAGTCGATGGTGAAAATTTCACGACTCTCGACAATCAGAACCGTGTGCTCACGGCATCAGATCTCGTCATCTGTGATGCCGAGCGCCCGGTTGCACTGGCGGGTGTTATGGGGGGATTGAATTCCGAGATTGAAAACAGTACGACATCGATTCTTCTTGAAAGCGCTTTTTTTAAGCCGGCGGCAATTCGTAAAACTGCCAAACGTCACGGGCTGCACACCGAGTCATCTCATCGTTTTGAACGCGGCATTGATATCGATGGCGTTGTCCGTGCACTTGACCGCGCAGCCTCTTTGATTGTTGCATTGGCTGGCGGCGTTCTTGCCAAAGGGGCGATTGATGAATATCCGGGCAAAAGTGAACGAACGCCAATCATGTTTCGTCCCGAAAAAGCAAATGAGTTGATCGGTATCAACCTTGATCGTGATGTTATTATTGATATTCTCACTCGACTGGAATGTCAGGTAACTCAACATGAAGACGGAACGACAGGGGTACTGCCGCCATCATATCGTATTGATATTGAGCGTGAAATTGATCTTATTGAGGAAATAGCCCGTTTAAACGGGTATGACAAGATTCCCGCAACAATGCCGGTAGCACGGGTCGTTTCAGACAGACCGACACGGCACCAGGAAATTGAAAAACAGTTGCGCGATATACTGGTAAATTGCGGCATGACCGAAATAATCAACTTCAGCTTTACCGCGCCGGACGCTGCCGGGAAACTCCTCCTGAATGACGATGACCCGAGACGATCTGCTATAAAGCTTGCTAACCCGCTTGTTGATGAGCAGTCAGTAATGAAAACCACCTTACTGCCGGGACTGCTTGAAACTACCGCTCGTAATATTAATTTTCGCTCTCTGGACCTTAAACTCTTTGAAATGCGACGCGTATATCTTCCGGTAGATGGAGCGGACATGCCTCGTGAGCCGCTTTGTATTGTTGGCGCTGTAACCGGTTCCCGTGATGGAGACGCGTGGAGTCGCCCTAACGAGCAGGCAGATTTCTATGATGTTAAAGGAATTGTTGAGTCCGTACTGGATTATCTGGATATCGGAGGAGTAACCTGGGTTGCGGAAAACCTGGACCCGTATTATCACCCCGGCAAATCGTGCCGGATTTTTGCCGGTCGCGAATATATTGGTTCTGTTGGTGAGTTGCACCCCTCCGTGCAGAAAAACTTTGAAATTGAAAAACCGGTCTTTTGCTTTGAACTTGACTTTGAAAAACTGGTGAAATTGTCACGGACCAGGAAAACAATTGCGGCTCCTTCCCGCTTTCCCGACAGCAGCCGCGACATAGCGATGTTGGTGCCGGAAGGACTTGCGGCGGTAAAAATAACCGACTGCATTAAATCGGTAAAATCTAAAGAGATCGAGCACGTACAGATATTCGATGTCTACCGCGGAAAAGGTGTTCCGGATGGATTCAAAAGCATCGCGGTACGGATCAGATACCGCTCTGTTGAGCGTACGCTCTCTGAAGAAGAAATAGTCGCTCTCCATAAAGAAATAGTTACTAATCTGGTAGATAAATTACAGGTGACGCTGCGATAAAACCTGTTGCGTAATAGATGCCCCTGTGCTATAAAATTTTTCCTTTTGAATCAGTGTATTAACCGGTAAAGATTGAGGTAATTATGACAAAAGCAGACATAGTTGAACGTATTCATCAGAAAGTCGGTTTTTCGAAAAAAGAATCTGCCGAAATGGTTGAAACTGTTTTTGGTTTACTTAAGTTGACGTTGGAATCTGGTGAAAAAATCAAGATTGCCGGCTTTGGTAATTTTGTTGTTAAGCAAAAAGCTGATCGTCGTGGTCGTAATCCTCAAACAGGAGAAACTATTACGATAGACGCTCGAAGAATACTGACTTTTAAGCCAAGCCAGGTGTTAAAAAATGCAATAAACGCTGAATCAAAATAAGCTCTCGTGCAGGCTGCCCATCCTATGCCTTCAATTTTGCCAGAGAAACTTTTTTATAAGATCGGCGAAGTCGCTGAAGTCGCTGGAGTCAGGACGTCTGTACTACGTTTTTGGGAATCGGAATTTTCATTTTTAAAACCGGTGAAAAGCAGTTCCGGACAGCGGTTGTACTCAAAAGATGAAGTTGATCTTGTGTTGCAGGTCAGAAACTTGTTGTACGATGAAAAGTTTACTATTGAGGGCGTTAAAAAGCGGATTACAGCAAAAGGAAAACTAAGCAGGTCTGACGATCCATTACGTTTTTCGACTCCCGCTGCTGATTACACCGCGGTATTGAAAGCAGTTCGGAGTGAACTGAAAATATTACGAGATTCTTTATGAATAGTTTTTCGGTGCGTAGCGCAGCCTGGTAGCGCACTAGACTGGGGGTCTAGTGGTCGCAAGTTCAAATCTTGTCGCACCGACCATAAAAAAACAGGGACTTAGCCAATTTTGTTAAGTCCCTGTTCTGCTTCTCAGGCATCAAAAGGGGAAACAGGCCACGATCAGGCCCGAACCGTATAAATGTTCGACATCGGCCCCGCAATCACACCCGAATTATTTCTTCTTTTCCGCTTTTTTTATCTGCTTATCCGCTTTCTTTTCCTTTGGGGTTTTAGCAGGTGCCTTCTTTTCAGTTTTCTTGCTGTCTTCACCTTTGCTCATAATTTACTCCTTGTCGTTGCGATTATGATGCGTATAAGTTAGTAAATACACTTGCGAAGCGAAATAAGCCAGAATAAAAATCTCCAGCGAGAAGCTGAGAGTACAGAGGTTGCGCGGCTTCACCTTCCCCCATCCAGATGACCTCGAACACAATATCAATGAAATCTTTTCCAACCCCGGCTTTGATCCAGCTGATGCACTTTTACTCATCCAATGCAAACCTTTTTATGGTTAGCTTATTGCCAAACGATTAATGCATGGTAAGATTTTCAAAACATCTCAGGAGGATGTCATGGCAACGGCAAACCTAAAGGCGGAGAAACAGTTCAAACTAAGTCGAATCGAATATCTTGAGTATGTAATTGACTTATTTGAAACTAATCAGGGGCATCTTGATAGAACAGTGTGTAAAGAACACATTCATTCACTTGAACATGTATTGGCCAAATATCGGGCTGAATTATTTCATAACTAATCTGACTTGGTATAGCTTTGATCTGTTACGGGATGCGTCGGAGAGAATCGTGAAGCCGCCTATCCACCGATAATCTTCACCAACACCCGTTTGCGACGTTTGCCGTCAAATTCTCCGTAAAAGATCTGTTCCCACGGTCCGAGATCGAGCTTTCCTTCCGTCACCGCCACAACAACTTCCCGCCCCATGATGGTTCTTTTAAGATGGGCATCCGCGTTATCTTCATATCCGTTGTGATGATACCGGGAATACGGTTTTTCCGGTGCCAGCCCTTCCAGCCAAGTTTCAAAATCCTGATGCAGGCCTGAATCATCATCGTTAATAAAGACGCTGGCGGTGATATGCATGGCGTTGCAGAGCAATATTCCGTCTGAAATGCCGCTTTCCCTCAGGCATTCGACGACCTGTGGTGTGATGTTTATCAGCTCCCGTCGATGGATAGTCTCAAACCATAATTCCTTGCGATACGTCTTCATAAATCATTCCTCCAGACTTTTACTTACCACCTCATAGACATCGCGCGACAGATCACTAACAGCCTGAATCCGCAGCAACTGCTCGCGCATCAACCGGCTTCGCCCTGCCTCAAAACGCCGCCATGCGGTCA
Organism: Desulfuromonadaceae bacterium; assembly: GCA_028687585.1. Taxonomy (GTDB): domain Bacteria; phylum Desulfobacterota; class Desulfuromonadia; order Geobacterales; family Pseudopelobacteraceae; genus JACRCG01. The sequence goes on along the minus strand of JAQTZV010000001.1, from coordinate 235,569 downwards.
ACGGCCCCAGCAATCGGGCCGACACCTGCGGATTAACCGGAATCAGCCGCAGCAACTGATCAGTCAGAAAGCGGTATCCCGCTCCACCCGGGTCATGGAAACGCACCTGGTTCCTCTGGCTGAACACCCCGACCAGGGAACGAAAGCGGTTGGGGTTGGTTAGTTCAAAGGCTGGATGGTTCAACAATTCCGACAGCTCATCCAGAGTACCAGGAAGTGTGGAGGCGGCCTGCAGTGCGAACCATTTATCGACAACCAGCCGATCCCCCTGCCAGCGACGGTAAAAATCGTCCAGCACTTCAATTCGCTCCGGACAGTCGCATGAAGCGAGCGGCGCCAGCGCACCGATGGCATCAGTCATATTGTCCGCCCGACGGTACTGTTCAAGGCAGAGTTTGATGTCGCTCTGGCCGCCATTACTCATCAGGTACGCCAGACAGAGGTTTGCCAGACGGCGCGCACCGGAGCGGCCATCGTCAGCGGCATAGGGAAGATCGCTCCGGTTGGCATTCCGTACCGCAATGAAATCATCCCTGAAGAGCTCTGCCAGGGTACGGATAACGAACTGGCGGGCTGCGTAAATAGCCGCCGGATCGACCACCTGAACGAGTTCGGCAAGGTATTTATCGCTCGGCAATGTCAGCGTTTCGGCCAGAAAGGCGCGATCAGGATGCCCGCTCGTCAGTGTCGTACGGAAGGCGCCGGCAAAGGCCGCATCAAGGGTCAGCCCCCTCCCCTGCTGCAGGTCGGCAGCCAGTCCGAGAACAACCGTTACCGCCATACGCTGCCCCGCTTCCCAGCGACAGAACGGGTCCGGTTCATGGGCCATAAGCAGGGCGAGCTGGTCGTGGCGATACGGGTACTCCAGCTTGACCGGCGCCGAAAAACCGCGCAACAGAGCCGGAACTGGTTCCTCGTCAACACCGGTGAAACAGAACGACTCCTCATCTGCGCGGAGATGCAGGGTTCGTGAGGTGACAGTCCCGGCAGATTCCCCGGTCAGCGTCAGCGGCAACTGTTCACCGTTACGGTCAAGCAGGCCGAGGGTCAACGGGATGTGCAACGCTTTTTTGTCCGGCTGACCGGGAGTCGCCGGGCAGCTCTGGCTAAACGCCAGGGTAAAGGTTTTTTCGGCACTGTTATACGCGCCACTGCCGCGAAGCTGCGGAGTACCGGCCTGGCTGTACCAGAGGGCAAACTGCTCAAGAGAGAGTGCACCCGCTTCGGCCATGGTCTGCACAAAGTCATCGACCGTCACCGCCTGCCCGTCAAAGCGCGCAAAATAACTATCCATACCGGATCGGAACCGTTCCGGCCCGAGCATGGTATGCTGCATCCGGACGAGCTCCGCCCCTTTGTTGTACACGGTTGACGTATAAAAATTATTGATCTCGATGTACGAATCAGGGCGCACCGGATGGGCCATCGGACCGCTATCCTCGGCAAACTGGGACGTGCGTAAATTTCGGACGTCTTCGATCCGCTTCACCCCGCGCGACTGCATATCGGATGAAAATTCCTGGTCACGAAACACGGTCAGTCCCTCTTTCAGTGACAACTGGAACCAGTCTCGACAGGTCACCCGGTTGCCGCTCCAGTTATGGAAATATTCATGGGCAATCACCTCTTCGATGGCATGGTAGTCATCATCTGTTGCGCTTTCAGGGCTGGCGAGCACATAGCAGGAGTTGAAAATATTGAGCCCCTTGTTTTCCATAGCCCCCATATTGAAATCATCAACCGCTACGATCATATAACAGTCAAGATCATACTCCCGGCCATAGACCTCTTCATCCCAGCGCATCGCCTTTTTAAGGGAACACATGGCGTGGTCGCATTTACTGCGGTTCTGTTCGTGTACATATATTTGAAGAGCCACCTCCCGACCGGAGCAGGTGGTGAAACGGTCTTCAATACGGACGAGATCGCCGGCCACCAGGGCAAACAGGTAGCTTGGCTTTCTGAACGGATCATGCCAGGTGGCAAAGTGACGGCCGTCAGGCAATTCACCCTGTTCCTGAAGGTTGCCGTTGGAGAGCAGAATCGGATAACGTCGGCGATCGGCTATGATGGTGGTGGTAAAGAGCGTAAGGACGTCGGGACGATCCGGATAATAGGTTATTGCACGAAACCCCTCCGCTTCGCACTGGGTGCAGAACATTCCGGATGAACGGTAGAGCCCTTCGAGTGAGGTGTTGTCCTGAGGGCGAATCTCGGTCACGACCTCCAGGGTAAAGACGGCCGGAACAGCGGAGATAGTCAACTGTTCACCGGTAACGATGTACTGATCCTGCAGGAGTGGTATGCCGCCAATTTTCAGCCCCCGCAGCAGAAGACCCTTGCCGTTCAGGACGAGCGGGATCATGCCCGATGATACGTCACACCGCGAACGGAGCGCGAGCCGGGAGGTAACCACTGTTGATTCATCACCAAGTTCAAAGCGGAGATCAATGCTGTCAACAAGGTATTCGGGAGCGGTGTATTCTTTACGATATACGGTATGATGGGTAGTTTGGATCATGTACGGTTTTCCAATCAGTCATAAAATGGCAGTTCCTTTTTGATACATACCACAAACAACCGCGTCATATTCATAATTTTATTGGTAAGGAGTTCATGATTCTGGTAACACTTGTCATTTATCGCATAACACTACGATACGGAGGAGAGTCGATGGATGAGACGATAACATTTTGGCTCGACAACAAAATATGTTCCGGCTTTAAAATTGCCGAGATCGGCAGACAGGCCCTGGTGTCGTACCGCGACAAATACTACATCATTGTCGGCGGCGCCGCACTGATGAAAGGGGTGCGGCCGCTGCACTATTCGAAGTCTTCGATGCCGCTGCTCTGGAAAAAGGCGATGAAGGGAATACTGCCCCCTCCGGTTGTCGCAATTGAACATGCAGAAGACGAATTTCTTCCGGTTACTACTTCGATAAAAAAGGAGCGCAAACCTATGCAGAAAAACACCATTGAATCAGAGTTCTCCGAAGCGCAGCCTGTGGCGGCAAAGCCGGTATCGTCCGGTGTAAAAAAAACCGGTGCAGCAGAAGTAAAGCCGGTCAAAATCATTCAGGCGGTTGTTACCGCCACATGTCCCTACTGCAGTCACAAACAGGATCTACCCTTTGAAAAAGGAAAAAACGGCAAGCCGTTCTTCGTCGCGTGTGTCAGATGCAGTACAGAATTTGCCGTGCGCTTTGTGCCGGTGACGATGTATCAGGCGCAGGTCGCCGCGTTCAAGTAAGCCTCCCCTCCCTTGACGGGAGGGGATTGAGGGGTGGGTGAATTAGCCACGAAGCGGTTCAATGCAACCTCCCCCGCCCCCTACCCCCCTCCCGCAAGGGGCGGGGGAACAACTACAGGAGATTTACCCCATGAATAACAACGACGTATTACGCAGATTACGCTACGCACTGGACATCAGCAACCCGGTTATGATCGAGATTTTCCAAATATCAGGCTGTACGCTGGAACAACCGACATTGATCAAACTACTGAAAAAAGAAGAGGAGGAGGATTTTATCTCCTGCAGCAATCCCCTGCTATCATTTTTTCTGGATGGTCTGATCATTCATAAAAGAGGCCGGAAGGACTCAGCAGAAACGGGGGCACCGAAGCCGGATACATCGCTCAACAATAATGCCATCCTGAAAAAGCTGCGCATCGCTCTTGATCTGAAAGAGGATGACATGCTTGCTTTGATGGCACTTGCCGGCGTTAACATATCAAAGTCAGAGTTAAGCGCCCTCTTCAGAAACAAAGGGCACAAGCATTACAAGGAGTGCGGCGATCAGTTCTTGCGGAACTTTTTACAGGGATTGACGATTCGGCATAGAAAAGTCAGCCCCGGGGATATTTCCGGAGAATAATGGTCAACAAGGGCATTTTATTTGACACATCAGCTTATCTATATTATTCTTCACAACCCATAAAGTATGATCAATCAAGGATTTAGTGACACCAAACCAACTGCACTCCGAGGACATTACATATGCGTAGTGATATGATAAAGAAAGGGCTGGAACGCACACCCCACCGCGCCCTGCTGAAAGGGACCGGCGTCCCGCAGAATCAGATGAACAAGCCGTTTATCGGCGTAGCAACCAGCTTTACCGACCTGATCCCCGGACATGTCGGTATGCGCGATCTGGAGCGTTTTATTGAAAAGGGCGTTCACTCCGGCGGCGGCTACTCATTCTTTTTCGGCATTCCCGGCGTCTGCGACGGCATGGCGATGGGGCACAAGGGAATGCACTACTCCCTGCCGACCCGTGAACTGATCGCCGATATGGTTGAATCGGTTGCCGAGGCACACCGTCTGGACGGACTGGTACTTTTGACCAACTGCGACAAAATTACCCCCGGCATGCTGATGGCGGCAGCCCGGTTGAACATTCCCTGCATCGTCGTCACCGCCGGGCCGATGATGAGCGGCCGCGGCACTGCCGGGCGCAAGTACTCTTTTGTGTCTGACACCTTTGAGGCGATGGCACGTTATAAAGCCGGAGTCATCAACGATAAGGAACTGCAGGTCTGCGAAGACAACGCCTGCCCCGGCATGGGCTCCTGTCAGGGGCTCTTTACCGCCAACACTATGGCAATCCTCACCGAAACGTTGGGTATGAGCCTGCCGCGCTGCGGCACCGCACTGGCTGTTTCGGCGCTGAAACGCCGCATCGCCTTTGCCTCCGGTGAAAAAATCGTCGAACTGGTACAGAACGACGTCAAACCGCGTGACATCCTTACCCGCGCCGCATTTGAAAACGCCATCCGAGTCGATCTGGCGCTGGGCGGTTCATCCAACACCGTGCTGCACCTGTTGGCCATTGCCCACGAAGCGGGTGTGGAGCTGCCACTGGAACTGTTTGATGAACTGGCAAAAGATACGCCGCAGATTGCTTCAATGAATCCGGCTGGCGAGCACTTTATGGAAGATCTGGACATTGCCGGCGGCGTCGCCGGAGTGTTGAAACAACTTGGCAGCAAAATTAACGATACGCCCACACTTTTCGGCCTGACCACACATCAGTTGGCCGATAGCATTCAGAATGTGGACGAGGAGGTTATCCGCCCGCTTGGGAATCCGATAAAGAAGGAAGGTGGCATCGCCATTCTCTCCGGAAACATCGCTCCCAAAGGGGCCGTCGTCAAGCAGTCCGGAGTTTCCGACGCCATGATGAACTTTGAAGGTGTGGCCCGCTGTTTCGATGCCGAAGAGCTGGCCATGGCGGCCATCATGGAAGGGAAAATAAAATCCGGCGACTGCGTTGTAATTCGCTATGAAGGGCCGAAAGGGGGCCCCGGCATGCGAGAAATGCTCGCTCCGACCGCTGCTATTATGGGAATGGGACTGGGTGACAGCGTCGCTTTGATCACCGATGGCCGTTTCTCGGGAGGCACTCGCGGGCCCTGCATCGGGCATATATCGCCCGAAGCAGCCGAAGGTGGACCGATAGCTCTCGTAAACGACGGTGACATTATTCGGCTCGATATTCCGAACCGTCGTCTTGAACTGCTGGTAGACGAGGCAACTCTCGCTACCCGCAGGGCAAAATGGAAGGCGCCTGAACCGAAGATCAAAAGCGGCTGGCTCGCACGGTACGCCAAGGTTGTTACGTCGGCTCACACCGGAGCAATTACAACGGCAGATTAAATGAATTCAGACCGGCCCGACCTGTCTGAAAACGCATGACAAACTACACAGCACACATAGAGGTACTATATGAAAATGAACGGCGCACGAATGATGTTGGAATGTTTGAAAAAAGAAGGTGTCGATACCGTTTTCGGTTATCCGGGCGGTACTGTTATCAATCTGTATGATGCTCTCTTCGATTTTAAAGAAATTCATCACATACTTCCCCGGCACGAACAGGCCGGTACTCATGCGGCTGACGGATATGCCCGGGCGACCGGAAAAGTCGGTGTCGTTATTGCGACATCCGGCCCAGGCGCCACCAACACCGTCACCGGAATAGCCACCGCCTATATGGATTCAATTCCGATGGTTATCATCACCGGACAGGTTCCGACAGCACTGATCGGAAATGATGCCTTTCAGGAAGTCGATATTATCGGCATCACCCGCCCCTGTACGAAACACAGCTTTCTGATTCGCGATGTCAAGGATATTGCACTGACCATGAAGAAAGCGTTTTATATCGCCCGCAGTGGACGTCCGGGCCCGGTTCTGGTGGATTTTCCCAAGGATATTCAGATTGCCCAGGGTGAATTTCATTACCCGGAAACAGTTGAAATCCGCGCCTACAAACCCAATCTTTCCGGCCATCCCCGTCAGGTGGAAAAAGCGGTCGCCATGATCCTCGAATCACGCCGCCCGGTCATGTATGTCGGCGGCGGCGCGGTGCTGAGTGACGCAGCAGAACCTTTGACGGCATTGGCGCGGAAGCTGTCACTGCCGGTTACTACGACATTAATGGGACTCGGATCCTTTCCGGAAAGCGATGAACTGTCACTTGGCATGCTTGGCATGCACGGCGCCTATTGCGCTAATATGGCTATGAGCAACAGTGATCTTATCATTGCCGTCGGGGCACGATTCGATGACCGTGTTACCGGTAAGCTCACGACGTTTGCGCCACACGCAAAAATAATTCATATCGATGTTGACCCGACATCCATCAAGAAAAATGTGCGCGTAGACCTGCCAATAGTTGGCGACGTTAAAGACGTGTTGTTGAAAATGATCAAACAGGCTGACAAGAGCAAGGAGAAGCTACCTGAGTTAGTTGCGGCTTTGGCTCCATGGCATACTGATATTACCGCCTGGAAAGAAAAACACCCGATCGGCTACAAACAGAGCAGCACCATTATCAAGCCGCAATTCGTCATCCAGAAACTACGGGAATTGTCTGATGACGACGCCATTATCTCAACCGATGTCGGCCAGCACCAGATGTGGACGGCTCAGTTCTTTACATTCAACAAGCCGCGCACGCTGCTTACTTCCGGGGGGCTTGGTACGATGGGTTACGGTCTGCCGGCAGCTATGGGAGCTCAAGCGGCTTTTCCGAAACGTCAGGTCATTACCATCTGCGGCGACGGCGGTGTTCAGATGAACATCCAGGAGATGGCAACACTGGTACAGAACGGGCTTCCGGTTAAAATTGTCATCCTCAACAACAACTTCCTTGGCATGGTGCGCCAGTGGCAGGAGCTGTTCTTCGACAAACGCTATTCATCAACCTGCATGGAACTGCCTATCGACTATATCAAGCTTGCCGACGCCTATGGCGCCAAAGGATTTCTGGCGACAAAACCGGGTGACGTCGAGTCTGTCATCAAAAAGGGCCTTAAGGAGAAGGGTCCGGTCATAATGGAATTCATGATCGCCCGCGAGGAAAAAGTGCTGCCTATGGTCCCGGCCGGAGCATCGCTGAATGAAATGGTACTGAACGCCTGACCCTGATAAACAGGATACGTGCGCTCACGAAATTTCTTTCTGCCTATACATGCAGAAAACAATTTCTAGCTTATTAAAAGTGAGGATATACACCATGCAACATACACTATCAGTTATCGTTGAAAATGATTTCGGAGTACTCTCCCGCGTTGCCACACTTTTTTCCGGCCGAGGGTTCAATATCGACTCACTGTCGGTCGCTCCCACCAACGAAGAAGGACTGTCACGGATGACGATTGTTACCCGTGGCGATGATCAGGTTCTTGAGCAGATAAATAAACAGCTCAATAAGCTTATTGATATACTCAAGGTGCTTGATTTCACCGATGGCAGCGCTATTGAGCGAGAGCTGGCGCTGATAAAAGTCGCTGCCGAAGATGATGCCCGTGCCGAGGTGTTGCGGGTCGTTGATATTTTCAGAGCGAAGATTATCGATGTCACGCCGAAATCATATACGATTGAAGCGACCGGTAATCCGCTCAAAATTGATGGCATTCTGGAACTGCTGCGACCGCTCGGCCTGAAAGAGGTTGTTCGCACTGGTGCGGTTGCCATTGGCCGTGGCGCCAAAGGGTGGAACGGGTAAGAGATTAGAGACGATCGAGTTGTTATTCCAGCCGCCCGGAAAACGGGCGGTTTTTTTGTTCCGACAGCGGGCATTTCCGCTGTGATCGAGGTCAAAACAGCTATTTACGTTGACAGCCACGGCTGATTGTAGTATCTGTTTCGCTCGTTTTGCGTACCATGCCGGACTGGTTTGCCGGATTCAGAAAATCGTTGACAAGACCAAAAACTAATCCCACAACGCGTGAATCATGGCACCCCTCTTCCGTACTGAGAGGGGTGTCTTCGAATCCAGGCAGGTTTATGAATAACTCATCCGTATTTGCCCGAGAAGGGTATCCATTTATCGCCTATTCCGTAGGATTAACAGCACTGCTAACTGTTGCTGCCGTGCGGATTTCTCCCCTGATGTATGTTCCTGCCGCACTTTCTCTTCTGCTGACACTGTTTGTCCTCTATTTTTTTCGTAATCCGGAACGTACAACTCCGTCTGACGCTGCTGCAGTAATAGCCCCGGCTGATGGAGTTGTTATTGTCGCCGAACGGGTTCCGGAAACTCCATTGGGTGCCCCGGCCTTGAAAATCAGTATTTTCATGTCCGTATTCAGTGTCCATGTAAATCGCACCCCTTTTGACGGCACAGTTATTGACACATTTCATCATCAGGGAAAGTTTTTTGATGCCCGTGACGGACGTGCTTCCTGTGAAAACGAGCGCAACGGTATTGTACTGGAGATTGCCGGTGGCGTCCGAATCGCGTTTGTTCAGATAGCCGGCCTGGTAGCACGCCGCATTATCAGTTACCCGCTTGTCGGAGATATCCTGGTGCGTGGCGAACGCTATGGTCTGATTCGCTTCGGATCGAGGGTTGATGTGTATCTGCCGGTTGAAGTCGTACCTCTGGTAAAACTGGGTGATAAAACCGTGGCGGGTGAAACCATATTGGCAAGAATCAACTGATCAAGGAATCGACATCATGAGCGTTGAAACACCGGATGCAGTGACCGATCACAAGGAAAATATAAAAAGGGGAATTTACATCCTCCCCAACCTTATTACTGCAGCAAGCCTTTTTGCCGGCTTCTACAGTATGGTTGCCACGCTCAATGGCAACTACAAAACAGCAGCAATCGGGATATTTATTTCTGCCGTATGCGACGGACTTGATGGTAAAGTAGCACGTATGACCGGTACAACCAGCAAATTTGGCGTCGAGTTTGATTCCCTTGCAGACCTTGTTGCTTTTGGAGTTACCCCGGCATTTCTCATGTATGCCTGGGCTCTCAAGCCGTTCGGCAGGCTTGGCTGGATTGCTGCGTTTCTTTTTCTTATCTGCGCCGCATTACGGCTAGCCCGCTTCAACGTTCAGGTTGACACCGTTGAAAGCAAGCGCTTTGTCGGCCTCCCTACTCCGGCATCCGCATGCATGGTAGCCGCAACAGTACTTCTTTTTTATCATTTCGGCTGGCCCAGTTCGTATAAAAAACTTGCCATTTTGGGGCTTATCTATCTACTGGCGTTCCTGAATGTATCCAACTTCAAATACAATTCATTTAAAGACCCGGCATTTATAAAACGGCAGCCATTCGGCTTTTTACTGCTTGCCGTGGTGCTGTTGATTGTTGTGGTCTCCGAACCGGTGGTTATGACATTCAGCATCCTGCTTCTCTATATCCTTTCCGGCCCGATTGATTACATAATTTCCTGGCCGAGACGACGCCGATTAGAGAAAGCGGTACACAAGCGACGAGAGGCGATGAATAGGGAAGAAGGTGCTTCTTAAGTGACATCGAAATGTTGGACGGTTATGCCTTCCGGCACGAGGTTCACTACGGCATAACTGCGATGTTGTCCATAATTTGCGAGTGTTCCGGGATTAACCAGCAGAAGACCTGCCTGTTTTTCAAACACCGCGTGGTGTGTATGGCCGAAAAGAACTGTGTCAGCCCCTAATTCTTCCGCTCTCTGTCGTAACTTGACCAAATCGGACTTTACCTGATAGACATCTCCGTGGGTTAACAGTATCCGCTTTCCCTCGCACTCCCACACACGTTCTCGCGGTGCATTTGCACCAAGGTCGCAGTTTCCGGCGACATTTATGACTGGAACATCGAGCAGTTCATGCAACAGATCTGCTTCGGCGCACCCGTCGCCCAGATGTATGATTACATCAACCGGCTCAGACAAGGCATACGCTGACAAAGCGCGATTCACATCACCATGTGTATCAGAAATTACGAGAATTCTCATAGTCAAACTGTAGCAGATGTCCTGCTATCTCTAAAGATAATATTTTAGCAAGGTGCCAGCATGTTAAAAAAAATAATCATCATCACCACAGCCATAATTCTTTCAGTTTCGATTCTGTTCGTATTTTCCATGATAATTGCTTCGAAAATTATCGGTTCCGTTGATGCTATAAGTAAAGAAGGGGTTGGTTTGATTGAGGTCAAAGGCATGATTCTCGACTCCAAGGAAACGATCAGACAGTTGAAATATTTCCTGAAGCAGGACTCTGTCAAGGCTGTCGTGCTGCGGGTTGACTCTCCTGGCGGAATCGTGGCCCCTTCACAGGAAATATATGCCGAAGTCAAAAAATTTGCCGCGAAAAAGAAGATCATTGTCTCCATGGGAAGCCTTGCCGCTTCCGGTGGCTACTATATATCCGCGCCATCAACCATGATTTATGCAAACCCCGGCACGATTACTGCCAGTATCGGTGTCATTCTCAAATTGTCGAATATTGAAGCGCTGATGGATAAAATCGGCATTAAATCCCATACCCTGAAAACCGGTAAATACAAAGATTCCGGTTCACCACTGCGTGAGTTTACCGCAGAGGATCGTGCCATGCTGCAGGCGGTGATCGATAATACTCATGAACAGTTTATCAGGGCTGTTGCAGAAGGGCGCAAACTACCGGTTGAAGATGTACGAAAAATTGCGGACGGACGGATATTGTCCGGGGAACAGGCAATGGGATATAAGCTGGTGGATCGTCTTGGAACTTTGCAGGATGCCATTGAAGAGGCTGGCCGTCTGGCCGGAATTTCAGGTGACCCGGAACTACTGCTGCCGCCGAAGAAGAAAGTTAATTACCTTGATCTGCTGGCAGACGGAGTTGAGGGAGCGTTTAACGGGCCATTAGGGCGGGCGGCAAGCGGGATGAAGATGATGTACGAATAGCGGGGCGCACAGCGTGCGCCCCGACACTATTAATGCCGTTGTTTCAGCTTGTCGTGAGCATTGAGCAGGATCTCTTCCGTCGTTGCCCAGTCAATACAGGCATCGGTTATTGAGACACCGTATTTCAATTGGGTAATGTCAGCCGGAATTTTCTGGCAGCCGGCTTTAAGGTTGCTTTCGATCATGACCCCAGAGATTGAACTGTTGCCGTTAAGTATTTGATCAACAACACAGTCCAGTACTTCCGGCTGTTTCTGGTAATCCTTGTTCGAGTTTCCGTGGCTGCAGTCGACCATAATGGTCGAAAGTAGGCCGTTCTTTGCAAGATGCTCTTCAGTATGGATGATATCCTCGTGGTGGTAGTTAACTTTTTTTGATCCACCCCGCAGAACGATATGCACATCAGGATTGCCGCTGGTCTGAATGATTGAAGTACGCCCCTCACGGTTGATGCCGAGAAAACTGTGCGGATGCTGTGCCGCCTTCATGGCATCAATGGCAATCTGCAGGTTGCCGTCAGTGCCGTTTTTAAAACCGACAGGAAATGATAGTCCGCTGGACATTTCGCGATGGGTCTGGGATTCCGTGGTGCGTGCTCCGATAGCGCCCCAACTGATAAGGTCAGCCACATATTCCGGAGTGATCGGGTCGAGCATTTCGTTGGCAACCGGAACACCGAGCGATGTCATCTTGCAGAGGAGACCGCGCGCGATACCGAGTCCCTTAGAAATAAGATGGGTGCCATCCATGTCCGGATCGTTGATTACCCCTTTCCAGCCGACAGTGGTACGTGGTTTTTCAAAATATACCCGCATGATCAGGAGAAGCTGATCCTCAACTTTACGAGATAACTCTGCCAGTCTTCCTGCATATTCGATCGCCGCTTGCGTGTCGTGAATCGAACAGGGGCCAACCACCACCATCAACCGTCTGTCCCTGCGGTGCAGGATTTCTTTAATCTGTTCTCTGCTTCTGCTGACAAAAGCACGGTCTTTGTCTGATAACGGGAAAACCTGGCGCAGATCGGCAGGTGCAATTATTGGAGTGATACCGGTAACTTTGAGATTATTGGTTTTTATCACGTGACACGTCTCCCTTTATATTGATGGTTGGAGTTATAGTTGTTTCAGTGGCTTGTTGTCAATGCTTCTCTGCATTAAATGCCCACTAAATCAGCTGGTTAATTATTATGAAACAAATGTTTACGGAGGTTTTAGTGAAACGAGCCGTTTTTTTGGACCGTGATGGCACGATTAACATCGAAAAAGAGTACCTGTATCAAATTGCCGATTTTGAATTTATTCCGGGAGTCCCTGAAGCGATTAGAGTTCTCAACCAGGCCGGAATCATGGTTGTTGTTGTAACCAATCAGTCCGGCGTGGCGCGTGGCTATTATACTGAAAATGATGTTGAAATCCTGCATCGTTATATTTCCCGCCAGTTGGAGCGTTCCGGCGCTCACGTTGACGCCTGGCTTTTCTGCCCACATCACCCCGCCGGTCGCGGCAGCTATGCATTGCCATGTGATTGTCGAAAACCGCTGCCGGGGATGCTCAAAGAAGCCTCCCGCTGCTATGACATCGATCTGCAGAGTTCGACCATGATTGGTGACAAGCGGGCTGATATTGAAGCGGGACAGGCCGCCGGCTGCCGGACAATTCTGGTTCGAACCGGTTATGGAGCAGAAGAAGAGCCGTACATCGGCCATCAGACAACCGTATGTGATGACCTGCTCTCTGCAGTGAAGTGCGTGGTGTAATCAAATTTGACACCGCTCCCGGTAACATGCTACCTAAGTCGGTTATATAAATAACTTGTGAGGTTATAATTTATGTCACATGGAATAAATAAAGGTATAATTCTGGCTGGCGGCGCAGGCAGCCGACTTTTCCCACTGACTCTGGTCGCCAGTAAACAGCTGCAGCCGGTGTATGACAAACCGATGATCTATTATCCGCTGGCTACCCTTATGACGGCAGGGATTCAGGATATCCTGCTGATTTCAACTCCGCTTGACACGCCGCGTTTTGAGGCGCTTTTAGGTGACGGTTCCCGCTGGGGAATATCAATAACATACAAGGTTCAACCGGAGCCGAAGGGGATTGCCCAGGCATTTCTGGTTGGAGAGGAATTTATCGACAACCAGCCGGTCTGCCTGATTCTTGGTGACAATATTTTCTATGGCAAAATGAATCTGGACAAGATCGTGTCTGATTTTACGACAGGCGCCCGGGTTTTCGGCTATCAGGTCAACGATCCGGAACGCTATGGTGTTGTTGCCTTCGATGCAGAGGGAAAAGTTCTCAGTATTGAAGAAAAGCCGCAGCGGCCTAAATCACATTTCGCGATACCCGGACTCTATCTGTACGATAAAAATATTGTTGCCATTGCTAAATCCATAACACCATCACCGCGCGACGAACTCGAGATTACCGATGTCAACCTTGAATATCTTCGGCGAGGCGAATTGATGGTTGAGCGTCTTGGCCGCGGTATTGCCTGGCTTGACACCGGTACGCATAAGAGCCTGCTGGAGGCCAGCAATTTCATAGAAACCATAGAATCCCGGCAGGGTTTGAAGATAGCCTGCCTTGAAGAGATCGCACTACGACGGGGTTTTATCACGTGTCAGCAAATGGGAGCAGTTATAGAAGCAACACCAAACTCTTCTTACAAAGAGTATCTCCAGCGCGTTTACAATGAATCGGAATTGTGCGGTCTTCGAAACGGGTAGAACGAGAACTTTTTTATGGATTTTTTGAGAAAATATATGTACCCGCTTTTGACCGGCATTTGTATCCTGGCCGCTCTGCTGTTTTTTTCGCTGAATGTTCCTCACAATCGAGAGGCGAATGTAATTGAGCGTACGGTTCTCGTCGCATTAGCGCCTCTTCTTCAACCGGTTTTCAGAATAAGTGGTTTTGTTGAAGATATATGGGACAGTTATATCCGCCTGGTTGACACCAATAGGGAAAACGTGCGCTTGCGCGATGATATCCGTGGTCTCAATATGCGTGTGCTGGAAGCGAATGAGGCGCTTTTGGCAAATAAGCGTCTTGAACAGCTTCTGAATATGAAAAAGAGCGTTAAAGAGCCAACAATAGCAGCAACTGTAATTGGTGAAGATGTCACTTCATGGTTCAGATCACTGATAATTAATCGCGGCAGTTCGAGCGGTATTCGCGAAGGAATGGCAGTCATCTCTGCTGATGGTGTTGTTGGGCAAACGGTGAAGGTTTCCTCTTCAACATCCCGCGTTCTTTTACTGACGGATCATGCAAGCGGCATTTCAGCAACAATTCAACGATCTCGTGCCAGGGGAGTTGTTAAGGGCAAAAGCGAGATGAACTGTACACTCGAATTCACAACCCGCGGAGAGGATGTAAAAGTCGGTGACACGGTGATAACATCCGGAATCGGTGGTGTTTTTCTCAAAGGTATTCCTATAGGCGAAGTTACCATGGTAAAGCGGGGAGAATACGGAATTTTTCAAACCGTATCGATTCGCCCTGCCGTTAACCTTCCGCACCTTGAAGAAGTTCTGGTAGTGCAGCGGGGCGGTTATGAGTAGACGTGCTGCCATAGTGCTGTTTTGTGTCGTTATTGGATCAATTGTTGTTCAGGCATCACTGCTTCCTGTCTTTATTCGCCCATCATTTAAACCAGACTTGCTGCTTGTCATCATGGTTTTCATAGCGCTACGCGGTTCCTTTGAATCAGGAGCGCCTCTTTCCTGGACGCTGGGTCTGCTCGATGACGTCTGCAGTGGCTTGTACCTTGGTCTTAATGCCGTAACCTTTTTGATTTCATTTCTCATCATCAAGAGTGTCTCAGGCCGCTTGTATGCCGACAGCGCTCTCCTGTTTGTCCTGACTGTTGTCGGCGTGACATTTGTTAATTTTACGTTAAGCCTGCTCCTGATAGCCCTGTTTACTACGTCCCCAGGAATCATTTATTCCATGTTTTCAGATTTTTTCCCTCGACTTCTGGTAAATGCTTTTATCGCATCACTTGTTACCGCATTCTCCGGCTTTGATGAACAGGCGGCATCGACATGAAGGATCGCCGATTTGTCAGAGAGTTAGTCAAGTCAAAACAGCGCATTGTGATACTTTCGTTTGTTGTCGGTATTGCATTTCTGTTTCTGGTGATTCGATTATGGCATCTGCAAATTCTGAACGCGGACGACTATCACGCCATGTCTGAAAACAACCGGCTCCGTTTTGTACCAGTGGCCGCTTCCCGTGGCACAATACTGGACCGTGCCGGAAAAGTGCTGGTAAGCAACCGACCATCGTTCAGCCTTGCAGTCATTCCACAGGAAGTAACCGATAAGGAGGCACTTCTTACTCTTCTCTCCAGTCTTCTCGGGCTTGATCGCACAGAGATGGCAGAACGTTGGGAAAAAAGCATGGGACGCGCCAAGTATTATCCGATTGTTCTTGCTTCCAATATTTCCCGTGACCACGTTGAGATCGTTGAAGAAAACCGGTTGCATTTGCCAGGTATCGAGATTGAAATGAAGCCGGTCCGTGAGTACACCAGCAGTCAACTTGCAGCACACCTGCTCGGCTATATAGGAGAAACTTCAGAGAAGGAGCTGGATTCAGAGGGATTTGAAGATTACAACCCTGGCGATTACGTCGGCAAAAATGGGATTGAACGCGCTCTGGAGAAGGAGTTGCATGGCGGTGACGGCGGTCGTCAGCTTGAAGTTGATGCGCGTGGCAGAATATTACGGACTATCTCCGAGAGCTATCCAACAGTCGGCAATAGCGTTATTTTGACAATTGATGCTGCGATCCAAAAGCAGACAGAGAGTGCTTTTGGTGATCAAGCGGGCGCTGCGGTTGCCATGGAAGTCACAACCGGTGAAATTTTAGCATTCGTCAGCAATCCAGGATTTGACCCATCACTGTTCAGTGGCAAGATGCCGGCAGACGTCTGGCAAGGCTATCTGGACGACAAGCGCCATCCACTTGAAAACAAAGCTCTCAGCGGCCAATACCCCCCTGGTTCCACTTTCAAAATGATTACGGCTCTGGCAGGGTTGCAGGACAACAAGATCAATGCCTCAACGTCAGTAAATTGCAGCGGCAGCTATGATCTGGGAACTTCAACGTTCAAATGTTGGAACAAAAAAGGGCATGGGACGACAAATCTGCACAAGTCTCTGAGGGAATCGTGTGATGTTTATTATTACCAATTGGGCGAAAAACTGGGCGTAGACAAGATAGCGGCAGCAGCGAGGGCATTCAAGCTGGGTTCGCCTCTCGGGGTTGAATTGCTTAATGAAAAGAGCGGGCTCATACCAACCTCGGAGTGGAAACAAAAACGATTCGGAAAACGGTGGTTTCATGGCGAAACCCTCTCGGTCGCAATCGGTCAGGGCGCTGTCCTCATGACCCCAATTCAGCTTGTTTCCATGGCAGCAACAATAGCCAATGAAGGAACAATATATCGCCCCCATCTCGTCAAACGGATCGTTGATGCAGACGGGAATACCCTCAGGGAAACCAAAAATGAAATCATCGGCACTGCATCTTTCCCCAAAGAATCGTTCCGGCTTGTTAAACTGGGGATGCTGGCGGTAGTCAATGAACCGGGCGGAACCGGAGCCATAGCGAGACTTTATGACGTTAAAGTAGCAGGAAAAACAGGTTCATCACAGGTAGTAAAAATGCGTGACGGCAAAAACAACTCCAAATACCAATACCGTGATCACGCCCTCTTTGTTGCATTTGCTCCATTTGAAAAACCTGAAATAGCCGTCGCTGTTGTCGTTGAACATGGTGAGCATGGCGGATCTGCAGCGGCTCCTATAGCCGGGAGAATACTGAGGGCCTATTTTGATAGCAAAAAACCTCCCCGCAAAGAAACAAGCGAATCGAAACAAGAAGACGAGGAAAATGCTGATACTGAAGAAAGCAGCGCACCGACTGCTGTGAATAAACCTCGCATTAATGGAGACCCTGCCAATGATTGATCGCCGTCTCTTGACTAATTTTGACTGGGTTCTGGCCGGACTGGTCATGACAGTCTGTCTGCTCGGTATTTTGAACATTTATAGTGCAACAACACCCTACAAGATTGTTGGTGTAGCCTACTATATAAAACAATTTTACTGGATGCTCGTGGGAATTACCATTTCGCTGGCAGTTTGCAGTCTTGATTATCACATCCTGGAGGATCTTTCCTATTGGTTTTATGGATTCCTGGTACTACTGTTAATCGCAGTACTTTTGACCGGCAGACGATCTATGGGGGCCACTCGTTGGCTGAATATCGGCTTTTTTAATGTCCAGCCGTCAGAGCTCATGAAGATCGTCATAATAGTGACGTTCGCCCGTTTTTTTAATGATTTTCAGGAAGTCGGCGGACTGACAGTCAAAGACGTGCTCATTCCATTAAGCCTTCTTGCCTTACCGGCAGCCTTGATCATGAAACAGCCGGATTTAGGAACCGCCACCCTGATCATACTGATTGCTCTGTCCATGATCATGTACGTCGGTTTACGCTGGACAACCATAGTCACATTTGTCTGCGTAACCATTCCAATGATCTGGATCGGCTGGATGTTCCTGTTCCGACCATACCAGAAAAACCGTGTCCTTGACTTTCTGAACCCTGAGCGGTCACGGCTTGGCAGTGGCTATCACATTATTCAAAGTAAAATAGCTGTCGGTTCAGGAGGCTTTACCGGAAAAGGATTTGTCAAAGGAACCCAGTCGCAGCTTCGTTTTCTCCCTGAGCAGCATACCGATTTTGCTTTTTCCGTCTTTGCTGAGGAATGGGGCTTTATCGGCTGTCTGCTGCTCATTGCCATCTACTTCATGCTGGTGCTGTGGGGGCTCAATATTGCCAGCCGCTGCAACGACCGTTTCGGCGGACTGCTTGCGGTAGGAGTCACCGCCATGCTCTTCTGGCATATCGTCATCAACATGGGAATGGTGATCGGCATGTTTCCGGTAGTCGGAGTACCCCTGCCGTTTTTTTCCTACGGAGGCACCTCCATGATCACCTCCATGGTCGGAATCGGCCTACTGCAAAATATCAGTATGCGACGCTTCATGTTCTGAAGTGTGATACTCTATTCTGGTGTTTTGGGACAATACGGATCAAAATTCCACCTTGCAAACCGGTACGCAGGTGCGGTACACTTGCACTTAGTGGAGGTGAAATATGGATACAAGCTCAATAGCCGGTTCTTCACTCCTCTTGAGAACGGGACAGACGCAGCAGGCCTTGTCAACATCCATGATGAAGCAGGCGGCGGACCAGCAGAACAACATAGCCGAACTGCTTGCAATGAACGCGAAGCAGGCCCCACAACCAACCGCAAATAGCGGATTCAGCTTTTCAGTATTCGCCTGAACCGTTTGAAACAAAAAAGAAACGGCCCGCCGGTCTCCGACGGGCCGTTTCTTTTGCACCCACGTGAAGTGAATCGCCAAAGAACGCACTATGCTATTTTTTGATATCCACCGTTACTCCTGCCTTACGAACAGTCTCAACTAGCTCCAGGTAGCTCTTATATTTTTGCTCATAGACTGTCCGAGTGTCATCATAATCCTTTTCCAAAACCTCAAACTGAGCCTTGGTAATCCCCTTACCATTATTATTAATCTGCTTCTGCACCTGATCCATACGCTGTTCAATGTCGGCAAGTTCCGCTTCCCGAATATCCAGCTCCTTACGCCATTCCGCCCAACTTTTTCCGCCGTACGAATTCCTGTCGCCTCCCTGAATTGCGCCACCCCTTGCCTCGATTTTTTCCGATTGTCCGGCCGGTTTTTCAGGGGTCAGCAGCGTATGCGGTGACGCATCCTGCGGAACGTCGTCGCGCAGTTTAACTTTTTTGCGATATTTTTTGGGAACGCTCGAATAATCTTCGGCAAAATTATACGTACCGCTGTCATCAACCCACGAATAGGTCTCGGCATGACCCTGTGTTGCCAGCAATAGAACAAATCCTATACAGATAAATATCCGCATAAAGCCCCCGTATCCTAACCCGGAGGCCAAGAAAAGCCGCGCCCTGCCAGCAGGTGAAAGTGAATGTGAAAGACCGACTGCCCTGCCCCGGACCCGTTGTTCTGCACGATGCGGAAACCGGATTCGGCATACCCTTTTGCGCGGGCTATTTCGCCACCCATCCTGAAGGCATACCCGACAAGAGCTTCTTCGCCCGAAGTCATGTCGAGACAATTGACGAAATGTTTTTTCGGCAGCAGCAGCAGGTGCAGCGGTGCCTGAGGTGATACATCTTCGATCACAAGCAGTTGCTCGTCCTCGAACACTTTCTTTGACGGTATGTCACCACAAATTATTTTGCAGAAAATGCAGTTTTCCATGCGAACCTCCTTCAGGTAGTTGCAGCAGTATCAGAAACTCACGGTTGCCATCCGCCCCGGTGATCGGTGACTCGCACAGACCGGAAACGGTCAGCCCAAGTTCAAATGCGGTTTGGCGGACATCTTCGATAACTTTTTCATGGGCAGCGGGGTCACGCACGACCCCACCCTTCCCTACTTCACCTTTACCGACCTCAAATTGCGGCTTGATCAGGGCAATGATCCGCCCACCCGGTTGTAACAGACCGACCGTAGCCGGAAGAACCTTTGACAGAGAAATAAACGAAGCGTCAATGACCGCCAGTGCCGGTTCAACATCAAACTGATCCGGCGTAACGGTGCGGATATTGGTCCGCTCCATGCTGACAACGCGCGGATCCTGCTGCAGCTTCCAGGCCAGCTGACCATAGCCGACATCTATGGCAAAGACCTTGACCGCACCCGCCTGCAGCAGGCAATCGGTGAACCCGCCGGTGGAGGAACCGACATCGACGGCAACCAGACCGGTCACATCGATACCGAACCGGTCCAACGCCTTGCGCAGCTTAAGCCCGCCACGGCTGACAAAGGGAAGATTCTCTCCCCTGAGACGAATGTCCGCATCAACAGCAACCTGTTGTCCGGCCTTGTCAACCGTATGGTCGCCTACCACCACCTGTCCGGCCATGATTAGCGCCCTGGCTTTTTCAATTGTAGAAGCCAGACCGCGTTTCAGAACCAGTTTATCGAGACGCTGCTTGGTCATGATACTAGTCGCACATTCAACCCCGGCACTTTACTAAATTGCTTGTCACCGGTAAGAAACGTCACCGGCCCCTTTATCGACATGGCGGATGCAGCCTGAATGGCATCCGGTGTGCGCAGACCATGGCGCGCCCGTAACAACGTTGCCGTCTCAAGCACTAACGAGCTTATCTCAACTATTCGTAAACCGGCAGACGCAAAAAAGCCGCGATATCTTTCAATATCAGCATCATTCTGATCACGCAGCGGCTTAACCAGGCATTCCATTATGCTCAAACGGGACACGGCAAACTCTGCATTCGGATGAAGTGCAACAAGCTCCTGAACTGCGGCAAGCACCTGCTGATTAAACGGCTCAACCGCTTCGACCCGGTAGATAATGATATTCGCATCGAGAAAGAGAGTCATCACTTATCCCATGATTCCCGTTCGGCATTCAGGCGTTGGTCTATTTCCTCTTTTGTTGATGCCCCGGACGAAGGAAGAGCAAACCACTCCATGACCGTGTGTGAATTAACAGACGTGTTTGCCTGGGCGGCTCTGGTAAGCTTCTCATACTCATCCTCAGCCAACACAACACAGACAGGCTGATTGCGTTTGATAATGTGTACCGGCCCGTTGACAAGTAATTGCTCAACTGCCGAGATGCCATGGCGTTTAAGATCATTCGCCGGAATAGCATTCATATCAGTACCCTTTCTGGTGCTTTTCACACAGCGTAGCTAAATCGTCCAACTATTGCAATATAATACCATTCTCATAATGCAATTCAGGTCAAAAAAAAGTCCCGCTGCAAACAGCGAGACTTTCTCTACAACCTTACTCTCCAACCAACTGGCTCTTGGTAAAGAGCGCCTTCAGCCAGTACCCCTCCGCCTCAATGTTTTCACGGCCACCCTCTTCGCGATCTACCAGAGTTACGATACCGAGAACAACCAACCCTTCTTCCTCGGCACGGCGGACCGCTTTCATTGAAGAACCGCCAGTGGTGACGACATCTTCCACGATAACGACTCTGGTACCGGCCGGGAGGTTTTTGCGCCCTTCCAGCCATTGGCCGGTACCATGCCCTTTCGGCTCTTTACGGATGATGAAGGCGTGCATGCTTTTTCCCGCCAGATGCGCGGCAATCGAGGTTGCCGTGGCGATCGGATCGGCTCCCAGCGTAATGCCGCCAACTGCCTGGACATTTTCGACGTCCTTGATGGCTTCATAGAACAGCTTGCCGACCAGGAATCCTCCTTCAGCATGCAGCGTGGTCTGTTTGCCGTCGAAGTAAAAATCACTCTGACGGCCGGAAGCCAACGTAACCAAACGTTTTTCGTACGACAATTCCAGGATGATTTTCTTTAATTGTTCACGATCACTCATATTCTACGGTCTCCTCTTCAAATAGTCCCATCTGGGGTTTCTCGACAGGCTTGGGAAATGCAACCGGGTAATCCCCGGCAAAACAGGCTTTGCAGTAGTGGGTATTACCGTGTCCGATCGAGGAGATCAGTCCCTCTTCGGACAGATATCCGAGAGTATCGGCGGTAACGTAGCGGCAGATTTCATCAATAGTATGCGAAGACGAAATCAGTTCCTTGCGGTTCGGCGTATCAATGCCGTAGTAACAGGGATAACTTGTCGGCGGGGAAGAGATCCGCAGGTGCACCTCCAGCGCACCGGCATTGCGTACCATTTTGACAATCTTTCGTGAGGTAGTGCCGCGCACGATCGAATCGTCAATTATGACGACGCGTTTGCCTTTGAGCAACTCCCGTACCGGATTAAGTTTGATCTTGACACCGAAGTGACGAATGGACTGCGCCGGTTCGATAAACGTCCGGCCCACATAATGGTTACGGATTAAGCCAAGTTCAAACGGAATACCGGACTCCTCGGCATATCCCATGGCGGCCGGGACACCGGAGTCAGGGACGGCAATAACGACATCAGCCTCCACCGGATATTCACGGGCCAGCTGCCGCCCCAGCTCCTTGCGAGCCAGATAGACATTTCTGCCAAAGATGTACGAATCAGGCCGGGCAAAATAAACAAATTCAAAAATACAGGGTGTCGGTTCAATCTTTTTGAACGGGAAGAGCGATTTGATGCCGCCATCCTTTGTACAGACGACCATTTCGCCCGGTTCGATCTCACGGATGAAGTCCGCTTCGATCAGGTCAAGCGCACAGCTTTCCGAAGCTACCACCCAGGCATCGCCAAGCTTGCCGAGACAGAGCGGTCGAAAACCATTCGGATCGCGCACCGCAATCATGCGGGTTTCGGTCAGAAAGAGCAGACAATACGCTCCCTGGATTCGCTTCAATGCTTCCACAATCCGGTCAACGAGCGAGTTAGTCTTGTACGTGGCAATCAGATGGATGATAATTTCCGTATCCATAGTCGTTTGAAATATTGAACCGTAAGCCTCCAGCTCAGCCTTCAGCAGTTGTGCATTGACCAGATTGCCGTTGTGAGCGACCGCAATCGAACCACGCGAATAATCAACCATGATCGGTTGGACATTTTTCTCTACCGAAGCTCCGGCGGTCGAATAACGCACATGCCCGATAGCCGATTTTCCCGGCAGCTTTTTGAAAACGTCCGGATTACTGAAGACATCAGCGACCAGCCCCATCCGCTTGTGAGCGTGCAGGGAATTGCCATCCGAGGAGACAATCCCGCAGCTTTCCTGACCACGATGCTGCAGGGCGTAGAGGCCGAGATAGGTCAGGTTGGACGCCTCCGAGTGATTGTAAATACCAAAAACACCGCATTCTTCTTGAGGACGGGATAACTTCATTAGATTATGGCTCCATACTTTTTCACCACAGAGACACTGAGATCACAGAGAAAAAACAAAACAGTTACAAAAAAAGGCTACAACCAACCAGCGACCAACCCTTTTACCCCGTTTAGAATTTGAACTTCTCCGTGTCCTCTGTGACTCTGTGGTGGATTATCTGGTTTAAATCAGATTATTTCTAACATATTCAGCGGCATTTTTATACAGGATCAACCCGTCACCCTCTTCCGGCAGATTTTCTCGCGTCCAGCGCGGGTGCTGGGTGTAATGAACAAACGCTTCGGGATGCGGCATCAGGCCCATCAGGCGGCCGCTTGGATCGCACAGGGCAGCAATGGCATTGGTTGAACCGTTCGGATTGGCAGGAAACTCCATGGCTGCTTCGGCATATCCGGCATCACTGTAACGTAACACGGCCAGGTGTCCCTCTTCAAGCCGTGCCAATGTTGCATCTGAATCGCAGAGGAACTTACCTTCACCGTGACGTACCGGCAGATAAATGCCATTATTTATCCCACGCGTGAACACACTGGGAGAGGCTGGATCGACCTGCAGATAGGTCCAGCGGTCCTGAAAGCGGCCACAGTCGTTATGTGTCAGCGTAACGGTCTGGTGCAGATATTCGCCGGCAAAGCCGGGCAGCATACCCATTTTCACCATCAACTGAAAGCCGTTGCAGACGCCGAGGATCAACTTACCATCCGTAATAAAACGGGTAAACTGCTCCACCAGTTTTTCACCGGATCCACTTACAGCGGCATGTTTCAAACGATTGGCCTGAGCCTTGGCGCTCCCCAGATCGTCGCCGTCAAGAAAACCGCCGGTCAGATTAAGAAAATGAAAATCATCCAACCGGATCTCACCGGAAAGTATTTCGGCGATGTGGGCAATAACGACCTCATCAAAGCCCCCGATGCGGCAGGCATGAGCCGCTTCCATCTCGCAGTTGGTACCGTTGCCGGTTATGACTATTGCACGTGTCTGTTTCATTGCTTCGTGTTCTCCTTATTGTAGCCGGAAATAACATCCATAAAGGCTTGACCATACTGGCGCAGTTTGTGCTCCCCCACACCGCTGACCTGCAACATCTCGCGTGAATGAGTCGGTCTGTTACGCGCCATTTCAGCCAAAGTTGCATCGGAGAACACCACAAAAGGCGGCACCTTGGCATCATCGGCA
This sequence comes from Desulfuromonadaceae bacterium, assembly GCA_028687585.1. GTDB lineage: Bacteria > Desulfobacterota > Desulfuromonadia > Geobacterales > Pseudopelobacteraceae > JACRCG01. Next base: position 211,317 of record JAQTZV010000001.1, on the reverse strand, counting down.
ATTTTTTTACGGGCGGCCCGCAGCGCGTCAAACAGCGCCTGGTCATAGTCTTTTCGGCCACCGGCGCGCTTCTTGCCTTTCTCCACCGTTTCCACCGCATCTCGAGGCCTGCCGAGAACAACCTCTATTTCTCCCTTTAAAACCGGACGCGCAGCCGGGGTCAGCTTCAGGACACCAAACCGGGTAAAATCTTGTGCCAGATAGCCTAGATGAATCAACTGACGGATGATATTTTCCCATTCGCTGGCCGACGTATCAGCACCGATACCGTAGGTTGAAAGCTGATTGTGCCTGAAATCGAGCACCCGCTGATTCTTGCTCCCCCGCAGCACCTCGATGACATGCATCATACCAAAGCGTTCACCAACGCGATAGACGCAGGAAAGCGCCTTTTTAGACTGTTCGGAAGCATCAAAACGCTGCGGCGGATCGGTGCAGATGTCACAGTTGTCGCAGTCATGCTCACGCAGATCGCCGAAATAGGACAACAGTGCGCGACGACGACAGGTGAGCGCCTCGGCATATCCTACCATAGCGTTCAGTTTCTGAATTTCGATCTTGACCCGTTCGGAGTTGTCGCTATTTTCAATCAACTTGCGGGCGGTCATGACATCACCCATGCCAAACAACATCAGCGCCTCGGACGGCAGCCCGTCACGCCCTGCCCTGCCGGTTTCCTGATAATAGCTCTCGACACTTTTCGGCATGTCGTAATGCACCACGAAACGCACATTCGGTTTATCAATCCCCATGCCAAAGGCCACCGTAGCCACCACGATGCGTATATCGTCCTTGCGGAAGGCGTCCTGAACCCGTTTGCGTTCATTATCCGGCAAACCGGCATGATAGGCGGCAGCGGAGAAACCGTCCTGTTGCAAGCGTTCGGCCACCTGTTCCACCCGCTTGCGGCTTAATGCATAGACAATACCGGCTTCGTCGCGCCTGCCACTCAGGAATGCCGCCATCTGAACCAGCGGCTTCTGTTTGGGTATCACTGTATATGTGATATTGGGACGATCGAACCCGGCGACAAAAACCGCTGCGTCAGCGAGCCCCAATTGGCCAAGAATATCCAGGCGCGTCTCGGGATCGGCGGTAGCGGTCATGGCAACAATCGGCACCGCAGGAAAGAGCGGACGCAAACGGCCAAGCTGGGTATATTCAGGACGGAAATCATGTCCCCACTGGGAGATGCAGTGCGCCTCGTCAATAGCAAACAGGGATAATTTCAAAGAACCGAGCCGCGCTAGAAATTCCGGCATCATCAGCCGTTCAGGAGCCACATATAACAGATCAAGCGTACCGGTATCCATCTGCTGAAAAACCCGTCCAACCTCGGCTGAAGAGAGGGAAGAGTTAAGGCAGGTCGCCCGCACGCCGTTGGCAATCAGCGCATCAACCTGATCTTTCATCAGGGCGATCAGCGGCGACACGACAACCGCCACGCCATCCCGATGCAGCGCCGGTATCTGATAACAGAGTGACTTGCCGCCACCGGTCGGCATGACCAGAAAGACATCTTCTCCGGCGACGACCCGCTCGATTACCTCCTGTTGCGGAGAGCGGAACAGGTGAAAACCGAAGATCGTTTTCAGGGTATGGTGGATGGGTATCGTCACTATGTACGCTACAGCTCCCGCAATGTCTGCTGCCAAGCATCTTTCAGCTCGGCCAGATTGGCGGTGACAACGGCGACACCGTTCAAACCGGTGATTGCAAGCGTTGCTTCTTCCGTCACAACGCCAATCGAGGCAAAACAGTTGCCGCTCATGGTCGCTTCAAACTGCTCCCGTTGCTCCGGATGCACTGTCACCAGATGACGGGAAGCTGATTCGGAGAAGAGCAGCGTACAATCGCCCTTGCCGGCCACATCACCCTTCCAGAGAACTCGGGAGAGATCAAGAGCCATACCGAAACCACCGGCGAAAGCGCTTTCTGCGGCGGCAACGGCAAGACCACCATCGGAAAGATCGTGGCAGGAGGCGACAGACCTCTGATTAACCGCCTCGTGATACGCCTGATAGCGCTGATACGCTTTGACGGTATCAACATGCGGCACCTTGTTGCCGACCGCTCCGGAGAGCGCCAGATATTCGGAACCGCCCAGTTCGTCAGCCGTTTTGCCGAGTAGATAGACAATATCGCCCGGCCGCTTGACATCCATCGTTACCGCTTTTCGGGCATCATCCATCTTGCCGATGACAGAGAAGAGCAGCGTAGGAGGGATGGATATTTTGGTGGTGCCGTCATAAAAATCGTTCTTCATGGAATCCTTGCCGGAGATGAGCGGCAGGTTGTACGCCATGCAGATGTCATACAGTGCCTGGTTAGAGCGCACCAACTGGGCCATCTTGTAGGGACCATCCGGGGTTTTCTCCGACTGCACCGGATCGCACCAGCAGAAGTTATCGAGGCCGGCGACCAGATCCAGCGAACCGCCGACAGCCACATAGTTACGCAACGCTTCGTCAACGGCATTTGCGGTCATGTGATAAGTGTCGATGTCTGAGAAACGAGGGCAGATGCCGTGGGCGGTCACCACCCCTTCGAATGAATCCAGAATCGGCCTGACTACCGCCGCATCGGATGGACCGTCGTTGGCCACGCCGGTGAACGGCTTCACAACCGAACCACCCTGCACTTCATGGTCGTAGCGACGCACCACCGATTCCTTGGAGCAGACGTTCAGCGCAGACAACAACCGCTTCAGGTCATCCGTATAGTCGTTCTTTTCTTCGATGAGCGGCTCGATGTGCAGCGGCGGCAGCCACTTGGCAGGGATCTGCATGGGGGGGAGCCCTTCATGCATAAACGCCATCGGCAGCCAGGCGACCGTCTGCTCGCCGTAGAGCATATGGAATACGCCGCTGTCAGTAAACTCACCCAGCACCGTCGCTTCGACACCGAAGCGGGCTGCCATCTCCATAAATTGGCCTATCAGACCAGGCGGCACTGCCAGCGACATCCGTTCCTGAGCTTCCGAGATCAGTATTTCCCATGGGTTGAGTCCCGGATATTTCAGCGGTGCCTTGGCGAGATCCATCCGGCAGCCGCCGCATTCACCCGCCATCTCACCGATCGAGGAGGACAAGCCGCCTGCGCCGTTATCGGTGATAAAACGGTAGAGCCCCTTGTCACGCGCCCGGATCAGAAAGTCGAACATCCGCTTCTGGGTAATCGGATCGCCGATCTGCACAGCAGTCACCGGTGAGTTTTCGTTCAGCTCTTCGGAAGAGAACGTCGCGCCGTGGATACCATCCTTGCCGATGCGCCCGCCGGTCATGACAATCAGATCCCCCGGCTTGATAGATTTTTCGTGCGCCGGCAAGCCATTGACCATCACCGGCATCAGTCCGGCTGTGCCGCAGAACACCAGTGGTTTACCAGCAAAACGGTCGTCAAACACAAGCGAGCCGTTGACGGTGGGGATGCCGCTCTTATTACCGCCATGCTCGACCCCTTCAACGACACCTTCGTAAATCCGTCGTGGATGCAGTAAGCGCGCAGGCAGCGGCTTGCTGTAGAACGGGTCGGCAAAGCAGAATACGTCCGTATTGAAGATCAATTTCGAGCCGATGCCGGTGCCGAACGGGTCACGGTTGACACCAACAATGCCGGTCAGTGCCCCGCCGTATGGATCCAGTGCAGACGGGGAGTTATGGGTTTCAACCTTGAACACCAGCGAGTGCGTGTCATTAAACTTGATCACTCCGGCGTTATCCTTGAACACGGAAAGGCAGAAATCCTTATCTCCCATCCGCTCGCGAACATCTTTCGTAGTACGCTGAATGAACGACTTGAACAGAGATTTAATCTCCTGCTTGTTGCCATTCTCGTCCTCATACTGCACGGTGCCGGCAAATATTTTGTGCTTGCAGTGTTCCGACCAGGTCTGAGCCAGGCATTCCAGCTCCACATCAGTCGGTTTCGTACCGAGTCCGAATGTTTGACGTTCTGCCAGCACTTTTGCATCACGGTACTGCGCCTGAATGATCTTCATTTCATCCAGCGTCAGCGCCAGAACACCATCCTTGCTGATGCGCATCAACTCTTCGTCTGAAACATCCAGATCAATCTCCCGCACTTCGGCCTTCGATGCACCACTGACTTTTGGTACATAGGCCGAAAAACCGCCCGCTGCGGCAAACTCGGCGGCGGACAGGACGCTGTAGCGTTGAATCAGTGTATTGCAGAGCAGGCCGGTGGCAATCTTTTCAACATCCGAAGAATTCAGCGTACATTTGATCAGATACTGCACAGCGTAATAAACGCTCTCACCATCGGCAACAGCACGACCGGCCAGATAAGAGACCGCCTCCCGGGCGGTGCGCCCGACATTGTCGGTCACGCCGGGACGAAATCCGACTTCTACCGCAAAATCAAAATCGGTTGCCAGTGGCCGGTCAATGCTCCACGTCTGAATGACCGGGTCGCTGAAAGGACCACGAGCTGCAGCTTCAAGTTCATGATCCGAAAGCGCGATATCAATCGTATAGACATCAACTGTCCGTACCGCAGCCACATCCAGATGCAGGAAGTGTTCTATCTCACGCCGTATCCGTTCTCCGCGGGGATCACGAACACCGTTTACCAAAGCTATTTCTATTCTATGCGGCATATCAAATCTGTCCTTTGTCCATAATTACCGTTCTGATAGGGAACGGAATCTCAATATTTTGTCCTCTAAAGCGCTTTATAATCAGAGAGTTAACCCGATCAACCGTCGCAAACAGCGTCGCATACTCTTCAACCCAGAAGAAGAGTGACATATTGAGAGCGCTATCGCCGAAGCTGACAAAATACGCCTCGGGAAGCGGGTCCGAGAGCACATTATCCGCTTCCAGCGCCGTCGCTATCAACAGTGTTTTCACCTGGTCAACATCGCTCCCGTACGCCACACCGATATTGATTCGCCCTTTAACCCGGCTGTTGGGAAAGGCCAGATTTGTCAGCATGGTATTACAGAGATCTGAATTAGGAATAATCAGCAACTGGTTATCCAACGTCTTGATCTTGGTACTCCTCAGACCAATATCTGCTACATCTCCGATCTGCCCCCCGACGAGCAGAATACGATCGCCAATGCGAAACGGGCGGTCCAGCATGATAGTAAAACCGGAAATCATATTAGCCAGCGTATCTTTTGCCGCCAGACCGATGGCAAGCGATCCGATACCGAGAGCCGTAACTATTGAGAAAATATCGTAATTAAAATGTTTAAGTATTACAATCAGCGCCGCACCCATCAGAAACAGGGACACTAACTTTTCGGCCACCGGCATCATCTGGCGTGACATGACCGCCCCGGTACCCTCCTGCTGACTGGTAACATACCACTTCATCAGTTCATCCACGGCTTGGTAGATAAGGTTGCAGACAATCACCACCAGAATCACGAAAATAGTGCCGGAGGCAATGAATACCAGCTTTTCATGCAGCGGCAGAGAACGTAAGGCCAGATAAATACCGGTCACAATAAACAAGCGTGACACATACGGAATTACCCTCTGCAGTACCCGATCATCCAGATCGGATGACGTGAAGGATGTCAGCCGCTTTCCCCATTTATTCAAAATATTCACAGCCAGACTCGACAATACGTAGAACAGGGCCAGAACAAGTAATGCGACCAGAAGTTCTTTGGCCCAGTACAGTAAGACTCCATCCCCCTCCTGTGTTTGGACAAGCGACTGTATGAGTTCGATCAATCTATTCACCGAACACCCGTTTGAAGATGGTATCCACATGTTTCAGATGGTAGTTGAGATTGAAGGCTTCGCGGATTTTTGCCTCACCGAGCGCCCCCACGACTTCCGGATCCGCCAGCAGTTCGGTCTGGAAGTCCGCACCCTGTTCCCATACCTTCATAGCGTTCTTCTGCACCAGGCGATAGGAATCCTCGCGTGACACGCCGGACTGGGTCAAATCGAGCAGGATTTTCTGCGAGAAGACCAGCCCCTTCATCTGATTGAGGTTGCGCAGCATATTTTCCGGATAAACGACCAGATTACGAATCAGGCCATTCAAACGGCGGAGAGAAAAATCGAGGGCAACGGTGCCGTCCGGGGCGATGTAACGTTCCACCGACGAGTGGGAAATGTCGCGTTCATGCCACAAGGCTACGTTCTCGAGGGCCGGAATGCACATGGAGCGGACATAGCGGGCCTGACCGGTCAGGTTCTCGGAGAGGATCGGGTTGCGCTTGTGCGGCATGGCCGATGACCCCTTCTGTCCCTTGGTAAACTGTTCCTCGGCCTCCAGCACTTCGGTGCGCTGCAGGTGTCGAACTTCGATAGCAATACGCTCGATCGAGGAAGCGATGATCGACAGTACACAGAAGTATTCAGCGTGGCGGTCACGCGGGATAACCTGGGTTGAAACCGGCTCCGGCTTGAGCCCCATCTTGCCGCAGACATACTCTTCCACGAACGGGTCGATATTGGCAAAGGTGCCGACCGCGCCGGAAATGGCTCCGGTGGCGATGTTTTCACGGGCAGCCTGCAAACGGGTACGGTTACGCTGCATCTCGGCATGGAAAGAGGCCAGCTTGAGGCCGAAGGTTACCGGTTCGGCGTGGATGCCATGGGAACGCCCCATGCAGATCGTGTGTTTGTGTTCCATGGCGCGAACTTTGAGCGAATCGAGGATCATATCCAGATCTGCCAGCAGTTCATCGGCAGCCTGTACCATCTGCACCGACAGACAGGTATCCAGCACATCGGAGGAGGTCATCCCCTGGTGGATAAAGCGGGCTTCGGGGCCAACGAACTCGGCAACGGAAGTCAAAAAGGCGATCACGTCATGCTTCACCTCAGCCTCAATGGCGTCGATCCGCTCGATGTTGAAATTCCCTTTTTCGCGGATAACCGGCACAACTTCCTTGGGAATAACTCCCAGTTCAGCTTGGGCCTCACATGCCAGCGTCTCAATCTCAAGCCAGATGCGGAACCGGTTCTCAGGTTCCCAGATTTTTGCCATGTCGGCGCGAGTGTAGCGTGGGATCATCGTTTGAACTCCTCGATTATTTATATTTGAATCCGTAACGGCGTAGGCCGGAATGCGCGGAATGCCGGAGCGGCCCGTCGTTTGTGCAGGGACAACCCTGTTTGTCAGGTGTCCTCCGCAGCACAGTCAATTCTCATTACATCCTGAAGCGGTAGGCGTTCCGGGCACAAGGAGGCACGGAGACGTTACGGATCCGGGGTACAGGTGACGCTAAATTTCCATGACCGCGCTGGCCCGGTACTGATCCCCGATCACAATGCGCGGCGCACATACGTTCTGGTCGCGGAGAAACGTTTCCGTGGTTTTAACCACATGCTCCGGGTGATTGTTCACTTCGGACAGATGCGCCATTACCAGAGCTTCCAATCCATCATGGGCAAGTTCGTGGAGCAGCGCAAGCGATTCCTCGTTGGAGATATGTCCGTGACGGGACTTGATGCGCTGCTTCAGCTCCCACGGGTAGGGACCGTTCATCAGCATATCCACATCGTGATTCGACTCCAGATTGAGAAAGCGGCAGCCGCGCAGTTTCTCGGTTACCAGACGGGTAACGATCCCCAGATCGGTAACGGACGCCGCCCGCCCCTCACGGGATTCGACCACAAAGCCGACCGGGTCGCAACTGTCATGGGTAATCGGAACCGGGTCAATCTGAATATCCCTGAAGGTAAGAGCCGAACCTGACTCGAACTCGTTAACCCGGGTCTTCTTGAAATATTTGTCACCCTTGGCATGAACCAGATGGCTGGCAAACACCGGGACATTGAACTTGCGGGAGAATGAACCGGCACTCCGGATATGGTCGATATGCTCATGTGTAACCAGTACCGCATGGACGCCTGAAGCATCAATGCCGACCTCTTCCATACGCAGCAATGTTTCACGCAAGGAGAGGCCGACATCTATCAGGACACGGGTATCCCCGGTTTCAAGATAGAGACAGTTACCCTTGCTGCCGCTCGCCAGCGAACAGATTTTCACACAGGCTCCAGGAATAGCAGGTTTGGTGATGCGCCGGCAGATAATGCCGACATTTGCAGAGGAACTACAACAGGTTACGTTCAAGCGATCAATACTGCGGATAGCACTTGGACAAGCGCCATTTATACACCGGATCAGGCTACATTTTCAAGTTATATCGCCTTAGAGACAGCCAACAACGTATACAACACCGTATCAAATCTCGGAGATATCAGACCCGGTTATTTCCACGTCGGGCCAACTCTCATAAATCCACTCTTCCACCCGTTCCAGCGCCTGCCGGGGAATCTGTTTGTCCGGGCTGACGGTGACGAACGCGAGCACCGCCACGGCAGCATTATCCTGACGACCAACTTCGGCACAGGCAACGTTGAAGCGGTTTCTGGCGCGCGCAAGGATGCTTTTGACGATGCCTCGTTTTTCTTTCAACGAATGGGACGGGAGAGATAGATGGATTTCAAGACAAAAGATGAACATGGCTAAAAATCACAATGCCTCGGAGTGCGCGGGAACGGGATGACATCGCGGATGTTATCCATCCCTGAGAGATACATGACCAGCCGCTCAAAGCCGAGTCCGAAACCGGCATGCGGACAGCTTCCCCAGCGGCGCGAGTCGAGATACCACCAGAGCGGTTCTCGGGCAATCCCCATTTCCGTCATACGCGACTCTAGCCGGTCCAACCGTTCTTCACGCTGACTGCCGCCGATAATCTCACCTACTTTCGGCACCAGCAAATCCATGGCGGCAACGGTACGGCCATCATCGTTCTGCCGCATATAAAAAGCCTTGATATCCTTCGGGTAATTAAGAATAAAGGTCGGTCCTCCCACTATCTGTTCGGTGATGTAACGTTCATGTTCCGTCTGCAGATCCAGCCCCCATACAACCGGATAGGCGAATGTGGCTCCCGATTTCTGCAGACGCTCTATCGCCTCTGCATATTCCATCCGGACAAAATCAGCTTTCGCAACACTATGGATACGTTCAAGCAGGCCATTCTCAATATGCTTGTCAAAAAACGCCATATCGTCGGCACACGCTTCAAGGGCAAACCGGCAGAGAAATTTGATAAACTTTTCAGCCAGATCGGCATCGTCGGCCAGGTTCGCAAACGCCATCTCCGGCTCGATCATCCAGAACTCGGAGGCATGCCGGGCGGTATTGGAATTCTCTGCGCGGAAGGTCGGCCCAAAGGTATAAATATCGCCAAAGGCAAGTGCAAACAGCTCCCCTTCCAACTGACCACTGACCGTCAAACCGGTTTTCTGACCAAAAAAATCCTGACTGAAATCAGGGCGTCCATCCAGAACCGGCGGATCGGTCGCGTCAAGGGTGCTGACGCGGAACAGTTCACCGGCTCCTTCACAGTCGCTGGCAGTAATTATGGGTGTATGCACATACAGAAAATTATTCTCGGAAAAAAAACGGTGAATACCCTGGGCAAGTTTCGAGCGCAGACGGAATACCGCCCCAAACGTATTCGAACGGGGCCGCAGGTGGGCAATTGTACGAAGATACTCGAATGTATGGCGTTTTTTCTGCAGAGGAAAACTGTCATCCGACTCACCAATTATTTCGATTGAAGCGGCCACCAGTTCCAGTTGCTGACCAACTGCCGGAGATTCGACCAGGGCGCCTGACACGGTAAGAGCGGTTCCGGTTCCGATCCGGCTTATTTGGCTGAAATTCAGTAACGATGCCTCGGCAACGACTTGAATACCTTCAACGGTTGACCCGTCATTGAGAACAATAAAACAGATCCCCTTCGACGATCTAATCGACCGCACCCACCCGGAAAAAGAGCAGCTGTCTGCACAGCTGCCCTGGTGAAGAACATCTTTAATCCGAATTTTCATTGAGACGTACCTTTGCCGCTAGATTATGTGGCCTTTTCGACCGTGATTGCTCATGCGAACATTTTGAATAGCTGCAGCACCAGCAGGGTAATGCCGGAACCGATACCTGCACCAAGAACCACCTCACGCATCGTATGAATTTTCATCAGCAGTCGTGAGTGGCTCACCATTGAAGCCATCAGAAGGGTCAAAAGCGATATGAGCGGGTCACGGGTATTTAGCGACACCGCTGTGGCAATCGAGAAGGCAACGGCCGCGTGCCCGCTCGGAATCCCTCCCTGAAGCGGGGTTCCGGTGCCGGTGGCACTCTTTACAATAACTACAACGATAACCACTATCAGCACTGACACAATCGTTCCCATATCAGAGACAGTACCATACATTGCGAGCACCTCCGCGTAGCGCGGCATAACGTACTTTGCCAGAATCAGATATCCCATGATGCCGGCGCCACAGGCGGTAATCAACACGGCTCCGGCAGCAGTATCTTTTGCAACTTTGGCCAGCGGATGGTAGTTGGGAGAAACGAGATCAACAACCGCCTCAACCGACGTGTTAAACATTTCGGCACAGAGGACTGACAGGATTGACAGAGCCAGCAGCGCAAACTCCGTCGGAGTTACCTTTAGAAACAGAACGGCCAGCAGCACCACGATGGCAGCGACGAAATGAATACGCATATGCCGTTCTGTGCGGGCTGCGTGCAGTATTCCTTCAACAGCGCAGTTGGCCGACTCTATGAACCGGCTGGGTTTAACAACCCTTCCTTTTTCAGAATTCTGAATAGCTGCTGCTCCTTTTGTTCCATTCTAACCGCCTCCGCTTCGCCGCTCCGTTCGTGATCATACCCGCACAGATGCAGGATCCCGTGCATCAACAGAAACGAGAGGCGTTCAAAGAACGTTAACCCGCCCTCTTCGGCCTCACGTGCCGCCGTATCGGCCGAGATTATGACATCTCCAAGGGCATGAGGATTAACTCCTCCGAAGTCACCTTCCTGCAGAGAAAACGAAATCACATTCGTCGGGCGATCTTTGGCAAGATAGTCCCGATTAATGATTCTGATGGTACGATCTCCGACAATAGAAACGGAAAGCTCCGTTTCATCAGGACATCCCAAGACGCTTAAGATTCTCACCGCCATTTTTTTTAACTGCCGGCTCTTGAAATGATGGCGTCTCTGGCGGTTGTTCAATAACAGTATCATGTGACGCTACTCCCTGTTCAATTTTGCCGTTTTCACGTGTTGCAATTTTTTTGAAACCGTCCCCACCCTTGTGGGCAGGTTCAGGGTATTCAACGCGATGATGAAAAATGCCGTTCAGAATAGTAGTAAAACTACGGGCTATTTCGTGCAGATTTTTAAGAGTCAACTCGCATTCATCTAACTGGCCATCAATGAATACATTATTAATCAGTTTTTGAACCAATCCCTGAATGCGATCAGAGGTAGGATTCACCAGAGTACGGGAAGCCGCTTCGACGCAGTCTGCAAGCATAACAATGCCAGCTTCGCGTGTTTGCGGTTTCGGGCCGGGATAACGGAAATCCTTATCCTCAACGACTTGATCGCCTGACTTCGCCTGAAATTTGGCCCGCTCGTAAAAGAATTTAATCAACGCGGTGCCATGATGCTGACGTATGATGTCAATTATCGGCTGCCCCAACCGGTGTTCACGAGCCAGCTCAACTCCTTCCTTGATATGTGAAATCAGGATAAGCGCACTCATGCTGGGCGAGAGTTTGTCATGTCGGTTCTCTTCACCTGATTGATTCTCAATAAAATAGAGCGGCTTTGCCGCCTTGCCGATGTCGTGGTAATAGGCCGAAACACGTGCGAGGAGCGGATTTGCGCCAATCGATTCGGCTGCTGCTTCCACCAGATTTCCGACAACAATGCTATGGTGATAGGTGCCGGGGGCCTTCATCATGAGTTCCCGAAGAACCGGAGAGTTAAGATTTGCAAGCTCCAGCAGCTTAATATCTGTGGTGTATTGAAAGAGCGTTTCAACAAGCGGAATGAAGCTCGAGACAAAACCGGCGCAGATAAATCCGCTGAGCAGGGCAAAGAAGGCAACATACAACGTCTGCATGGTAAAAATAGCATTCGTCAACGTCTGAAACGACAGCGCCAGAGCCAGATTGACAATCGAAACCTTGATACCGGCAGTGTAGATCGTACTGCGACTGGTGCAGTGACGAACGCCATGAGCGCCGACAATCCCCCCCAGCAGCGAATAAATAATTACCAACATGTTGTTTTCAAACATGATCCCAAGCAGCGGGGCCAGAATGGCACAATAGACCAGGGCAACTTCGGAGTTGATAAAAATCCGGACAATCATCGCTCCGGCTGCAAACGGAAACAGATAAAAATAATTTGATGAGTCGACCGAGGGGAACACGGCACCAATGTTATGGGTGATGAGAAGAGCGGTCTTGAAGCAGATAAAACTGATGGTAATCAGTAGAGAAATAATCAGGACATCTTTATTGGTCGGATTGAATTTTCGAATATTCTTACAGGCGAATCGATACGGGAAATAAAACAGCACTATTATGAGTGTACACGTCCCCAGAGCCTTGAAAACCCAATTACCGCTACTATGGTCGCCAAATATGGCGTCAAGCTTCTGGGCCTGTTCGGAAGTAATCCGTTCTCCTACCCGCACAATCATTTCACCTTTTTGCAGCTTTAAAAGCACCGGTCGCACTGTTTCCATAGCGCTACGGGAACGCACTTCCGAGGCCTCCCGGTTATAAAAGAGATTTGGCAGCATGATTTTGGCAATCACTGACGCAATGTGGGAATTATCCGAAGAGTTCCCGACTCCTTTAAAACTCCAGCGACTGACTATGCGGCGCGCATTATCAATATCAATAAAATTTGTCGAAAAATCACCGCCGCCAATCTTGTGGCCATTGTTATCTGAAATTTCAAGGCCACGCCGGATATCCGTCTGAAAAACGTTGGCATCCAGAACAATCTTTCGCTGAAATAACGCACCAAGCAATTCAGCGGCGTTTGCCAGAAAAAGCTTGTCAGAGGTAATACGAGTCAACGCCATGATTTCAGCATCACTCACATCGGTATCAAGCAGCGGCGCAAGCTCCGCGCGCAACTGGGAAACATTCTTCCTGGCATTTTCATCACCGGCAGAACGCACAATTATGAGAGCCTGCTGCAATTTGTCATGAAGGGCGCCTGCAAGTTGATCACTCAGGTTATACACCACCGGAGCGTTGTTGGCGGCATCTTTGCGACGCTGTTCCGTTAAAGCCTTGGCTTCAACAAGCATATCCTGGGATACACGAATATCTGATGAGGCAATATCACCGATTTTATAGGAAAGCGTAGAGGTATTCTGACGGGGAAGTATCGTAAATGTCAGCAATAAAGCGGTCGTAATAAGGAGAATAAACCTGTTGCGTCGGGACGTTTCGGGATTGGAAAACTTCTTGATCAGGGAATCAAGCAGATTCGATCCGAACCGACTTAGCTTTGTCAGTGTATTCAGTTCCTGCTTGCTGCCAGGTAATTCAGCCATAGATACTTACGCCAAAAGATGGTTTGATTTCAGAATATATACCAGCGAAGAAGTCTAATCTGATTACTGAAATGTGTCAACAAAACTGCGATAACACTGTTGGCAGGCTCAAGCTGCCTAACCGCGTGGATGAATCTGCTGGTGCAGGCGTTTCAGCCGCTCTCTGGTAACATGAGTATAAATCTGCGTGCTGGAGAGATCGGCATGCCCCAGCATAATCTGCACACTGCGGAGATCAGCGCCGTTTTCGAGCAGATGGGTGGCGAAAGAGTGCCGCAGGGTGTGTGGTGAGATATTCTTCCGAATGGCCGCCAGAAGCGCCCGTTTCTTGATGATATTCCAGAACGCCTGACGACTCATTGGGCCGCCAAGACGGGAAAGAAAAAAGAATTTATTCTGCCGCAACGGGTCAAGCTTACATCGCTCCGCCGCAAGATAAGCAGCGACATGAATTTTTGCCGAATCCCCGATCGGCACCAGTCGTTCCTTGTTGCCTTTGCCGATTGTCATCAGATAACCGGAATCAAGATTGACTTCACGCAGCTTCAGATTGACCAACTCGGAAACCCGCAGACCGGTTGCATAGAGAAGCTCCAACATCGCGCGGTCACGCATATTCTCGCCACGTTCACCGACACAGGCGGCAAACAGGGCATCAACCTCGCGGCCGTCCAGAAACTGCGGCAGCTTGTGGAGCGTGCGCGGCGCTTCGATGATCGTGGCTGGGTTACTGTCAGCGTAGTTCTCGATCATCAGAAATTTGTGGAACATGCGGATAGCGGACAGGCAACGGGCACGACTACGCGCGCCAATAGCCAGGTTCTGCAGGACGGCCATAAAGGCGGCAATATCCGCCGAACAAACATCGGATGGTTTCTGCCGTTCCGATTTTTCGAGAAAATCCAGATACCGGACAAGATCGCGGCTATAGGCGCTCCGGGTGTTGCTTGAGAGCCCTTTTTCCACGACAAGATATGATATGAAGAGGTCGAGATAGTTGTTCAAGCAGATGCTCCGAACTCAGAATATCATCATATGCAGCACTCCGCGAATTACGATCCCGACTATTGCTCCGGCTATCGCCGGTCTCACCACTGAAGCAGAACGGGCACCTGCCGAAATTAACACCGCTACCCCGACCAGATCACAGGGATTGGTAAGAAAACCAGCCATACGGTTAAGTTCCAGCGTGGTTATTGCCCCCTCCTTCAGTAAATTGAGGGTGACTCCCATCATAGCGGTGCCGCCGGCCAGATATTTGGTGGCCAACGGTAATACAGCAACGGCCGGGAAACCGATCAGGGCAAACAGTGGCGACAGTGCCGTTTCAACCAGCGCAATGGCACCGGTGTTCTTGAGACAGTTCACCAGAAAGATCGCCAGGATCAGGATGGGGATGGCGGAGAGGATAACCTGAACGGCCTCCTGGCCGCCAACAATCATCAGGTTGAGGGTCGTACTTTTACGCTCTTTTTCTTTGACGTGGACAAACTCATCGGCAGGCAGTTCTTCATCTCCCGTTGAACGGGCAAACAGGTAGTAGGTCAGAGCTGCCGCAGCCAAGCCGCCCGCAAGCGAAGTCAACAGGACCACACCAAGATTCAGGCCTACCGCCACCAGCGGAAAGACCACATTTGCTTGGGACATGGTAAAGACCATGGCCAAGGTCGCAGCGATCCGTCGCCTGGAGGTGCCATCCTTTTCCATGATCGCCAAAGTGGCCAGCGGCGCTGCGAAGCTGACAAAGAGCAGTTGCATGATGGCAAATGCTCCGGCGCCTGGAACACCGAAAACCCGCAGCAGAGGCTGAACGAGCCGTGCAATCAGCGCCAGCACCCCGCGAGCCTCCACGACCTTCATCATCGCCATCATGATCACCAGCACCGGCAGCAACACATACAGCGCCAATTCCAGAGCGGTTTTTCCCGATTGCAGCACAATTTTAATAAACTCTTCCAAAAATCACTCCGCAAAAACAGGGCGGGTCACAGATCGCGGCCCTACCTTGACCCGTTATTACACCCACTCATCGATCGCAGTCATAAGTCTGCTGCAAATTTCACTCAGCTTTTCAGGAACAGTTATTTTGTGGCCGAAAATATCCTGCACATAAAAAACATCGGCCACCTGGTCAACTTTGGTGGAAATTTTCGAGACGCCGATATACAGACCCATCTCAGCAAGAGTACTGGTAATCAGATACAATAACCCGACCTTGTCATGCGTCAGGATATCGATGACGGTATACTCTTCCGACACGTCATTATCGACATCAACTCTGGTTGCAAAACGTGGCGCAGGGCGCGCCGTCAGGAGGGTCGGACGCTTCCGTTTCGCTACTAGAGTTGCAATCTGTACTTCGCCATGAATAACCTGGCGCATATCCTTCTCAATTTTTTGCCAACGGGCCGTATCGGTGATCAGAGTCCCCTGAGGAGAATTTACCTGCAGAACATCCAGCACTTTACCGTTTTTGCTAGTGTTAATCTGGGCTCCCAGAATATTTATGCCGTTGGCAGCCATAACTCCGGTGATCCGCGAGAACATCCCCGGCATATCATGCGCACAGATGGTATATTCGGAATAACCACTCTCCGGCCGATGTGTAAGGCGCAGCAAGATATCGGATTGTTCCAGGCCAAGCAACAGACGAACTTGCTCCGCAATCAGCGGAGCTGGAGTGGAGAGGAGCAATCGCACCGGCATAGCTTTCAGCTCACGTCGTGTCTCCGCGACAGGGAAATCGTTTTCCAATATGTCGGTGACTTTTTTGATCATGGAGGTTACCCGCTCACTGCTGGCTTCCTGCTGAAATCCGCCGCGATCGAGAATCGCAAAGGCTTTTTCAAACAGCTCCTGAAAAAGTGAGGCTTTCCAGGCCGTCCAGACATCCGTTCCAACAGCACGGACATCCGCAACCGAGAGCAGATAGAGCATTTTGAGATTTTCACTGGTTTCCATCTGACGGGCAAACTGGGCAATCATTTTTTCGTCATTGAGATCCCGGCGCTGTGAAATATGAGCAAACAGCAGATGCTGCCGCACCAGAAACTCCAGTCGCTCACTATCCTCACGAGAAAGCCCCATCCGCCGTGCAATCGTCGGAATCATTGCGGCGCCCTTTTCGGCATGCCCCCCTCCCGAACCTTTGCCGATATCATGAAACAGTACCGATAAAATAAGCAGCTCCGGCTTGCCAATCTCTGAGGCAATCCGGCAGGGGATCGGCATCGCTTCCCGGAATTCTCCGTTCAGCATTTTTTCCGCCTGTTCTACGGCAAAAAGCGTGTGAATATCTACGGTATAGATATGATACAGGTCATGCTGAACCTTGCAGTAAATATGCTCAAGCTCGGGGAGATAGCGGTTCAGGAACTCCAGATGGTGCATCAGTCGCAGCGTGTCGGCAACTCCCTTTGGTGAACGTAAAATATTCAGGAAAGACTGGTTTACCTCGCGACTGCGACGGAATTTGTCGTTAATCAGGGCCAGATTTTTCCTGATAAGCCCCTTGACCCGAACGTTGAGTGTGACCCCGTGTTTCTGGGAGTACTCAAAAAATTTCATCATGACTTCCGGGGTTCCCTCAACAACCGTTTCGTCCGGGACAGTCAATTCACCTTTGATAACAAAACAGCCATCACCGACCGGCCTCCGGACGAAATAACCCAATATCTTCAAAGCACCTTCATCACGCCAGATGCAGCGGGAAATCAGACTAGAGGCAAAATGTTCCACCTTGTTACCCTGACGATAATAATCCCTCATGAAATCTTCCACCGCCAGCACTCTGTCGCTGTCCGAATACCCCAGAAAGCCGGCCAGATGCACCTGGGCATCGAAGGTTAACTGATCATTTTTGCGTCCGTTGAAATAATGCAGCTCGTTCCGGATGCGCCAGAGGTAGTCAAGCGCGGCATGATAGCTTTCCAGTTCCTCATCGTTCATGATCCCCTTGATGATCAGCTCCCGCATTTCGGTAAATTTGTACTTGACGCGAGAGACCCAGATAGCGGTCTGCAGATCACGAAGTCCCCCCTCTCCCTCTTTCAGATTCGGTTCCAGCAGATACACCGTTGAGCCGTACTTTTCACGACGGATTTTCATATCCGCAATTTTTTCTTTGATAAAGGAGTCGCTCGACTTTGGCAGAATCTGGCTGAAAATGACCTTGGTGAGAGTGGTAAACAACAACCGGCTGCCGGAGAGAAAACGGGCATCCATCAGCGCCGTCTTGACCGTGCCATCGGCCGCCGCCATTTCAACGCAGTCGATGATCATGCGCACCGAATAACCGACGTCAAGGCGCATGTCCCAGAGAAAATAGAGTAATTTCTGGGCAATATCTTCGACCGTTGCGGACGAAAGGACGCCATCATGCAGAAACATGATATCAATATCCGAATAAGGATTCAGTTCACCCCGCCCATAGCCGCCTACCGCAATCAGCGAGATATGCTCAAGCATTTCATCGCCACCACCAAGATCAATAATAATGGAAAGAAACAATTTATTGTGCAATTCATCCATCATGTCGCTGAGGAGATGCGTAACATCAGCGCCACTGGCGCCATTCTGATGAAGCTGTTTGATATCTTCACGATACTTCGCCAGAAAATTTTTGCAGCCGGAAAGGTACAGTGGCCTCTTTTCATCAAAACCGGCCATTCCGGCATCGCCAACAGCATTTATGGAATCGGGAAAATAGGGGTCGATAAAAAATTGCATCTATGATCCTTGTAAAGCAATTAGTGTGAGCGGAAGACGACAGTGGCAACCGGTCGGGGTGCGGATTATACGTCAGACACCTGAGCGAGTCAAAAACAATAGCACCATCAATTTAGTTGCTTGCCTCTTATGCCTGATGCATTCATACTGCGCAGCATGCGTATCGCCTTAATTTCTCCGTATTCCATCGGTCCACGGCGGGGCAACATTACCACCGTTTCCCGCATCAGTTACCTGCTTCACCAAGCCGGAGCAGAGGTGCTCGTTCTCCCGGCGGATGTTTTTTCCGCGACAGAAATGGAGCGGCAGCTTATCCCCTTCGCCCCCCAGTTGATCCACGGCTTCCATGCCCACTACTGCGGCGGACTCACCAGACGCCTGGCAGAACGTTTTTCCATACCTTTTGTACTGACAATCACCGGCAGCGACGTGCATAATGCGCAATTGCGCGACCATCCGGATACGGTTCGGGCCCTTGGAGACGCCGGGGCTGTTATCTGTTTCCATAATAGCGAGGCTGCAGAATTAGTCCGCAGCTTTCCGCAGACGGCAAAAAAAATCACCGTAATCGCCCAAAGCGTTGAAAAACTTACTGTTGCTGCAGCAGAAAACTTCGGCATTGCAGAAGGTTCCTTTGTTCTGCTGCTGCCTGCCGCATTCAGGCCGGTCAAGCAGATTGAATTCCCCCTGATGACGCTGAAGCCTCTGGCCAGCCAACTGCCTGCCCTTACATTAGTAATTGCAGGTGGTATCATTGATCAGGATTATGCCGCCACTATTCGCATCCTGCTCAGTGACACACCAAACGCTGTGTGGCTCGGCGAGATCCCCCGCGAGCAGATGGGCGCCCTCTACGTCCGCGCTGATGTCGTGCTCAATTGTTCCCACTCCGAATCGATGTCAAACACCCTGCTGGAGGCTATGGCTCTGGGGCGACCGGTACTGGCGAGCGATATACCGGGCAACCGGGCGCTTATCCGCCATGGCGAAACCGGTCTGCTGTATAACGATGAAACATCTTTTTTAGAGAATGTTGCCAGCCTGTTCGAAAATACTGAACTCAGAGCAAATCTCGGCCGACACGCCGAAGAATTTATTCGCACGTCATTTTCACCGCAGGCTGAAGTGGCTGAACACCTTCACCTGTACCAGTCGCTGACGGCTACGTAGCATAGCTGATTGGTTGATCCTATAAATAGCATTTGAACCACGGAGACACAGAGAACACGGATAAAATTGAAGAGCAACAGATTAATATATGAGGCGGAATGACTCACCCAAAAGGTGTTTTTTGGATCTTATGCCTTTGACTTCTCAGTGTTCTCCGTGTCTCCGTGTTATTGAACTTCCGGTTTAGGTTGATTGTTATGAGCATACCTGAAGGAGCGATACTGATGACCGTTCAAAACAGCAGCGATCCACTGCACGGCATAACCTTGAAAACAATACTATCCGAATTGGTGAGTCAATTTGGCTGGGAGGAGATGGCCAAAACCATTGATATTCGCTGTTTCACCCATGAACCAAGTATTTCGTCCAGCCTGAAATTCCTCCGGCGCACACCATGGGCGAGGGATAAAGTCGAGGAGATGTATCTGCGTTGGAAAATGTAACGGGAAAACCGGCTTATTCCAATTTCAAATCAAAGATGCCATCAAGGCGGAGAGGATCGAGGCGACGAAGGCATACAAACAGTATGCTGAGAAGCCGAAGACGAACCAACGAAGATGGGGCTTTGATCTGGAATTGGTATTAATCGCCGCGCACAAAACGCTGTCCCATCAGAGTAAGCAGCATGCCGCATACCCCGGCTGCAAGCCAGAACGGGGACGTTACCGCCGCCAGGAAGATGCCGTCGACAAGGCAGATGCCTGCCAGCATCAGCGGAATGACCGGGAAGGTGAATGGGGTGGAGCGGTGGTTCTCGTACCGTGCCGTTACACTGATGCAGACGATATAGCCAAACTGGATCAAGGCGACGGTCAGCACTGCTCCGCTGATCTTCCCGGCCAGGGCGTAACCGGATACGACATAGACCATGGCTCTGCAAGCGGCCATCAACAGCACACTGGAGGGATGACCCTTGTGATACCGGTCATAGAGGATGATCAGTACAAGCAGAACGAACCCGGCAAAAACAGCTGATCTATGGGAGAACGCAAAAAGGAGAGCAAACGCGGCGACGAACAGGCCACCGGTAAGCAGGTATGCTGCAAGCGGAGTAATCCTTCCGGAAGGGATGGGTCGGCCAGGCCTCTGTATCCGGTCAATAGCGGCATCGAAGATATCGTTAAGCGCCATCCCTGCAGAATAAAACAGTGACAGTGAGAGCGCCAGGGTGGAAAAAGCTCCCCACGAAAACGGTTCTCCGGACAAGATGACTGCGGCAAGGACATTGCTCCAGACCGTTGGCAGGTTACTGATTCTGCAGAGTTCTATATACGTTTTCAGGGTAGTCATGAGAGATCGTCAGTCGGAAAAAACATGGGCGAGGATTGTGTCAAACACCTGGTCTGCCGCTAAGCCGTTACCTTGCAGAAGCTTTGGTTCTGACGTCATAAAAAGCGGACCGGATGCAGCAGCATCAGTAATTCTGCCATGTGAGCCCTTGACCAGAGAGGCATCCAGCGGGATCACATCCATCATATATCTGAAGCCGAGGAGTTTTTTGGCCAGGGTCCAGCCGATCTTCACCTTTGGTAAACTGATCTGCGGGTCAAGAAAGAGCTCACACGGGTCGTAGCCCGGCTTTGCATGGATGTTTACGGTTCTGGCATAATCGGGCGCCCGCTGATCGTCATTCCAGTAATAATAGGTAAACCAGCTCTCTTTTCCGGCTACAAGCACCAGATCTCCGGATCGTTCATGATTGAGTCCGTACGCCCGCTTTCCCTCGTCATCCAGCACCTGTTCAATACCCGGAACTGCGGCAAAAAGCGCTTCGACAGCCGCAAGATCACGCTGCTGCCGTACATAGACATGGGCTATCTGGTGGTCTGACACGGCAAAAGCGCGGCTCGCACCCGGATCAAGATACTCCCGCCCCAGATCGATTTTGAGGGAAAGATAGCCGGCATCGCGCAGTATTCTGTTCGGATGAAGCGGTTCTGTTACCGGGGTTATACCGTATTCCGAGAGCACGATAACCCGGCAGCCCCGCTCACGAAAGTACGCCAGCAGCGTGCCGCAGAGATCGTCGATCTGGGTGAGGTCGGCGCCAATGTCACCATCCGGGCCGACTTTCTGCAGTATGTAATCGAGGTGCGGCAGATAAACCAGTTGCAGCGTCGGCTGGTAGCGTTCCTCCAGCGCCATTGCCGATTTACCGATCCATTGACTGGAAGCGATTGATGTCGCGGGCCCCCAGAATTGAAACAGCGGAAACTGGCCGAACTCACGGTTAAAGTCATCCCTGAGCTGGGGCGGAATACTGTAGCAGTCGGGTAGTTTTCTGCCGTCGGCACAGTAGAGCGGACGTGGCGTTACCGCCCAATCAACATCGGTGTTCATATTGAACCACCAGAAACTGTTGGCACACGTGAAGTCCGGATTGCGCCTCCTGGCTGCCTGCCAGATCTTTTCAGATTGCACAAGTTGGTTGGACTGCCGCCAGAACAGCACCTCACCAAGATCCCGGGAATACCAGCCATTGCCGACGATGCCATGCTCTGCAGGGAGTTTTCCGGTCAGATAGGTGCTCTGCATGGAGCAGGTAACCGCCGGTGTGAGCGCCGCAATATCGGCACTCCCGGCAAGGAGCGCCTGCAGATGCGGAGTTCTGGCACTGATCAGCGAGCGGGTAAGTCCGACAACGTTAAGAACAACGGTTCGTTTCATTTCGTTCCGCCTTCAGCCATTGAATTTCACGGATTATCGACTGCGTCACGCTTGCCATGCGGAGTTCAGGCGGCAGTACTTCCCAGGTATAGGTCTCCACTTCAAGAAGAACATTCGCGTCTATATGCGGCAGCGTTTCTTTAATGAAATATCCGGTTGATTCGAACGGCTCCAAACGATCAATAAAGATCGGCACATGGAAATGGATACGCCATTCATCGCCGTTTCCGGCACGGTGTTCCCGCAGAGCGTCGGGAAGATCATTGTAGCGACTGAGCACACCCGCCGCATCGCGGATAACAACCTGATGCAGATAACAGGGCTCACAAAATTTTTCCATGAGCGCCCGATTAGGATTTTTGACCCGAAGAGCCGACGATACCTGCAGTTTGGCGACGGCAATCTCCGCATCAGCCAACAGTCTCAGGGAATTGGACGGCGTCTCAAATTCGACCGCCTGGTGGCAGCAATCAAAACAGATGCCGATTCCCCGGCGCAATTCATCAGGAAAAGACATACGGTCAAAAAATTCCACAACCTCGTACGTCGTTTCCAGGAGGCATCCCGGCTCAGGCTCAAGGGCCAGCAGAATCGTTTTTCCGCTTTTCTGGCGGAGCCGGTCAAGCTGTTCCAGCACGAGCATCAGATTGGTACGAACAGCAGCGCTCTCATCTCTGAAGCCGGGTTTAATGCCGACCGGCACCGTCGAAATAGAGCCGTGAACGCCCTCCGGAAGCCAAGAGTCAAGCAAGTTTGCCAGCCGCACGGTGTACGCAACCCGCTCACCGTCACGCCAGTCAGGGAGATAGACATTTTCTTTTACTGCCGACCGGTGAAATGAACCGTGGGGGAAACCATTAAGTGTCGGTACAAAGGTGTTGGTACGCTGAAGCCATTCTGAAAATTCGGCAGACGCGCTTTCATCGATCTCCAGAGACGCTCGGCCGGAAAGACGCAGGCCGATGGGGAACGGCGCTGCGGGGGAAACCGCAGCAGCAACGGGCGGAATGTATGTTTGCAGGTTTTTGAACGTATCTCCCCAGCTCTCACCAGGGTGGATATTGGTGCAGTAGGTGATCATCCGGCCTGAAATTTTGGACATTGGCTGAGAAACGACTTTGGATTGTCGTAAAATACTTTGGCAACAGCCGCTTCCGAATGACCCCGCCGCCTCATTTCATTGGCACACTTGAGTATCGACAAGGGATCACTGACGCTCCAATCGGCAGAGGAGTTGATGCACAGCCGCTCGGTACCGTAGAGTTCAACAACATCTATGGCACGCTCCGGGCTCCCTTTCGAGTGCGGATACAGGGTCAGACCAAACCAGAAACCGTTGTCCTTGATCTCCTTGATGGTATGCTCCTCGGCGTGGTCGATCAGCACCCGGGCAGGATCGATGCGAGGTTCAGAGAGGATCATCTCCATGATGATGCGTGTCCCCTTCAGCTTGTCCTCCAGGTGCGGAGTATGAATCAGGATCATTTCATTACGACGAACGGCAAGATCCAACTGCAGCTCCAATGTTTTAATTTCGTTGCGGCTGTTCTTGTTCAGCCCTATTTCGCCAATACCAAGAGCAGTCGGTGCGTCAAGAAACTCGGGCATGAGCGCAAGCACATCTTCGGTCATGGCAAGATTTTCCGCTTCCTTGGCATTCATGCCGATCCAGCAGAAATGTTTGATGCCGAATCTGGCGGCCCGAGCCGGTTCAGTTACCGTCAGAGTTTGAAAATAATCACGGAAACTGTCGGCAGAAGTGCGGTCAAAGCCGGCCCAGAAGGCAGGTTCAGCGACGGTGTGAATACCTGCGATGGCAAGCTGCAGATAATCATCAGTCGTACGGGACACCATATGGATGTGGGGATCAATCGCCTTCATCGCGTTTCCCCTTTCCAGGCACCGAAAGCCTTCAGCCCGACTGCCGATTCCAGAGGTTCTGTCGTCGGATCACTGAAGATGGTCTGGATGGCCGCCGTACGGCCCGCCGCACCGCTTTTGAGCAGATCGACGGCGTTCTGAAACGCAGTATAGCGGAAATCTGCGCGGGCGGTTTCGGCCCCTTCATAGCGGTCAATCCGGTCGAGGAACGAGGCGATATCAAGAAGCCGGGCGCGGTTTTCAACGAAGTACAGCTCCAGAATTTCCATGGCATCCATGGTTTGGTATGGTGGTGACATGTCAGTTCTCCTGTGAGAATCAGTCTTTCCTGTTTGTCTGTTTGTGACAACCGGCGCACATCACAGGACCTTCCCTGAAATCTTTATGGCAGCCGATGCAGGTTTTGTGCGCCCACTCTTTGCCAAAACCGGAAATTTTTCCGGGAGTGCTTTCGTGACAATACGAACACATCCCCACTTCACGCTTGTGCTCCTGGTGATCAAACATCATGCCGCTCTCAAATCTTACGATGTCAGAGGCGCAGACAGTCACCGCACATAGCAACAATGCCAACAACACTGTACCTGTTTTCATGGCATATTTTGCTTACGTTCACAAGTACCGACAGTAACCGTGTTCATACCGTTCATCGTTTTTTTTCGCTCTTCCCTCTCCGACAGTTTGGAAACGCAACGCTGCATCAGCGCAACATCAATTACGTGAGCCTCAGTTTTCATGCCGATTGCCGTCAGCAGGGGAATAGAAAGTTCACCACCCAGATGCTCCTGAAAATCAGCCAGCGCTCTGGTCACATCAAGCCAGGAAAGAGCGGGATGATACAGGGTGAAACCAACATCGTCAAGCAGCGTGAGGATGCGGCGCAGGTCCAGATCACCCAGCAGCCCAGTCTGGTAGGAATACATCGAATCAAGGGCGATACCGATAGCAACGGCCTCGCCATGCTTGAGTTCACCAGCCGACAATTCTTCCAGTTTATGAGCGGACCAGTGGCCAAAATCAAGCGGCCGCGAAGAACCACACTCGAATGGATCACCGCCGGTGGCGATATGTTCAAGATGCATCTCCGCACAGCGAAAGATCATCGATTCCATAACCCTCGGTGCAAAACGGGCCAACTCTGCTCGAGCTGCGTACATAGAGTCAAAGAAATGCCGATCCCTTATCAGTGCTACTTTGATCGCTTCTGCGATACCGGCACGCAGGTCACGTTCCGTCAAGGTGGCCAGAAAGGCACTGTCATTTATAACCGCAAACGGCGGAGCAAAAGTGCCGAGAAAATTCTTTCGACCAAAAGCGTTTACCCCGTTTTTTACCCCGACACCGGCATCATTCTGGGAGAGGACCGTGGTAGGGAGGCGGATCAAGCGCACCCCACGGTGTGACGTGGCGGCGGCATAACCGGCAGCATCCAGCACAGCGCCTCCGCCGATAGCGATAATAAACGAATGGCGGCATATTTTGTACCGCTCCACGAGCGCCTGAATCTGCTCTACTTCAAACGGTTCATGTTTGCAGGTTTCCCCACCCCGGACAGAAAAGGGCTGTACGACAAACTCAAGCAATGATGCATGGCGCTCACCATACCGGCTGATCTTCTGCAGCAGGTCGGGTGTAGTGCGCAACACTTCGCTGTCAATCACCACCAGCGCCCTATTTCGAGAGCGACCGCTCAAACGGAGCGTCTCAGCCAGGTCAGGATTGTCGGGATCGAACACTTCCCGGGTAAAAATCACCGGATATGAATAGCTGACGGTAAAGTTTTGCTGGATTGTCGGCATACAATCCTCCGGAAATGGTGAAAAGCAAGATGGTTACAGTCCCCGATACAGAATTTCAAGAGTTATGGTAGCGTATGATGTGATCAGGTTTGGATCTTTCTCCCAGTAACGTCCGCTCTGCTGGTTAACCCAGGAACCGTCGGCACTCTGGAGATCAAGGAGCATTTTCGTCAGATCCTGGCGCCAGTTGATTTTTTTTCCATCCTTTGTGGTCATGGTGTCAACACCGGAAATACTCAGCGCCTTGGCCATGGTAAGGTAGTAATAGAAAAGTCCGGCCTGTCCCATACCCGGGTTCTCGGTCAATGAGTAGTTGCGGCCAAGCCATTCGGTCACCGCCTTTACCCGTGGGTCACTCTTATCCACCTGAGCATACATATAGCTGAGCAGTCCATTATTGCTTGCGCTTCCATACGAGCGGAATGCCACCTTGCCATCGGCAAGTTTCGTCTCGCCAGCCTTGCTGTTTTCAGGAAAATAGACAAAGCCCCCTTTGTTTTCGGCGTCATCACTGGCCCACTTCTGGTCATTGGTCGCTTTCAGGTTTTGGGACCTGCTGATAAACTGAGCTGCTGCCTTCCAGTTCAGATCTTTGGCGTCCGGATCGTTTGCCACATCACTTTTCAGGTAGCGGGTATAATGAAGCGCTTCCAACGCAGACGTGGTGTTGTTCATGTCAGAGTTTTTGTAAGTGCCGCCATAGCCGACACCACCATCAAGCGGATGATCCCCCATCCCTTTTTCGCCGAAATCATCCTGTTGGCTGATCAGGTACTTCCGTCCATTTTTAAGGATCGGCTCATATGCAGTGTTATTTGCTACCAGAAACGCCATCATGGAAATGGCTGTATTATAATTTTTAAGATCCTTGCCATAAATGCTGCCGTCAGGTTTAACATACTTTACCAGATAGTCGTATCCACCCTTGATATTCTTCTCAAATTTCCGTTTGTAGAATCCTGACGGGTCTCCCTGGAATGCGGTGAGCGCCAGAGCAGTAACTGCGGGATATTCTGCCTGAGCCCAATTTCCTCCTGACTGTTGATTGGCAGCCAGCCAGGTGAGCCCTTTACCGATGGCATTTTCAACCTCCAGCCTCAGAGAAATGTCAGGTTTGGATTTTGCCACAATCTTTTCAGCAGCGAGCGAACCACATGGCAGAGAACTAACAAGAACAGCAATCAACAACGGAATCAGTTTTTTCATATGACCCTCCAGATCTATTTATTTAGCAGGTTTTATGGTGACTTTCACTGGCGTGCCGACCGGCGGTACTGTCCCTTGTTTTACGAACCAGATCCTGTTGCTTTCCCCGCCGGGGGAGGCATTATCAATCATGGCAACCGGATCGTGCCAGATAGCAGCAATTGAACCGGTTTCACTTGACATAAAGCGGCCATCATCAACATATGAACCGCTGAATACCCAGCTCATGGTTTTCACATCTTTCACATCCTCGCCAATCTTGTTAATCAGCCACTGTTCAGCGGGGATAGTGATGGATTTTGTGCCATCAGCAGCAGTGATGTAAATCTGGATTCGCTCTCCCTTCGGTGGTGCCGGGTCTCCCTGCATTGCCAGTCGCTGATCAGTCCCTTCAAAACCGAGCAGCATAAAAGCGATCTGAAGATTATATGGATCAATGAGCGTCCGAAGCAGGCTCTCATGGGTCTTACCCTTGTTATGCACGATCAGGTATTCCAACATGCCTCTGTCCATATTGACCTGAGCAGGAAAAGTGATGGCACGTTCCACTTTATTGACAACTATTTCTCCAAGACGAAATTCACCATTCCCCAGTTTTTCGATAGGTGGAATCCTCTCGGATTGTCCCTCCACTCCGGGTATAAATACCGGCGCAGGAGATGGTGGTGCCTCGATAGCAAGACTGTTGATGCAAAAAACCGTTACAATGAGGATGAGCGAACCGCTGAGGACTCTGGCCATTTTCATGGATTCTCCTTTCGAGCTGTGGTTTTCTGTCGGATTATTTAACAGTGTGGAACTTAATATATTAGAATTTTTTCTTGCGCAACTTCTTTTTTATCAGTTGCAACTCCCAATATCATTCTCATAGAGGTCATAGCGTTGCAACAATACGCGGGTCCAGGAAATTATAGTACGATACAGCACGTGACTAACGCTTTTTTCTGGCTGTAGCAAAGCTGTGGGGCATTGGTGGCGGCAACGGCTTTACGCTGCAATCAACGAAACCGGCCTCCTGCATCCATTCAATCAATTCCGAATCCGCGAACACCCAGCCATTTTCTGTCGTAAGGGCCATATTGACGGCAAAGAGAGCGCTGAATTTCGGTTTCGTATGGGTACAGTCGGTCATCATGTCCATTACATTGACGATACCACCCGGGTTGAGGGCGTCATACGCTTTCTTCAACAGCGCACGGATACTCTCCGGAGATTCCTGATGAAACATGCCAAAGAAATTGATGACATCATTGCCACCCGGGAATTCCACGGTTCGATAGTCTCCGGCAAGCGTCTTCACCCGCCCTGCACTCCCCTGCTGACTGATTAGTTCATCAGCAACCGCCACGACGTCGGGCAGATCCAACACGGTACAAGCAAGGTCGGGGTTCGCCCGGGCAATAAGCACCGAGTAGGTACCGGGACCACCGCCGACATCAAGGAGTGTGCGGCACCCGGCAAGATCAAGCTCACCAAGAACGGCACGGCCAATAGCAAGTGCCCGGTAATGCATGGAGAGTACAAACGTTCGCGTCCGCTCCGGATCAAGTCCAAGGTGGAATTCCGGTTTCTCAACCGGCGCACCGCTCTGCACCAGCGTTTTTAATTTGCCCCAGGCGGGATAAACATCACGGTTGTAGCGGATAGCGCCGGACAGATCACCGGGAGAACCAGGAACCAGAAATATCGCACTTTCCGCCGTATTTGCGTAGATGTTCCCGTCTTTATTCAACAGATCCAAGGCAACGCAGGCATCAAGGAGCAAGCGCGCTCCCCGTTCATCCAGGCGCAGAACCGATGCCAATGTGGTACTATCAGACGGACCGATTTCGGCAAGTTTTGCAAAAAGGCCCAGATCAGATGCGGTAAAAAGGACACAGGAATCATAAAATGCGCTGGCCATGCTAACAATACGATCAGGATTCATAATGGAACTCCCTTGGAATAAAACTTCAATTATTGCGGCACCTGCTCGTCACGAAGAAGAACATACATATGTGAAACCCCTTCAATGCCATCAACAAAAATCCGTAATAGCCCGCCGCCCAGGTCCAGTTCCGCTTGAACGGCAGCAATTACATCTCCGGCATTGTTTATCGTTTTACCATTAATGCTGGTAATTTTGGCCTGTGAGGGAATCCCCAGCAGCTCATTTGTTTCAGCAGATGTAGGCTGAAGGTTACCCGATGTGCGTTTTTTGTTCGTAACGGCTTCAAGGCTGGAGCGCATTTCGGTACGGAGGAGTTCTCTGGAAAGATTCATTGTCTCTCCAGGGGTTGTTTTTGTTGTTGACGTTGTATAACGCCCCCCCTGCAGAATAAGTAGACGGCGGATTCCGTTGTTTTCTACCAGTATTCCCGTATCAGTCACACCCACGATAGTGCCTTCGTTCGCAATGACATCACCATTACTGAATACCCGGCTTGTACCGTCCGGAGCTTCTATGATAGCAAAGCTCCAGACTTCGCCTTGCCTGACAATACCAGCAACCCTGTAACCTGCTGAATCGGCAGCAAAAACAACCAAAGGGATTGTAAAAGCCAGAAAGATGAATAGAAATTTATTCCACATATCAGCTCCCTAAAAAGAGGGCCCGTCAATTTTGACGGGCCCATTACAAAATATTATTGAGAGGGTCCGACTACAGGGTCGGTTTTGCCTGTGCCTGATTCGACTGGCAATATTCGGCGCTGTTCGCAGCTACCTCTTTAACAACATAGAAGTAGGTCGTGCCATTGACTACGGCACCGTCAAAATAAGAGACGAGCGATATTGCTGGCTGCGTTACGGTACCAATCTTGGCGTACGGTCCGCCTGTGGTCGTGCCGCGATACACATTATAACTGACTGCAGTAGGTTTCTTGGACCAGGTAAGGCCTACCTTGCCGCCTTTGGGGCGGGCTGCCAGATTGCTGACACAGGAAACACAGGCCAGATCAGTTGCTGCTTTCACGGATACCTGAGCGGTATCGGTGCTGAACAGATCAGGCTTACCACTGGATGGGAACGAGATAGCAGTGTTGTCAGTCACTTTAAGCTGTACAAGATAGTTGCCAAATCCTGCAGTGGTGAAGAATGCAGTCACATCCGGATTGGCACCATTCACATCACCGTAGGTACCATTGCCATCAAGATCCCAAGCGTATGACTTGATGAAATCGCCAGGTAAACCAAATTCAGACTGTCCATCATCTGGGTTAACCGAAGCCGCACCATTCAGATACCATGGTTTGCGGTTTTCGCAGAACGAATACTGGCCACCGGCGTTTGCCGTTGGAGTCAGTGGCGGGATGTTTACCAGAATCGTAATGATAGTCTCGGCGGAACCTTCCGGTGAGCCGTTGTCAGTTACCCGCAGTTTTACCGGATAGCTGCCGAGTGCCGGGAAGGTCGTTGTAACGACGGGACCGGTAGCATCAAAGACGCCATCATTATCGAAATCCCACTGCCAGGAATCAATTGCCTTTGCGGCATCCTGATGAAACGACCCGGCTCCGCTCAGGGTAACAAGCTGGCCGTTTACGACCGGGTTCGGAGTAGCAGTGGCAACAGCAACCGGCACACCCGAATCAAACACGGTACGATTGAGCATCATGATTGCCCAGGCGGTTTCATAAGTATACTGCTCACTGGTATAATTGTGGCCTGACCAGTTACCTGCGGCGGCCTGGGTGTTGATAAGTGTACGTGCAACGCCGTTTGATGTCGGGAGACCGCCACTGCAGCTGTCAACCTTGCCAACTTCTGCTGCATACCAGTCAATATCCGGCTTGGTAGTGCCCGCATTTGAAGAGTGCAGGCAGGTAATCGGGTTCGGTTGGCCGTTACCGTCCGGATCGTGCAGTAGCATGGCTTTGGTGAAGGAGAACAGGCCATAGTAGTAATCCTTGATGGCGTAATACGCACCGCCAGTATTGTCCCAGTTTTCCCGCAAGAATGTCTCAGCTTTTTCCCAACTGGGACCTGCTGCCGGTGACGTGCCGCGACCGATACCATCCAGCACCAGCTGTACCATGCCGGAGGGTGTTACCGCATAGGGACCCCATATGTAATTGTAGTTCGTGTACCCGAAGTAACCGGCGCTATTCTGAGAATATTTGAGCCAGGCCTTGTTCCACTCCACGACCACATTGGGCTTAGCTACACTTGGTTTCATCGGCAGAGTAGCGCCAAAGGATTTAGCCCCCAGGAGACCGATAGCCATCCATTGCGAAATTGAATTGTCATTGCCATTGTTGCAGCTATAAATCCAAGAGCCGCCGTTAACTCCATAGTCATATTGGCAATAGCTGATGCTGTCAACCATGTCCTGGACGATATCAATGTATTTACGTCCGACAACATTGGCAGGACCTGTGGGGGCAAGTGCGTCGGGTGTGCCGCTGGCAACGATGGCATCAAGGAACATGCCTGCCTGATATCCTTCAGGATATTGCGTGTTATATATACCGAAACCGTTACCGTTAACGTCCGGATCGTAGGTGCCGCCGTTGACCGGATCGTTCTGGGCAGAGATCGCCCTTGAGGCAAGTTGCGTAAAGAGGTAGCGCATGCCACGAGATACAGTTTCAGTATAGGGGTTGCTCGCCGCACCGTTTTCACGGTGTCCATTAACCTCAAAAGCATTCACGTTGGCCGGGACTATACTTTGATACCCTGACCAGCTACCGCATTCGGAACAACCAGCAATAGACCGATTCTGAGTCTTATGCAGGTACCACAAGCCTTCGTCGATGGCTATGTTTGACTCAACTCCCAGAGTTTTTTCTTGCATTTTCACAAAATAATTCTTACTGGCGCTCTCGTTGGTTGCGATATTCGTGACCGTCAGGGTGGCGGTGTAGACGGTGCCAACCGCGCCGGCATAAGTGTGTTTCGCCTCAAGGACGTAATTGTTAGTAACATTTGCATCAGCAGTAGGTGCTGACAAGTCGCCAAAATCCCAATGGTATTTGGCACCGCTCGCCATATCAGTGGTGCCTTTCAGGGTCACCTGCTTACCGGCGTAGGCGTCATGCGGGATCAGCGGGTTGCTGGCGACCCAGGGGACTGTCTTTACTACCGGTGCTGCAGCAAATGCCGCCATGGGCAGAAGAGCCACTGCGGCAACGATGAGGAACATATTTCCAAACCAACGTCCAATTCTCATACTAAGCCTCCCTTGTATATGTGATAACGGACCGTGGAGAGACGGGTTATTCCCGTGCTCTCCACTACTATTGATCATTCAGACATTATTAGCTTACAACAGCTATTGCTACTTTTTGCTGCGACGACGACCGTAGAATCCCATTCCGAAAAGCCCTGCACCAAGCAGCAGGATCGTGGAAGGTTCCGGGACGGCAGGAACACCGTTGTCATTGACATCTTGAAAGGTTGAAGAGAAATAAATTGCGGCACTCTGATCATAGTTGTCAAACTGGCCAAGCATAAAACCCGCACCCGTTCGATCAGTGCCAACGGTGAAGGTTATATCGCGATGCATACCGGCAGCAACGCTGAAGTTTGTCCACATGAGCGCCATGGCAACATCGTCACCGAGAATTTCATCGCCAAGAATACTAGCGCCTAAAGCATCAGTATAACCATAATCGAAGGGGTCCGAACCAGCCGGAATGCTATTGGTGTTATCAAGAGACATGGCAGCAAAGTTGGCCAATATATCCCCATAACCCAAACCCAATTTCGGTTCATCAATCTCCCAGGAGAGAGCACCGGCAACGCCGAACGTTGCACCAAATTCGTCATACCATAGTCCAGCATCTTCCTGATTAATTTCATAATCGACAAGGAGACCTGACGCAGCATAGGTACTCCCACCCGCGTACCTGACTACGAAACTGCCCATTCCGGTAGCAGAACCGGTAAAAGTATCGCTGACGACCGACCCTCCGGAAAAAGACGTCTGAAAGTCGTAGCGATTAATGGTAGTGGCCCCGACCACCGAATTCCCCGCAATGAGAGCCAAAACGCTCACCACTGCAGTTACAACAAGTTTTGAAATTTTCTTCATTGTTTGTTACCTCCTCGTTCTTTTTTGTCTGGTCAACGGTGGACGCAAGTAAATAGGATGTGCGAATGATCTTAACCAAAAGCACAGTGCGTGCCAAACAATAAAAAATATTATATTACAGGCAGTTATAAGCTAACCAACATCTTTAGTCGGCCAGATGTAAACTTATTCGACAAACAGCGTTTCCGTAGGACTATACAATGGTTTACTTAAACCTAAAAACAACAAAAAGAACTGCTTTTCATGGATTAAAATCTGAGCGGCCAACACACACTAATAACCACAAACCTGCTTGAGCCGTTCATAATCCGCCACCATGTCTCCTACATCAGGCAGAATCCCGCCATAGCGAACCTTATCACACGTAGCGGTTAACACTCCAATTTCGTTGGCAATATGCCATGCATGGCTACTTTTATTCAAAACAAGCCTTTTTTCACGCTTGTCGTTCTCTCCTGTATCAGGATGTCGATCGTATGTTTTTTCGACACACAGGACTGCCTCAAAAGCAATATTGTAAAATAATTCGACATCCTTGTTTAAAGCGGCCTCCTCGGCAGCCAGCATTATCCTTTTTACCTCGCTTAAATCATTCGGTAACACTGCTTCCGAAGCCGGTTTTTTTCGCTTTCGTACGACGAATGCTACCACAACAATAAGTCCGAAAACGGCGACCAGTATCATCAGCAAATGATCGGAACTAGCCAACATCTTCTGGCTGGATGCAGCAGCATCTGGCGTGGTGGATGACGCTGCAGCAGATTGAGGATCTGGTGGACGGGAAACAACCCGACTGTCGATATCCGCCGAAAGAACTCGATACTGCCGTTTTTGGGGATCAAAAAAACTCCAGACAACCGGAGGAAATTGCATTTCTATGTTCGGCACAACTGCCTGTTCGCAGACAATCTGCGAAGCGCTACGCGTCGCCTGAACCGGGAAACTCTGCAGGTCAGAGCCGGTAATGTTTGGACATGCAGCGCCCACCAGTAAACCGTCACCGCGAATTGTTGTCGTTACGGTCAGCGGCTCACCGGGCGCTATGTGAGCAGGGAGCGATGTGACGGACAGAGAGAAGACGCCAACTGCCCCGGAAAAATGATCCGGTTTGCCGGAGGCGGGCAGTGACTGGACAACAAAGGTTGCCGCTGCGGAAGTCAATTGCACCGCTTCCGGTTCCTGACCGCCGAAGAACGCGGCACTTCCTGCGGCTGATTTCATAACCTCACAGTCAAGGCGGGCAGGCCCGACGACAAGCGTACCCAGCTTTACACCGCTGATCTGCCCGGTGAAGCGCTGCAGGATAACGCCCGGGTCGCTGACCTCACTCTCCTGAAACGGCGGGGCAAACACGATGGTTTTTCCGTCGGGAGCGGCAAGACGCGGATACCCGATATTGCGTACCGTTGCGTCGTTGATCCGCAGGGTTACCGTCACCGGCACCGACTCCCCCGGATACGCTTCATTTTTTCCGAGAGAGAGTGAGAGGGATAGCTTGGGGTGAGGATCCGCAACGCCTGCTAATGCGTCTGCAGTGGAAAGCAACAGAACAGAGAGAAATATTAATCCCTGCAAAAGAAGTTCTTTACCGCAAAGTCGCACCAAAAAGTAGGCGCTATTAAGCGAAGTCCGCAAAGAAATCATAGGGTTAACCACAATCCTGTTAGCACCTGTTGGGTGTGCGTCTATTTCGTATATCTTACTGTTTTCCTTCGCGTTCTTCGCGCCTTTGCGGTTCAATTGCCGTTTAAATGACAATGTAGCAACAGAGCGGCACCGGAATATTCTCATGACTTCACCACTCCTTTTCCGGAGGCGAAACGGCACCCGTCTTTGTCCGCGCAGCCGTCGCCGAGCGGAGAGCTTCCCGGCCCCGGGCATCGTTCAGGAGCCGTTCTGCATCGCTTCGGGATAATTCGGGGGCTGAGCGTGCCTTCCCCTTCCCTTCTCCGCTGTCGGTCTCCGCTCCCGCTTTGCCCGGTTTATCCGTCTGTTTCCCCTTCTCTGCGCTTTTTTTCGCCGTTTCAGGCTGTTCCGGTACCTTCTTCTGGTCTCCCCGTTTTGCGGCAATCAGGGCATTTACCTGTGCGAGCGAGTCGCGGGCAACCTCGGCATTATGCAGCGCATCACTGTCGCGGGGATCGAGGGTAACGGCAGCGCTGAGCTGTATATCCGCTAACGCGAAGGATTCACGGGCCTTTTCCTGATTAACCGCCATAACGCCCATCCCCTGCTGCAGGAGAAGGGTGCCGTGATTGTAGAGTGAGCGTTGGCGAATGGCAGGATCAGTACCTGCAGCAGACTCGATGAACAGCTGCGCTGCCGAATCACCCCGACCTTTTCGGGCTTGAATAACCGCACGGTTATAGACCGCTTCCTGTTGATTACCTGCTGATGACCACGCGGAAAATGCGCCGTCCAGATCTCCCCGCTGAAAGGCCGCATATCCGCTCTGCAGCCGCCAGTATGACAAATCGGAGCTGACTGACCATATCAGCAGAAGCAGAGCAACGACGTATATCAGCGGCACAGCAATGCGCTTCATCCGTTCACCCCTCTCCCGAAAACGGTCGAAAGACAGAGTAACAGCAGGGCAGCGGCCAGCGGCAGCTGAAAGCGCTCAACGGGCCGTGTGCGCTGTTCTCTGCGCTCAGAGGCAGAGCCTGCTGCACGGGCACGCTGCAGCAGCAGCTCAAGGCCGGCACCGTCCGGACCGAGGGAAACGACTGCGGGATCAATGGCGGCCATGACCGCCCGGGAAGCTCGACTCTTCACAACCGCGCCGTTCCGGTCCTTGACAAACCCGCCGCCCGGAAGCGGCATCAAGCCGCCATCTTCACTCCCCGCGAGAGCCGCCATAACCACTATTCCGGCCCCCTTTGCCTGCGCCACTGCCGGGGCAATGTCGCCATCATGGTCCTCGCCGTCACTCACCAACATCAACACTTGCCCGCCGCTTTTGGCTCCACGGAAGGCGCGCCGGGCCTCCCGCAGCGCCGCAGAGACACTGCTCCCGCCACGCGGCAGAGAATCAGGAGTCAGTTCGTTGACAATCTGCCGGACGATTGCGTAATCCGCCGTTAACGGACAGACGGTAACGGCGGTTCCGGAAAAGGCAATGACCCCGATCCGGTTTCCTGATTGCAAATCCAGAAGCCTGCCGATTGCCGACTTCGCTACGGCGAGGCGGTTTGGCCGGAGGTCATCGGCCAACATGCTCCGTGAAACATCAAGCGCAATGACGATATCAAGCCCAGAACTGGCCTGTTCTTCGGAGACAACACCCCATTGGGGGCGCATCAGGGCGAAGACCATGCAGAGCAGTGCGGCCATACCGCAGATGGTTGCAGCGATGCGCCAGGAGCGCGCAGGAGGGTGGATCACCTGGGCTGCGAGATGAGGATCGGCAAAGAGGTCGAGGGCCTGCCTCCGCTTCAGTGAAGCCCTGACCGTGAGTAGTATGGCCGGGAGCAGAAGCAACGGGATCAGCCAGAGGTATTCCGGAGCGGCGAAGTTCATTTTATGGGTTCCTCCGCAGCCACGTGGTCCGGAGAATGGTATCGACAGTCAGCAGCAGCAGCGCGGCAAGAAGAACCGGGGGAAACAGTTCGCGATAACTGATGCTGACCTTCTCTTCGATGGGACGACGTTCCAGCAGATCTATTTCCGCAAAGACCTTCCGGAGTGCGGCGCCGTCCGTAGCCCGATAAAATTGACCGCCGGTTGTGCGGGCAATCCCGCGTAACGTTGCTTCGTCCAGATCGGCGGTAACCTGCCGGTAGGTAACACCGCCCAACGGATCTTCAACAGGAAATGCCGCCGCTCCCTGACCGCCGATGCCGACCGTATGCACCCGTATTCCCAGAGTGTGTGCCGCCTGAGCGGCAACCAGCGGCTGCACACTCCCGGCGTTGTTCCTGCCGTCAGTAACAAGCACAATAGCACGGCTTTTCGCAGGAGAAGCGCGCAGACGGTTGACGGCCGCAAGTAATCCGTCTCCCAGAGCGGTGCCGTCTTCGATGCCCCCGATTTCAAGCTGATCAAGGACACCGTTCAGCCACTGGTGATCCAGAGTCAGCGGTGCAACCGGATAGGGGCGCGCGGCAAAAGCGATCATGCCGATGCGGTCGCCGCTGCGACGGGAAATAAAGTCACGGGTGACCTTTCTGGCGATCTTGAAGCGGGAGCGATCATTGGCCGAAACGGCACGATCCACCGCCAGCATACTGGTAGAAACATCCAGTGCCAGCAGCAGATCAATGCCCCGACTGGTGGCCGTCGCTTCACGAAGCTGCAGCTGGGGCCGGGCCAGAGCAATCACAACAAGCATAATCGCCAGGATCCGTACTCCGGGAAGCGAGGCGGCACAACGGCTTCGGATAGTTGGGGGGATTTCGGCGAAAAGGGAAAGTGCAGGGAAAATAATTTGGCTGTGTGACTTTTTGCGCCATGCATATCCGGACAGAAGCAGCGTCGGGATTACCAACAGCAATACAGCCGGATCATGGAAAGTCATGGCCGTTTTTCGCTGCGCTCTTGAAGAAGCAGCAACGTTTCCTGAAGCGCCCACTCTGCCTGGTCAAATGTCGGCGCAAGCCCTCCGAACCTGACACTGTCACATAAACGGAGCAGCCGGGATGCTTGCAGCAGAACATCTGCTTCACCCGTACGCTGCAACCCTGCAAGCAACTCCTGGCTGGTGCGATGCTCTGCTGAAGTTCCGCTCTTTGCGGCAAGATGACTGCGTAGTATCGGCATGAGCCGCTCAACTATTTCAGCAGGGTGGCACTGCTGCCGGCGGGCTTCCTCCTGCAGCTGTGCCACCAAAGCATACGGCGAAACCGGGGAACCGGGCGCATCAGGTACAACTGATGCCCGCACGGTTTTTCGTCGTCGAAACCAGATAATGGAGCATGTGCAGAGCAGAAGCGCAGCCGTAACGACAAAAGGGGGGACTCCTGAGGGGGGCATTGGTCCCCGGAGAGTGCGGATGACTGGATCTGAGTTGACCGCGGCGAGACTCACCAGTGGCAAAGCGAGACATGTCGTTATCAGAAGCATGTTGGCCGCCAACTTCACCATGTTAGCCTCTCCTCTGCCGGGAACGATTGCGGAAAAAGCGGATCAGCGGATGGAGCGGCGCTATCGATGTATTCAGAGTGAGTATCTCCGCACCGGCAGCAGCAAGCTGCTGCCGGATCTGCCCGTGACGGCCTGCGGCCAGCCGACGGTAGCGATCACGCAGTGCGTCGTCAGCAGAATCCACCAGGCATTCGCTGCCGGTTTCCGGGTCAACCAGATTGATCAACCCGGCCGCTGGCAGCTCCTCCTCGGCAGGGTCGCTGACCGCCACGGCAACGACATCGTGGCGAAGTGCCGCTTGAGCCAGCGGCAGCAGCGGAATCGGGTCATGAAAGTCGGAGACGACAAACAGCAGCGCCCGCCCTTTCAGCACCGTACCAAGCTGCAGCAGAGCCGCCTCCAGACCGGCTCCGCCCCCGCCACATGGGGTGGAGAGCGCCTGATGAACCATGCGCATGACATGACGCTTTCCCTTCGCGACGGGAAGGAAGGTTTCAACCCGGTCAGTATAGGTCATCAATCCAATCTTGTCATTGGAACGGAGTGCGGCAAAGGCAAGCAGCGATGCGGCTTCAACGCCCGTCTGCAGTTTCGTGGTCCGCCTGGTACCGAACTGCATGGACGGGGAACGATCAAGCAGGATCATGAGCGTTAATTCCCGCTCTTCCACAAAGCGCTTGACGTAGGGGCGATCGAGCCGGGCGGTGACATTCCAGTCAATTGTCCTGATGTCATCTCCCGGTTGATATTCCCTGACTTCTTCGAATTCAATCCCGCGGCCGCGAAACGCACTGAGGTATTCTCCGGCAAAAATGCCGGTCGTCAGCCTTGAGGCCCTTATCTGCAGCCCTCTGACCGTCTGCGGAACAGATTCCCGGCTGTTGCCGCTCTGCCGATGTGCGGATGCGGAGTTCATGGCACCCGGACATGGGCGAGAAATTCGGCAATCAGACGGTCGGTATTCATGCCATCAATGTCGGCCTCATAGGTGGTGATGATCCGGTGGCGGAGAACATCCGGGGCGAGATCCTTGATATCCTGGGGGACAACATAGCCCCGCCCCCGTATGAAGGCGAGCGCCCGCGAGGCGACAGCAAGATAAATGCTCGCCCGGGGAGAAGCGCCAAATTCGATGTAGTGCGCAAGATTGTCCAGACCGCAGCGTGCCGGTTCCCGCGTGGCGAAAACGATATCGAGAATGTACTGCTCAATTTTTTCGTCCATAAAGATACCGTCCACACAGCGGCGAACCTTCAGGAGATCCTCCGGATGAACGACCGGAGTAACCGTCTCCCCGGTGGTAACGCGCGCAGAACGGCGAATGATCTCCCGTTCCTGGTCCCACGTCGGATACCCGACGGTGAGTTTCATCATAAAGCGGTCCATCTGGGCCTCGGGCAGTGGATACGTACCCTCCTGTTCGATCGGATTCTGCGTGGCAAGCACCATGAACAGGGCATCAAGCTGATAGGTGGTTTCGCCGATAGTCACCTGACGCTCTTCCATGGCTTCAAGGAGGGCGCTATGGACTTTTGCAGGGGCACGATTCACTTCATCAGCCAGCACGATGTTGGCAAATATCGGCCCTTTCCGTGTGGAAAAGCAGCCTTCATGAGGGTTGTAGATCTGGGTGCCGACCAGGTCTGCGGGAAGCAGATCGGGGGTAAACTGGATACGCCGAAAGCTGGCATCGATCAACCCGGCCAGAGTCTTGACCACCGTAGTCTTGGCAAGTCCCGGCACACCTTCGATCAGGATATGACCATTAGCCAGCAGGGCGACCAGAATCCGCTCAACCAGATAACCCTGTCCGACAATGACTTCACCAATCAGGTCAATCAGTTTTCGGAGTAACGCCCCGGATTCAGCGACATCGGCTTCAACAATTGACTTTTGTTCGATCATGGCAAATTCCTGCCCATCCGTGTTTTGGAATTACATTTAATGCGTCAATCGTTGGAGTTCGTGGGCGCATTAAACGGCATACACCCGATTTTCCGGTATGTCAACGGGGCTCTGACATATCGGATCAACTCCTCTGATTCAAAACCAGTTTCAGCTTCAGGATTACTTCCGGATTACTCTGGATTAAAGCTGACAGACGTTTAAATCCGGGTAATCGTAGTAATCCCGAGGCTAATTAATTTTTTAATACAGCCTATCAGCTTAAAATGTAGAAATAAAAATGCCCCGCGTCCAAAAGAGGCGGGGCATTACGCGTTCATATATTCATGCAGCGACTATTCCGTTACCACGATAACCAGATCTTCCTTCTCAACAGTTTCACCCTCTTTAAACATCACTTCAGCCACCGCACCATCAGCCCTGGCCTTGATGTTGGTCTCCATCTTCATCGCCTCGGTAACCATCAGGACATCCCCGGCTTTGATCGTGTCACCGGCCTTGACGTTAACTTTCAGCACTTTGCCCGGCATCGGTGCCGCAATGTGACAGGAATTACCCTTTTCGGCCTTCACCCGGACCGCCTGGTCACTTTGAACCGACCGGTCACGGATAACAACCGAACGGTTATTGCCGTTCAACTCGAAATAGACCGCTCGGGTGCCGTCACTCTGAACTTTGCCGACCGCATTGAGTTTGATGATTAACGTCTTGCCCGGTTCAAGGTCCAGCGAGGTTTCCTGGCCCGGTTCAAGACCGTAGAAGAAAATCGGCGTCGGAAAGACCGAAGTGTCGGAATACTGCTGGCGATGGCGATCGAATTCCGGAAAGACATTCGGATAGAGTATCGCAGAAAGCAGCGCACGGTCATCAACCCGGTGCCCCAGCTTTTCTTCCAGCTTCAGCTTTTCCTCTTCAAAATCAACCGGCTCAAGCAACTCACCCGGGCGACAGGTAATCGGCTGTTCACCTTTCAGGACTATCTTCTGCAGCTCCTGCGGCCATCCCTGATACGGCTGACCAAGCATCCCCTTGAACATACCGACAACAGACTCGGGGAAGGCCAGATCCTCTTTGGTGGTAAAGACATCCTCCGGCTCAAGATTATTCTTGACGAGGAACATCGACATGTCGCCGACGACTTTGGATGAAGGGGTTACCTTGACGATATCGCCGAACATCATGTTGACCTTATGGTACATCTCCTTGCAGTCATCCCAACGCTCGATCAGCCCCAGGCCGGCAACCTGCGGCTTGTAGTTGGAATACTGGCCGCCCGGAATTTCGTGGTGGTACACTTCGGCAGTGCCGCTTTTGAGACCGGACTCGAACGGGGAATAATAATCCCGCACCGTCTCCCAATAGTTTGCCAGTTTCTGCAGTCCCGGCGCGTTGACAAGCGGATCGCGATCGGTCCCTTCCAGCGTTGCAACCAGCGCGTTCAGGTTCGGCTGGGCAGTCAGGCCGGAGAGAGATGAGAGAGCGGCATCCACAATATCCACGCCCGCTTCACTGGCTTTCAGCAGCATGGCGCTGCCGTTCGAAGAGGTGTCATGGGTATGCAGATGAATCGGAATGCCGACATTTTCTTTCAGCGCCTTGACCAGTTTATAGGCGGCGAGCGGCTTCAAGAGACCCGCCATATCCTTGATTGCCAGAATATGTGCGCCCATCTTCTCCAGCTCTTTTGCCATGGTGACGTAGTATTCAAGCGGATATTTATCCCGTTTCGGATCAGTAATATCACCGGTATAGCAGATGGCCGCTTCACAGATTTTCCCCGATTTACGCACCGCATCCATCGCGACCTTCATACCGGTTGTCCAGTTGAGCGAGTCAAAAACGCGGAAGATATCGACACCGGAATCGGCAGCCTCTTCAACAAATCTCTGCACGACATTGTCCGGATAATTGGTGTAGCCGACCGCATTAGAACCGCGCAGCAGCATCTGGAACAGAACATTGGGAATCAGTTCCGACAGCTTGTGGAGGCGCTGCCAGGGGTCTTCCCGCAAAAAACGCATTGAAACGTCAAATGTTGCTCCGCCCCAGCACTCCAGCGAAAACAGATCAGCTCCGAGGTATGAGGTCGGTTCGGCGATTTTGAGCAGATCATAGCTGCGGACCCTGGTTGCCAGGTTCGATTGGTGGGCATCGCGCATGGTGGTATCGGTGATCAGCAGCTTCTTCTGTTCAAGAATCCACCTGGAGAGCCCTTCAGCGCCGAGCTGCATGAACAGGTCCTTGCTGCCGGACGGGCGCGGCCTGGCGGTATCGACATAGGGAACACGGGCCTCGATCAGTTCAGCCGATTTGAGCGGCTTCGCCACACCGGGTGAACCGTTGACGATCACGTCGCCAAGGAAGTTGAGTACTTTGCTGGCACGGTCCAGCTTTTCCCTGAAGCGGAGCAGCTCCGGGTGCTTTTCAATAAACGAGGTGTCGCACTGACCTTTCTGGAAGACCGGATGCGTGATGACGTTTTCAAGAAAACCGATATTGGTCTTGACCCCGCGAACCCGAAACTCCTGCAGGGCGCGATTCATGATATTTGAGGCATCCGAAAAGGAAAGCCCCCAGGAGCTGACCTTGACCAGCAGTGAATCATAATGGGGGGTAATCTTGGCGCCGGTAAAAGCATTACCTGCATCCAGACGGATGCCGCAACCGGCAGCGGAACGGTAGGTGGTCAGTGTGCCGAAATCGGGTGAAAAATTGTTGGCCGGATCTTCAGTGGTGATTCGGCACTGAATGGCATAGCCGCGCATATCGATGGCACTCTGCGACGGAATATTGATCTCGGGATCGGAGAGTTTATGGCCGCAGGCAAC
Source organism: Desulfuromonadaceae bacterium (assembly GCA_028687585.1). Classification (GTDB taxonomy): domain Bacteria; phylum Desulfobacterota; class Desulfuromonadia; order Geobacterales; family Pseudopelobacteraceae; genus JACRCG01. The sequence goes on along the minus strand of JAQTZV010000001.1, from coordinate 168,645 downwards.
CAGTATCTGATTCTGCACCAGGTTGCGGCCGGTAATCATTTCGGTGACGGTATGCTCCACCTGGATACGGGGGTTCATCTCGATGAAGTAGTGCTTCCCTTCCTGATCCACAAGGAATTCGATGGTTCCGGCATTACGGTATTTGACATGCCCGGCTATTTTTAATGCCGCCGTACAGAGTTCCTCCCGCTGAGACTGGGTCAACGAGAGAGAGGGAGCAAATTCGACCACTTTCTGATGACGCCGCTGCACGGAGCAATCGCGGTCGAAAAAGTGCACCAGATTGCCGTAGTTGTCACCCAGCACCTGGACTTCAATATGTTTCGGATGTGACAGGTAGCGCTCCAGAAAGACCTCGGCGTTGCCGAATGAAGCTTTTGCCTCGCTGCTTGCCGCAACCAGTCCTTCAAGCAGCTCTTTCTTGTTGTTGGCCACACGCATGCCGCGGCCACCACCACCCGCAGACGCCTTGATAATAATCGGATAGCCATGTTCCTTGGCAAAGATCAACGCATCTTCTTCTTTTTCAATCGGGTTTTCCGTTCCGGGTACGACATTTACTCCGGCGGCGATGGCAGCTCTTCTGCCGGAGACCTTGTCCCCCAGTGCGCGCATCATTTCGGCTGATGGACCAATAAACGTTATGCCATTGACCCGGCACTCTTCGGCGAATTCGGCATTCTCAGCCAGAAAACCATATCCGGGGTGAATTGCGTCAACATCAGCCTTGAGCGCCAACGCAATTATTTCATCAATCCCGAGATAGGCATCGATCGGCGACTTCCCCTTGCCGATGAGATATGCTTCGTCAGCCTTGTAGCGATGCAGGGAAAGTTTGTCCTCTTCCGAGTAGAGCGCCACCGTACCGATGCCCAGCTCCGTACAGGCACGGAAGATTCGGATGGCAATTTCACCCCGGTTGGCCGCCATGACTTTTCGAAACCGGTATTTTTCCATGTTGTAATTCTCCTCAATAAATTTATTTAGCAAAACTAAAATAATTCAGTTATTTTAAATAGTTACGAATGATTGTGGCGGCACTAAAACAGATTGTCACCACTTTGTCAATGGGGATTTTCAACTTGCCGCAACTTGCTGTTTATGGTAAGTAATCGTCAGCTTTATCGAATACCGGAGGCATAATCATGGATATTAAAATCGTTCCACTCCCCGCAGATAAAATGAAAACCAAAATCGCCGACCAGTCACAGCTCGGCTTCGGCAAACATTTTACCGACCGGATGCTGGTCGTTGAGTGGAAAGAGAATCAGGGGTGGTGTGACGCCCGCATCGAACCGTATGCTCCCTTCATGCTTGACCCTTCCTGCTCGGTTTTTCATTATGCCCAGGAGATTTTTGAAGGCCTCAAAGCTTATAAATGGGCTGACGGCCGCGTGGCCCTGTTCCGTCCGGAGATGAACGCGCGCCGCTTCAACCAGTCCGGAGACCGCATCTGCATGCCGGCAGTGCCGGAAGAGCTGTTTCTTGACGGCATAAACAAGCTGGTGGCGCTGGAGCAGGAGTGGATTCCGACCGCCGCGGGTACGTCGCTCTACATCCGTCCGGCCATGATTGCCGTGGAACCGTTTCTGGGGGTTCATCCTTCAAACCATTTTTATTTCTTCGTCATCCTCTCCCCGGTCGGCGCCTATTACGCCGCCGGATTCAACCCGATCAATATCATGGTGGAAGATCATTACGTCCGGGCAGTGCCGGGTGGAACAGGCGAGGCCAAGACCGGCGGCAACTATGCAAGTTCGCTCAAAGCAGGACTTGAAGCCAAGGAAAAGGGCTACGATCAGGTTCTCTGGCTCGACGGTCGGGAACGGCGCTACATCGAAGAAGTCGGCGCCATGAATATGTTCTTTGCCTACGGCACACATATCGTCACCGCCCCGCTCTCCGGTTCGATCCTGTCAGGCGTAACCCGCGACTCGGTATTGAAGCTGGCTCCGACCCTCGGGTTTACGGTCGAGGAACGGCCAATCGACGTGAACGATCTGATGGCCGATATCCGCGCCGGCAAAGTAACTGAGGCCTTCGGCAGCGGCACTGCTGCGGTCATCACCCCGGTCGGAAAGCTCTGCTACAAGGATGAAGTTCTGCAGCTCACCGGCGGCAAGGTGGGAGAAGTTACGCAGCGACTGTATGATACGTTGACCGGCATTCAGACAGGTAAACTGAAGGATGAATTCGGCTGGGTCAGATTTGTGGAATAGCTGTTTAGTTGCAAATTATTTTATACAAACAGCGCAAAATCTATTCTAATTTAACAGGGATAACGGGGATACAAGGGATAACAGCAAAACCGGGATATTTTTTGATTGCAAGAGGAAACGTCTTTCAGGCCCTTGTTGTTAAAGATTTTATCCCTTTCATCCCTCGTATCCCTGTAAAAAAGTCTTTGAGTTCCAGTTATGAAAATCAAGAAGAATACACAATCACATCGCCCGACCGCAAACAAACTCTGCACCTCCTGCCGCCGCACCTGCAAACAGGCGGGAAATGCCGTCGTTGCCAAATGCCCCCGCTATTACCCCTTTAACCGCAAGCAGACTAAACCAGGGTTTACATGGAAGCAGATGGATCTGGGGCTCTGAAGTCAGACCTTACAGACGTCCCGAAGGTCGATTCCGCACGCTGCAGCGGTTGCGGCCGCTGTGTCGCCGCCTGCCCGGAAAAAATAATTACCCTGGAAACAGACCGGTTTCATAAAAATGCCGTAATTCTTCGACCTGATCGCTGTACCTCCTGTGGACGGTGTGTCGAAGCTTGTCCGATAGACGTGCTATATTGGTGAACATCGTAATTTTCCTTGATTTTGCCGAGTTCCCTGTGCTATAAAATCCCGCTATTCAATTCACACGCCTCGGTAGATCCGGTGGTGTCCCTAAAGCAGTTAGATGTCGGGGATTCGGCGGGGCGGAGGAAAAACCAAAGGAGAATCACTATGTCAAGTATCAGCATGAAGGAACTGTTGGAAGCTGGCGTCCACTTCGGTCACCAGACAAAACGCTGGAACCCCAAAATGAAACCCTACATTTTCGGGGCACGTAACGGCATCTACATCATCGATCTGCAGAAAACCGTGCGCTACTTCAAAACTGCCTACAGCTTCGTCAAGGAATCCGCTCAGGATGGCTGCACCGTTCTGTTTGTCGGCACCAAAAAACAGGCCCAGGATTCTGTTGCCGATGAAGCTACCCGCTGTGGCATGCACTATGTCAACCAGCGTTGGCTGGGCGGCATGTTGACCAATTTTTCCACCGTTAAACAGAGTATCGACCGTCTCAAAAAAATTGATGCCATGTTCGAAGATGGCACCATCGAAGCGTATACAAAAAAGGAAGCGCTGCAGTTTGCCCGCGATCGCGAAAAACTTCAAAAAACCCTGGGCGGCATTAAAACAATGACCAAACTCCCCGGCGTCATGTTCGTAATTGACCCTAAAAATGAAGAGATCGCCGTTCAGGAAGCCAACAAACTCGGCATTCCTGTTGTTGCTGTTGTTGACACAAACTGCGATCCTGATCCGATTGACTATGTCATTCCGGGCAATGACGACGCTATTCGCGCTATTCGTCTCCTTTCCGCAAAAATGGCCGATGCGATCCTCGAAGGGGTACAGTCACGTAGAGCAGCCCTTCAGAAGGACAACGAAGTAGCTGAAGAAGAGTATATAGCAGAAGAAGTCGCTGCTGAAGCGGTCGCCGAATAAATTCATATTTCAAACAATTCCTGGTATCCAGGACAGGAGGATAGCAATGGCTGTATCAGCTGCACAGATATCTGAATTAAGAAAATCAACCGGCGCAGGAATGCTGGATTGCAAAAAGGCTCTTGAGCAAACAGAAGGTAATTTTGAACAAGCGGTAGACTTCCTGCGCACAAAAGGTCTTGCCGCCGCTTCAAAAAAAGCGGGGCGTGCTGCCACAGAAGGTATGGTTGCCGCTACAGTAAACGCAGAAGGCAACAAAGGCGTTCTGCTTGAGATCAACAGTGAAACTGATTTCGTAGCGAAGAACGAGATCTTCCAGGGCTTTGTAAAAGACATTGCAGACCACATTCTGCAGACAAACCCGGCATCTGTTGAGGAACTTTTTGCTCAGCCCTATTGCGGTGACAGCAGCAAAACTATCCAGACCATGTTGAATGAAGCCATTTCCGTTATCGGTGAAAACATGCAGATCCGCCGCTTCAGCAGCTATGTTGTTCCGGGTGCCGGCGCAATCGGATCATACATCCACGCAGGCGGTAAAATAGGCGTCCTGGTTGAAGCGACCTGCGATAACGCCGCAGCAGCAAAAGATCCGGCTTTTGCCGCTTTTGTCAAAGATGTCGCGATGCATTGTGCCGCCGCCTCGCCACGGTATGTTCAGCGGGGCGAAGTTGATGCCGACGTTCTTGAACGTGAGAAGGATATTTACCGGGCCAAAGCACGTGAAACCGGCAAACCCGAAAACATTATCGAAAAAATCATTGATGGTCAGGTCAACAAGTTTTATGCAGAGATATGTCTGCTTGAGCAGCAGTTTGTGAAAGACACTGACAAGTCAATCAAGCAATTGACTGCCGAGATCGGAAAATCACTCGGCACGACCATCACCATTACCCGATTCACCAAGTATGCCCTCGGAGAGGGATTGGAAAAGAAGGAATCCGATTTTGCTGCCGAGGTGGCGGCAGCTGCCGGCCTTTAATCTTTTCATCGAAGCCGGCCTGAAATGGCCGGCTTTTTTTTATTCTTTCCCGCGATTAGTTGAAACCGTTCACAGAGCAACAATTTCCGGAGGCATAACATGGGTAGAAAATCCTACACCCGGGTACTTTTGAAACTTTCTGGAGAGTCACTGGCAGGTGCCCAGGGTTACGGCATTGACCCGCAAATACTGAGCACTATCGCCGGCGAGATTAAAGAGGTTGTCGACAGTGGTGTGCAACTGGCACTCGTCATAGGGGGCGGCAATATTTTCCGCGGTCTGACGGCCTCATCGAAAGGAATGGATCGCACGAGTGCAGACCACATGGGAATGTTAGCCACCGTCATCAACTCTCTTGCTATGCAGGATGCGCTTGAGAAACAGGGCGTTACAACCCGTGTCCAGTCAGCTATTGCAATGCAGGAGGTCGCCGAGCCGTACATACGCCGCCGGGCCATGCGCCACCTTGAGAAAGGAAGGGTTGTTATTTTCGGCGCCGGCACCGGAAACCCGTACTTCACAACCGATACTGCTGCCAGCCTGCGGGCCATGGAAATCAGCGCCCAGGTCATCCTTAAGGGAACTAAAGTTGATGGTATCTATACCGCCGATCCTAAAAAAGATCCGGATGCGGTTAAAATTTCGAAGCTGTCTTATATTGAGGTACTTAAAAAAGGGTTGCAGGTTATGGATGCCACTGCTATATCGCTCTGCATGGATAATAATCTGCCAATCATAGTTTTTGACCTGACAACAGTGGGAAATATTAAAAAAGTTATCTGCGGTGAAGAGATCGGTACCATCGTACAAGGAGAATAACCATGCCAAAGAACGTGCTTGATGACATGAAGATCCATATGGAAAAAACGTTGGGCGTTTTGAAGAACGAATTCCAGAAGATTCGTACCGGACGGGCAACTACCGGTATTCTGGACTCAATAACCGTTGAATATTACGGCAACACCTCGTCGCTGAGCCAGGTAGCAACCCTTGCGGTGCCCGAAGCGCGTACGATCACCATCACACCGTGGGAGGCCAAGATCATTCCGACTATCGAGAAGGCGATCATGAATGCCAATATCGGCCTGACTCCATCGAACGACGGCAAATCAATTCGCCTGAATCTTCCTCCACTCACTGAAGAACGCCGTAAGGATATCGTAAAAGGTCTCAAAAAAAGAGCTGAAGACGACAAGATCGCCATCAGAAACATCCGCCGGGATGCGATCGATAAAATGAAAAAACTTGAAAAAGAGAAGTCTATTACTGAAGACGAACTAAAAAAACACGAAAAAGATATTCAGGAAATTACAAAAAGTTTCGAATCAAGGATGGATGAAGCTGTTGCCCATAAAGAGAAAGAGGTAATGGAAGTCTGATGACTCCGCTTGACCCGCATAAACTTCCGGTTCATTTAGCCGTAATCATGGATGGCAACGGCCGCTGGGCTCAGCAGCGCATGCTCAAGCGCATTATCGGTCACCAGCGTGGCGCTGAAACAGTCAAAATGGTAGTTGAACAGGCATCACTGCTTGGTATCAAATATCTGACTCTGTTTGCGTTCTCTTCGGAAAACTGGTCGCGGCCCGCTTTGGAAGTACGGGCACTTATGACGCTCCTCAAAAAATATATCCGCCAGGAAACTGCGCGCATGATGCGCAAGAATATTCGTTACAACGTTATCGGCAATCGCAGAGAGCTGCCGGACGACGTCAACGAAACACTGGATGGCGCCATCCAAAAGACCGCAGAAAATACCGGAATGGTTTTGACACTTGCGCTCTCTTACGGTGGCAGACAGGAATTATGTCGTGCTGCCGCACGACTTGCAGAGGAAGCGGTAACCGGCACACTGTCGCCAGTGGATATCACCACTGAGCTGTTTAACAAATATCTGGATACCGGCAACCTGCCGGACCCCGATTTTCTTATCCGTACCAGCGGCGAGATGCGCATCAGCAACTTTCTGCTCTGGCAGCTCGCCTATACCGAACTCTACTTCACCGATACAAACTGGCCGGATTTCACCATTAATGAGCTGCATAAAGCACTTGCAGACTTTCAATCACGGGAGCGGCGTTTCGGGATGACCGGTGATCAGATTACAGAACGAGGCGACCTATTAAACGCCTGATTTCAGCGGGTGTTATGCTGCCAATTGTCATCCTGATCGTTTTAAAGGGTGGTCCAATCCTGCTCGCCTGCCTATTGGCACTGCTTTCAGTCATCGCTATGACAGAATTCTATGCGATGGCTCTTCCGGAACGGAAAATGGAACAGTGGCAGGCTGCGTTAGCCGGTACTGCGTTGATCTTTATCCCCTTCGCCGGCGACGAAAAGGTTATTGTCCCGGCAATCGGTCTTCTGTTTGTCAGTTTTACCCTGTTATTCCTTTTCAGAATCCGCGCCATTGAAACGGCAGCCCGGGAAATTGCGTTTGCCCTGCTGGCGTTTCTCTACATTCCGTTCCTGCTGATGCACCTTGTTCTGCTCCGTCAAACCCCCTTTGGCATACAGTGGCTGTTTGTTATCATGCTGATTGTCATGTCGAATGACTCAGCCGCCTATTACATCGGCAGCACCTTTGGCAAACGACGCCTTTACCCGCTGGTAAGCCCGAAAAAAAGTATTGAAGGAGCAATCGGCGGCCTGTTCGGCAGCCTTGGCGGTACCATGCTGGCAAAGTTTACCTTCTTCCCGCAATTGACAATCAGAGATGCCGTTGCAACAGCCCTCGTCATCGGCATGGTCGGGCAGGCTGGTGACCTTTTTGAATCACTGTTGAAGCGCAGTTTCGGTGTCAAGGATTCAGGCACACTCATTCCGGGGCATGGCGGTGTGCTCGATCGCATGGACAGCATCCTGTTTGCCGCACCGGTTACCTACTATTACGTGCTCTTCTTTTTCAGAGGCTGACCGATGAAAAACATTACCATTCTTGGCTCTACCGGCTCAATTGGCGTCAGTACCCTTGAAATTGTTGCTGCACATCCGGACCGATTCCGGGTTGTAGCCCTAACCGCCGGAAAAAATCTGGAACTGTTTGTACGTCAGATCAAACGATTTGCTCCCCGAATTGCGGTTGTTGCCTCTCACTCCGATGTTCCATGCCTGAAAGAGTTATGCAGCGGTCTTGACGTTACCATTCTGGGTGGTGTGGAAGGGTTGATAGCTGCAGCAACGGCTGATGAAGCGGAAATGGTGGTCGCTGCAATTGTCGGCGCTGCCGGCCTGATTCCAACGGCTGCCGCCATCCGCGCCCGCAAGGATATCGCCCTTGCCAACAAGGAAATCCTGGTTACTGCCGGACATCTCTTCATGGATCTGGTGACTGAATTCGGAGTCCGGCTTTTTCCGGTCGACAGCGAGCATAGTGCCATTTTCCAGTCGATAGAAGGCCACCGCAGCAAGGATATCAGCAAAATAATTCTGACCGCATCGGGCGGACCTTTTTTGAACACCCCCACCGAACAGCTGTCAACAGTGACCGTGCGGGATGCCCTCAACCACCCGAACTGGAATATGGGTAAAAAAATTACCATTGATTCAGCAACTATGATGAATAAAGGGCTGGAAGTGATTGAGGCCCGCTGGCTTTTTAACACCGGCATCGAGAAAATACAGGTCAACATTCACCCGCAGAGCATAATTCACTCAATGGTTGAATACATCGACGGCTGCGTTATCGCTCAACTCGGGACGCCGGATATGAAAGCTCCCATAGCGTATGCGCTGGCCTATCCGGAAAGAATTGCGACCGGCGTCAAGCCGCTTGATCTGACGGCCTTTTCCGGGCTCACTTTCTTTAACCCCGACACGGCAAAATTCCCCTGTTTGGAACTCGCCTATCGAGCTATCTCATCGGGTGAGAGTATGCCGGCTGTCATGAATGCCGCCAATGAAATAGCCGTTTCACAATTTCTGGCAGGCCGTATCGGCTTCACCCAGATTGCCGAAATCATCGAGCGCACGATGGCTGCTCACGCTGCCCATAGCCTGCAATCGATTGAAGAAGTATTGAAGACTGACCTCTGGGGCAGAGAGTGCGCCCGAGAAATTTGCAAGGAAATAGGACACTGATATGATTGTGCTTGGTAAATTATTCTATTTTATATTGGCCCTCGGGCCGCTTATTTTTGTCCACGAACTGGGTCATTTCCTGCTGGCCAAATTTTTCGGCGTACGGGTGGAAAAATTTTCACTGGGATTTGGCCCGAAGTTGTACGGTAAAAAAATCGGCGACACCGAGTACCTGCTTTCTGCCTTCCCTCTTGGTGGCTACGTCAAAATGTTTGGCGAAGGGGGATATATTGAAGGCGGGGAAGTGCATACCGCTGACGGGGTCGACAACTTACCCGCGGAAGAGCTGCCACTGGAAACTCTCCGCGAATTGACCGATGACGAAAAAACCTGTTCATTTGCTCACAAACCAGTACTGGCGCGCATTGGCATAGTCCTCGCCGGACCGGTGTTCAACCTGCTCTTTGCCTGGCTTATCTTCATCGTACTCTGCATGGTCGGCGTGCCGACGGTCACCACTAAAATCGGCGAAGCGCTCAAGGACAAGCCCGCCGCTAAAGCCGGCATACAAAAAGGCGATGTTATCACCGCCATTAACAACAAACCGGTTAACCGCTGGGATCAAATCGCCGAAGGCGTCGCCGCCAGCAATGGGCAACCGCTGATTTTATCTGTGAAGCGCGATGTGCAGACATTATCTTTTACCATTACTCCCGAACCGCGCGTTTCAAAGAACCTGTTCGGCGAAAAAGTTAACGGCTATGCCGTCGGTGTGGCATCAGCGGGTGAAGTTATCACTGAATACTTCGGTCCTCTTGAAGCTGTGGTAAAAGGGACTGAACAAACCGGGAAAGTAATAGAGCTTACTTTCATGTCGCTGGTCAAGATGGCGCAGCGGGTTGTGCCGATGGACAGTGTCGGCGGTCCGATCATGATTGCTGATATGGCGGGGAAAATGGCTGAATCGGGCGGTGCCAGCTTCCTGGCTTTTATTGCGCTGATTTCGATCAACCTGGGGGTACTCAATCTCCTTCCGGTGCCGGTGCTTGACGGAGGACATCTTGCGTTCTTTCTCATGGAGCTGGTTTTCCGCCGTCCGGTTCCGCAAAAGGTCCGCGAATATGCCCAGCAGATCGGGATGGTGCTGCTGTTAGGCCTCATGGTGCTGGCTTTCTACAACGATATTATCAGATATTTCGTCACCCGCACGGGGTAACGATGAAGATCCTTGCCATCGATACGTCCACATCTTTTGCCACAGTTGCCATCGCCGTTGCTGAGCAGGTTGTCGCAGAATCACTGCTGAACACCAATCGCACGCTGTCTGCCCGTCTTGTTCCTGAAATTGAGCGCCTTCTGGCAACAGCGGGCCTGTCGTTCAACGACATTGACATCTTCGCTGCGTCCATCGGTCCCGGCTCATTTACCGGAGTACGTGGCGGTATAGCAGCGGTTCAGGGGCTGGCGCTGGCGACCGGCAAGCCATGTGCAGGGTATTCCTCTCTTGCCCTGCTTGCCATGAACTTTTCTCTTTCAACGGCGCTGGTCTGTCCGCTGCTTGATGCCCGCAAGAGTGAAGTGTATGCCGCTCTCTACGATTGTTCGGCCCCCCTCCCCTCCCCGCATATTACCGATTGCGTTCTCCCCCCTGCCGCACTTCTCGAACAGATTGCCGCTACGACCGGCAGACCGGTTATCTTCGTCGGTGACGGAGCTCTGCGCTATCACGATCTCATCGCAGAACAACTGGGTGACCAGGCTGTTTTTGCTCCCTACCCTCTCAACTCCCCACGTGCCGCCAACGGTACGTTACTGGCGCTAGACGCTTTCCGCCTCGGCGGCCTGCTGAAACCGTCACAACTTCTGCCGCTCTACCTGCGTGCCTCCGATGCCGAAATCAATAAAATAAAGGGCCTTGCCTGATTCGTATCCACACGTCCCCCCAAAAAGGCATGACGTACTTATGTGAGTTTATACGTAAGTAATCGTATGGCACCCATAGGCGTCAGACAGCCACTGGCAACACCGGAAGGTCGCCCTGCCGGAGCAGCGTATCTGCGGACGTTCATCAAAAATTTTGTTACGTACGAACAGATTATCAGGTAATAATTGCACCACGTGATCTGAATCAGTAAAGGAGCTCCCATGAAATCATTTGCAGCCGTCGTTGCCGTATTTGCACTGTTCCTCACCGTTGCAGGAGTAACACACGCCTCACCGCCTAAAATTCATGTGGCGGAATTTGCCGTCACCGGCGCAGCCAACAGCCAGGAGCTCAAACTGACACTTCAGGGGATTCTAGCTTCCCGCCTCAACCCTGATCTGATGCAACTCGTTGAAAAGCCGGATCAGGCCGAACTTATGGTTATCGGCAGTTATGCCCTGTTCGGGAAGATGTTCAGTCTGGACGTTCTCATCAAGAGCAGGGATAATGGCACATTAACCAAAGTTTTTGAGCAGGGAGAGGGACAGGAGGAGGTCATTCCGGCGGTAAGTCGCCTGGCACGGAAGATCGATGCCGAAATAGCAAAGAGAGCGCCTGCAGCAATCGCTGCACCGCCAGTTGTACCTGCCCTGCCGCTACCTCTACCGGCACCTGTTCTGGCGGCGCCCCTTGCGCCACCCTCTCCTGCTGCTGCAGAGAAGCCCGCAAAGACAGCAACACCGTATGTTATTCGTTCGGAACCTTCCGCAAAAGAGCTACCAGGCAATTGGTCAAGCGCCCCATTGGAAGGGGTGTTCAGCAGCATAGCAACTGGGCGCACCCGTACTTCCAGAGAGCAGGAACTGTTTGTCGCTAATAACCGAACCATCAGGGCCTATCTGAAAGGAAGCGAACTGAAGCTGGTTGCCGAGACAACAATTCCGCACCCTGGTAAGATCCTTGCCCTAGACTCGGCCGACCTCGACAGTGACGGCGTACCGGAACTGTATGTATCAATTATTGACCGGGAAACACCCAGCTCTCGCATATACAGTTTTGACGGCGCCGCTTTTTCCCTGTTGGCAGAGAATCAGGTATGGTTCTTCCGTGGTATCGGCACTGACATAGGCTCCCGAACTATTTTTGCGCAGGAGATTGAAGCAGGGGGGAAATTCTATGGCACGGTGAAAGAACTGGTCAAATCAGGCCAGCGCTTTACCACGAAAAACAGCCTGGGACTCCCCCATTCGGGAAATATCTTCAATTTCATCAAACTGAACGGATCCTCAGGCAAAGAGTATTATGCAGTGCTGGATGAGGACGGTTACCTCGTCGTATATCCGCCTGATGGCGTTGAAGCATGGAAAAGCAGCGACAAATTCGGCGGCTCGGAAGGCATCGTTACTACCGGTGCACAAAACTATTCCCGTTCTACCGGCGACCTTCCTCGCTGGACGTTTCTGGAACAGCGGATGACGCTGCTGAAGGACGGTACATTGCTGGTTCCCCATAATGAGGGGTCATTCAGCTTTGGCAACAACCGATCATTCGACAAGTATTCCCTGTTTGGCTTTACCTGGACCGGCGCCGTACTCAAGGAAAAATGGCATACCCGCCAATCACCCGGCTACCTTGCTGATTACGCGTATAATCAGGCTTCCGGCGAGGTGGTGCTTCTGGAGGTGGTTCAGAAGTCGGGCATGTTCAATAAAGGAAAAACGGTCATCTCCATAAACAGGATTGAATAGCGGATGACGATAGTGCCATGCAATTGAGGTAAGCTGGAAAAAGTAGACACCAAACTCTGGTATTATACCGGCATGGAGGTGTCACAATGAAAAGGTTACCACAAGGTCGTTACAGCAAAGAATTTCGAGAAGAAGCTGTCAGGCTCGTAAAAGAAGAAAGTTTCACGATAATTATATTATTTTTATGAAAGATTGAAACTAAACCACCAGACACAAAATATCGTCGCCGGATTTATAACTTGAAGATTCAAACGACAGGTATTACAATGGCATGCAAAAGTAATACCTGGAGGCGTGCGATGCAAAAAACATCAAAAGTAACGGTAAAAGGTCAGGTTCTGATACCTGGTGATATCAGGAAACGTCACCATATTGATCCCGGCACCGAAGTGCGCTTTGTGGAGTACGGTAACGTTGTCTGCATTGTTCCTGTTGTGGCAGATCCTGTCGCCGCTGCATGGGGAATGCTGCCATCCGGACCGTCACTTGCTGAAGAGCTTCTTGAAGAGCGGAACCGGGATAAAGCCCGTGAATAACTATCTGCTCGATAGTTTTGCCCTGCTTCGATTCATCCAGAAAGAGCCGGGCAATGATCGTGTAAAGGCCATTTTGGACGATTCCCAAAGAGGCGTCGCTTGTGCAATGCTCAATGTCATCAATATGGGTGAGATCATTTATACTGTCCAGAGGAGGTTCGGCCTTCAGCACAAACTGGATGTCGTGATGAATATAGGGCGTCTTGGTATTGTTATTCTACCCGCGACCAACGCCCTTGTTTTCAGCGCCGCCGAATTAAAGGCGCGTTTTGCCATGTCCTACGCCGACACATTTGCCGTCGCGTCTGCCATCGAACATAATGCGACGCTGGTAACCGGCGATCCGGAGTTCAGACAGGTAGAGAATCTGGTAAAAATTCTCTGGATATGATACGGTAGCTTCCAAACATCTACCATCCAACCACAAAATACAGCACACCATCCCGCCCCTTGACACTACATCTTGCTATAAGGCATAATCCAGCCTCATTGAATTACCCGGAGGCAGCAGCGCATGGAAACGCCCAACAGTACCGATAGCACCCCTTCTTCCCCGTTCGTTCACCTTCATCTCCATACCCAATACTCCCTGCTGGACGGCGCCATCCGCTTCGATGACCTGATCGCCAAAGCCAAAGAGCATAACGCACCGGCAGTGGCGATTACCGACCATGGCAACATGTTCGGGGCGGCAGAGTTCTATCTCAAATGCAAGAAGGCCGGGGTGAAACCGATCATCGGCTGCGAACTCTACCTGGCCCCCGAATCACGCTTTTCCCGGGACGCCAAGGGTATATCCGATGCAGCCTACCATCTGATCCTGCTCTGCGAAAATATGGAGGGGTACAAGAATCTTTCCTATCTGACATCGGCCGGCTACAAGGAGGGGTTTTACTACCGTCCCCGCATCGACCGAGAACTTCTGTCGGGGCGTTCGGAGGGGCTGATTGCCATGTCGGCCTGCCTGAAAGGAGAAGTGGCCATGCAGTGCGGTCGCGGCCGAATGGAAGATGCCGTTGCCACAGCTAAATGGTACAGTGAGCTGTTCCCTGACCGCTACTATATCGAACTGCAGGAAAACACAATCCCTGAGCAGGATATTGTCAACAAGCGGTTAATGGAGGTCGCGGCCGAGCTGAAGCTGCCGCTGGTGGCCACCAATGACTGTCATTATCTGAATCGTGAGGATGCCCGCGCCCATGAGGTGCTGCTCTGCATACAGACCGGCAAGACCATGGAAGACCCGACGCATATGAAATTTTCGGTTGACGAGTTCTATGTCAAGTCACCGGAGGAGATGTCTCAGGCATTCAGCTACTGTCCTGAAGCGCTCAGCAACACCCTGACTATTGCCGAGCGGTGCAATCTGGAGCTCGCAGTTGACGGCAAAACATATTACTTCCCGCACTTCGACCCTCCAGCCGGACTGAACCATGACGACATGCTGCGCGACCTGGCATCCGAAGGGCTCAAACAGCGAATGGTCACCATCCTGGCCAAATATCCCGACATGACGCTGGAGCAGCAGCAGGCGTACTTTGACCGTCTGGAAATTGAACTCGACTGTATCAGCGCTATGAAATTTCCGGCCTATTTCCTGATCGTTTCCGATTTTATCCGCTGGGCCAAGGACAAGGGGATTCCGGTCGGCCCGGGCAGGGGTTCGGCCGCCGGTTCCCTGGTGGCGTATTCCATCAAAATAACCGACATTGACCCGCTCCCCTACAACCTCCTGTTTGAACGTTTCCTGAATCCGGAACGTATCTCCATGCCTGATATCGACGTCGACTTCTGCCAGGACCGCCGGGGCGAAGTCATCCAGTACATGGTCGACAAGTACGGCCGTGACCGCGTCTGCCAGATTATAACGTTTGGAACCATGGGCGCCAAGGCAGCCATCCGCGATGTCGGCCGGGCCCTGAACATGACCTATGGTGACGTTGACCGGATTGCCAAACTGATTCCGGATGATCTGAAGATGACGCTGAGTAAAGCGCTGCAACAGGAACCGCAGCTGAAAGAGCTGTGCGCTGCCGACCCGCAGGTCAAGGATCTGCTCGATACGGCACTCTGCCTGGAGGGGCTTACCCGGCACGCGTCAACACACGCCGCTGCTGTCGTGGTGGCGCCGGAACCGCTGGAGGAGTTCCTGCCGCTCTACAAGGACCAGAAAACCGGTTCGATCAACACCCAGTACTCGATGAAATATGTCGAACTGGTCGGCCTGGTCAAGTTCGACTTTCTGGGGCTCAAAAACCTGACGGTCATTGAAAACGCGGTTAAACTGGTGCGGGTGAATGTTCCGGAGTTTGATATCACCACACTTCGGGACGACGATCAGGCCAGTTACGATCTGATCTCCGCCGGCAACACCACCGGAGTCTTCCAGCTTGAATCGACCGGCATAAAAGAGATGCTGATCAAACTCAAACCGTCCTGCTTCGAGGATGTGATTGCCGCCTGCGCCCTCTACCGTCCCGGTCCACTCGGCTGCGGCATGGTGGAAGACTTCATCGAGCGGAAACATGGGCGTCAGAAAGTGGTCTTTGACCTGCCGGAACTGGAGCCGATCCTGAAGGACACCTACGGAGTCATCGTCTACCAGGAACAGGTTATGCAGATTTCACGCACCCTTGCCGGCTACTCCCTGGGCCAGGCTGACCTGCTGCGCCGCGCCATGGGAAAAAAAGACGCCAAGGAGATGGACCGCCAGAAGGACACATTCCTGGCAGGCGCCAAAGGTCTTGGTCTCGACACGAAAAAGGCCGAAGCAATCTTTGACCAGATGGCCAAATTTGCCGAATACGGCTTCAACAAATCGCACTCAGCAGCCTATGCCCTGATCGCGTATCAGACCGCGTATCTGAAGGCCCATTATCCGGTCGAGTTCATGGCCGCCCTTTTGACCTGCGACATGGACAGCACCGACAAGGTCGTCAAGAACATCAGTGACTGCCGCGAACAGGGCATCGATGTCCTCCCTCCTGACATCAACTCGTCCGGACTCTCCTTTACCGTCGTCGGCACATCAATGCGCTTCGGCCTGGGCGCGGTAAAAAATGTCGGGACCGGCGCGATCGAGGCCATTCTGGAAGCACGCCGTGAAGGCCCGTTCAAAAACCTGTACGATTTCTGCGAGCGGGTCGATCTCCGGAGGGTAAACAAACGGGTGGTCGAATCGCTGATCAAGTGCGGTGCTTTTGATTCTACCGGCGCGGCACGTTCTGCCCAGATGGAAGGATTGGAGGCCGCCGCAAATTATGGCCAGAAAATTCAGGAAGAAAAGGCGAGTGCCCAGGTTTCCCTCTTTGGTACGGAGGAGGTTTCGCGGGGCAACGCAACAGGCGGCATGAAACTCCCGAACACCCCTGAATGGCACGACAAGGAGAAACTGGCGTATGAAAAAGAGGCGCTCGGCTTTTTAATTACCGGCCACCCTCTTGATCGCTACATTGATGACATAAAACGTCTGACCAACACCGAAATTGCAAGCATGGTGGAAATGGCAGAAGGGAGCGAAGTGCGAATCTGCGGCATTGTCACCGCATTCAAGGAGATCACAACCAAAAAGGGTGACCGGATGGGGTTTGTGACCATTGAGGACCTGACCGGTTCCGTTGAGATAACCGTGTTTTCCGACATCTACGCAACAACGTCATCGCTCTTGAAATCCGATGACCCGCTGCTGGCCATCGGCAAGTTGGAAAAGGGGGAAAAAGGGTGCAAAGTATTGATCATGAAAGGGGGAGAGGAGAATAACGGCAGGAAATTCCAGCGCGATCGGGGACCAGCAGGTGATATCAAGCTGCTCGCCGAAGCCCGGGCTCAGACAACCAAAAAAGTATCTTTCATACTGCGCATGAATGAAGTTCCACCGGAGCAGATCACCCTCCTTAAAGAGGTCATAGAACGGCATCCGGGAAGTGTGCCGACCTGTCTCCAGTTTCAGATACCGGGAAGAAGCCGCGCCACCATGCAGCTGGCCTCAGCAATGAACGTAGCGGCCAGTGATGATTTAAGGCTGGAAGTAGAGCGGCTGTTAGGGTATAATGCCGCCTCTTTTGATTAACTGACGAGAATCAAATACAATTCACCACGGAGGCACAGAGCCACGGAGAACACCAAGATCAATAGAGGTAACGTTTTTAACAACAAAATTTAACTTCTTTTGCGCCAACGTTTGAAAGAATTCAGAGATCATTTTAGACGTGGTTGCCATATTTCTTCGATTTCTGTTCTCTCCGTGTCTCCGTGGTAAAAAATGAATGAGGTGTCCTAATGGCTACTCCGTTTTATCTTGAATTCGAAAAGCCTATTGTTGAACTGGAAAAGAAAATTGAGGAACTGAACGCGTTGGCGGGAGATGGTTTGAACATCGGAGCCGATGTCACCGCTCTTGAGGGTCGTGTGGAAGGGATGCGGGCCGATATTTTTGCAAACCTCTCGAGGTGGCAGACCGCACAGGTAGCCCGGCATATCAACCGCCCGTTTACGCAGGACTATATCAATCTCATGCTCACCGAATTTGTCGAACTGCATGGTGACCGGAACTTTGGCGATGATCATGCCATAGTCGGCGGTCTGGCACGTTTTGACGGTCAACCGGTAATGGTTATCGGACACCAGAAGGGGCGCGACACCAAGGAGAAGGTCTACCGCAATTTCGGTATGCCGAATCCGGAAGGGTACCGCAAGGCGCTGCGCCTGATGCAGATGGCGGAGCAGTTCAAACTGCCGGTCATCACTTTTGTCGATACCCCCGGTGCATATCCCGGTATCGGAGCCGAAGAGCGCGGTCAGGCCGAAGCCATCGCCCGTAACCTGCGGGAAATGGCAAGTCTGCGTACACCGATCATCGTCTGCATCACCGGAGAAGGGGGTTCCGGCGGCGCTCTGGCCATAGCGGTCGGCGACCGGATTCTGATGCTGGAACATTCCGTCTATGCGGTTATTTCGCCGGAAGGGTGCGCCGCCATCCTCTGGTCGGACGGCACGAAAGGCGCTCAGGCAGCTGAAGCGCTCAAGCCGACAGCAAAGGATATTATCAAACTGGGTGTCATCGACGAGATCATTAAAGAACCGGTTGGCGGTGCCCACCGCGATCATGAAGCGACGGCCAGGAACCTGAAAGTAGCAATAGCGCGTAATCTGGCAGAACTGAACAAGCTGTCCGGCGACGAACTTGTGGAAGGGCGCTACAATAAATTCAGAGCGATGACACGGATTGCGGAATAATTAGCACGTATCTCAGTGGGCGGTTTATCCGCCCCTGTTTGTTTCAGTACGGTAAAAAATTGTTTTGCGGGTTTATGCTGAAATAATTTTGCGAGCGTACGCATCCCGTTTTACCGGGTTAAGGAATCAATATGCTTGAACGTCTGCAAAAAATAATATCCGCCGCCGGAATCACCTCACGCAGAGCGTCTGAAGCGCTGATTACCAACGGTCAGGTTGCCGTCAACGGCATAGTCGTTACAGAACTGGGGAGCAAGGCCGATCCGTCAACAGACACCATCACTGTAGATGGCAAAGTGCTAAAAATAAATGCTCAGCGGATTTACATCCTGCTTAACAAGCCGCCCGGATATATCACCGCGCTCAAAGACGGGCAGGGACGCCCTTTGGTTACCGACCTGCTGAAAGATGTTCCCGATCGCGTCTACCCGGTAGGGCGTCTCGATTACAACACCGAAGGACTGCTGCTGCTGACCAATGACGGCGAGTGGGCAAATTGCCTGATGCATCCCCGCCATGAAATTGAAAAAGAGTATCATGTCCGGATACGCGGCAAAGTAATCGATCAGCAGTTGAAGCGGATGGCTGAGGGAGTTGAGTTGGAAGACGGCATGACCGCACCTGCAGTCGTAAGCCTGGTCAAGAGCGGTGAGCAGAACGACTGGATATCGGTTGCAATCCACGAGGGGCGCAATCGTCAGGTACGCAGAATGTGTGAAGCAGTCAGCCTGTCAGTGGTACGCCTCAAACGGATTCGTTACGGCACCCTCGACCTCGGCACGGTCAGATCAGGGCATTTTCGCTATCTCACCGAAACTGAAGTGCGCCAATTGTCTGGCGAGCCGAACCACCAACAGCACACAGCAAATCCAAAGCGCGAAGTACACCAGAAATCACCTCGACCGGTACGATCAGGAGGAAAAGTAAGTGGAAGAAGGAAATAGTAGAAGGTCCGGTTTTATTGAACGCATCAGCCGTTTTATGACCGGACGTAAACGGACAACCGAACAGGATATCAACGCTTTTATCGAAGCATCAGAAGAGGGAGGTCTGGTTAACGAAGAAGAGAGCGAGATGATCCGCTCCATTTTTTCTCTCGGTACGACAATCGTGCGTGAGGTCATGGTAACCCGGACTGAAATGGCCTGTGTGACCGTTGATGCCACCGTGCGGGAACTGCTTGACACCATCATCGCCTGCGGCCACTCCCGGATTCCGGTGTATGAAGATTCAATCGATAATATCATCGGCCTGCTCTATGCCAAAGATCTCTTGAAACAGTGGGGCACCGATGAGAACAGCCTGTCTGTACGTGCCATCATGCGCCCCCCCTACTTTATTCCGGAATCCAAAAACCTTGAGCAGCTGCTGCAGGAGTTTAAAAGTAAACGCATTCATCTGGCGATTGTCATCGATGAATATGGCGGCACGTCAGGACTGATTACGATCGAAGACCTGCTGGAAGAAATTGTGGGTGACATTCAGGACGAACATGATCGCGAAGAGTCCCTGCTTACTGTCAATCCGGACGGCAGCATAACCGCAGACGGCCGCTTGCCTGTTGAAGAGCTGGAGGAACATTTTAATATTGAGATAGAGCGGGATAACTTCGATTCCGTGGGAGGACTTGCCTTCCACCTGACCGGAAAAATTCCGGCGGTCGGTGACTCTTTCGAAGGCGCCGGATTACACCTGAAAATCATTGATGCCGATCTTCGGCGGGTAAAAAAAGTCACTATCAGCCGTATCAGCAGCGTTCCAGCAGAAAACCCGGGGCGCGAGTGAACGTTCCGGATTTTTTCTCAGCGATACGGCAGTTGTTCGACCGCCGGGGGTGCCTGGCGATCGCCAGCGGCATCCTGATTGCCCTCTCCTTCCCGAACCCCGGTCTCTCTTTTCTGGCCTGGATTGCCCTGATCCCCCTGCTGATCGCCATGGAAGAGAGTTCTCCGCGAGTGGCGTTCCGCATCGGCCTGACCTGCGGCATCACCAGCTATGCCTTCATCCTTTACTGGCTCAACATCGTGTTTGTCCGTTACGGCCACCTGCCATGGTCTGTCAGCATCCCTGTCTATCTGCTGCTGGTTCTCTGGCTGGCGATGTTTTATGGCTTGAGTACCTGGGTCGCCCGTCTGGGTGAACTGATCGGCATCAAAGCTGCTTTTACCCTGCCGGTTGCATGGGTTGCCTTCGATTTCATTCGCTCATTCCTGTTTTCCGGTTTCGCCTGGGCTATGCTCGGCCACTCACAGTTCCGCACCCTGCCGCTGATCCAGATTGCCGACCTCGCCGGTGTCTACGGCATCACCCTGTTGATTGTGCTGGCTAACATCGTCCTGCATCGCGCTCTGCGGGCTGTTTCCGGCGCCGGTGTCCCCTACCCGGTAAAAAGCACCGTTGTTCTGCTGATTCTTCTTGCTGCAACACTTTTTTATGGCTTCAATCGTTTAAACGAAACGGAACCTGATCAGGGAAAACCGCTGCGGATCGCCCTGATCCAGGGGAACATTCCGCAGGATGTCAAGTGGAGTCCCGCGTTTCGGGAACGGACGGTGGACACTTACGAGCGCCTCACCCGCGAAGCAGCGAAAGGGGGTGTCGATCTGATCGTCTGGCCTGAAAGTGCCGTGCCGTTTTTCTTTCAGGATGAGCCGCTCCAGGCGGCACGGCTCAGAGGTCTGGCACGAGAGATGAACGCCTGTTTACTATTCGGCAGCCCTGCCCATGAGCTTCGCAACGGTAAAAGCACGTTCCTTAACAGCGTATTTTTACTATCCCCGCAGGGCGAGACGCTTGGACGTGCAGACAAGCTCCATCTGGTGCCGCTTGGTGAATATATTCCACTCGGGCGGTTCCTGACCTTTATTAACAAGCTGGTTGTCGGAATTGGTGATTTTTCCCCTGGGGAGAAAGCGGTGCCTCTCGATATGGGGAGCACGAAACTTGGTATTCAGGTCTGTTACGAAATCATCTTTCCGGAACTGGCCCGTCAATACGTCCAGGCCGGCGCACGCGTTCTGGTGGCTGTCACCAACGATGCCTGGTTTGGCCGTTCTTCGGCTCCCTACCAACACCTGGCCATATCAACATTCCGGGCTATCGAGACCCGTACGCCGCTGATTCGCGCGGCAAACACCGGGGTAACCGCGATTGTTGACCACAACGGCTATATCAGCACCATGACCGGACTGTTTGTAGAAGCGTATCGCACCGGCGAAATTCAACCGGGAAGCGGCACATCACTCTACCTCACGATTGGAGACGCACCGGCCTGGCTGTGCGTATTTCTGACCGCCGGTGTTGCGCTGTTCGCCTGGATAAAAAGAAAAAAGCATAAGGAGTCTCACCCATGTACCGTGAAGAAATAGCTAAAATGAATGATTGTGAAGAACGGATCGCCAAGCTTCGGGGGGCGCTTTGACGTAGATGTCAAACGTGAATCGATCCTGGAGATCGAATCCATCATGGCTGTTCCCGGATTCTGGGATGACACAAAAAAATCTCAGGAAATCATAAAAAAGCGAACAACTCTGGAAAAAATTGTGCAGATGTGGGATGGACTGGTACGCCAGCTGGAAGATGTTCGCGTGATGATAGAGTTGGGTGAAGAGGCGCAGGACGCCGAAACTCTTGCGGAGGTCGCTGAGATGGCCGACCGGCTGACACAGGAAGTTGCGGCAGCTGAATTCCAGCGGATGCTGTGCGGTCCTCACGATCGCAACTCCTGTTTTATCACCATAAATCCGGGAGCAGGAGGAACCGAGTCCCAGGACTGGGCAGAAATGATCCTGCGCATGTACCTGCGCTACTGCGAGAAGAAGGGATGGAAGACCGTCATTACCGAATATCTGCCCGGAGATGAAGCCGGGCTTAAATCGGCGACCTTCAACGTCAGTGGTGAATATGCCTACGGCTACCTGCGGGCCGAAGCCGGCATTCATCGTCTGGTACGCATCTCACCATTTGACAGCAATGCCCGCCGCCACACCTCTTTTGCCTCAATGTACGCTTTTCCTGAAATTGAAGAGGACGATATCGAGATCAAAATCAGTGACAGCGATCTGAAGGTGGACACGTTCCGCTCCGGCGGCGCCGGTGGTCAGCATGTAAATACTACTGACTCCGCTGTCCGCATTACCCACATCCCGTCCGGCATCATCGTTGCCTGCCAGTCTGAGCGGAGCCAGATTTCAAACCGGGGCACCGCGATGAAAGTTCTGCGGGCAAAGCTGTATGAGCGTGAAGTCGAAGAGCGCAAGGACAAGGCATCTGAAATCGCCGCCGAAAAGAAAGAGATCGGCTGGGGCAGCCAGATCCGTTCCTATGTCCTGCATCCGTACAAGATGGTGAAAGATTTACGAACCGGCGTAGAATCAGGCAATCCGGACTCCGTCCTTGACGGCAATCTGGAAGAATTTGTCGTGGCATACCTGATGGGAGTCAGGCGTAACGTTGGAGATGTTGAATAGCAAACCGTTATTCCAAATTATGCCTATCCCAGACGGCCAGCCATTGCTGCTGTGGTGTCCGGCTGTCACCATACTGGACCAACACGCCATCTTCCCTATGATATGAGCAGGACCAACCCGGCTTGTCAGCATCGGGAAAAGTCGGATACTCCTGCTGGTGCTCCAGAGCGTTGTAAGGAGCGGAATAGGTGCCGTCGTCCTTTGGAGGGGGACAGCGCTGGTCACCGGCATACCATGGAGCATCAGCACAATACGCCATGGCCGTAAAGAGCATCACTGAGAAAAAAATCACCGCTGCTGATTTCATGTTCAACCTCCTGTCCATGACTACCATCAGCTATTCCTATGCAACATGCAAGATGTAATGCAGACAAAGGCCTGCTGCACGGGAGACAAAAA
The DNA here is from genome assembly GCA_028687585.1 of Desulfuromonadaceae bacterium. Taxonomy (GTDB): domain Bacteria; phylum Desulfobacterota; class Desulfuromonadia; order Geobacterales; family Pseudopelobacteraceae; genus JACRCG01. The sequence continues at coordinate 145,614 of JAQTZV010000001.1, read as the reverse complement.
CAGTAACCTCAGGCGTTATCTCATGGAGAAATCATTCCCGTAAATAATTTTTCGACGTTCTTGATCCTGATAGAAAATGTTCTCTTTCCGGACAGAATCACGACCGATGACGGCCCATGCATTCGAACGCTGGAAGGCGACAATCTTGTCAGCAGCAATCAAACCATCAAGAACGTGTTCATTAACCAGCGCATCCTGAAAATCATTTCTGATTATGCCGATCACTTGTCTACCTCCTTTGGTTCATTGAACGGTTATTTTTCGCACGTTATTCTTTCCGCTCTCACTCTTCGGCATCCGCAGCTCCAGGACTCCATCCATAAAAGAAGCCGTGGCTTTATCAATCTGAATCTCCACCGGCAGGCTCAGTTTCCGGCAGAATGATCCAAAGGAGCGCTCAACCCGGTAATAATCTTTTCGCTCGGTTTTCTCCTCGGATTTTTTCTCCCCGGATATCGTTACGACATCACCTGAAAAATCGATACTGATTTCCTCTTTCTTCATTCCCGGCATTTCCGCCTTGATCACAAGATCAGCACCGTCTTCAAACATGTCAACGGATGTGGACATGTCGCCGAGACCATTGAACGGCAGGCGGGGCATCCACGTTGGCGCAAAAAAACGCCGGTTAAAAAAGTCTTCGAACATGTGTTCCATCTCCTCAAATGGTGACAGATACCGTGACGATTCACGTTGCAGCTCGCCCCCTGATTTCTTGACGGCCACTTCCTGTTTGTTTTCCGGCATGGCTTCCTCCCCTTTCTGATTTATTAGACACATAGATGCTATAACTTACTGTAATAAAGAATGCGGCAATAAATCTATAGGGCTTTTCGGTGCGACAGGTGCGAAAATTCCCGGTTTTTCCGGAGGAGGAGTTTGGTTGGTCAACGATAGTTAAATTTTTTCGATATGCAGATTGTTCTTGCCGTGTGACTTTACATCATACAGGTAACCATCGGCCAGTTTGAGGACCTCGTGAATACTCCCTTGAAAATTGTTGCAGGATACCGCACCGATACTGAATGTTATCGGCCATTTGTTCGCCTTCATCTCTTGCAGCAGCATCGATTGAAGTTTCCTGAGAGCCGTTTCCGCCATGGCATGATCTGATTCCGGCAAGAGCACAACAAACTCATCTCCGCCAATACGAGCTATAATGTCAGCTTGTCTGAGATTGGATTTCATGACTGCAGCGACGGTTTGCAGTGCCTTGTCACCTTCTTGGTGCCCCTGTTGATCGTTTACCTGCTTGAAGTTGTCCAAATCGATAAACGCCAGGGAAAAAGGCCTGCCGTACCTGGAGGCTGCATGCATAACCTGCTCGGCAAGCAGGAAGAACCTGTTCCGGTTGCTTACACCGGTCAAGGGATCGTATGAAGCCATATATTCAGCCTGAAGATAGCGCGTTCGCAGTGATGAAGTCAGGATACTGATGGTAATGAGCACAACGATTTCGAGTCCCATGTTGACATAGTGAAGGGGTGATTTGTTGACATTGAAATAATAGGAGGAGAGAAAGATTCCCATCCCGGAAACCAGAGTTACCGTCAATCCTTGCCAGCGGCCTGCACACCAGGATGGTAACAGAATCGCCATGGCATAAACCACTTCCAGAAAAAAATCGCCGGTGTAATAGCTTAAATATGAAACCAGGACTACGGTAACTAAGGATACAACCAGGATGGCAGCACTTATGTTCCGTTGGTGATTTTTCATTGCCGTTCGGAAGAGACGATTAAATTCACTTCACGCTCAACGCCGTTCCTCATGATATCACCTATTGTCATAACGCAAAAATGAGTAAGGGCCGCATGAAGCGGCCCTTAAAACATCACTTCCCGTTCTGAAAGAAGGTCCTCGCACCCCTTGCTGCTTACGGGAAACCTTTTTTTCGCCACGGTTAACAAGCCGGATTCCGGTAAGGTTAATTATGCGGCCTTTATCTCAATCCTGCGCGGTTTAGCCGCTTCTGCGAGCGGAATCGTCAGAGTCAGTATTCCATTACTCAACTCGGCCTTTGCCTTCTCGTGATCCAGCGTTTCCGGAATCGAAAACTGGCGGTAGTAGTGGGCAAATTCGAATTCCGTATACAGCGGTCGCCCCGGCATGCTGAGTGAAACGGGTGCGCTAACACTGAGAATTCCCTTGTCAACATTGACATCGAGAGCCTCTTTTGCGGCGCCGGGGATGTCTGCGATCAGAGTCAAGCCGGCCTCAGTCTCGATGATATCAACTGCAGGTTTAATGTACCGTTCACTGGCCCGCGTCTCTTCACGGGCTTGAACGTTGCTCTCGCCTTCTCTTTTGCTTAAGCTGGTGTCTGACATAACGGTATGCTCCTTTCACCGACATTGATTATATTCTGTTCGATCATTGTCAGGCTGGCTTGATTGCGATCTTCCGGGGTATGGCGTGTTCGGCCTTGCCAAGAATCACTTTCATGACGCCATCTTTGCATTCGGCACTGATCTTATCAGGGTTGATATCAACGGGCAGCTCCATTGTCCGGGAAAATTTACCGGAACCGAGTTCGCGGCGATGCACGATCTGCCCCTCCTTTTCATCAAAAGGTTTTCGCTCACCACTGATGGTGATGCTGCTTCTCACTACCGAGAGATCGATATTATTGGGATCGACGCCCGGCACAAGTGTCGCGATATAGAGATTGACATCGTCTTCACTTACATTCACCAGTGGAAACCGTTGTGTCGTTATCGGCGCAAGAAACGTTGACCCAAAGGGTCGAGCCAATCCTGCTCCGCGGAAGGCTTCATCAACCTCCCTCCTCAAGTTATCCAACTCTCTGAACATATCCCAGCTTGCCATGTGGATATCCCCCTTTCTGGTTTATTAGACACAGTCCTCCCTCCAGAGACAATGCTCCTGCCCGCACTCCCCGGAACTGTTATTGCCAAAACAGTCCCGATTTCCTTCGGAAAGTTGTATCGCCCGGATCAGATCGACCTTCTTCGCTTTGGTTGTTTTGATATAATGCCGCCTGGCAATTTCCTTTATTTCATCGATTTTCATCAGCAGCCTCCTCTTTCAATCCCTCTCTGCGTTCTCTGCATCCCATGAACAGGGAGGTTTGCGGTGCGAATAGGGAGAGGCATCCTTGAGCGGCCAGATGCAGTAAAAGCTGCCGCCAAACGGTACTCTGCCATGGGGACAGATCTCGTTACCGGAAAAACATTCAAAGAAATTCCCGAAGACCCATTGTGAATTCCTGGCGGAACCCTTGTATTGCTCCGCTTCATCCCGCTCACGATCGACTCGGCGCCGGTTCTTGAACGAGCGTAAGTTGAACGAGCGTATGTCTGAATCATCCTGATATTCTTCTCTGCTCCGGTGAGTTCCCTTGTGCATACAATTATCCTCCACAACGATTCATGGCCATTTCAGGCTGGTACCGACTATTATAATGGATACATGCAACAAATCTATGGGGCTTTTCGGAGTGACTGGTACAAAATTCCCTGCTTTACCGGAGAAGCAGTTTGGTTGGACAATGAAGGCAAGATATTCTAAACAGCGTATCCGGGCGACGTGCAAACGGCGGCATGATGACCAGCGGTGCGGCGTAAGACAGGCTGCCGGACCAGGCGCCGATCAGTTTTCAGCGTTGCTCAATGCCGGACCACCCTGCTGCTCCTATCAGCGGAACAAAGCGGACACCACAGAGATATTCGCTGCGGTAGTCATGCTCAGAAATCCGGCGCACCCGAACCAGTTCCTGCGCTTCGCAGGATCTCCCGACCGGGACGACCAGTCGCCCGCCGATCGCAAGCTGGTCAAGCAGCGGGGCGGGCACCCTGGGTGCACCGGCGGTGACAACGATAGCATCGTAGGGGGCATGCTCGGGCCAACCGAGCGTACCGTCACCTTCATGAATGACGATATTTGTATAGCCAAGCATTTCAAGGCGCAGCCGGGTACTCTGTGCCAATCCGCTCAGCCGCTCGACACTATAGACGGTAGTGACAATCCTGCTCAGCACAGCGGCGGCGTACCCTGACCCGGTGCCGATCTCCAGCACCCGGTCAGTAGAATTCAACTCCAGCGCTTCCGTCATGTACGCGACAATGTAGGGCTGCGAGATAGTTTGACCCTCGGTAATCGGAAGCGGATGATCTCCGTAAGCCCTATCTAAAAAGCGTTCGTGTACAAATTCTTCACGCGGAACCTCTCGCATAGCGTTCAGTACCGGCTGACTACGGATACCACGACCCTGCAGATGCTCCCTGATCATGATGTCGCACTGGCGGTCAAATGTTTTCATCATCCCTCCCCCTAACCCAACGCCAATCCAGATCCTGATATACCACGGCGATTCGCGTCGTCAAGTGCGGCAAAATAATATACGTGCCCCCTTGACAACCGTAATAGCCGCAGTATTTTTAGTACAGACTAACGAAAATTTTAAAACAACTGAGGGAGCAAAAAATCATGATCCGGGGATCAGTTGAGCGATTTAGTACCGTAGTGATGTATAGTACCGCAGCGGAAAGGGGATGACTGCAATGTATGACTATGTCAAACCGGCTCTAATATTTTTCCTGGTCATTATTGCGGCCGGCATTGCCGGCGGTTTTCTTGCCGCCGACAGAGGGCGGAGAGTTGTCGGCTGGTGCCTGCTCTGCGCCCTGTTTCCGCCACTCCTCCTTCTCCTCTATTTTGCAAGACCGTTGCGAGAGGTTGAGGGGATGTTCAGGAAGTGTTTGAAGTGCGGGGGGCTGATCAAGTGGCGCTCCACGGTATGCAAATTCTGTAAAAGTGAAGTGACAGAGTGACACACCATAGTGGTTGTATGCCTTCGTCGCCTCAATCCTCGCCGCCTTGAGATCACTCTTGATTTAGAATTCGAATAAGCCAGAGCAGGAACAGATCATGCGACTTTTTATAGCAATAGAGATCCCGGATGACCTTAATAACAAAATCGTTAACCTGCGCACTGATATACCAGGAGCCCGCTGGGTCCCGGCGGAACAGATTCACTTGACCCTGGCATTTCTGGGGGAGGTAGAGGAGGATGACGCAGAGTTGCTTGGCAGAGAACTAGCCCGGATAAAGCTGCCTGAATTTACTCTATGCTTCAGAGGAGCAGGCTGTTTCCCTGACCGGCACCGGCCGCATGTTCTCTGGATTGGACTGGAACCGGAGCCTCTTTTGGACAAACTGGCAGTCACGGTGCGTGCAACGGCGCTCGCCTGCGGCATTCGCCGGGAGGAGCGCGCCTTTTCTCCGCATATAACTCTGGCTCGGCTGAAAGAGCATGTTCCCGGAGAAATTGATGCCTTCCTCGACCAGAACAGTCGCGTGAAACTTCCACCGTTTTCGGTTCGGGAGTTCACTCTTTTTCAAAGCCGACTGACTCCTCAAGGGGTCGTGCATACAGCGCTGATGAATTTTCAGCTGAAACATGCGGCGCATAACACTTAAAAAGTTTGCAGGTGTACTGTCTGCCATGAAGAAAAGATTGGCTAAATTTATGGTTTCTGCAAATGTGGGCCCAGAAGCAATGCAGTACTACCCACAAACTGCACAATGAATGGCCTCCAAAAATGAGCGTAGTAGACACACGATCTACCCGAGCATCCCTTTGACAATAACATCCACAGCCTCCTCCGGAGCCAGCCCATGGGCCATAAGAGTCTCCAGCTGATGCTTGTCAACACTGCCGATGGCCGCCTCGTGGGTGACCTTGGCCTGGGAGTTGGTAACGCTGACGATCGGGATCGCCTTTGCCACCGCCCGGTCTCTGATGATCTCCATGCAGTCGACATGTCCCCTCGCTCCGGCGGCATTACCCTCGGTAATGCCGGTCACCTCTGCAAGCGCGTCGTCCTCAACGGCGATCCTCGTCTTGATGATCCCGCGGGCGTTCTTCCCGTCAAGTACGACCCGCTCCTGAATGCGAATCTCGTCGTCACCATGCCCGTAGACTCGCGCAGTCAATTCGACCACGGCATCCTCGGCCGCCTCCACGTCATAGTCGATGGCGAGACTCCCCACGCGGCCGTCGGTGAGGGTAAAATCCGACGTGTACCTGCCGCCGCTTCCAACCCTGACGGTCGCTTTCGGGATCACCTCGATCCCGCCAAAGGGGCCGTGATAATGGCGTTCCTGGTACCCCATCGATGCCCCTTCACCGATCTCAATATGAGCGTCCATGATGTGCCGCACCCGCTCCGCCTTGGGAAACAGGCAGTGGGCAATGAAGCGGGCGGAAGAATTCCGTTCCAGAACAACCTCAATGTTGATCTGCTGCTCTCCCTCCCGGTGCACAACCCCGAAGCAGGTGTGGACCGGCGTCGTCAGATGTGTCCCCTCACGAAGCCTGATCATCATCCGGACGCCCCCCTCCGTTTCGTCGGCCGCAACTTCAAGCCCCGGCAGACTCCGTGAACTGACGATCCGGTTTCCGACCACCACCAGGTGTGCGATCGCAGGATCCGCCAGGGTCGCCTGATCACCTCCGGCGGTGCCCAATGCGCTCATAAGCTCGTCAAATTCATTCATCGCTGCATACCTCCCCGTCACAGGAAATACATTTTTTGTTTTTAAAGTCGGCCGTTACCTGAGCGACATTTCCGGTGCAGACAATTCTGCCGCCGCAGATCTGCGAAGCCTGGTCGGCAGCCGCAGCAATCTCATCCCTGTGTGTAATCAGGAGTACAGCGCTTCCTGCACACCTCAGATGATCAAGCACCCTGATGATGTCGTCTGTGGAAAGCAGGTCAATACCGGAGTCCGGTTCGTCAAGTATTGCCAGCTTTGGCCGTAGCGCCAGGATTGAAGCCAGCTCAATCCTCTTGCGTTCCCCGCCGCTTAAGGAGCGGTCAACCATCCGACTGAGATAGCGGGACGGCTCCAAGCCGACCAACCGGAGGGTTGACTCAGGCTGGTCAGTCACTCTGCCAAGGGTAAGGTAATCACGCACCCGCAGCCCCTCAAATCTGGCAGGTTCCTGCCACGCCATGCTGATGCCGAGCAGTGCCCGTTCGTAAATTTTCAGGTGGTTAATCAGTGTGTCGGCAAAGACAATGTCGCCTGAGTCGGGTTGATAGCCCTGACACCCCATGATCAGGCTGGCCAGGGTGCTTTTTCCGGTGCCGTTGCTGCCGAGCAGAGCATGCACTTCTCCCGCTTCAACAGCGAGAGTCAGCCCGGCCAGAATAGTGCGGCCGGACACCGTATATGTGATATCCCGCAATTCAAGAAGGCTCATGGTCATTTTACCTCAAATCTTCTTCTTGTTACTGCAGCAACCAGTAGAGAGCTCCCCAGCGCTGAAGCAAGAACTATCGCCGACACCGTCACTCTGTTAAGAAATTCGGGGGCAACAAGGAGAATTCCTCCGAGTCCGAGCATCATGGCTCCTGATATCAGTTTCAGGACTCTTCCTTGCCATTCGGACAGCTGCCGTTTCCCGAGTGTGAACGTAAAGCCGAGAACTATGCCGTAACAGGGTGCTGTACGGATCGGCACAGCTACTGACCGAATCTTGTGCCGGCACAACTCCGTCGCCGCATTTCATCTCCATCGCTGCCGGATAAACGTCTGAAGCTGTCGTGACGAAAATAACAGAGCAGACCAGCAAAAGTATCATGTTGGCTCTAAACGTCATTATCCCGGCTCCCACCGGCAATAAAATATAAAACAAACATAATGAAATTGTACGTTGTACTTTCCCCTTGTCAAGCGTTGCAAGCCGATCGGCCTGACAGATCAAGTTCACCGCAGTGGCGCAAATTCTCTGCCCGGGCAGCGTCCATAAGCTTGACGGCGGCCTCCCAATCTCTGCTGTCAACATCCAGAGGAGTGCCACAGCATAAAATAAATTTGATTAAATTAATGCTAAAGAGTACAATATAACCGTAGCGGGTATGAGTATAGCTCTTTGGCATTTGCTCTGGGATGTTCGCCAATACGCAGTGGAGGAACCTGTCGATACCCAAAGGAATTACGCCTGGATCCAAAAACGTGGTGAGCAAGCCTTCTTCGGAGAAGGACGCCTGAAGCGCTTTTCCGGACGATTTTGAAAAACGACGGATGCTCAACGGTTGAGCGGTATTTTGGAGCAAAGATTATTGGCGCTGGTGAGACAACGCGGAAGCGTACTGAACTATCCGTCAAGCGCGTATAAACCGCTTAAAAAAGGCGAACTCTATGGCTAGCCGGGATGTTACTGCTCCGAAGTGGGCGTGCCGTCCGACATCGTATAGAAGGTGCCGACAGATTGGGAAAAAGTATCTCAGCCAGCGCCAATTGTTTTGATGAAAAACCCTCGAATGTTACCGAGGGCTTTTTTGTTACTCTCTGAACCAGGCAGGTTTCTCTAACTGAAAAATGAGTGCTCAGACAAACCTGCACTAAGTTGCCGGCATGGTTAGATGCTCCCCCAAGTTACCGTGTTACCTGTTTAATCGCTTGGCTTCATAGCCATCCGACAATGTCCTCAAAAAGGCAACGATGGCAAGCTCCTCCCCATGATTCAATCCAAGATTCCCCATTTCTGTTGTGTTGACATTTTGAGCTACTTCCGGGTCAGGCCAGTCCGCGCCCGGAACATCCCTTGTGTTATAGAAGTGAACAATCTCCTCCAGCGACTTGAAGTATCCGTTGTGACCGTACGCTTTCACGAATTTCTTGAACGGTCGCAGATCGACATTGCGCAAGCTCGGAACCTTATGCTTGCCCCATTCAGGCCCCCATTCGGCTTCAGTGTAACCGGCTGCCTTGAGGAAGCCGCCGAGACCAGGATCAATCCAGTCCTCGCCTGCCGGGTTCCAATCAGGTTCATTATAGAATGGATTCGACTGGTTCCGGGGCACACCGAGATTATCATAGGTGAAATCTGTGAAAAGAGGGGCGACATGACAGTTGGCGCACTTTCCCCTTCCGTTAAAAAGATTCAGCCCCAACTGCTCCTGGCCGGTCAGCTTGGCCTGCCCTTTCAGCCAATAATCGTATTTGGATGTGAACGGGCTGACTTCTGCCGATCTCTCGTACGCTGCAATTGAACGGCCGATGCAGTCGTAGTATGCGTTGGAGTCCGTGCACACATCAAGGAACTGATCTGCGTAGTTTGAAAGAAGCACTTTTTCAATAACAACCTGGGGACTCGCGTTGTTCTGCTCCAGCGGATTGAGAAATGGCCCCTGGGCCTGTTCGGCCAGGGGGTCGCCAAGGTGCCAGCCGGTTGCCCTGCCATCCCAGAACATGCCGCCCACCCATTTGGTCCCATCATTGTAAAGGATTGGGCTATCGCCGGCATAGGCCGATGCAGGCGGCTTGCGGTTGCCGAATCGACCCGTCACGGCACCCTCATAGACCGCCCCTGCGGCATTGATGGCCTGATCAGGCCCTGTCCAGCCGACTTCCGGGGCATGGCAGCTTGCACAGGACTGTCCTGCAGGATCGGACAGGTTGTTATCGAAAAAGAGGAACTTCCCCAACTGCTCCTGAGGTGAGAGCGTCTGTGAAAAGGCTACTGCTACGCAAATAGAAAGAACTAAGGCCATTGTGCAAAACAATACTTTGTTTCTCATAGTCTTTCCTCCGTTTGTCCACCGCTTGATGAAATTTTTGGTTTCTACTAATTCAGATCGGGACTAATACGTTTTGTCGATTTTTCACCTCCTTTTGCAATGTGGCGTCTGCGCCCATCCCCTTCCGCGCCCTTTGTCAGAAAAAAATTGGTTATATTTTATATCGCTAACTGCTGTAGACATTGTAATTAAGAGGGGGAAATAATCTATGGGGATTTTCGCAGCCGGTATTATGAAAATTCCCATATGCAGGCGGAACTTATGATTTTTGCTTCAATTGAGGGAACTATTGTCGATCGGGCAAAGCTTCTGTCTCGAATTAAACGTGCTTCCCGGCCATCAACTGAAGCTAAACATAGGCACTAAACCCGATATCTGGGTTTTTTCGCAACCCTTTCTCCGAAATTCCCTATGGAAAACACCTTCCAGTTTTCGTCATACTGGCTCCGGCAAGGTTCTCAGAGCAGGGTTCGACACATCGAGGAGACATCCATGGATATCGATACGACGAGTACAGTCAGCCTGCCTTTCACCGGCAGGAACGGTAAATCATGCAGCGGCGGAGCGGTATACGCCATCGACAACTGGCTGGTGCGCACATTCCTGAGAGCCATCGGGAACCCGGCGCTGCGGGTGGTCTTGTGGGATGGCAGGGAGATCACGACAAACGGATCGCCCCCTGCTGTCGGCATGGTTATTCATGACCGGGGCGCGCTCCGGCGGCTGTTGACAAATCCGCTTCTAAATTTCGGTGACGACTACTGTTCCAGGCGGATTGAGGTCGAAGGAGGCCTGGTACGTTTCCTGGAAACGGTCTACCGCTCGATGAGAGGTACCCGACGTTACCGAAGGGTCTCCGATCCTGCTGCCTACCGCCGTAACCAGCCCAATCGTAATACCCTCCTTGAATCTCGCCGGAACATCCATCACCACTACGACATCGGCAACGATTTCTACCAACTGTGGCTGGATAAGGAGATGCTCTATACCTGTGCTTACTTTCCCGACCAAGCGGCTTCGCTTGAGGATGCCCAGAAAGCCAAGATGGACCTGATTTGCCGTAAACTGCGGCTGCAGCCTGGTCAGTGCGTGGTCGAGGCCGGCTGCGGCTGGGGTGGGCTGGCCCGTCACATGGCCAGACGGTATGGTGTACGCGTCAAGGCCTACAATATTTCCCGCGAACAGATTTTTTACGCCCGCCACAGAGCAAAGATCGAAGGCCTGGAGGGACGGGTAGAGTTTATCGAGGATGACTACCGAAATATAACCGGAATCTATGATGCCTTTGTCTCGGTGGGGATGCTGGAACATGTCGGGCCGGATAATTACCGGGAGCTCAGTCAAGTGATGGATCGATCCCTGGTAGAACAGGGGATCGGGCTGATCCACACCATCGGACAGAACTGCGCGACTCCGATGAGTCCCTGGTTTTTGAGGCGCATGTTTCCCGGCAGTTACCCTCCCACCATCAGAGAGATCATGGAGCTCTTCGAACCGTGTGAATTCACTGTCCTCGATGTGGAGAACCTGCGGCTGCACTATGCGAGAACCTGCGAGCACTGGCTTGAGCGTTTTGAACAGAATCTGGAGCGGGTACGGGAAATGTTCGATGAAGGTTTCATTCGTGCCTGGCGTCTCTACTTATCCGGCTGCATTGCCAATTTCACTCTCGGAAACCTGCAGCTGTTCCAGTTTGTGTTCTCTCGTCATACCAATAACCTGGTGCCCTGGACCCGTGGTCATCTCATGGCTCTGACCGAGGAGTCAGATGGAAACCTGTGAGGTTCTCATCGTCGGTGGCGGTCCTGCCGGTTCATGCTGTGCCGACAGGCTTATACAGGCGGGGATCGATGTGCTGCTGCTTGACAAACAGGCGTTCCCGAGGCAGAAACCGTGTGCCGGCTGGATAACGCCTGCAGTATTGACGGCCCTGGCACTTGATGCCGGTGAATATCGCCGGAACAGGATTCTTCAGGATATCAACGGCTTCCGGATCGGTCTTGTCGGCGGGAAGACGGCCGTCACCAGTTATGGCACAACCGTCAGTTACGGCATCCGGCGTTCAGAATTCGACCTTTACCTCCTGGAGCGCAGCCAAGTGCGCAGGTCACTGGGAGAAGCGGTGGCGGTGATCGAGCAGACGCACGATGGCTGGATCGTTAATAGGCAGATCAGGACACGGCTGGTGGTGGGGGCAGGCGGGCATTTTTGCCCGGTGGCGCGCCGCTTGGGCGCGTCAATCGGTCAGGAGAATGTCGTAGTTGCGCAGATGGCAGAATTTCCCTTAACTCCTGACGAGGAGGAGTGCGGCAGCATCCCGGCCGAAACTCCGGCACTGTTTTTCTGCCGGGATATGAAAGGCTACGGCTGGCTGATGCGTAAAGGACGCTACCTCAATGTAGGCCTTGGACGGATGGATGCGTATAATCTTGCCCGGCACACTGGCGAGTTCTGCATCTTTCTGAGACAGGGCGGATATCTGGCGGCAGACATCACCGGCAGGCTCCAGGGACATGCCTATCGTGTCTTCCAGAGACAGGACCGACGACGCTGCGTAGCGGATGGTGCGTTGTTGATCGGTGACGCAGCCGGAGTCGCCCAGCCGCTCAGTGGTGAAGGTATCCTGCCGGCTATTGAATCGGCCTTTATGGCTGCTGATGCGATTATCGCAGCCAATGGCAACTATCGGCGTGAAAAATTGGAGGCCTATGCCGCCAGACTGGATGATCATTATGGCGGTGGATGCATGAATTTTTCAACTTCGCCCGTATCATCCGGGGCGATGAGGTTTCTGGGAGCCAGGCTGCTCTCCAGCAGTTTCTTTACCCGTCATGTTTTGCTGAATCGCTGGTTTCTTCACACAAACATGTAACAGTAAAGTGACCAAATGATAAATTCGAGTGTCCAGCGGCTGTTTGTAAAAGTATTGTAAAACGGCATGTTAAGTCTGTTTTTTGTGGTGCGCTTCTATATACTGAAAGAAGCAAGTGCTCTGCACCCCCACACTAAGGAGAAAATCATGCCGCATCCCCCCCCCGTACAATCTCCCCTCCATCCTCTGGCAACCAGAGCCCGTGTTCTTCTCTCAAGCGTCTTTGGCCCTTACGGTCAGGACGATCAGTACGGAAGTCGTAAAGCCAACCCGATGGAGCTGTACCAGAATCAGGTTACCCGCCTTCAGGGCGGCTTCTCCCTTCGCATGTTTCACCGTTCATTCGGGTTGATGATGATTCAGGCCAATCTCGACGCGCCCTGTACCCTCCTCGACTTCCCTACGCTGGAGAGCTTTACTGAACAGATAAGTCAGCAGAATTATGACGTCATCGGCATCAGCGGCATTATCGCCAATGTCGGCAAAGTGGCCAAAATGTGCGAACTGATCCGCCGGCTTCAACCGGGAGCGACGATTGTCATCGGCGGGCATATCGCCAATAAGGAGGGGCTCGACCGGATGATCGATGCGGACCTGATCGTTCGCGGTGAAGGCATCCGCTGGTTTCAACGCTATCTCGGCCAGGACGATACAAAGCCGGTCAAACACCCGGCGGTTTTTTCCGGTTTCGGTTCAAAAGCTATGGGACTCGAGCTTGACGACAACCCGGAGCGAACGGCGGCGATCCTGATTCCTTCCGTCGGTTGTCCTATGGGGTGTAACTTCTGTTCCACCTCCGCCCAGTTCGGCGGGAAAGGGAAATTCATCAATTTTTTTGAGACCGGTGACGAACTTTTTGCGGTCATGTGCGACATCGAACGGAAGCTGAAAGTACGCTCATTCTTTGTGCTTGACGAGAATTTCCTGCTGCACCGGAAACGCGCTCTGCGGCTGCTGGAACTGATGGAGGCCACCGGTAAAAACTGGTCAATCTCCGTATTCAGTTCGGCGCGGGTGCTGAAATCCTACACGATGGATCAGTTGCTGGGGCTTGGGATCGGATTCGTCTGGATGGGACTTGAAGGAAAAGAGAGCTCCTACGACAAGCTCAAGGGGGTCGATACCCTCGATCTCGTGCAACAGCTGCAGGCAAACGGCATACGTGTTCTCGGTTCATCAATTCTTGGTCTTGAAGAGCACCGTCCGGAAGAGCTGGGGGCGATCATCGATTATGCCGTCCGTCATGACACGGTCTTTCACCAGTTTATGCTCTACACACCGATCCCCGGGACCCCGCTCTACGAAAAGCACAAGAAGGAGGGAAATCTGCTCCCGGAATCAGAATTCCCGTTCGCCGATGCCCATGGCCAGTATCGCTTCAACTACCGCCATCCGCATTTTGAAAACGGGGAGGAGGAGCGGTATCTGATCAATGCTTTCAGCCGTGATTTTGAGGTCAACGGCCCCAGCCTGCTGCGCCTGTTCCGGGTTCTCCTGAACGGCTTGCAGAAGCACAAGTCACAGGCAAGGGGCATTCGGGAACGCCTCGCATGGGAGGCTGCGCCGCTTCGTTCTACCTATGCCGGCGCCGTCTGGGCAATGAAAAAGCATTATCACGATAAACCGCTGCTCCGAAAAATGGCCGGGAATCTACTCGCTGATATTTACGCCGAATTCGGCTGGAGAACGCGCCTTGTGGCTCCGCTCATCGGCCGGTATGTCTTCGGTCGCCTGAAGAGAGAGGAAGCGCTTCTGGCGACTGGACATACCTACGAGCCGCGCTCCTTCTGCGAAGAGAATGCAGCCGCCCTGACCCTGAAAAAGGCTCCCGCTGCTGTGCGCTTGACCGAAACTCGGCAGCCGCACTATCCCTTTAATGAGTCCCTTGAATTCGGGCACTAAATCTTCATGACTCAGGTTGCGGCATACGTGAGTGGCGGTTTCCCATCCACTCACGTTCTGCTTGCAGCTCCTCCCCAATCACAACCTCCGTCTCGTTTCTGATCCTTACATGCACTCCGTCTGGCACGAAAAAAATTTATATAGACCACTTGACAATCGTAATTACTGCTTTACATTTAACCTGTACTAACAAAATCCCTGGCATAAAACACACTATTATGCCGGGACGATCTCATCACAGAGAAAGACCAGATGGAGAAATATAAGATCCGCAGCTATTGCGCTGGCGCTGTCGGGGCTAACCGATATCCGGATGCTTCCGGGTAAAATAAAACGATGGGGAGTGAACAGGAAAATGACTACAGGAAAAGTAAAATGGTTCAACGATGCAAAGGGGTTTGGTTTTCTTGAACAAGAAAACGGAGATGATGTATTTTGTCATTTCTCCGCGATCACGGGTGATGGCTTTAAATCTCTGCAAGAGGGTGATGCTGTCGAATTTGAAGTTACCAAAGGTCCGAAAGGGCTGCAGGCGGCAAACGTAAGAAAGATTTGACCGTATTGCACTAAAGCCTCTGATTTTCAGAGGCTTTAGTTGCTTTGGGTGCCACTGTTATGGAGGAAGGCTATGAAGAAGCTGATTATTGTGGTGGTGCTGCTCGCATCTTATTCATTTGCCGGAGATCTTCTTCCACTAAAGCATGGTGTGGAATTTGATCACAAGGGACATCAAACCAAGAAGGTTGGTATGTGTTCCGTGTGCCATGGGGAACATATTGGTAAGATTGACGGGTTCGGCAAAGAGTGGGCCCATACGCATTGCATCAATTGTCATAAACTGTACAAAGAAGGGCCTCCTACAACGTGCGGCGGATGCCATAAGACAATGAGTTTACTGCGTCAATAAAACCTCGTACAGCACTCCTCCAGTTTCAGCGTTGTCCCAAAACACCGGCTTCCTGCAAAAAAACAGTGATAACCCGGTAAAACTCCCGCCAATCCGGCGGAAAATCGTTATGACCACAGGGGAACTCGACCAGACGGGCATTGGGTGCCTGTCGCTGCAGCAGGCGACTATGTTCCGGCGGCACAATGGTGTCGCTGCTGCCGTGGAACAGCAGAATCGGCTGACGGTATGCGGCCACGACCGCGGCATTATCGAACAGATCCCGGATGAGGACTCCGGGAACGAGGAAAGCTCGGGCAAATGGCCTGGTAGAGGTGAACGTCGACTGCAGGATCAAGGCGCTGCTCGGTCTCCTGGCAGCAAGCGAGCAGGCTGCGCCCCCCCCCAGCGAACGTCCGAAGATAACAACCCGCTCCGGATCAACCTCTTCACGGTGCAGCACGGCATCATACGCGGCAACAGCGCTCTCGGTAATGCTCTCCTCGGTAGGATTTCCCGATGAGCGGCCAAAGCCGGGATACTCGACCAGAAGCACCCCCATTCCCAACCTGACGAATCCTTCGAACTGCTCCGGAAGGAAATCGATGACCTCACCATTGCCGTGAAAGCAGATTACCAACGGCCGCCGCTCCCCCTGACTTCGCTTCAGAGGCGGCATGAACCACGCCTCGCCGCGCCCCGTGGCGGTTACAACCGCAATGGGCACAATACCTGCCGGTGGCGGGCCGCTCACCTGTATGGTACGCCCCGGATAGATAATCTGGCGCTGTATCGCAAAAACGAGCAGGCAGTAGCCCGCATAGGCGATCCCGGCGAGCATACATAACTTGAGTAATGGCAGGAATGGCATATTTCTCTCCGGTCACTTCACTCCGAAAGCTCTTTCCGGCATGATTTTCACAGGCCGATACCGGCTATGGCAGCCCCACACTCCGGGCAGGCCCCTCTGAGGATTCTATTGGAGCGGATGTCAAATCCATAGCGTTTGATCAGCAGGGTCGAACAGGACGGACAGTAGGTATTTTCGCCCCCCTCGCCCGGCCTGTTGCCTTCGTAGACGTAACGCAACCCGGCGGCAATGCCTATTTCACGTGCCTTTCGCAAAGTATCTGCCGGAGTTCCGGGACGGTCGGTCAATTTGTAGGTAGGGTAGAAGGCCGTTACATGCCAAGGGGTGTGAATCCCCAGATTGGTGACAATGAACTCTGCTATGCCACGCAGTTCGGCATCCGAGTCGTTTAGTCCCGGGATGATCAGGGTGGTAAGTTCGATCCAGACCCCCTGTTTTCGATATTCGATGATTGAATCGAGCACTTCGGAGAGGTGGGCATGAACCATATTGTGGTAGAACCCTTCGGAAAAGCCCTTCAGGTCGATATTGGCGGCGTCCAGAAAGGGGGCAATGGCGGACAGTGCCTCTCTGCAAATGTAACCGTTGGTGACGAAGATGTTTTTCAGTCCCGCTTCACGGGCTAAACGGGCCGTGTCGTACGCGAACTCGAAAAAAATGGTCGGTTCTGTGTAGGTGTAGGAGATAGAGCTGCATTCACTATTAATTGCACGCTGCACGATCTCATGCGGTGTCAACTCCGGGCTACTTACAGGGGCGTTTCTCGCAACCTGGGAGATGCTGTAATTTTGGCAGTGGTGGCAATGGAAGTTGCATCCTACCGTGGCAATTGAATAAGATCTGCTTCCCGGCAACACATGAAAGAGCGGTTTTTTTTCTATCGGATCGACGTGTTCAGCGCATATTCTGCCGTAGACCATGCTGTAAAGCTTGCCGCCTCGGTTCTCACGGACCGCACAGATACCGCGAGCACCGTCTCTGATCAAACAGCGGAAACGGCACAGTCCGCAGCGAACCTTTCCTTCCCCTTCCCGCTCGTAAAACATGGCTTCTTTCATACTGCCGCTCCCCCTGCATCGCATCAAACTATGGACGTGATGGAATTGTACTTACACACTTTCCCCTTGTCAAGATAAGCAAAAACTAATCGTGTGCCGAGGAAGGCACAAACGTGCCAATACCAGAAATATTTGCGGTATCCGCCGCGACTGCAAGGGATCAACTATGCCTGCCACGAATGAATTCAACTGTCACCAAAAGTTTGTGTCAAAAGTTTGTTGAAGTTAGTGACAATTTCTGACACTATCAGCCGATGAAACTTATCGACTCTCACGGAAGAACCATCAATTATCTTCGCCTGTCGGTCACCGACCGCTGCAACATGCGCTGTTTCTACTGCATGCCGAAGGAGGGCATTGTAAAAAAGGGGCATGCGGCGATGCTGACGTACGAAGAGCTGCTGCTGATCGCCGAAACTGCTGTCGGTTTGGGAATTGAAAAAATCCGCATTACCGGCGGTGAACCGCTGGTGCGGGCTGACATCGTCGATTTTTTGAGAACTCTGTCCAGGATTCCTCGTCTGCAACACCTGGCCCTGACCACCAACGGCCTGCTGCTGGAAGAGATGGCTGCTGACCTGTACGAAGCCGGTGTACAGCGGCTGAACGTCAGCCTTGATTCACTCAACGCACAGACCTTCAACACCATCACCCGTGGTGGTGACCTGAAGAAAGTGTTGGCCGGACTGGATGCCGCAGAGCGGGCCGGGTTTCCGCCACCCAAGATTAATTGCGTTATCATGCGCGGGGTCAACGACGCTGAAATACTCGACTTTGCCGACATGTCCCTGTCGCACGGCAACTCGATCCGCTTCATAGAATATATGCCGGCAATCAAGGAAGACGACTGGCAGCGCTACTGCATCTCCGGTGTGGAAATTCTTGATCGTATTGCCGTTCGCTACCCCCTTGAGCAGGAAGACAAGGGACCGTTTGCCGGTCCGTCACGGGATTTTCGTATCCCCGGCGCCAAGGGAAGTATTGGCATTATCACTGCCGTTTCCGGGCATTTTTGTAGCGAATGCAACCGAATCCGGGTCACCTCCACCGGACAGGCGAAAGGGTGCCTGTTTGCCGATGCGAAAACAGACTTGCTTCCCTGGCTGCGACCACCGGATCGCGAGGGACTGGCTAAGGTACTGAAGGGGATTGTTTCCGCAAAACCCGAGCGGCATAATATTTCGCAGGTTGGGTATGCCCATACAAATTTTACGATGTCACAGGTTGGGGGATAACAAGATGGCTCAAGTGTTGGCGGTTTGTATCAGCGAGAACAAAGGAGAGCGCAAGAAACCGGTAGAATCGGTGGAACTGCGCGAGAACCACGGCATTGTCGGCGATGCGCATGCCGGTGATTGGCACCGACAGGTGAGTCTACTGGCGCAGGAAAGTATCGACAAAATGCGGGCCTTGGGGCTGGATGTAAATGCGGGAGACTTTGCGGAAAACATCACCACCACCGGCATTGATCTGGTCAGTCTGCCGATCGGCTCGCGTCTGCAGATCGGCGAAACCCTGCTTGAAGTGACCCAGATCGGCAAGGAGTGTCATACCCGCTGCGCAATATTCTACCAGGCTGGGGATTGTGTCATGCCAAAAGAGGGAATATTTGTCAAGGTGTTGCAGGGCGGGACGATAGTGCCGGGTGCTATCATCCTGACCATTGCAGACTCAAACTGTTAGTGGAACCAGCTTTTTTTAATAACATTATGCAGGCCAAAAAGTGTAACCGACTCTCATGATCTGAGGTGTAGTCGGTACTACGCATTGACATTCCATCTCCATTGCAGTACTGTGCCAACCCAACAAGGCCCTGGGGGAGTTCCTTTGAACTGAGATCCGTCTGCTGCAGTTTCAACACGACGGGAACCCTTTGCACCTGACCCGGGTAATTCCGGCGTAGGAAAGCGGCTTACGGGATGGAACCATTATCCAGCCGCCTGATGTTATTTAGTCAGTGCGGTTTTTTTGTTTCTCAAGCGAGGAATAGCAGCATGAGTGATACCAGACCTTTTCGACTTGTCGTAAACAAGTCCGCAGAGCCGCCCGATGTTTCCGGCGTCTACCTGGTTACAGATCAAGACAGCAACCTTATGGACCGGGTTTGTCAGGCACTTCGGGGCGGAGTTTCCGTGGTGCAGTATCGTGCCAAAGATCTTGGCTATGACGAGCGGTTACGTGAAGCGGGAGATTTGAAGCAACTCTGTGCCCGTTTTGGAACAACCTTTATTGTCAACGATGATCTCCGGCTCGCAAAAGAGCTGGACGCCGATGGCGTACATCTGGGGCAGGATGATGGTGCTATTGCTGAAGCCCGCGAGCTGCTCGGACCGAATAAAATAATCGGTAAATCAACACATAATACAGAAGAAGCCGTGCGCGCGGAGCAGGAAGGAGCTGATTATATCGGCTTTGGAGCCCTGTACCCGACCGAGAGCAAAGTAATCTCGCATCTCCCCGGTATTGAAGGGTTAGCGACCGTTCGTGGCGCGGTAAAGATTCCGATTGTGGCCATCGGCGGGATAACACCCGGCAATGCCTGTCGGGTTATTGATGCCGGTGCGGATGCGTTGGCCGTTATTTCGTCCATCCTTTCGAATCCTCGACCTGATATTGCAGCGGCGGAACTGCTGCTGCTGTTCAATCGTGTTGCTCCCTTCCCGCGTGGGGCGGTATTGAGTATTGCCGGAAGTGATTCAGGAGGCGGGGCCGGAATTCAGGCCGACCTCAAGACGATCACCCTTTTGGGAAGTTATGCCGCCACGGTACTGACCGCCCTGACCGCCCAGAATACCCGTGGAGTTTCTTCTATTCACGGATTGCCGCCAAGTTTTATGCTTGATCAATTAGACACCGTATTAAACGATATTCCTATCGATGTCATCAAAACCGGCATGCTGCACACTCCGGCAATGATTGCCGCGCTGGCGGAACGCCTCGGCGAGCGAAAGTTTCTCATTCCGCTGGTGATCGATCCGGTCATGGTTGCCAAGGGGGGCGCACCACTGCTGGAACGCGAAGCGGTCCAGGTATTTTGCGACCAACTGCTGCCGCTGGCCTATCTGCTGACCCCCAATGTTCCCGAAGCAGAGCGACTTTTGGGACGAGCGATAAAAAATGAGTCGGATATGGAACAGGCCGCCCGTGATCTGCATGCGCTGGGAGCGGCTAATGTCCTGGTTAAGGGGGGGCATTTGTCCGGTCGAACTGCCACTGATGTCCTCTTTGACGGCAGCCGCTGCCACCATTTCGGCGCCGAGCGCATGTTCACCAGCAATACCCATGGTACCGGCTGCAGCTATGCATCTGCCATCGCCGCCCTGCTTGCCCAGGGAGAACCGTTGCTGACTGCGGTTGAACGTTCAAAAACATTTATCACCTCAGCTATTCGTACTGCACAGCCATTAGGGAAGGGGCATAGCCCGGTTAACCACTTTCTGGCAGCACAAGAACTTATGAAAAAGGATTATGTACATGACCCAGCTTGAATATGCCCGCAGAGGACTCATAACCGAAAAAATGCAGATTGTTGCAGTGAAAGAAGGTGTGCCTCCTGAATTCATCCGTGATGGCATTGCCGCCGGCACCATTATCATCTGCCACAATATCAAACATGCCAATGGCACCCCGCTTGCCGTCGGTGCCGGTTTGCGCACCAAAGTCAACGCCAACATCGGCTCATCATCCGATGATATGAATGTGGAAAACGAGCTGGAGAAAGCCCGGGTGGCAGTAAAATACGGAGCTGATGCCATCATGGATCTCTCCACCGGTGGCCCGGTAGACGAAATAAGGAAGGCGATTATTGCCGAAACCAGCGCCTGTATCGGTACGGTACCACTCTATCAAGCCGCTCTGGATGCGGTTCGGGTCAAAAACAAGGCCATCGTTGACATGACGGTTGATGATATTTTTGCCGGGATCATCAAACACGCAGAGGATGGCGTTGATTTTATCACCGTTCATTGCGGCGTGACACGCGGCACTGTCGAACGGATGAAGAACGAAGGGCGCATCATGGACGTCGTTTCGCGCGGCGGAGCCTTTACCATTGAATGGATGAGCTACAATAACAAGGAAAATCCACTCTTTGAGCATTTTGACAAACTGCTGGAGATTACGAAAGAATACGACATGACGCTATCATTAGGCGACGGTTTCCGTCCCGGCTGCCTGGCTGACGCGACTGATCGCGCCCAGATCCATGAGCTTATTTTACTTGGCGAATTGACCCAGCGTGCTCAGGAAGCCGGCGTTCAGGTCATGATTGAAGGCCCGGGACATGTGCCGCTCAATCAGATTCAGACCAATATTCAGCTGCAGAAGCGGCTCTGTCACGGTGCTCCGTTCTATGTTCTGGGCCCTCTTGTAACCGACATTGCTCCAGGCTACGACCACATAACCTGCGCCATTGGCGGAGCCATTGCTGCCGCTGCCGGGGCTGACTTTCTCTGTTACGTGACTCCGTCCGAGCACCTTTGCCTGCCCAATGTCCAGGATGTCCGTGACGGTATTATCGCCACCCGCATCGCCGCCCATGCCGGTGATATTGCCAAGGGTGTCAAAGGGGCAATGGAGAAGGATATCGCCATGGCAAAATGCCGGAAAAAGCTCGACTGGGACGGGCAATTTGCCTTGGCGATGGACCCGGACAAGGCCCGTGAATATCGGGCCAACTCGCCGGTGGCGGATCACGGCGCCTGCACGATGTGCGGAGAGTTTTGCGCGTATAAGCTGATGGATGATGCGATGAAGAGGTAAGGTATTGAGGTTGGTTGTGAAGTCGACGAGACCTCCGAGGCTTCTGAAACCTCGGAGGTCTTGTCGTATCTACATTCAGCTCAACTTGTGCACAAACAGTCCGCTGCGCAGCTTGGGTTCGAACCAGGTCGATTTTGGCGGCATGATCTGATCCTGATCAGCCAGTTCGATTAACTCAGCTATGGATGTCGGGTGAAGGGCAAATGCAACGGCATATTCGCCGGAGTCAACCAGTTTAACCAGTTCATCATTGCCGCGAATGCCGCCGACAAAATGTATTCTCTGGTCAGTTCGCGGGTTGAGTACACCGAGCAGAGGGGAGAGAAGAGCATTCTGCAATATTGACACATCCAGCCTTCCGACGGTGTCCTTCTCGTCAATGAAGGCCGGACGGGCTATCAGCTGATACCAGCAGCCATCCAGATACATGCCAAAGCTGTGGCGCTCAACAGGGATTATGGGGACCGGGGAGCGCAGGATTTCAAAGCGTCCCTTCACGTGTGTGATGAATTCAGCAACAGTGCAACCGTTCAGATCTTTGACCGCCCGGTTGTATGGCATGATATTGAGCTGATTTTCAGGAAAGATGACGGTCAGGAACGAATTGTATTCCTCGCTACCGGTATGGCCGGAATTTTTTTCGCGACGAAGATCGCGGACACGGCTTGCAGCGGCACTGCGATGGTGACCGTCGGCTACGTAGAGATTCGGAATTGCGGCAAACAACCCGACCAGCCGGTCTATCAGAATTTGATCCGTAATGATCCAGGCGGTATGACCAACACCATCATCTGATACAAAATCATATTCCGGCTGTCCATTGGTAACCTCTTCGATTATACCTTCAACATCTGCACAGGAACGGGAGAGGTAGAATACCGGTTCGTCATTGGCATCAAGATAATCGATATGCTTGACGCGGTCTTCTTCTTTATCAGCCCGGGTATGCTCATGTTTCTTGATAACGCCGGTTTGATAGTCGTCAACGCTGGCACAGACGACAAGACCGGTCTGGCTGACGGCTCCCATCTGCTGACGATATACGTAGAAACAGTCGTGATCGTCCTGAGTCAATACTCCGCGTTGGATAAACAAATCCAGATTAACCTTGCCGCGTATATACACGGACTCGTCATGAGGATCTGTTTCTGACGAAAGATCAATTTCGGGGCGGGAAATATGCAAAAAACTGTCTGAATTTCCGGCGGCCATTGCACATGCCTCTCTGACATTCATCACGTCATAGGGAAGCGCGGATACTTTCTCAACCAGCTCCCTAGGTGGGCGCAGAGCCCGGAAGGGTTTAATGATAGCCATGTACTACTCTCCGTAACATACAAAAATATTAAAAATACCTTCGAGCGCCAACAAAACGCTTTTCAAAATAACTTTCATTTACGGCCGAAACCCTGATTTCTTCCCCGCGGCGCGGTGCGTGAACGTACTTGCCGTTTCCAACATAGATTCCGACATGGTTGATTTTATCGACTGCTGCTCCGAAGAAAACCAGATCACCATCTTTCAGATCACTTTTTGACACCAAATCACCAGCGGCAAACTGGTCGCGGGACGTCCGGGGAATACTGAGTCCACACAAGTTATACACAGCCCGGACAAATCCGCTGCAATCCATACCGTCAACCACATTGTCGCCGCCCCACCTGTAAGGGATACCGACGAAACGCTCGGCAGTACGAGCGGCTATTGCCCCCATATCCTTATTAGTTTCTTTTGCAGGAATTGATACCGGTTTTTCAGGAGATTCTAGTGGCACAACCGGTTGAATGGGTCCATTCGGTTTTCGGATCTCATCCGGCGGAGACTTTTGCCATCCCGGTCCCCTGGCTTGGCTAAAGACAACTTCGCTCGGTTGAGCAATATAATAACTGTCAATTATCCGTTCAGCCACAAGTCGCTTTGCCACAACCCGGGCCTTTTCCTTGTTGGGAAAATCGCCAAAACGAACAGCGTAGACGCCATTATCCTTACGGAAATAGAAAGCATCGATTCCCTTTGCCTGAAGTTTAGCGGTAAAACGCTCCGCATTTTTTACATCGGCAAACGCGCCCATCTGAATGGCATGACCAAGACGACTGATGCCGGTTGATTTTGCCGCATGTACAGTCAAAGCGCAAGCCACGAGCAGTACGGCTATAAGATGTATACGAAAAATCATGGGGCCAGCTTTAGTGAAAAGAGTGGAAAAGCAATAGGGGTGGATAGTATCCGTAATTGGAGCAGTGGTAAAGCAGAAATTTACCTTTTCAACGGCTTAAGCCATTGACAGCGGGCATGCTTTTGCGGTAGTTTCGCTACGCTCGAAGGCTGATATTGCCGTAAATATGAACATTGCCGTTTTAGCTCAGTTGGTAGAGCACATCACTCGTAATGATGAGGTCGTCGGTTCGATTCCGACAAACGGCTCCAGTAAAACAGGCACCTACAACGATTAATTGTAGGTGCCTGTTTTGTTTATTGTTAATTGTGGTACTTTTGGTTCTTGCTACCCGCATCTACTCTCGATCATACCAACCCACGCCACTCCATCACCAACAGAATAGCCACTAACGCTCTGCAGGCGCAGACACCGCCCCTACAAGAACCAAACGCATGTCAAGCACAGGGTTTCAGTATATGCATTTGAGCATGCTGAATGTTTCCTGCATCACTTTATCGCTGTCATAGCTTTTATCGGAAACAATGTCACGCAGAAGTGCAAATGAATCGGCACTGAGACTACTTATCTGCAGACCGACACCATCTTCTTCTTTCCTCACTACATTTGCATTTACTTTGAAAAAAGAGTTTGCCTGATTACGGACGGTAATATTAACCGGTGCATTAAGCGGCAAATCAAAGTTTGTCTTTAGATACATTCCACAAAGGCTCATGTTAACAATCTTACATGTAACGGTAGAATTGTCATACCGTACGGCAGCACCCGCTGAATGATTGACCCTTGTATAGTTTCTCCCACTCATTCAACACCCCCAACATCACTCAATCCATGTAGAACAAACAACAGCAAAAAACATACCATCATTGCAATACTCTTAATTAACAGAGATTATTTGATAACTTAATTGGCCGGCAAGAGTAGTGTAAATTTTTCCGACGCCGCAAAGCAGATCTCCTTTTGGATTATTTCATGGTTCTCTTGAGGTGTAAAGACAGAAAGACAGGCCGCAATAATCTGTCCATCGCAAGAACAAAACTGACCTGTTTTTTTCGTTATTAGCCGATATAGTGCCTATTTTTTAGCTTTTAAATAACCAGACGCTTCCTGACCGGCTTACCTGCTCGCACAAAATAACCATTGACACGTAAATACGGGTAGTTACATGCCATGTATATTCTCTGTGCAATCCGACGAAGAGCGGGATTTCATGTAACGTTTATGAAACATATCCACAGCTTCAACAGGGTTATCCACAATAAATGTGGATACTTTCCCAAGCACGAAATAACAGTTACTTAGCCATAGTTCGTGCAGTTGCATCTGGCGAATTTACGAGTTTTCTCATATTTTTTTCTGAGTGGAATAGCGGCCGTATCTAATTGCAGTACCCGGCTGCTTTTGTAAGCCCGAAAGTACCTCGAAGTATTGATTACACGGTATGCTTTGGCAACGTATTATTCTGACAGCAGTTTTTTAGACCACTGGAAAAGGGTTGGAATGGAGGCCGGGAATGTGTATAGTTCTTCGACACATAACCCATCAAATTAGGGAGTACTGCACTATGATGACACAAGCAGAAGCGAAAGAGTTTGCCTCCAGATGGTTGCCGGCCTGGACAGGAAACCGTCCCTTGGAACTGGCCGCTTTTTATGCAGATAATGCTTTTTTTCTTGATCCGGGACGTCCAATGGGGATTGAGGGGAAAGAACAGCTGTTTGCCTATTTCACCAAGGTAGCAAGCAACAATCCGACCTGGACCTGGTCTCTGGTTGAGGCGATTCCGATTCAAGATGGCTTTCTTGGCAAATTGGCTGCCTGCATTCCGGTGGGAGAAAAAAATGTGGAGTGCGTCGGGCTCTGCTTTCTGCAGTTTGATGAAAAAAGGAAAATCAAGCGAAATGAAATTTATTTTGACCGCACAGAGCTGATCAGAGAAATCAACAAGTACCGGCAGTCTTTTGCACATTAATGCAGTGACAATTTACTACCCGGCCAAACACAGGAGCTACTTACCTTTTTTAAGATCAACCAATATAAGTTTTGCAACCGCCTTAAGAGTCTCAAAAACGCCCTCACCGGTTGTTGCACACGCCTCAAACTCGGGAACATTTGTAGTATTCAGTTCAAGGCGCAACTCCTCTATAGGCATTGCTCCCGGCAAATCCCGTTTATTGTACTGGATTATGTAGGGGAGCTTGTCAAGATCGTACCCCTGTTCCTTAAGGTTTATTCTCAAATTTTCAAGCGATTCTATATTCGCGTCGATACGCTCTTCCTGCGAATCAGCGACAAAAACAACGCCATCAACACCTTTTAAAATCAGCTTTCTGGACGCATCATAAAAAACCTGCCCCGGTACAGTATAGAGATGAAAACGGGTCTTGAAGCCTCGGATTTCACCTAACGAAAGCGGTAGAAAATCAAAAAACAGAGTTCGTTCCGTCTCAGTGGCAAGACTTATCATCTTGCCCTTGGCATCCGGAGCAGTCTTTTGGTAAACATACTGAAGATTTGTCGTTTTTCCGCACAGGCCAGGACCGTAGTAGACTATTTTACAATTTATTTCACGAGAAGCATAATTGATGAAGGACATCTTTGGCTTTCCCCGTTATTAATTTAGTTGCTGAGTGCCTGAAGATAAAATAGATGTAGATATGCAGCTGGAAAAATTCGAGCGTTGGTTTCAACTAAAAAGATTATCGATGTCGTCATCAGTAATTTCGGCAAAAGGAAAGTCTGAAGAACCGCGTTTTTCTCGCTCCTCAGACTTTTTCATCAGTTTTTCAAAAATGACCGACAGCTCCTCCGATGTTTTTTTAACTCGGAGGCGAACGAGGCCGAGAGACGAGCGGTTATCAAACAGTACAACAAGAATAACCCTGCCACCAACAATAGAAATGTGGAGATTATCCTTCTCTCCTTCGTGAAAAAGAATCGAAAATTCCTTTTCTCCGATAAGCTTGGCCAGACCACCTGTTGCTGCAATATTTCCGGCGGTCAAAGAAGCCAGTGACGTTGTATCAAAACGCTCCGTTTCCCCAACTCCTGAGATAAGCTGACCATTTTTGTCTACCAGAAAAATTACCTTTGCATTGGCTTCCTTCAGTAAACGCTCAATGACGTCGTTGACTTCCTGGAATTCTTCTTCGTACATGACCAGCGTAGGATTGGACATGCCCTGTCTCCCTGCCTGTCGGCTCGTATCTTAATAACTTTGACATAACACAAAATGACCTGATTTATAACAAACATACTGCCTGCTTTCAAGCTTATTCGATGCAGATGACATGGCTGAGAAGGCAATCTGCAGTTTGCTTTAAAATGGCAGCTGTGATACTTTGGCTCGCGTTGTTCACACGTTAATGCACCTGTCTGAAAGGCACACACTATATGGAATTAAGCTTTTCCAAAAAAAACGAACCAATTGACCATATAATTAACCGTTTAGTTGAAGATGCAGGGGGTATCCACTATCCCGCCATTATTAAAGAGATGATACTCGCAACGCTTAAAATCGGTCAGGATGTCGATTATCTGGCAGATCTGAAACTGATTAATCGCACTCTGCGCGAAGTGCGCTACACAGCGAAAGTTTTCGCCCCGTATCGCCACCGCAAGAAAGTTACCATATTTGGTTCCGCCCGTACGCAAGAAACAGATGAAATTTACAAGAAGTGTGTGCGTTTCAGTCGCATCCTGGCTGAGAACAACTATATGGTCATAACAGGAGGTGGTCCCGGCATCATGCAGGCCGGCAATGAGGGCGCGGGAAGCGAGAACTCCTTTGCCGTGAATATCCGACTCCCTTTTGAACAGAAGCCTAATCCGATCATGTATCGTAATCCGCGCCTGGTAACGTACAAATACTTTTTCAACCGTAAGGTAGCTTTTGTTAAGGAAGCTGACGCAATTGTTGTCTTTCCGGGAGGATTTGGGACTCTCGATGAAGCGATGGAAGTTTTCACGCTCATACAAACCGGCAAGACGTCACCGAAACCTCTGATCCTGATGGACGACAAGGATGGTTATTGGGAGCGGTTCTTTACTTTTGTCAGAGAGAGCCTTCTGGCACCAGGTTTTATCTCGGAGGAAGATTTTTCTCTCTTTACCGTCACAAAAAACGAAAAAGAAGCACTCGAAACCATCAACACCTTTTACCGCACCTATCATTCACTCCGGTTTATTGAGAACCGTCTGGTTATTCGATTACAGAAAGCCCTTTCGACCGACCAGCTCACAACTCTAGCGGAGGAATTTCCCGGGCTTATCAAGAATGGTGACCAAATCCAGTGCTGTGAAGCGTTTCCTGAAGAATCAGATGAACCGGACCTCGCTCTTCTGCCACGCATTTCCCTGTTGTTTGATCATCATCACTATGGCCTACTGATAGCATTTATTAACCGGATTAACTCTTTCGGTCTGGAGTAATCAGGATTTTTCATAAACCATGGCTTATTGACAGCGTCATACGCTCGACGATACAGTCACAAATACCTATTCTGACAACGAGACATCATGCAGGATCTTAAACATTTAACAAAAAAAAAATCAGCGGCCGGGTCCGGGCTTTTCGGAAGGGGAGGCCGTAACAAGCGCCTAAAATCAGCTGACGAGGCATTTCGGCTGAGACTACCCAATCTTGCGGGGAAACGCCTGCAGCAGTTGAAATTAGCCCTGCTTTTCATCGCTGTAATCCTGGCACTTGCACCGCTCTCAGTTTTTGTATTACGTAAGACAGCATCTGCCGGATTGCACATTCGTGCCTGGATTGCTTCGGTCACCGCAACGGCTCCAAGTCCTGCCGAAGCGGCAAAACCTCCCGATTCCGTAAGCCGCTTTGAAACAGCGAGCAATCTACTTGTCTCGTCAGAAACAAATGGCTCTCGCATGTCAGCCCGAACTTCTGAAGGATCACAGCTTATCTATACCATCAATGGCGACCTGCAGCGCAGAGTCTATGACTTTCTCGCCAAGAACAAAGTGCCGTACGGCGTATTTGTAGCCATTGAGCCGGCCTCCGGTCGCATTCTTGGTATGACTTCCTACTCATTTATTGACCCTGCCTGGACAAAGCGTTCAGCCTACGAGCTGTATCCAATGGCTTCATTGTTCAAGATAATTACCGCATCTGCGGCACTTGAAAGCCGTAAGATCACTCCTGATTCGGTGATTGAGTTCCGGGGGGGCTCTTATTCCGAAAACCCGCGATATTGGGATATAAGCCCGCGCGGCAGAAACAACCGCATGGATGCCACCTTTGCCATGGGGAAATCGATTAACCCGGTTTATGGGCGTGTGGCAAGCGACATCGCCGGCAAGTCGTCCGTAATGGCATCCGTTTCCCGGTTCGGATTTAATCAGGAGCTGTTCCCTGGTATCCCGACAAAACCGAGTCAGGCGGCTGAACCGGCTAGCAACAATGACCTCAGGCTTATGGGAGCCGGCCTGGATCATGACGTTAAAATTTCACCACTCCACGCGGCAGTGATTATGTCTGCAATCGCTAATGGTGGCACGATGATGATTCCTGGACTGACCAGCAGCATTATCGACGAGCAGGGGGTTGAAAAGGAGCTGTTTGCCCCACGCGAACTACGCCGACTGGTGACACCGGAGACATCAGCATCATTGACTCGAATGCTTTCCAGCACCGTTCTGACCGGCACATCCAGAAAAGCTTTTCATGATCGCCGCGGACGTCCACTCATTGATGTTTCGATTGCAGCTAAAACCGGATCTATCAACGGGACTGACCCAAAGGGCCACTACACATGGTTTGCCGCGTTTGCACCGATACAGAACCCGCGTATCGCTCTCGTTGCGTTGGTGATTAATCCGGATAAGTGGAAGGTTAAAGCATCTCAGGTTGGAGAACAGGCATTAGAGGAATTTTTCAAGAAGTAGGTGCAGAGTAGGTCATTAAGCGCAGCTCTCCATCAATCATTTCGCCGTAGGTAAGCTGCCCCATCCAGTCCCCGAGAGAAAGGACGGTGAATGCTGTCTCAGGAGCGTATTCATGGAGAGCAAGATGAAAGTGGCCGACAACCAACCCGTCACACCCATACTTTCGCACCGTGCCGGCAAAATCAAGAAGGATCTGGCGATAGTCCCAGCGAGATGTTTTAACGAGATAACCGGCCCGACTTCGTTTTTGCAGAACTTTCCTGATTTTTTCAGCCCATGCCGGGGGGAAATGCTTGACGCCGGCAGCCACAATACTCATCCGAAGAAGAAAACGGAGGAGGAGGTAACCATGATCTTCCCGGTTGATCTGGTCTCCATGGCAGATATAGAGCCGTTTACCTTGTACAGTTTCAATTGAAGGTCCAGAATGAATTTCAGCGTGAAGCCGCTGGGAAAATATATCACCCAGATGGAAATCGTGGTTACCTTCAAAATAGACCAACTTGCAGCCGCGCAGCACCAACCGGTCCAGGGCATCCAGCACCTCATCATACTGGATAAAGGGATGAGACGGGAACCCGAGCCAAAAGTCGAACAGATCACCCACTATATAGAGGGTGTCCAGCTTGCCCTCCAGTTCGCCCAGGAAACGGAGTAGCAGGCGGAAATTGAGAGCTTCCGGTGACGCCAGATGGGCATCGGCTATAAATATGGCTCGCATGGCCCGGATTGTGCTTCTATACAGAGTAAAAAGTCAACAAGAAGAGCGTATTCCAATTTGATTACGGTGAAATTAATATCAGGAGAAATTGATGGCATCAATTCATAGTGTTGAAATATCGTGGGAAGACCTGCTCGGAGCTTTTACCAGTGGACATCTTGATAAAGCGTATTATCTGGATAGACTGACCGGAGAAATTTTCTTTGTTCCCTCTACCTCTGACAGCAATGAGATCCGGCAGCAACTTCAAAACAACGGCGAGCGTTTTCTGGAGATTCCCCCATTTGACTATCAGAGCGAACGACAGATTGTCTCTGAATTTGTGGCGCAGATTTCCGATCCCGAATTACGGATTCTCCTGAATAATTCTCTGGCCGGCAGAAAGCCGTTCGGCAAAATTGAAGATATCCTCTCGTTCTATCCACACGAAGAAGATCGCTTTGCGTTATTGAAGGACAGATTCCTCTCCAATCGCCTAAAATCATGGATGGAAGAGAACAATCTGTTCACGGCCGATGCCCTTCTGAAAGTCGCGAAGCATTTATAGAGGGAGAGATGACACACACACATCACACACTGATACAACGTAATGATTACGGCAGATTTATTGCGACAATTTTATTCTTCTGCATGCTGGCCGCCGCCGGGTACGCTCTGCAGCGTACAATTTCATGCTTTCTACTTTCCTGGGTCATCGCCTATCTTCTTGACCCAATCCTCGTATACACAGAAAAGCGTGGCGTTAGACGGGTCTACTCGCTTGGACTCCTGTATATCGTGCTTGGTGTTTTGACCGTTTTTTTCCTGACATTCATCGTCCCGGCTGTCACTATCAGCTGGGATTCTTTAATCCTCGATATACCGACCTATATCCTGAAACTCAAACAAGTAGCAACAGAATGGAAAGACAGCCTGCCTGATCGTTATGGTTCAGACGAAATTCAGTGGCTGATAGATAAAGCATCCGGCAATATTGCCACTGCATCAGAAAAGGCTGGTTCCTGGGCCTATTATTTCGGCACCAGTATATTTTTTAATCTCTTCAACATCGTACTTTCACCTATTCTTGTATTCTTTATGCTCTACTACAAACACAGTGTGATCGAAACGCTGATCTCCTGGCTCCCTGACGGTCGGCGCGACCAGATTGTAGATATCTCCAATGAGGTAAACAACAGTATCGGCGGCTATCTTCGCGGTCAGGTAGTGGTCTCAATTATCGTAGCGCTGCTCTCAACCATCGCCCTTTTTGCGCTCGGAATTCCACATCCGATTCTCAGCGGTACGTTTGCAGGCTTCGCGTCAATTCTGCCATTCATCGGTGTGATCATTGCGACTCTGCCGGCACTTTTTTTTGCCTGGTTCAAATTCCAGTCGGCGGCAATTATCATACAAACCACATTCGCCTTTGCCATAATCTATTTTGTCGAAGGCTATGTCATAAAACCTTTGATTTTTAAGGAATCGATGAACCTGAACCCGCTTGTTACCATAATCATGGTCATGGCACTCGGTGAAACGCTTGGTTTCTGGGGGATTCTACTGGCACTGCCAATTGCTTCGGCCATAAAAATCACTTGGGGGCATTTCGTGCGCGGTGACTTCAAACAGAGGTACTGATTCATGAGAGAGGAAACTGTATCACCCCTTGTCGAGCCAACCGGCGAACTATCTTTTGGCGTACGTGGACTGCACTGTGCTTCCTGTGTTAACACCCTGGAAAAAAAGCTGCTCGAAAACCCTGCCATTTCCACGGCAATCGTCAACCTGACTGCAGAAACCGGCTTTGTCCGCTTTGATTCACAGCAACTCACATCCTCCGCTGTATTCAACATTGTCCATGCGGCAGGCTATACTCCGGTAGAACTACACGTTACCGATAAATCTCAAGACGATGATCTGCGTTCTCAACGAAACTGGTTCCTCTTTTCGTTGGCCGCTTCATTACCTATCATGCTTACCATGGGGCTGCACTCCAATCATGCCGCAATGCAGGTAAGTCTGATACTGGCAACGGCGGTTCAGTTTTCTGCCGGCCTGATTTTTTATCGCGGCGCCTGGAGCGCCCTCAAAAACGGCAGTACGAACATGGATGTACTGGTAGCCCTTGGTACTTCTGCAGCATATTTTTATTCTCTTACCGCCTACTTTGGCATGCTTGGCCCCCACCGGGAGGTTTTTTTCGAAACGTCTGCCATGCTGATCGCGTTTATTCGCCTTGGAAAATATCTTGAGGCCCGCGCCCGGGGAAAAGCGAGTGAAGCACTGAAAAAACTGGTCAACCTGCAAGCCGACAAAGCACGTCTGGTGACTGAAAACGGTGAAAAAGAGGTGCCGGCATCGATTATCAGGATCGGCGATGTCGTTCTTGTCCGTGCTGGGGATATAATTCCGGTCGATGGTGAAGTGCTCGAAGGTGGCGGAGCCGTCAACGAAAGTATGGTGACGGGTGAAGCTCTGCCGGTGCTGAAGAAACCGGGCGACATGGTTTCCGGGGCTACCGTCAGCACTAATGGCGTCATGCATATCAGGGCGACGCGGATCGGCGAAGCAACCCTGCTGGCACAAATCATAAAAATGGTGCGTGAAGCGCAGGGTGACAAAGCACCGATACAAAAGTTTGCCGATACCGTTTCAGCCTGGTTCGTACCTATCGTCATGCTGTTGTCGGCAGTAACCTTTGTCGTCTGGTACGGTGTATATTCCAGCGACTTTCTGACCGCCTTCCGCTTTGCAATTGCTGTGCTGGTAATTGCCTGTCCCTGTGCTATGGGACTGGCAACACCAACAGCTATAATGGTCGGGAGCGGCATTGCCCTCGGTCGCGGCATTTTGGTAAAAAAAGGCTCCGCTCTTGAAATAATCTCTCGACTGCAGGTACTTCTGCTCGATAAAACCGGCACCCTGACCAAAGGGACACCGGAAATGACTGATCTTGTGCCGGTAACGCGTAACGTTGATCCGGCCAAACTGCTCGAGTGCCTTGCTACAGCCGAAGCGTACTCAACACATCCGTTGGCCCAGGCGGCACTTGCGGCAGCCCAGGAAGCCGGAGTTCAACCGGGGCATGCTGATAATTTCGAGGAACGTGGAGGTTTTGGAATAACCTGCAGCTATGGTGGATTTCAACTTGCTGTCGGTAACGAGCGGCTCATGAGTGAGCTTGGAATCAGCCTGGCTCCCCTGGCCAAAAAAGCTTCTGAATTGTCGGCAGCGGGAAAGTCACTCATTTATGTCGCCGCCGGCAATGCTTTGGTCGGCGTCGCGGCGTTTGCAGACACCTTGCGACCAAGCTCAATCACCGCTGTTGCTGAACTCCGCCGCATGGGTATAACAACCTGCATGATTACCGGTGATCACGCCGAAGTGGCAGCCATAGTGGCAAAACAGGCCGGTGTCGACACTTTTGAAGCCGAAGTTATGCCGGACCGTAAACTGGAAGTCGTCAAAGAGTACCAGAATCGAGGCTTGATCGTCGGAATGGTAGGTGACGGTATTAACGACGCGCCTGCTCTTGCTCAGGCCCAGATTGGCATCGCTATCGGCGGCGGCACTGATGTTGCCAAAGAGACCGGCGATGTTGTCCTGATACGCAGTGATTTGATGGATGCCGTACGGGCGATCGTAATCGGGCGTGCCACCCTGTTCAAAATCAAGCAGAACCTCTTCTGGGCTCTCTTTTACAATATTCTCGGCATTCCGGTAGCAGCCGGTCTGCTTTCCCGCTACGGCATCTATCTGAAACCGGAGTACGCCGGCCTTGCGATGGCTTTTTCATCGGTATCGGTTGTGTTAAATTCACTTCTACTAAAACGTGTTGATAAAAACATGTAATTCCCTCAGTCAAAATTTGCCAAAACCACGCTTCGTGGTAAACTCTTCTAGCCCTGATAAACAGTATTCGTTCGTTAACGAAGTTACTAAACTCCATTCTTACGAGAGGAGGTTGTATGATCCCCTCACCACTTCCAGCAAATATTTCAGATAAAGACAATTTTCTCTCCCGAAGAATCAGGCTGTTTTCATGGGTATTGATGGCAAGCTGGACTCTTTTGATCACCGTTTCGTGGTTTTGGGTTTACCAGGCCGAACGACAGCAAATCAGTTCTCAGATTGTTCACGTCATATTTCTGCTCTATGGCCTGGGAATAACCGGAGTAGGGGCTTGCAAGCTCTCCGGAAGTGCTCGGGCGCAAAAACTGATCGAATTCGAGATGCAACAACAAGCACTTCATCTGGAAGATGAAATTGCAGAACGTAAAGCGGCACAGGCAAACCTTGAAGAGCTGAACCACACTCTGGTAACTCGTATTAATCTTGCAGTAACCGACCTGCGCCGAAAAGATCAAGCGCTTATTCAACAGGGGCGTCTGGCAGCAATGGGTGAGATGGTTAAAAACATTGCCCATCAGTGGCGTCAACCACTCAACAACATAGGTCTTATCATTCAGAACCTGCAGTTTTCTTATAACGCCGGTACGTTAACACGCGAGGAGATGGAGCAAGATGTCAGTAACGCGATGGGAGTTATCATGCATATGTCTCGCACCATCGACGACTTTCGCAGTTTTTTCCGCGAGGACAAGCAGATAGGTAGCTTTAATATAAGTGAAACAGTTCACAAGGCTCTGGAATTTGTGTCATCATCATTATCGAGCCATGACATTCTGGTAGAGTTAGATGATGATAAAAATGTTACTGTTATTGGTTATCAGAATGAGTATGTTCAAGTACTGCTCAACATACTCTCCAACGCCTATGAAACTTGCATCGAGCGAAAGGTCACCACGCCACGTATCCATATCCGGCTTGCGGATGAAAACGGACGATCTGTCGTTTACATTCGAGATAACTGCGGCGGTATTGCAGAAGATATTATGCCAAAGATTTTTGATCCTTATTTCACGACACGCGCACCGGACAGAGGCACCGGAATCGGTCTGTATATGTCAAAAGTGATTATTGAACAGAACATGGGCGGAAGCTTGACCAGCAGAAACAGTGAAAACGGGGCTGAATTTCGGATTGAGGTTTAAAAACAGGCTGTCAGATGATGCTGAAGTGATAAAAGGCGGCCCGATCGGGTCGCCTTTTATATTTGAAAATTGCAATACAGGAGCATCACCCTTCTGTCATGACCCGTTCATCATAAATCGCTTCCAAACGACGCCGGTGGCCAAGCTCTACATCGGCAAAATTCATCAATACCTTTTGCAGTTTCGGATCGTCAGCCAATCCGGCTGCTGCTTTGTAAAGCTGGTAGGCATTTTCTTCCGTCTTAAGAGCGCTGGCGATAATCTGGCTATAGCTCATGTCCGGCCGAAATGGAACGTCTGCCAGATATTTGGCAATGCTTGATTCAGGCAGTGCGCAGAGTTTATGATGCTCTGATTTATCTTCATCAATTTTGAGAAAAACATCTTTGTGGGTGGCTTCTTCCTGAGCCAGCTCCTCAAACATTTTTCTTGAAGAGATATTGGTGGAAAGCTCAGCGGCCCGCGTATAAAGCTTAAAGGCGGTATCTTCTCGCTCAACGGCAAATTTGACAATATCGTCCAGGGTAACAAATTTCTCCATTTTCAGTGTGCCTCCAGGGTCATAGTATTGGCACGCCTCCGTACAAATGAACAAGGAGGAGACATGACGCAAAGAAAAAACTCAGCTCATACTACTGTTTGTCGAGTTCCGCTTCAATAGAAATGTTCACTTCGTCGCCAACAACTACGGCACCGGCATCAAGTTTTTTATTCCAGCTGACACCAAAATCCTGGCGGTTAATCTTTGCAACTGCAGACGCTCCGCGCTTTACCACTCCCTGAGGGCTCTTGATCTCACCGCTCGGGCCGTCTACCGTCAAGACCACCTGCTTTGTCACCCCTTTAATAGTCAGGTTACCGGTTACTTTCAGCGTATCGGCCCCTGACCGCTCAACTTTGGTCGATTCAAAAGTCATAACCGGAAATTTGGCAACATCAAAAAAGTCGCCGCTACGCAAATGCTCATCCCGTTTGGCGTTGTTTGAGTTAATTGACGCCATCTCAATACTGACAGTAACTTTTGATTTGGCCACATCACTCTCATCAATAGAGACCGTCCCTTTAAACTTTTCAAAGACTCCCTTCACGTTGGCGATCATCAGATGCTTTACTTTGAAGCTGATAGTCGTGTGCACAGGATCAAGCGTATAGGTTGCCGCCATACCATTAAGCGGGGCCAGCAGCGCTGCCGACAGAATAAAAACGATTAAGCGTTTCATGATATCCTCCTTGGTCTTGCTGCGGGGTTCAACCCCGCAGATATTCCAGCACCTGATCCGGGTGCTGCTCGGCTTTGGCAATTTTTGCCCACTGCTTTTTGACTATGCCGTCAGGGCCGATAATCACCGTCGAACGAATCGTGCCAAGTGATTTTTTGCCGCACATAACCTTCTCACCATATGCTTCATATGCCTGCATCATGCTGCAGTCCGGATCGCTCAGCAATACAAATGGCAGTGCGAAATTAGTTATAAATTTACTGTGTGCAGCGATGCTATCCTTGCTCACGCCAAGAATCACGACACCTTTGTCTGCCAATTCTTTATAGTTGTCACGAAAACCGCAAGCTTCCTTGGTGCAGCCGGGTGTATTATCCTTCGGGTAAAAATAGATAACTACCGTTTTTCCTGAATACTGTTTCAGCGCATGCTGCTTCGCGTCGCTCCCCTCCAGCGAAAAATCTGGGGCTTTTTTTCCTTCCAGTGACATCTGCATCCTCCTCTGAACAAAAAAGACTATTTATGTCCACTTTACCACTCAACTCTAAAAGGTCAAGGATAAAGTCACTATTAGTAAGTTAGAAGTTACTTTCTGCGCGTTTCTGGCAGAAAATAACTTCGTTAACGCACTTATCCTGTTTATCAGGGTTAGGTGTCCATATCCGTCTTATTATCTCGAACTTCCAACTTTTTTCTGCGTACCGCAGCACGAATTCCGAAAAATCCACCTGCCGCCGTAAGAACCCAGATTGTTGCCGTTACCACTATCTCACTTGATGTGAACATCTCCAC
The DNA here is from genome assembly GCA_028687585.1 of Desulfuromonadaceae bacterium. Lineage (GTDB taxonomy): Bacteria > Desulfobacterota > Desulfuromonadia > Geobacterales > Pseudopelobacteraceae > JACRCG01. Next base: position 107,858 of record JAQTZV010000001.1, on the reverse strand, counting down.
CCTCCCTTCACCAATAGAAAATATTTTTATGACGCTACAGGCAGCACAAAATCGGCTCCGGCAAATTGAATAGCTGTCGTGTCGGCAGCCCGTGGCGGTGATACGGCATGCACACCACGACACTCCGGGCAGGCCTGGACGAACGTTTCCAACAAGAAACCGGTGCCGCACCCCTGACACGTCGTCGCCAGTCCACCATTCGGCACAGTTGACACCGCAATAGCCCCACCGTGAGCTTTGAGAACAAATTCTACAAGATCCCTTCCGGCTGCATATGGTCCAACTCCCGGTTTGCTGCTTGAGCCGCAATCACACATGAATCTACTCCTCTTGAGATATAATTTTAGTCCATCTGTTGAAGGCATACCACTGCCATCTCCGGCATTGCATGACGTATGTCAAATTATCTGATTTTGCCTGCATGAACAGCCGAGACAAGATCGTTCGAATTGCTCCGGAATCGGGCTGTCAGTACGTAAATAATAAAAATTGACCTGCATCAAAGATTTCACATACGCAACATGGGATACATTGCACATAGACCAGACTCTTCAAATACGAGTCAGCAATGGAACGACACCTATGAATAGCACCTGCAGACGTATTAAAATTCTTTCCATACTGTTATTGCTGGTTCAGCTCTGCCTGCCGCTTTCCGGACCTCTCTACATCACAGCTGCGGTGGGTACAAGCGAGGCCGGTCACACCGGATCGGCGTGTGTCCATGCTGACGCCGATGTCGACCATGAATCCAAAGATGGGCATGGGCAGATTCCCCACTGCCATGAACTTGAGGCACCATGCGACACTGTATCCGACACTGAAGTTAAGCACTCTCCGCTTATTTCCAAACTCACTGCTTCACATGGAGGCACTTTTTTACCAGGCTACGGCGCTCCGCTGGAAATCCCCCCGAAAATATAGATTGACTCATATCTGCCTGGATTTGTCTCTCTTGTTGCAGAGCAGTCCTGGCAACATCATGCAGATTTCCATAGTACGACCGAATTCACCGTCAAACCATACAATCACAGGAGAATAAACCTTGAGATATACACACATTTTTAAAATAGGCATGTTGGCAGTTGCAGCAGTTGCAGTTTTATTTCTTGCCACCCCTCGAAATGCTGCTGCCCATTGTGACACTCTGGACGGCCCGGTTATCCAGGATGCCAGAAAAGCCATCGATGCCAAGGATATCACCTCCATCCTCAAATGGGTAAAGCCACTGGATGAAAAAGCTGTCAAAGTCGCCTTTAACAAGGTGTTAACCAGCAAGTCAAAGAACCAGGAAGAAACGGAGCACAAATTCTTCGCAACCCTTGTCAAAATCCATCGTGCTGGTGAAGGCGCTCTTTTTACCGGTCTGAAACCAGCCGGCTCTGTGGAACCGGCTGTTGCGGAAGCTGACAAGGCCTTGTCAAGCGGCTCAGCCGATGCACTGGTGAAGCTGATTAACGATGACATATCGGCTGGTATCAAGACCCGTTACGAGCATGCAGCGACTACGTACAAGCATAAGGATGAAAGTGTCACACAGGGTCGTGAATTTGTTGAAGCCTATGTTGCCTACACCCATTATGTTGAACGGCTTCATCAGGATGCAACCGCTAAAGGCGCCCATGGTGAACATGGTGAACATGGTAAAGTCGAAAAACATAACGAGCATAAAAAAGTTTCAGAACACTCTAAGCACTAATGTACTGAGACTATGTTCCCCAAATTTAACCAGATAGCGTAGGTTGCTGCCTGACAGGGATAACACCCCGTCAGGCAGCTTTTTACTGCGAGTTTCCCATCGATGGAATATTGATACGTGACCAAATAAGGAGAATCCGCAATGAAAATAGAAGTATTGGGCACCGGCTGTGTCGATTGCATTACACTTTATGAGAACACAAAGAAAGCTCTTGCTGAAAGCGGAAATCAGGGCGAGGTGCTGAAAGTCGTGGAAATTTCCTCCATGTTGAAATATGGCATCACCAGTCTGCCCGCGTTGGTTATCGACGGTCAGCTCACGTGTTCGGGCAAAATATTGTCAGTAGCCGAAATCAAGGAGATGTTATGAAATTGTTCTTTTCTGTTTCAGCCATATTCCTGATGTTTGCCGGCGTAGCCAATGCTGAACTCCCTGCAGCTACCGCGATAGCGGTCAATCAGGCACTTTCGTCCGGTAAGCCGACGCTGATCGATTTCGGCCTGCGCACCTGCAACGTCTGTAAGAAGATGGCGCCCTACCTGGAATCACTTTCCAATGATTACCGGGAAAGGGCCAATATCCTCTTCATTGACGTTCGTTCTGACCAGGCAACCGCCCAGAAATTCCGCGTCCAAATGTTGCCCACCCAGATATTCATCAACCCGCAAGGAAAAGAGGTTCAACGTCACACCGGTTTTATGGACAAAGGAGGGATCATTAAGGGATTGAAATCGGCAGGACTCAAGTGACCTTCATCGACAACATCGAGCAGGTCATTACTGCATACCCGCTACTGGCCTACGGCGTAGTATTTCTGGCTGGGGTCGTATCTTCAGCTTCACCCTGTGTTCTGAGCACCATCCCGCTGGTGGTCGGTTTTGTCGGCGGTTACAGCGATGGTGACCGCTGGAAGGCATTCCGCTATTCCCTGATGTTCATTGTTGGATTGTCTCTCACCTTCACAGCCTTCGGCGCTGCTGCCGGATTGCTCGGCACGGTTTTCGGGGTTGTCGGTGGCTGGTGGTATGCCGTCGCCGGTGCTGTGGCTCTGGTAATGGGTGGTCAACTGATGGGAGTGTATGAACTCCGACTGCCGGTAAAACGCGACTTCAAGCCGAAGCAGGGTGGTATAATTGGTGCGTTCATGCTTGGTCTGTTCTTTGGCCTTGTATCCTCTCCCTGTGCCACGCCGGTAATGGTTGTGCTGCTGACCGTCGTCACCAGCAAGGGGCAGGTGCTCTACGGCATTATGCTGATGTTCAGCTATGCCGTCGGTCATTGTCTGCTCATGCTCATCGCCGGGACGTTTACCGGTTTTGTGGAGTCTTTTGCTAAAACGCGCGGTGTGGTAAACTTTTCAAACTGGAGCAGGAAGGTGAGCGGCTTCATAATTTCTCTTGCTGGTGCCTGGTTCATCTGGCAGGCATTCTAGTCCCGCATAAACAGAATGAGAATAACGTTTCGGTAAAACCCAATTGGTTTCTCGTTCGCCAAGCGTCGAGGGCTTGACTTACCCCAGCTTGTAGGCTACGTTAACAACATATAAAGTCAGGAGTTTTTATTATGCCAGCAACCTTTGCATCCACAGCCAAACAGAACATCTGCTTAATGGAAATCAAGCCGGTTCGCCGTTATGCACTTACAGCAGAGTATGTGTCGGAGGGGATTGTCTAGGTTTAACCTGATTGCAACCCAAACCCCCACCGGCACCAGCCAGTGGGGGTTTTTATTTTTAATGCCACAACGAAAGCATTTTTAGGAGACTGTCAGCATGAAAAGAATCTTCGTTTATTGTGGTTGCACCCCCCGAAGAGCCTTAAGACATATTGTGAATTGAATCCGTTTGGCTGGAGCAACTATGGCGTTGTTATCTCTCCACAAGTTTTGGCGGCAGGATATTGCCCTGGATGTAGGCACGGTAACTACCCGAGTGGCAATCGGCATGCACAGGCTTATCGAACAGCCATCGGAGACGGCTACGAAGCATGCACTCTGCGGCGGTGTGGTGGTAGATGGAGATACGGCCGTGACGTTCCTGAAACCACTACTGGCGCAGGTGCGGAGGTTCGGTGTACTCGGACCGCGTGTCCTTGCCTGTGCCCCGAGTGATGCAAGTAAGGAAGAACGGGAACTTTTGATCGACTCCATTATGAGAGCAGGAGCGGCATCAATATCTTTAGTTCCTGAGCCGCTTGCCGCGGCTATCGGGGCAGGTGTTGACGTTTCTTCCCACTACGCTCAGATGGTAATTGATATTGGCGAAGGTGTTACTGACTGTGCAGTAATACGCTCCAGCAAAATCCGTGCTACCTGAGCCATCAGAGTTGGCTGTGACCGCATGCGACAAGCTATCGTTGCTGCCGCACAAGAGTCAGGATGTACGAACGTCAGCGATACGTATGGAAATATGTTGATGCGGACATGTGGCCTTGTTCGTTCTGTTGTTCATCCTGGAAGCATGCTGACTGCGACTGCCATACAACCGGTGCTGGTAGAGTTGGCTGATACTATACAGGAATTTTTACGCGATCTGCCTCATGACCTGGGGTGTGAGATCATTGAGAGCGGCATATATCTTACCGGCGGTGGGGCTCTGATTCCCGGAGTACGAGAATTTTTCGAGCAGCGGACGGGCATCAGCATCACCATAGCCCACACACCCCGTGCCTCAGTGGTGGAGGGTGCGCGGGTTAATTTGCCGGTCATTCTGACGCTGAATCTATGGCGATAATTGAAAATTTTACATCGACACAACTTGAGAGTTGCGGTGATTTGTGAGTAATAATGCGAGGCTGCCATGCACCATGAATTAGAAAATATAGTTGTTGGACTTGATGTTGGAACGGCAAAGATATGTGTCGTGGTTGGGAAGCATATCTTTGGAACGGTTGAAATTATCGGAGTTGGCCAATGCCTGTCTTCCGGGCTACAGAAGGGGTTTGTTATTGATATAGAGCGCACTGCATCGGCCATTAGAAAAGCAGTGGATGAAGCAGAGCTCATGTCGGGTTGTGCTATCAGCAATTCGGTGGTTGGTATTGCCGACAGGTTTATTCATGCCCAAAATACCAGTGGTATGATAACACTCACGAGCCACGAGGTTTTGGCAGGGGACGTACAGCGTGTTATTGAATCGGCACAATCAATAGCTCTTCATGATGACCGAAAAATACTTCATACAATCCTTCAGGAATTTATTGTTGATACACATCATAGAATCGAACACCCTGTTGGAATCAGGGGCACGAGGCTTGAAGCTCGGGTACACCTCATAACGGCAGGAACCGCAAGCATTAACAACATTGTAAAGGCATGCAAAAAAGCTGCATTGGAAGCGACTGAAATTGTTCTCCAACCGCTCGCTTCTGCAGAGGCGGTACTGATGCCCGAAGAGCGTGAAATGGGTGTCGTCATGATCGATATTGGCTGCGGCACCACCGATGTTGCTCTATTCACGAGCGGCACCCTGAGACATACGGCGGTTATACCTGTTGCCGGAAGCCACTTGACCGGAGATCTTGCTGTCGGACTGCACATTACATTGTCTGAAGCCGAGCGGCTCAAGTGCCTTTATGGCTGTTGCCAGAAAGAAATACACAATGAGACATCATCAGTCGAAGTCTTTGCGTCTAACGGCATTAAAAGCTCAATTATAACTGAAAAATCAATCCGTATGATTCTGCAGGCTCGCGTAACCGAGCTTTTTGCCATTGTTGCAAAAGAGTTAGAGCTTTCGGGATTCAAGAATGATTTAGTCGCCGGCGTTGTAATTACCGGCGGATCTTCACTGCTTCCAGGTATCGACAGGTTAGCTGAGCAGGTTTTAGATATGCCGGTACGCCTCGGAAAGCCCTTGAATATGGAGGGTCTGGCCGAAAATTTCTGCAAACCGCAGTATTCTACCGGTATCGGGTTGGTCCTGAAAGCAGCAACTGCTGGAGTAACACCAGTAGCCAGACCTACTTCACTGTTTGAAGCCGCTAAGTTGCAGTTTACCCGATTACGGGAATATTTCTGAACGAGCTGAAGTTTCTTTATAGGTGCGAATAATTACGAAAAATGAACGCTGGCATTCCAAATATAATTTTTGATAACAGCGTATTGCTGGCCAATATCAAACTCTACCGAACCTGCTGCTTCGTTGTTGCCCAATTTTATCCGGATGACACGGCGGAAACGTTTATCAAACGGGCCGATGATGCCATGAACGCCGCCAAGCAGGCAGGAAGAACCGGGTTGAGACCCGCTGTGACTGTCAGGTCGGGTTGACCTAGGATGCGTATCTTACAAAGCGGGAATAACGCCAATTTTCGGGTAACAGACTGATAATATTGATTCTCCCTCTGACCTCATCATCTTGGAGGATGGCATTAGATAAGTCATTTGTGCCCCCTCCATCAACCGTATCTGCATGGTTCCTCCGCCTAAGCGCCCGTTACGATTTTTTGGCTGCCGCCCTGTTTTCTCTCTCAGGATAATTGCTACATATTGACCTGCATCAAAGATTTCAGATACGCAACATGGGATACATTGACCAGCATTTGAATATTGCCTGGCAGGGGCTATATCCCTGTCAGGCAATACCAAGGAGAATCATATTCATGGAAGGTCTTTCAACAAAATTTGGTAGTACCATACGTACCGTTGTGCAGTGGTGCTTTATGTTTTGGGTGGTCGGTATCGGCATCCGTTTCGGCATGTTTGTCAACTCCGTTGAACGAGGTGCAGTCGCTCCGTTGGTTTCACGCCCGCCGGGCGTAGAGGGTTTCCTCCCCATCGGCGCCCTGACCAGCTTGAAATATTGGCTGGTTTCCGGAGAAATCCATCCGGTCCATCCCGCAGCACTGATTATTTTTCTGACGATCCTGCTCATGAGCATGCTTGCCAAGAAATCCTTCTGCTCCTGGCTCTGCCCGGTCGGCACTCTTTCAGAAGTGGTGTATAAGCTTGGCCGGAAGGTATTCGGGCACAATTTTCGGATCTGGCTCTGGCTTGATTTGTTATTGCGAGGCATCAAGTATCTTCTGCTTCTGCTGTTCCTGGTATTTATCCTGATAGGAATGTCCGGCGAAAAAGTAATTACGTTCCTGAATGCCCCCTACTGGGCCGTCAGCGATGTCAAGATGCTCCACTTCTTCACCAAAATGTCAGGAACAACGATGGCGGTTCTGGCTATTCTGACCTTTTTGTCCCTCTTTTATAAGATGTTCTGGTGCCGCTATCTCTGCCCCTATGGCGCGCTGCTGGGCCTTGTAAGTGCCATGAGCCCTTTCAAAATCCGTCGGGACGCGACCGGCTGTACCGGTTGCCAACGCTGTTCCGCAGCCTGCCCTTCTGGCCTTGCAGTACATTCCAGCACAGCAGTTTCTTCGCCTGAGTGTACCGGATGCCTCACGTGTGTGGCAAGTTGCCCGGAAATACATGTTCTCGCCATGCAGCCGGTCTTCTGGAAGCGACCGCTTTCAGTATGGGTTTTCCCTGCAGTGGTTGTGTTCATATTCATGGCGGGGATAGGTGCAGGAATGTTCAGTGGACACTGGCAGAGCACGCTGAGTTATTCCGACTATCAGCGTCTCATCCCTCTTGTTCAGAGCCTGAGTCATTGAGATTGATGTAATAAAAATCGGTTACGCATTTAGATAGTATCAGGATAATGGCGGAAGAACAAAGTCCACTGCAAGCAAATTGATAGCAAGGGGAAGTATCGGTCTATTATGTATTTCGTTACCAGCACCAAAATACTTCTCTGCCTTTCCCTACTGTTTCTTTCCCCGATGTCGGCATACGCCATATCCGCCATTACGTGTCATTGCTTTACCGACCGTTCTTATGATGCCGGGCATCCAACCGCCGCCGATGCGTATTTTTTGGCCACTACGCAAAACTCCTTCTTTGCCATTGTCTTTAATACTGACAAGAAGAGCATCGTGATGAAAAAACAGCACGGCACTTCTCCGGACGATCTTTGGGTTGCCTATTGGATCGCTTCTAAAACCGGCAACACCCCGGACAGACTGCTCCAGGCCAAATCAAAGAGTGATTCATGGAAAAAGGCAGTCGTGCCAATCAATCTTCCTCCGAAAATCCTGGGGGAGCGGTTTTCAAATGCCCTCAATGCAAATGTACCGACTGCCCGCTTATCAGAAGCGGTGGTTGATGAGCTTTTCCTCAAGGACCAATTGCTGGGTGAGAAGGATTTGGCCGACATGCGTAAAACGGGTGCCACCAATCAGGAATTGATTATCTCCACCGTTATCGCCACCAAGACGATGCAGCCGGTCAAGCAGCTCTATCTTGCGGTAAAGAGTGGAACCAAATCCTGGGGTTCACTCTTGTCATGGACAAAGATCGATACGAAAAATATGCAGCAAGAGGTTGCCAATATCCTTACATTACATCCGCAGTAACGTGTCTGAATGGCGCGTACCCAGCCGTCCCGGCAGCCGTCGGCAGCTGCACATATCATGCACATAACCTCCTTCCCCTTTCATAGATCTCCAACTGCAATCGAATTTTCAATGACTTCCGAACAGGTGAACCGTTCTGAGGATCTTGAATGTCTCGCGAACAGCGTTCGCCGAGAATTTTATTGACGATGCATTTTAAATGTGTAAAATGCACATTTAATACTATTCCATATCTCAGGTTTACCGATCATGCCAGACAGTACTGAGTCAACATCAGATGAAACCGCCTCCGGCATCAACGTTGGAGAGACAGCTCTCTTTAAAACGGTAAGCCGCTTGCTGGTTCCGTTGGCTCGCCTTTGCCTTGCTAACGGTGTTACCTTCGGGGCTGCCGAAGATCTACTAAAACGTGCCTTTGTGCAAGAGGCTATCTCCCTGCATCCGGGAGCGCCTGAGCACGGAATGGTCAGCCGAATCAGTACCGCCACCGGCATCAACCGTCGTGAAGTATCACGTTTGACTAAAGTAAAAGCAACAGAGCGAACCAAAAAACATCCGATCGCCGCAGAGCTACTGGCCCGCTGGACAACAGACGCACTGTTCAGGGACAAAGATGGTGCGCCAAGCACATTAAACCGGCTAGGACCGGCGCCGAGCTTCGAAGTACTTGCACAGACGGTAACTCGCGATATTCATCCCCGCAGCATGTTGGACGAACTGATCCGCCTCGGCATTATGACGTTTGATGAAAAGCTGGACCAGGTATCGCTCACACGCGTCGATTTTGTACCAATAAATGATTCCCGGCAAATGCTCGGTTTACTGGGCGACAACGTCGGTGATCATCTCGACGCTGCGGTAGCCAACGTTTTGCACGGTGGCGGCAGACACCTCGAACAGGCTGTCTTTGCGGATGAATTGTCCGCTGAGTCGATTGAAACGCTCCGGCCGCTTTTCAATGCCCAATGGCAGGCTCTTCGTGAACAGATGGTACCCGCGATCACGGCGCGTATTGAAACTGATAAACGTGCCGGCCGAGCACTGGATCAACGGGTTCGCATCGGGCTTTACGCCTTCACCGATACGACAGCAGATGCAGAGACATCAGATAAATACCGGGCTACCCGCCGTTTTCGCAAACCAGGCCCAAAGGAAAACCAAAATGAGATCTGACTATTTACATAGGATTCGAACTTCCTGGCGGTTACTTGCCGCCAGTATTATTACTGCTTCCGTCATCACGGGATGCGGCGTGAGTTCCGATGGCGGAGTAACCGCAGGCGTCGGCACTGGTGGTACAGGCAGCGTTGCAAAGGTTATATCCGGTACGGTTGCAGATGGCTATCTCATCAACGCAACCGTGTTCCTCGACAAGAACAGCAATGACCAGTTGGATATGAACGAGCCATCCACCCAGACGGATGGTAACGGCGCCTACACCCTCACCATCGGTCCCTCCGATGTCGGCGTGTACCCCATTGTTGCGCAGGCGATCAAAGGGGTAACCATAGACAAGGACACAAACCAGGCAATTGCATACGGCTTTCTCCTCTGCATGCCGAAAGAGAGTGTCAGCGACACGGCCGGCAGCAACTTCATCAGTCCGATGTCAACGTGGGTTCATAGAATGATGGCCGCTAACCCCGACAAGAAACTGTCCGACGCGGTGACACAGTTGCGCGAAAACATGAACCTTCCGGGCGGGATGAATCCGCTCGCGGACTATGTAAATCTCGGTTCTGCCTCCTCACCAGACCCGAACAGGGATAACTACCGCATTATGCACACTACCGCGCAAAATATGACCCCGCTTCTGGCACAGGGGCAAGCCTTCAGCAATGTTTCGACCTCGATTCGAGCCATAATGAGAACAAGAATGATGGGGAGGTAAGCAGGCATTCCGGCAGGATGACGGAGAGAAATAATTTGCGGGACAACAGACAAACAAAAAGGAGAACCATCATGAAAAAACAGATTTTTGCAGCAGCGCTTCTCACAATCAGCCTTATCTCAGGCTGCGGCAGCAGCGGCAGCGGCACAACGAATCAGACCGGCGTTGGAAAAAGCGTCATCGCAGGTGCGGTGGCCGACGGCTATCTGGTCAACGCAACCGTCTTTCTGGATAAAAACAGAAATTACCAGTTAGACCAAGACGAAGCTTTTACCACCACAAAAGATGACGGATCCTACGTATTGAATCTCGACACAACGGATTTGGACAGCAATGGCAAATTGAAATATCCGGTGGTGGCTCTTGCTATCGCTCAACAGACCTACGATCTGGACGACCCGACCCATACGCCACTCTCAAAAAGCTACGTCATGAGCATGCACGCAGTCTCCGTCACTCCGACTGCATCGGGAGGCGTAACCGGAAGTGTGAAAAACTTCATCAGCCCCATTTCCACCCAGATCCGCGAAATGATGGAATCGGGCACGTATGCAACGGTAGAGGATGCTACGGAGGCCCTCAGAGCGAAACTGGGCATGCCTCCGACAACGAATATGCTGGCAAATTATATTGCAAATTCAAACTCGTCAATGCACACAGCGGCCAGAAACATGGCCGGCCTGATGGGGGAGCAGATGGCCCAGGTAATGCCGGGCAACAGATTGGATGTCAATCGTTACCGCGGGATGATGGGTACAATTTTCAGCAATATCTCCTCGGTTAAAGGTCCGAACAGCAACCCGGAGATGTCAACCCTTATGGAGCAGTTGCGGGCAAACCTTTCGAACATTCCCCCAGGGCAACCGTTCCGCAATATGTCTGCCGCATTCCGCGGAGGCATGATGGGCAGAGCAGGAATGAGATAACAAGTATCGAAGGTTACCTTACCCTCCGGCACAGAAATATTGATTACGGCCGATTACCGGTTTTGCATGGTATTCGGCCGTAACGCGTATATGCGACGGGTAAGACTACAGCAGGAAATCGCCGGACTCCTGAAATTGCACGCTCAGTAAATAATTTGCCTCAATTCCCTTTTCTCACATTAGTACCCTCCCGCCAGATATGAAATCACTTTGTTGACCCACATCAAACTAATCTGCAACATATTGCGCTAAGCTTCATTTACAACAAAGTGAGGAGGAGCATGTTATGGAATTCAGAAACGGACTTGGTGATACAGCAATACAGGATGTCATGCAGAGCTACCCGGAGATCGGTGATATTCTCGCCCGCTACGATATCGGCTGCACCACCTGCAAGGTAGGAATCTGCCTTCTGAAGGATGTGGTTTCTATTCATGGTTTGTCAAAAGAAGACGAAGCAAAAATCGAGCGGGAAATAAACGAAAATCTGAAAACAAAAGGAGAGTAAATCATGGGAAATTTGGGATGTGGCTGCTCCGGCAGTATGGCAAAGGTAATTGAAAGACCGGCTAATTCCGAAATAAACAGCACAAAGGCGGTCTCTGAACTCAGGCAATGGCCGGTGCAACTGCATTTGGTACCGCCGACCGCTCCGTACTTCAAGGATGCGGAGATTCTGGTCTGTGCCGACTGTGTGGCTTTTGCCATGGGGAGCATGCATCAGGATCTGCTGAAGAACAAAGCGCTGGCTATTGCCTGCCCGAAGCTTGATGACACTTCCAGCTACGTGGACAAGTTGGCCACCATCTTTTCGACCAACGAAACCCCACGTGTCACTGTGGCAATAATGGAAGTCCCCTGTTGTCGCGGATTGGACATCATGGTTAAGGAAGCGATCCGGAAAAGCGGCAGAGACATTCCGCTGGAGACAGTAATTGTCGGCATCGACGGCAACAGGAGATGATGATGAAAACAGACATTACTCAGGCACTGGTGACTGAACACCGTCTGATTCTGCGTATGATTGCGCTGCTTGAGACAAATGCACCCCGTACTGCTGCCGGCGACTATACCAACTGGCAGTTTTATCTCGATGGTGTTGATTTTATCCGTAATTACGCCGACCGCTTTCATCATGCGAAAGAGGAGGATGTCCTCTTCTCGGCCCTGGTCACGAACGGAATGCCACGCGAGAATAGCCCGGTAGCTGCAATGCTTATGGAGCACGATCAGGGGCGAGCGTATGTGCGGAGTATGGAGTCAGCCGTTCTAAAAGCGTTAGACGGCCTTCCCGGGCAAGAGAGTGTCATTGCCGAAAACGCCTTAGCTTATGCTGCACTTCTCCGGGAGCATATCGCCAAGGAGGATGATATACTCTATCCGCTGGCTGAACGGGTAATTCCCGAAGCCATGCGAGTGGAAATCGTGCGTGGATATCATCAGGCTGAGACTCAGGCCGATGCAGGCTTTATAGAGCATTACACGAAACTGGTCGAAGCATACGAGCTGCAGTAACACTCTGTTGAAGCAGCTCCCATGCCTTCCAAAGGAGAGAAACAATGCAGAAATCAACAACAGGAAAAAGTACGATAGGCGAGATTGTTGCGGCTGATTTCCGTACCGCCACGGTGTTCGAAAACCACGGGATAGATTTCTGCTGTGGCGGCAGGGTTGCTCTCGAAACAACTTGCGCAGAAAAAGGGCTTGAACTTGCCACGATACTGAGTGAGCTGGAGGCGGTAGACAATGAACCGGCAGACCGGAGCCAGAATTATTCCTCGTGGGCGCTGCCGTTTCTCATCGACTATATTGTCAATACCCACCATGCCTACCTCAAGGAAAATGACGAGCAGATTGCCGCCTACACCCGAAAGATCGCCGACGTTCATGGCGGCCACCATCCCGAAGTGATTCAGATCTCAGCAATTTTTGATAAGATTGCGGCAGATATGACGATTCACTTGATTGAGGAGGAGGATGTTTTCTTTCCTGCCGTCAAACGGGTCAAAGCGGCCAGGATTGCCGGACTTACGGCCAATGCGAATGACCTGGAGACAATTCGGGCGTCGCTGCTTACGCTTCATCGTGAACACGATGCGATCGGTGACGCAATCCACACCATCCGCAATCTTTCACAGGATTACACAATACCGGGTGATGTCTGCAATACCTTCGTGGTAACGTATAAGAAATTGAAAGAGTTTGAAGACGATCTCCACAAGCATGTCCATCTGGAAAACAACATTCTTTTCCAGAAAGCGGCAGAAATGTGAGCCACCTGCGGTGATTTAGTGGTACTACAATTGAAATCTCAAACGGGGTGATATCTGTTGATCAAAAGGTAGGGAGGTAACAGATGCTCAAGTCAGTTTCACGTGCTTTTGCGGGAATATATTTGCTCTTGTCGTTCGTACTGTTGACACCGCAATTGAGTGAAGCCACTGAAGAGTATGCCAGGCAGAGCGGCCAGACATGCGCTGTCTGTCATCTTGACCCTGCCGGAGGCGGAGAGCTTACTGCAGCCGGCACATCGTTTTCGGTTACGCAGCAGAGCAAAAATATTCATCCCGTAACAGGTACGTCAGCAAAAATATTCCGTTTAGTGATTGGTTATATTCATTTCCTTACCGCCATTTTCTGGTTCGGCACGATCCTCTATGTCCACCTTATTCTCAAACCGGCCTATGCAGCCGGTGGTCTGCCCCGTGGTGAGCTTCGAGTCGGTATCATCTCGATGATCGTCATGGGGATAAGCGGTGTCATCCTGACCTTCTTCCGGGTGACCTCCTTCGATACGCTCTTTCACACCAACTTTGGCATCCTCCTGCTCGTCAAGGTAGCTCTCTACCTGGTAATGGTAATCTCTGCCCTGTTCGTCATAACTGTCATCGGACCACGCCTCAAAGCAAAGAGAAAGGAACCGTCATTGTCTGTTTCCACAGGTGAATTTACCCTGGATGATCTCGCAGCATATGACGGAAAAGATGGGCGTCCGGCCTATTTTGCGTTCGAGAGAAAGATCTATGATGCCACTCAGAGTAAACTCTGGAAACAGGGGACACACATGGGGAGGCACACTGCCGGTATTGATTTGACGGAGGCATTGACTCTTGCACCGCATGGCCGTGAGAAGGTGGCCGAAATGAGAGAAGTGGGCAACCTCGTCGCTTCAGCCCCTCGAAAAGCTCCACTGCACGAGCGGGTATTTTTCTTCATGGCACACATGAACCTTACGATTGTCTTCATTATTATACTGATACTTTCACTTTGGCGGTGGGGATAAGCAACTAGAGACCAACCGTCTATGACAGCAGAAAGACAATCTACTGTGGCATTCGAGTTGACACTATGCTGATCGGTTCCAGGCAAAAATTACCTTCACCAATCCGAAGACCTATTCCCTGATTCTTGCCTGTGGCTGGACATGCGTTATTGCAATTTCCCTTCTGGCAAGCATTACAGTCCATCGTCAGGAAATCGTGACCCTTGCTCTGAGTGTTGCCAGAGTTCATATCGAAAAAGACATCCTCTTCCGCAACTGGAATGCCATTCATGGAGGCATATATGTAGTTGCGGACAACTAATAGCTCTAATGCTGACTCCTGTCGGCATGGCCCTTTTGTTTCTGGACCGATTATGCAGAATGAACTTATATTTTTATGCATGTTAGCTCCTTTATCCTGCTGTATCCAAAGTCATTTTCCATTCAGTTGAATTTACGCTGCGGTTATGCCCAATTTCATTCGCTTGACCACTCCCTTTTCTCAATTTAACAACGTGCCCGATCCACAAAAAAGCCGGGTCACTGAAATATAGTATTATTTCGGCAACCCGGCTGTCTCAAGGAAACCCTATGGGCTTTCCGTCGTACCCTCGTAGGTAGTTTCGTATTTTAATTATCAACGCAAACGCACTTATTTCTGCTTTGGGAGCTGTTTACTTTCTTAGAAAAACAAAGCCGATTATTAAATAACAGCGTTTTTGACCTGGGTCAAAGTTATTTAAATCAGCAGGTGTATTAAATAATCACACATAATTTGTGTGTCTTTTTAGACATGCAAACTCTTTCAGCACGGCATTTATACAAGCCTAATTGCTTGATAAGCCCAAACAGAAAACCGAATTTATGTAAAACAAAGCCTCATTTCCAAATCACGGAAGGAGAAAACCGTATGGCACGTTCATGTAGGCTCGTGAGTTGTTTTATCTCGTTACTGGTTCTATTGACGAGCAGTTTTCCCGCTTGGGCAGATCAAGGTAAAGTCCTGTTCGACAAACAGTGTGCCGGTTGCCACACAATTGGCGGCGGAGATAGTGGTGGCCCCGATTTGAAGGGAGTAGCCGCAAGACGGCCCCACGAATGGCTCGAATCGGTCATAAGCGAACCGGACAAGCTGACCGCAAGCAAAGATCCGATTCAGGCTGAACTGGTAAAAAAATTCGGTTACGAGATGCCAAACCTGGGAATCGGTCATGATGATACACGAAAAATCATAGCCTACCTCACAGGTACGGGTGGTGTGGCCGCTCCGGAAGACCCGGCGACCCCACCAGAAAAAGTCGAAACGGTCGTGACTCCGGAACTGATCGCCCAGGGGAAAGCTCTCTTTACTGGCAGCAAGAGCCTGGCTAAGGGCGGGGCTGCCTGCATGTCCTGTCACCCCTTCACCTACCCGGGTATTACCGGGGGAAACCTCTCAATTGCGGATCTGAGCAAGTCCTACCAAAAGATGGGAGATTCAGGAATGAAGGGGGCACTCAAGGCGCTTAAATTCCCTACCATGAAAAAAATATTTGCCGACCGGCCGTTGAGCGATGACGAAATCACAGCACTGATGGCCCTTTTCAAGGACTCTGCCACACAGAAGAGCACGGTCAGTTCATCTGTTTTTCCCCTCGGGGGCGGAGTCCTGTTTGTTGTGCTACTACTTGGATTGGCTCTCTACAAAAGGAGGATCAGATAATGTCGAACGAGCGGATAAAAGATGACCGTAGTCCCTGCGACCGGGGGTGGGAGGAGTTTTACCGGAACCGGTGGCAACATGACAAGGTGGTGCGCAGTACCCACGGCGTCAACTGTACCGGCGGCTGCAGTTGGATGGTTCACGTCAAGGACGGTATTGTCGGTTGGGAGCTGCAGGCTAACGACTATCCGCAGTTTAACGGCGACCTCCCCAATCACGAGCCGCGAGGCTGTCCAAGGGGAATCAGCTTTTCCTGGTATCTCTACAGTCCGCTTCGAGTCAAGCATCCCTACATGCGCGGAGTACTGATCGATCTTTGGCGTCAGGCACGCATCGTTCATGAAGACCCGGTCGAAGCATGGAAGAGCATTGTAGAGAACCCTGTCTCACGAGAAAGTTATGTTGGCAAGCGAGGTATGGGCGGCTTTCGTCGCGCCTCATGGGATGAGGCGACCGAACTGATTGCCGCATCCTCCTTGTACACGGCCAAAAAACATGGTCCTGACCGGGTAATTGGTTTTTCGCCCATTCCCGCCATGTCGATGATCAGTTATGCAGCCGGTACCCGTTTCCTGCAACTGCTCGGCGGTGTTGCCATGAGTTTCTATGACTGGTACTGCGACCTTCCCCCGGCATCACCCCAGGTATGGGGTGAACAGACCGATGTTAATGAATCTGCCGATTGGTATAACGCGTCCTACATCGTACTGTGCGGTTCTAATGTACCGATGACCCGCACTCCTGATGCTCACTTCATGACCGAGGCCCGTTACCGTGGCACCAAGGTAGTGGTCATGTCCCCCGATTACAGTATGGCCAGTAAATTTGCCGATGCCTGGCTCCCCGTGGAACAGGGACACGACGGCGCCTTCTGGATGGCGGTTAACCATGTGATATTGACAGAATTCTACGCCAATCGTCAGGTTCCCTTCTTTGACGAATACGTGCGCAAGTACACTGATTTACCGTTTCTGGTCAAACTGACAGAGAAGGACGGGGCATTACGACAGGGTGAATTTCTGCGGGCGGCCGATCTGCTGCGTGGCGAAGGAATTGAAAATGCCGAATGGACCCTCTGTGTCGGAGACAGCACCGGGAATGTCCGCTTCCCCCATGGAAGCGTCGGTTCTCGCTGGAGCAAGCAGGAGGGGAACTGGAACCTTGATATGGTTGACATGGTTGATGGCGACGATATCGACTGCTGTCTGACCAACCTGGGCCAGGACACCCGTACGGTTCGTTTCTCCTTCGAGGCCGACGGTGACGTGCTCCGGGATGTTCCGGTACGGCGCGTCATGACGAAAGAGGGGGAGATTACCGTTGCAACCGTGTTTGACCTACTTATGGGGCAATTCGGTGTTTCGCGCGGCTTGGGGGGCGATTACCCGGTTAACTACCAGGACGACAATCCCTTTACCCCCGTATGGCAGGAAAAATATACCGGCATCGCTGCCGAAACCCTGATAACAATCGCCCGTGAATGGGCCGTAAACGGTGAACAGAGCAGTGGTCGAAACATGATTATCATTGGCGCTGGCGTCAACCACTGGTATCACAACGATCTGATCTACCGGGCTGCAATCACCGCTTTAATCCTGACCGGGAGCGTCGGACGGAACGGTGCCGGCCTCGCTCATTATGTCGGCCAGGAAAAGGTGGTGCCACTCGCCCCCTGGACATCTATCGCCATGGCCCAGGACTGGACCAAGGCATCGCGGCTGCAGAATACCCCAAGCTTCTGGTATATGCATTCGGACCAGTGGCGTTATGATCGCAATTTTGTCGATTACTTCAAGCCGGAGACCGGCGAAAATATGCCGATGCATACCGCAGACTTCAACGCCAAGGCGGTTCGGCTCGGTTGGCTTCCATTCTCCCCCCATTTCAACGAAAGCCCTGTCCGTCTGATGGAACAGGCACAGGCGGCCGGAGCTACGACCGACGACGAAGTCCGCGCCTGGCTGATTGCCCGCCTGAAAAGCGGCGAGACCCGTTTCGCCATAGAGGATCCTGACGGTGAGGGCAACTCTCCCAAAGTATGGTTTATCTGGCGCGGCAACGCCATCTCTTCCAGTGCCAAAGGGCACGAGTTTTTCCTCAAGCATGTCATCGGCGCTCCCAACAGCAGCTTTACCGCCAAAGAGGCAGCCAAGGGCCAGGTCAAGGATATCGTCTGGCACGAAAAGGCTCCCACCGGTAAAATGGATCTGGTGGTGGATCTCAACTTTCGCATGGATACCTCAACCCTTTATTCGGACATCGTCCTGCCGGCGGCTACCTGGTACGAGAAATCGGACTTGAACACCACCGACATGCACTCCTTTGTCAATTGCATGGATGCTGCCGTTGATCCGGCCTGGGAATCAAAATCTGACTGGAATATTTTCGCCGGTATCGCAAAAAAAGTGAGCGAACTTTCCCCAAAGCACTTCCCCAAACCATTTAAAGACATCATTGCGGCGCCTCTACTGCACGACACCCCGGGCGAAATTGCCCAGCGAAATGTGAAAGATTGGAAGCTGGGTGAGTGTGAGGCGATTCCGGGCAAAACCATGCCGAATCTCCCGATCGTCGAGCGAGACTACGTTAATCTTTACAACCGCTTTATGTCTCTTGGGCCGCACATAGGCCATCTGCATGCCCACGGAGTAAGCTGGGAGGCGGACGACGTCCACGAAAAGCTCCTTACGACAATGCCGACCCGCTCCTGGGGAGAAAAGACCTTCATTGATATGGAGGACGTACGTAACGTAGCCGACGTTATCATGGCCCTGGCTCCGGAGACCAACGGTGAACTGGCTCATCGCGCCTATCAGAATCTGGAGAAGCGCGTCGGTAAGCCGCTTGCCCAAATATCCGAGGGAGATCGCAACTTCCGCATCACATGGGAAGAAGTTACTCAAAAACCGCGTCGCCACCTCAGCTCCCCGGTGTGGAGCGGTCTGGTAAACGAGAACCGTCCCTACGCGCCATTCACTCTGAACGTGGAGCATGGCGTGCCATGGCGAACCCTCTCCGGTCGACAGTCACTTTACCTCGACCACCCCTATTACGGAGAGTTCAACGAAGGACTGCCGACCTTTAAGGGGAAGCTCAACCCGGCCATCCTGGATGAAACCGAAGGGGAAAGCGGGCTGATCCTCAACTTCCTGACCCCGCACGGCAAATGGAGTATCCACTCTACCTACAGTGACAACCAGAGAATGTTAACCCTCTCGCGCGGCGGCCCTGTCGTCTGGCTCAACCACGAAGATGCCGCGAGTGCCGGGATCGAGGATAATGAGGAAATTGAGGTCTTTAACGCTAACGGTGTAGTGACCAGCCGTGCTGTGGTGTCATCCCGCATTCCGCGAGGAGCGGCGGTCATGTATCACGCGCCTGAGCGTACACTCAACGTTAAAAAATCCCGCAAAAGCGGCAAACACGGTGGTGTTCACAACAGCCTCTCCCGCATCCGCCTGAAACCTACCCTGATGCTCGGTGGTTATGCACAATTCAGTTATTACTTCAACTACTGGGGGCCGACCGGCGTAAACCGTGACAGCTACGTGGTAGTCAGAAAGTTGAGGGGGTGAGGGCAATGGACGTACGAGCGCAACTGGTAATGGTATTCAATCTGGACAAGTGCATCGGCTGCCACACCTGCAGCATCTCCTGCAAAAACATCTGGACTGACCGCAAGGGTGCCGAATACATGTGGTGGAACAACGTCGAAACCAAGCCGGGTGTCGGCTATCCCAAAAAGTGGGAAAACCAGACCATCTTCAAAGGTGGCTGGCTCCGCGAGAATGGCAAGCTGAAGCTGCGGGCGCTGGGCAAGGGGCCGACGCTGTTCAACATGTTCTTCCAGCCGAATATGCCGAAGCTGGACGACTACTATGAACCGTTCGATTTCGACTACAGCAATCTGTATAAGGCCCCCCCCGGCAGCGATCAACCGGTAGCGGAGGCTTTTTCCCAGGTCTCCGGAGAGCGGATTGAGAAAATAACCGGCGGGCCCAATTGGGATGACGACCTCTCCGGTTCTCAGGTCTACGCAGTCGAAGACTCCAATTTAGAAGATCGTACCCTTGTCGAAGATTATGGTCGCATGTTCATGCACTATCTTCCCCGTATCTGCAATCACTGTCTGAACCCTGCCTGTGTCGCCTCCTGTCCGTCTCGGGCTATCTACAAACGAGGCGAGGACGGAGTTGTCCTGGTGGATCAGGAGGTCTGTAAAGGGTGGCGTTTCTGTACCAGCGCCTGTCCCTATAAAAAGGTCTATTTCAACTGGCAAAGCGGCAAAGCGGAGAAATGCATCTTCTGTTTCCCCCGTACCGAAACCGGCCAGTGCAACGCCTGTGCCCATAGTTGCGTCGGCCGGATTCGTCACGTAGGCGTACTTCTCTACGATGCTGACCGCGTGGAAGAAGCGCTGCTCAAGCCCGATGATCAACTGGTTGCCGCTCATCGCGATGTTATTCTGGATCCGCATGATCCGGCTGTGCGGGAAGCAGCCCGCAAGAACGGAGTCTCTGATCAGTGGCTGGAAGCTGCCGAAAAATCACCGGTGTATGCTCTGGTAAAGGAGTTTGCCGTTGCTCTGCCGTTACACCCGGAATTCCGTACCATGCCGATGGCCTACTACATTCCCTCACTCTCGCCGGTTATTTCCAGCGGCGGCGATCTCCACGAACTGGCCGATCATGGCACCTTCCCGCTGCTCGAAAAGATGCGGGCACCGATCAGTTTTCTGGCAAGTCTCCTCTCCGGCGGTAACCAGGAAATCATTGCTGATATTTTACGGAAGCAGATAGCCCTGAGGCTCTTTAAACGTGCCGGCAATCTTGGCCAACCTATCGAAGAGTCCATCCTGAAAAATGCGGGACTGGACGAAGCGGGAGCAGATCGTCTCTATCGCCTCTTTACCATTGCCCCATACCGCGAGCGGAACATTATTCCGACCCAGCAGCGGGAGGAGCAGGACTCGTACCAACGCAAGGGTGCCAGCGGTTTTGGTATTCTGAAGAAAACAAGGGGGCCAAAATGACTATTGCCGTCAGCTATGATGCCCTTGCCCGGATGCTCGAATATCCGGAGGAAAAGCTGCAACTACAGAACGATTACAACCTCGTCTGCACTTTTTTGCACGAGCGGCGACTGGGCAGTCCCCTGCCTGAATTTGCCGAGTTTGCCGATGCCTCTTCCTTGGCTGAGCTGCAGGAAGAGTATGTAGCCACCTTCGATTTCAATCCGGCGACCGCCCCTTATCTGGGACACCATCTCTTCGGCGACAATCAGAAGAAGGGGGGCTATATGATCATGCTGAAACAGGAGTTCGAACGGTGCGGATACATCCCTGTCGGGACCGAACTTCCTGACCACCTCTCAGTGGTACTCGGCTTTTTGGCTCATCGGGCTCGACAGGAGGAACGGGGGGTACGACAGCCATTCATCGTCGAATGTGTATTGCCGGGAGTAGAACGGCTCAGCACCGCCTTTGCCGCCCGACAGGATTCCCACTGGAAAGTGCTCGTTGAAACGGCACGTCTGCTCTGTGCTGAAGATTGTAAGGAGGTGCAACCATGCTGAACAGTTTCATTTTTATTGTGATGCCGTACACCGCACTGGCGCTATTGATCTTTGTAACACCCTATCGTTTCTACTCCAATCGCCTGACCTGGTCGGCCTACTCCACTCAGTTCCTGGAGCGCAATGTCCTCTTCTGGGGGATAAATCCCTGGCACTACGGGATCCTGCCGGTGCTCGCAGCCCATTTTATCGGTGTTGTCGCTCCCGGCCCGATGAAGGCTTTTCTCGGCAATCAGAGCAGACTGATCATCTTCGAGAGCGTTGGTCTCGCACTCGGCCTTTTTGCTCTGTTTGGTTGTCTGGCTCTGTTGTTGCGCCGTGTCAATACCCCGCTTTTGAAGCGGGTGACCTTTGCTTCGGATTGGGTTCTCCTTTTCCTGCTTGTGGCGCAAGCGCTGAGTGGCGTTTACATTTCAACCTTCATGCGTTGGGGATCACAGTGGTATCTGCATACGGCAGTTCCCTACCTCTGGTCGCTGGCGACTTTCACCCCGCAGATCGAGTATATGACTGATTTTCCGCTGATTTTGAAGCTGCATGCGGCCGGTGCTTTCCTGATTGTGGCGCTGTTGCCGTTCACCAAACTGGTTCATCTGTTGTATGTCCCTGTCCGTTTCCTGATGGATCCGCCGATCCTGTATCGCTGGCGGTCAAAGTAACGTTTACCGAAACTGAATCCGGTTTGAAAGGAATTGATGATGCTGGAAACCGCCACTGCAAAATCACATAAAATTCTTTTTCTTAACACGCTGGCTTTTACTGTCTGTTTTGGCGCCTGGATGTTCAACGGTGTGCTGGTAACATTTCTGGTGGACAACCAGGTGTTCAACTGGGGGCCGGTGAAGATCGGCTGGCTGTTCGGAATTCCGGTTCTGACCGGTTCGCTGTTCCGACTGCCCGCCGGCATGTTGACCGATAAGTTCGGCGGAAAACCGGTTTTCGGTGCGCTCCTGTTCCTCTGTGCCATCCCCATGTACCTGCTCTCCAAGGCTGAAAGCTTCACCTCGTTTGCCCTCTGCAGTTTCGGCTTCGGCCTGGTCGGCGTCAGCTTTTCAATCGGTATTGCCTTTACCTCGGTCTGGTATCCGCGAGAGCGCCAGGGGACTGCGCTCGGCATCTTCGGCGCCGGAAATGCCGGAGCGGCACTAACCACGTTGTGTGCCCCGACCATGCTCAACAAGCTGACCAACAACGGCGCTAATATTGAGGGGTGGCGGCAGCTCCCGGTCTATTACGCCCTGATCCTGGCGGCTATGGGCGTAATTTTCATGATCTTCAGCGAGAACAAAAAACCGGCCAGCTCAGGCAAGTCATTTTCTGAAATGCTGACGCCGCTCAAACATATTCGCGTCTGGCGCTTCGGTATGTATTACTTCCTGGTATTCGGCTGTTTTGTCGCCTTTTCCCAATGGCTCGTACCCTATTTTGTCAACGTCTATTACCTGCCGCTCGTCACCGCCGGACTGTTCGCCTCGCTGTTCAGTGTCCCATCCGGGGTTATCCGTGCTCTGGGCGGGTGGATGTCCGACAAGTTCGGCGGCCGCCAGATCATGTACTGGGTTCTGGGGGCATCCGCTCTAATCAGCATGCTGATCATTGTGCCGAAGATGGAGATCTATTCGCCCGGCCGGGGGATCATGGCCAAACGGAGCGGAGTGGTTAAGGAAGTAACCACTTCCGCAGTCGTTGTCAGGGAAGTGATAGCCTCTGTTGCCGCCGGTAACGAACAGCCATACACATTGAAGCCAAAACCTGAAGTTTTCGAGAAATTTGATGACCGGATACTGGTCTTTCCCCGGAAGCAGACCTGGCAGGAGCCGGTGGTCACGGTCGGGCAGACGGTGAAGAAGAAAGAACTGCTAGCCAAGGGAGTGACAAGGATTTCCTTCCAGGCCAATGTCTGGATATTTGCCACGCTGGTTTTTATACTCGGAAGCACCTGGGGGATCGGCAAGGCGGCAGTCTATAAGCTGATTCCAGATTATTTCCCGGACGAAGTCGGTGTCGTTGGCGGGATGGTGGGTGTCCTCGGAGGGCTGGGCGGTTTTGTCTGCCCGATCGTCTTTGGCTATCTGTTGGAATGGACCGGACTCTGGAGCAGTTGCTGGATGTTTATGTTCGCCCTGTCACTGGTCTGTCTTATGTCCTTGAACTATGTCGTAAAAAAGATGATGTCCGAGAAACACCCGAAGGATATGCTCAAGATCGAAGGAACCGTAGCGAACGTATCGTCAAAACAATAGAACGGTAAAAAGG
The DNA here is from genome assembly GCA_028687585.1 of Desulfuromonadaceae bacterium. GTDB lineage: Bacteria > Desulfobacterota > Desulfuromonadia > Geobacterales > Pseudopelobacteraceae > JACRCG01. The sequence goes on along the minus strand of JAQTZV010000001.1, from coordinate 84,141 downwards.
AGATCACGCGAATGTCATCACGATTACTCACAGAGTGGAGCCCGGAAGATAAAAATTTCTGGGAGAAGAAAGGAAAGCGAATTGCCAGCCGCAATCTCTGGATATCTATCCCGGCGCTGCTGCTCGCCTTCTCGGTCTGGATGGTCTGGAGCGTGGTTGTCGTCAACCTGCCGAACATCGGATTCAAATATGATCCTAACAAGCTGTTCTGGCTTGCGGCGCTCCCCGGACTGTCGGGCGCAACCCTGAGGATATTCTATTCATTCATGGTGCCGATATTCGGCGGCAGGAAATGGACCACTATCAGCACGGCATCACTCCTGATACCGGCTATCGGTATCGGGTTTGCCGTGCGAGACTCGAATACCAGCTATACTACCATGTTGATCTTAGCGCTTCTGTGCGGTTTCGGAGGGGGAAACTTCGCGTCGAGCATGGCAAATATCAGTTTTTTCTATCCCAAGGCGCAGAAGGGAACCGCGCTGGGGCTGAACGCCGGTCTGGGTAATCTGGGTGTCAGCGCGATGCAGTTCCTTGTGCCGCTTGTGATAACCACCGGCATGTTCAGCGCGTTGTGCGGCGACCCACAGGTCTGCGTGGTCAAAGGTGTAACCAAATCCATCTGGCTGCAAAACGCCGGGTTCGTCTGGGTACCGTTCATCGTTGCCGCGACGATCGCTGCATGGTTCGGCATGAACGACATCGCCAGCGCCAAGGCGTCGTTCAAGGAGCAATCCATCATTTTCAGGCGCAGACATAACTGGATCATGTGCTGGCTCTACCTCGGAACCTTCGGTTCGTTCATCGGCTACTCTGCCGGTCTTCCGCTCCTGATTAAATCACAGTTCCCTGAGGTGAATCCAACCCAGTACGCCTTCCTCGGCCCGCTGGTAGGGGCGCTCTCCAGGCCGTTGGGCGGTTGGCTGGCCGACAAACTTGGCGGCGCAGCAGTTACGTTCTGGAACTTTATCGTTATGGCGGTCGCGGTCTTTGGCGTCCTCTTTTTCCTGCCTCATGGTGGCGCAGGCGGAAACTTCTGGGGCTTTCTGGCGTTGTTCATCCTCCTCTTCTTCGCCACCGGAATCGGTAACGGTTCCACGTTCCGCATGATCCCGGTAATCTTTCTTACCGAGCGGCAGCGCGATGCACTGGGAAAAGGTGCGGAAGCCCAAGATCAAGCGATCAAGGACGCCGGCAAGGAATCTGCTGCAGTGCTAGGCTTTACCTCGGCCTTTGCCGCCTACGGAGCATTCTTCATTCCAAAAAGTTTTGGCACTTCAATCGCTTCTACCGGTGGTCCGGACGCTGCCCTGTATGGATTCATAATTTTCTACCTCAGTTGCATTATCATGACCTGGTGGTATTATTCCCGCAACAATGCAGAGATGCCGTGCTGAAAGCCTGGTTGGGAATGGAGAATCAAAAAGTGAAGACGGTATTATTTATTACAGCCTCCTCGGTTATTGAGCGCTGATTTATTAAAGGAGAAGTTAAATGAATAATTTATCGTTTACGTCATTAAGCGAGCAGATCGTACGTGAGAACAGTGACGCCATCATGTTTGCTGACCATGAAGGACTCATCCGGCTCTGGAACAAGGGGGCCGAGGCAATGTTCGGCTATTCGGCCGCCGAAGCCGAGGGGCAAAGCCTCGACCTGATCATCCCGGAAAACCTGCGCGGCAGGCATTGGGAGGGTTATCACAAGGTTATGGCAAGCGGTGTAACCCGCTACGGCACGGAACTGCTCTCGGCACCCGGCTTGCGCAAGGACGGCACCCGGTTTTCTCTGGAATTCAGCATGGTCATCGTACGGAGCGAGGATGGCGCAGTGCTCGGCACCGGAGCAATTATCAGAGACATCACGGCCCGCTTTCAGAAGGAAAAAGCGTTGAAGGAGCGTCTCAAGGAATTGGAAGGGAAGCAGGCGTGAGCATTTCCCGCAAGGATTTTTTCCGGCAGGGACTCTCCTCACTCGGGAAAGCGGCGCTCGATATTGCGGGTACACTCAAGGAGCATCTTCCCGTACTGCCGGTCGTGGCACCACAGGGAACACCCCCGTCATCCGAACCGCGTCTCGACATGGTTGCAGAGGCATTTAATGACCGCTGTCTCGCCCGCAGCAACAGCTGTTCCGCCTGTGTGGAGAGCTGCAAACCACAGGCAATCAAACTCAATCCCGGCGTAGGGATCAGAATCAACCCGCAGTTCTGTAACGGCTGCGGGAATTGCGAGTATGTCTGCCCGGTTGAGCCAAAGGCGGTACTGTTGGTACCGAGGCAGCAGACTTGATAAAAATTGATTTTGATCAAATGTTTTTTGAGTCTGATACGGCACAATCCGCCACCATTACACAGCTACTACCGCATAGATCATCACACGCCACGAAAGGAGAACAAAAACATGCAAAAGAAGAAAATCATCATGACCGTAGCATTGCTCGGCACTGTTACGTTCCTGTCTATCCCAGTGCTCACAACCGCAGTCAACAAACCGGCCACAAAAGTTGCCAATGACGGTCGCGCCAAATGTTACGAGTGCCACGACGAGGTCAAGGCTCTCAAAGAGGGCTCCAAACATGCCAAGCTTGCCTGCACAGTCTGCCATGACAGACTCGACGCCCACATGGGTGACCCCGAGAAGAACAAACCGGTTACCGTTATCGATCAGGCGCTCTGCGGAAAATGTCACAAGAACCAGATGGAGAGTTTTTACAGCGTTAACCGAGATGGTGGTGCCCGCAAAGAAAAAGGCACCCCAACCGGTCGATCGCCGATGCAGGACAAACTTCTGGCACCCTACGGCTTTACCTTTGAGCACAATGAGCCGCGCGGCCATGCCTTCATGGTCATCGACCAATTTGCCGTAGATCGCTTCCAGGGTGGCCGTTTTCAGTTTAAGGACGGCTGGAAAGGTATCGACAAGGTCGGTAAAACCTGGGACGTACTGGAGGACAAGGGAAAGGATTACAAGCTGAATGAAAGCGCCATGGCCGGCAATCCGACCTGCATCCAGTGTAAGACATCAGACCATATCCTGAAATGGAAATTCATGGGGGACAAGGATCCCAGGGCGAAGTGGGACCGCACCTCCAACATCGTTGATGTCGCCAAGGACACCAACAACCCGGTCGGCTGTATCCATTGCCATGATCCACACGGCACCCAGCCCCGTATCGTTCGCGACGGCCTGATTCAGGCAATCGAGCGAGATACCAAGAACAATATTTTTGCCAAGGGCGGCAAAACCGACCTGAAGGTTATCAGCTTCCGTGACGGCTTCCGCAAGATCGGCATTATGGAGAAAACCGACTCCCGCATGATGTGCGCCCAGTGCCACGTCGAGTACAACTGCGGCGGCGGCAGCCAGTGGAGCGACGGCGCCAAAGTGACTTACACAGACCAGCGCACCAACCACTTCCCGCTCAAAAACGCTCTGCAGCTGCTGAAGCATTACAAGGAGCTGGACTTCTTCGACTTCAAGCACGCCGTTACCGGAGCCCGCCTGATCAAGTTCCAGCACCCGGAAGCAGAGACCTATGCCGGCAGCGTTCATGACAAGGCCGGGGTTCAGTGCCACCAGTGCCACATGCCGAAGATGAAGGGGAAAGACGGCAAGATGTTCTCAACCCACGGCGTGGTCAAACCGAAACAGAACATCAAGGCCGCCTGCCTCGGCTGCCACCCGGACAGCAATGTCGAGAAAAAACAGTATGAGATGGAATCGATCATTAACTATACCAAGGGCAAAATGCGCAAAGCCGAGTATTGGCTTGGCCAGCTGATCGACTCGTATGCTGCCGCCCAGCGCATGGGCGTGACCGAGAGTGTTTTGACCCAAGCGCGCGAAAAGCATGAAGAAGCACATGTTCTCTGGGAATACTGGACCGCCGAGAACTCGGACGGTTTCCATAACCCAGATCTGGCTCGTGAAAGTCTAACCGGCTCCATCGCCGCCTCAAAAGCGGGTGTCAAGATCCTGAATGACGCGATGGCGGTTGTTACAAAGGGAGAAACGAAGAAGTAAACCAGGATGTACGCGGAAGTAACTCGAAGGGCGGGAATATTCCCCGCCCTTTTTTTCATAAAAAATCGCACGCTGCATCGTAGTATTATAAGCAATAATCATTTATAGTCCACAAAATCACTGCCAACCCGGTTTTTAAGGAGCATAGGGTGGCAAGCCGCACCCGGACAAAAACGGTGGAACTGATTGAGGAGAAAAAAGAGTTGCCGGCCAGGCAGCAAAAGCTTTCTGCTGAGGCACTTGTGCCGGAGCTGATTGCTTATGGAGAGCTGGAATTGGGAAAAATGGCGAGAAGGTCAGGTGGAAAAGGGGATCCGGACGGCAAATTGTGGTTCATCCGGTACGGGAAGATTAAAGGGACGGAGCTTGAAGCACATATGAAATTGGATGCAAAAGAGAATATAAAACCGTAAGTGCATCTAATAATATATGCTCGACCCAGCGCCCAATATTAGTAACTTAATAACTCAGTAAGGAGCATATCATGGGACAAATGATGGATTTGATTTTTTATTATGCGATTCTTGAGCAAATTGAGGACTCAATAGTTATTAAGGAATATCACTCCGATGGCAAAGGAGGGTTCACTGGAGGAGAAATTAGATGTGCCAGCAGGGTAAAAGCCGAACATTATAATCTGACTATTCCTGGAATCATTGGAAAAACTGATTTTGATTTGCTTCCAATCGAGCAAGCTCAAAAAGCCCTGGAAGATGATATATATGTCATGAAAAACAGAGTATCTATCCAGAACATGGCAGAAATAATCACCTATCCCAATGGAGAAACTGTCCGTAAATCAACCTCAAAATCCCCTTTTTTATATTCTAACAAGGAAGTTGGCGGGGTTATTTGCATATCCCGATATCTGGAGATAATTACTCCTGCCAAGGTTAAAGCGAAAGGTGTCGGGGCTGCACATTTGGCAAATCCAGATGAACCAACGGCGAGAACACCAAATATTCAACCAGAAAGTTAGACCCGCCAAAAACAAGAAATCTCGGGCCAACTTCATGCCCGTTAAGATTAGACAGGAGAACAGCATGAACACAACATATGTTTTACGTCAATCAGATAGCCTGGTTTTTAATAACGATAGTGAAACATTTACCTTTACGGCCAGGAGATTAGCGGATGTGAAGCGCAGGGCATTCCGTAAGCAGTTTCATGAAGATTCCAATCTGCGGCTCGAGGATGAGAACGGTAAAGTTGTCAGCATTAAGCGCAGCGGTTTCAAATGGGAAGATAAACTATAATGCCGGAAGGGTCCGTCCTTAAGCTTTGAAAAGCAGGGATGGAATCTCAACAAGGCAAGTGGATCGGGTTGCGATAAGCCCACACCGGGTCACCGTCCGAGCCGTCGGGGAAAAGGACCAATGACAAAGCCTGGTCGGTGAAAAATCCATGAGGATCCTTCTTTCAACAATACTGATATTTGTCACGACAATAGGCGCGTATGGCGGGGCATGCGAAAAAGAGGAGTTCGAGTACAGGTTGTCCGGCAACTCGGTCTGCCTGTTGATGAAGCGTTACGGAACAACGAACCCTGCCACGATGGTGGTTTGGCTCCATGGCAACATATCTTCGGGAGGCCCGGCCAATTACCATTTCCCCATCGCACAAAAGTTTGCGACCGATCATGCCTCGGAGAATGTCAAGTCCGTGGCGCTGGTCCGCCCCGGCTACAGGGAAGGCACCCATCCCCTGGTACTGCAACGGCTGGCCGGGTTGGAACGATTCGGTGTCATCACGCTGAAGACGGGCGTCACAAAATCACTGGAATTATCAAATTGGTACCAGAACTTTTCCAGTAATCCAAGCCCGGAAGCCAGAAGAAATGCCTCAATTATTGTCTTAAATTCAAAAGGAGAGGACGGCGCTCGATTTAATCTTGTGAACGCCTGGCCGGCAAAATACTCCGTCGGCCCCCTGGAAGCAAAAGGGAAAGATGTTTTGTATGAAAGCCTTGAGATAGTGTTTGAAGGGCTGCAGCGCGTCAGTTAACCGGGACACGTAAAAAAGGGTAAAACTGCAGGACAGATTTATGTAACTCACCGAATACACCGCTTGAAAATAAATCTGTCCCGCAGTTTTTACCGTTTAGATGACCGTTTAGATGATCGTTTTGTCGCTGATGATGAAGGCATATTCCGGAAAGAAATGCTGGCTGTAAACCGACTGTTTGGAGATTCCATGACACGAATTGTACTCAAATGGGCACTCAACTCTTTGGCCCTTTTTATTGTAATGAAATTGATCCCCGGCATTCACATTGACCAATTTCAAGATCTGTTACTGGCGACCCTGGTAATCGGCCTGTTGAATGTGTTTCTCCGTCCGATCATTGTTCTTCTGACTCTGCCGGTCACCCTGCTGACTCTCGGTCTGTTTACCTTTGTTATCAATGGTCTGATGTTCTTTCTGGCGGCGCATCTGGTGTCGGGATTCCATGTAACCGGCTTCGGGGCTGCATTTATAGCCGCGCTCCTTTTCAGTCTGATCAGCTCTGTCCTGAATATGCTGTTTGGAACAAAGAATTAATATCTTCCGGTCTCCACACGGGGCTCTATTTGCGCGTCAGCATTTCACGTTTTGTGACACGCTGAACAAAGATCGATGCCGGTTTTGGTAATCCTCAGACGATTTTGCCGGGAATTGAGTGGATCATGACAGGTGATGCAACTGACCCGCCCCTCAGTCAAAGAAAGATGTTGACTCATCTCGTCCAGGCTCTTCAGTGTCTTATTTGATGCGGAGTATTTCTCATAATCCATACCAATAGGATGCTTTTCCGAGATCACCTTCATAGCACTTATATTGTTCGGACTGTTTTTTATGGAGGGCCTGACTATTGAGGCAGACTTGCCGTCATGGCAGACCAGACAGCCAGCGGAAAAAAAATCCAGACTTTCCCCCCGCTCAGCTCCGTATCCATATTTTGCAAGTACGGAAGATATTGCGGCGTTTTCGTGTTTATTCATCGGCGTGTATCTGTATCGTCCCCTTGAAATCATGCTTTCATATCTGGCACGATTGTCAGCATCCTCGAGATACGTTGAAAAAGCACACCTTGTTTTTACGGTTATTTCCTGTTCCGCCCCCCAACCGGCAGGGACGAACGACATCAATAGCATCAAGACAATGTGCGACAGCACAACCATCCTCTTCGGGTAAATTCCTTCCATGACCATCCTCCCGTTACTCCGTGATTTAAGTTAGTATCTGTCCGCAAACTCCGGACAGATACTGCTGGTTTACGATTTGGAAAGCGGGGATTTTTTCTCCTGGCAAGGAATTCAAGGGTTTGCGCGGAGGCGTACACCGGTACGCCGCACAAGCAAAGACGCCGCCAGGGGGAAAAAGCACCCTTTCCGGACGGAAACAAGTTAATAAAAGTGAGCCGAAAGGGATGCCTCAAGATCCTGGAACTGAGTAGTTGTTCCTGCGCGCAGGCCCGCGTCCGCAAGTAGGGACGAGTTCTCCGGATTAATACGCTGCGCGACGTTTACCGTATCAGGATTAACGACCCCGGCAACAGTGACCAAGTCATTGTAGCCTGCCACCTGAACAGGGGAACTGCTCCCGTTATGAGCAGCGCCGTTACTCCATGCGTTTCCCCATGACAGGACGGTATTATTCCTCATTATCGCAATAGTATGGCCAATAGAAGCGGTTATATCGGCGACTTCGCCGAGACCCTCTACCTGCACCGGTGAAAAACTGTAGGAAAGCTTCGTACCGCCCAACTGGCTGGCGTCATTGTTGCCCCACGCCCATACGGTCCCATCGCGTTTGAGCGCAACCACGTGCCAGTTACCGGCAGCAATAGCAATTACATCTCCCAAACCACCGACTTGAACCGGAGTTTTGCTGCGCTTGCTGCTGCCGATTCCAAGCTGACCTGAGCCATTAAATCCCCATGACCACACGGTGCCGTCGTTTTTCAACACAGAGGTATTGTATGCTCCGGCTGTAATGGCAATGACATTATGCAGGCCGGGCAACCGGGTTGGTGTCAGACAGTCCTGTCGCTGACCGGTCCCGAGCTGGCCGGATTGGTTGCCACCCCACACCCAGACCGTACCGTCCTTTTTCAGGGCGACAACATGTGCTCCTCCGGCCGCAATGGCTTTGACATCGCTGAGGCCGGACACTTTGCGCGGAACGGCAGAATTTTGCGTTGTGCCGTTTCCGAGCTGTCCCGTACGATTCAATCCCCATGTCCAGACCGTTCCATCTTTTTTCAAAGCGGCAGAATGATTACCCCCGGTCGATATGGCAATAACACCATCGAGACCTTTAATTATCGTGGGCTCAACGGCTTCACCGTCAAAAGCTCCATTCCCCAACTGTCCATATTCGTTTCCACCCATAACCCAGACTATGCCATGTGGCGTAAGTGTTAACATATGAGATTCGCCCTGTGCGTACCAGGGAGTTGCCGCCCACGCGGCGAGAGGGAGAGTTAAAAGTAGTACAACAAGAAGGCTTGTGAACAGATGCCAATTTTTTGTTATTACCGATGAGATTGATGATGTTGCGTAGATGTGTGCGTGCATAATAAATTCTCCTTTTCGTAGCTGTGAATAACGCCTCACGTACCTGCAGGCTGGTTATCACGCGACATTTCGGCAACCCGGCTGTCTCTTGAAGACCCATGGGTTTTCCGCCCCATTTTCGCAAATGGTTTAGTATTATCGTCTGCCACGAGAGGTTACATAACTTATAGGAACGCCCCATATAAGCTGTCCGCGTGCTGCAATTGACCACCCCCTTTCGAATAAAAATCACAAAAAAACCGGGTCGCTTTGGATATCGAATGATCGATATTTCGGCGACCCGGCTATCTTCTAGAGACCCATTGGGCTTTCCGTCCTACCCTCGCGGATAGTTTAGTATTTTCGTTATTTAGTAAAAAATAATTCTCGGTAATCTTCGAGGGCACCTATAAAACAATTCTTTCACAAACACAAGAAAAAATGTAACGCCGTTATTAATTTTCATGCAATTTCTCCGGTCTAAATGCTGTTATTTCAAAGGATAATCGGACATTCTGACAAATTTGAAACCGCGTTTTTTCAACTCCGGCACCGCCGCCATGATCCCGGCTCCTGTTCCCGCTTCAGGATGATTCATATGCAGCAGAGCAATGTCGCCCGGTACCGCTTTCAGTAGCGCCGCCATGACCTGGGACGCGCTCCAGGTTGCCCCGGCATCGCCAAGCAGGGAATAACCAGCGACCTCGTGCCCAAATTCCTGGGATATCTGCACCGCAATATCATCATAATAGGCGGTGCCTGAACGATACAGTTTCGGACGCACTCCACTGATGGCCGCAATCTTCCGGGCGTTCAATTCGATCTCCTCTACCACCTCAGCAACATTCTGCGTCCCGGCAATACCATATATCGATCTTCCGGTGACCGAGGCGGGTTTGTGGCGGAAGCCGTGATTCGCAATTTCAAAGAGCGGATTGGCAGCAAGCTGCCTGAACAGATCGGGGTTGGCATCAATCCAGCGCCCATTGATAAAGAGCGTTGCCGGAATCTGCTCCCGAATCAGAAATGCCACCAACCTGGCATCAACCCCCTTCCCTCCGTTGCTGCCGCAGGCATCAAGGGTCAGGGCGATTACTCTATCGTCGGTATCCAATCGAGTGCGGACACCCGGAACGTTTTCTCCCCATTTGGTCGGTGACACACCGGCATAGCGAGCGGTTATCAGCTCTTTCAGGCTTTCCAGCGATGGCTGTGGCGAAGCAGCGAAAACTGGTGAAGCGATCGCAATGATGAGAATGGAAAGTGCTATTGATACTCTGTTCATGTAAAATTCCTTATCGGCCGGTGCTGATTACACTGAGCGGCATTCTTTCGCATATCGGGTACGGATGCAATCAGAAAACATTCACGCTTGACAGGAAAAATTAACGCGGTAGTCTGTCACCTCCTCGTAGAACAAAAACAATTTTGCTGAACCTGGAGTATCAACGTGTCACGACGCCTGCCAAAAATGCTGTACGCTGATCACAACGGAAATATCTTCGACCACCCGGAACTCTGCATGGCCGGTATGAACGGCACCGTTCCGACCCTCCCGGAGAATGTTGAGCTGATACCACTCCCCGAAGACAGTAAACTCTTTACCATGCCTTCCATGCCCCCCATCGCGTGGGACGCCCGCAAAAAAACCTTCATTACGGTTGATACCGTGCGTGAGGGGAAACGGAGTCAGCGGATCCAGGCGGTGTCTGCCTTTATGGCCCCCGGCTATCTGCGTACCCTGCTGCCGGCGTGCGATTACTCAAAGAAGAGTGAACTTCTGCCGCTCTGGTCATATACGGCGGTCGGATGGGACGAGGAGCTCGACTGTTTCGTTGTCGCCGCCACCAAGGTGGACAGCAACAACAACTGGAATCCGGTTAACTATGACGACCGCACCCTTGACCCGCTGGTCAGGAAGATGCTGAAGGAGATGCCGGATAACCGTCTGCTGGAGCAGTTGTCGCGCTGCGCTGTCGATTACCACTGCTTTGCCGCTAAGAACCTTTTTTATCGCCGCTGGGAAGCGCCGCTGCCGACCTCACCGGTCTGCAATTCTGCCTGCCTGGGATGCATCAGCCTCCAGGCATCGGAATGCTGCCCATCAAATCACGACCGGATCGGTTTCGTCCCGACTCCGGAGGAGCTGTGCGAGCTCGCACTCCCCCACCTGGAACAAGCAGAACAGGCAATAGTATCCTACGGTCAAGGGTGTGAGGGTGATCCGATTCTGCAGGCGGACACAATTGCTGAGGCGACCAGACGTATGAAAAAGGGGAACTCACGCGGGACCGTCAATTTCAATTCGAACGGTTCAATTCCCGAGCGGGTGCAGCAGCTCTGTGATGCCGGCATGGATTCGTTCCGTTTTTCAATGAATTCGGTGCACGAGGATACCTACAACCGTTACTATCGGCCAAAAGGGTACACCTTTGCCGACGTCGTACATTCAGTAAAAACAGCCAAAACAGCAGACCGATTCACCATGATCAACTACCTGGTTTCCCCCGGTGTCTCGGATGCCCCGCAGGAGGTTGAGGCTCTGCTGAAATTTGTTGCTGACACCAATATCGACATGATCCAGATGCGTAATCTGTCAATTGACCCAGAGTACTATAACCGCGAAATGGGGGTTCAAGGAAGAGGTATCGGCATGTACCGGCTGCTGCAGCGCCTGAAAAAAGAGTTCCCGCGCCTCCAGTTCGGTTACTACAACCGGACAAAAGAGAATTTTTATCCAACCGGCTTCGAGACCGGATGGCCGGTTATATGAGCGGTCATTTCCTCACCACCAGATCCGGACACATTATCCCAGTTGAACACCCTTGATCGGCTCGCTCACCGTTGCCGTTCTCAGAAACCGGTCGCAACTTTCGAGGAGTATGTCCATCGTCATCCCCTGTTTATCAGGTTGCGCGTTAAACCCGGAAATACCAAAGCTTGCTGTCAGCTTGACTTCATGACCGCGAACCGGAATTGTCATGGAGGCAATCCTCAGCCTGAGGCGCTTGGCAACAAGCAATGCTTCCTGCACTCCGGTTTCCGGCAATGCGATGAGAAACTCGCTTTCTCCATACCGTGACACCCAGTCAACATCCTTCCTGAGCGCCTCCACAAAACACCCTGCGGATTCCTTGAGAACCTGGTCACAGAAATAATGCCCGTGCGCAACCTTCATCTGGTCAAAATCGCAGATACTGGTGATCATCAACGAAAACGGCCGGTGATACCGATACGCACGAACTATTTCCTTGGGGAGCCTATCTTCAAGAAATCGTCGACTAAACACTCCGGAGACCGGATCGACCAGTGACAAATTCTTTATTTCTTCAATATGCCGTTCTCTGATTGCCTCCAACTCAAGAATCCGGCGCGCGGTTTTGATGCGTGCCTGCAATTCCGGCTTATGTACCGGCTTCACGAGATATTCATCAGCACCAGCCTCCAACCCCGCGATGATATCGTTCTTGGACTCCTGGGACGTAAGGATGATGATATAGGTGTAGCCGGATGTTGAAGCATCACTTCTGATTGCCTTGCACAATTCAAGACCACTCATCTCAGGCATGATCCAATCGGTAATAACAATCGGGTAGTAACTGGTTCGATAAAGCCTGATGGCTTCTAATCCGTTTCCTGCCGTTGTTACCGGATATCCCGCAAATTTCAAGGTATCTTCAAGTATGCTTCTCAGCAGCCTGTTGTCATCAACGACAAGAACATGGGGTAATTCAGAGATATTTTTTGTTCCCTCAACCATACTGTCACCTCCGGAACGATAAACATCCGTGAATTTATACTACAGTACTTGCGTATATTCAAAAGAGAATATTTTTTTTGCCATATATCGCGATATCTCTGTCACGCATACATTGGCCACAACTTCGAAATATCACCGATACATTTTGCTTTTGGATAAAATATTTCAGTTACCCCTTGATTTTCGAATTGGTGCTGTTTATATTCCGACTGTTAGCACTCGACAACTGTGAGTGCTAATTTCAACTTTACCACCACACCCCACAAGGATAGAAAGGAGAAGTACAGATGAATTTACGACCACTTCAGGACCGCATCATTGTAAAGAGAGTAGAAGAAGAGACCAAGACCGCCGGAGGACTTTTCATCCCTGAGACAGCCAAGGAAAAACCACAGCGCGGCCAGATCGTAGCCGCAGGTAACGGCAAGAAGACTGAAGACGGCAAAGTGCTGCCGCTGGATGTTAAAATCGGCGATATCGTGCTGTTTGGCAAATACGCCGGCACAGAAGTAAAAGTAGACGGCGAAGATTACCTGATGATGCGTGAAGACGACATCCTGGCCGTTGTTGAATAGTTTCCCGTAGGGGCGAATCTTGTATTCGCCCTGATGGTGTACGATCACAAAACGGGCGAATACAAGAATCGCCCCTACAATACAAATAAAAAAATTCACGGAGGAATACACAATGGCTGCAAAGATTATCAAATTCGACCAGGATGGCCGCAATGCAATCCTGAAAGGCGTTAATATCCTCGCCGACACCGTTAAAGTAACCCTCGGACCGAAAGGCCGCAATGTTGTTATCGACAAATCCTACGGCTCACCGCTGATCACCAAAGACGGCGTAACCGTTGCCAAAGAGATCGAGCTTGACGACAAATTTGAAAACATGGGCGCACAGCTGGTCAAGGAAGTAGCTTCCAAGACTTCCGACGTTGCCGGCGACGGCACCACAACGGCAACTGTTCTGGCTCAGGCAATTTACAAGCAGGGTTCCAAACTGGTTGCTGCTGGTCACAACCCAATGGAAATCAAGCGCGGCATCGACAAGGCTGTTGAGGCCATCGTTGACGAACTGAAAAAGATCTCCAAACCGATCAAGGACCACAAAGAAATCGCACAGGTCGGCACTATCTCCGCCAACAACGACAAAACCATCGGCGACATCATCGCCGAAGCCATGGAAAAAGTCGGCAAGGAAGGCGTTATCACTGTTGAAGAAGCAAAGGCTATGGAAACAACCCTTGAAACGGTTGAAGGTATGCAGTTTGACCGCGGCTACCTGTCTCCTTACTTTGTAACGGATCCTGAGCGCATGGAATGCTCCATCGAAAACGCCATGATCCTGATCCACGACAAGAAAATCTCCAACATGAAGGATCTCCTCCCGGTTCTGGAAGCAAGTGCAAAATCGGGCCGTCCGCTGTTGATCATTGCTGAAGATATCGACGGCGAAGCACTCGCGACTCTGGTTGTTAACAAACTGCGCGGAGTTCTGAATGTCTGTGCGGTTAAAGCTCCAGGCTTCGGCGATCGTCGTAAAGCAATGCTCGAAGATATCGCCATCCTCACCGGTGGACAGGTTATCTCTGAAGAGGTCGGCTTTAAACTTGACCAGACAACTATCGAAATGCTCGGTCAGGCCAAACGCGTTACCATCGATAAAGACAACACCACCATCATCGACGGCAACGGCAAGGAAGAGAACATCCAGGGGCGCGTCAAAATGCTGCGTGCTCAGGCAGAAGAATCAACCAGCGACTATGACAAGGAAAAACTCCAGGAGCGTCTCGCCAAACTGGTTGGCGGCGTAGCCGTTATCAAAGTCGGCGCTGCAACTGAAGTAGAAATGAAAGAGAAAAAAGCCCGCGTTGAAGATGCTCTGCACGCAACCCGCGCAGCAGTGGACGAGGGCATTGTTCCTGGAGGCGGCGTTGCATATATCCGCGCCATGAGCGCACTTGCCGGCCTCACACTGGCTACCGAACAGCAGTTCGGCGTGACTGTGATTAAAGCTGCTCTTGAATCACCGATCCGCCAGATAGCAGAAAACGCAGGGATCGATGCTTCGATCGTAGTTGACAAAGTCAAGAACGGCAAAGATGCCTTTGGATACGATGCCGCTAATGACGAATATGTCGATATGATCAAAGCCGGTATTATCGACCCGACCAAGGTTTCCCGCAGTGCGCTGCAGAATGCAGCATCGATCGCTGGCCTTATGCTGACAACCGAAGCACTGATTGCAGAGAAGCCGAAGGATGATTCGGCTGGCGGCGGCATGGGCGGCGGAATGCCTGGTGGCATGGGCGGCATGGGTGGTATGGGCGGCGGCATGTACTAAGCAACCCATTACCAGTCAAGCGACACAATGCAATACAGAAAGGCCCCGTATTTACGGGGCCTTTTCTTTTTCGCTTGTCATACGGATATAAACGGATACAATGTAATACCGTAACTTATACGGTATATTTTGCGGCACGTCATACGGTACGAGATAAATAAGCAAGAAATACTACCGTAAATATACCGTTAAAATTGCGGAGGCCATATATGAAGCGCAAAATCACGCCATTGACAGATATTGGCCTGAGGAAATCAAAGCCGCTCGACAAGGATCAAAAGCTTTCAGACGGAAAAGGTCTTTATTTGCTCGTCACTTCTGCCGGCGGAAAGTATTGGCGGTTTGATTATTCTTTCGAGGAGAAGCGGAAGACACTGGCATTCGGTACATACCCTGAAGTTACCCTTGCATCGGCTCGAGACAAGCGGGCAGTAGCCAGAGAGATGATTGCTAATGGCATCGATCCTTCAGCAGAGAAGAAGCAGCAGGCAATTAAAAAAGCGATTGACGCTGAAACCTTCAGATCGGTATCGATGGAATGGCACGAAAGCAACAAGCCCCGGTGGACACAGGAGCATACCGACAGAGTAAAGAACCAGCTTGAAAGATTCCTCTTCTGTTCGATAGGCAACAAGAGGCTTGCTGAAATAACAACGCCGTTGCTGTTCGACATCTTCTCAGAGATCGGCAAGTACTCCCCATACACGGCACACCGGATGAAAGGCATAACGGAAGCCGTCTATGCGTATGCCGTGACCCGTGGCAAGGCCGAGAACAATCCTGCAGTGTCATTGCGTGGAACATTACCACCATTATCACATAAACATTTTTCAGCGCCTACTAAACCGGATAAACTGGCACCGCTTCTGAAAGCGATAGACGGTTACGACAACGGTTATTTTGCCGTCAAGGTAGCATTGCAATTATTGCCACAACTAATGACCAGGCCTGGGGAGTTACAAAAGGCTGAGTGGGCAGAAATCGACCTTGACACTGCATTATGGATCATCCCGGCGCACAAGATGAAGCGCCGGCGCGAGCATCTTGTGCCGTTATCGCGACAAGCCTTATCACTCCTGAAAGGGATCCATACCATTACCGGCGCGGGTAAATACGTCTTTCCTTCACTCAAAACGCCTGAAAGGAGCATCTCACACAACTCATTCAATGAAGCATTCCGCTATATGGGATTTTCAGGCGAGTACGTTGTGGCGCACGGATTCAGGGCCACGGCACGAACCATGCTGCATGAAGTATTGAAATTCCAGCCGGACGTGATAGAGGCACAACTTGCGCACAAAGTCCCTGACAGGCTTGGCAACGCATACAACAGGACACTGCACCTTGAAGACCGCACCAGGATGTTACAGGCGTGGAGTGATTATCTGGACGAGCTAAAACGATAACAAATAACTCTTCTGACCGCATACGGTTTAGATGATTTTTTCTTTAAATCGTATGCGAAAGGTTTTGACAATGTACATAAAAAAGGTACAATGACCCATGACATGGACGGTTTCGTACAGCAGATCAGCAGCGAAACAACAACGACAATTACCGGAAAAAATCAAGGTACTACTTGACGTTCTTGTTTTGGAGATTATCAGAAATGGCCCCGTTCGAGGCAACTGGAGAAACTATTCAACCCTTGCAAACGGAGACCACCACTGCCATCTAAAAAAGGGAAACCCCACGTATGTCACTGTCTGGAGAGTAACCGACAAGACCATCAAGTTAGCGGAGATCAGGTATGCAGGTACACACGAGAAAGCGCCCTACTGAAAACATCCGTTTCATCGGCAGCCCGGAGGCAATCAGTCGCTTGCGGAAATATGCCCGCACAACAGGAGCATCAGAGCTGTCAGAAGATTCCATCTTGGCAACGGAAGTTTCCCCAGAGCTGTTAACCAATCCGGCAGGCATATATCTGAAAGGTTCTCGCTACCGCGAGGAACTTACACAGGTTCAGCTTGCAGAGGCGACAGGCATTCCCCGCCGTCACATAAGTGAGATGGAGAGCGGCAAGAGAGCCATTGGAAAAGAACGGGCAAAGAAACTGGCAGAAGCCCTTCATGTTGATTACAGGATGTTTCTGTAACCAGCTCCCCCCAGAAGCAGAAAAGACGGCCTTTTACAGGTCGTCTTTTCATGTCAGATCATGCGACGTCTCGCGTCAGACCGTAGGCAATATACGTTGTGGCAAGGGTGTTGATACTAACGCCTTCCTGACGCGCTTTGGACTGCAACCACGAGTGAAGATGTTCGGGCAAATCTTCTTGCCATGGACACACACCTTGTTCGGAACGCTTCTTTGCAGATCCGGCGTCGATCCGCGCAGATTCAATCTGTATGTGCAGGGCGCAATCCATCAGGCTCCTTGCAATGTCAGACTCTTCAAGCGACTGGATTTTATCGATGAGGGCTGATAGCTCAGCAACCAGCGCCGGTGTCAACAATCTACATCTGTCAGTTTTCACTTCACCCATACTCTTTTCACTCCATTTCTGCCGAGCCGCGCAAAAAAAAAGCGCAAGCAAACCGGCGGCAATACATCGCCTACGATCTGCTCACGCCGACCCCTTACCCGTTTCCCGCTGAGTTGCCGGTGGGGAGGTAGTGGAATGAGTACTTGTGCTATCCAGGTGGCAACTCACGCCCTTACGGGTAGTAAGTCAGTGCCGTGAAAATAGCGCCTATTTCAAAGTTACAACCAGGCCGGCTGAGAACACGGCGCAATCCAGAACAATAGTGCCAGTGTAGTCTTTACTTGGCAAAAGACGTCTGGGCGGCTTCTTAAATTCATTTATAGGTTTTGGAGTTACATCACGCAAACCACCGCCAGCAAAAACAAGGGTAATTTTTCCGGCAAAGTCGTTGCGATATCCATTTTTTATAAGCCAAAGCCATACGCTTTTCTTTAAATCTTCGTTCATATTTGTTCCATACCGCAACATAAATAATTAATCAACCGTATTCAAAGGAGCAAACTGAGACTCTAATCAAAGGCAATCCCACCGAGCCACCTTTTTATTATCTGAATTTGTCATTGCTGTTCATTATCATAATTAACAGCTTGCCCGTTTTTAGAATCTACTTCATCCGATTGTTGTTTTTCATAATCGGGTTCGTCTCCTAATAAACCGCCAGTTTTTTTAGACCAGCGAATATGTTCCATTTCCAAATCTTCACAGGCTTGCATATATGGCCTTAATTCCTCCCTTTTTCGCTCATCACCAAAATTATGAATAATAACCAGATCACAGTGAACATTCTTGAACCATAGACTCGAAAAATGGAGCCCTAGTTTTCTTAGCTTATTTGTTTTTAAAGAGTTTATAAATGAAAAATATTTATCCAAAAGCTTAGTGGTAATTAATTCATTAGGTATTTCATTTACCCTTAACCAGTCTACGTCCACATTAAAATAATCAGCCACTTTTGTAAGTGTAGCCGCATTTGGCTCACCAATACCCTTAATATAATTTTGGACGCCCTTCAAAGTTAGGCCTAATGCCCGAGCCGTAGCAGCCTGACTTGTTTTATTAACTGCAACTTGCAACAATTCTACGACCCTAACAGGCGTTTTACCTCCCCCAACTTTTGGTCTTGCAGCCACATTGCCCTCCTACGATTATATTCGTTGACACTCCTACGATTTTTATAGTACATACGATTTAAATCGTAGTCAAACCAAAATAAGGAGGCAATATGAAAACAACAGCACCCAAACGCTTTTACCGCGTCCCAACACTAGCGGCAATGTTGGATTGTTCGAAGGGACACATTTACAACATGCTTAAGGAGGGAAAATTAACAAGGATCAAGCTTAGCGAACAAATCACCGTAATTGACGCAGCCGAGGCTGACGCATGGATTGAATCGCGGCGAGGACAACAGGCCGCATGAAAGGAGAAACAAACCATGACAGACGAAATCCGCATCAAGAGATTTAACGGATTAATGACGAAGTTTGCCAGACAGCACCGCCAGATTTTGAAAATGGCCTGGAAGCACCCAGACACGCCGCACATCCAGCATTTCAAGAAAATGATGTGCGACCCCGGCGGTTTCTTTTCACAATCGGCAGCATAAACCAGAAAGGAGCAAGACCATGAAAAGATTTATATCATTAATTCGTCGTGAACTTCTGAAGTGCCGACTTCGTAAATCAGCACAACGTCAAGCAATGTCGCTGGTTATGAGGGGATGCAGAGCTTGAATACAACGGCTGCTGAAATCGCAAAAGACCAAGCTCACCGCCGCTTGCTGGATGCACTTATCAGCTTCACTGGCGCAGATCAGAACGGATCCCGTGCCGAAGTCAAGGACGCAGCAATAGAACTTGAGGCCGCGCAGCGTGCGTCTCAGAAATTGCTGTACCCGGAGTCCTTACAACAACGGAAGGAGAAGCAAAATGCTTAACGACAAAAATCAATTGGTGTCGCCCGCCACAGGCTCTTGGATACCTATCACCCCCGAGGAGCAAGCCCTAGCCAACCAACTCAGCAGAGACCGTTCAGACAGGGTAGCAGAAATGATGGTTGAACGATCCGGAGCAAAGCAGCGGATCGCCGCAATAGCCCGTGCGCGAGGCGAGGTTTTAGCGGATGACGAATAAATTGCAGTCTTTTGCAGTAAAACCCTTAATAGAAGCCTTACAAAGATAGTTATGGGAAAAATGTTAGGGGATGTCAGGAGTTAGGGAACTTAAAGCGCCGGAAAACTTCCTGTTATTTCCGGGTTTTTGTGAGCAATTCCAGCGATGCGCAAACATGTTACCTTTTGTTACCATTTAATTTATCAAAGGGGAGTGCAGACGAGTCGGTTAGCATTGGTTAGCACTTTGGAACCTTTTCTTACCATTTATCAAAGGGGAGTGCAGACGTTTGAAAACGCTAGAAAACGTCCTGATTTGTCCCGGTTTTTTTAAAACGTCTCCAAATGTCGCCATTTTCTCAATATCGTTCTTTAGATTTCTTAACGATCTTAGCTTTTCTTAGCAATTTCATAATATTGAGAGAAAATAGCCCAGGATTATTCGTCATATTTCGTCATTTTATCAATATCGTTCTTCATATTTCTTCATTATCGAGAACACGATTACGAGCAAACCATCAAAACAGTAGGCGGAAGCAATGCCAATAACGTGGATAAAACTTTCAGTAACAATGTTCGATGATGACAAAATCAAGATTATCGACGCCATGCCGGAACGTGATGCATTGCTCATTATCTGGATAAAGCTGCTAGCGCAGGCCGGAAAATGCAACGCTGATGGTCATCTGGTCTTATCGGAAACAATCCCGCTGAATGATGAAATTCTGGCGTCATTATTCAACCGTCCGCTTGTAACGTTACGTGTAGCGTTACAGACATTTGAAAGACTCGGAATGATAACGCGAATCGACACAAATGATACACAATCGATACTATCAATAACGAACTGGAACAAGCATCAAAACATAGAAGCACTGGACAAAATAAGAGAACAAACACGCATAAGAGTTCAGAATTACAGACAAAACAAGCTAATTGAATGTAACGTTACCAGTAACGCTGATGTAACGTTACGTAACGCACCTAGAATAAGAAGTAAGAATAAGAATATAGACCCTATATCCCTTACCGATTTCGATACTTTCCGGAAACACTATCCCAACAAAAAAAACGGATCCGCCGCAGCCAAAGCGTGGGCAAAATTAAAACCAGACCCAGGGCTTGTCGCAACGATCATGTCCGCCGTGGCGTGGCAGTCCAGTCAACCGGATTGGCTGAAAGATTCCGGCAAGTATGTCCCGCATGCCTCTACCTGGTTGAACAATCGCCGCTGGGAAGATGAAGCACCCACTGACGTATCACCTGGCAAACTACGCCGTCTGCAGGTGGCGCTATGAAAAGCTTTTCCGATTTCGGCATAGACGTCCCGGCAGGTCGCACCGGCGAAGTACCCACTACCTGCCCGCAATGCGCACCGCACCGCAAAAAGAACCCCAAGGCACGTTGTCTGTCGGTCAACGTCGACAAGGGTGTATGGAAGTGCAACCACTGCGATTGGCGGGGCTCATTACAGGAAGGCATTCATGACCGGTCAAACCCTTTCGCACACCGAGCCAAAACTTACCACAAACCGGAGTACAGCGGCGTAACTCCGGAATCCGGTCATATGCTGGACTGGTTTGCCAAGCGCGGCATATCAGCCAATGTGGTACGTCGCAACCGGATCAGCGTCGCAAAAGTTTGGATGCCACAAGTTGAGGGGGAGGTGTCGGCAATCCGCTTCCCCTACTTCCGTGACGGGCAAGTGGTCAACATCAAAAGCCGCGATCATCAGAAGAATTTCCGCATGGAGTCTGGCGCAGAGCGCATCCTGTACGGCATGGACGATTGCGTCGGCTTTGAGACGCTTATCATCGTCGAAGGTGAGATAGACAAGCTCTCCTTTGAGGTTGCCGGATTCCTGAACTGCGTATCCGTCCCTGATGGCGCACCCTCACCGACCTCCAAGGACTATACTTCGAAATTCTCATTCCTTGAGAGCGCCGAAGAATTCCTGAACGGCTTCAAAAAGATCATCCTTGCCGTTGATAACGATCCGGCAGGCCAGAAACTTGAAGAGGAGCTTGCCCGCAGGCTTGGCGCAGAGTGCTGTCTACGAGTCGAATGGCCGGACGGCTGCAAAGACGCCAACGTGGTGCTGCTGAACCATGGCGCTGATACCGTCAAGAACTGTATCGAAAACGCACGACCGTATCCAGTGGCCGGGATTTTCGAGGTCGATGATTTCTCTGAACAAATCAACCGCATGTACGAAAAAGGCCTGCCACCCGGAGCCCGTCCCGGCTGGCCGTCATTGAATGCACTCATCACGTTTCAGCCTGGCCAATGGACAACTGTGACCGGTATACCAGGGCACGGCAAAAGCGAAGTTATCGACGCCTTTATGATAAATCTTGCCAACAAGTACGGCTGGACGTTCGCCGTCTTCTCTCCGGAAAATCAGCCGCTTGAACTTCACTTTCAGAAATTGGCCGAAAAGTATATTGGCAAGCCGTTCTTCAATCCCAACCGTATGGCGCGTGAGGAGATGGAGTCCGCTAAAAGCTGGATTGCCGATCACTTCACCTTTGTACTGCCAGAATCTGACGGCGTGTCGGTCGAAAACATCCTGAAGCTTGCCCGCATAGCAGTCCGCCGCAAAGGCGTTACCGGCATTGTGATTGATCCCTGGAACGAACTGGATCATTGCCGACCAGCATCGTTTTCCGAAACCGAGTACATCAGCGCATCACTCACTAAAATTCGCCGCTTTGCCCGCGAGAACGGCGTTCACGTCTGGCTCGTTGCGCATCCTGCCAAACTTCGCAAAGAGAAAAACGAGCGTGGCGAGATGGCCTATCCGGTGCCGACACCATACGACATCAGCGGTTCAGCACACTGGCGCAACAAGGCCGATAACTGCATCACGGTGTATCGCGACGTCATGAGCACGACTGACCTTGTGCAAGTTCATGTGCAAAAAGTCAGGTTCAAACATTGCGGCAAACCGGGTGTTGTCGAGCTACGCTATGACCGGATGACGGGGCGCTATGAGGAACCATTTGGCACACCGCTTGACCTTGATGATGACGGGGACGCTGCATGATTACCAAAATAGTCAAATCATGCAGCGTCCGCCTGAATGGTGAGGTTAAGGAACTGAAGGCAGGAGAGACTATCACCCTGCCCCAAGAGAAGGCGCAGAAGATGATTTCAGCCGGTTACGCTGAAACAATCAAACCTGATCTTGAAGAATTACGCAGGTTGTGCAGCGAAATATCAGAACGGGATCCGAAAGGAGGTTGCTGGGACTGGATACTCACGCACCGTCCAGAATTGTGGCGGGAGCATATTGCAGCGTTCTGGAACGGTGATCTGGCGCACGCCAGAGCAACGTTTGACCAGATGATACATGCATGGAATACCGGCGATAAAGTCTAGCAACACCCCTGCCACGGTGCTTCTGTAGCCTATTCCGGCTTAGAGTTTATGTTTAGATTGCGTCCCACTCCGCACTCAACATCTCCGCCTGTTCCAGCACCAACTGCACTGCCATTTCCTGCTGATCAGGCGGATATTTGTATTTGCGCAGAATGCGTTTCACCAACAGACGTAGTTTGGCTCGCACGCTTTCACGCACCGACCAGTCCACCCCGATGTTCTGGCGTAAATTCTCGGCCAGTTCGTGGGCAATCTTCTTCAACAACTCGTCGCCCATCTCACGGATGGCTACTTCGTTGTTTGCAAGTGCATCGTAAAAGGCCAGTTCATCGGCATTAAGTCCGAGTTCTTCGCCCCGGCCAATGGCTTCTTTGAACTTCTTCGCCATGGCGATCAGCTCTTCAATCACCTGGGCGGTTTCGATGGCTCTGTTCTGATATCTCTTTATGACATCGGAGAGCAGTTCCGAAAATTTAACCTGCTGTACTACATTGGTGGCAAAGCGCGTCCTGATCTCACCTTCCAGCAGGCGCTCCAGCAGCTCCACCGCCAGGTTGCGTTCCGGCAGGTTGCGCACGTCATTCAGGAAGTCTTCATCCAGGATGCCGATATTCGGCTTATCCAGTCCCACCGCCTGGAAGATATCCACAACTTCTTCCGACACCAGTGCCGAGCCGATGATCTGACGGATAGCCAATTCACGCTCTTCATTGGTTCGCTTTTTTTCGCTTGTTTCTCGTTTGGTCAGCAGCACCTTAACTGCCTGAAAAAAAGCCACCTCTTCGCGCACTGCCTTGGCTTCATCCAGCGTACAGCAGAGCGTGAATGCCTTGGACATGGCAAGCGCGGTGTCACCAAAGCGTTTCTTGCCGTCTTTGATTCCCAGTACATGGTTGGCCGTTTTGGCCAGGATACTGTGACCGCCGGTGAGAAAACCGCTGTAGTCAAAATCATGCAGCATGCCGCGCAGAATATCAAGCTTCTCTTCAAGTACCGCATACACCTCAAAGGCATCAACCGTCGGTCGGCCACGCCCCTTGCTGTTGGTGTATTCCTTGAGCGCCTGTTTCAGGTCATTGGCAATGCCGATGTAATCAACGACCAGCCCGCCCTGCTTGTCGCGGAACACGCGGTTGACGCGGGCGATGGCCTGCATCAGGTTATGCCCCTTCATTGGTTTGTCCACGTACATCGTATGCACACAGGGGGCATCGAAGCCGGTGAGCCACATATCCCGTACAATTACCAGCCGCATTGGATCGTCCGGATCTTTGAAACGTTTTTCCAGGCGTTTTTTGGTCTGCTTGGAATAGATATGCGGTCGCAGCAGCGGTTTGTCGCTGGCGGATCCGGTCATCACGACCTTGATCACACCCTTCTCCGGATCTTCGTCGTGCCACTCCGGGCGCAGGGCAATGATGGCGTTATAGAGATGGACACAGATGTCGCGGCTCATGGCAACGACCATCGCCTTGCCGGTCTGGGCTTTGCTCCGTTCTTCAAAGTGCGCCACCAGATCAGCCGCCACCTGCTTGATGCGCGGTTCGGTACCAACGACCTTTTCCAGCGCCGTCCATTGGCTTTTAAGCCTTGCCTGCTGATCGTCTTCTTCATCTTCCGCCAGTTCATCCACCTCGGCATCGATACCCGCCAGCATATCTTCCTTCAACCCCAGCTTGGCCAGGCGCGATTCAAAATAGATCGCCACGGTTGCCCCATCGTCACGAGACTGCTGCATGTCGTAGATACTGATGTAATCACCGAACACGGCCCGTGTGTCCCGGTCTTCGGATGCTACCGGGGTACCGGTAAATGCCACAAAGGTCGCATTGGGCAGCGCATCGCGCAGATGCTGGGCATACCCGACCTGATACCCCTTGGCATCCCCCTTGAATTTGGCCTCAAAACCGTATTGGGTGCGGTGTGCCTCATCAGCGATCACCACGATGTTATGGCGGTCGGACAGAACCGGGAAGCTGTCTTCATCCTCCCCCGGCATAAACTTCTGGATGGTGGCAAAGACGATCCCGCCCGATGGTCGATTGGCCAGCTTGGCCCGCAGATCCTGCCGCGTTTCGCCCTGTACCGGCTGTTCGCGCAGCAACTCCTGGGACAGTGAGAACACCCCGAACAGTTGCCCGTCCAGATCGTTGCGGTCGGTAATAACCACGATGGTCGGATTCTCCATGGCCGCTTCACGCATCACCCGCGCCGCAAAGCAGGTCATCGTGATGCTCTTGCCCGAGCCCTGGGTATGCCAGACCACCCCACCCTTTTGGTTGCCGCCGGGGCGGGATGCTGCAATTACCTGCTCAATGGCCGAACGTACCGCATGGAACTGGTGATAGCCGGCAACCTTTTTGACCAAAGTACCGTCATCCTCGAACAGCACAAAGAAGCGCAAAAAATCCAGCAGGTAGGTCGGGGCCAGAACGCCACGAATCAGGGTTTCAAGTTCATTGAACTGGCCGAGCGGATCAAGGGTCTGGCCGTCAATAGTGCGCCACGCCATAAAGCGTTCAACATTGGCAGAGAGCGACCCAAGGCGCGCTTCGGTACCGTCTGTGATTACCAGCAGTTCGTTGTACTGGAACAGATCCGGTATCTGCTCTTTATAGGTCTGAATCTGGTCGTATGCTTTCCAGATATCGGCTTTCTCGTCAGCAGGATTCTTCAGCTCCAGCAACACCAGCGGCAGGCCGTTGACGAAAAGGATAATATCCGGGCGGCGGGTGTACTTGGCACCTTTGACAGAAAACTGATTCACCGCCAGCCACTCGTTCGCACCTACATCGGCAAAGTCGATCAAACGCACAAAATCGCCGCGTGTCTCGCCATCCTTCTGATACTCGACTGGTATGCCATTTACCAGCAGTTGATGGAAAGCGCGATTGGCAGCCAGCAGCACCGGTGTATCCAGGTTCAGTACCTGTTGCAGGGCATCTTCTCTGGCTACAAGCGGCACGGATGGATTCAGCCGGTTGATCGCCTCGCGCAGTCGGCCTACCAGCAGCACCTGGCTGTAGTTGCTCCGCTCAGCTGCAGGGCCATCCGGCGCAATGTCCAGACCGTAGCGGTGGCTGTAGCCGGCTTCGGCCAGCCAGCCAAGGGTTTCCTGTTCGAGTTGGTCTTCGGTCATTCTTTCTGTTCCTGTGTTCTTATTTACCAGCCTTCGTACAGACAACCAAAGCCGCAATCACGCCGGGAACCCACCCACACAAAGTTAATAGTGAAACGAGTAATATAGTACCGCAACCCTTGTCTAATATCGCCAGAGGCGGCAAAAGAATGCAGAGTAGCGCTCTTCCTAATCCCATGTAATAACTCCATTAAGCATTAAATTATTTTTGCATTGAATTACCTGATTATCCCAGCAAGTTTTCTGGCTGCATCAAGGATATCTGGAAGAAATTGAAGATAGATTGCTGTCTTGCCAGCTACATCAAAAGCATCAGCGCCATTACCAGTTAATTTTTCTCTTGCACTGTTTACTGATAATTTTAATATTTTTTTTGCTCGCATTCTGTTTATTCCCAGCTCAAATAGCGGGGTTAAAACAGGTGCTAAAATGAGCATTGCTAAAAAACCGACACCTCCCCCAACGAGACCAACCCATGCAGGTGCCCCAAAAATGTTTGCCCATAATGAACCGAACCAGGAAAGTTGGCTTAAATAAATTGTCTGACCTACTGCTGAACCAGCAGCAATTGAACCGCCAAAGTTACCCGAGAAAACTTTACCTACGACGCCTGCAACCAAAAATAGTGCAGCTTCTCTTGCCCCATCTATAGGAGTCTGCAAGCGATCTATCTGTAATTTTAATTTTTCAGAAAAGTCTTCTCTCTGAAGAGCAGGCACACTTTCAAGAATATATGACAAATCTTTTTCAAACAGCTCCTTATACGGATTTACATAAGTATGTATTTCTCTTTCAAGGCCAGGAAGGTCCAGTAGCTGTTCAGAAAATATTTGTTCCATTTCTTGCGATTTTCCGGATCTGGGAAACTCGTATATCTTCTTGTTTGGAACAATTTTTTTTGCGACAAAATCATACGCATATTTAAACGGACTTACCAGGTCATATGGTATATCTTTTTTATGTCGCCAATGCCGGTTAAAGACCGTTTTTGTATCTGAGAAGTGTTGACTGTAAACTTCTTCAATACGCTCCTCTGCGATGTCAAAGTGATTATTTATTATTTGACGGATATCTTTATCATGATCTTGAACCAGTAAAGGATATTTTGAGTGAGCCATATTGATGAGCATTTCCATTGTTAAGACTCCAAGTTTTGAATGAAGTGACCTTACCCGAAGTTAATACATCGCTCCCGTGATTCATTGCTAATTGACCTTTGCGCTGCAATTCCTGAAAGCGGTCGGGGTCGCTTATCTTTATATAGTCAATCAACCGGGATCTGATATAAACACGTACTCAACCGGTCAATAACCCGTGCCACCGCGCTACCACATTTTTTACAGGAACAACTTTAATACAAGAGAGCTCCCGCACATTTTTCCCTCAACTTGGTATGCGCTAACCGACTTTAGACATATCAATTAGTCACATCCCTCAAATATATCAATCACTGGTGGAATGATATTCTTACACTTTTCAGCACTTGCTCTTTCAAGTTTACTCGGATGAGCACATTGGTTTCTCATGTCTATGATCTCTTTGAGATTGAGTGTAGTCAGCATTGACTTGTCTATTTTGACGGCTTTATGTTCATCTGAACTTATAAAATCACGTAAATCCTTGAGTAACGGGCTGGTAGCGACCGTTGACTTGCCGGTAGCTAAATTTAATATCCATTCCATCTGCCCCAAAGCCAGATTGAATTTTTCAATACCATCTCTCTCACATTTTTTAATCGCTTTTACAAAGGGTTCAACGTCCTTATTACCTTTTTCGTGTTCCAAAAACAACGCAAGTTCGTT
The DNA here is from genome assembly GCA_028687585.1 of Desulfuromonadaceae bacterium. Lineage (GTDB taxonomy): Bacteria > Desulfobacterota > Desulfuromonadia > Geobacterales > Pseudopelobacteraceae > JACRCG01. The sequence goes on along the minus strand of JAQTZV010000001.1, from coordinate 56,554 downwards.
GCCGTGATTGCTAATTAGCCTGCTTATGTATGGAATAAATGTTTTCTGGGCAAGTTCATGTTCAAGTGATCTGCAGTATTGAAGAATAGCGGGAGAAAAGTCTAAAGGTTTATCAGTTTGAAGCTTTGAATAAAGGTAATCTGCCATAGCAAGAAATTCTCTGGACAGCTCATCCAGAACGTCCCAGCTGGCCATACTGTTTTCCAACAGGCTGTAATGAAATTTTATTTGCTCGTGGGCAGAATCAGATATTTTTCTGCACATGTCATCCATATGCTTGCTGATTAAAAACAACTTTTCATCTGAGCTTCTGTTTTCAGCTTTTATCTTATCGAGGTCTTCAGAGACATGTTCTACCAAGCTAAGCACCTTATCGACAGTCTCTTTTACAGATAAGACGTTGACGTCAATCCTGTTCAAAATTTCATTTTGAGCTGCTTGACTGGCAATTAAGCTTGATATTGCCTGAGCCATATTATTCAAATCAGAAGAAGTGCTAATTGACAACTCTTCTTTGCTGAAATTATTGTATTCATATCCAATGTTTATCTCTGGTATTTTGATGCCATAGAGATCTCGAGGACTAAGTGATCTTATTGAAGATCCACGCTGTTGCCGTTCCAGTTGACTAAATAATATTTGCCGTGTGTCCTCTGGAATCAGAAGGTCAGCAATAAATTTGTTGTTATCACCTCTAATGATCGCAAGATGGGCATTAGCAACCCATATTTCATTTACATCGTGGCTAGGCACAACTCCGATTCTAATAGTTCCCATCAATGAGACAAGTATGTCTCCCTCAGAAAGTATTGTTTGCTCCAGTTTCTGATTTGTTTTGCTCATTCCAAATTCATCATAGAACCGATCATCATTTCGTCTTGTTACAGAATTGTTAGAAATATTTTTAGCTGTAATAACACGATATTTCGTCCCCGGAACAGAAGTTGAATCGTAATGAAGCCCCCGCTTAATGCTTGCAAGACTTTCGAGAGTTCTTGTTGGCACTGAGTTCAAATGGTTTTCAACGTTGCTCCACTCTTCCTTGTAATAATATGGATCAATTCGTTCTAGTTTCAGGTCAATTTGCTTAACAAGGATGCAATTTGGATTTTTTGATGTAGAAACTATACTTTCAAATACTTTTCTTGAGCTGATCATATTCGCCATGCAAACTTTATTAGATTGCTCCGACTTGGTAGTCGCAATAATGATAGCGGCTGTTAAAGGAATGTTAAATAGAGACCTGAAAGTAACTATATGACTTATTGAGAACTGATCGAGTAGTGTATTTCGAAAATCCTTCCATATAGGAGCGGTGAGCACTTGTTCCGGGCACACCCAAACGTTTACCGTACGTGGCCATATTGATCTTGCAATGAATTGAATTTCACTGTTCACTTTTTCTAAATATGGATGGGGGCGGTCAAACGGAACCAATCTAAAAACTGCCTCAGCATTTTGAAGTATTGCCTCTTCATTGAACCCTATGATTTGACCCACTTTGAAGGCTGTTTTTACAATTTCTTCAATCCACGTTAGCTGCTGTAAAAAGTAGTCAGGGTGATATTCACCGCAAACTCTCCTCTCAATCATGTGCCCCCCTGAACTAAACAATTAATAATGCCGTTAAGCAGCCTTCAATCACTTCAAAACCTCTCAATAACCACCCTTGTCCGCCCCCGACGCGCCGCAACTGTCCTTAATCATGTAGCTTCTGCAGATTACGTTCTATCGAACGTGTCTTAACACCAACCAGCGAGTCATGCGGTGGCCTCCTCAACAAGTATTTCGGCATCCGGCAGGCGCAACTGGCCAGAGATCAGGCGGGGGAGCAGGGTGTCGCGGAGAGTGGCGAGGGTTTGGGCCTTCTCCAGATTCTTTTGCATGCGATCCATGACAGGCTGCAATAGTGCTTCAAATGTCTGGATAATAGCTTTGTCTGGATAAATAACGAATACACCCTTCATCGTTTCCGTCGTGATGGTATCGAATACTGAACCGTGGCTCCGTTGCTTGAGCGATTCAACCAGTCGATATGTGCTGAAGTAGGTAAAATAGGTATCATCAGCCTTGCCGCGCAAGCCGTAGCATGATTGATTCATGGCCATTTGTCGGCCAACCAATGCCAAACGGCCAACTGTACCGCGTGCTGAAATTATTGTTGTCCCCTTCGCCAAGAGTTTCGTCGATGAATTATTCAATCCCAGTTCGGTAATATGCTTCTGTGTGTCAATGACAAATACATCGGTAATAGTTGGTGCGTCCACGACAGAAAACCATGGAATATCGCCGTTCCAATATTCTGGCATTGATGTTTTTGGTGTTCCACCGCCAATTACATGAACCGTGTCGGTAAATGGAACCTGATTCCACCCCTTCGGCACCAACCCCAGTTCCGATTCCTCGAAGCTATCGGGGAAGAGCGCGGCGGTGTCGGCGTCCATCCCTTCCAGTTCGCAGCCTTCCTGTTTGGCGCGGACTGGGTCGAAGTCCACGAACCACGATTTGAACAGGGCTTGGGCAATGGCTTCGAGGGTGGTGTTGGTTTCGCGGAGGAGGGTGATGCGATCGTCGAGGGAGCCCAGTAATCTGGAAATTGAAACCTGTTCTTCAACTGAAGGGCAGACTAAAGGCATCGGATGAAGATGATTACGATTAAGAGTCGGCACACCACTACCAGCATTCAGGCCACTAAAATCGATCGAACGTAGTAAGTAATAGCAAAACCGAGGATTATTTCCCTTGAAGTCTTTGACCCAAAGCGTCGTATTCAAAGGCCAAAAGTCCTCTGTTACATATTGACCGCCACCTATGCTCCCGCTACGTCCAATTATCACCCCAGGGCCTTTAACTGGAGCTACGTTGTGATAACCAACAACTCCATTTGATGCAACAATCGGCACTGGACCATTTTTCCGATCTTGGGTTGGTAGATCCATCCCTCTCTGTAACGTTAATACGTCGCCGAGAGTACAATCTTTCCAATTAGAACTCATACCCCAGCCCTCCCAGCTTCTGCCGGATCAGCCCGTCCAGTTCCGCACCCTTGGCCATCTGCTCACCCAGCGTTTCCGTCAGTCGCTGCATCTTCTCGGCAAAGGCTTCGTCGTCATCCTCCACCGCTTTTGCACCGACATAACGACCCGGTGTCAGCACATGACCATGCTCGGCGACCTCCGTCAGAGTCACGCTGCGACAGAAACCGGCTACATCGGCGTACTCAACATCGGCTTCTCCATCACCACGCCAGGCACTCACGGTGTCAGCGATGCGCTGAATATCTGCATCGGTAAACTCGATCTGCACCCGGCTGATCATGGTGCCCAGCTTGCGGGCATCGATGAACAGCACCTCTCCCTGACGTCTGCTCTTCTGTTTGACCAGGAACCAGAGGCAGGCGGGGATTTGGGTGTTGAAGAACAATTGCCCCGGCATGGCCACCATGACTTCCACCTTGTCGGCCTCGACCATGGCCCGGCGGATATCCCCCTCTGCATTCTGGCTGGAGGACATGGAACCGTTGGCCAGCACGATGCCTCCTCTGCCCGCAGGTTTCAGGTGGTAGAGGATATGTTGCAGCCAGGCGTAGTTTGCGTTGCCTTGCGGCGGCGTGCCATACACCCAGCGCGGGTCACCTTCCAGGCTGCCATGCCACCAGTCGGAAATATTGAAGGGAGGGTTGGCCAGCACGAAGTCGGCGCGCAGATCGGGGTGCTGGTTGCGGACAAAGGTGTCGGCAGGTTCTTTGCCCAGGTTGAAATCAATGCCGCGAATTGCAAGGTTCATCGCCGCCAGCCGCCAGGTGGTGGGGTTGGATTCCTGGCCATAGATAGAGACATCGCCGATCTTGCCGCCGTGCGCTTCGATAAATTTTTCCGATTGCACAAACATACCGCCAGAGCCGCAGCAGGGGTCATAGACCTGCCCCTGATGCGGAGCAAGGATCGACACCAGCGTCTTAACGATACTTGCAGGCGTGTAGAATTGGCCGCCACGCTTCCCTTCGGCGCTGGCGAACTGACCGAGGAAATATTCATACACCTGGCCGAGCAGGTCACGGGCACTCTGCCCAGTGGTGCCAAAGCCGATGGTGGAGACCATATCCACCAGTTCACCCAGCTTGCCATCGGGTAGCTGCACACGGGCATAGCGTTTGTCGAGGATACCTTTCAGCTTGGGGTTTTCAGTCTCGATCAGAGTCAGGGCATCATCAATCCGTTTGCCTATGTCCGGCTGCTTGGCCTGCGCCCGGAGGTTCTCCCACCGGGCCGCTTCCGGCACCCAGAAGACGTTGACCTCCCGGTAGTAGTCGCGGTCTTCCAGCTCGCTTACGATTCCCGCAGAATCGGCATCCTGAATGTAATACTCGTCTTCTGGATCGGCAAAGCGCTCCGTCAGCTCGTTGCTGCGGGTTTGAAAGGTGTCGGAGATGTATTTAACAAAGATGAGGCCGAGCACGACGTGCTTATATTCGGCAGCGTCCATGTTGGCGCGAAGCTTGTCGGCTGTTGCCCAAAGGGTTTTCTTGATGTCTTCGATCATTGGGTTTATTGATTCCTTAGAAATTAATTAGTTTGGCCAGAGGGGACACTCAATACTTTTAGCCCCTTTTGAAAAAAAGTGGCATTTACCACAATCGTCGCACAACATAAGTGAAGTTTTATCATTTCTTTGATGCAATAAATAGTTCGGGTCTGCAATCAAAGCACGACCTATTGAAATATTTAGGTTTGAAGGAATTGTCTCCAACAGTTTGTATGGGTTCCACATGTTTCCTGCAACCACCAAAGATGCTTCAGGAAATTCGTCTGCTAATGATACGGCATTATTTAAAAACGTAGCCCCTCCATTCTGATGTGGTGGATATATATGTCTCTTATCGAGATTGTAGTACCCGTTAGAAAGATCCAACTCTATTTTGCCTATAAAGGGTCTCCAGACCTCTAAAATTCGAGCTTGGCGTTTGTCGTCATAAGGAAGACCAGTATGCCAAGATACTCTTAAAGAGGTGCCATGTTGATTGCTTGAAGCAAGTAGTTTCAAGATTGAAATAAGAGCCTTCCACCCGTGTTTCTCAGGATTAATCTTAGGATCTAATATGAGAGAAAAAGCATATCCATGAGCGGCATGTAATTGCACATGTTCGAATCCGTGCCTCCAGCAGAGTTCAATTGACTGTATGAATTTATCTCCAAGAGTTTGCCAATCATATTCTGACATCTGATCAAAAAGAACTTTGTATTGTCGCATTGCTGTTTCAGTGTCGAGTGCAACAAAAGAACGTTGTCCCCTATACCCCGGCAAAGTGGCGCTTAACTGTATGCCAGAGATAGACCCCGCCTTCCGAATCGCTTCCGCAAGACTTCCCCAAGAGAGGTTGTCAGACATTATACCCGTAGAGGCGTTCGGCACAGTGACTGATGTAGTAGCTATATTGCCTACCATACACATGCCAATGCCACATCCAGCCCGAGCAGCAAAAAAGTCTATATTTTCAAGAGTCGGCACTCCATTATGATACATGCCGGTATTTATTGGCGCCAATCTAAGACGGGGTGTTTTCATATTTTTTGAAGCGGTCCTTATTGAAATCCAACTTACGTAAATATTCTGCATCAATATCTGCACCAGTTATCTGAAACATCCGCAGCAGATATATTAAGACATCAATTAACTCTTCGTTTACTGATGGCACTATATCTAAATATGCATCAGAAACTGGTTTGATTCTTTCTGCTACTAAACGTGCTTTCTTAACCAAATTTGCAACTTCACCAACCTCACCCATAAGGCCTACTAACTCTCGTTCAAGAGCATGGAGACGTTCTTTTTCAGGGATGATCGTGGTATCCCATCCATGGGCACTGTCGAAATCAGCCTGTTTTTGTAATATATCTCGGATGTCCATTATCGCCTCCGTAGGTTTGTAGCGAAATATGTTAAACCTGCTGTAAACATATTTGAAATAATTCCTAATGCTACTGCAACAGCAGTCACTTGAAAAGATGTGCCCTGTACGGCCCAGATGACTAAAATATTTATGGATAAAAGAATTGCGGCAAGAATGAATAGGCGCCTTTCATATTTGAATACCCTTTTAACAATTTCTCCGAAAAGCACTCCTTGCTGAATTACGAGTTCATGCAGAGGATCACCTATCCTTGGATCTTGTTTTATCTCAGCATCAGTCATTAAAAGATCTTCCCGAATTGGCCAAATTGACGTCTTGTAGCCATGTTGCCCAGAGTATGTTCCCTCAACAGGGTACATTAATCGTGAAAATTCAATTTTTGCAATGCTCGAATCAATAGGGATTTTTATGTGATTAATAGATGAATTGAAAAGAACAATTCCAAGATTTCCAGAAAAGCCAGGATCTGCATAAGTGTTAACAGGAGTAAGCCCAAGGGAGAAAAAAGCGCCTTTTGTAAGAATGCGGCCCAACATATCAAGTGGGAGTTTAAGCTCTTCTCTCGTTATAATTGCAACCATATGACGAGGCTTGATCAATACGTTGCCGCCATCTGGAACTGTGATTCTTTTGTGCCCCTCTGTCAGATCATAATATACGGTTCCTGCTCTTAGCTCATAACATGCTTGTTGTACCTGTTTAGGCAAATAATCACCTGTGATGAGTTCAGAATTTTCACACAATTCTATAATTTGCCTGTCATTCAGTGTGCCAATTTCAGGGAATGGCGTTTTCAAAATTATCTCCTACGATATGTTTTGTGGTTTATTGGTATCACTCATTTATAAATCGCCGCCTTGATCAATACTTCTGAGCAATAGCCTACCCAACGAGGTGATTTCATATCCACTCGCTTTGATCATTCCGGTTTTTTCGTCGAACTCTGGAAGTTCTCCTTTTTTGGGTTTCGAAAACCTCAGATTTAGCAAACCTAAGCTGGTCAAATGTGCTTTATGAGTATTGTAGACCGTATTTCTATCTACTTCTTCTCTTGAAGATCCAAGATGTGCAATCGGCGGAGTAAGTGCTTCTTCATGCTTCTCCCAGAACTCGTTAAATTCTGAATCCCCTTGATACAAGCAGTGAGATTTTAAAAGGAGCACCTCTAGATCATTTAATTCACCAAGAATTGATAGCAATCTTTTATATTCAATGTGTTTTAAAGCCTCATCTGTCAGGCTGTTTTTTAGAAGTGAAGCAATGTATTCTTTTCGCTCTTCTGAAAGTGCTCTTGAAGCCTGTATAAACCCATCTTCAATTAAATCCACTGATTCGGGTTCGGTAATTCGTTCTTGTATCTTGGCTTTTTGTTCGTCCGCGATTTTTGCTTCTAAAAGTCGAAGAAGAGATTCTATTCGATCAATTCTCTGATTGGGTATTATCGAACCGACTATCTCCGCCGCTAACGGCCCTACAAAGGGAATGGCTCCTAAAAGTCCTTTTCCAATGATCGCAGCAATATCAGTTTTTTGGGTGGTCATAGCCCTTCCTTTTGTTTTGTCAACTCAACTCAGGAGTAATTTAAAAACCAACATCACAAAGCCAAATATTACAACCGCATCTTCTCCGCCATCAATACCCGGCGCTGTTTAAGAAACTCCTCGTAATCGTCCAGCTTCATCTCGAAGATCGTCTCCGGGATACAATTCATCCGCAGATTTACATCCATCTCACTTATCGCACCGTATTGCCGTTAACCCGCGTGTATAGCAAGCCAGGTCGTGTTACGCGAGGAATAACTTCGTAGACGGTTGAGCAGCCCACTGTTCGTGCAGGTCTGCCCAGACCGAAGAATGGCTTCCGAGTTTGGCAGCCTGCCGTGGATGCACCAATGGCAGTAACTGAAGGTCGTGTCCATTGACTGCTATGGGATGGAGTCTCCCGTAGTCTTTAGGCGTCTTCCCGTAATTGGACAGGGCGGCTTCGGTCCCATAATGACGGGTGAACCACTTGAGCGGATGATCACCGAGAGTTATCACAATATCTGCCCCTGATTCCGACAACTCGCTCGCGATTTCAGCGCGACGTTGTTCATCGGCCAGCACCGTCGGCAGCGTTGGCCAATTGTACGCGGGCAGGCCGAGATGCTCGGCCAGAGGATCGTACTCTCGGGCGAGTGCGGCTGACTGTTTTTCATTCATGCAGCTGTGTGGCACAAGATCACACAGCCAAGCATCCTCGCGGGTCAGACAAAGGGGCTTCAGAAACAAATCGTCCAAGGCTCTGCCAGAAGGGCCGTTGAGTTGAGAACTGGCTGGCACTAATTGCCCCGTCCCATCAGGCATGGCAATAGCTGAGATAATCGCACGGGCTTCTTCTTCGTCGCCTCGCCAGAAGATCTCAGGTTCCGGTGCGACGGCGACCGCTCCGATTCGCTGGCGCTTGTCTGCTCCAATCCAGCGTGCATGAACAGCACTTGCGTAGACTCCCAAGACAAAAACTTTTTTGCGGGTTCTGTCATGTTGGGTAATTGGCAAAACTGGCGTTCCAAACGGGAAAATTCCTAAAGAGTTCAATATAACCTCCCAAAAATCATAACACATCGAAATATGCAGAATTAGCCCTGATAGAGCGAGTCCATCAGGACGCACACTTCGGTGGCGTCCCATACGAATGGGCGCTGGATTTCGGGGATGGCAATTTCGCCGGAGTTGACCCAGGCAAAGACAGTTTCAATCAGGTGCTGGTTTACGGAGTATTTTTGCGTTTTCAAAGTCGAGTTCCAGACTAAAAGGAAATTTTATCGCCATGCATGTATGTGGCGTACAGGCACTGCCCAGTCCATCCCTAGAGCACGCGCGGAGCTGTGATTTTATAGCAGGAAATTGTATGGAATAATACGGAAATTAGTCTTCATTAAAAAAGCAATCCGATTATTTATTCATTCAGGCACCATCTGCACAACATCTATCAATAGGCCATGCCCTAGCGATAGAATCAAAAGCAACCCGATTTGTCTATCAATGAAATTGCTTATTGACTTTTGATAGATTATTATCATAATATCTTTATAGCTATTGATAGTAAATCTTCAGGGGGGTTTGATATGGCAACTATCGGTTACGCAAGAGTGAGCACAGAAGGCCAGGAATTGACTGCACAACTTGAACAGCTCCAAAGCCAAGGGATAGACAAGATATACAAGGAGAAGGCCAGCGGCGTGAAACAGGATCGGCCACAATTGGCGGCCATGATTGATTATGTTAGAGAAGGCGACACCGTTGTTGTCTGCAAGCTAGATCGTATTGCCCGCAGCACAAAACATCTGCTTGAGATCGTTGAAGCCCTGGAAGCAAAGAAGGTTGCCTTCAAAGTGCTTAATATCAATTTGGACACGTCTACCCCTACCGGAAAACTGATGCTTTCCATGTTGGCCGCAATTGGGCAGTTTGAACGGGAAATGATGTTAGAACGCCAACGGGAAGGAATTCGTATTGCCAAAGATGCCGGAGCCTACAAAGGACGCAAACCAACGGCCATGGAGCAGAGCGCCAAAGTTATGGATTTGATAGGCCTGGGCAAGACCAAGCAAGCTGTAGCGGATGAAATTGGAATAGGAGTCGCCAGCGTATACCGGATCATGAAGAATGGAAAAGCACCATAGCTTCCTGATTTATACGGTCTATTATACGGTATTTTAACGAGTAACATTGTATAACATCAAGCATATATGCTAGTTATAAAATATTAGGCGGCATGTACTAGACCGGTAGAACCTCGCAGCTGGTAATATAATTGTCACATAGACACGCACATGGGCGGAAGACTTCGGTTTTCCGCCTTTGTTTTTTTCTGCTGATGCGCTACTATGGCAAGCAAATTTAACGACTATGGTGAAGGAGCGAGTATGGAATTGATTGGAAATGCGTTAACATTAAGCGATCTTGTTGCCTATCACGAGGGATCGGTCGTCAGCAAGACGCTGATCGATAAAAAAGTCGGCACGGTGACCATGTTTTCATTCGGTGCCGGTCAGGGCTTAAGCGAGCATACCGTACCGTATGATGCCTTTGTGCAGGTAGTTGACGGCGAAGCCGAAGTAACCATCAATGGCGAAGCACAGACGGTTACCGCCGGGCAGATGATAATCATGCCGGCCACTATTCCCCACGAACTGAAAGCGATCAAGCCGTTTAAAATGCTGCTGGTCATGATACGGTCGTAGGTTATGTCTGAAAAAACCGCCGTAATACTACTTCAGATGGGCGGTCCCGATTCGCTGGAATCAGTTGGGCCGTTTCTCTACAACCTTTTTTCCGACCGCGATATCATCAAAATCGGGCCGGCTTTTTTACAGCCGTTTATTGCCAAAAGAATTGTGAAAAAACGGGCGCCAAAGAGTGCCGACAACTACCGTCAAATCGGCGGCAAGTCCCCGCTGCGAGAATTAACGGAGCAGCAGGCGGAAGCGCTTGAAGCCTCATTGGGAGACTCGTATCGCTGCTTTGTCGCCATGCGCTACTGGCATCCGTTTGCTCCTGAAGCGTTGGCAGCCATTGAGAAGGAGGGTATCAGACGAATCATTGCGGTCTCGCTCTACCCACATTATTCGCGTGCCACATCCGGATCAAGCTTTAATGACCTGGAACGCTCGTTGAAAGCACGCCCCATGAAATTTGAGCTGCTCTCCGTACGCCAGTTTTTCGATCAGCCGCTCTATATTAACGCGCTGGTCGAAAAGATTGAGCAGTCATTAGCAGCATTCGCCGATCGCTCCACGGTTCAGCTCTTTTTCTCGGCCCATTCCCTACCGCAGTCATTCATCGCCGACGGCGATCCCTACCTTGATCATATTCAGGCAACGGTACGCCTGATCATGGCACAACTTGGCGACGTTTCGCACCATCTCGCCTTCCAGTCCCGCGCCGGCCCGGTCAAATGGCTGGAACCATCCACCGGCGACAAGCTGAAGGAAATCGCCGCAGCCGGACACACCGATGTTTTAATGGTGCCGCTTTCCTTTGTCTCGGATCATATTGAAACGCTGCATGAAATCGACATTGAATATCGCGAAGTTGCAGAGCACCTCGGCATTACCACGTTCCGCCGCATGGAATCACTCAACAGCTCGCCGCTGTTTATCCAATGCCTGACGGAACTGGTGCGGGGTGTTTCCATAAACCCGGCAAAGTCATAATTGTAGTTAAATTAATTTTTAAAAGGGTTAATTGTCTTTATGCTTAAAGGTTTTATCCGCCTTTATCTTTCTTTATCCCTGTAAAAAAGCCTTTGTAGTTAAACGCAAAACCTGTACTTAACAGGGATAAAAGGGATAACAACGGATAACGACAAAAACAAAAATTTTCACGGCATCTATGTTTCCGGCTTGTCCGGGTTAGGTTGATTTTCAGGTCGGTCTGACGTATAGTGCCCGCCGTAATTCAGAAAATATCTCCGGAGGTTGTCATGTTTAAAAAGATGTTGAGCGCCGTAGCACTGATCTGCTTTGTGGCTGGAATTGTCTGTGCGGAAGGAAAAAAGAACCCGTTCGTTACCATGGAAACCAGCCTCGGGAACATTAAAATTGAGCTGTTCGAAAAAGAGGCGCCGATCAGCGTTAAAAACTTTCTCGACTATACAAAAAGCGGCTACTACAGCGGCACCACGTTCCACCGCGTTATCCCCGGTTTCATGGTTCAGGGGGGGGGCTTGACGGCAAACCTCACTCCAAAGCCGGGTAATCTGCCACCGATCAAGAATGAAGCGGACAACGGCCTGAAAAACGACCGCGGCACGCTTTCAATGGCCCGTTCCGGCGATCCGAATAGCGCCACTTCCCAGTTTTTCATCAATGTAGCCAACAACAACTCCCTCAACAAACCCAATCCGGACGGTTTCGGCTATGCCGTATTCGGCAAAGTGGTGGAAGGTATGGATGTCGTTGACAAGATCGTATCAACTCCGCAAACCAGGAAAAATTCGGTATTCCAGAACGTTCCGGTTGAAGCGGTCACCATCAAATCCGTCAAAATCGTGAAGTAGGAGATTGTCATGGGAATGCCGGAAGAGCTTTTCACCTGGTCGCATGAGCAGAAGTGCCGCAAAGCGGTAGCGTCGCTTGAAAAAAACGAATTCACCGCGTTCTACTGCCCTACCCCGCAGGATGCTGCCGACTACATCATCTCCGCTGCTGAAGATGCGGTGACCGTCGGCTTCGGCGGTTCAATGTCAATTGTATCTCTGGGAGTTGAGCAGATACTGCGTGAACAGGGGAAAGAGATTCTCAACCATGGGTCACCTGCTTTTAGCCGTGAAGAGAAGATCGACATCATGCGTCGGCAGTTGACCTGTGATCTGTTTCTCTCCGGCTGCAACGCGCTGACCCTGAACGGTGAACTGGTCAACATCGATGCCACAGGTAACCGGGTGGCGGCTATGTTCTTCGGGCCACGAAAGGTAATTGTCGTCGCCGGCCGCAACAAACTGGTTGACGGCACACCACAGGATGCTATCGCACGGGTCAAGGCCTGGGCGACTCCGCCAAATTCAAAACGCCTCAATTTCAAAACCCCCTGCGCCTCCACCGGCTTTTGCAGCAATTGCAACTCTCCGGACCGCCTCTGCCGGGTCACCACCATTATCGACCGCAAACCGCGCATTACGGATATGCACGTACTGGTAGTCAACTCAGACATGGGCTTTTAGATGGGTGTCATCAAGCAGTTCTTTAATGCGCTGCTTGATGTTATTCTTCCCCCTATCTGCCACATCTGCCATTCCTTCATTCCAAACGCAGACACACTCCATATCTGCCAGACATGCCACGATCACTTACCGCTTGTGTCATCGCCGCTCTGCTCCCGCTGCGGCATTCCTTTCATCGGAGCCGGCGACGACCACCGCTGCAGTGCATGCAGTATTCAGCCACCTCATTTTGATGCCGCCCGAGCACACTTTCTCTATGAAGGCCCCATTCGAGATTTGATCCACGCCTTTAAATACAATCGGCACACATACCTGCGCTTCCCGCTTGCGCTTCTTGCCCTTGAAGGAGTAAGCGGAGTCCCGACAGATCATAATCTGAACCTCATTGTTCCTGTCCCGTTGCATCGATCACGTCTGCGACAGCGTGGTTTTAACCAGGCGGTGCTTCTTGGGAATATACTGTCGCACCGGCTCGCGCTGCCTATGGTACCGGATGCTCTCGCCAGGACGCGCGCAACGGAGCCTCAGATTGAACTCTCGGCAGCAGAGCGCAGGGTAAATGTCAAAGGGGCTTTTTCGGTCAAAAAACCTGAACGTGTCGAAGGCAAAAGGATTCTGTTACTGGATGATGTGATGACAACGGGCAGCACGATGGACGAGTGCGCCAAAGAGTTGAAAAAAGCGGGGGCGGATGTTGTAATAGCGATTACGATCGCACGCACAGCCAGATAGTCTTACCCTAAAATCTCCCCCGGTCCGACAGGTTTTTTCTTGACAATCGCGGTCTACTTCCGTATTTGTTTGATAAATTAAATCTACATAATGGAGTAACAGAATGCGCCTCTCTACAAAAAGCAGATACGGCTTACGAGCCATGTTCGATATTGCTTACAACTGCGGCCCCGAGTCTGCGCAGATTCAGGACATTTCCCGCCGCCAGCAGATCTCCCCCCGATACCTGGAACAGATTTTCCAGAATTTGAAGCGAGCCGGCCTCTTGAAGAGCAAACGAGGACCACAGGGCGGATATTCTCTGTCGCGTAAACCGGATGAAATTACCGTGCTGGAAATTTTGAATGCTACCGAGCAGGATGTGCTGCTGGTTGACTGCGCAGGAGCCACGCCAAAAAAACTCCGCCGGAAAGCAGAATGTCCCTTTGAAGGAAAATGCATTACCCAGACGGTCTGGGCTGAAGCCAACTCCCTGCTTGACTCTCTATTTGGCGGCATGACCTTGCAGACACTCTGTCAGCGGGCACATGAAATGGGCATTAAAAACGAAGTCGATCACCGCGTTATGTACTACATTTAATCGGCGCTACAACACTCTGCAGCACTTCCCGCATTTTATCAAAATTGTACGGCTTACTGAATAACCCGGCAATATCGGCATGTGCGATCTTCGAGATTACTTCCGCATCCCCGTAACCACTGGAGATAATAATCGGCAACGATGGATTCACTGTTTTCAGCTCACGGAATAACGCATATCCATCCATAATCGGCATACCGATATCCGTCACCACCAGCATGATGTCTGAAGCGTTTTTCCGGTATATCGACAGCGCATCCTTGCCGTTGCATGCTTCAACGACTGTGAATCCGAGCGCTTCAAGCATGTCTCTGGCGACTTGCATAACCTGCTCTTCATCCTCAACCAGCAATATTGTGCCGCTTCCCTGCCATGGGGCCGGAACTGCCTGCCGTAGCGTTTCCGTATCGGCGGCGTCACTGTTTTGAGCCGGCAGATAAATTTTGAAAGCTGACCCATGCCCCTGTCTGCTGTAAAGCTGCAACGCTCCCTTATGCGCAGTGATGATACCCAAGGTTGCCGACATCCCCAGGCCGCGCCCTGAAAATTTGGTGGTGTAGAACGGCTCGAATATTCGCCGTTTTGTTTCCTCATCCATTCCGCATCCGGTATCCGATATTTCCAGACAGATATAGCAGCCCGCCGGAATAAGTGTGCCGAGGTGATCCTTCTCCCCCTGTCCCACGGTGAAAACCGCCTCTGTCAACGAGACCTTGATTACCCCCTGAGAATCTCCTATGGCCTCCGCAGCATTAACAATCAGATTCATGACGATCTGCCGGAGTTGGCTGGCATCGCCCATGAGGGGGGGGAGATTGGCTGAAAGGTCAGAAATGATGACCACATTCTGTTTCGTGGTTGCCTTCATCATGGCGACCATCTCATTCACCAGAGCCGTCATATTGACCTGAGTCACGATAAATTGGGCTTTCCCGGCGTAGGCCAGCATCTGACTGCAGAGTGAAGCGGCACGCTCAGCGGCCTTTTCTATGTGACTGATATTGATCTCAGCTTTTTCGTAATCAATTTTTGTCAGACCGCAATACCCGATGATAATTGCCAGAATATTGTTAAAATCATGGGCGATACCTCCAGCCAGCACACCGAGGCTCTCAAGCTTCTGTGCTTGCTGGTATTGCTGTTCAAACATGCGCTTCTCTGCATCCGTCACACGTTGCCGTTCATTCTGCACTTCCAGTTCTGCCAGCGCCACCTCCAGTTCCGCCTTCTGGCGAGCCAGCTGATCCCGCTGTTCCTTCATTGCCAGATGATTGCGTACCCGCAGTTTGAGCAATTCCAGATTTACCGGTTTGGTCAGATAATCAATACCGCCGAGTTCAAGCCCCTGCAGTTCTCCTTCCTGACTGTCCAGTGCCGTCAGGAAGATAACCGGAATAGCGTCAAACACCGCATCTGCCCTGATGATCCTACATACATCAAAGCCGCTCAGATCCGGCATCATCACATCCAGAAGAATCAGGTCGGGCTTGTACTGTTTGACCAGGGCTATGGCCTCGTGTCCGTTAATTGCTGTAAGAATGTCATACTCAACATGTAGAACAGATTTGATAAGCTGAGTGTTAACATACTCATCATCCACAGCGAGAATTCTGTAGCGTTTATCCATGGTTTTCCTTTCAGGCCCCAGAGGGTCTTCAAGCCCCAGAGGGTTCTTTAGGCCCAAGAGGGCTCTTCAATGTTGCGCTACCGAGGACCCTCTCCATCTCACTCACCAGATCTTTGATATACAGCGGTTTCGATACATAGCCGTCAAACCCAGCCTGAAGATACCGTTCCTTATCGCCACGCATTGAATGTGCGGTCAGGGCTATTACCGGAAGGTGGGCAGCGGTTCCCAGCTCTTTTGCCCGGATTTCGCGCAACGTCTCTTCACCATCCATGACCGACATCTGGACATCCATCAGCACTATATCGAAAGCGCCATTTTCCAGGGCAGCAAGACATTGCCTGCCGTTTTCCGCAGTTGTGACGCTGTGCCCCAGCTTCTTGAGCAGTGAAGCGCCAAAAGTGGTGTTAACCGTATCGTCGTCAACAAGCAAAATCCGCAGTGGCGGGCCATCCCCGTCAGAGGTTGCAGCGGTGGAGACTCCCTGAGGGATAAGAGCGGTCGTACCGATAGCGAGGAGAATGGTTATGGAGAAACAACTTCCGACGCCTGGTGTACTTGCAACGGTAATTGCACCGCCCATCAGTTCCGCCAGACGCCGGCTGATGGTCAGACCGAGGCCGGTGCCACCATATTTTCTACTTATAGAACCATCTTCCTGGATAAACGGCATGAAAATCTGATCAACGAATTCAGGTAGGATTCCGATACCGGTATCACGTACCGCTATCTCGACAAGTACAGATGTGTCATGATGTTCCAGAAGGTGTACCGAGACCGAAACCCCCCCCTCCTCAGTGAACTTTACGGCGTTCCCGATCAGGTTGAGGAGTATCTGTTTGATACGTAACGGGTCACCCACCAGCAGCGGGGGGATGTCATCCGACACTTCAACCGCAAGTGCAAGCCCCTTTTCATGCGTGACAAATTTCTGCATCAAGATACAGTCTCTGATGCATTGCTGCAGACTGAATTCGACCGGTTCTATCGTTATTTTACCGGCTTCGATTTTGGATAAATCGAGGATGTCGCTGATCAGCGACATCAGATTTTTCCCGGACAGTTTGAGAGCAGCGACATATTCACGCTGTTCCGGCGTCAGTTCGGTCAATTCCAGAAGTTGGGTCATACCGAGCACACCGTTCATCGGGGTGCGGATCTCATGACTCATGTTCGCCAGAAATTTGCTTTTGGCCGTGTTGGCGGACTCGGCGGATATTTTGGCCTCCCGCAACTCCGCAGTCCGCTCCTCCACCCGCTGCTCCAGCGATTCGTTGATCTGCCGCACTTCATGGAACTGTTCGGACAACGAATGCGCCATCTCCCGGAAGTTGTTGATCAGGTGGTTTGCCTCTTTGATACCGCTTTCCGGCCAGACAATATTTTTACCATCCATTGCCAGCCGTAGCGGCAGATCGTGCGTTAGCGTGGTGAGTTGTCCCATTGTCACTACCAGCTTGCGGCTCAATAGTTCAGACAGCGCCAGCGCCGTAAGCACGAGCAGGAACAGCAGGATCAATTCACCGGTATATTGATTGTAGAGCGCTTTCTGAAAGGGGGCCACCGGCTGTTCCAGAATCAGCTTCCATTCTGCCAGATCGCCAATGCTGTGTTCCGCAACATAGAATGAATTCTTCCAGCGATCCGAGATAGAAGTATTAGGAGGCAGCGTCGGTATCCACTGACTGATTGCGTTATCAAGACGGTTAAGCGCCCCTTTGCCGCGCACAAAGGGCTTCATTACAGCCTGATCCGTGCGGTTTGACATAATGACGCTGCCGTTTTTATCCAGCAGCGTGTAGAGCATGGCATGTACTCTCGTACTATTTTCCAGATATTCCCGTAATTGCTCCAGGGAAAGAACTCCTATGGCATAGCCGCCATATTCCCCGCCAACCAGCACCGGAGAAAGCATCGCCACAAATGGTTTCGGATTGCCGACTCTACCCATGACAACTTCCGAAAGCATCGGTTTGAGCGTTTGTTTGAGTATCGGAAGGTATGGTCGATCAGCATAATTTCTGCCAATATTGTTTTTTCCAAGTTCGTCAATTAGAGGGTAGTAGGCGACCGTTACCGCTTCTTTATCCAGAATCCCGACTCGCAGTAAATTAACATCCGACTTCTTTACCTGTTCCAGAGCGGGTTGCAGCTGCTGCGGGGATCTCGATGCCGCGATCTCCGCCAGTGTGATAATGGCCGATTTTCTGTTCCGCACCCAGGTGCCCAAACGGTGAGTCATGCTGTTACTGTTCTGGATCAGCGTTGTTCTGATATGGTGGTCAGTGTCGGTAAAATTGATTCTGCTTTCACGCGCCAGCAGAATAAGCATCGGACACAACAGGAAGAAAACCAGTAGATTGCTGATGATTTCTTTGTAGGAAATTAGCGATGAACGCGAGCGAAGCACAAAACCGGTAAAGACCAGGCGGGCGATAAGGGCGTTGGCGATCCCGTTCAGCGCCTGCTTGGTCATGGTAATGTATGCATTGCTGGGTGGAACATGCATGACGAGATGATAGAACAGATAGACCAGCGGCATACCAATGACCAGCCAGTAGAGCGTATCGGCAAGGACCATCCCGATTTTTCGTCGAGTCATCAGCGACCCGACAACAGCCACTTCTGCCGTCATAATGATGATGGCATAGGGATGATTCCAGAGAATGTAGGTATACCCGGCAATGGCGGCCGCCGCCAGGATGCCCCGGCCAAGGCCGAATAGCTGCAGTGCCAGCATGGCGAAGATGCTGCCGAAAAGGAAGTCAATGTTGAGGAATATTTCGAAGTTGAAATAATTGCCGGCCAGACCGGCAGCGATCAGGGCAAGAAGAAGCGGGATACTGTATTTGTCAGGTATGGGAGCAATTTGCGTTGCCACGTGAGACTCCTCAGAAACTGATACATTGACGAAACTATACCGTAGTTTTTGCGGAGTTCAACCGTGAACCTGAAATGTTTGACCCAAAAAACGACATCGTTACGCAAAACGATAACGCTGATTTCATCAAGCGTGACGAAATGAATTCGAGCAAGTCCGTTGATTGGCTGATTACAGTAGTTACTGTAGAAAAAATTTACTCTATCTCACCAAAGCTTTCCCGCTCATCATCTGAAAACATCCGGTCAATATCCATGATAATCAGCAAGCGCTCGGCGTGGTTAAAAACGCCGGTAATGAACTCCTGCTCTATGCCGCCGGAGCGCATCATTGCCGGTGGCGGTTGAATCTCGCTGCTGTGGATGCGGATGACTTCCGAGACGGAGTCGACAATGAAGCCGTTCAGCGTGCCGCAGACATCCATGATGATAATGCGGGTCTGACTGCTGTTTTCATTCTCCATCAGGTTGAAACGCCTGCGCATGGAGATGATCGGGATGACTTTGCCGCGCAGGTTGATGATCCCCTCAACATGCGAAGGGACATTGGGCATCTTGGTGATAGTCGGCATACGGATGATTTCGCGTACCTTCAACACTTCTACTCCATACTCCTCTTCAGCCAGCATGAAGCTGACCAACTGGATCAGTTCGTCGTTCTTTGAAACATCACCTGTTTTTACCAGTGCGTGTGTTGACATGTGGGCTCCTTTAGGGGTTAGGGTTTGAGGGTTAGAACAAAGTTCAAGGTGACAAGGGGCTTGACCAAGTATGTTACAGATCCAGTATCATCGCGTTTTCATCACAATCCGGGAATTTCGGACATTTTATGCAGTCTCCCCACACCTTGTGCGGCAATTCAGATTTATCCACCAGGCGAAAACCATGCTTACCGAAAAAATCCGGTTTATAGGTCAGGCAGAAGATCCGCTTCAAACCGATTTCGCGCGCTTCAGCGATGCATGCCTGCACGAGTCGACCGCCGATTCCCTTCCGGCCGGAATCCTCCATCACTGCGACGGAGCGCACCTCGGCAAGATCATCCCATACGATATGCAGCGCGGCTGTACCCAGAATAACACCATCCTCTTCAATCACGTAAAAGTCGCGTAACGATTCATATAATTCCGACAGTGACCGGGAGAGCATGTCGCCCCGATTAGCAAATGTCATCAGCAGCTTCTGGATATTCTTTACATCCGCAATCTGTGCTTTTCTGATCATACAGTTCCCCTTTTCTAATAAATACCGACGGTGACAGACTGCGGCTTCAAGACCCGGACCAGCTCTGACGGCAGCATCCCGACCAGATAGCCGCGTTTACCGCCATTGATATAAATTTTCGGCAGACCGGCAATACTTGCTTCCATATACACCGGCATTGCATGGCGGGTCCCGAATGGGGAAGTCCCCCCCACCAGGTAACCACTCTGTTTCTGGGCCGTTTCTGCAGGACAGGGAGAGATCTGTTTCACACCGATGACCCGTGCCAGCTCCTTGGTCGAAACCTGCAGATCCCCATGCATAAGCACGATCAACGGCCGGGAGCATTCATCCTCCATCACCAGGGTTTTTATAACCGCATGCTCGTCAAGACCCAATGCACGGGATGAGGCCGCTGTGCCCCCCTTTTCCTCGTATGCATAGAGGTGGTCGCTAAACGTAACCTTTTCCGACCGAAGTTGGCGAACGGCAGCGGTGACCGGGGCTTTTTCCTTTGCCATATCAGCAGATCCTCGGCAACTGTTCGCCGGAAAGCATATCAACCGACCTCAGACCGCCAATGACGGTCTCCATCTGCACCCGACCGGCAGGGCCGGTATCAACCGTGCCGATGATAGCGGCGACGGCCCCGAGCGGATGTTTTCTGATGGCTGCCAGAGCGGTATCTGCGGCAGCGGCGGAGACGAATGCCAGCAACTTGCCTTCGTTAGCGACAAAGAGAGGATCGAGCCCCAGAATAGAGCAGACACCACGTACCGCAGGTTTTACCGGCAGCGCTGCTTCATGCAGGGTTATCGAAACGCCTGACTGAAGGGCGATTTCCTTGATGGTAGTAGCCACACCGCCCCGGGTCGGATCGCGCAAGACATGGAGTGCAGCACCAACTTCTGCAACAAGCGAGGCAACAAGACCATTCAGCGCTGCTGAATCGCTCGTAATTTCGGTGCTGACCTCAAGTCCTTCACGTCCCGCCATAACGGCTATGCCATGGTCACCGATCGTACCATTAATGATAATAACATCACCTGGCTGTGCGTTGGCACCATGAATCTGCAGAGAGTGTTCTACTGACCCGACTCCGGATGTCGTGACGAATATCTTGTCGGCCTTGCCGCGCGGCACAACTTTGGTGTCTCCGGTAACAATTGAAACACCGGCGGCATCAGCCGCCGAGCGCATATCCTCCAGAATGGTTTTCAAATCCGCCTTGCTGAAACCCTCCTCGATGATCAGCCCGACACTCAGCCAGAGCGGCCGGGCACCCATCATGGCCAGATCGTTGACGGTGCCATGTATCGCCAGGCTGCCGATGGTTCCGCCCGGGAAAAATATCGGATCAACAACAAATGAATCAGTCGTGTAGGCGATCCGGCCGGGAATCGCGTCCAGCAGCGCGGCATCATTCTGCCCCGAGCTTGTCACCCCGCTGACAATCGGTATGATCAATTCATCGAGCAGCTGGTGGGAAAGTCGGCCGCCACTACCGTGGCCAAGAAGAATGAGGTCGTTATTCACGTATGTGGGTCTCCATAAATATTGCGCTTGAGATAGCACAAAACCGGTTATATGTCACGGCAGCTTTTGCCTTCCTGCCACGCATCTTTCTGACCCTGATAAACAGGATACGTGCGTTAACGACGTTATCTTCTGACAGCCCGATAAAACAGGATAAGTACGTTCACGAAATTATTTCTGCAAAAAACCTCAGAAACAATTTCTACCGTTCTAAAAAAACGCAGAAAACAACTTCTAACTTACTAATAAAAGTTTTTGAGATTACCATTCAATCAGATAATCAGCAATGTCAGACGTGGTATTCCGTATACCCAGTTCGCTGATTTCCGGAAGAATAACCTTGAATTTCACGTTGCCACTGTTCGGAAAACGCTCGGGGATGCCATGTTTGACCGCATGCCAGGTACCGGCAATTGCCACGAGCTTTCTGCCCGGATACCTTTTCTGATTGTTCGCGATAATCATGGCCATACCGCTGTTGCGCACCGCCTGGGCCTCACAAAAATAGGTAAACAGCTGTCCTTTCGCCTCATGCCCGAAGACCCCCTCGAATGTCTTCTTGAGAAACTCGGTTTGAGGTTTGTTGATGTCACAGGTAACCCCGAGCGGGAGATTCTTGCGCTCTTCAAGAGTCAATGACTCAAAGCCCTTTTTAGCAACTTTGAAGATAATCCCTTTCGGGACGTTCAGAGCAACCATCGGAATACGATTGTCCCGGGCAAAAATAAACAGCTTCCGATAGAGGGACCAGTCATACGACCAGTTTTTGGCATAGACCTCCTTGAAGATCTGCTCCGGGATCCTTCCTTCGATCCAATCATCGAGCTGCTTCTGGTAGTCTGTTTGAAACATTTCGAGTCCGATGGCCAGAGGAGCTTTATTAGCCAGGAACGAACGGATGATGTCAAGCTGCAGTTCGTGATGTTTTTTGTTGTCATGGGTTTCAGCGACCATGGTTACCTCCGAGCTCTGCACATCAGCCATCATCTGTGCGAAACTGACGTTCTGCCTGTCGCTCATGCGCGTGATCGATCCGTCGGCATAAGCGCTGGCCGGCACGACGATGCAACAGATGTAAATCAGAAGACTTTTCGCCGTATTGATCATATGGAACCCCTTCTTTGCAGCGGATTATTCTGATAGAAATGCCGGAACCATAGCAAAAATTCACCCGGTAGTAAAATTATTCGAGTCTTGACGTATCGGTTGCCGCTGCTCCTTCAGAAATTCAGCAGATTCTCTCTTAAATATTCATCGACATCAGGTGTGGTTTTGCATATATAAGAGGGAGTGCAATTATTGTTTACTGATGTTGGAGAGATAACCTCTCCCAACCCCAAAGATGTGAAGGGTGCCGTTTTTTGGCGATCCGCTTTTTGTCGAAAGGGTGAAACCATATGGAGCCTAATGAGCATTATGCGCCTCGCTGATACTGGTAAAACCAGAGGCATTCAAAACAGAGACGATGGGTTCACGCTTGTTGAAATCATCTCGGTTGTTGCCATAATTGCAATTCTGGCGTCCATAGCCATCCCCGCCTATGGATCTTACGTCAATAAAGCGCGTATAAACCGGGCTATAATTGAAATCCAGATGCTACAGGGGACAATCTCCGTCTACAATTCAGACTCCGGCCACCTGCCGGACACATTGGCCGACGTCAACCAGAGCGATCTCCTGGATCCATGGGGGCATCCCTATCAGTATCTGAGAATTGACGGTGGTGATGTCAAAGGCAAAGGAAAACTGCGCCGCGACCGCTTTTTGAACCCCCTGAATACTGATTATGATCTTTACAGCATGGGGAAAGACGGGGTAAGCAAGACGAATCTTAATGCCAAAAACAGCTTGGATGACATTGTGCGGATACTCGGCGGCAAATATATCGGCCTTGCCGCAGATTTCTGAGTTGGACGCGATATGAATAAAATCTTTTCCTATGTCCGCAGCGCATTTGGTCGACGGATTTTCATCCTTTTTATTTTATGTTCGCTACTGCCGGTCAGCTTGCTGGCACTGGTCTCGCTGCAACGGGTTTCCTCCCAGTTGAAAGAAGACAGCCATGAGCATCTGCGCCAGGCCGGAAAAAGCGTCGGGATGACGGTCCTCGAAGGGCTGACCCTGCTCCAGGCAGATTTGGAATCAGCGCCGATCACTGAGGTGGATGGCACAAAACGGCAGACTGCCGGTCACGTTAGCATACCGCGATTTCGAGCGGTACGTGTCAGAACATATGATGCCGGGACAGGAGTGGTTTCCGGTTTTTCCCGTCCCCTGCCCCCCACCGCCATCGCCCACCTCTCCGACGGAAATGCGCTGCTTCTTGCTGATACCGATCTCGGAGCGGGCGTACCCATGTATATGGCCACTTCCGTCAACCGGAATCTGCCGCAGCAGTGCCTGCTGATTGGAGAGATAAACCCTGAATATCTCTGGACGCTCGTTGGCTACACCCTGTCGCGGGGCATCGATATCTGTATCGTCGCCCCTTCCGGGAGAACACTATACGCCTCGCACCCTTTCACCCCGACTCTTATATCCAATGTCATGACGCAGCTGAAAAAGTCAGCCACCGGCCAGTTTGAATGGCAACAGGAGGATGCCGGTTATCTCGTTAGCTATTGGTCAGCTTATTTGCAGCCAACCCTGCTGACCGATTCATGGACCGTCGTTGCCATTCAGTCAGAAAATGACGCGCTGGGACCGGCCCATTCATTTATCACCTCGTTCCTTCTGATCATTTTCCTGACCCTGTTCGTGGTTGTCTTCGCCAGCAGTTTCCTGATCCGCCGAAGTCTGGTACCGCTTGCCATCCTCAAGGACGGAGCCAACCGACTGAGCAGCGGTGATTTTAATTCCGAGGTTCAGATTACCAGCGGTGACGAATTTGAGGATCTTGCCATCTCCTTTAATGACATGTCAGGCCATCTGGGGAATCTCATTGATGAGCTGCACTGGCTGAACCGGGGTACCATAGAGGTCCTGGCAAACACGGTGGATGCGAAATCACCCTGGACTGCCGGTCACTCCCAGCGGGTAACCCGACTGGCGCTGGAGATCGGAAAAGTGATGGGACTCTCCACAGAGGAGCTGCAATCGCTCTATATAGCTGGAATGTTTCACGATATCGGCAAAATAGGAATTCCGGAAGCTATCATTGACAAGCCGGGCAGCCTGACAGAAGAGGAGTATGCCATTGTCAAAAAGCACCCGGAAATTGGCGCTGAAATATTGAAACCGCTCCGGTCATACCATGCGGTACTCCCCATTGTATGGCAACACCATGAGCAGTTCGACGGGGGTGGCTACCCACTTGGATTGGCGGGCGAAGAGATCGTTCTGGGAGCCAGAATCATGGCGGTCGCCGACGTATTTGACGCGCTGTATAGCAGCAGGCCCTATCGTCAGGGGTGGGAGCTCACAACGGTCATTGACTTCATTGAAGAACATGCCGGCAACATGTTCGATCCTGAGGTCGTCATGGCCTTTCACAAAGTGGATCTGGATCTGTTCCTCGAAACAAACTCCGAGACCGGGCGACTTGAACTTGAACAGAGGTAGACAATGACACATGGCAAAAATAGTTCGAACGTGCGTCCGTTACATCAGCTTACAGGCGGCCGGAAATGGCTGATCGGCGTTCCGAATACCATGGCCACACGGCAGTGGAAAATCAGGTTTCGCTCCGAAGCACTCAACACTCAGAACATCCCAGAGCATGTCCGCGCTTCAGGTCTGTATTGTCCGGCATGCGGGAAAGGGCAGGTGCTTTCTCGTCGCTGCGTATACTGCGGTTGTGCCTTTGCCTGTTATGTCATTATGGAAACGCCGGCTGCCTCCGGAGAGAAACAGCAGCCGGGAACCTCCGGCTCATCCGCTTCCATAAAACAGGGCCGCTCCAGTCGTTTTTTCCCGCTCTATAAAACCACCATAGACAATTTTACCGCCCTGTCTCTGCGGATTCGGGTGATCGCGGTCTGTGTGCTGCTTCTGTGTGCGATTCTGGCTGCCATCGGCATTATTCAGTATCAAAACAGTGTGCAAAAACAGTACACACAAAATTTCATACTGGCCCTGTATGGCATCAAGTCCGGAATGTCTATGACAGGCATGATTTGTGCCGGGGAATACAGCGCCTGGAAAGAGGGGGTACCTTCTGAGACTCCTGTATCCGGCGAAATTGATTCACAGGCAACAGCTGATTTGGCTACGGTCAAGGCGGAAGTTGATGCCCTGATGGCAAAAACAGAAAATCCGCCTTCAGAGTACAGGCAGTCGGCCCTGACTCTCAGGAAGCTCTATGCACTCTACGGAACAATGAATGCAGAGATTCTTTCTTCGCCCGATTTTTTGTCACGCTGCAAGGCCGATGTCGCTGCCGCACACGAAGATTTCTCCCGTGAAATTGAAAATCTCAAAACTCAGATGCCAGGAGCGCTCACTGAAGCGTTTAAAAAAGCCGGTCAAAAATATGATTTACGTTTCATGGAACTGTGAATTAGTTGAAGCGCATTGTGAGGTGTTGTGTGATTCGCCTGGTATTGTTGTTGATGTTTGTCCTCCCCCTTTCCTGCCCGGCCTCCGCCGCCTCACCCGACCTACAGGAAGCGATAGTCCTGTTCCAGGAGATCGAAGCAACCCTGAAGCCGTCTGAGCATCTTTTACTCGGTGCGAGTACGATCACTTTTGCTGCCGGAACCAGGAGAGTCTCCCTGAAGCTCTCTCCAGCTGTACAGATTGACTCGGTAACTGTTTCCGGGTCGAAGTTCCCCTTCTCTTTTTCCGCAGGCGACCTTTCCCTTGATCTTCCCAAAACAGCCGGACAGGAGACGATTCCGGTTACTGTAACCTACCGCGGGATCTTTAACGATCCGCTGCCGCTGCGCGGCGGCAGCAGCGAGGACCCCACCTACGGTGTACATGGCGCCATTACGACTCAGGGCACATTTCTTGATGACTCGGCCGGATGGTATCCGCTCCCGCCGTCACTGCCGCTCAAACGTTCCGTCCGGGTCTCCGCTCCAACAGGTACCGAGGCGATAACGGCCGGAAGACGGGTGACAAGGAGCACGAAGGATGCCGTCACCTCCTCATTCTGGGAGGAGCAGCGACCGGTTGGCGGCCTCACTCTCTGCGCGGGACAATATCTGATCGAGGAGCGGCGGGAGGCCGGGGTTGCTCTCTACAGCTACTTTTACCCGGAAAATGCCTCCCTGTCGTCCCGCTACCTGGATGCGGCTGCCGGATATCTCCGTATCTACAGCGATCTGTTCGGCCCCTATCCCTTTGAGAAGTTTGCCGTAGTAGAGAATTTTTTCCCGACCGGCTACGGATTCCCCTCATTTACCCTGCTCGGTAGTACGATCATCCGGCTCCCGTTCATCATCGACACCAGTTTTCCTCACGAGATCGTCCATTCCTGGTGGGGCAACGCAGTCGAGGTCGATCAGAGTGAAGGCAACTGGGCAGAGGGGCTGACCACCTATCTGGCCGACTACCTGCTGAAAGAGCGGCGGTCCACTGCGGAGGGGCGCGAATACCGGCTGCAGCTGCTCTCCGATTTCGCCACGCTTGTGACGCCGGATGCCGACTTTCCGCTTACCGCTTTCATCAGCCGGGTTGATCCGGCCTCGCGGGCTGTCGGCTATGGCAAGAGCGCCATGCTGTTCCATATGATCCGGGGAGAAATCGGCGACCGTGCCTTCTTTGCTGCTCTGCGGGATATCTACCGGGAGCGGCTCTACCGTTCTGCAGCCTGGAGCGATTTCACCCGCGCGTTTTCGCGCAGTTCCGGCAGGGATCTCTCTCCCTTCATGAAGCAATGGCTTACCCGTCCCGGCGGTCCGCGTGTTGTTCTCTCGGACGTGACGCATCGTCGCGATGGTGCGGGATGGACGGTTTCCGGTTCGGTTGTTCAGACCGCCCCGTTTTATGAACTGCTGCTGCCGCTCCGGTTGGAGACCGGCGGGGCGTCAATCAGAAAGATTCTTCCGGTCAGCCGGGTGTTGACCGAATTTAGCTTTCTCACACCCGCAGAACCCCGGAAACTGCTCATCGATCCCGATGCGGAGCTGTTCCGCCTGCTTTCCGCGGGCGAGATACCAGCCACTGTAAACAGCATCAAAGGTTCGAAACTGCTCCTCGCTGTCGTTACCGGGGATTGCCGGGCGAGAGACGTGACTTTCAGACGCCTGCTGGACTCTCTGGGAAAGGGTGGGACAACGGTGATCAGAGAGGATGAACTTGATGCGGAGCTCCTGCGCACGCACGACCTGCTGTTCTGTGGAATCCCGAAGCAACGGGCGCTATTGCCTCAGTTGCCTGCGGATATTACCCTGCGCGCTGCCGGCTTTTCCCTGCGCGAAGATGTTGTGTCCGCCCCTGACGGTCTGCTTTTTCTGGTTCTGCTGCGTCCCGCACCGGCGGGACGGGTAGCGGCCCTGTTCCGGCCGCTCTCTGAAACAGCTGCGGAACAGTATGCTGCAAAAATCACACATTACGGCAAATACGGATCTCTTGTCTTTACCGGCGGGACTATCCGTCATAAGGGCACTATTCCATAACTGTAACAAAACGGGAACATGTCACTGCAGCTTTTTATGTTCACAAGGCAGCGCAATTCATGGTAAACAATACGACTATTTTACTGAACACGGGGGAATGAATGACGGAATATCAACCACTGCAGCAGCTGCCGGAACCGGCTGGATACAAACCGGGCGACGTGCTGGTACTCGTTGGGGAACTTTTCGGGCGCGGCTACGCTAACGGTCTTGTGGATGAAGCAAAACGTCTCGGCATGACCGTAATCGGCACAACAGTGGGACGCAGAGAAAGCAATGGGTCACTACGGCCGCTTACGCATGAAGAGCTGACTGAGGCTGAAACTCTTCTTGGCGGCTCCATCATAAACATCCCGCTGGAAGCCGGTTTTGATCTGGAGAGTGTCGATGACATTCCTTCCGTAGCAGAACAGTTGAAAAAAGCGCGTCCGGATGATTTTGCCACGGTCAGTTTTGTCGACGGAACTATTGAAAAAGCATGCGCAGCCGGCAGAGCCCGCTTCCGTGCCCATCTGGCACGACTCGAAGCGGAGCTGATCACGCGCATACCGGCAACTGCCAACATCCACCTTGCCCATTCGATGGCGGGCGGAATCCCCCGGGCCCGGGTTTTCATGCCGCTCCTGAACCGGATTTTCAAGGGGACCGGTGACAAGTATCTGGCATCTGAAACGTTCTGGAACAGCCCGCTTGGCCATCTCTGCTCTGTCAGTTTCAACGAAGTCTCCGCCGATACGTTCCGCTATCTGATCGAGGGCACCGCTGCCCTGCGCGCCAGAAACAGCGGCAGCGGGGCCAGGGTCTGCTATTCAGCGTACGGCTATCACGGCACCGGAATTCTGGTTGGCGGAGAATATCGATGGCAGTCTTATACGCCCTATGTGCAGGGGTTCGCGAAGATCCGGCTTGAAGATATCGCCGCGGAGGCGACCACGCAGGGAATTCCGGCAACTGTGTACAATTGTCCGGAAATCCAGACCAATTCCAGTGCACTTTTTCTGGGGGTTGAGATCTCACTCTACCCGCTTCTGAGCGCTATTCGCCGTGAAGCCGGAGAACAGATTGCGGCCGCGGTTGCGGCGCGTTGTCAGGCAATGCTCAATGAGGGTGAAACCGTTGCCGGACTGCTGAAACGGGCTGACGACTATCTTTCCTCTCCGATTCTGGAGCAGATTGTCGATTTTACTACCTGGCCGCAGCATAATACCCGCGAGCAGGCTGAACTGATGCTGGCTGCATCGGCAGAACTTATGGCGATGCATGCCGACCAGAAACAACTCATCTGCGCGGAATTATCCAGAATTGTCTTCCTTGCCACCGGCAGACTGATGCTGCACAGCTCCTGGAACCCGGCGTCATCGACGCTATGGCTTAATCACGACATAATCAGCCGGCTGCTTGCAGATGATCGCGGATCGAATATCGTATAAATGCCGACCCATCAAAAAGGATTCGTATGAAAATATATGTACTATTGATCGCATTCACAATTCTTGCTTCCATGTCTTTCCAAGGATGCTCTACCGCCCCTCAGGTGAAAAAGTCTGCTGAATTACTGTACAAAGAAGGCGAGGAGTTCTTTCAGAAGGAGCGGTATGAAGAAGCCATCACCCAATGGAAAAAAGTCAAGGAGACGTACCAGTCGCCAGACCTCTCAACCAAAGCAGAGCTGAACATCGCAAACGCCTATTTCCTGAATAAGGATTATATTGAAGCGGCAGCAGGATATGAAGATTTCCGGAAACTGCACCCCAAACATCCGCAAGGCGATTTAGCGCTGTATCGCCAGGGGTTGAGCTATTTCAACCAGATTCGCGGCATTGACACCGACCAGACTCCGGTGAAAAACGCGCAAATGACCCTTGCCTCATATCTGACGCTCTACCCTGCGGGGGAACACCGTGCAGAGGTGCAGGAAAAAAATCGTGAGTGCCGCGACAAGCAGTTTCAGTATGAATTGTACGTTGGCCGTTTTTACTTGAAGACCGACGCCTATAAAGCGGCGATTGCCCGCTTTGAAACATCACTCAAAATGTTCCCCGACACGGCACGACGCGACGAAGCGCTGTATTACCTCGGCAAAGCATATCGGGAGGATGGGCAGAAAACAAAAGCGCAGGAACTCTTTGGGCAGCTTATCCGTGAATTCCCCGGCAGCGTTCATACTGCTGATGCCACCAAGGCTTTGGATTCTTTAAACAAGCCATGACCGTTGATGGAACTTCCATAGCCGTCCAGCTTATTGTTATTGCCGCAGCCTACCTGATCGGGTCGATCCCCACCGGGCTTCTGCTCGGCAAAGCATACGGAATAGATGTCCGTAAAGAGGGGAGCGGCAATATCGGCGCAACCAATCTGTACCGGACTATCGGACGCAAAGTCGGCATTATCACGCTGATTGGCGACTGCCTGAAGGGACTGTTACCGGTATTGATAGTAAAAGCGAGCACGTTTCCGCCTGAACTGGCCGCCTGGGTAGGACTGGCCGCTTTTTGCGGCCATGTTTTTTCTCTGTTCCTGAAATTCAAAGGGGGAAAGGGTGTTGCGACGGCAATGGGTGTTTTTCTGGCACTGACCCCGGTTGCCGTTACCATTGCGATAGCGCTGTTTACTGTTTTGTTGTTCATGTGGCGCTACGTTTCGCTCGGTTCAATCGCTGCGGCAGCAGCCATGCCGCCGGCGGTCTATCTACTGGGTGGCAGTCGGACGTTCTCCACCGTAACACTCGTCATAGCTCTTATAGTCATAGCGCGTCACCACGAAAATATCAGCCGCCTGCTCTCCGGCACGGAAAGCCGGTTTAAAGCCTAGAAACAGACAGGTCTTCTGAAGCCTAAAATCGGTACTTCTACCACGGAGGCACGGAGACACAGAGGAAATCAGTTTTTTACCTTCATCAAATGAATTATGAGAACAATAGCGTGAAATGGTATAACAAATTATTTTTATTTCGTTTTTCTCCGCGTCTCCGTGGTGAACTGACTTTTTTTTTGCAGAATCTGATAGGCGGACTTAATGCCCCGGGACCTCTCCCCGCATGACACCGGGCGGTCTGATAAACGCCAGAAATCGTTCCTGCAACTCCTCCGCCGCAGCGGTATTCCCCGCAAGCCGCAGCACCCTGATGACACATTCAGCCGTACACAATCCAAAATCCTTCTGGTTTTTTCTGAGATTATATACTGATTTTTCATCCGTTTTCAGAGTGATCCGGCGAATTGCCTGAAGGTAGGGACTTCGCTGATGAATCTTTCGTGCTTCATGCCATGTGCCATCGATGAGTATGCAGTTGGTGATACCGCTGAGATCGCCGTCATGTTCATTTTCGGCTCCGGGGTAAATCAAGGCCACGCCGCCCGCCTCAATTTCTTCGAGCAAACGCGCCGGGGGATTCATCCTGTCCCAACGAACCTGCTCAGCGACGCTTCCCAAAACGTCAACGACCAGACGGCCGGTATTTGAGCGTTTATCGAACTCTTTAAAATGGGTCAACAGTGTAATTTTCATACCTTCAGTCACCTACCCGCAGTGGTAAAATATTCGTTCCATGACAACATCACTTCCGCCACGCCATGACAGGGAAGGAAATCTAACAGAACGGGACGGAATCGTCAATCGCCCTCTGCCACTGCAAAAAAAGCCGACTTTTCGGACCATTTTATGGTAGGGTGGCGGCACTTTTTGTGCGGTACGCCAAACCGATTGGAGAAGAAATGACATTTGAGGATATTGGGAAAAAAGCAACCAAAATAGCGCTGCTTTTGATCGTGACCGCCGGCCTTCTCTTTGCCGGCTATATAATGATTGTGCTTAAGTGGAGCTATTCAAAAGGTGAGAGAGTCGGCTACGTCCAAAAGTTTTCCGAAAAGGGGTGGCTCTGTAAAACCTGGGAAGGGGAGCTGCAAATGCTGCCGGTACCGGGTGCAATCCCGGAGAAATTCCTTTTCTCCGTTCGTGACAAAGGGTTGATCGACAAAATCAACTCGTCCATGGGTAAGAAACTGGCGCTATCCTATGAACAGCATAAAGGTGTCCCCACAAGCTGTTTCGGCGAATCTGAATATTACGCTGTTGCCGCAAAACCGCTCGAATAGGTTCAAGATGAAAGCTGTTGCGTTTATACTTCTGATACTCTGTCTGTTGCAGCCGCTGGCTTGTTTTGCATATCCGTGCGAATCATGCCTTGGCGGGACCGATATAGCGGACAGTTCCGGAGATTCGGGAGGCCACTCCCATAATCAGGATACTGACAGTTGCGACTCAACGGTCTGCTGTGCTGCATTCATACACTTGAGTTCCGGTATCACTCTCATCTATACACCGTTCATTTCTCCATTCCGCTTGCCTGAGCGGAATCAATACCTGCCACAGGTAGTCATCCCTATATTCGTCCCCCCGCAAAGCTTCTGCTGATTCTGTAGCAACAACCACGTAAAGCAAAGAAGAGCCTGATTAGTACGAATCTGCCGTTGAAACCTGTCCTCCTTTTGGCAAGTTCAGGGGGCCCTGATTTCATGATTGCTCTTCCGTTCGTGGAGGGCTTTCTCACCATAAGCGGAAGTTCAGTACTAATTCAGGAAGATACGTTCACTCAAACTACAGATACGGGAGATAATAATATGAAATTGATTATACTTACACTATTCGCAGGAACAGTTTTCGCCGGCGCTGCATCTGCAGCTGATGTAATTGAAATGAAAAAAAGTGTTTCCTTTACTCACAAGGCACATGCCGAAGCGCTCAAAGATTGTACCAAGTGTCATGAAAAGGCTGAAGGTGGTAAGATTGCCGGTTTTGGTAAGGACCTTGCCCACAAGACATGTAAAGAGTGCCACAGCGAAATGAAGAAAGGCCCGACAAACTGCAAAGGATGCCATCCCAAATAACATGTGCCATTCCTGTAGAGACGGTTTACGCCGTCTCTACAGCAGACGACAACCTATCTAAAAACGGGAGAATTACCATGAAATGCCCTGTATGCACAGGAATTGACCTTAATATTGCAGAACGTCAGGGGGTGGAAATTGATTTCTGCCCGGAATGCCGAGGCGTCTGGCTGGACAGAGGGGAGCTGGATAAAATCATTGAACGGTCAGGCAACGCCTCTCCCACCTACGCTCAGCCGGAACAACAGCGCCAGCAACCGGTGTATAACCAGCAACAGAAGTATCACGGAAAGCCGCATCATGATGAGCATGGCTACAGTCAAAACGGCTATCATAAGAAAAAGAGCTGGTTGGCTGAACTGTTTGACTAGATTGAATGCTATGGGAGGAGGCAACTCCTCCCGTATACTTATTGGAGAACACCATAATGAAGCGGATCATAGTATATGGACTTATCTGCGTTTCTGCTGCGATCTGCGGCTGCACAGCTGAAAAAGCATCCCAGCCGCTGCAAAAAATCCCGGCCATAACTCTTGCCCCTGCTGACAAAGAAAAGCTGGTGGCATTCCAAAAGGAGCTCCTGAGCGTTGAACGTTTTGCTGACATTGCAGTTTCACTTGCGGGAAATGAATTAAAAAAAGTAATAACGGGGGGTGAAATTTCGCTCAGCGTTCCGTCCATAATTACCAAGGCCAAGGGCGAATGCCTGCAGGCGGGAGAAAAACTGCTAAAAAATACCGTTCCTGATGCATTGCCCCCCGAAGCGAAAAAAATTCTTACCGAGGGAAAAGCAGGCCTGATTGATGCTTACAAAGGATACGCAGAAGCGTATGATGCCATGAAAAATTTTGTTACCGACAAAAATCCGATGGCTCTTCTGGAGTACCGAAATAAGCAGTCACGGGCTCAGGAGCTTTTCAGCCGTTCCACTGACAAGATAACAATGATCATGACTGCAGCCGGAATTGCACAATAAATCAATAACCGGAGCTGTTATACCTTAATCAGGAAAGAAGATTAATACATGAAGCAAACTTCTGTAATTCTCGCCATTATCACTCTGTTTTTCCTCTGCAGCTCATGCTCTGCCAAAAAAGAAAAGCCCAAAGCAAAACCGCCGGTACCGGTAAAGGTGGTCCAGGCGCTGCAGAAAAATGTGCCGGTTCAGGTGAAAGCGATCGGCACTGTCGAGGCTTTCACCAGCGTTGCCATAAAGTCACAGGTAAACGGCCAGATCGCGAAGCTCCATTTTACTGAAGGGAGCGACGTGGAAAAAGGCGCCCTGCTGATCAGCATCGACCCGGAACCGTTCCAGGCGACGGTAAGCCAGTTTGAGGCGGCTCTGGCCAAAGATCAGGCCCAGGCTACATTCGCCCGTGAGCAGGTGGAACGCTACGCGGGACTCCTCAAGGAGGGCATCGTTACCCGCGACCAGTATGAGCTGCTGCAATCAAATGCCGACTCGTTGGCTGCTACAATTGCAGCCGATCGTGCCGCCATCAAAAATGCCAGAATCCAGCTCGGGTATTGCTCTATCCGCTCACCGATTTCCGGACGGACCGGCACGATTGCCCTGCAGCCGGGCAATCTGGTAAAGGCGAATGATCTGCCGATTGTGACGGTCAATCAGCTTGCTCCGATCTACACCACCTTTTCCATTCCTGAAAAATTGCTGGCTGAGGTAAAACGGGCCATGGCCGGCAATGAATTAAAGATTGAGGCGGTAATTCCGAATGAACCGGGGAGTACAGAGACCGGAACGATCAGCTTTCTGGATAATGCCGTGAATCCGGCAACCGGTACGATCAAACTCAAAGGGGTATTTGCCAACAAATCCCGTAAACTCTGGCCCGGTCAGTTTACTGATGTGGTCATGACCCTCGGCATCCGGAAAAATTCCGTCGTTGTGCCGACCAACGCTATCCAGACCGGTCAGCAGGGACAGTTCGTGTATGTGGTGAAGGCGGATAATTCCGTGGAGATGCGCCAGGTTACGGCATCCATGGCGGTGGGTGAGGAGACTGTTGTCGATAAAGGATTGGCGGCGGGTGAGACCGTGGTTGTGGACGGCCAGTTACGCCTGACCCCCGGGGCGATCGTTGAGAGTAAAGAGAAACAGCCTCCCGTAAAACAGCCTGCCGGGAGTAGCAACAAATGAATATTGCGGATATTTTCATCCGCCGGCCGATCATGACTTCTTTGATAATGATCGCCATCTTCATCTTCGGCGTGGTCTCGTATCGCCTGCTGCCGGTTAACGACCTCCCCAACGTTGATTTCCCGACGATCCAGGTCAACGCCAACCTGCCGGGCGCCAATCCTGACACAATGGCGGCGGCGGTGGCTACTCCTCTGGAGAACGAGCTTTCGACCATCCCGGGCGTTGATTCCATGACCTCTACCAGTGGTGTCGGCACAACCCGCATCACCCTGCAGTTCTCGCTCGATCGCGATATCGATGCCGCTGCGCAGGATGTGCAGGCGGCTATCTCGCTGGCGACCCGGCATCTCCCCAAGGATATGAAGACACCGCCATCCTCCCGCAAGGTCAATCCGGCTGATCAGCCGGTACTGTATCTGGCGCTCAATTCCCCTTCCCTGCCGCTCTCTGCCATTGATGAATACGCCCAGACGCTGATGGCGCGGCGTATTTCTACGGTCAGCGGCGTGGCGCAGGTTAATGTGTACGGCTCGCAGAAATATGCCGTGCGCGCCCAGCTTGACCCGAGAGCGCTGGCTTCCCGTCAGATCGGCATAGACGAGGTGGCGACCGCCATTGACGAGGCGAATGTCAATCTGCCGACCGGAACACTTGACGGCACAAAGCAGGCCTATACCATTGAAACCAGTGGTCAGCTGTTCAAGGCGGCTGAATACCGTCAACAGGTGGTTGCCTATCGGGATGGCTCACCGGTGCGTCTGGAGGAGTTGGGGAAAGTCCTCGATACGGTTGAGGATACCAAACGTGCCGCCTGGTACAACGGCACCCGGGGGATCGTCCTGGCGGTGCAGCGCCAGCCGGGTACCAACACCATCGAGGTCGTGGACAATGTCCGGAAGCTGCTCCCCGGTTTTCGCAGCAAGATGCCCGGCTCTGTCGAGCTGAATGTGCTCTTTGACCGTTCCACCCTGATCCGTGCGTCGATGCACGACGTCAAGTTTACGCTGGTGCTGACGATCGGGCTGGTGATCATGGTTATCTTCCTCTTTCTGCGCAACCTCTCCGCAACGATCATCCCGTCGCTTGCGGTGCCGATGTCGATCGTCGGCACCTTTACCGTCATGCACCTGCTCGGTTTCTCGCTCAACAATATCTCCATGATGGCGCTGACGCTGGCGGTCGGCTTTGTCGTGGACGACGCCATCGTAATGCTGGAGAATATCGTCCGCCATATGGAAAAGGGCGAAAGCGCCATGGAAGCGGCCTTCAAGGGTTCCAAAGAGATCGGCTTCACGATTATCTCCATGACCATTTCTCTGGTGGCGGTATTTATCCCGGTGCTGTTTATGGGGGGGATCCTCGGACGCCTGCTGCACGAATTCGCCCTGACAATCAGCGTGGCGATTCTGGTATCCTGCTTCGTTTCCCTGTCTCTGACCCCCATGCTCTGCAGCCGCTTTCTGAAACCGGCGACGACAGAACATCATGGCCGCATCTACATGGCAATGGAGCGCTTCTTCAACGGCTGGCTGAATCTCTATGAACAGAGTCTGAAGCTGGTACTCCGCTTTCGTCGCACAACGATGGTCGTGACGCTGCTGATTACCCTGCTGACGGTCTGGCTGTTCAGGATTATTCCGATGGGCTTTCTGCCGTCCGAGGATACCGGGCGGATCAATGCGGATATTGAAACAGCTCAAGGGACATCGTTTGCCAGCATGAAGCTTCATCAGGAAGCGGTGGCAGCGATCATTGCCAAAGATCCCAATATTGAAGGCTTAATGTCCTCCATCGGCGGCGGGCGCGGCGCAAATACCGGCAGCTTTTTCATGCGTCTCAAACCACGGTCTCAGCGCAAACTCTCGGCAGACGAGATCATCCAGAAGCTGCGCCCCCAGCTTGCCAAAGTGCCGGGAGTCAAGGTGTTTCTGAAAAATGTCCCCGCGATCCAGATCGGCGGCACCAGCTCCAAGAGCCAGTACCAGTTCACCCTGCAAGGTCAGGACACAGTGGAGCTGTACCGCTCTGCGGAAGAGTTTGAGGCACAGCTGCGCGAGATCGGAGAGCTTCAGGATGTCACCAGCGATCTGCAGATCAGCAATCCGCAGGTTCATGTGGAACTTAACCGCGACAAAATCGCGGCGCTGGGGCTTTCGGTGCTGCAGGTAGAGGATGCCCTGGGGTATGCCTACGGTTCCCGGCAGGTTTCCTCCATCTTTGCACCTACCAACCAGTATCAGGTCATTCTCGAACTCGACCCGCTCTACCAGGGCGATCCGGCCGCGCTCGGGATGCTCTATATCCGCGCCAAAACGGGGCAGCTGATTCCGCTGGAAACGGTGGCGACGCTCTCCAAAACCATCGGCCCGCTGGCGGTCAATCATCTGGGTCAGCTGCCGGCGGTGACGATTTCCTTCAACCTTCGCCCAGGAGTGGCGTTGGGGGATGCCATGAAGCTGGTTGACAAGTTGGCTGCAACAACACTTCCGGCGACGATCAGCACCAGTTTCCAGGGGACGGCGCAGGCCTTTCAATCCTCGTTCAGCGGCTTATGGATTCTGTTGATTATGTCGATCTTCGTCATCTACATCGTGCTGGGGGTACTGTACGAAAGTTACATCCACCCGATCACGATTCTCTCCGGTCTGCCGGCGGCCGGTTTCGGGGCGCTGATTACGCTGATGATCTTCGGCAGCGACCTCAACATCTACGGCTTTGTCGGCATTATCATGCTGCTCGGCATCGTCAAAAAGAACGCCATCATGATGATCGATTTTGCGCTGGAGGCGGAGCGTACGGAAGGGAAGAGCCCACTGGATGCGATCTATGAAGGGGCAATCGTCCGTTTCAGGCCGATCATGATGACCACCATGGCGGCGCTGATGGGGACTCTGCCGATTGCAATCGGCTATGGTGCCGGCGGGGAATCGCGGCAGCCGCTGGGGCTGGCGGTTGTAGGTGGCCTGCTGACGTCACAGTTGTTGACGCTCTATATCACACCGGTGGTCTATTATTATATGGATCGGCTGTTGCACAAGGTGCGGCCGCGGAAAATCGCTTCCGGTGGGTTGGCGTGAGAATTAATCGGCAAAGCAAATGAGCAAGACAGTAAAGAGTGCGGCCGATTCTTACGCCGCCTTCCTAGTCGCTTCCCACCCTTTGCAAGCCAGCGCAACATACGCGACACCGGCCTTGCTCCTGTTCTGTATTGACTGACCGTTCGTCGCGTTAGACCAATAGCCTCCGCCGCCGTCAGAGACAGGCCGTTTTTCTCCTGCCACTGTCGAATCAGCACATTTTCAATCATGCCAGCTTGTTCAAGAGATAATTCAAACAAGCAATCAGCGTCAACGTGTTGCTCCACAGTTCCACTCCAGAGACCAACCCCAATCGGCAACAGTCACCGTAGCGAACTCGGTTGGATCGGCAAGCGGAGCAAAGGCCGCGTATCTGCATAAAATATCATTCATATCCACTGTTACCGTACGCCCATCAGCGTAAGTTCCTTTCAAAACTCAGCGCCTTGCACCTTGATAATCCAGCCGTTGCCTGTGTAGATCTTACCCATGAAAGCAATGTAGAGAAATTATTTCTCCATGTCAAAATTCCTTTTAGCCTCATCCGCACCCGCCAGAATCTGCTTCATTCTGGATGTACCGTTGGAAGGTGTAAAAGTGCTTTATAGGTGAAACAATCGAATCTCTACGAATTATTTCCTGAAACCGGCGGCGATGCAGTCGGTGTTCTCCGGGCTGAAGAAGCTGACAGCGGTGTTTGGCGTGGGGAGAGAGGGTGAGGCGATTTTACTGACGGAACCCTGTATTGACGGAACCCTGTATTTGACAGGCAATATCAAATACGATACAATTCGACGGCCAATCCGGGGCTCAAGGCACAATGGCAGGCAATCGATAAAACACCCTGGGCGCAGGATACGTTCACAGCCGGGGAAACGATTCATTACTATTCAGGGAGGATTCTATGAAAAATTGCATCATTGTCGTAGCACTGCTGCTGATTACGGTCCGGTCCCATGCGGGTTGGCTGGACGATGCCGTACGCAATGTCGGCGAGAATCTCGGGAACCGGGCTGTTAACGATGCAGGCAACAGTGCTTACGAAGGGGCCAAACAGGGTGCAAAGGGTGTTGTAAATCATAAGGATGAGAAAAAACGAAGTAAGGTTGTCTCAGAGGATAGTGATGACAGCAATAACTCTGTTACCAGGAAGGGAACCGACAGGAAAGCTTCTGTTACTGGTGATTCAGACAACAGCGGAGGTTCGCTGACCGAAAATGAGGAGATCTACTCCAAGTACGATTTCGTGCCGGGTGACAAGGTCATTTTCTATGATGATTTCAGCGATACCGACGTCGGGGAATTCCCCCGTAAATGGCATTTGAAGGGTCCCAAGGGGACGGGCAACAATGCGGTGGAAGTGATTGTATTACAAGGGAAACGTTTTATAAGAAGCCAACCTGCAACCGGGGATACTAATCAAAATTCGTCAACACAGTATCTTCGTCTAACTCAGAAGGGTGATCTGCCGGAAAAATTTACCATCGAGTTCGATGCCTATTTCATTACCGAGTTGGGAGGCGGCTACAACACCTACTATCATCTGTATCTTTTGCATGATAATGACACCTGGCCCGGCCTCAGCGGCCAACCGAATGAAGGGGTTTTTTACTTCTCCGGTGCCGGGGGTACCTCGATTAACACCACGACCGGTATGAATAAGCATGACAACAAATTTCATCACATTGCAATCAGTGTCAACGGCACCTTTGTCAAGGCATATATTGACAATGTTCGGGTGATTAACGACCCTGATGCACTTCTCCGCCCGATAAAGTTGATCGGCATAAATATGGGGGTTAGTGGCGGTCTGGCGTCGGAAAGGGTTATGATTGGCAACGTCCGCCTGGCCGAGGGGGGAAAGAATATCAAATCAGCTCTGGAAACCGATGGAAAGATTATTACTCATGGTATTCTCTTCGATACCGGCAAGGATATCATCAAGTCGGAATCGTTGCCGACTCTGAAGATGATTCTCGGCATCCTCAATGACAATCATAATCTCAAATTCTCCATTGAAGGGCATACCGACAACCAGGGTAATAAGGGAATCAACCTGCCGCTGTCGCAAAAACGGGCTGCGGCAGTTAAAAGCTGGCTGCTTGGCAAAGGGATAGATGCTGCCCGCCTTAATACCAAAGGTTTTGGTGACAGCAAACCGCTCGACTCCAACAAGACTACGGAAGGACGAGCCAACAACCGGCGGGTGGAGTTTGTGAAGTTTTGATCTGAGAGTCAGTAGTATCAACATCTACTACTTTTTGAAAGGAGTTGAAAGGGACAATTTGTTTTGGTCGTTTTAAAGGTTGTGACTCCTCATACGCCGCTAAAACTCAAGTCAGCTCCAACTGCACGCACGGACTTTGAGGAATGTAGTTAATTCACGTATCTAATACGAGTTTTTTCGCCAAGCAGTGGCTAACTCGTTATTTATCCGCCAGCATTTCGTGGACTGTTTCCTCACGGATTTTTGTAATCGCGGCCTCTGTCGTCAGAGATATTTTCTGAGAAAAGATACCGTCCGGGCTCTCAAGATTATTCTCGATGAGATTGTGAAAACGGCTCGGCAGATAGATGTTGCGGGCCGTTTGATATTCAAGAACCGGCCGGTCGTCGTCGTACCGTTGCGCGGTAGCTGACAGCCGTGCGAGCGTTTCCGGCCCCATCAGGAAATTTGCGGCAAACACCTCTTTCCGGTTCATCACCAGTAACAACTTGTCATCAAATGCGTACTCAAGATCGGCGTTCAGTTTTGCATCGCTCCGCAGCAGCCCCAAACGGGCTGCGGATAACCGTGGCTGCTGCGTCACGTTCCCGATTAACATGAACTCCGCATATTTGTTATACCAGAGTGTACTCTGCGGAAATACTTCAAGGAAACTGCGCACAATCGCACGAAACTGCTCCTCCGTAAAAAAACCGACCGGCACGAACTGACATGCCAGACCGTTTTTGTTCAACCGCTTTTTGACATCACGGTAAAAATCCACGGTATAAAATGAGGCTATCTGGGGCCGGAACGACTGCCCTACCTCTATTGAGACAATGTCATACATCGACGTTGCAAATGCGGTGTAGTTCCGGCCATCATCTGTTACGACACGCGTTCGCGGGTCACTGAGCCAGGCCGCGTCAAAATGGCGCTGCAACATACCGGGCAGGGTTTTTTCAATATCAACGCAATCAAGCCGGTCGATGTCATACATCAGAAACCGGCTTGCCGTCTGACCGGTCCCCATACCGATCACCAGTACCCGTTTCGGGTCCTGATGCAGAATCATCGGGATGTGGGCGGCAAGTATCTGATGCCCTTTCTGATATTGCCCCTGCCACATGCGGTCGATTTCCAGCGTTTTGATCCCGCCTTGTTTGACCACGGCAACAAATGAAGAAATCCCCTCCGCATATTCAATCATCGTCCGGTTCCCTGCCAGAAAGTCACCCGGGAGGCCGGTTGTGTTGGTAGACAGGACAATGAGCCACATCAGGACAACACCGCCTGCGATCAATCCCCGGCGCAGCAGGGCAATTCCGTCAGCAAAAACAAATATTGCGTAGGTTCCGATTGTCAGACTGATACAGGTAAGGATCCCGAGCGTTGCGTACATACCCGATTCGGGAAGGAGGTAAAAACCGACCAGCAACGATCCGGCAATACCGCCGAGAGTGCTGACTGCGGTAAGAGCCCCGAAATCCCTGCCGGAAAGTATTGCACGTGTTGCAATCAGACGATATGCCAGAGGGAACGATATTCCGGAGGCAAGAGAGGGTACAAAAATGATGGCAATAGTCAGGAGAGCCTGCATCGAAACGGACGTTGCATTCCGGATCCACTCCCAGGAGGCGACCGGCTGGAGGAGTATTAACAGGACAGTGAATCCTATGAATATGTTGGCACCGCCAAAGAGGAGAATATCCTGCCCGGGGCGCACTTTCACCATAAGAACGAGTAAACCGCCGGCAGCAATGCCGAGAAGAACGGCTCCAAGGGAAAATATGCAGGTGTACACGGTGTTGTGGATAAGGAGTGACAGGAACCGCACCCAGAGCAACTCGTATCCTAATGCAACAAAGCCGGTCCAGAAGAAAAGAGTATACAGAACAATACCGGTGAGCTTTGAATCAACCAGGCTGCCGCTGTTTTCTTTGGAGGAGCAAAATACCGGAGCGGTTCTCACGGGAGGAGACGTAACCGAGGTTGTTCTTGAAACGAGGACAACTCCCGCTCCGACGGCAAAGTTTATTGAAGCGTTGAGCCAAATGGCAGCATCAATACCGAGGAACGGGATGAACCAGATTCCGCAGAATATGCAGCCAAAAAAAGCGCCGCCAGTATTTACGGCATAGAGTATTCCGGCGGCAAAACGGATATCAGCCTGCCTGGTATGGATGGAGAACTGACAGAGTAACGGGAGCGTTCCCCCGATCAGTACGCATGTCGGCAGGATAACAGCGGCCACCAGAGCCGACCGCACCAGCAGGTGAAGTGCCTGACCGGTTCCTGCCCATTGATATGCCTGCGCCGAGATTTCTCCGGCAGCGATAAATAGTGCCGGCGTAGCAGCTGCCATCACCCCGATGGCGCACTCAAGAATTCCATACCAGAGCAGGGGGGTTCCGGCTCGTGTGGAAAGCCGTCCAAACAGATATGCGCCTGCCGCTAGACCGCCAAAGAACACGGCGACAACAATACTGAGCGCCTGGGGAGTGGCACCAACAAGGAGCGCCCCTTTGCGAATCCAGCACAGTTCGTATCCCAGAGAAGCGAAGCCGGATAAAAAAATGACAAGGTAAACGATGCGTGGTATCAAAGGGATGTATCCTAACCCTGATAAACAGGATAAGTGCGTTAACGAAGTTATTCTCTGCCAGAATAACGCAGAAAACAACTTCTAACTTACTAACGTTTTAAGAGGTTTCTTCATGCACAGACATATTGCAACCATCAGCTACCTGTTGGCTGTCACCGCTGTAATGCTTATCCTGATTTTTCACTTGGTACCGGCGGTATTCGCCGGATTAACCGTCTATGTGTTGACACTAAAACTTGCCCGTCATTTCCCCAAAAACATGAACCGCATCGCGCACAAGGTTGCTCTGGGAGTCGTGGTTACGTGCGTCATAACCTGCCTGACAAGCGCCGGCGCCGCTATCTGGTCATTCGTCGGCAGCAGCTTCGGCATCGCTGCCTTGCTGTCTACGGTGGTTGACACCCTCGGAAGCCTGCGCCATACACTGCCCGACTCAATTGCCGATATTCTGCCGACGACAATTGAGGATCTGCGCGAACAACTCATGGCATTACTGGGGGATCATGTCCAGAAGATATCGGTGGCTGGCATGGAAAGTCTGAAAATATTTGCCCATATTCTGCTCGGAATGGTCGTTGGCGGCATGGCTGCCGTCCACCATTTCAATACACACGATACGGCGCCGCCACTGACCGGCGCATTACGATCCCGGCTACGGAACCTTACCACAGCCTTCGACAAGGTGGTTTTTGCCCAAGTGAAGATATCCGCGCTCAACACCGTCTTAACGGCGCTTTACCTGCTGGTAGCTCTACCGCTTTTTGGTGTTCACCTGCCAATGGCAACAATTCTGGTTCTGCTTACGTTTGCTGTCGGCATGCTTCCCGTAGTCGGAAACCTTGTATCAAATACCCTTATATTCATCATCAGCCTTGGCGTTTCACCTGCCGTCGGTGTAGCGTCACTGCTTTTTCTCGTGTTGATCCATAAGGCAGAATACTTCATGAACGCCAGGATTGTCGGGAATGAGGTACAGGCAACTGCGTGGGAGCTGTTAAGTGCCATGCTGCTGTTGGAGGCCGTTTTCGGTGTTGTCGGCTTGGTAGCGGCGCCGGTGGTCTATGCCTGGCTCAAAGCCGAGGTCAAGGAGCAGCAGATGATCTGAATCTATATACTTTTCCGCACTGAATGGTATCATCGACCAACGACCGACAACGTTTACAACGAGCGAACATGATACAGATCAAAAAAGGGTTCACCCTCCCGATTTCCGGCAAACCGCAGCAGATTATCGGCGCCGGTTCCGCCATTCGCCGCGTTGCGCTGCTCAGCTGTGATTACCCGGGCTTGAAGCCGACGCTGCTGGTGCAGGAAGGTGAGAGAGTCAAGCTGGGGCAGCCGCTTTTCAGCGACAAGAAAAATCCGAAAGTTCTCTACACATCCCCCGGATGCGGAGTTGTATCAGCCATCAATCGCGCCGAGCGCCGGGCATTTGTGTCTCTCGTTATCGCTCTTGATGGTGAAAAAGAAATCTTATTTCCAGCGTTTCCCCGTAATCTGCTCGATAGCATTCCTCCCGAAGATATCGAGCAGAGCCTGCTTGCCTCCGGATTGTGGACCGCGTTCAGATCCCGGCCTTTCAACAAGATACCGCATCCAGGGACAACCCCAGCCGCCATCTTCGTCACGGCAATTGACAGCAATCCGCTTGCTGCCGACCCCGCGCTGATCATTGCGGAGCAAGCTGACTGTTTCACTGCCGGCCTGGCCATACTACGGCCGCTTACGAGCGGAAAGGTGTATCTCTGTCATGCTGAAGGAGTAACTATCCCGGCTCCGGAAGGAATCACCTCTGCCGCTTTTTCAGGGCCGCACCCGGCCGGTCTCCCCGGAACGCATATCCATTTCCTGGAACCGGTCGATCTGCAGCATCAGGTATGGCATCTTGGCTACCAGGATGTCATCGCTATCGGGGCGCTCTTTTTGACCGGGCGGCTCTGTACGGAGCGAATAATCTCTTTGGCCGGGCCGCAGGTGACTAATCCGCGGCTGTTGCGTGTTCGACTCGGCGCTGATCTGGGGGAGCTTACCGGAGATGAGCTTGCACACGGGGAAAACAGAATCATCTCCGGGTCGGTGTTATCCGGTCACCATGCCGTTGGTGCACGTGCCTTTCTGGGTCGCTACTGCAACCAGGTTTCGGTCATCGCC
The DNA here is from genome assembly GCA_028687585.1 of Desulfuromonadaceae bacterium. Classification (GTDB taxonomy): domain Bacteria; phylum Desulfobacterota; class Desulfuromonadia; order Geobacterales; family Pseudopelobacteraceae; genus JACRCG01. Next base: position 11,731 of record JAQTZV010000001.1, on the reverse strand, counting down.
GAAGAGCGGGAGAAAAAATTACTCGACTGGCTGACCCCGGGATTCGGAAAAATATCCGTCAAGCCGCTTTTTGCATCAGTGCTGCTGCCGACTCGCGATCTGCCGCTTGGAAGCGCCACCCACGGTTCCTCCCGTGCCATGGTACCGATCGGCGCTTTTGAAAAAGTAATGCCGCTCGATTTGATGATCACCTGGCTGCTCCGCTCACTGCTGGCGGATGACACGGAGATGGCGCAGCAACTGGGGTGCCTGGAGCTCGACGAGGAAGATCTGGCACTCTGCAGCTACGTCTGTTCCGGCAAAATTGATTACGGCTACCATCTACGCAAGCTGCTCACCAGAATCGAAGAGGAGGGGGCATGATATCACTTCGATCTCTGCTTGACAGATGTGAACCGCATTTCAGACCCGGGAGGAGGCTCACCCGTCTTTCTCCGCTGTTTGAAGCGGCAGACTCGTTTCTCTACTCTCCCGGCCAGGTCACATCCGGCAATCTTCACGTACGTGATGCGATGGATCTGAAACGTGTCATGATCATGGTGGTGGTGGGGCTGATTCCCTGCTTTTACATGGCACTGTGGAATACCGGTTATCAGGCCAACAGCGCGCTCTCTCTGACTGGCGCCCATGTGAGCGGCTGGCGTGATTCCCTGCTCTCTCTGCTGGGGCACACGGGAAATCCGGAGAGCATGATTGACAACCTGCTGATGGGGGCGGTCTGGTTCCTGCCGGTGTACCTGGTGACCAATATTGTTGGCGGACTTTGGGAGACCCTGTTTGCGGTGGTGCGCAAGCAGGAGATTAACGAAGGATTTCTGGTGACCGGCTCGCTCTTTCCGCTGATCTGTCCGCCGACCATACCGCTCTGGCAGGTTGCCCTCGGCATCAGCTTCGGAGTGGTGATCGGCAAGGAGATTTTCGGCGGCACCGGCAAAAATTTTATGAATCCGGCACTAGCAGGTCGGGCATTCCTCTTTTTTGCCTACCCTGCCCAGATTTCCGGAGACAAGGTCTGGACGGCACTTGACGGATTCAGCAGCGCCACCCCTCTCGCGCGTGCTGCTGAGAGCGGTATAGCCGGCGTGACAAAATCAATCACCTGGATGGACGCCTTTCTCGGCACAATCCCCGGTTCAATGGGTGAAACTTCGACGCTTGCCTGCCTGGTCGGCGCGTTAGTCCTGATTCTGACCGGGGTCGCGTCCTGGCGCATCATGATCTCATGCGCGCTCGGAGCGGCCCTTCTCTCCACCCTCTTTACCCTCGTCGGCAGTACAACAAATGTGATGTTCGCCATGCCGTTCCATTGGCATCTTGTACTCGGCGGCTTTGCCTTCGGGCTGGTTTTTATGACAACCGATCCGGTATCCGGCGCCATGACCGAAGAGGGGCAATGGCTCTACGGCCTGCTGATCGGCTGCATGTGCATCCTGATTCGCGTCATCAATCCGGCTTTTCCGGAGGGGATGATGCTTGCCATTCTGTTCGGCAATATCTGTGCACCATTCATTGATCATGTCGTATTAAAGCGCCACATCAAGCGGAGGAGCCAGCGTTATGTCACGGGATAGCAGGCGAAAAGTCCTCACGACGGCGTTCCTCGTCTGTGTCGTCTGTTCTGTTCTTGTTTCTGCAGCTGCTGTCGGCCTGAAGCAGCGGCAGCAGCAGAATCAGGAGGAGGAAAAACGGCGCAATATCCTGCAGATCGCACGGCTGTTCGATCCGGATATTGCGGTTGACCTGCAGTTCAAAAAGGTCAGGAGCGCGGTTGTTAATCTGGCGAGCGGCAGGTTTGATACCACCGTTGATCCTGAAAAGTTTGACAGTCGCCGCGCTGCGAGCCAACCGGAGAGCCGGGTTATCATCCCGGCAGAAAAGGATAAGGCGGGCATTAAAGCGCGCTCGCGTTTCATGGATGTCTATCTGGTTGAGGAGGCAGGAGCGCTCAAACAGATTATTCTGCCAGTGTACGGCAAGGGGCTCTGGTCGACCATGTACGGGTTTATCGCTCTCGGTCCGGATTTTTCAACGGTCACCGGCTTTGGATTTTACGAGCATGGAGAAACGCCCGGACTGGGCGGCGAGATCGACAACCGAAACTGGCTCGCCAGCTGGCCCGGCAAGAAAGTGTATGACCGGACCGGTGCGGTCAGACTCGCCGTTGTCAAAGGGACGGTTGACCCTCAATCCCCCAATTCCGTCCATGAAGTTGACGGACTTTCCGGCGCGACCCTCACGTCACGCGGGGTTAGCAACCTGCTCGCGTACTGGTTAGGAGAGAATGGCTATGAACCATTCCTTACACAGCTGCGCTCTGCGGGAGGAGTGAAACCATGAGTTCTCCAAAGGATGTGCTGCTCAACCCGATCTTCAATCGGAATCCGATCACCCTTGAAATACTGGGGATCTGCTCTGCGCTGGCGGTAACGTCCAAGCTTGAGACCGTGACCGTCATGGCGCTGGCGGTGACACTGGTGACCGCATTTTCCAGCTTCAGCATCAGCCTGATTCGCGAGCGGATTCCGAGCAGCATCCGAATTATCGTGCAGCTTACGATTATTGCGACGCTGGTGATTATCATTGACCAGCTGCTCAAAGCCTACGCCTTTTCCGTCAGCAAACAGCTTTCGGTCTTTGTCGGGTTGATCATTACCAACTGCATTGTCCTCGGGCGTGCAGAGGCATTTGCCATGAAAAATCCACCGCTGTTGAGCTTTATAGACGGCATCGGCAATGGCATCGGCTACAGCCTGGTGCTGTTTGCAGTCGGCTTTCTCCGCGAGCTGTTTGGTTCGGGCACACTGTTCGGCGTTACTGTTTTTAAAACAATAAACGAAGGTGGCTGGTATCTCCCCAACGGCCTGTTGCTGTTGCCGCCGAGCGCCTTTTTCCTGATCGGCTTCATTATCTGGGGTATTCGCACCTGGAAAGTTGATCAAGTAGAGAAGGAGGGATAAGCGATGGAGCATTTTTTAAGCCTCTTTATGCGCTCTGTGTTCATCGAAAACATGGGGCTCGCCTTCTTTCTCGGCATGTGCACACTTCTGGCGGTATCCAAAAAGATAGATGCCGCCATGGGGCTCGGTGTTGCGGTGGTGGTTGTGCAGACCATCACGGTTCCCGCCAACAACCTGATCTTCCGGCACATGCTCAAACCGGGCGCGCTCTCATGGCTCGGATATGGTGATCTTGATCTGACCTTTATCGGGCTGATCTGCTATATCGGTCTGATCGCCGCCATCGTTCAGATACTTGAGATGGTGCTCGATCGCTATTTTCCGGCACTCTACAGCACGCTCGGGATCTTCCTGCCGCTGATCTCGGTCAACTGCGCCATCCTGGGAGGATCACTCTTCATGGTGGAACGGGACTACACTTTCGCCGAAAGCGTTGTCTTCGGCTTCGGCAGCGGGCTTGGCTGGGCAATGGCCATAACCCTGCTGGCCGCTATTCGCCAAAAACTTGTCTACAGTGACGTACCGGCCGGGTTGAAAGGACTCGGCATCACGTTCATGATCATGGGGCTGATGGCGCTCGCATTCATGTCCTTCTCAGGGATTCAGTTATGATCCCGGTACTGCTGGGAATTCTCATGTTTACCGGGATCATCATGCTGCTGGTAGTCGTGATTCTCGCGGCTCGGGCAAAGCTTATCCCGGAGGGTGAAATCAGGCTGGGAATCAATAATGATCCGGAGAAGTGCATCACTGTTTCTCCCGGCGGCAAGCTGCTGACCGTACTCTCCGACAACAGGATATTCATCCCCTCAGCCTGCGGTGGCGGCGGCAGCTGTGGCCAATGCCGGGTGAAGATCCACTCCGGAGGCGGCAACCTTCTCCCGACGGAGACCGCTCATATCAACAAACGCCAGGCTCGCGAAGGATTGCGCCTGTCATGTCAGGTGGCGGTCAAACAGAATATGGTTCTGGAGCTGCCGCCGGATATATTTGCCATTCGCCAGTGGCACTGCACCGTACGCTCTAACAGAAACTGCGCCACCTTTATCAAGGAACTGGTGTTGGAACTCCCGCAAGGCGAGGAACTGGATTTTCGCGCCGGCGGCTACATCCAGATTCAGGCGCCGCCGCACTTTGTTGAATACAGAACCATCTCCGTGGAAGAAATATATCGTCCGAACTGGGATCGCATGAATCTGTGGCGGTACCGTTCAGAAGTGAAGGAACCGATCATGCGGGCCTACTCCATGGCCAACTACCCCGAAGAGCGGCAGATAATCATGCTCAATGTCCGGATAAGTCCGCCACCGCCGGCCGCTCCTGATGCACCGCCGGGACAGATGTCCTCCTGGATTTTCAATCTGAAACCGGGGGATCAGGTGACGGTCGCCGGGCCGTTCGGAGAGTTCTTTGCGAAGGAGACTGATGCCGAGATGCTGTTTGTCGGCGGGGGAGCCGGTATGGCACCGATGCGCTCACACATCTTCGATCAGCTGCGCCGCCTTCATTCAAAACGGAAAATATCCTTCTGGTACGGGGCCCGTAGCCTGCGGGAAGCATTTTATGTTGATGAGTTCGATGCACTCGCCCACGCGCACGCAAACTTTACCTGGCATCTGGTACTTTCAGATCCACAGCCGGAGGACCATTGGAGCGGTGCTGTCGGCTTCGTGCACCAGTACCTGTTCACAACCTACCTCAACAGCCACCAGGCGCCGGAAGATTGTGAATATTATCTCTGCGGCCCCCCTATGATGACCAGTGCGGTAGTGGCTATGCTCGACAATCTTGGCGTTGAACCGGAGAATATCCTCTTTGACAATTTCGGACAGTAGGAGTGTACCATGCGCTTTGCACAGACCCGGGAAATTCTGCAGAATCTGGCGGCCCCGTATCATCGCAGTATCAGCTCCCTCTACAGCGAGTTTAGCCACGGCGAGGTTTCTCCCCGCAACCGTTTGATGCTGGAGTACCTGATTGACCATGAATTGCGGCTGGCTCTGGCGATCCATGACTACATGGAATCGGCCCCCGAGTCCGCCATTGAATACTGGTTCAAACGGATAGAAATCCCCTTTCCGACTCCCGACCACACGCTATTAACCGATGGTTGCCGCGTTGACCTCGATCAGCTGGTTGGCGTCGCAATCCGGTATAAAACCGCCCTGATCGGCTTTTATGATCATCTGCTGCTGAACTGCGTTTCAGATGAAACGGAACACCTCTTCAAGACGCTCAAGGGGCAGGAAGAGCTCGGCATGAAGCGCTTTATCCGCCACGCTCAGGGTTTGGCAGACCTCTGATGGACACCATTCTGCCGGTTCTGATACTCTTTCTGCTCGCGTTCATCGGGATGGCCACCGGGGTTATTCTCCGGCGTAAAAGGCTGCGGGGCGGTTGCGACAGGGGCAACGGGGAAAAGGATGGCTACAGGAAGAGCGACTGCAGCTGTTCCGGTGACAAGCAGATATAATCCTGTAATTTTTTATTTCCGCATTTTTTGCTCTGTTACGTGCTTCCTGATCGCATACGTGCAATTTTCTTTTTTACCCTGTCAAGGAGGTTTCCGGCCCAGATAAATTCCGTTGCCAGAATCGCTAATCCCACCGGAATAACCACAAATGCCGGCCCCGGCAGCACAATCATGGCTATGCCGACAACCAGGATTGTGAAGCCGGTACCTATTACAATCAGACGTTTGGTCTGCGCAAGTGTCTTGAACAAAAAAAGTTTCATACGGTCGCTACCGGTACAAACCCGGGCAATAAAACCTGCTATTGCGCCATTCGCTTGAGAATCTGCTCCAGTTTACGCAACTCCTCACCATATCCCGCCCAGTTCCCCTGGCGCTGCAAGGTCGTCGCCTTCTCATAAACAGTCATCGCTTCTTTTGCCAGCGCGGCTGGTGATGCCTTTGGACCGGACGGCGCCATTGCAGCGGCTGCGACAACAGCTTTTTTACCACCGAAGAGCCGCTGCAGAGCCAGCTCCAGGTTCTCTTCCATAACTACCTGATCACCGAAGGCGACAATAACCCGCTTCAACTCCGGGAGGCCGGCCTTGTCGGCGGCAAGAAACAGCGGCTGCACATAGAGGAGCGATTTTTCAATCGGGATCACCAGCAGGCTACCCCGGATAACCTCGGAGCCGCGCTGATTCCAGAGGGTCAACTGCTGAGAAATGAAGGAGTCCTGATTGATGCGGGCGTCGATCTGTTTCGGACCGTAGATGAGACGATCCCGTGGGAAGGTGTAGGCGCGAATTTTCCCATAGTTTTCCCCATCACAGCGGGCAGTCAGCCAGGCGGCGAGATTATCACGTTTTGAGGGGGTAAACGGCAGCAGTAGAATATATTCTTCAACCTTTTCTCCCGGCAGTTTCATGATGGTGTAATAGGGTTCCATCGGCTTTTCGCCAAGAGACGGAACCTGCCAGAGATTCTCCTTGTTGTAGAAGACCTTCGGATCAGTCATGTGATAGGCGGCAAACATGGCCGCCTGCAATTGGAGGAACTGATGCGGATAGCGGACGTGGGTGCGGAGGTCTGCCGGCATAGCGGTCAGCGGTTTGAAAAGCCCCGGAAACATTCGGGTATAGGCTTTTGCCAGGACATCGTTCGGATCGCTGATGTAGAAATCAACTGTGCCGTCATAGGCATCAATGGTTGCCTTGACGGAATTCCTCATATAGTTGATCCCCCCCTGGATCGGCTTTGAATAGGGGAGTCGATCCGAATACGTATAGGCATCGATGATCCATTTCAACCGTCCCCCCGCATCAACCACCATATAGGGATCGCCGTCAAAGTGAAGGAAAGGGGCGATTGCCCGCACCCGTTCGTTGATGTTGCGATTGTAGATAATACGGCTTTCGGCGGTAATATCGGACGAAAGCAGGATTTTTTCCGTTTTGAATTTGGCAGCAAACAGCGCTTTTTTGAGGAGTGAATCGATCGGCACCCCCCCTTTTCCGGCGTAGGTCGTGTTGATATTACCGGTTGCGGTCGGATAGCTGAATTCCGGCACTTTAGTCTTGATGACCACATAGTCGTTGGACAATTCACCGAAATAGATTTCCGGACGGGTTACTTTGATATCGGCCAGGCTGACCGGGGGAATATCCTTGACGAAAAACTCCGGCAACCCTTCCTTGCTGATCCGGCTGACCGGGCCGAAGGTGATGCCGTTGCCATGCGTGAAGATGAGACGTTCGTTAATCCAGTTTTTGCTCGGGAGATCGGCGTAGGAGAGTTCACGCGGCGACAGCATGACCTGACTGTACTGACCGTTCACTTTGTAGCGGTCATTATCCACATCGAAAAATTTGTAATAGGTCCTGATCTGCTGGAGTTGGCTGTAGGTCTTCAGCAGCGGGGCGTGATCCCAGAGGCGGATATTTTTGATGGTAGCATCATTATTGGCAATATCGGCAGCGGTAAGCTTCGTATCGACATCAAAGGGCACGGTTTCAATCTTTTCCAGATCGAAGCCGAATCGGGTAAATTTAATATTGTTCTCGATATAGGGTGTTTCAAGCGCCAACTCGTTGGGCGAAACCTTGAACTTCTGGAGCAGGGCCGGATACACCCTGATGCCGATAACGTACAGCACAACAACGACCAGCGGCGGCAGCAGCGCCACCCGCCAGGCACCTTTCCAGATCCCGGCGGCCAGCACTATCCCTGCCAGTGGCGTCAGGAATGTCAAAATTTTGCAGGTGAGCAGGCGGGAGTTAACATCTACATAGCCGGCGCCATAAAAGGAGCCGTTGTTGGAGAACAGCAGCCTGAAGCTGTCGAGATAGAAACCTGCCGCGATTGCACAGGCAAACAAACCGACCAGAACCGCCAGGTGTCGCCGAACTTTTTCATCTACCGATGCGCCCCGCTCTGTCAGGATGATGCCGCCGCGGATATAATACACCACTGCCGACACGGCGGCGGCCGCCAACAGCGCAAATCCGGCAAAACCCCTGAGTGCCTCCCAGAACGGCATACTGAACAGATAAAAACCGATATCTTTGCCGATGACCGGATCAACAGTGCCGACATCAACCCTGTTCATAAACAGCAGAACCTCTTCCCAACGCAGCGCACCCCAACTTGCAGCAAGGAAAGACAAGATGACGGTGACGAGGAGGGCTAACGGTTTTACAAAGCGGATTGCATCATCCCTGTTCACGCGGAAGTTGCCGCCACCCACGATGGAAATGCCGCTGTAGGGGAATTTTGCCCGGTTTGCATAGGATAAGTTGGCCATGATAACGGCGTACAGAAACAGACCAAACAAGAGCCCTACCCCGGTTTTTGCGTACAGAGTCGTCGTAAAAACCGAGGCAAAGCCGGTTTCAACAAAAAAGAGCCAATCGGTATAGTAATTGATCAGGGATGAGACGAACGGCAGTACCACCGTAACGAGAACCAGAACTAATATAAACTTGCTTTTGAACATCTGTGTGTACCCCATGGGTGCAGCATACCCGGCTACGCCGGGGTTGTGAGACATATGATATCACCGTTCGGCGGAATGTTCTAGACGCGGTTGATGCAGCTTGACCGGCACCCCTTTCCGGAGCCGGAGATTGAGCATCTCAACCAGCACCGAAAACGCCATGGCGAAGTAGATGTAACCTTTCGGGATGTGCATATCAAAACCATCACCGATCAGCGAGACCCCGATCAAAAGCAGAAAACTGAGTGCCAGCATCTTGATGGTCGGGTGTTTTTCTACAAATGCACTGATCTTGCCGGAAAAGAGCATCATGAAACCGACCGCAATAACAACTGCTGCAATCATTATGGCCAGCTGACTGGCCATTCCGAGAGCGGTAATAATTGAATCAAGAGAAAAAACCACATCCAGCAGAAGGATTTGCACAAGTACCGCACCAAAGGTGGTACTGACTCGTGCGGAAGATATTTCCTCCTCACCTTCAAGCTTCTCGTGAATCTCCATGGTACTTTTCCAGAGTAGAAAAAGACCGCCAGAGATCAAGATCAGATCGCGCCCGGAAATTTCGTTGCCGACTATCACAAAGAGCGGCGCAGTGAGCCCCATCAGCCAGGTCAGCGAAAACAGCAGTGCGATGCGGATAAACATCGCCAGCCCGAGTCCGACCAGCCGGGCCTTCTCCTGCTGATGGGCAGGAAGTTTGCTTGCCTGAATGGAGATAAAAATGATGTTGTCGATGCCGAGCACTATTTCCAGCGCACTCAATGTTACCAATGCCATCCAGACCTGCGGATCTGTCACCCATTCCATTGTGATTCCCCCTCTTGTTCCTTCGTGAATTGCCGTGGCGGCAAATAAAAAAGACCTTTACCCACGGCGTGTTTTATGCGCATTGGATAAAGGTCTTGCTTGCGATGATTATCGTTCCCGGTCCGAGTCTTGCGACTGTGTTGACGAACACGGGATCAGCCATGTCTCCGGCTGATAGCTACTCCCCTTCATTGAAGTGCAACAGTAAATGAAGTGCCCCGCATCTGTCAAGCTTTCATCTTATTTCTTTCATCTTATTTCGGATCGATGACAATAGAAGTTTTTCCCGGAATAAAAAAGAGTGGGCCCAGTATCGAATAGGGCTCAATACGGGAATAGAGGCCATTGGAATCTTTGGACAGCCACACGAAAAAGGTCATTTCGTTGCTCGCCAATTGCACCGTTAACGAATTAGTCGTTTCAGAACGGTCCCCGGTGAACAACAATTTCCCTCCCAAAGCGGTCAGTTCCGCCAGAGTCAAATCTTTAAGCATCGGAAACGGCCGCATTCTGAATTTGAACAAGGCATCGGCCACCCGCCGGTTCTGTTTAAAGGAGTTGATCGCAAAGATAACCGTATTGTTCCGTGCGGTGCGCATCACAGCCGCTGGCGGAAATAACGGGAAGTGGCTCGAAGCGGTGAGCGCATTTGCCGCCTGATAATCAATTGCGCCATACCCGGATTTTCCCGGATTATACCCGGTGGGGAAGTTGGAGGCCGTCGTTCTCAGGGCGGCTTTTACGTCAAACCAGTTCCAGTCAGGATGGTTGTACTTCAGGCTTGCCATAAGGCCGGCCAATTGCGCCGTAACACCGGAGGGAGTGTCACTTTGACCATGGCTGTTCATGTATCCCCTGGGTATACCGAACTCGATGCCCCCCCCTGTTTTCCCGCCGATCAAATTGACCGTCGCAAAAGCCGCTGGAGGCGGCGCATTAGAGGGTTGGTCTTTTCTGGGTACATAGGCGTACACTTGCACCAGGTCATTTTCTGTTAATTGTTTATATAACTGCGTGTCAAAGAGATAATCCCAACCGGAGAAGCTTGACGACATGATAGTCGCGTGAACGGACTGGGCATCCTGCATGAATTTGTCCGGCGGAAGATAAGGGCGCCCGTTGAACTCTGATGACGTGGTTACAATGACATCCGTCGCAACGCTAAGTCCGGCATCTTTTACCGCGCCACGAGCGTTTTCAACTCCGTGACTCGTATTGATCCTGACGCGAACCGGCGAACCGGCAGCCGCTTGAGTCAGCGGAATCAAGGTGGCTACCAACAGAACCGGCAAGAGGAATCGGGCTATCTGCACTGCACGTGCTCCTTGGTAAACTGAGAGATAAGATCAGAGTAAAACTGAGGAAAGCAGTGGATGAGATGGAATTTGATAGGGATTCACCACGGTAACCCCACGCCAGGTAAACCCATGCTGCATATCTTCGGTAAGCAGCATCCGGCAGCGATTCTCCGCAGTAACAGCAAGAATAACGGCATCCCAGATCTGGAGACCATGATCAGCCGTCAGATCAAAGGCCGATTGAAATGCCGCCCAGGTGGAATCGGTAACCTCGAAGCTGTCGGCCCACTGCAGGATGCGAGCGCGGGCACTATCCGGCGAGCATTTCGCCTTGCCGGTCAAAACCCGAAAGAGTTCACCCAGCACCTGAACCGGTAGCAGGACGCATTCGGGGGGAAGGCGAACAAGCAGATCCATGGTAGCGTCCCTGCGGGCGGCATCTCCAACCCCTTCGGCATAGGCAAGAATATTGGTGTCAATGGCCACTCTCATGAGGTGCGCTCGTACAGTTCGTCACGGGTCCAGGCTCGAACTCCGATTGTCTCCTGATGGCGCAGTCGTTCAAGAAGCAAGTTCCGGGCTGTCACATGGGAATTATCAGCTTTCCTGATCGGCAAAATAGTTGCCACCGGCTTGCCCCGTGAAACCACAACAAACTCTTCGCCCTGCGATACCTGCTTGAGAACGTTGGAAAAATGACGGTTAGCGTCAACGGCCCGTACGGTTTGCATACATCCCCCATAAATGTAGTGTTTATGCCTACATGATTATGAAAAAACAGAGAGGTGTCAAGAATATTTTTGTAACACGTTATACGGGAACAGAGGCCGGGAGGGCTGTGGGGACTGGCACGCCAGGCGCATCAATTGCAGTCAGGTGTGCAGGCGGGAGGCAAGGCAAAGCTTGCGGAGGGTTGGGTTGGGCAAGGATAACGAGAGGAAGATTCAGATACGCAATAAAGTAAGCCTGTCTCTGCGGGATGACCGTGAATTCTCCTTTGACAGGACTCATAATGGGAGGAGACTGAGGGGACGTACTTAAAAAGTTGACTAGCGAGAGCGAAAAACTGGTTGGTAAAGTTTTTAAGAACGTTATATATGACTGAGATCGTGGCCTAACTCCCCGGTATTTATATAAAAACGACTTAAAATATCAGTCTTGTAATTCTATTGTCACCTGTTATTGAATAGCACTTTATTCAACAGTACAGGAGGAC
>JAQTZV010000058.1:1768-7278 GCA_028687585.1 Desulfuromonadaceae bacterium | reverse complement strand
CGCAGTAAGTTATATATTGGGTCAAATGCTTTTCAGTAGTTCAATTATAAGACAGGTGCTTAAATGTCAACTAATAGTTTACATTCAAGTAAAAATCTGAAAGCGGTGCTCTTTTCCCTGCCGAAGGGGATGCCGGTCACTACCTGCCAGATGCTGCAGTTGGGAATATCTCGTCAACTGGTGCATCGCTACGTAATAAATGGCTGGCTTGAGACGCTCGGCTATGGCTACTTCCTGCGTGCCGGCGATGAACTTACCCGGAATGGTGCTGTGGCAGCACTTGAAAGCCAGGGGGTTGATGTCCACATAGGCGGCAAATCAGCCTTGTCACAAAAGGGGGTAGCTCATTATCTGGCTTTTGGTAAAGACAAACTCACCCTGTTCAGGGTGACACGTAAAAAAGTACCGCAATGGTTTACTAGCAGATTTCCCTGTGAAATTCGCATGAGTCGCCTTTTCGAGGAAGAATGCGCACTGGAGAAGAGGCTGTACGTAAGTCGCCTGGATGGAACGGATTCTTACTCCCCCTTTGTTTCTGAACCAGAACGGGCACTGCTGGAAATGCTTGATGACGTTCCCCAAAAACAGAGCCTTGATGAAGCCAGAAAAATCATGGAACCTCTGTTCACCCTGCGTTCCGATTTGCTCCAGAATCTCCTGCAAACCTGCACGAGAATAAAAGTAAAGCGGCTCTTCTTTTCTCTGGCGGAGGAATTGAAACTGCCGGTATTGCAGCTACTTGATGTCTCCCGGATAAATTTTGGCTCGGATTCCGTTTACATCCGGACACTGAAGGGGAATTCACTGATCTTGCAACACCCCGGAAAGGGATTACATGGATAACCGTTACCTTGATATCGTACGACTACTCATCGATGCAGCTCCGTTTGTCTTTACCCAGAAGTGCTTTGCCCTCAAAGGGGGTACTGCCATCAATCTGTTTCTGGAGGACATGCCACGGCTGTCGGTTGATATTGACCTGGTGTTTACCGATCTGGAATGTCCTGACCGTGAATCGGCTCTTACTGCAATTGAACAAGCCCTGCATGAAGTGGCAGTTCTTCTTCAAAATAAGCTGGGCGTTACCGTGCGACCGACGATGTCCGGCAGCGACCATGAATCTAAACTGTTCATATCACGCGGGCCAGTGCTTCTCAAGGTAGAGGTCAATCACGTATTCCGGGGGGCGGTATATCCGCTGGTCACCGGCAGTTTGTCAGCTGAGGTGCAGAGACGCTTTTCGCGGGCTCTTTCCGTCCCCATGCTTGACCCTGATGAATTGTATGCCAGCAAGCTTGTGGCGGCTCTTGACCGCCAACACCCACGTGACCTTTTCGATGTTATGCTGCTATTTGAACGTGGAGGTATTACGCCACGCATACGGCGTGCCTTCACTGTCTATCTTGCCGGGCATAATCGCCCCATCCATGAGCTGCTGTCTCCCCATCGCAAAGACATCCACGTCGAGTTTGAAAGCGATTTTGCCGGCATGACCACCCGTGACGTAGCCATCAAGCAGCTTCTCGAAGTCAGGGAGCAGTTGTTCCAGCAGCTTCCGTCATCTCTTGATGATGCTGAGCGTAATTTCCTCCTGTCGGTAAACCAGTGCGAACTGGACGGAGAAATTCTCGGCCTTCCGGGGGTAAAAGAGTTGCCAGCCCTCAAGTGGAAACTGATAAACCTGCAAAAGTTGTCCAAAACGAACAAGGCAAAATACAATGCTATTACAGATAGTTTACGTAAGATATTTCAATAGGCTCAGCTCTTAAGTTCAGAACGTATCAACGAAGGAGTCTTTCGAAGGCGTTGTTCAGCGACTCGGATAATATCCTCAACGATGATCGGATGCTGGTATGTCTCCCGGTAGGTGTCCGCAAGCGGTCCGATTGTCCCCTCCATCTTCCCGCAGAGTTCAAGCAGCTGTGCTTTGACTGTTCGCAGCTCGATCCCCGCTTCTGCTGCAAAGCGGGCCAGATGGTTCGCCATCAGGTATCGGGGATCCTTCTGCCCACCCATCTTCATGGCGAACTTGTTGTTGACCCGTTCATACACCGCCGTACTGAGCAGATCATAAAACGGTGCCAGGCGAACATTCCCTGCAGCATAGAGAAAAGACAGATTCTTTGCATGGGAGTCGGCGTTACCGATCAGAAAGTTGAATAAGGCCCATTTGAGCAAGCTGAGGGTGTCGAGGATAGGTTCATCGCTCCACTCTTCAACCAGCTTGAAGCAGTCCAGGAAGCCGGGGCCTCCTTCCTGCTCATATTTCATCTCGGGGATTACACCGAGGGCCTGGCAGAAATCCTCCTGGTGCAGGCGCTCGATTTCTCCGGGAGCGATCAGTTTCCGGTCATACCGCTCGACCATGTAGACTTCTTGTCCGCCTATTTCGACGACCTGTGCTACTGGTACCGTCAAGCCGGCCATGTGCGCCAGGTTCATGCAGAATGCTTCATTGACCACCGTATTCTCAAGTTGCAGGATGGCGGTCTTGAGAATATGCGACGAGGCACGGCTCCCTTCAGGGATGAAGAACGCACCGTTTTCAACGTAGAGAGGCAACTTGTTTTGGGCACCGGCAAGGGAGAGTCGTACACCTTCCTCACCGGCAAGAAACGGATGTGATGGGAGAGTTGCCAGCTCAACAGCCAGCGCCTCCGGCGAAATCGGTCGGTATTTCCCCGAGGCACCTGGAATATCATCTGGACTGAGAATGGAAACGGCCCCGGCGCAATCCCCGCCGATACCTTCCAGTAAGGCAAAGATGTTTTCTGCAGAGACACCGAGTTGACGCGCCACCTGCCGACGGATATCCCCTTCCGGGAGGAGGTTCGCAAAGAAAGCCCGTGTTGCGGAGTCATCGAACATCACGTCCCTGGTGGGGAGATGGCGTGACAGTGGCAAAGCCGCACGCAGAGAAAGATAGCTCCCGTCGTAACGAAAGCTCAGCCGTGCACCATCCTGGGTTAACTCCCCAACGATGCGGTTGTTCCAATATACATGCAGAGTTCTGGTCATTTACCGCTCCTTGAATGGATCGGCGGAGCGGGGGAAAATGTAGACTTCCAGCCCCATTTTCCGAAGCACTTGCAGCGTCTTTCCCAGCTCTGCGGTCTCTTTGCCGTTTTCCAGCTGGGAAAGAAACTTAGTCCCCACACCGGCCATCCCGGCGGCAACTTCCTGGCGAACACCGATTTCTTTCCGCTTGAAGCGGATGAGACGGCCCAGTTCATTAGGGGTGGCGATTTTACCGTAGGTGGGTTCCTCGCTGATATTTTTCTGATTAAGTTCCATAGTTCCCCTCACATGGTTTTTGCCGTACGGACACATTGTGCCATTATAAGGGGAGTTGTCAATAATATTTTACCGTACGGATATATTGCTCTGTTTATGGATATGAACTCTATGAAATAAGTTCGTTCGGATATGCAAAAGCAACTTCGAATAGTGTCGGCTCTCAAGTCAAAACTTTGTAAAATACAATGCAATTACAGATGTATTGAATGACACATGTTATGCGATGCGTTAAGTTATTGCCGCAGTGGTGGTTTTTTTACTTCCCTTCTTTTCACCGTCGTCAGCTTTTGCTAATGGGTTGGTAAACCCCCGTGGCGGTGTGTAGTCCCACGACATCAACTCGCACATTTCTGCATTCAGAAGATTGATCTCTTCTCTGATCTGCTGACTTCTCTCTATGAACTCCTGGGCTTTTTCAAAGGTAATGTTGCTGTTGCGCCCCATGGTCATGCGTAGCCTGTGGAGTACATTGTCATGGGTGTTGAGCATGGTGATGAAGTCGCTCTGATCCAGGGTTTTTCTGGAAATGACATCAATGTCATCCCGAACCACCTTCTTAAGTTTCCGGTCCTGCCAGGACTCTTTTCCTGATGGTTTCTTCCCGTTTGATTCTTTCTTGTTCTCAGTCATAAATCCTCCCAAGTTTTTGTGGTTACATTCTTCCTGTTGCCCGTATGGCGATGCCTTTGCCAAAGCGGTCCGATAATTCCGAAAACACCGTGTCGTCAAATTTCTTCATATTCTGAACGATCATTTCCACTGCGTTGATCTCTGATGCTGCATTGGCATAGCTCTGCTGGGCTACACTCAGCAGTTGCAGCGTTTTTTCCTCCAGTGTCTGGATATGCTGCATTCCTTCACCGAGAAGCGCCAGTTGACAGCTCTCCGGCGAAGCCCCGGCTTTATTCCCCTTCTGTGTAGACATGATGTTGCGAGCCATCTCCTGCAACTGGACCGCCCGTCCAAACAGGTCGAGCAGCATGTAGTAGCCGTAGGCCCGGGCGGTCAGTTCCGCCAGTTTACCGATCACCTCACCCTCGGTATTGGTGGCCGTGGCATTCTTGAGGATCAGGCCGACCGACAACGGTGTGCTTTTGAGAAACGCCTCTTCGTCGGCGGTGAGTGCGATTTTCGATTTGATCTTGGCGGCAATGGATTGCATCTTGCCAGCCACGTAGACCATCAGGTTCTTGTTGGCATCGGTGATATCGGCACAGGTCCCGGCGGTATCCCGTCCTTGCGCGGAACCGCTGATGAAAGAGTCAAAGCTGTTGTTCTTGTCGCACGGAGGAATGTACTGGGCCTGGTAGGTCGTGCCGGTTGTCGCCGGGTTCTGGATAACCACATCGCCGATGAAGCCGCGCACCAGTTTGACGTACTCACTGCTCATCCCTTTCTTGCCGGCCAGGTTCTCCAGAACCGACCCATCACCAAATACTTGCAGGACTTCGGCCGGGCACCCGGCGGTGGCGCTGGTGGCTGAAGTCTGGGTCGTACCCGGAACGCCAGGTTTGTTGCCGGCATTGGTCTTTTGCTCGCTCTCGAACAGCTTGCTGACATCCTGATAAAGATCCTTGGCGCCGCTCGACACCATGAAGTCGGTCTGGGCTGTTTTCATCTCAGCTTTCAGACTATCGGACATGACGGATGAAAACGGACTGGCAGCGGTTGCAACCAGTGCCTTGGCTGCCTTGCAATCGTTCAACTGCAGCGAGTTTAGCCGGTCAGTAATCGCTTCGAGGCTCTTTATGGTATCGGCAACCTGTGGAGCCAAAGTCTTCAAGGCGATGTCGAAGGCTGCTGCCGGGGCTGCCGACAGGATGTTCTGGAGTTTCTGCACCAGGTAATCCACGTTGAGGAACGAAAAACCGCCGAGAAACATGTCGATCCCACCGCAGCCGGATTTCATCTTCGGCAGGGAGGCCGCGAACAGATGGTCATCGGTGTTCGCCCACCGGGCAGAGAAGCTGCCGCCAGTATAGTAACCACGCTTCGACCCCTCGTAATAGCTGGGCGAGGTGGAGCTTTTCTGCTGCACCCAGTCATCAACCCAGCCGGACCAGGAAAGTGCCGGGTTCAAGGCAATGGTTGCCGCCAGGCAAGCAGCGGTGGTTCTGGTAATAACAGTTCGTTTCACACTGACACCTCTTCTCTCTGTTGCTGTAGGACCAGTAGACTCACGGCTGCTCCTTTTCCTGAAGACGGCGCTTCTT
>JAQTZV010000058.1:0-1668 GCA_028687585.1 Desulfuromonadaceae bacterium | reverse complement strand
GCCTTCTTCTTCAATGCTTCGGCAAATTCCTGGAACTGATCGGGATGCATCTCCCAGATCTGTTCATAGGTGTACTCTTTGAGGGACGGCGCACTTTTGGCCGGTTTCTTCTTCTTTTCCGTTTTGTCGGCCTGTTTGTCCGGTTCCTTCTGGTACCACCACCAGCCTTTGGACGAATCGGTGTAGTAACCGGCAGATGCGGTAACAGACATTGAGAGCATCGCAACAACTATCAACGGCCAACGCATTGTTCTACCTCTTTATTCTTTGGCTTGATTTCTTTCACCATCCGCTTCAACTGCGGGGTTTTCAACTCCTCCAATGCCGAAGGCAGCACTCCGAAAGATTCTGCAGTAAAGGGAATCAGGAGATACGGAACCCGCTTTCCGCCTCCGGTAATGATGGAAACCTGCGAGGTGTAGTAGCCGTCTGCAACATGACCGGTTGCGAGGGCGTTTCTGGTTCTGGCCAGTTCCGATACCACGGTGAATATGAGGTTGCGCTTTTCCGACTCGAATCCCTCCGTTGCATACACCACCGGATCATAATTGCTCACTTCCTTGATGGTCTCCCAGAGCGCATTTGGATTGACATAGATCAGACCATTGGGTGTGGAAACAACTGACCACTGCTCACCCTTCGAGGTAGATTCCACAACATTGATCCGATTTTTCAACGAAGTAATAATGGCGTCCGCGTTGAACCAGTCAGGAATCTCAATGGTTGTCGGCATGAACTTCTCTTTGACCGGGTTAAACCCGAGAGGATGATCCCGCTCTTCGACTGGAGGCTCAGTTTTGCTGTAACCGGTACGCTCTGCTTCGGCTTTGACGGAAGCAGTTTGTTCACCATTGTTTCCCGGTTCACGCTGTTTACGTTCCCGGACATCAGCATATAGCGCTGCCAACTCGGCCTGTCGTGCCTCGTGGTCGCTCTGCTTGAGTCCGTCGCTCAGGATATTGTCGCATTTCATCAGGTGATGGCCGGTGACGGCACGGCTGATATCATCCCTGTTGGGAAGAGACATGAATTCCGGAATTCCTTTCAGGATGAGCCCGGCAATAATCGGATGGTCGCCGCTGCTGTACATGCTGTCGTGATAGGATGGGATTTTGCCGATGTCATGAGCCAGGGCGATGAGAATCATGTCTGCCAGTAAGGCTTCCTGGTCGGCTTTGGCGATGAAGTTGCGGGCAACCGCCAGGGTGTGGCGGTATAATGGCACAGTCTCCAACAGGGCATAGGAATCATCGGAATAGATACGTTCGGCTTCATCTTTATGTTTTCTGACTACGGAAGGACAATCACCTTCCTTGTCAAGCAAGCTGAGAATCCGGATGATCAGGTCTCTGCGGACCCCATTGATGGATGACCGTTGCTCGATCATCTCGCTGAAAAACAGCTCGATCTCTGCGTGCTGAAATGCCGGGCGTGGAACATTTGTGCGTTTTTTTCTTCTCTGTTCACGCCAGAGGTTCGAGGCATCCTTGATTTCCACCTCGTCATCAGTCCAGAGATAACTCAGGTCAGACAATCTGGTTATCTCAGACGGTTCTTCTTTACTTGGTTCCGGTGCTTCCTTTGGCATCCATGTTCTGGTGCCATAGACGGCAAATCCGCATCCAACAGCCGCTGAGATGCTGAGTAACAGCATGCTCATTGCTCGTC
>JAQTZV010000013.1 GCA_028687585.1 Desulfuromonadaceae bacterium | reverse complement strand
CGAAAGTGAGAAACTCGCCATTTCAAAAATCAAGGGAGAAGTGCGTCCAGAATTCAATTAAAAAGCTAACTATAAGATTTTAAAAGAGCAATATTTTGGCTTGACAGGTTGACTATAGAATGTCCCTCACAAACCTCACAAACTTTTCACTTTTGGCCCGATACCCACTCGTGGGTACTACCGTCTTGATGGATCATCATGCCGGGGTATGCAGATGCCTCTCGGCGTTTACGATGAACGTCTTTGAGTTTTGACTTCGGAATCAGCTTTGCCTGTTGCAGCTGGTTCTTTACCCAGGTGTAGCTCCGGCCTCCGCCCTGCTTACTGTACCAGTCATGGAAGTGCTGTGCATTCCAACCTTGATGACGGCCACTGTACAAATCAACAAGGGCAATGACTTCATCTACTGGGGCACGGCGGTTGGATACTTGGGTAAGTCGCTTGTCGGCAAGGCCCTCAAGACCACTCTCTTCGTAACGGTCAATGTAGCGGCGAAAGGTGCGGTCACTTACACCGAGGATCAGGGCTGCCTCTTCCTGGGTCAGGCGGTCTTCCTGCCAACCGCAATAGGCTTCTTTGAATCGCGTGCGCTTCGTCTCCTGTAGCCATATTGTCCGTTTCATCTGTCGTCTCCCAACGACAATCTAAACCGGACAGGTTATGTGCTACAAGACCGGACATACCATTAACTCGCGACACTGTTCTCGTTTTTGTGTTGATAAATGATACTATACTTAGTACTACCCGCTTATGAGCCAGGCTGATAAAACCCTTGCGAAAATGAAATCAAATCCCCTTGACTGGAGGAGCAATGATGGACGCGAGCAAATATCCATTTGAACTGCGGGCACTCACTGCCGAGGAATGCGGAGGATATCTGGTCAGCTTCCCCGATTTCAACGAATGCATAGCTGATGGTGAAACCATCGAAGAAGCTATAAGCGAAGGTCAACAAGCTCTTGCTGCTGCTGTTATTGCTGCTCTTGAAGCAAAATGCTTGCCCATGCCAAAGCCTGGCAGCTACGGCGCATACTCCGGCAAATTTGTACAACGTCTCCCCAAAAGCCTTCACGCCCGCCTGCAATCACGCGCGCGACTTGAAGGTGTCAGCATCAATACCCTCGCGATAACCTACATTACCGAAGGGCTTACTCGCAAAGCCGCTTAAGGAAATAAAGAGGAACACTTCCCATATTTTTCTGAATATGACTGCGAATATCAAAAACCACGGATGTCCCTGATTTAACTGGAATCGGCGGTTTTGGCGTAGCCCGCCTCAATCACACAGTTTCGGGCATTTACGACGTCTCTCTGTCACGAACGAACCCTCAACCGGTTATCCTGGTATACGCAGAACTTGCCAATGATTTCAGCGTTGAACTTGGCCAGAATATCTTTGACCACTTCCGCTTTTTCAGCGCCTCTGGCATCTTCCATTCGTAAAATCAGCACGCCGGTATGCTGCTTTGACAGCTTGTGAACAAGTTCACCAAAATCCTTGTCCATTGTGATCACCATACGGCCTTCGTTGACTGCAATAGCGAGGATATCACAATCTTTTGCACTCGGATTAATGTCCCGGACTGCTTTTATATCGTAACCAAGGGACCGGAGGAGATCCTCGACCGCTCTACCGACACCAACATCAACGAGAAATGTAAGCGCCATTATGCAGCCTTTAGTAAATACACATGCTCTTCGGCGACAAGGCGTGAGGCATAGAGCAGGACAGCGTTGATATCTGCCGGTTCAAGATCCGGGTAATCATCCAGCAAGTCCTGCAATGCGCCACCGGCGGCAAGAAATTTCAAAATCTGCTCGGCTGTTATCCTCATTCCACGAACAGTAGCCTTGCCGCCCATCACATGCGGATCAAACGTTATGCGGCCAAGCAGCTCATGATTGTTCATAGTGTGTACCTCACTCAGAGTATTTGCTGATTTATGATTAGCGGTTCCAAATGGCAAACATCGCCACCCGCTCACCAAACTGCACTTTTATATCATAATCCTTCCTCCAGACAAACGGATAAATACCGCCGCTGCCTGTCGCTTCGATAACTCTCTTCCATGCCGGGCAGAAACATCGCGCCCCGGTTCTTTTCCAGAAAATAGGAGAAATACTCTGACCATGTTTGTAAAATACTAATTGCATTATCATCGTTTTTATGTAAAATGCTATTTACAAAATAGCGAGGACAAACAATGGAGAACTTTTTTCGAGAACAGCAGAGGCTTATAGATTCCATAATCCCGACAAAGCGGTATCTTTACAGCCAGATTGACTGGAATACCCGTTGTATCGGTATCCTTGGCGCACGAGGCACCGGAAAAACTACCTTGATGCTTCAGCATGTCGATGATGCATATCGCTTCGGCGGTAAAGGTCTGTATGTCTCGGTAGACAGCCCTTATTTTCAGGCTCACAATCTTTTTGAGTTCGCCCGTGAGTTTCATCAACTTGGCGGCGAAGCGCTTTTCCTTGATGAAATCCATAAGTATCCCGACTGGTCGATACATATAAAATCCATCTATGACTCTCTGCCGGATTTGAAGGTTGTCTTTTCCGGATCCAGTCTTCTTCAAATTGCCAAACAGAAGGGTGATCTGAGCCGCCGGGCCATCATCTACAACCTGCACGGTCTTTCCTTTAGAGAGTATATCAACTTCATCCACAAGAAGCAGTATCCGGCATATGTACTGGAAACAATCGTCACCGATCATCAGCAGATTGCCGATAACCTCTGCCGGGAGATGAAAATACTGAAAGAGTTTCGTGATTATCTACAGATTGGCTATTATCCGTTTTTTCTTGAAGGAGAGGTTCTCTACAAGTTCAAAGTTCGTGAGGTTATCAATCATATTCTTGAAGTGGATCTCCCGTTTGTCAACAGGATCGAGCCGAGACAGATATCCAAGATTAAGAAGTTACTCTATCTGCTGGCAACCGGTGTTCCCTTTGTCCCGAATATTGCCAAGCTGGCTGAAGCGACTGAAATATCCCGACCCAGTCTGTACGAGTACCTGGAAAAATTGCAGGATGCAAAACTTCTTAATCTCGTGCGCTCACAGGGAAGAGGATATGAGGTGTTGACCAAGCCGGAAAAGATTCTGCTGGAAAACAGTAATCTGATGTACGCCATTACCGATGTGGTAAATACCGGGGCGCTGCGGGAACTGTTCTTTGTTAATCAATTGCGCAATGCCCACAGTATTCATCCCCTGTTATTGGAAAGTACCGTTGAGCTCGCCGGGAGCGGCGATTTTATCGTTAATGGTCAACATACATTTGAGATCGGTGGCAAAAAGAAAGGTTTCAAGCAGGTCAGCGGGGTGGCGGATGCCTTTGTCGTGGCGGATGATATTGAGACGGGTTTTAAAAACAAGATACCGCTCTGGATATTCGGTTTTTTGTATTGAGAAATGATACTATACTCAGTACTATCCGCTTATGAGTCAAGCCGATCTACATCAAAAAGTTTCTGCTGCTATTGGAGGAGCCATGAAAGACGTGAGCAAATATCCATTTGAACTGCGAACACTCACAGCCGAGGAAGGCGGAGGATATCTGGTCAGCTTCCCCGATTTCAACGAATGCATAGCTGATGGTGAAACCATCGACGAAGCTATAAGCGAAGGTCAACAAGCTCTTGCCGCTGTTATTGCCGCTCTTGAGGCAAAGTGCTTACCCGTGCCAAAGCCTGGCAGCTACGGTGCATACTCCGGTAAATTTGTACAACGCCTCCCCAAAAGCCTTCACGCCCGCCTGCAATCACGCGCGCGGCTTGAAGGTGTCAGCATCAATACCCTCGCGATAACCTACATTACCGAAGGGCTTACTCGCAAAGCCGCTTGAGAATTAGCAACAAAGCAAGCAGCATCCCCCCAGATTGCCTCTATGGTGAAATAACTCTGAAGAGATCATCGATGATCATATTATGCAGGTGGATACTGTGCAAACTGGATATTATTTTTACCGTTTTGTTTTACCCTGTACATCAAATCATCTGCCATTGAAATCAGCTCATCATAGTTGAGAGGCTTTGCAAGGCACGTCACGACGCCAATACTGCAGGTTACCTGCCAGCGGTCGCCTCGTAAAACTTTTTGAAGTCTATTTTGCATCTTGTTCAAAACATCCTGCACGATCATGAGGTTGGTACCCGGCAGCAGCACCACAAATTCATCGCCACCCATGCGTGCAATAACATCTGACTTACGAAGACTGTCGATAAGACTTCTCGTAATTAATTTCAATAATTGGTCACCTTGCGTATGACCGAAACGATCGTTGACCTCTTTAAAATTGTCGAGATCAATATAGGCAAGAGAAAAAGGAATTCCGTTGTGATCGAGGCGATTGATTTCACGGATCAATATTTCCTGAAAGGCACGTGCATTAAAAACACCGGTGAGAAAGTCATTACGAGACTGTTGATGCTCGCTCTCCCACATGTTTTTGACTTTGCTGACGAGAATACTGATCGTCAGAAAAACACCGATGGTGGAAAATGTGTTCCAGATTAGAGCAAGAGATAAATGGGTGTGATTATCAATCGCCCAGGCAAAAGAGCAAATAAGAGCAAGTAACCCGCCAAAATACCGCCCTGCAAACCAGGTGGTGAAGCCGATCGGAAACATATAGAAAAAAGAGAATTGATATTCTTGATTGTCAGTAACATCTAACAAAATGACGACCAAAGAACATGCCAATCCAATGAAAAAATTAAATATCCAGCTTTTAGATTCAAAGAACGTATAGAATTTTTTTAACTGTTCACTGAAATACATATTAAGTGCCACCTGTTCGGAAAGTCCGATAACGCCGGGAAGATACAGTAAGTCAGGTTTGTATCATGCTTATTGCGGGTTGTTTGATAACGTGCTAAAAAAATATACCATTCTCATTGCTAATGGCCGCTTGAACTCTGGAGCGCATCTCCTGCCATCCGAAAAGTCACTTCCGCAATCTCCCCGGCACCACTCTGCATAATCCCTCTATCCGGGTTAGCTGCCAGGTGCCGCAGAATGGCGAACACCATCTCGGTCTGCTCCGGTTTTCCCAGCATTTCGGCGATAGACTCCGCTGTCAAACCTTGCTGATCTTTCAGCAGCAACTCCACGACTTCTTTCTGAAGTGTAATCACCGTACCGGCCGCTTTTTTCCCGGCTTCGACACCGGGCTGGTGGTAGGCATTGATGTTGATCAGGCTGGCGTAGAGTCCGACAGCCCGTTCAAACAGGGCAATCAGGACACCAACCGAATATGCGTCAAGCTGATTGATGGTGAGGGTCATCGATTCACGGCCATTCTCATAGAGTGCCGTGCGTGTCCCCTGGAAAAAGCCGAAGAGAAAATCTCCGCTGGTAATTCCTTCCTCAACAAGTTGTGAACTGCCGTCCCGGTCTTTCAACACTTCAATAAATGTGACAAAAAAGTTTGCCACACCTTCCCGCAGCTGCTGCACATAGGCATGCTGATCGGTCGAACCTTTGTTGCCGTACACCGTCAGGCCCTGATTGACCGGCACTCCGTCACGGTCGAACTCTTTGCCGATAGATTCCATAATCAGCTGCTGCAAGTAGCGGGAGAAGAGGAGGAGGCGATCCTTATAGGGAAGCATGACCAGATCTTTCGTGCCGCGACCATTGGTGGCGTAGTGCCACATCAACGCCATAACCGCTGCCGGATTGTGTCTCGTATCGCGGTTGCGGGTGGCGGTATCACATGATTTTGCACCGCGCAGCAGCTCCATGATGTTGATCCCCTGGAGCGCCGCAGGGAGGAGTCCGACCGCAGAGGTGACCGAGGTTCGCCCGCCGACCCAGTCCCACATCGGAAAACGCTCCAGCCATCCTTCGGCCCGTGCCAGACGGTCCAGCTCACTCCCGGCACCGGTCACCGCCACAGCATGCTGAGAAAAATCGAGTCCGGCCCGCTTGTAGACGGTTTTGGCTTCAAGCATACCGTTGCGGGTCTCCTTGGTAGAGCCGCTTTTAGATATGACGATCGTTACCGTTTGCGCAACAGTTGCCCCAAGTTCGGCAAAGACCTTATCAATGCCGTCCGGGTCGGTATTGTCGAGAAAGTACGCCTTCATCCGGTCTGGCGGAGAAGCCAGCGCGTCGACTACAAACTGCGGCCCCAACGCAGAACCACCGATGCCGATAATAAGTATGTTGGTAAAGAGTGCACCGTTTTGAGCGGAGATGGCACCGCTATGGATTTTTGCGCTGAAGGCCAGAATCTGCGCCAGAGCCGCATTAACTTCATGTGTAGCATCTTCTGCAGGCGCCAGCGCCGGGTCGCGCAGCCAGTAATGACCAACCATGCGCCCTTCGTCGCGATTAGCAATCGCTCCCCCCTCCAGCGCAGTCATTTCGGCAAATGCGCTTTGCATCGCCGCTTCCATCTGCTCAAAAAAAATGTCTGAAAACTTCATGCGGCTGATATCGAGCGCAAGTCCAATTTCAGGACAGTGGCAGATATGTTTCTGATAGCGGTTCCAAAGGGTAGTGACTGTTCCCATCTGTTGCCTCCCGATTGACTCTGGATACACAAAAGGCGGAGCATGCTCCGCCTTTTGGCTCAATAATTGTGTCCTGCTACTTTTTGATGTTGTAGAAAACGTCGTGTCCTTTGAAGAGGGATGTGCTGTCAAGCTCATCCTCGATCCGCAGCAGCTGGTTGTACTTGGCAACGCGGTCGGTACGGCAGAGCGAGCCGGTTTTGATCTGGCCCGAGTTGACCGCCACGGCCAGGTCAGCCAGGGTGGTGTCCTCGGTTTCGCCGGAGCGGTGCGAAATGACAGTGGTGTACCCGGCGCGTTTGGCCATTTCGATCGCTTCAAGGGTTTCAGTCAACGTGCCGATCTGATTCAGTTTGATCAGAATTGAGTTGGCGACCCCTTTCTGGATCCCTTCCTTCAGAATCTTCGGATTGGTGACGAACAGGTCGTCGCCGACAATTTGAATCCGCTTGCCGAGACGATCGGTCAACAGTTTCCAGCCGTCCCAGTCATTTTCCGCCAAGCCGTCTTCGATGGAGATGATCGGGTATTTGTTGACGAGATTCTCGTAAAAATCAACCATATCAGCAGAGGTTTTTACTTTCTGTGCCTCATTTTCCATGGTGTATTTCCCATTTTCGAAGAGTTCGGAAGCTGCAACGTCCAATGCCAGCAGCACATCTTCGCCCGGTTTGTAACCGGCCTTGACGATCGCCTCCATGATGACTTCCAACGCTTCTTCATTCGATTTCAAGTTGGGGGCAAAACCACCTTCATCGCCAACGGCGGTGTTGTATCCCTTGCCTTTCAGAACACCTTTCAGGGCATGAAAAATTTCCGCGCCCATCCGGAGTGCTTCCTTGAAACATGAAGCACCGGCAGGCATGATCATGAATTCCTGAATATCAACGTTGTTATCGGCGTGTGACCCACCGTTTATGATGTTCATCATCGGCAGCGGCAGTTCGCGGGCGTTGGCTCCGCCGATGTATTTGTACAACGGCTGGCCGGCTTCTTCAGCTGCGGCTTTGGCAACCGCCAGTGAAACGCCCAGAATAGCGTTGGCGCCGAGATTTGTTTTGTATTCGGTGCCGTCCAGTTCGATCATCTTCATGTCGATGCCGACCTGGTCATCAGCCTCCATACCGATAACCTCTTCTGCGATGATATTGTTCACGTTGTTTACCGCAAGCAGAACGCCCTTGCCAAGGTAGCGTGATTTGTCACCGTCGCGCAGTTCCATGGCTTCGCGCTCGCCGGTTGAAGCACCCGATGGCACGGCGGCTCGCCCAAATGCCCCAGATTCAAGAAAAACTTCAACTTCCAGAGTCGGATTCCCACGGGAATCCAGAATTTCTCTGGCGTAGACATCAACGATTTCACTCATGTACAGCCCCCTTGCTCGAATAAAAGTGATCCGGAAACAGATGCTCTCCGGTAGACTTGATCTGTATACCATAAAAAATTTAAAATAACAGCCTTCACGCGAAATGTGATAGCGGATTGACGCTGTGGTTTTATATTTTATTATTTCGGTATTTGTGGTATTAATCTGGGTCAATGGCCCTTTATTCCTGCAAACTTGGTGCATCAGACGGTAAAATTCTCATCAGAGATTTTGAGGCTGCAGACGGCAGCGTTTTGCGCAAAAATCTTGAAGATCAGGGTTTTTTTGTGTTTGATGTTAAAAAGAAGCCGTTCCAATTTCTGTTTGATAAGGGAATTAAGCGCAAAAAGGTTGATAACAAGACTCTACTGACGTTTAATCAGGAAATGCTTGTACTGCTCAAGGCCGGTATGCCGATCATGCAGGTTCTTGATGCAGTTCTGGAGCGTCACGAATCAGGCGCGTTATTTGACGTTCTTGTCCAGGTCCGTGAAGACGTAAAGGCGGGTACTGCACTATCGGTTGCAATGGAGAAGCATGGACGTGCCTTTCCGTATCTCTATGTTGCTTCAATTCGAGCAGGCGAGCGTACCGGTGATCTGCCGCAAACCATTCGCCGCTACATTGAATATTTGAAGAGAGTCGGCGTTCTGCGTAAAAAAATAATTGCTGCCATATTTTACCCGGCCATCCTCGTTGTTTTTGCTTCTCTGGCGATAACACTGCTGTTAGTGTATGTTGTTCCTACATTCAGTCAGGTGTATACCGACTCCGGTTCCCAGCTCCCCGCTCTGACGCAATTATTGATTACATTTACTTCGGTGGTCAGACGTTATTTCGTGCTTGGCATCATTGTGTGTATCGGCCTGATTGCCGCTTTCAGATCATGGAAGAGTACAGAAGCCGGTCGGTATGCCTTCGATCGCTTCAAGCTGACAGTCCCGGTGGCAGGCGACCTGTTTTCCAAGTATTCAGTGGCCGGTTTCACCAGAACCCTGGCAACTGTTCTCGGCAGCGGCATTCCGATTATTGAATCTCTTCGCATGTCAATCGGCACATTGAATAATGTGTTTATGGAGAAAAAACTCTATGAAGCGGTCCGCTTTATTGAAGAGGGTGGACGCCTCTCCGCCGCTCTTGAGCGGATTCATATCATGCCACCCCTGGCCCTGCGCATGTTGGGAGTGGGAGAAACTACCGGTTCTCTTGAGGATATGCTGATTGATATTTCAAATTATCTGGAAGATGAACTTGAGGAGCGGATGCATCTGCTTACAACCGCCATAGAACCTGCTATCATGCTGGTAATGGGAGTCATTATCGGTGTAATAATTATTGCGATGTATCTTCCGATTTTTAAAATTGCCGGTACGGTAGGATAGGATAGCGATGCAATCTTTCAGAAGAAAAAATATCGGTAATATCCTGCTGGATCGGGGAAACCTTAAACCGGATCAAATGCCTATTATCATGGATAGGCTGGCAACGACCCGGCAACGTTTTGGTGAAATTGCCGTTCACGAAGGGTTTGTTGGGGACGAAGATTTGGCACGGGCGTTGGCGGAGCAGTTCGGCCTTGAATATATTGATTTGCGCAATTTCAAGATGGACTCAGAACTGCTCAATCAGCTGCCGCCGGATGCCATCTACCGGTTTCATTTTGTGCCGCTGGAAATTCAGCCGCATGTAATTGTTGTTGCCGTGGCTGATCCGACTGCCGTTGTCGAGCTCGATGAGCTTGAGCTGATGCTTGACCGACAGGTTCAAATCCGTATTGCATCTGATTCTGCAATTCTTGCCGTTACCAAAGCGGGTGAGGGTACACGTCGGGTTTTGCGAGAAGTTTCTGAAGATTTTATGCTCCAACTGGTCAAGGAAACTGACCGGGGTGAAGAGGTGTTGTCGGTTGAAACCCTGTCTGATGATACCAGTCCGATTATCAAGCTCATTAATACAACAATTTTGGATGCACTGAGCCAAAGGGCAAGTGATATTCATATTGAAACCGGTCTTGACGGTGTTGACATTAAATACCGGATTGATGGCGTGCTGTATAAAGCAAACGATACAATCGACCAGCATTTTCAGGCTCCGATTATTTCGCGTTTGAAAGTTATGAGTGAGCTGGATATTTCTGAACGACGCATCCCTCAGGATGGCCGCTTTAAAATACGTTTTGGAGAAAAATCGATCGACTTCCGTGTCTCAATTATGCCAAGCTCTTTGGGTGAGGATGCGGTTATCCGTATTCTCGACAAGGAGAGCATTGCCAGTGATCTGAAGGGATTAACGCTTGAAAACCTCGGTATCAGCGAACGGGAAATAAAACGGCTCAGGAAAAAAATTCGTGAACCCTATGGTATGGTGCTGGTTACCGGTCCGACCGGCTCCGGAAAAACAACGACGCTTTATGCCGCTTTGTCTGAGATTCATACCGGTGAGGATAAAATTATTACGATTGAGGACCCGGTTGAATATATGCTTCGGGGCGTATTGCAAATCCCGGTTAACGAAAAAAAAGGATTGACCTTTGCGAAGGGTTTGCGCTCGATCCTGCGTCATGACCCGGATAAGATCATGGTCGGCGAAATACGCGACTCTGAAACAGCACAGATTGCCGTCCAGTCTGCTCTGACGGGCCATCTTGTGTTTACTACGGTACACGCGAACAACGTTTTTGATGTTATCGGGCGTTTCATTCATATGGGTATTGATCCGTATAATTTTGTTTCCTGCCTGAATTGTGTTCTGGCTCAACGGCTGGTGCGAAAAGTCTGCACAGAATGTCGAAGAACGATAGAGTACAGCGATGAAGAGCTGTTAGAAGGCGGGGTTGCCCCGGAAAAGTTCCGAGGGGTTACCCTGTATGAAGCGCACGGCTGTGATAAATGCCATGGCACGGGCTATAAAGGCCGAGTTGCCATTGTAGAGCTTCTGGAACTTAACGACCAGATCCGTGATCTTATTATTGCCAAAGTTCCCGGAACCCAATTGAAACAAGCCGCACGTGATGCCGGTGTCCTGTTTTTGCGCGATTCTGCCGAAGAGAAATTCGCGGCCGGTATAACAACACTTAAGGAGATAAACCGTGTTACGTTTGTTGAGTAACCGGAACAGGACGAGCCATGTTGTTTGCCAATAATCTGATCGGTGTTGAAATCAACCAGAGTGGTGTTGTGTGTGCCATGACCGGCGGCTCGGCAACATCTCCCCGGGTTGAACGTGTGTCCACCGCCCCTTTTCCTCCACATACATTACAGGTGTCACTCCGGGAGCAAAATATTCTTGATCCGGATGCGTTCGTGTCCGGCCTGAAGTCGGCTCACAATCTGCTGCTCTGCAAATCATCGCGGGTTGCGGTCTCTTTGCCTGACGGAGTCTGCAGAATCATGTTGCTGGATCACGAAGGCCGCTTCAAGAGCCGCCAGGAAGGTTTGGATCTGATCCGCTGGAAGCTGAAGAAGAGCATACCACTGGACAGCGCCGATACCCATCTCGATTATCAACAATTGGCCGTTCGTGATAATGGTGACCTTGCCCTTTTGGTGGCAATGGCATCACGAACAGTTATTTCCCAGTACGAAGATCTTATTACGAAGGCTGGGCTTTCACTTGCCGGAATTGCTTGCAATACGTTCAGTCTCTGCCGTCTTTTTGATAGTCGACTCGCTCTTCATAACGATTGCATCCTGATTTCATTTTACGGAACGACCCTGTCGGTAGTGGCTTTTGCCCAGGGGATACCTGAATTTATCCGCAGTAAAGATCTGACAGGGACTGCGGCAACTGATCGCAGGGTATATATGGAAATTAACAGCTCATTGCTGGTGTATAAAGAGCGGCATCCCGATCAACCGGTGCAGTCAATTTTCTGTGTTGTGGCTCCTGACGTGGCGCATAACTTTCTGGAAATGGTGGTAGAATCGACCGGATTGACACCGACCCTGCTGGAGACAAAAGGCGTAGTCCTGCCGGGTAATTCTGCTCCGGGTGACCAGATACGGCTATTCCCCTGCACCGCCGCTATTGGTGTCGCACTGAGGAGTTACTGATGCGTTACACAATTAATTTAGCAACGCGCACCTATCTTGACAATCGATTGATCAACCGGATTGCCTTCGGAACCATTGCACTTCTTGTTGCGCTCACTATCTGGAATACCATTGACATATCCTCTAATATGGGTGAACAGAGTCGTTTAAAATCTGAAATAGCCGCTATTGAAAGTAAACTTGCTACTAAACCGGGTGGGATTTCAGAAGCAGAATTCAGTCGTCAAAAGAGTCGCATTCGCTTTTATAATGAAATCATTAATCGTAAGAGTTCGAGCTGGCTTAAAAAACTGGAATTATTTGAAAACGCTACTCCGGAAGGGATAGCGCTGTCATTACTTACTCCGGGCAAAAATACAGATGAATGGAGACTTGATGGACGTGCACGGTCCTTTAAAACGGTTCGGCAATACCTCGAAACACTGGAAACGTCGAAAAATTTTACGAATGTCCTGCTTCTTTCCCATCATAATCTTGTTTTAGGCGAAAAGACGCGCGGCATTCAATTTTCGATTTCCTGTAAGGTCGTTAATTAATGAAACAGCTTGTTTTTGAAATAGTCCGACAGAAATGGCGACTTCTGAGCACTATTGCTGTTATGCTGCTGCTCAATGTTGTCCTTAGTCTGGTGATATCAACGTATCAGCTTCCTTCTGTACTCTCCCTGCAGACAAAATGGAGTGAAGTGCGCCAGAAAGCAGCCCGTTTCGGTAAGGTGGATGCAGACACCCTTTATAAACAGGGTGTCGCTGATCTTGAAAAAGTGAAAGCAGCAATACCGGAGAAGCGCGAGTTTGCGAGAATTCTAAGTGATTTACTTGAAGCTGCAACAGTCAGTAATGTCGAAGTTGGCGCAATCAGTTATACGCCGACACAGATTAAAGAAGAGTTGTTGCTGTCATATCAATTATCCATCTCTGTCAGCGGAAGCTATGCTGCCGTAAAAAGTTATCTTTCAGATCTTCAAAAGAGCCAGGAGTTGATTGTGGTTGACATGGTTACTTTTTCAAACAGTGACATATATGTTGAAAATGTGGTCATGGCTGTGCGCCTGACGGTGTATCTCCGGGGTGGTGCATGAATCGCCAGCGCCTGATACTTTTTGTCCTGGTAATACTGTTCGGGGTTGCTGCTCTCTGGAGTTATAGTGCAATCCCCCGGCTAAAAACTGTCAGTACGTTAACCAGCAAGCCGACGCAGTCGGCAAAGCCGGTGGGTGTTGCCACTGCTGATAATCCGGCCCGTGTCGCGGATAATGGCACAAAACTGAATATTAGTCTGCTTGACGGGGAACCTGTCGTTTTTAAAGGATATCGTCGCAATATTTTTAAGCCTGTTTTTGTTGATGAACAGAAACTTGTCAAACAAAAAGCTGTAGCGCTTAAGCCGCCGCCCAAATTCGTTCCGGCTCCCGCTCCGGTACAACCGGTATTTGTTCCGCCAGTAACCGCACCACTGGCGCACTTCACTTTTTTGGGTTTTTTGAAAAATGGACCGGTTAAAACTATTTTTCTTGCAAAAGACAGAGATATCCTGCTGGTCAAAAAAGGGGACATGGTTGCCGTCCGTTACATGGCAACGGAAATTTCTGATCAGGCTTTAACGCTGACGGTAACCGATACCGGAGATGAAATTGTCATCCCATTGCTGGAAAACCGGCCGCTTTCCACTGCGAAATAATCATCCAATTACGAGGAGACGCACTCAATGCGCTACTTGAATCTAGCTTCACATAGTACGTTACTCATTCTTCTTGGTTTGCTCTCAGCCTGCGCCACTCCTGCTACCCGTTCCTTTCAGACAGCAGAAAGATTGGAGTCTGAAGGTAAATTTGAAGCGGCTATGTATAGTTATGCCGACTCTTTTAAAGCCGATCCGACAATTACCGAGCCTCGAATTCGTTTTTTCAATAACCGCGTGAAAGCCGCAGACCAGCGGTATAAGCAGGGGATGGATTTTGTGGCAAAAGGGAATTATGTTGATGCACTGGTTGAATTTCAGGCAGCACAGGGGATAGATCCTACTCAAGGTCGTTTTGCGCAGCAGATAGAAGTATATACCAGATACAGGGACGCGCAGATGGCGTATTCAGAAGGGCATGATTTTGAAAAAGGGAACAAGCTGAAAGATGCTCATCGGCAATATATCAGGGCCGCTGAACTGTTCCCGAATAACGCTGAATTTCAGGCTGCTCTTGAACGAGTTACCAAATTGCGCAAGAGCAAGCTTGAAGGTTATGAACTGCGGCTAAAATCAAACAAACCGATTACCCTGAAGTTTAAAGATGCAAAAATGAAAGATGTTTTTAAAATTCTGTCACAACTTTCAGGTATAAATTTCGTTTTCGACGAAGGGATTAAAGACTCTCCCATTACGATTTTACTGGAAAATGCTTCGTTCCAGCAGGCGCTTGATCTGCTCACTACCATGAACAAACTGAACACAAAAAACCTCAATGAATCGACGGTGCTGGTGTATCTGAATACTCCGGATAAGAGTAAGCAGTACGAGGATATGGTGCTGCGTACGTTTCACCTGAACTACATGGAGGCAAAAAAAGCAATCAACCTGATTCGCACCATGATACAGGTGCGCAAGGCGTATGTGAATGAAGATTCAAATTCTATTGTAGTGAGAGACACAGAAGATGTTGTCGCAGTAGTAGAAAAAATACTTGATGCGAATGACATGCCTGAAGCCGAGGTAGTGCTTGATGTCGAGATTGTCGAGATAAGTGACAAGAATGCGGAAAACATCGGTTTACTGTTGAGTAATTACAATGTGCAGCTCGGAATGTTTTCGCCCGATAATAAGCTGATGGCAACAAGTCTTACCGGTATAACTGTTTCTTCCGGAAGCGGCACCGGAACAACGGCAACTGTCAGTGAAGCGGGCATTACAAATCTTGTGAAAGCTTTCTCTACAAAAGGGTATGGCGGTTATGTTACGGTGCCGAATATGACCTTTAATTTCGGCAAAACCCTTGCCAAGGGTGAAGTGCTTTCAAACCCTAAAATCAGGGTCAAAAACAAGGAAAAAGCTAAATTCAACGTTGGTACCAGGGTGCCGATAACGACAACAACCTTAAACGGAACGCTGTCACAGGTTAACGTTCAATATGTGGATGTTGGAATAAAGGTCAATGCCGAGCCGAATATTCAGCTTAACAATGAAATATCCATCAAACTGAATCTTGAGGTCAGCTCGATTGTCACAAAAGAGACGGTAGGCGGAAAAGATAGTGCAACAACCGTTGTAACCATCGGCACGCGAAATATTGATACGGTACTCAGCCTCAAGGATGGCGAGACCAGCGTTATTGGCGGACTTATTCAACGCTCAGCGAACAGCGATAAAAACAAGACATTTCTGTTAAGTGACCTGCCACTGATCGGACCGTTTTTTACGAATACAAATTCATCAAAAGACAAGACTGAACTGATGCTGGCGATTACCCCGCGACTGGTGAGAGGGGTCCCGGTGCCGCTCCCCGGTCTCGCCTCCTTTGTTTCAGGCAAAGAGGATCATCCGTCTCTTGACAGACCACTTTCTTCGTTTGATCAGGAAGCTGTTTTTGATGATAACACTCTGCCAAAATCGGGTGCAAAGAATACACCTCCTGTTCCTCTGCCCATGATTAAAAAAACGGCGGTACCGACACCAGTTCCGGAGATTCCGGCAGCTCAATCGAATGTGCCGGGGTCATCCGTTCAGAGACAGCCGGTACCATCGCCTGTCCCGCCATCTGCAGCACCGACTGCAGTTCCTAAGCCTGCTCCTGCTGCGATTCAGCGGAGCCTCCTGCAGATAGCAGCCCCTTCGTCAGTGCCAGTGGGGCAGCAATTCAGTCTTGATATAAAAATAAGTGGTGCGAATGATCTTGCCAGTGCGCCGTTTGTACTTACCTACGATCCAAATTTTGTCGAATTCGTTTCAATAAACGAAGGTGCTTTACTAAAGAGTGATGGCAAGCCTACCACTTTTGGCGGTAAGGCTGATTCTGCTGCCGGAACGGTGAACGTCACGTTGCATCGGGCAACAGGAAACACCGGTATCTCCGGAGGCGGCACGCTTGCAACGGCTTTATTCAAGGCTAAAAATAAGGGTCCGGCAGGTTTTGCTTTTAAAAACACCATGTTCACCTCTTCGAATGGGGGGGGGCTGAACATTCTACCGTTCAGCACGGCGGTGGATATCCGCTGATGAAAATCCTCACGAATCAAAATGGTTTCACCTACATTTTGGCTCTGACTATTGTGATGATCATGGGGATCATGCTGGGTATGGTGGGGCAGTCGTGGAAAACCATCAAACAACGGGAACAGGAGAAGGAGCTTCTTTTCAGAGGGAGCCAGATTAAAGAGGCGATTGAAAACTGGTACAACCCAACGTTTAAACCGGTGCAAATGCCGCATAATCGTACTCCACGTCCACTTATGGACCTAAAAGAGTTGTTGAAAGATGAAAAAATGCTTCAGACATTTCGTTATATTCCGCAATCGTATGCTGCGGAAGTCGATGAAAGTAACCCGAAATGTGCTCCCGACTGTGCCAGGCTAAAAATATATCAGGACCCTATGACCGGCAAAGAGTGGACAATTATCAGGGGCATTATCGGAACGGGTACAAATGCACCTGTTATAGCGCCTTCCGGCACACAAGGTGGTGGTATAATCGGTGTTGCAAGCAAGAGTGATAAAACTCCGTTTAGAACAGACTTCAAAGATACCGCTCTTGAAAGCCTGGGTATGGTTTCTGCTGCGCCCGTGCCGGCAATTGCAGGTGTTGCTCCGCTCGTAACCGCAGCACCTGCTTCTACGAGTTCTGGAGGCGTATCACCAGAACCCGCAGGAGTTGGTGGTAAACCGACTAAATACAGTGAATGGCAGTTTATTGCTGAATCACCACAAAAAAATGATCACACAAAAATACACAGGGCGTATCATGAGAGGTGGTAAGTCAAATGATAGGTTGCGCTATTTACGGACACACAGAGGGATTTCTCTGATTGAGCTGATAGTGACGATAACTATTCTCGGGATTCTGGCAGCCGGTGTCATGCCGTTAATCCGAAATACCGCCGTCAGATCACAAGAGATAGAACTTCGGAGAAACCTTCGTATTATTCGCATTGCTATTGATGACTTTAAAAAAACGTATGACAAGGTTCCCAATAACGCAAATCCAGGAAACGGATTTCCCAAAGAGCTTCAGGAATTAGTTGATGGTGTTGAAAGCCCGGATAAAGCAAAACCGGGCAAGGTAAAATTTCTCCGCAGGAAAGTTTTGAATCCGTTGAACCCGAAAAGCGCTGAAGATGAAAAGCAGTGGGGCTGGGAACTGCGATGCTATTCGGATGAACCTGATTCTTCATCGTGGTGTGGAGATGATGTCTATGATGTTTTTGCACCACAAACCGGCACGGCCATGGATGGTACTAAGTATAATGAATGGTAAAAGCGTGAACTTTCCTGATATACAAATAAACAGCTTTTCCCGCTCAGAATTGCGTCGTACACGTGATTACCGCGGTTTTACCTTGATTGAGCTGTTGATCGTTATTTCGATTATCGGCATTCTGGCCGCCGTTGCCGTGCCGAATTATCAGTGGGGGATCATAAAGGCACGAGAAGCAGTGTTACGGGAAACTCTCTACAATTTTAGAAATATTATTGATCAGTTTTATGCAGATCAAGGCAAATATCCGGATTCAATTGAGGAACTAAAGCAAAAAGAATATATGCGTGACATTCCTAAAGATCCTTTTACCGGTAACAATACGACCTGGGAAACGGTTGAACCGCCACTGTCGAGTGTTTCCTCTGACTCAGGCGGAACTTCTTCCGGCGCCTCGACAGGAGGCGCTGATATCGGAAAAGTCTATGATGTCAAAAGTGGTTCAGACAAGGTAAGTCCTACGACCAGCACACCATATAAAGAGTGGTAGCTCCATGATTCAGCTTCATAACGTATTTCTTGCCTACCAACAAGATGCCTCAGCGCTGCACAATATCAACCTTAAAATCGGCAAAGGAGAGTTTATTTTTCTGACCGGTCCATCAGGCGCAGGGAAAACTACACTGCTGCGGCTTTTGTATGGCGCGCTTACTCCCAATCGCGGCCAGGTTCTGGTTGATGGACAGAACATTACCCGTATGACACGGTCTCAGTTACCGCTGCTGCGCCGCTCAATCGGAGTGGTTTTTCAGGACTTCAAGCTGTTGCATAATCGTACTGTTTTTGAAAATGTTGCCATAACACTGGAAGTATTGGGGTGGGGCAGAGTGGATATCGGCAAAAAGACAATGCACATTCTCAAGCAGATGGGAATAGAATCTAAGCACAATAGTATTACTCAGTGTCTTTCCGGTGGCGAACAACAGCGTGTTGCGCTGGCGCGGGCTTTGGTTAACGACCCAAAAATACTTTTAGCGGATGAACCGACCGGCAATCTTGATGATGCCAATAAAAACCAGATACTTACTATTTTTAAAGAGGCTAATATTCGTGGCACTACTGTGGTTGTCGCAACGCACGACCGTCGTTTGATCGACCAGGGCCATAAGCGACTTGTCACATTGAGCAAAGGGGAAATCGTTGAACAAGTGGAAAAAGAAGCCGCCCGAGACGATCAGAACATTTAGGCGTCCCTCTCTTGCCGGTGACGGTTTTGGTGGCAGAGCCGGGTTCTACCTGACCCGGGCGATTACAAATATTCGTCAGAATGTTTTTGTTAATGTTGTGACGGTTGGGACAATTACGCTGGCGCTGCTTATCGTTTCTCTGTTTCTGCTTGTTTTTGTAAACCTTGAAAGCGCCACAGAAAACTGGAGTGAGCGGGTACAGGTAACTGTGTATTTTGACAAAGAGTTGACGGGGCAAGAGCAGTCTGCTTTTCGTCAAAAGATAACAGAGCTTTCCGGTGTGTCACGCGTCAGCTATGTTTCGCGCGACGAAGCTCTTAAACGGTTTAGAGGCCGATTGCGAGGTCAGGAAACCCTCCTTGAAGGTGTCAGT
Source organism: Desulfuromonadaceae bacterium (assembly GCA_028687585.1). GTDB lineage: Bacteria > Desulfobacterota > Desulfuromonadia > Geobacterales > Pseudopelobacteraceae > JACRCG01. Next base: position 125,416 of record JAQTZV010000013.1, on the reverse strand, counting down.
TCAGAGATTCTCCCCACATCATTTGAAATAGCTCTGAAGCGTTCCTACCGTGATACGGTCTCTGTTGAGGAATTTGTTACGAAACTTAAACGTATTTCCGGAATTACCGAGGTTCAATATGGCGAAGAGTGGGTACGCCGTTTTAATTCTTTTTTGAATTTCATGCGTCTGCTCGGTGCCCTGTTGGGTGGATTTTTGGTCATTGCTGTAATCTTTATCGTTTCAAATACGATCAAACTTACCATTTATTCTCGTCGTGACGAGCTGGAGGTTATGTCTCTCGTCGGTGCAACACGTTTTTTTATCTCGGCTCCATTTCTGCTTGAAGGACTTATTCAGGGTTTAGCCGGTTCCACATTATCTCTTGCCCTTTTGTATGGCCTCTATGAAGGGTTTCTGCAGAATGCCGGCAGTTTTATTACATTTAATCCCGCTGCCTCAGGTTTAAGTTTTCTCCCGGTTGAGCACCTCTTGACATTGCTGCTGGCGGGAGCTCTGCTCGGCTTTATCGGAAGCCTTACTTCGCTGAAACGCTTTATTACTGTGTAACTGATGAAGCGGCTGTTTCGTATATGTGCGGCACTAATAGTTATTACATCTGTCGCGTTTGCGCAAAACGCTAAAGATGAATTGAGTGGAGTCAAGCGAGAGATCAGGGTACAGAAACAACTCATAACCAAGACTCGTAAAGTGGAAGTGGCTGTCTCAACCGAACTCAAAGAAATTCTACGTTCTCTTGAGCAGAAACAGTCTGACCTTAGCAAGCTCGGCCGCGACTTGCAGGGTGTTGAATCGAGCCTGGAAAGCACCGGGCGTGATATTCAACGGGTAACAGATGAAGCACATATCAAGAGGATTGAAATTGAGCGCCGCTTGTCGGCCTTGTATAAGGCTGGTGAACTCGGTGCTTTACGAATGTTCTTTTCTGCAGAGTCATTTCCGCAGCTTGCGGAAAATATTCGCTACATGAAATCCATACTTGAAAATGACAAAAGGATTTTCCTCGAATACAATCTGAAAATTGACCAGCTCAAAAGCCTTAAATCTAATCTGGAGCGTGATGCGTTAAAAAAAGAACGTATTATGACCGGTATTGAACAAAAAAAGCGTGAAATTGAAACTGAAAAAAGCAAAAAGGCTGCCTATCTTGGCAAGGTTCGCCAGGATCGCAAGAGTTATGAACGTTCCCTGAAAGAATTGCAGGCAAATGCCGCCCGTCTGCAGACAATGCTTACCCGCCTTGAGGCACTAAGCAGGCGTAAACTTTCCTCACGCCACGAAAAGCCGAGGTCACGGCTGAAACCACTTGCAGAGTTACCACCGGTTCCTGACCGCGGTTTTGCTTCGCAAAAAGGGAGAATGACTCTTCCGGTTCATGGTGAGATTATTGAATCTTATGGAAAGCATAAACACGCCGAGTTTAACTCGTATACCTTCAGTAAGGGATTGTCGGTTTCTGCTTCGTCCGGTAGCGAAATAAAGGCAATATATGAAGGTACGGTTATTTTTTCCGATTATTTTAAAGGTTTTGGTAATATGATGGTGATTGATCATGGCGGCGGTTATTTCAGTCTCTACGCCCACGCGTCACGATTGTCAAAAAAAGTTGGTGCCGAGGTGGCACGTCATGAGACAATAGGGGCGGTAGGCGATGTGGATTCAAACAAAGGGAACATGCTGTATTTTGAAATACGGCATCAGGGTAAACCGGTTGATCCCGCCGAGTGGGTACGTTAGCTAGTAATACAGGAAGCATCAAATATATCCGGAGGAATAAAATGAGTGTGCCAGGAAGTAAAAAAACAAGAATTATTGCAGGATTCGCCATTATTGTACTCTTTTTGACTGTTTTTATCATCAGTTCCCAACGCCGCAGTTCGGCAGAAGCGAAAGGGAATGATTACGAATCTATCGAGCTGTTTACCGATGTCATGGCTATTATCAAAAAAAGTTATGTTGAAGAAGTTGACACCAAAAAACTGGTCTATGGCGCCATTAATGGTATGCTTTCTTCACTTGATCCACACAGTTCATTCATGCCTCCTGATACCTACAAAGAGATGAAAATTGATACCAAGGGTGCTTTTGGCGGACTAGGCATTGAAATTTCCATCAAAGACGGAGTTTTGACCGTCATATCGCCAATTGAGGATACCCCTGCATTCAAAGCAGGCATAAAGTCCGGTGACATGATTCTCAAAATTGACGACAAATTCACCAAAGATTTAAATATCAATGATGCGGTCAAACGTATGCGCGGAGTTAAGGGTACAAAGGTAATTCTGACCATTATGCGGGACGGCTTCGAAAAGCCGAAAGAATTCCCTCTTATCCGTGATATTATTCAGGTTAAGAGCGTCCGGTTCCATCTGTCGGAAGGCGGCTATGGCTATGTTCGCATCGCCCAGTTTCAGGAAAAAACCGATGAAGACCTGGCAAAAGCTCTCAAAACCATGCGGGAGGAATACAAGGGTGAGCTTAAGGGATTAGTACTTGATATGCGCAATGATCCGGGTGGTCTGCTTGACCAGGCGGTTAAGGTTTCTGATCATTTTGTCCCGGAAGGAGAGATGATTGTGTATACCGAAGGTCGGGAAAAAGATTCTAAAATGCAATTTGTTGCAAAAAAAGGCGGTAAAGAGGCAAATTATCCGATTGTAGTTTTAATTAACGGCGGTAGCGCCAGTGCCTCAGAAATTGTTGCCGGAGCCTTGCAAGATCATAAGCGGGCCATTATTCTGGGAACCCAGAGCTTTGGTAAAGGTTCGGTTCAGACCATAATTCCGATGTCTGATGATTCCGGACTCCGCTTGACAACAGCCCGCTACTTCACTCCCAAAGGCCGTTCGATTCAAGCCAAGGGTATAACGCCTGATATTGTAGTCGAAGCGATCGAACTTCCTAAAGCGGCCGGCAAAAAAGATTCCATGCATCTGCGCGAAAAAGATCTCGAAAACCATTTTGAAACTGATGATAAGTCAGCTGCTGGAGAGGCGAAAAAGGATGAAAAAAAGAGTGACAAGAAGGATGATAAAACCGAAAAAGCACCAAACAGATTGGAAGAAAATTTGAAAAATGATTATCAGGTGTTGCGGGCTCTCGATCTGCTTAAAGGGTGGGAGCTGATCAAGTCAATGGGCAGTGATAAGTGAATTTTGTTGAATAGAGGAAATGCACTATGGGTACGCTGCGTTTAATTGTTTCAACTCTGCTGCTGTTCGGATTGGTTGCCGCCTCCGATTTTGGAGAGGCGGGAACCATAGCTATTGTTCCGGTCGGAGCGGCAAAATATTCAATTACCGCAACTGATTTACAGGAAGCTGCGGGGATTGAGCTGTCGATTCTGTATGATAAGGACGCCCTTGAAAACCCGACAGTTACGTATGGGGCGATGACCGCAGGTGCCCTTCCAGCCCAGAATGTTACGGTGCCGGGTTCAATCAGGATTGTTTTTATAACAACGGGTGTTATTAAAGGTTCCGGTGAACTTGCCTCTATTACATTTATCAGCAAGGGGAAACCGCAAGCGTGGCAGCCGAATTTTAGTCCGCCACCAGCCGTGTATGCTGCAAATGGTTCTCCGCTTGCGGTGCAGTCTGTGGTGACTTCTTCTTCATCTGCTGCTTCGGAGAAACGTGAGGATGGAGCCGTCAAAAACGGTTCTGAAGACAGTGCCGGCGCCATGACAACCACACCCGGTACCGCCGCTCCTGTAACAATTCAATCAGGAACGTCTTTTGTTGCCAATATGACACTTCCACCGGCATCCGGCGATCAAAGTACAACTGTCGACGATACTGTACGTAAAGATGCAGCGCAGGAAGAGCCTGAATATCAAAATGTTCCAGCCGAGTCTGTAGTTATCAGCGCCACTGAAGAGGCTGCAGTTGCTCTTCCTGCTGCAGATAAAGCTGCAGGAGAACGCTGGACAGCAGCGCTGAAATCAACGCAAAGTGTGCAGGAACAGTTTCGCACATATACCGGCGTTCGAACAATAGCGCGTCTGGCGAGCCTGTTTGACAGGAAATCTTTATCTGCAGCAGGCGTTACACAGACACCCGAAATTGTGGTAACGGATGGCGTATCTCTTGTGACCGTTGCTCTTGAATTAGCCAATGAAACCGACACTCCAAGTTTCTCGCTCAAAGGGGCGAATATGAAGTCAATTAGGGAGGTTTCCGGCAATAAATGGGAACTTAATGCGCTGCCGCAGAAGAATAAATCAGACGTACGTCTTTCAATTATTATAAAAGGAGAGCGTATTGAAATAACACTCGTCGCTGTTCCACCGCTCAATCAAGTGGGAGTGGCTTTACTCGCTCTGTCTGATGCAGCATTGGATGATCAACTGGTAAAACCCCATACAGACAACACCCTCGCGTATGATGTGAATTCCGACGGCAAACAGGATTATCTCGATGACTATATTCTCGTTGCCCACTGGCTGCTGAAACTGAAGTCAGGCGCAAAACAAGAGGATAAGGCTGCACGGCTGCCGGCAAAAAATGGCAGTTCCAAGTAGAAAAAAAACAGCAAAAAAATCGTCGGGCTCTCGTATAGTTGCCCTGGTAATACTGACTCTGGTCATAACGGCAATTGCCGGTTATTTTTTGTTTTCACCGCCCAAAAAAAAATCGGCATCTCCCCAAAAAGCAGAAACTTCTCACGATAAACCTATCGTTCCCCGTTCCATGGTTCCACAGGATGTCGTACCACTGCAACCTGAAACTGCTCCTCCCACTCAGAATAAACTGAGTGATTATCCGCCGACCACCGTCCTTCCGGATGCTGATAAATCCGGGGTTAATGAGAGAGGTTCAGGGCGTTTGGCTATTATCATTGACGATATGGGGAACAGCATGTCAGAGGCCCGTTCTCTCATTTCGATCAATGTTCCATTGACATTTGCGATTATTCCGGGTCAGCGGGCTGACACCGAGGTGGCGGCGTACGCAGTCGCACACAGGGTCGAAACGATGATCCATATTCCTATGCAGTCAAAAGGTTGGCCGGCGCAGCGTCTGGAAGAGAATGGTTTGCTGGTGGCGATGGATGAGAACGAAATTCAAGAGCGGATGTCAGGTTTTGTTCTAAAATTTCCCGGAGCGGTTGGAGTTAATAATCACATGGGTTCAGAGTTTACCGAGCATGAAGATAAGATGGCAGCTGTGCTGCAGATGCTGAAAAAGAGTAATCTGTTTTTTGTTGACAGTGTGACATCACCGGGAAGTGTCGGGGGGAAAGTCGCACATCGATTGGGGCTCAGGTCTGCACGTCGGAATGTGTTTCTTGATAACGAGCAGAATCGCAGTTACATTATCGGCCAACTCGATCAGGCCGTCAGTTTGGCAAAAAAAAACGGCGCAGCCATTGCTATCTGCCACCCACATCCGGCAACTATTGCTGCCCTTGCTGCGGCACTCCCTGAACTTGCCGGTAAGGGTATTACACTGGTTCCCGCTTCACAACTGGTCAAATAGTTTATGTCCGGAAACTCCGGACATAAACTATTTGTTTCCAAATTGGAAAGCGGGGATTTTTTCTCCTGGCAAGGAAATAAAGGATTTGCGCGGAGGCGTACACCGGTACGCCGCACAAGCAAAGCCGAATATTGACGCCGCCAGGGGGGAAAAGCACCTTTTCCGGACGGAAACTAAATAATATTCGGGATCGCTTCTGACAACTGCTGCTGCATCCGGTGGATAGACTTGTATGAATTTTCGTGCAGTACAGCCTCCGGATTTACCGGGTCCACCGGATAGACAGCCAGCCAGCTGTCTTGCCGTAAGGCGCCTTCAAAACCGGCCAAAGCCTCGTTCAACAACAGATATAACCGGTCATGAATGCCAATGAATTCACCGGCCTCAAAGCCGGGCATTGCAACATTTTTCTGGAACTGTTGCTCTCCGCTCATACTGAACTGCCGATAACATAGCCGACTCTCTTCAGAGTTGATACGTGGCAGCAAAAGTGATACGGATCTGGTTGCCCTTTCGGCAACAAGCGCTTTGGCGGCATCAAAGGTCGGGTCATTTTCCCGGATTCCGTAGAGTGATGAACAGAGCATTTTGTTGACGCAATGCCCATGCAGAAAACCTCGAGCGGAACGATCCGATGTTTCAAAATAAAAACTTCGATCATCGGAATGATCTGTCAGAAGCGCGCCGCAAATAAGACAGCGTTCCGCCAGTCCCTCAAGTCGAGCAAGATAGGACTCTTTCTTATTCGCTTCTTTTTCAAGGAGCCACGTGTGATACAGGCACGCTCTGGACTCCTTGGCAGCATCAAAACTTCTGAGGATATCCCGGGATATTTCCATAAATTGACTGTGAACTTCGGTGCCGCGAGCGTGGGTCAGGATAGGATATATTTTGCCTTCAGGGTTGGTATTCAGGCTTTCGACTTTCGGGCTTTTAGATATATATGTGTCCAGACACCGGTATCCGCGATTGACTGCAAAAGCGCGCAGGAGAGTCTTCTGATCCTTGAAGATCCCTTCAAATTTGATGCGTGAGTCGATCAGGCAAGGAATCAGGGCAAGAGATTTTTTGTCGATGCCCCGCTGGTCGAACAGTGCGAAGATGTTTTTACAGTTTTCAAGACTGGGGAGGTCTTTGACCGGAATCAGCACACGGTCGGCAGCATACAGGGCATTTTGGGTCAAAATATTAAGATCCGGCCGCGTGTCTATAATGATAATGCCATAAATGCCGGATTCAGCCAGCATACGAGTCAGGGTCATAGGACCTTTGAAGCGTTCATGGATATCACCAAGTTCGGTGGAAGACCGGATATATCCGACTCCATACTGGCCTGTTTGAACGACCTCGCAGGCCTTTGCCCCCATTAAGAGTTCATGAACGTCAGGAACATCTGCTTCTCGCTTTTTCAGTTCAAACATTTTGTCAATAGTGAAATGGTTGTCAAAAGAGAAGAGAGTCACCGGCAGATCTTCACGCAGGGCCTTCAAATATATGGCTAGATTGGTAGCGAGCGTCGTCTTGCCTACTCCCCCCTTTTCAGATGATATTGTTATGGTATAAGGATAGGAACGCATGAACAAAGGTACCGCCGTATTTATTAAATTGGGTGCAACTGCTTCGAGTCGGGCGCTGATACTAGACAATTTGCACCGACTGGTCAACCGTTTGCTTGCATACTGAATTATCTCGGTTATACTTGCCGAATGAATGCCTATTAAACAGGGAGAGATACATAATGCGTCTGACCCCCGCTACAGAGCTGGAATATCGTTGCAGTAAACTCCAGGAATATATGATGTCCGAATCACTGGATGCCGTTATCATAGTGCAAAATGCGGATCTGTTTTATTTTACCGGCACGGTTCAGAACGGAAATCTGTACGTTCCGGCGTCTGGTCAGCCTCTTTACATGGTGCGCAAAGACGCGGGGCGAGCCCGGATGGAATCGGGGCTTAAGGAGGTTGTGCCATTCACGTCATTAAAGGATATACCAAAAATTCTTGCACAATATGGATACTCAGAACCAAAACGTATCGGACTCGAACTCGATGTCCTGCCGGTAAATTTTTATGAACGGTATCGTACGCTCTACTCGGGTGCTGTTTTCACCGACGCAACCCCGCTGATTCGAAAAGTCAGGATGATAAAATCTCATTATGAGATTCATCTTATGAAGGATGCCGCTGATCAGGTTGATCTGGTATATCGTCGTGCCCGCGAAGTTATTTCAGTCGGCATGACGGATCTGGATGTAGCCGCAGAGCTTGAATATACCGCACGCAAAGGCGGCCATCAGGGGTTGATACGTATGCGCGGCTTCAATTCTGATATTTTTTACGGCCAGATATTTTCCGGCACTGACAGTGCGGTGCCGGCGTACCCTGATGCTCCGCTTGGAGGGATGGGTCTTAATTCTTCTTTTGGTCAAGGCGCCGGGTTGAAGCGTATTGAGCCGAATGAACCGGTTATTATTGATTTTGCCGGATGTGTTGATGGGTATCTGAGTGATCAAACCAGAGTGTTTTCAGTTGGCCAGCCTTCAGATCGATTGCGGAGAGCCTACGATGATATGCTGATAATCCAGTCATTAATGATCGATAATGCCAGGGTTGGCGTGAGTTGGGGGGAACTGTATGCCATCTGCTGCAGATGCGCTGGTGATATGGGGTATGTTGACAGCTTCATGGGTGCAAAAGGGGCGCAGGTCTCATATATCGGCCATGGTCTCGGAGTGGAAATCGACGAATACCCGTTCATTGCCCGGGGCTATGATCAGATGACGCTGGAAGTCGGCATGACATTCGCGTTTGAGCCGAAGATTGTCTTTCCCGGTGAAGGCGCAATAGGCATTGAAAATACTTTTTATCTCAGTAATAACGGCCTTAAACGCCTTACCCATTCCAGTGAGGATCTGGTAATTCTGGGCTGATTTCATAGGGTAAAATTTTAGTTGCATTTTCTGTATACGGTCGGGTATAACAGCAGCAGAAATTGTATACAGTATGCCAAAAAAGAGTCCCGTTTCTCCCCCCAAGCACTGATGGATTAGATGTTAGGAAGCCGAAAAGCTTTTTATCCGGGTTTAACCCCCACACCACAAAAAGGAGAGTAAAACAATGGCCCTGAAAGACACGCTCAAGCTGAAGATCGAGGAACACCGTCCCCGTACCGCCAAGCTCGTCAAAGAATTTGGTCAAGTTGTTATCGACAAGGTCACAATCGATCAGTGTATCGGTGGTGCCCGTGATATCCGTTCACTCGTAACCGATATCTCCTATCTGGACCCGCAGGAAGGTATCCGTTTCCGCGGCATGACCATCCCGGAGACATTTGCTGCACTGCCAAAGGCTGCCGGTTCGACATATCCTACCGTTGAGTCCTTCTGGTATCTGCTTCTTACAGGAGACGTTCCGACTGATGCTCAGGTAGCTGAAGTTGTTGCCGAGTGGAAAATCCGTCAGGTTGTTCCTCAGTATGTATTTGACGCAGTTCGCGCACTGCCGCGTGACAGCCATCCAATGGTCATGCTCTCCGTAGCTATGCTGACACTGCAGAAAGACTCCAAGTTTGCCGCTTTCTATAACTCAGGCAAATTCAACAAAATGATCGCATGGGAATCTGTGTATGAAGATGCCTGTGATATCGTTGCCCGTATTCCGATCATTGCCGCTTTCATTTACAACCTGAAATATCGCGACGACAAGCAGATTGCCATTGATCCTAAACTCGATATGGGCGCCAACTTTGCCCATATGATCGGCCAGAAAGAGGAGTACAAGGACGTTGCCCGTATGTACTTCATCCTGCACTCCGATCACGAGTCCGGAAACGTTTCGGCTCACACCACTCATCTGGTTCACTCCGCTCTGTCCGATCCTTACTATGCATACTCTGCAGGTCTGAACGGCCTTGCCGGTCCTCTGCACGGTCTTGCCAATCAGGAAGTTCTCGACTGGACTCTCAAGTTCCAGGAAAAATACTGCAAAGGTGTCGAGCCTACCGCAGAACTGATCAAAGCTGCTCTCTGGGATACACTCAATGCCGGTCAGGTTATTCCGGGATACGGTCACGCAGTTCTCCGTAAGACCGATCCACGCTATACCTCACAGCGTGAGTTCTGCCTCAACACCCCCGGCCTCAAAGACTACCCGCTGTTCAAAGTTATCGCCATGATCTTCGAAGTTGCTCCAGGCGTCCTCACTGAGCACGGCAAAACCAAAAACCCATGGCCGAACGTTGACGCACAGTCTGGCGTTATTCAGATGTATTTCGGTCTGACCGAGTTTGAATTCTACACCGTTCTGTTTGGTGTAGGCCGCGCACTCGGCTGCATGGCCAACATCACTTGGGACCGTGGCCTCGGCTACGCTCTTGAGCGTCCAAAATCAGTTACTACTGCAATGCTCGAAAAATGGGCGGCTGCAGGTGGTCGCGAGATGGCATAATTCCTTAGTTTCAATAATTTGTTTCAAGAAGGGGACGCAGAAATGCGTCCCCTTTTATTTTCTTATTTGCAAAATAGTATAAGTGCGGTATAAAGGACTATATCTGTCGTATTAAAAATATACTAAATGGAGGCACAATGGCCGCTTCAATCAAAGGAACCAAAACCGAGCAGAATCTGCTCAAATCGTTTGCCGGTGAAAGTCAGGCGCGTAATCGCTATACATACTTTGCCGGTGTTGCCAAAAAAGAGGGCTTTGTTCAGATTGCCGATATTTTTGAGGAAACGGCGAATCAGGAAAAAGAGCACGCAAAACGGTTTTTCAAATTTCTGGAAGGTGGCGATCTGGAAATAACGGCCTGTTTTCCCGCCGGAAAAATCGCGACAACAGCAGAAAACCTTCTGGCTGCTGCAAATGGCGAACATGAAGAGCATACGCTCCTCTATCCCGCGTTTGCTGCGACGGCAAAGGAAGAAGGCTTCCCGGCAATTGCTGCGGCGTGGACGGCGATTTCAGTTGCCGAGAAGCAGCACGAAAAACGCTATCGTGATCTGTTGGCGAATATTGATGCCGGGAGGGTATTTACCCGTGATGGCGATGTAGTCTGGCGTTGCCGTAACTGTGGATATCTTCACACCGGCAAGGAGGCCCCGGAGGTATGCATTGCGTGCCTGCATCCCAAGGCGCATTTCGAACTACTGGGCGAAAACTGGTAATCATCAGATCACCATTCAGGGTGATCACTAAAAAAAGGAGGATTTTATCAATGGCAAATTTACTTGAAGTGTACAAATGCAATCTCTGCGGCAATATTGTTGAAACAGTTCATGCAGGCGACGGATCGCTAACCTGCTGTGGTGAAGAGATGACACTGCTGAAAGAAAACACCGTGGACGCAGCAAAAGAAAAACATGTACCGGTGATCACAAAAGTTGATGGCGGCTATAAGGTCACGGTCGGCAGCGTCGCTCATCCGATGGAGGAGAAACACTACATCGAATGGATCGAACTGATTGCCGACGGCAAGGCATATCGCCAGTTCCTCAAGCCGGGTGCAGTCGCAGAAGCGGTTTTCAACGTTACCGCGTCTACTGTAACGGCTCGTGAGCTGTGCAACCTTCACGGACAGTGGTCTGCTCAAGGCTGATGTCGTCTCTTAGCATACGCTGTACAGTAAAGGCCCCCCGGATTTCCGGGGGGCCTTTTTATTTGTGATAGGAAATAAATGGTCTGTTATTGTTCGAATGACGTATTGTGTCGCATTGTTGTGATAGGGTGTCAGGCATGAGCTGGGGGTGATTCGTCTCGGTCTGCCGAACATCTGGCGTTGCACCGTCCGTCTGGCGGCGCGGATATGTGCGGAGTTGTTGATCTGGGTGGAGCAGTGGAAGAATTATTAGAAATCTTTGTTGCGGGTTGGATGTGTGGTAGGGTCGGGGCCAGATTTTTGTCGGATGTGTAGGGGCGCTGCTTGCCGCGCCCGTTCCAGGAGACACAATTGTATAATCCTGAAATTCATCATCGTCATTCGATTCGGTTACGGGGTTTCGATTATTCCACCAGCGGGGCGTATTTCGTTACCATATGCTCACAGGGACGGGAATGTCTGTTCGGAGATATTTGTGAGGGTGAGATGGTCTTGAATGACTCAGGGAAAATGGTCAAACAGGCATGGGAGTCGTTAGAGGCAAAATTTCCGGAAATTATTCAGGGTGGATTTGTAATAATGCCGAATCATTTTCATGGAATTATTTGCATCGGCTGTAGGGGCGAATCTTGTATTCGCCCGCCTTTGAATTGTCAGGATGACGTGCAAAATAAGGGCGAACACATAGATCAGGGCGAACACATAGTCCGGGGCGAACATAAGGTTCGCCCCTACGGTACGACGGCGGGATCCGTTGGACGTGTTGTTCAGGCATTTAAATCCATGACCACCAACGCATACATTCGTGGCGTTAAACAATCCGGATGGTCACCGTTTCCGGGTCGGTTGTGGCAACGCAATTATTACGAGCGGGTCATCCGGGATGAAAAGGAGATGGCGAACATTTCGGAATACATCGCCTTGAACCCAATAAGATGGGCCGAGGACAAGGAGAACCCGGATTATGCCGAAATGTGATTGATTCCGTAGGGGCGAATCTTGTATTCGCCCGATGTTGACGTTTGAACGTAGGGGCGAATCTTGTATTCGCCCGGTTTGGAGAGTGGGATGGATTATTGGCGTTATTGGGGGAAGGCGGAGAGGGGTAGGGGGTCTGTATGGCAGAGTTTGATGCTTTGCATAAATTAGCGAATAGACTGCAAGCTCTCAAGAAGCAGGCAAAGGCGCTTGGGATGTTTATCAATGACCGGGAGTTTCTGGAATGCCCGAATTGCGTGCTTAAAGAAAGTCTCGCGAGTGAAAATACTCTGTATACCTATCGCTATGTTGCGATTGATGACGATACTGGGTTGCATTTTCCAGAGTCGGATGAGGATGGCAAGAGCGTATGTCCAGAGTGTGGGGCGACAGTGAAGGGGGAGTGGCTGTAAAGAGGAATGACACGTAGGGGCGAACCTTGTGTTCGCCCGGTTTGGAGATTGTCCGTAGGGGCGCTGCTTGCCGCGCCCGATGTTGATGTGTTGCCTAGGGGCGGCCCCATGTGGCCGCCAGGTTTGAGGGGGAGGTGAATGGAGTGGTTATGAAGAGGGAATATTTTGCTCATTCGGAAAATGGGAATAACGACAAGCATTTGCTGGCTAAACATTTGCGAGAAACAGCACGGTTTGCTGAATCCTTTGCCTGTCAGGAAGAATATAGGCCCCTGTTCAAATTGTCTGGGCTAGTCCATGACCTTGGCAAATACCAACTTGAATTCCAGAATTATCTTGAAAATGGCGGACGGCGTGGCAGTGTTCCACATGCATCCTGGGGTGCTGGTTTTGCTGGCAAGCTGAAGCACAGCGATGCTTCAATTGCGATTGATGGACATCATAAGGGCTTACCTGATAAAGCTGCTTGGAAAAGTGACGTAAATCCTTATCTTCATGATAACGTGGCAGGCTTTGATGAAGTAATAAGTGCTTTTCTTGCTGACAACGGCCTTAACGAAGCCTCCCTTGTGTTGCCGCAACTCAAATTAGATACGGATGGATTCAAGAGGGAGCTTTTCATTCGCTATCTTTTCAGCTCGCTAACTGACAGTGATTGGCTTTCCACGGAAGAACATTTTGATTCGGAAAAATCGGTATTGCGACCGGATCGGACATTGCCGATTGATTTCATGCTCGACAAACTTGAAGAGGAGTTCGCAGCCAAATCGAAAGTTGGCGAAATCAATCAGCTCCGCAATATGGCGCGTGACCAGTCTCTTGCCAAAGCGTTGCTCCCCACTGGCTGTTACTCGCTGGCATTGCCCACTGGCATGGGTAAAACACTGACCTCGCTGTCGTGGGCGTTACGTCATGCAAAACAAAACCGGCTCAAACGCATCATTATTGTCCTGCCGTACATTAGTATCATTGACCAGACTGCCCGCGAACTCAAAAAGATCTTCGGTGAAGAGTGGATTCTTGAACACCACTCCAGTTACAACGAAGGGCAGAAAACCGCCACCGACAAAAACGAGGATTATTCCACCGAACAAAAAAGAAAACAGCTCGCTTTTGAGAATTGGGACTTTCCGGTGATTGTCACCACAACGGTGCAGTTCTTTGAATCGCTGTTCAGTAACAAACCTTCCAAGTGTCGCAAAATTCATAATATAGCCGAGTCGGTCGTCATCTTCGATGAGGTGCAGACCATTCCAAAAGAGATCGTCCTCCCCACCCTAGGCATTCTGAATGATGTTCAGGCCGTCATGCGGACATCGTTCTTGTTCTGCACAGCTACCCAGCCGGCCTATGAGAAACGCCCCGGTTTTAATGGCATTACCACGATCATGCCACTCATCGAAGAACCCGGCATTTTGTATGACAAAACCAAACGAGTGACCTACCACCTGCTGGATGATCTTGCTCCCACATCATTTAGCCGGTTGACTGATGCGGTAGTTGAACATCATCAATCGGCGCTGGTTATTTTCAACACCAAGAAGGATGCGCTGGAGTTTTTCAAACTCATGGAATCCGACGAGAAGTGGGAAGCAAAATATCACCTGTCGACTGCCATGTGCCCAGTTCATCGAAAGAAGACAATCAAAGACATCAAGGCTGGTCTTGACTCGAAGAAAAAAATCTTGGTGGTCTCGACACAACTTATCGAAGCCGGGGTAGATTTTGATTTTCCACTAGTGTTTCGGGCGCTGGCTCCGCTGGAGGCGATCATTCAATCTGCCGGGCGCTGTAACAGGGAAGGTGAAATGGATGGCTTCGGCAATGTTTTCCTGTTTGTTTTGCAGGACGCCAGATACCCCAATAAAACCTACCAGGCTTGTGCCGGGTACGCGGCGGAGTTGCTTCAAAACGACATTGAACAGCTCTACAGCCATAACGTATTTGAAAAATACTACGCCAGTGTCTTTGCGCTCTATATCGACCAGACAAAACAGCAAGGAATAAACAACGCCCGCAAGGAGTTCAATTTTGAGACCGTGAATGACAGTTACCGCTATCTGGACGATCACTCCGAGGGGCTGTTTATCTACAACTACAACGACGAAAGCAGGCAGTTGCTGCATTCGCTGCAATACAAGGAATACCTGTCCCGCGACGATTACCGCGCAATGCAGCCATTCACGGTGCAGGCCTATGAGAATTTTATTTTTCAAAACAGGGGGGATGTTAAGACGTCACCCCACGGTTTTAAAATCTGGTACGGCAACTATGACCCGGCCACTGGTATTTCCGTGGCTCCAATGGAGGTGGATAAGTATGTGGTGTGATCAAGGAGGCGTATATGCTCGATGATCGAGTAGTACGGGTGAAGGTGACAGGCGACTATGCCTGTTTTACCAGACCCGACCTTAAGGTTGAGAGGATGACCTACCCCTGCATGACGCCGTCGGCGGCGCGTGGCGTGCTGGATTCGATCCTCTGGAAGCCGGAATTTCAGTGGTATGTCAGGCGGATTATTGTGCTGAATCCGGTTCGTTTCATGTCTATCAAGCGCAATGAAATCAATTCCAAACAGGGACGTAATCCGATTGTTGTTGAGGAAAAACGGGCGCAGCGCAACAGTGTGTTGTTGCGGAATGTGGCATATATCATTGAGGCGTCGATTTATATGAACAATGCCACCGACAAGCGGATGTATGAGAAATATGTCGGCATGACGGAGAAGAGGGAAGGGCTCTTTCCCCGGCGTGTTAAAAAGGGGCAGTGCTGGCGCAGGCCATATCTGGGTACTCGCGAATTTTCCGCCGAGTTCATGTCGCCGGAAGGGAATGAACAGCCCATACAGGAAACCATCCCCATCGGCAGCATGCTGTTCGATATCTTCTATGACAACGCAGGTAAACCCCAACCGCTCTTTTTTGAGGCGGTCATCCGCGACGGAGTGCTGAACTGTGAAGTGCCGGAAAATGACCAGATGATCCGTTCTTCGCATATGCGGCCACCGCTAGGAAGTGAAGTCTCTTCTGCCATTTATGAGTTCAACCGGCAGGAAGAGGAGGCCGTATGATCAAGGAATTGAGTGATCTAGGAAAATCGTTGAGGGCTGGCAAGGGGTATAATGCCTGGGTTCATGACGCATTGAAGGATGAAACCATTTCGATGGAATTGGTGATTACTCCGGAGGGTTTTTTTCACGGTCTGCAACTTGTTGAAGACAAGCCAACCCCTGCAGAGGCGATTACGGCTAAAAAAGGGAAAGCACGGCTTTTACTGGACAAGCCGGAGGAGGTTCTTTGTTTTGGTGGTAATGCGTCGAAAAAGAAGCATCAATTGTTTCTGGAGAAGATTGCACTCTACAAAACCATGGACGAACTGGCACCGGTAATCGCTTTTTACGAGAACAACGAGACCGGAATTAATAAGGCTCTGGCAGAATTCGAAGCGCTCTCTGCAACTGATGACAAGAAAGTTAAAAAGAGGCTTGTCGGTAATATAGGCTTCAGACTTCATTCCGAATCGTCACGGGTACATGAGAAACATACCGTTCTTCAGGCCGTCATTGACATGTATGAGGCCACACAACGGGAACAATTGGCCGCAAGTTCGAAGAAGTGCTCCATCTGCGGCAAAACAGATTACCCGGTTGAAGACATTCCACATGGCATGATCAAAAAAGTACCGGATGGGCAAACGGCTGGATGTGCACTTGTTTCCTATAATGAAAATGCCTTTGAGTCGTATGAGCTGAAAGGAAATAACAATTCATCAATTTGTACCAACTGCGCGAAAACTTATGTCGAAGGTCTCAATTGGCTCCTGTCCTCAGGGAATGAAGTATCTGTAACGGATAAGAAAGGGAAATCAAAGCCACAGTTTCGCTATACCAATCGGAGAAATTTCGGTTCGGATACCGCCATGGTTTTCTGGACCCGCAACAATCAGGCGTTGGATGAAATTGATCTGCTTGATACGCCCTCTGCCGCTGAAGTTGCCATCATGCTTGAATCATTGGTTTCAGGAAAAGTAACGGCTGCCCGCTATCTGGAACCGGAGCGCTTTTATTCATGCACACTCTCCGGCGCTGCGGCACGAATTGCCGTGCGGGACTGGATTGAAACCAGCCTTGGTGAATTCCGGATATCTGTTGCTCAATGGTTCAGAGATATCGCCATTGGAAAATATGACTTTGACTTGAAGAAGATACACACCAATTACGCTTCGTTATACTCATTGGCGCGAAGTTGCCAGCGGCAGCGTATGAAGAGCGATGGCACCTACGAATATGACAAGGAAGACGCCGCAACTGCGCGGGTCGCAGTAGCGCTTTGGAAAGCTGCTTTGCACAAGGCGACAATCCCGATATTGATTCTGTCAAAGGCACTTCAGCGAGCACGTTATGACGTTAGCGCGGAACGTGCGTCGCTCATTAAACTGATTTTGAATCGAAATACTAAAGGGGGTGGCTCGATGATTATGGAAAATGATGTTGAAGGAAAAAAACCGATAGCCTACATCTGCGGTCAGATTTTTGCGAAGCTGGAACATATCCAGTACAAGGCTCTCGGAGACAGAAATGCCGGCATCAGGGAGAAGTATTTCACCTATGCCATGACAACACCGGCGGCAGCGTTTGGCAGATTGTTCAACCTGAATTCCAAGCACCTGACCAAGCTGAAGAGCGAACAACCGGGTACAGCCGTCAATCTTGACAAGGAGTTGCAAACGTTGTGCGGGGAGATTGATATTCTGAAGTTTCCACAACAGTTTCTATTGGAAGAACAGGGGCAATTCGCCATTGGATATTATCATCAAAAACAGGCCCAGTTTGCGGGATCAAACAACAAATAAAGGAGAAATGAAACCATGAGTGACGCAATCAAAAACCGGTATGACTTTGTATTTTTCTTCGACGTCAAGGACGGCAATCCCAATGGTGACCCGGACCAGGTAAATCTTCCCAGGGTTGATGCGGAGGATCAGAAAGGTCTGGTTACCGATGTCTGTATCAAGCGCAAGATCAGGAACTATGTGATGCTGGAAAAATCAAAGCAGATTGATAAATACGTCCCTGAAGATCGTTTTGACATTTTTATTCGCCAAGGCCAGGTATTGAATACGGTTATAGATTCCGCCTCTGGCGGGAATATCCCTGAACGTCAAGGCAATTTGGCTGACAGGTATTATGATATCAGGACTTTCGGAGCCGTCCTTGCTACGGGTGATAAAGGTGCCGGAACGATCAGAGGGCCGGTACAGTTAACTTTTTCTCGTTCCGAAGACCGCATATTCCAAGCAGAACATTCAATCACACGTTGTGCAGTTACGACAGTTGAAGATTCAAAAAAACAGGAGGGCCGGGAATATGCCTCCACCTTCGGCAGGAAAACCACCGTCCCCTATGCGCTTTACCGGATGCATGGTTTCGTATCAGCCGTTGATGCCGCTAAAACAAAATTTTCCGAAGAAGATCTTACATTGCTCTGGAAGTCACTTGTCAACGCTTTTGAGCACGACCGGGCAGCCGCTCGGGGCGAAATGAACCCACGTAAGCTGGTAATTTTCAAGCATTCCAGTCATTTGGGGAACGAACTTTCCGGCAGGTTGTTTGAACGGGTGACGGTAAAGAAAAATTCCGATTTGCCCCGCAGCAAGGCTGATTACCAGATTGAGGTGAACAAAGAGCAACTGCCAACTGGCATTGAAGTAAAGGTCTGGCCGGAAGAGGCGGTGTATTGAAATCCAAATCAGGGCGAACACAAGGTTCGCCCCTACGCAAAGCCGGAAAATAAGGGCGGAAACACGGGGATAAACTATAGGCGGGCGCGGCAAGCAGCGCCCCTACAAAGGCCTTTGACATGAAAAAACAGAACGCCATGACACCATCCACCGGTGATTTCATCCTCTACCAGACCGAGGACGGGCGCACCAGAATTGAAGTACGAATGCAGGACGAAACCGTCTGGCTGACCCAGAAACAGATGGGCGAATTGTTCGACAAGGACACTGATACCATTGGTCTTCACATCCGCAACATTTACAAGGAAGGTGAGTTGACTCCGGAGGGAACTGCCGAGGAATCCTCGGTAGTTCAGGATGAGGGGAGGCGGCAGGTTCGACGTAAAGTCAGCTATTACAACCTCGACGTCATAATCTCTGTCGGCTACCGGGTGAAGTCTCATCGTGGCACCCAGTTCCGTATCTGGGCTACCCAGCGGTTGAGGGAGTATATCGTCAAGGGCTTCACCATGGATGACGAACGCCTGAAAAATCCGCCGGGCAAGGGGCAGAAAGATTACTTCGATGAACAGCTGGAGCGGATTCGGGATATCCGTTCTTCCGAGCGGCGTTTTTATCAGAAAGTGCTTGATATCTATGCAACCAGCGTCGACTATTCGCCGAATACCGAGATGACGCAGCAATTCTTTGCCACGGTGCAGAACAAGATGCACTGGGCCTGCCACGGCCAGACGGCGGCAGAGGTGATCTATCAGCGGGCGGATTCCGCCAAGCCGCACATGGGGCTCATCTCTATGCGCCCCGGTGGCATTGTGCGGAAAGATGATGTCGCCATTGCCAAAAACTATCTGACTGAAGATGAACTCTATTCGTTGAACCGCATTGTCAACGCTTACATTGAATTTGCGGAACTCCAGGCGCTCAGACGTAAAGTCATGACAATGCGCGACTGGATTGCAAAGCTGGACGATTTTTTGAAGCTCTCGGAGCACGAACTGCTGGATCATGCCGGTACTATTTCCGCTGAAACGGCAAAGACAAAGGCGGAATATGAATATGATCGGTATCGCACGTTGATCGATTCTCAGCCGCGTCCTGTTGACCGTGATTTTCTGGAAGCAGCAAAACAGATTGAAGCGAAACGAAAGTCCGGAAAATAACATGACGCCTGAGCCCAACGATCCCATCATGCTCTCCGCCCTGGAACACTATGCCTACTGCCCGCGCCAGTGCGCCCTGATTCATGTGGAAAGGGTTTGGGACGAAAACCTGTACACCATGCGGGGACGAGACGTGCATGAGCATGTGCATGATGATTCTTCCCACGAATTGGCCGGTGTACGGATGGAACGCTCCCTGCCAGTCTGGTCACGTCGGTTGAATTTAACCGGTAAGGCTGATCTGGTGGAGTTTGACGGTGATTGCCCCTTTCCGGTTGAGTACAAAACGGGGAAGCATCGCAAAGGAAATCCTGAGACCATCCAACTCTGCGCCCAGGCTCTCTGTCTTGAGGAAATGTTTGCTGTTTCCGTGCCGAAAGGAGCCATTTTCTGGCACGGTTCGCAGGAACGACGTGAGGTCGTCTTTACCGATACCATGCGTCAACAGGTGGAAGATGTGGCATCAGCCGTGGTAGAGATGTTGAAAATGCGGATCGTGCCGCCGCCGGTGAATGACAAGCGTTGCGATGATTGTTCCCTGAAAGAATCGTGTATGCCCTCTATAGTTGCTGAACGGCAGCGGTTTAATCGGGTAGCCGGAAAACTGTTTGAAAAGGAGTAAGTCATGAAACAACTCCTCAACACGCTCTATGTTATGACTCAGGGTGCATATCTGTCACTGGATCATGAAACCGTACGGGTGGAAGTGGGCGGCGAACTGAAACTCCAGGTGCCGCTCCACCATCTTGGTTCCATTGTGACCATGGGCAATGTTATGATCAGCCCGTTTTTCCTCGGCAAATGCGGCGACGATGGTCGTGCCGTGGTGATCCTTGACCGCAATGGCCGCTTCAAATGCCGAATGGTGGGCAAAACCAGCGGCAATGTCCTGCTGAGACAAGAGCAGTACAAGACCGTACAGGATGAAACGAAAAATACGGCAATTGCCGCCAGCATGACCGCCGGAAAGGTGAAGAACGCTCGTAATGTCCTCATGCGAAGCGCCCGAGAGGCAGCCGATCCCGCAGAAGAAAAGCTGCTCCGCAAATCTGCAGACGTTCAGGCGAATGCTTTGTTCCATTTGAAAACACCCCGTGATGCCGATCATGTGCGCGGCCTGGAAGGGGAGGCTGCCGCCGCCTATTTCGATGTATTTACGTTGATGATGAAACCGGCGGAGCGGGATACTCTCCCGATGAACGGGCGCAATCGCCGCCCGCCACTTGATCCGGTCAACGCTTTGATCTCGTTCCTCTACACGTTGCTGTTGAATGATTGCATCAGTGCTCTGGAGGGTGTCGGGCTCGATCCGCAGATGGGCTTTTTGCATGTACCCAGGCCGGGGAGGCCATCGTTGGGGCTTGATCTGATGAAGGAATTCCGCTCCTTTCTGGCTGATCGGTTGGCAATTACGCTTATCAACCGCAAACAGGTAACGATTGAGCATTTTGAACCACGCCCCGGTGGTGCGGTATATTTGAATGAAAAGGGGCGCAAGGAGGTAGTTGCGTCTTATCAGAAGCGTAAGCAGGAGGAGGTGGATCATCCGCTGTTAGCGGAGAAGTCGCCCATCGGGCTGTTGCCGCACTTGCAGGCCAGGTTGCTGGCACGGCATCTGCGGGGTGATTTAGAAAGTTACGTGCCGTTTGTGCATGCGTAACGGCACATCCCTCCCGGCCCCTTTTACAAAGTGGGGTGTCTAAAAGTCCCCCCTTTTTTAAGGTACCCTCTGGGCATAAAGGGATTTAGGCGGATTTGCCTTCAGCTTTTACGAGGTGCTTTATGTGGGTAGTTGTCTGTTACGACGTTAATACTGAGACACGCGATGGAAGAAGGCGCCTGCGGCGGGTGGCTCAGGTCTGCAAGAATTTCGGACAGCGGGTACAGAAGTCGGTTTTTGAGTGCCAGGTGGACGAGATGAAGTTTGAGCAACTTCGGCGACGGTTGCTGAAAGAGGTTAGACTGGAGTTGGATAATCTTCGGCTCTACCGTTTAACAGAGCCGAGAGAAAAGCGTGTCGAGGAGTACGGTGCAACCAGAACAGTATTCTTTGATGAAGAGACGCTGGTTGTGTGAGTTGCGCGAACCGGGTGCGCATGCAGAAAACGGGGGGTGTTCGCGACGCTGGAAAATCAGATGGTTAGAGGTGAAATAGGAGTGAGTTGCGCAAGCTATGGTAACTGTTAAATCAGGTTCGCAATAATAGTGGAATAACTTGTTGGAAACTGTCCTCTTTTTGATAGGACAGAGCGCCCGTCCTATTTGGGCGGGCGAGGATTGAAACAGAATACAACCACTCTCCAATGCAGTCGGGCTGGGAGCGCCCGTCCTATTTGGGCGGGCGAGGATTGAAACCATGTTGTCGCTCCTTTCGTAAATTGCCGTGCGGCGAGCGCCCGTCCTATTTGGGCGGGCGAGGATTGAAACATTGATGAAATCGGCCTGCCAACCGAAAGTACCGCGAGCGCCCGTCCTATTTGGGCGGGCGAGGATTGAAACTTGATGACTCCTACGCCGCACAACGCGAGATCATACGAGCGCCCGTCCTATTTGGGCGGGCGAGGATTGAAACAACGCCCTCAGAGACACCGTTGATCCGACATCTGGAGCGCCCGTCCTATTTGGGCGGGCGAGGATTGAAACCACGATGCTACCGAAACACATTACAATAAACGGGTGAGCGCCCGTCCTATTTGGGCGGGCGAGGATTGAAACTGCGTCGGGTGAATCCGCTTTTCGTTCAGCGCCTTGAGCGCCCGTCCTATTTGGGCGGGCGAGGATTGAAACAGTTTATATATATGCGGATTGGGTACCGACTTGTTTGAGCGCCCGTCCTATTTGGGCGGGCGAGGATTGAAACTATGATGCCTATCAGATCAACCAGGGCGTGCCCCTGAGCGCCCGTCCTATTTGGGCGGGCGAGGATTGAAACGTGAATGATCAGGTATTTTATTGGTCTCATTGGTGAGCGCCCGTCCTATTTGGGCGGGCGAGGATTGAAACAGCGATGAAGCAAAGAAACTGCGTACAGAAAAGTCGAGAGCGCCCGTCCTATTTGGGCGGGCGAGGATTGAAACTGGTATTCATTGGTACGTACGTACACAACTTCTCGAGCGCCCGTCCTATTTGGGCGGGCGAGGATTGAAACAAAACGAGGTCACGGGCAAAGGCACACAGCTGGTAGATTAACGAATGTACTTGGGAAACGGTTTGTTTGCACAGGGAAATGCAGTATTCACCGTGAAGGCGAAAGCTGAGCAAGCAAAACAGTGAAACATTTCATCGGCCCGGCCAAGGCCTTTGGTTGTGGGTTGTTATCGTTGGCGCGGGGGTGAACCAAAACCGGGCGAACGCAAGGTATCGCCCCTACGGAATCGGCAAATCACCGGCGGGCGCGGCAAGAAGCGCCCTTACGATGGCCGGGACAGCCTTTCAGATATGCCGGTGTCGTTTGCAACTGAGAAAAAAGTGTTTTCGCCGAGATGGGAACATGCCGTACGCAATTATCTGTAAGCCTTATCATGCTGAACATGTAAACTGATCAGAACAATGACAGGTCCATTGAGAAGGCATGTAATAGCGCGAGCACTGCCGGTGATACGAAGGGAGAATAATTGCTGACCGGTTAACGGTTCTACCATGCCGTGAAGTTTTTCGAAATTGAGACCGGGGTGACTCCATAGCTGCACCAAATCAAGGGATTGAAGCAATTGCACCGTTTTAGCGGCAGCTTTGCGAGTTGAGAGTTCTGCTGCCATGACTGCTTCATCGAAGCCAGGTCGCACCTCAATTTTCACCTGACCACCTCGCGGCAAGTTTGGCAGCATCTTCGGCGTTTTCTACAACGGTTGATGGACGAGGATCCGTTAGCGAAGCACTTATGGCTTGCTTGGCCTCAGTAGTCCAAGCCCACAACTGATGCTTTGGCACTGGTTCGATGGGGATCAGCATGATTCGGCCATCTTCAAGTATTTCGAGGTCAATGGCATCCCCTGGATTGATTCCAGCTATCGGTGGGAGTGTAATTCGGCGTCTGGCGTCAGTTTGTAGTAACATGATGGTTATCTCCTGAGTAATATAGTAGCACAAGTGAAAATATGCCACAATACCCATTTACCCACTTTAAAGGTTTTTTATGACCATCCTCATATTCCCATCGGTACGGTGGCTTGTTTGATGCCGGAACCGGGGA
Organism: Desulfuromonadaceae bacterium; assembly: GCA_028687585.1. GTDB lineage: Bacteria > Desulfobacterota > Desulfuromonadia > Geobacterales > Pseudopelobacteraceae > JACRCG01. The sequence continues at coordinate 101,859 of JAQTZV010000013.1, read as the reverse complement.
CGCGTGTTTGCCATTCATCGGTTGTTCTTGCCGCACGGGTCGGCTGCTTGCTGGTCTGGATTGGCGGCCACTGTTCCCCGCAAGCGAGGGGATGATGTATTACTCACCATAAAGGGAGAAAACTGAGCAAACAAAACAGTGAAGCATTTCATCGGCCCCGCCAAAGCCTTTGGTTGCGCGTTGTTGTCGTTGGCGGCGGATGTAGGGGCAAATCATGAATTGCCCCTACATCCGCCCCTTTACACAATTCTCCCACTCATGTATCATCGCCGCTGTGAAACGCATTTTATCCTTCTACATAATTCGCGAAATTTCCTCGCTATTCCTGCTGGGTCTCGTAATATTTACCATGGTTCTTCTCATGGGGCGCCTGATCAAGTTAACAGAACTCGTCGTGACTCGCGGTGTTCCACTTGCAGATGTCTGTAAAATGATCCTGTATCTCATCCCGTCTTTTCTGATTTATACGATTCCTATGGCCTTTTTGCTGGCTGTCCTGCTGGCCTTCGGGAGGCTTTCGGCTGATAACGAAATTGTCGTCATCAAGGCCAGCGGCATAAGTCTTTATCAGGTGATGCCGCCGGTTATTTTTTGTGCAGTTGTCGCTGTCCTGCTTGCGTTTGGTGTCAGTGCGATTGGAGCGCCATGGGGAAACAGCTCATTCAGGGAGCTTAGTCTGCGGGTATTAACGAATAATATCACTGCTACAATCAGGGAAAAGACCTTTTGGGATGATATCCCGGGTGTCGTTATGTATACGGACCATTATGAAGAGAAGAGTAAACAGTTGAAAGGGGTTGTTATTCATGATGGCCGTAATACGTCACGGCCCATGACAATTTTTGCCCGTGATGGCGTCATTTCCGGAACATCCGGCAGCAATGCTCTGCGATTGTCTTTGCAGGACGGCTCAATTCATATGGCCGGAGAAGATGGCCTCTACCGGTTGGTATATTTTGGAGAATACAGTATGACGGTTGGTGGTACGGAGAGTAGTACTCCACTGCCTCGTAATGAGTCAGACATATGGCTATCGGATCTGATACGCCAGATGAATGATCCGGCTATCCCGGCCAATATCCGCCGCAAACATCGAACTGAATTCCATAGCCGTTTTACCTTTCCATGCGCTTCGTTTGTTTTCGCAATCCTGGCCGTGCCGCTGGGGATACAGAATCGTCGTTCCGGTAAATCGGGAGGCTTTGCCGTCAGTATTTTAATCATACTTGCCTATTATGTCATGATGTCAGTTGCCAAAACTTTTCCGGAGAAGGGACTTTTACCCGGCTCTATTGCTCTTTGGCTTCCTAACCTGGTTTTCATCGCCATCGGATTGTATTTTCTGCGGTTGGCATCTCTGGAAAAGAGTCTGCCCCGACTACAGCTGAAGACGGTTCTTGAATTCTTTCGAAGGTCAGCCTGATATGTCTCTTCTGGACAGGTATATTGCCAAAACTTGGCTGCGCCTTCTGTTACTCTGCCTGTGCGGATTTATCGGGCTTTATCTCGTTATTGACATGATCGAGAAAATTCCCCGTTTTTTGCGCGCCGGTGCGGATGCGGGTGATGCGTTACAGTATTTCGCCTGGAAACTCCCGGAAATGGTAAGTCGGACGGCCACGTTTTCAATACTTATGGCCACACTGCTTACTCTTGGCGTTCTGTCCCGTGACAGTGAAATTATTGCCATGCGTAGTTGTGGTATCAGTCTGCTGAAAATTTCATTTCCGATGCTGACACTGGGGTTTGTTGCCAGTATATTGCTCCTGCTTAACGCGGAAATAATTCTTCCCTATACCTATGCCCGAACAGAACAGATTGATCGGATCAAGATCAAGAAAAAAGGTGATAATCTCACCTTCAAACGCAACAATATCTGGTTCAGGTCCGACTCTCTGATTCTTCAGGCGCAGCTGTTTGAACCTAAAACACGAACATTGAGCGGTGTTGTTGTCTGGAATGTTGATGCGGCCATGATTCCTGTCAGCAGAGTTGATGCAGATACGGCGATTTATCAGGATGGGCGATGGATGCTGCACAACGTAACAGAAAAAAAATTCCTGATTCCGGTCGGGTTTAAAGAGAACGTTATTCCGGCGATGGCCGTGGATCTCAATCTTAAAATAGAAGATTTACAGGTGTTGGAACGTGATGCCGACAATATGAGTATTCGCGTGCTGAAGGAGTATGCTGAAAATCTGAAACGTGGCGGATATCAGGCGTACCGCTACTACACACTGATGCATGCTAAAATATCAACTCCGTTTGCTGCGGTGATTATGGTATTGCTCGGTATCCCCTTCGCTCTGCGAAACAGCCGCTCCGGAAGCATCAGTATGGGGATCGGAGCAAGCATCGGGATCAGTTTCGCTTATTTTGTGGTTAATGCGGTACTTCTTTCGTATGGCCGCAGCGGTGTTTTGACTCCTGTTGTTGCCGCATGGGGCGCCAATGTTATATTTATGCTGGGAGGCCTCTGGATGTCGATGTCGGTTAAAGGGTGACGGTACATGATCCGCACTGAATGGAGGGTACACATGCTTCTTGCTACGGTACAGATGTTCACAATTGTATTCTGTTTTTTTCTGGCATCAGGTGCTGCCGCAGCGGACCGTCCAAAGCGGGTGAAGAGTGATGTTGCTTCTGCCGTTGTTCCTTTGGCGCCTCCGATTACTATCCTGAGTATTATCCCGGCGCAGGCTGAACCTGGAACAAAGGTTGCGCTGTCCGGAACCGGATTCGGTGAAAATGCCACTGTTTTTATGGGGAGTGCGGAAATTGCTGTACGAATAAGTGATCCCCGGCAGATTGAATTTATTGTCCCGCCACAGTTGGAGGCAGGTATTTATGCCCTCTATCTGAAGCGTTCTGACGGTACTATCGGCAGGTCGTATAATTTTACGGTTCTTCCGTTACGACCGGTAATTACATCGCTGCAGCCGGCTCAGATCAGTTTTTGTGCTTCAGGCAGAGAGCGGGAAGTGATGGTCAGTGGCAAAAACTTCGGCAAATCTTCCATGCTTTTTTTTGACGGGGCGGTACTAGGCAGCACGCCGGTTTCATCGGAATCTCTCTCGTTTGTCGTTCCACCTGTCGCGGGCGGGCTTCATCAGGTGTTAGTCAAAAACTCACCCGAAAACGGCTCAGAGTCGCTGGCGCTGGTCGTCACAACCAAACCGGAAATTGGCCAGGTAACCGTTGGCAGCGATTATGTTAACTTTTATGAACTGATTATTACCGGAAATAACTTCAGCCAGAATTCATCGATTTACGTTGACGGCATCCGGATTGGCGGACGTGGTGGGCAGGACGCGGCAGACCGGGAAAAGCTATTATACGTTGACTGTACAAAAATGATTTATCAACGGCATCCATACTCTTCGGTTGATAAGGATTTCAAGCTTCAAATTATCAATTCAGGAGGTGAGGGGAGCCAGGTTATTACCGTCTCTGCGCCCTGATTCCAATTCCATGTTTATATGTTTATAAGGATCTTTAGCATATGCAGATAAAAAACAGGTTTCATTCGCTTTACACATTCTGGCTGACTATTGTTGTTTTTTCAGTGCTGACCCGGACTATTCTACTGGTAAAATCGCTTCCCCAGCTGGATCTGAAGCCGCTATTGTTTGTTAAAATATACGCGGTCGGGTTTTTCTTTGACTGCGTGACTTTTTCATATTGTGTCATCCCGTTGGTAGTAATTGTTGTTATCCTTCCCGATCGGGTGTTCAACAGCGTTTTGTTCAGGTGGTGCTCATACTTGGCACTGTTTGTCACTACCTATCTCATGCTTTTTAATGTCGTTGCCGAATACACGTTCTTTGATGAATTCGCCACCCGCTTTAATTTTATTGCTGTTGATTACCTGATATATACCACTGAAGTTGTTCGCAACATCAGAGAATCCTACCCGGTGACTGCAATTCTTGCGGTACTGCTGCTGCTCAATATCGGCGTATTCCTGCCGTTTAGAAAACACCTTTCACGATCATTTTCCTATGCATCAAAAATCGGTGGTCGCCTGAAGGTTGGCGCGGCAATTTTCACTCTGCCGCTGCTTTCATTTTCTGTTGTTGATCTCTCGCTCTCGCAGATATCACCGAATAATTATGCGAACGAGCTGGCAGGAAACGGTATTTACTGTCTCTTTTCGGCGTTTAGAAATAATGAACTTAATTTCAATAAATTTTATGTCAACAGGGATGATAAAACGGTTATTGCTCGCTTAAGGAGCATGGTGCAGGAAAAAGAGAGCCGCTTTGTTGACAAGGATGGCCCCTCGATTTTGCGGGTTATTCAGCCGGGTGGCGTGGAAAAACGTCTGAATATTGTTCTGGTGATTGAAGAAAGCCTGAGTGCCGAATATCTGACCGCATTCGGCAGTACCAAGGGGCTTACACCGAACCTGGATAAACTGGCCACAGAATCGCTCTCCTTCTCGCATCTGTATGCAACCGGGACCCGTACGGTACGTGGTCTTGAGGCGCTTACCCTTTCGATGCCGCCATTACCCGGTACTTCGATCGTGAAACGGCCTAACAATGAAAATTTTGTTTCATGGGGTTCTGTCATGAAGGAGAAAGGCTACGATAACAAGTTTATCTATGCCGGCCATGGTTATTTCGACAACATGAACTATTTTTACGAACATAACGGTTTTAAAGCAATTGACCGGACGAACTTTTCCAAAGAAGAGATAACCTTTACCAATGCCTGGGGCGTCTGTGACGAGGATCTTTTTTTGAAGGTTATCAAAGAGGCTGACCGTTCACATGCCGATAAAAAGCCTTTTTTCAGTGTCGTGATGACCACGTCGAATCACCGCCCCTTCACCTATCCGGAGGGGAAGATTGATATTCCGTCGCATACCGGTCGGGATGGCGGGGTAAAGTACGCAGATTATGCGATTGGGAGGCTCCTGGCTGAAGCAAAAAAGAAGCCGTGGTTTAACGATACCCTGTTTATTATTGTTGCCGATCACTGTGCCGGCAGTGCGGCAAAACTGGCACTACCGGTAAAAAATTACGAAATTCCGCTCTTTATTTATGCTCCCTCGCATATCAAACCACGGGTAGTCGATCGTATGATGAGCCAGATTGACGTTGCTCCAACGGTTCTCGGCCTGCTTGACATGAAATATACCAGTGCATTTGTTGGCAAAAATATTCTTACGTCAGATCTCTGGACTGACAGGGCCTTTATTTCAACGTATCAGAAGCTTGGCTATATTCAAGGCGACAAGCTGCTGGTACTCGGTCCGAAGAAGGTGGTCGATTATTTCAGCTTTGACCGGAAAGATGGAGCTACTACGGTGATAAAACCGCAGGAGGAACTGCTTCTGGATGCGTTAGGCTATTTTCAGGGAACGAACTATATTAATAAAAACCGTTTGAATCGGCTGTAGCTTCGATTTTTCGCGCGACTTTCGCACATTCGGGAAATTGAAACAGTTCACGACTGAACGGAACGTACTTATATATGTTGTTTTTGGTACATCGGAGATTCGTTCTCACGGCTTGGACCGTGAGCAAATTTGCCCGGGAACTTCTCAGAGTCATCCCCCGATCTGTACCGGTAGCCCATCGCCTCTGATCTCGTGCCTTGGCTTACGGTCGCCACGGAAACCCTTCGGATACTCCTTCGCAAGATATGCATTACTTTTTCCCGATTACAAAATAATTCCTTTAGTCCTCCAACCCTTCGAAGAGTGTCACAACTTCTTTAAATGGTTCCGGCAGACGGCACGGCTTTCGAATCTGGTAGTCGAATGCGACCAGATTGGTGGTGCCTTGAGCTGTTTCTGTTTCGCCCCGCTCTATTCTGTACCCCATGACGAACGCAGAATTGCGTAGTTCGCTGATCCGTACTCCGATGCGTAATTCATCTCCAAGAAACATCTCGGCCTGATAGAGTACATGTGCCTCCGGCAGTATGATGCCACAACCGCCGATATCCAGTTCGGAATAGCCGAACTGTTTAAGATACGCGATGCGGCCATCCTGAAAGAAACTGAGTACTGCCGCGTTCGAGACATGTCCGCCGTAGTTGACGTCGGCAACGCGCACTATGTAGGGGATAAAAAAGTGATAGCTCGTTGATTTGTTACTGTTCATAGAGATAATCCTTTATAACATGTATTAAACCACGTCGAATAAACGTGATTTGGCCACATATTGTACATCACGGTCTTGTTATTTCAATTATATTTAAAATTTTGGAGTTTTTTGTCCTCTGGAAAATAACGGTAACGCTCATACTTGAAAGTGAGTCAACAGGCTACGTTAGCTCGAACTGCCTGAAGGTCTTAATATCAAATTATTCCGCCGAAGCGATGTCAAAGAAGATTGGCACTTTTGTTGCTTTCGAAGTGCGAATACTTCCCGGCAGAATTCCGGCAAATGAACGTTACAGAGTGAAATTATACCAAATTTATGGACTCCATCTGCGTTATTACAGACAAGATGCATCGCTCCTTTTACGAGGCGCTGGACTTCGGTGAAGAACGGCTGTTTTTTGCTGATTTGAAGGAGGCATATGAATCACTGCCATCCTGCGATTTTTCAGTTATAGCGCTTGATTCCGGTTATAATCCGCAGGTTGGTCTCTCTTTATTGCGTAAGATCAAAAAATGTTGCGTATCAGTGCCGATTATCTTCCTTACCGATAGCAGTTCTGAAGAGGTGGTAATCAGGGCCTTTAAGGCCGGTGCGCGTGAGTATTTCAAAAAGCCGGTTGATATACGTGAGTTACAACCCTTGATTTTGAGCATGATAAAACTCAAACGTGCAAATTCTGCCACCAGGATTCCATCAACCACTATTTGCAAATGGCGTGACAATGACGATGCTGTGCAGTTGCACGCAGATCTTCCGGAAGGCCTCCTTAAATCAGTACGCTACATGAATGAAAACCTGACTGAACGGATTTATCTGGATGATTTGGCCAAGCAGGCAGGGACGAGCAAATTTCATTTCTGTTACAATTTCAAGCTTCATGTCGGCATGACCCCCATGCAGTTTCTGACCATCAGGCGAATAGAACGGGCTAAGATATTGTTACGAAAAGGTGGCTTATCCATTACATCGGTAGCCTACATGATCGGTTTTGGTGACGTAAGTGAATTTAACCGGCAGTTCAAAAAAATTGCCGGCCTCGCTCCCTCCGCATTTAAAAAATCCCAGGTAAATAAAGAGTTAGACTCTCTGGCCGGCTAATCCCGTCGGTTTTTCTCACGGTCGCAACATCCTCGCAATAAACCGCAATATTCCCCTAGTTATATACTCAACAAACAGCGATTCTGTAAAAAACTTACAGGAGGTACTCTTTATGAAAAATCGACACTTAGCGGCTTCATTCCTGGCTGGTGCATTTGCTCTGATGGTAAATGTTCAGTCACCTTTGGCTAACACACAGATTTTGCAGACCCCGCTCCCTGGCAAGAACATTCCAAAATTCGTCGAACCTATGCCGGTGTTTGGTCCGGCAAGCGGAGGTGCCGCGCCGCGGGTTCAGGCCGGTACCGGCTACAGCGTAACTGCGGAGGAGTTCCAACAGATGGTCCTCCCTGCCTCTATGTACGCGCCGCTTCTCCCACCCTTCAATGCCGGGTCTTACGTCTGGGGGTACAAGGTAGGCGCTGCGCCGGCGCTCTACCCCGGTTTTACCGTTGAAGCGCAGCGGGGTACTCCGATTGACGTTACCTATGTGAATAATCTGCAGCAAGCAGATGGCACTCCACCAATTCTACAAAAATACATAACTGTCGACCAGACTCTTCACTGGGCCGACCCGACCGGTCAAATGGGCTCGTTTGCGGCGTATGCCGGCCCGGTCCCCATGTCCACCCATATGCACGGCGCCGAAGTATCCTCGTTCTATGACGGTGGTCCCGGCCAGTGGTTCACTCCCACAGGGGTGACCGGAGCAGCGTATGCCACTGCCGCTGCAACAGCGCCAGGAAGCGCGATTTACCATTACCCCAACACTCAGGAGGCCACCACCCTCTGGTTCCATGACCATGCGCTCGGTGCTACCAGAACCAATGTCTATGGCGGTCTGGCCGCATTCTATCTGCTGCGCGATGCTTTCGATACCGGCGTACCGGCTACCGGCCTCAATCTTCCGGCCGGCGCCCAGGAAATGGAAGTCGTTATCCAGGACCGGATGTTTGACACTAACGGGCAACTGCTGTTTCCCGATCTTGGCCTCAACCCGGCCACCCATCCCTTCTGGATTCCTGAATTTTTCGGCGACACGATCGTTGTAAACGGCAAAAGCTGGCCATTTCAGGCAGTATCTCCGCAGCGCTATCGCCTCCGTCTGCTCAACGGCTCAAACGCCCGGTTCTACAACCTGAAGTTCGACAACAAGATGGTATTCTATCAGATCGGCACGGACGGCGGACTGCTTGATGCTCCGGTGCCGTTGACTTCGCTGCTTATTGCCCCGGGTGAACGGGCAGACGTGATTGTCGATTTCACGGCGTTCGCCAATACCAATATCCTGTTGACCAACAATGCCAAGGCACCGTTCCCCAATGGGGCACCTGCAGACCCGAAAACGGTTGGTCAGATCATGCAGTTCCGTGTTGGAGCCCCTCTTGCTGTGGCCGATGCCAGTTTCAACCCGGCAGTTGTCGGAGCGACGTTGCGCGGCGGAATCGGCCAACCGCCGGCAATTGTCCGTCTCGTCAATCCGTTGATCGGAACAGCAAGCGTTATACCGAGCGTCAAGCGTCAGCTCACCCTCAAGGAAGTAATGGGTATGGCCGGTCCTCTGGAAGTCCTGGTAAACAACACTAAATGGAGCGGCAAGCGGTCGACCGACGGCTCCGTACCTGCCGGCAGCCAGTTTCTCTACGGCGACGGTATGATGCAGGACACCTATGCCAGCGAACTGCCGAGGGTTGGTGATACCGAACAGTGGGAAATAATCAATCTAACGGCAGATGCACACCCGATCCACCTCCACCTGGTACAGTTTCAACTGGTTAATCGCCAGCCGTTCCAGGGAAAAAAATATGATGCTGCCTGGTCAAAACTGTTTCCTGGTGGTATTTTTGCCCCCGGCTACGGCCCGCCGCTCGACTACTTGACACCGAATGCTGATGGCGCAGTTGGCGGTAACCCTGCAATCACTCCGTACCTCCAGGGTAAGGCAGTACCTCCACTGGCCAATGAAGCCGGCTGGAAAGACACAGTAGTCATGTATCCGGGCGAAGTGAGCCGTATCCTCGTCCGCTGGGCACCGACTGACAGTCCAACGACCGGTGCCGGTGCACCCGCTGCCGGTGTTAATCAGTTTGCCTTCGACCCCACAACTGGTCCCGGTTATGTCTGGCACTGCCACATCATCGACCACGAAGATAACGAGATGATGCGGCCGTACAGACCGCAGCTATAACCGTTTCATCGATCCATAGGTACCATTACGGGCGGGTTCCATTTTGGGGCCCGCCTTTTTTCGCAGGAACGTAATATCATGCACTGCAGAGAATGCAGGGGGGAGGCAACACAATGAACAGGTATTTCAGAGGGACCGGCGTACTGTTATGCGGCATTTTCATGCTGGGCTGCGCAGTTGCGGACGGCGCAAGTAAACCGGTGTCCGCAACTACACTAAATGAACCGGTTTCGTCGGTGCAGATACAAACACCGGTCCCGACAGGAGTGCGGGTGAATATTGCCACGTCCGGTGTGCATTTGTCATGGCATCAGCCATCCGGAGGCGAGCAGGCTACCGGATATGAAATTGTCAGGGGAACATTCCAGAGCGGCCCTTTTGCACAAGTCGCCACGGTTGATGCCACTCGCCGGGAATACACAGACACCTCTGCGGCAGCCGAACATATCTATTTCTACAAAGTCAGGGCACTGACCGCACAGGGTGCGACAGAGTATTCTGTTCCGGCAGTTGCTGAAATGCCTGGCCGTATAGGCTATTAATGGAATTTGGCTGTTGGGCAATTGGTGGCTCACACGGTTGCAACACTTGCTCTGAACAGCGCGATAACTCCGTAAGATTACCGTTGAATGAGCAGTGGATGGTACCGGTGCACCGTGCGAAAGATGTTGCCTAACTGCTGCTGCTCAATATCGGCGTATTCCTGCCGTTTAGAAAACACCTTTCACGATCATTTTCCTATGCATCAAAAATCCGTGGTCGCCTGAAGGTTGGCGCGGCAATTTTCACTCTGCCGCTGCTTTCATTTGCTGCTGTTGATCTGTCGCTCTCGCAGATATCGCCGAATAATTATGCGAACGAGCTGGCAGGAAACGGTATTTATTGTCTCTTTTCGGCGTTCAGAAATAATGAACTTGATTTCAATAAATTTTATGTCAACAGGGATGATAAAACGGTTATTGCTCGCTTAAGGAGCATGGTGCAGGAAAAAGAGAGCCGATTTATTGACAAAAATACCCCCTCGGTTTCGCGGATTATTCAACCGGGTGGCGTGGAAAAACGTTTGAATATTGTCCTGGTAATTGAAGAAAGTATGAGTGCCGAATATCTGACCGCATTCGGCAGTACTATGGGGCTGACAAAGGGACTGACACCGAACCTGGATAAACTGGGCGAAGAATCGCTCTCCTTCTCGCATCTGTATGCAACCGGGACCCGTACGGTACGTGGTCTTGAGGCGCTTACCCTTTCGATGCCGCCGTTACCCGGTACTTCGATCGTGAAACGGCCTGACAATGAAAATTTTGTTTCATGGGGTTCTGTTATGAAGGAGAAAGGCTACGATAACAAGTTTATCTATGCCGGCCATGGTTATTTCGACAACATGAACTATTTTTACGAACATAATGGATTTACCGCAATTGACCGGACGAACTTTTCCAAAGAAGAGATAACCTTTACCAATGCCTGGGGCGTCTGTGACGAGGATCTTTTTTTGAAGGTTATCAAAGAGGCCGACCGTTCATATGCCGATAAAAAGCCTTTTTTCAGTGTCGTGATGACCACGTCGAATCACCGTCCCTTCACCTATCCTGAGGGAAAGATTGATATTCCGTCGCATACCGGTCGGGCTGGCGGGGTAAAGTACGCAGATTATGCGATCGGGCGGCTCCTGGCTGAAGCAAAAAAGAAGGCGTGGTTTAACGATACCCTGTTTATTGTTGTTGCCGATCACTGTGCCGGCAGTGCGGCAAAACTGGCGTTGCCGGTAAAAAATTATGAAATTCCGCTCTTTATTTATGCTCCTTCGCATATCAAACCACGGGTAGTAGATCGCATGATGAGCCAGATTGATGTTGCTCCAACGGTTCTCAGTCTGCTTGGCATGAAATATACCAGTGCATTTATCGGCAAAAACATTCTTACGTCAGATCCCTGGACTGACCGGGCCTTTATTTCAACGTATCAGAAACTTGGCTATATTCAAGGCGACAAGCTGCTGGTACTCGGTCCGAAAAAAGAGGCCGATTATTTCAGCTTTGTCCGGAAGGATGGAGCAACTACGGTGATAAAGCCGCAGGAGGAACTGCTTCTGGATGCGTTAGGCTATTTTCAGGGAACGAACTATATCTATAAAAACCGCCTGAATCGGCTGTAATACCAAGGAGCTGTATAAAAGTTTTTTTGGTGTCCCGGATGCGGATGCGGGAAGACGTGATATAATCCAACAGTGCGAACAGTCGTGACAGATATGTTTTCTCGGGATGTTGGAGGATCGCGGCAATGACAAAAAAACTGACTGAATCTGCCCGGAAGCTCCGTCATCGGGCCGAAGAGAAGTTCAGAGCTCAAACGGCTGCTTCACAGGTGCGCCGAACACCCGAACAAACGGAAAGACTTCTTCATGAACTGCAGGTGCATCAGATTGAACTGGAGATGCAGAATGAAGAGCTGATCAATGCGCAGTCTGAGTTGGCGACCCTAAAAGCGCGATACCTCCATATCTACGACCAGGCTCCGGTCGGTTTTCTTACCGTCAGTGAACAAGGAGTGGTCGTTGCGGCTAACAGCACAGTTACGGCCATGCTTGGTGTAGAGAAGCACAGTCTGCTCGGTAAGCCGATATCTCAATTCATCTACGGAGAAGATCGGGGAATCTATCGCCTGCACCATAAAAAAATATATTCCGGAATGGAGGTGCAGACGTGGGAGATGCGCATGATGCTTCCCGACGGCAGTTCGTTCTGGTCACATCTGCTGGCTACTCCAGCGGAAGAGGGCGAGTTATGGGTTGTTTTCGATATCACCGAGCGCAAGAGGGTGGAGCAGGTGCTGTTGTCCCGCCTCAGAATCAGTGAATTTGCCTTTGGCCATTCACTTGAGAAGCTGTTGACCAAGCTTGTTGATGAGGCTGAGGCTCTGACCGGCAGTCACATCGGTTTTGTTCACTTTGTCGCTGCAGACGAGTCAATACTGACGTTGCAAACATGGTCCAGTAATACACTGTCCACTTTCTGTACCAATATGACGAAAGGTATGCACCAGCCACTTGCGCAGGCCGGGGTGTGGGCGGACTGTGTTCGTGAAAAAAAGCCGCTGATTCATAATGAGTATGCCTCACTTTCCGGCCGCAAGGGGCTGCCGCCGGGGCACGTTCCCATACATCGCGAACTGGTCGTGCCGATCGTTCGCAATAATGCCATTGTTGCGGTGCTGGGAGTCGGCAATAAACCTACCGATTACACAATCATCGATATCAAAATAATTGAGAAACTGACCAACCTCGCCTGGGATTTTGTCGCGCTCAAACAGTCAGAAATCGACCTTGTTCAAGCGCATGCCGGTCTGGAAGTGAAAGTCGTCGAGAGAACCGCCGAACTGGTCCGCACCCATGAAAAGATGAAAAAAATTTCTTTTGATCTTCTCTGGGCGGAAGAGCGTGAACGGGAGAGGATCGCCGGTGAGCTGCACGACCGGGTAGGGCAGGCATTATTGCTGGCAAAAATGAAATTCGACGCGCTTGCGGATTTGATCATTGCCGATGAGAAGCGTACGTTGGCAGATGAGGCAACATCTCTTCTGGCTGCATCAATCAAGGATATCCGCTCGCTCACGTTTCGGATGCGCCCACCTCTTCTGGACAGCTCCCCGATCGAGGATACCCTTAAGTGGCTCTGCTCCTCAATGGGAAGCGATTATGCGCTCACGGTTACCTTTGTCTCTGAAGGCCAAGCCGTGCAATTGACTGCCGAGATGCGCTATTCATTGTACCAGGCGGTGCGGGAACTGTTGTTGAATGTGGTGAAACATGCCGGAGTCAAGGCCGCAACACTTTCGATAAAAAGTGAAAATGAATGTGTTCTGGTACAGGTCAAAGATGATGGAGTCGGCTCCGACAAGATAGCGGTGAGTTTGACGGTAGATTCCATGTGCGGCTATGGCCTCTACAATGTACGGCAGCGTATCGAGCAGATGGGAGGGCGATTTGCCGTTGTATCCTCTCCCGGAAAGGGAACCACGGCAACGATTATGCTGCCGCTGGCGAACCTGCAGAGACGGGAAAGGAACCTGTATGAGCATAACAGTTCTTTTGGCAGACGATCATCAGATTTTTCGTGAGGGATTACGGTCACTGATTAACAGCGGCGGTACCGCGCAGGTGATCGGCGAAGCAGGTGACGGCGCCGAGGCGGTGCGTCTTACCGGAGAGTTGAAACCTGAATTGGTGGTAATGGATCTGACCATGCCGGTTATGAACGGCATTGATGCTACCCGTGAGATCATGAAGCAGTATCCCGGCACGAAAATACTGGCGCTTTCAATGGAAAGTGACCGCTTCTTCGTCGTAGAGGTGTTAAAAGCCGGCGCCACCGGATATCTGCTGAAGGATAGCGCTTTTGCCGAACTGGCTGCTGCGATTACAACCGTTGCAGGCGGGGAAACCTACCTGCCTGCGAGGATTTCCGCATTGCTGGTAACGGAGTTTTTGCAATGCATTCCTGAAGACATTAGCTTTGCGTATCAGAAGCTCACCCCCCGTGAACGGGAAATACTCCAGCTGATCGCAGATGGCAAAAACATTAAAGAAATTGCCTACCTCCAATCCATCTGCTCCAAAACTGTTGATAATCATCGTCAGGCCATCATGCAAAAACTCAATCTTTTCACTGTTGCTGAACTCACCAAGTACGCCGTCCGGCATGGATTAACACCCATCGGGAAATAATTTTCCTCGCAATCAGCCAAACTCGTTCTCCTTCCCATCTTGCACCTCCGGTAAATTCGGGAGTTTTTGCAGAAGCCATTCCGAAATGCCCTATGGATTTGTGTGCGCTCTTTGGCATACATTCAACGTGAGGCTCTATTGGCCATGAAACGTATGGAGGAGACCATGCATAAGCACACTCACCGTGCCGCAGATGATGAATACCCGGATGACAGACGATTCCGCCCGGTAAAAAACAAGCGCCGGTCAGGTCGTGATCGTGGTGATGCAGATCAACGCCGGACTTCAGACCTGAATTCGCAATGGGTTTTCGGGAATCTCTTTGAGTGCCTTACTGACAACGAGCATTGCATTCATGGAAGAATACCGTTCGGCGGCAGCTTTTACTGTGCCTGGCCTCTTAAAGAGGCATCCTCCTCTGTACGTCGCAAACCTCCCTGTTCAAGTGATTCGGAGCAGGATAGTGCCCATGGCGGCGAATTTGACCGTTCGCATGGAAGGTACTGAGGCTCATCATGCGGGTGACCAGGCTGATTCGGGGGATGGGGAATCTTGATCCATTGATATGTTCACAAACTTCACTGATTTCTTAGTGGAGCACTTAATCAGATAGGAGGCATTGTATGAAAAAAAGTATTGGTGTGTTGCTGGTGGTTCAATTTTTAGTCATGTCACTAGCGGGATGCGCAAAGAAAGATACCGTCAAAACAGAAGAACCGGTTACTCCCGCTGTAACTGCGGCGCCTGAACCGGCCCAGGCAGTTCCGGCTCCGGTGCAACCCGCTCCCGCGCCTGCGCCTGCGCCGCAAATCCCGGAGACAAAGACGGCAGTCGTTCTTGAGCCAATAATCGCCAAGGAGCCGGACAAGAAAGCGGTACTCGAAACGATACACTTTGATTTCGACAAATCAGATTTGCGCGAACCTGATCGGGAAATCCTGACAAAAAATGCCGGGATTATGATGTCGGGAGGCACGATGGACGTCCTGATTGAAGGGCATTGCGATGAGCGTGGTTCCGCCGAATACAATCTGGCCCTCGGAGAGCGGCGGGCCGGGAGTGCCATGAAATATCTGGTGACATTAGGAGTACCCGCCGACAGGCTCTCAATAATCAGTTATGGCGAAGAAAAGCCGGTTGATCCGGGGCATGATGAAGATGCCTGGGCCAAAAACAGGCGAGCAGAGTTTGTGATTACGGGAAAATAATGACGTTGACATGAGTGCAGAAAAGGGGGATGCAGATGAAAAGCAGAGAGATCAGGGAAATTGCCGTGCAGCATTACCTGAAAACTGACAGGGCGAAGCGGGCCGACCTGGTACGGGCGATACAGTCTGCAGAAGGAAATCCGCAATGTTTTGATAGCAACAGTTCCTGTGAATGCAGGCAGGAAGGGTGTGTCTGGAGAGATGATTGTGTCTGAGCTGATCCCTTCCGACAGCGGTACGGATATTTCCGGGTGCCGTTTTTATAACTCTAGCCCGGTGCTGCTTAATTGTTTGCACGTACCGGGGGTGTATCAAAGCCATGGCCGATAGTCAGAATAACAACAACCTTGCAGCCGAACTGCGCAGAAAGGCTGAGATGAAGGTCTCCTCTCATCCCCCTGCCGCAGTGACGCCGGATTGTGAACCGTCCGTCGAGCGGTTGCTGCACGAGCTGCAGGTTCACCAGGTAGAACTGGAGATGCAGAACGAAGAGCTGCAGCAAACAAGCCGTGAATTACAGATGCTCAACAACTCTCTTGCGGAGCAGGTTGCAGATCGAACTAAAGAACTTTCCGAGGCGGTAGCCCGGCTGCAGAAGGAGATTGACAGCCGCAAGCAGGCCGAGGAACATACCCTGCTCCTTGAACGGCAGTTTCAGAAGGCCCAGAGGCTGGATAGTCTCGGCGTGTTAGCCGGCGGCATTGCTCACGATTTCAATAATATCCTGGCAATCATCATGGGGTATTGCGGTCTGACAAAACTGGATTACGATACTGCCGAGAAGCATATCCCGCAGATAGAAAAAGCGGTTGAACGTGCCGCCGAGCTGTGCCGCCTGATGCTGGCGTACGCCGGGAAAACCACACTTACCCAGACTCGGATCGTTATGTGGATGTTGGTGGATCAGGTGGTTCTTATGCTGAAAGCATCCATCAGCCAGAACGTGGAGATCAAAACATGTTATTTACCACATACACCAACGATCATAGGTGATGCCGGCCAACTCAGGCAGGTTGTGATGAATTTGCTCATCAACGCTGCCGAAGCCATCGGCGAAGCGCCCGGTGTGGTTCTTGTCTCACTGGGAAAAGCAGTGATTCCGCCCGATCAATCAGAAATTGATTATTTCGGTAACGCGATCCCGCCGGATGTGTATCTTCTTCTGGAAGTCACCGATAGCGGCTGCGGCATGGATGATGAGACCATGCACAGAATTTTCGAGCCGTTCTATACGACCAAATTTACCGGGCGCGGCCTGGGGATGGCGGCGGTACACGGGATCATCACGGCGCATAAGGGCGCACTGCAGCTGGTCAGTCACCCGGGCGAGGGTACTACGTTCAATATATTTATTCCTGCGCAGAGCACTATCGCCGCCGCAGAGGAAGCGATGCCGCAGGCAGCAGAAAAACCGTGGAAGGGGAGCGGCACGATCCTGCTGGCTGAAGATGAAGTGCAGGTTACGGTGATCGTAAAAGCCATGCTGGAGGAGCTGGGGTTCAGCGTTATCACGGCTTCAAACGGCAGGGAAGCGGTGGCGCTGTATCAGAACAACGCAGCTGATATCTCTCTGGTAGTGGCGGATATCGGCATGCCGATCATGAATGGCTATGAGATGTTCCGTGAACTGAAGAGACTCAATCCCGAGCTGCCGATCATCATCTCCAGCGGTTTTGGAGACGAGGATGTAACCGCCACGCTTTCGCAAGCTGCCATTGCCGGAATGCTCAGCAAGCCGTATAACTTTGATCTGCTGAAGAAGGTTCTGAAAAGTGTTGTGGGGGGGATGGTGTCGTGACAGAGACTCCTCGCTAAAAAATATTGCCGATCGGTATATAAGTGTGATATTACAGAACTGTTCGTGAACCACAGAGCTCACCATGCCCTGTGGTTTTTTATTTACTTCAAAGGAGCACCAGACCAGCATGATTGCAGCATCAAATATCACCCTTTCCTACGGTAAGCGAGTTCTCTTCAAAGATGTCAACATCAAATTCACCCCCGGTAACTGTTATGGTTTGATCGGCGCAAACGGGTCGGGTAAATCGACATTTCTCAAAATTCTTGCCGGTGAACTGGAGGCTGACAAAGGAGAGGTCGTTGTCGGTCCCCGCGAGCGCATTGCCGTCCTTCGTCAGGATCAGTTCGCCTTTGATGAGGAAACTGCCTTTAACACGGTAATCATGGGACACAAACAGCTGTATGATGTCATGGTTGCTCGCGACGCTATTTACGCCAAGGCTGAATTCAGCGAGGAAGACGGTGTTAAATCTGCTGAACTTGAGAGTGATTTTGCCGAAATGAACGGTTACGAAGCAGAATCAGAAGCGGCCGTTCTGCTGAACGGTCTGGGGATTTCGGAAGAGTTGCGCACCAAGCTGATGAAAGAGCTGGAGCCTGGTGATAAAGTCCGCGTATTGCTGGCGCAGGCGCTGTTCGGTAACCCCGATGTGCTGCTGCTCGACGAGCCGACCAACAATCTTGATCTCAAGTCGATAAACTGGCTGGAAGAGTTTCTGTTCCGCTTTCCCAATACGGTCATTGTTGTCTCTCATGACCGTCACTTCCTGAATCAGGTCTGTACGCATACCGCTGATATCGATTTCGGCCGGATTCAGATTTATGTCGGCAACTATGATTTCTGGTATCATGCCAGCCAGCTGAACTTAAAGCAGAAACAGAACGAAAACCGCAAAGTATCCGAACGGGCTGATGAACTTAAAGCATTTATCCAGCGCTTCAGTTCCAACGCCTCCAAGGCAAAGCAGGCGACGTCGCGCCGGAAGCTGCTCGATAAACTCACCCTGGAAGATATGCCGACTTCATCCCGAAAATATCCTCACGTAGTGTTCAAGCCGGAGCGGGCCTGCGGTGACATCATTCTTGAAATTCAGGGTTTGACCAAGGAAATAGATGGCGTCAAGGTGTTGAATAACTTAGACCTGATCGTGCGTAAAGATGACAAAATTGCTTTTGTCGGCGGTAACACGCTTGCGCGAACAACACTATTTCAGATTCTGGCGGGCGAGCTTGAGCCGGACAGTGGCAGCTTCCGCTGGGGCATTACCATCACCAGTGCCTATTTTCCCAAGGAAAACAGTCAGTATTTTGAGCGTGAAATGACCCTTGTTGAGTGGCTTGGTCAGTATTCTCCGCCGACTGAGGGTGAAACATTTGCGCGCGGCTTCCTTGGTCGAATGCTGTTTTCCGGCGAAGAAGCCATGAAAAAAACCACGGTCCTCTCGGGTGGCGAAAAGGTCCGCTGTATGTTGTCGCGCATGATGTTGACCGCCGCAAATGTGATCATACTCGATGAACCGACCAATCACCTGGATCTGGAATCCATTACTGCCCTGAATGATGGCCTGATTGCCTTCAGTGAGGTAATCCTGTTCGCCTCGCATGACCACGAATTTGTCTCTACTGTTGCCAACCGGATAATTGAGATCACCCCTGGCGGCGTGATTGACCGGACCATGGGTTTTGAAGAGTACCTTGAGAGCGAGGATGTCTCAAAGGAGCGGGATGAATTGTACCATGGGCATGCCGATTTAAGCCTGTAGTCCGTTGGCATTGCGTTACGTACCTCCGACCACAGGGATTGTCCCTGTGGTTTTTTATGCCGTGGAGATGTCATGCTTTCTCAATCAAATCTCAGTATTACCTGGCTTCAGCCCGATATTGATGCGGAGCGTTGGGAGTTTTTTAATCATCCGGCCAAACAGGAATGGTATCGATCACATGAAGCCACGTGGGAACTGATAATCTCGCGCTTTAATGGTGGAGCTCTGGTCCCGTATCCTCGTGCCGGCATACTCGAGGGAATTCCTGTGGCACTCTCGTATCACACCTATGAAGAGTATCAGACGTATCTTGCCCGGGCAAAGCGTGGTTACCGGAAAAATTATTCCAGAATGGAGGATGCGCTGCAAAGTGCCGGAGCTCTTGATCTTACAGCGCCGATAATCCTCTGCAGCGGCGGCGAAGGACTGCTCTTTTCCGGCTATCGACGACTCTGCCTCGCCTGGAATTACGGTATGGTGCCGTATGTGTGGCTGGTTCCGCTTACTGAAGGGTAAATCTTAAAATATCGTATAACTAATATACCATTGCGGAGAGTTTTCGAGATGATTCAACTATCAAATATTACGCGACAGCATGGCTCACAGATCCTGTTTCGTGACGCTTCCTGCCAGATTCTGCCCGGGACACACACCGGTCTGGTCGGCCCGAACGGTGCCGGAAAAACAACGGTTTTTCGCATTATAGCCGGAGAGGAGGAGCCGGATTCAGGTGAAGTGATTTTGCCTAAAAAAACAACCATCGGCTATTTTTCTCAGGATGTCGGTGAAATGTCCGGGCGGTCCGCACTCGAGGAAGTTATGGCCACCTGCGGGTCTACCGTACGCCTGGCAGCGGAGATGCAGGAGATGGAAGCGGCGATGTGCGAACCGCAGTCCGACGACCAGATGGCGGATCTTCTCGAGCGCTACGGCACGGCCGTTGAAGAGTTTGAACATATGGAAGGGTATGACCTCGATTCACGCGCTCAGGCGGTGCTTACGGGTCTTGGAATCGGCCCAGACCGCTATAACCATCCGGTCGAATCGTTCAGCGGCGGCTGGAAGATGCGTATCGCCCTGGCCAGTATCCTGACTCTTAAACCTGACGTGCTGCTGCTTGATGAGCCAACCAACCATCTCGACGTAGAGTCGATCATCTGGCTGGAAGAGTGGCTCGCCAGCGAGTTTAAAGGGGCGCTCCTGATGACCAGCCATGACCGTGATTTTATGAATCGGGTGGTGACCAGGATTATCGAGGTTGCCAACTCTACTGTCACGACGTACGGCGGAAATTATGATTTTTATGAACGGGAGCGGGATATCCGCCGCGAGCAGTTGATCGCTTCGTACAACAGGCAACAGGATATGCTGGCCAAAGAAGAGGAATTTATCGCACGTTTTGCCGCCCGCGCTTCCCATGCCGCCCAGGTACAATCCCGAGTCAAGAAACTGGAGAAGATCGAGCGGATTGAGATCCCGGCTGAAGAGCGTACCGTACGGTTTGGATTTGCCGATCCACCGCGCAGCGGCGATGATGTGGCAGCTTTTGACAATCTGGGCAAGGTATGGATGACGCCTGATGGTCAGGAAAAACCGGTTTTTCACGGTGTTTCCGGTATGGTGAAACGGCTCAATAAAATTGCTGTTGTCGGAGTTAACGGCGCTGGTAAATCGACCTTTCTCAAGATTCTTGCCAGCCAGACCGATGCGACTGCCGGAAGTATGACAATTGGTGCTAATGTGGAGATAGGATACTTTAGTCAGCACGCAATGGATCTGCTTGATCCGAAAAAAACCATTTTTGAAACTCTTCAGGACTGCATGCCGCTTGCGACCATTGGCATGATCCGCAACCTGCTCGGTGCCTTTCTCTTCTCGGGTGACACAGTTGACAAGCGCATTGAAAACATCTCCGGCGGTGAGAAGAGCAGGGTGGTGCTGGCAACTATCCTTGCCCGCCCGGTTAACTTTCTTATTCTTGACGAACCGACCAATCACCTCGATATCCGTTCCCGGGAGATGCTGCTGGAGACGTTACAGAACTTCGGCGGGACTATCGTTCTGGTCAGCCACGACCGGCATTTTTTGCGCTTACTGGTAGATCGGGTTTTTGAAGTTGATCATGGCGAAATGCGGGTGTATGAGGGGAACTATGATTATTACTTGTCGAAGGTATAACGCAGGTTTCTTTCTTATCTCCTTGGTTTCAACTGAATGTGACAAATCAAGCAGAGTTGGTCGCCGTTTTTAATAGTATGTGGATCCGGTTTTGTCAAGTCATGGCAGGATTGGCAGGTAATTTTGCCATTTTCCAGGATACAGCCGGCTTGTATGATTTCGCTGGTCGGGGCATATTCTCTCGCCTTTCTTGCAGGGGGATATGGGTGTAATATTGAATGGTTTTTGGTATAGAGGCACTCTTTGCCGGTGCAGAGCGTTATGGTTTTCCCCATGCTACCGCTATGGCATTCAAGGCACCCCCCTACGGTAAGTACGCCAGATGCATATCTCTGGTGGTAACGGTTGCTCCCGCATAACGTAAGAGCAGTGCTGCCTGCAAGGAAAATAAGGATGAGCAGTATGTAGCATTTTACTTTATATGACATGGCAGCCGCCTCTGTAATTGAAGAGTACCACTAGGCGTATGTCTGTCAAGAAATGCCAGGACTCTCCGGAAGCACTGTTTTACGTCTGATTATACTTCCCACCCTGGGATGTCAGTCACATACTGTACAGTTGTTGGCCGTCAATAATGTTGAAACCATTGCTCTTAAGCGCTTCAATGGCCTTTTCTGTATCATCAAAACGGAAGATGATTACGGCATTGCCGCCGCCACGCTCTACAAAGGCATACATATATTCAATATTGATCTGATTGTTATCAATAGATTGCAGGATATTTGCCATGCCGCCGGGGCGATCCGGCACCTCTACAGCTACCACCTCGGTCTTGTCGACCGTAAAACCTTTCTCCTTCAGAGCGAACTTTGCTTGCTCAACTTTATCAACTATCAGTCTCAGAATGCCGAAATCGGATGTGTCTGCCAGAGATAAAACCCGGATGTTGATGCCTGCCTCTCCGAGAATGCGGGTGACCTCAGCCAAGCGTCCCGATTTGTTTTCGATAAAAATGGATAACTGTTCGACTTTCATACGCTAACTCCCTTATCCACACGCTTCACCGCTATAGTTTACGGTTGTCAATTACCCTCGTCGCCTTGCCCTCGCTGCGCTGGATACTCTTCGGCTCAACTAGTCTGGCAGAACAGGTGATGCCAAGTTTGTCCTTGATTTCCTTCTCGATCCGCTTGGCAAGCCTTTGCAGAATCTTGACCTCATCGGAAAAAATATGCTCATCAACTTCAACGTGCACTTCCAGGGTATCAAGGTTTTCCATACGATCCACAACGAGCAGATAGTGCGGCTCAACTCCTTCGATGCCGACCAGGATCGCCTCAATCTGTGAGGGGAATACATTGACGCCGCGAATGATAAGCATGTCGTCGGAACGGCCGCTCATGCGTGTGATGCGGGCGTGTGTGCGACCGCAGAGGCATGGTTCATAGATAATGCTTGTGATATCCCGGGTGCGATAGCGGATCAGCGGGATTCCCTGTTTTGTGATGGTTGTTATAACCAGCTCACCCCGTTCGCCCTCTGCCAGGCGTTGACCGGTATCAGGATTTATTATCTCCGGAATGAAATGGTCTTCCCATATATGCAGTCCACATTTGGCCTCGATACATTCAATGGCGACACCTGGACCCATAATTTCGGACAGGCCATAGATATCGATAGCGTCAAGATTAAGTTTTGCCTCGATTTCGCCGCGCATGGCCTCTGACCATGGTTCTGCTCCGAAGATTCCGACTTTCAGGCGGAGATCCTTGAAATTTACCCCTTCAACCTTTGCCTCTTCCGCCATAAAAAGCGCATACGAGGGTGTACAGGTAAGCACGGTTGAACCGAAGTCCTGCATGATCATGATCTGACGCTTGGTGTTGCCTCCCGAAATCGGAATGACTGATGCGCCCAGCCGTTCGGCGCCATAATGCGCTCCAAGGCCTCCGGTAAATAATCCATACCCGTAGGCATTGTGGATTATATCTCCTTTGCCTGCTCCGGCAGACACAAATGAGCGGGCCATCAACTCGGACCAGATATCAATATCCTTGCGGGTATAGCCAACAACGGTAGGTTTTCCTGTGGTGCCGCTGGACGCGTGAATGCGTACAATTTCCTCCATCGGTACCGCAAAGAGGCCGTACGGATAGGAATCACGCATGTTCTGTTTGGTGGTGAATGGCAGACGCTCCAGGTCGTTCAGAGATTTCACATCGCCCGGTTTGATACCTGTTGCATTGAAAGCATCTCTATAGAAGGGAACGTTTGCATAAACCCGCTCTAAGGCCGCCTGAAGCCGTTTAAGCTGAAGTGCTTCCAGCGCCGGACGCGGCAGAGTTTCAAATTCTTCGTTGTAGAACATAACAGACACAACCTTAATTAAATTTGGACGATTTTATCCCCGATTGAAATGCTGGACACTATGGTAATATGGTTTACAGCAGACAATTGTCGTACAACGGGTTCACATTCCCGAGGATTTAACCGAACCCTTTTACAACAAAAATGACAATTAAGGAAACGTTTTATGGGTAGATACCGTTTTACTTGTGTATGCGATTTGTTCTAAAACCCTCTGAACCAGTGACATGGGGGCGACAGAGTGGTCGTCAGCTTAAAACAGAGGATGACCGGTTGACTTGATAACATCCGGGTGCTACTTTGCTGCTGGAACCTGAGCAGGTAAAGAGAAAAAAATCCTGTCTGTTCCTACCTATATAAGGAGAAATACCAATGGCCAAACCGAATTATTCGTTTGAAAAGCGCAAAAAAGAATTGGATCGCCAGAAAAAGAAGGATGAAAAAAAGGCCCGTAAGGGCGAGCAGAATGCTGACGGGACTGAACAGGAAGAGGGCGCCGATGAGGTTGAAACGGCAACTGAAACGGTGTGACTTGCGTGACTGACATGACCGAACATACCAATATTGTAATTCTGGATGGTTATACGATCAATCCCGGGGATAATCCATGGGATTCCGTTAAAGCTTTGGGGAACTGTGCGATCTACGACCGGACAGTTCCTGAGCTTAAACTGGAGCGGGCCCGTGACGCAGAAATCATCCTGATCAGCAAGGTCAATCTGGATGAAGCTGTTCTGGATGCGTTGCCGAAGCTCAAATATATCTCACTGTTGGCAACCGGCTACAATAATGTCGATGTTGCGGCTGCCGGACGACGCGGTATCCCGGTCTCAAACATTCCGGCGTATTCAACAGAGTCGGTTGCCCAGACAACCTTTGCCCTGCTGCTGGAACTGGCCCAGCAGGTCGGTCTGCACGACGCATCCGTGAAGGCTGGGGATTGGGTCAGTTGTCCGGATCATTGCTACTGGAAAACGCCGCTGCTGGAACTGGATGGATTGACGTTGGGGATTGTCGGATATGGTACGATCGGAAAGGCAGTGGCGCGGATTGGTGCGGCTTTTGGTATGAAGATCATCGCGTATGCCCCTCGCATACCGCAGGATGTCGGACCGGTCCACGTACGCTTTGTTCCGCTTGAAGAGTTGTTCGCAACTGCTGATGTTGTCAGCCTTAACTGTCCACAGACCCAGGAAAATTCGGGTTTCGTCAATGCCCGGCTGCTTGGCCTGATGAAGCCTGGCGCATTTCTCCTTAATCTGGCCCGTGGCGGTCTGGTAAATGAGGGCGATCTGGCGCAGGCGCTGCACTCAGGGCAGCTTGCAGGTGCAGGGCTGGATGTTGTTGCGCACGAACCGATGCTGGCGGATAACCCATTGCTGAAGGCGCCAAATTGTGTCTTTACGCCACACATCGCCTGGGCTTCACTGGCCGCCCGAAAACGTTTGATGGCGATTGTGACTGCCAACGTCGCGTCTTTTATCGCAGGTTCACCGGTCAATGTGGTTAATCGACAGTTTTTGAAACAGCCATAAAAAAGGGGGCGCTGGCCCCCTTGCGGAATGACTATTCCTGCCCTGATTGTTCAACCGGCTTCTCTCCGGCCGGTTTCTTTTTCCTTCTTTTTCGTTTTTTCTTTTCGCTGGTGCCCTCTCCGGATTCTGCAACCGCTGTTACGGCGACCGGTTTGGCAGCTGCCGGTTTGGCACGGGGCAGCGGTTTCTTTGTGCCCCTATCTGCCCCTCTGGCACTACCCGGCTTGTCCCGTTTAAGGTCCTGTACCCGTTTCGGTCGTGCCGTTCGCACATAATCGAGGACATACAGACCGTCATCAGCCCATTCGGTAGGAATCTTGATCTTAATATACTCTTCAATCGCTTCAAGAAAAAAAGCGCCATCCTCATCAGCCAGAGATATTGCTTTTCCTTCGGCACCAGCCCGCGCGGTACGCCCGATGCGGTGGACATAATCCTCACAATCCTGCGGCAAATCATAATTTATAACATGAGAAACACCATCAATATGCAACCCTCGAGATGCGACGTCAGTCGCAATAAGGATCGGCAGAGTGCCATCCTTGAAGTCGTCGAGGATTTTCATCCGTTTGCGCTGTTCAACGTCTCCCGAAATAACCTTACAGGGAAAATTGTTTGCATTGAGGAGATTATGGAGGTGCTCTCCTTCCCGTTTTGTGTTGATGAAAATCATGGTACGTGCCATGCCATCGCGCCGTAACAGTCCTAACAGAAGGGAAAATTTCTCTTTACGGGAACAATGAAACAGAAGCTGCTCCACCCGTTCAGCGGTCATGCTTTCAGGAGTAACCGATACCTTGGTCGGCGTATTCATAAACTCGTACGCCAGTTCCATGACCCGGGGGTTGAGGGTTGCTGAAAACATCAGGTTCTGACGTTTTTCGAACGGTGGCAGTTTACGAAGAATAAAGCGCAGGTCGGCAATGAAGCCAAGGTCGAACATTCGGTCAGCTTCATCAATTACGAGCACTTCAATATCTTTCAAGCTGTAAATCTTTTGTTTAAGGTAGTCGATCAAACGCCCCGGAGTTCCAACGATAATATCGGCGCCATCCAGAAGAGCATTCTTCTGCTTCATGTAATCAACACCGCCGTAAATTGCCTGAACGGCAAAACTGCAGTGGGCACCCAGTTGTTTGGCATCAGCTTCGATTTGAACGACCAGTTCGCGAGTCGGTGCAAGAATTAACGCACGGGGTCTTCCTGCAGGTCGTTCATTGGCCAGTAACCGGGTAAAAAGTGAAATCAGAAAAGCGGCTGTTTTGCCTGTTCCGGTTTGGGCCTGACCGGCAATATCTGTCCCGGTAAGCGTAATTGGCAGCGTCTGCTCCTGGATAGGGGTGCATTCACTGAAGCCGGCTTCTGCAATTCCGCGTAGCACCAGATCGGGAATCGGAAGTTCATCAAATCGCATTCGGGTTCCTTTTGTAAAACTTCAATAATCTATTACCGGGACACCATATACCCTGAAGTCATGTCTGGCAATCGAAAGATGTGACCGTTCAGACGCAAAACCACGATAAACCCAGCTATAAATGCTTTGACAAATCGGAAGCCGATACTTTAGTATGGCACGAATTTATCATAAGGATACCATCACATGCAGGCAGCGCTCAATATAATCGGTGACGATCTCAAACTGGTCGAACAGCAATTCCGAAAAGATTTGCAGTCAGATGTTCCCCTGATTCGTAAAGTCGGAGAGTACGTTCTTTCCAGTGGCGGTAAACGCATTCGTCCGGCTCTGTTGTTACTTGCCGCCCGTTTGAGTGGCTATACCGCTGATAAAGCTATCCCGCTTGCGAGCGTTGTTGAGTTTATCCACACAGCCACCCTGCTGCATGATGATGTAGTCGATAGCGCGACACTGCGGCGCGGGCTGGCGTCAGCAAACTCACTCTGGGGTAATGAAGCGTCTGTTCTTGTTGGTGATTTTTTGTTTTCGAAATCATTCTCACTGATGGTTGGCGTCGGCAGTCTCGATATCCTGAAAGTACTTTCCGATGCAACGACGGTAATTGCCGAAGGTGAGGTCATGCAGCTCCTCTGTACGGGCGAGCTTGATCTTACCGAGGAACAGTATACGGACGTTATCCGCTCCAAGACGGCGATTTTGATGTCTGCCGCCTGTGAAGCAGGAGCAATTCTTGGTGAAGCATCGCAGAATCAACAGAAGGCGCTGGCTGATTTTGGCATGGACCTTGGCATTGCGTTTCAGTTGATGGATGATATCCTGGACTACGTTGCTACTGAGGAAGAGTTCGGCAAGAGTATCGGCCATGATCTTGAAGAGGGGAAAATTACGCTGCCGCTGATCCACACACTAAAAAACTGTACCGCTTCCGAGCGTACCGTGATTGCTTCTGTTGTGGAGTTGGATGAAATGTCGCTTGACGACTTTCGGGCAGTATCATGCCTGGTCAGGCAATACGGCGGTATTGACTATACCATCGAGAAAGCCCGTTACTATATAGACCGTTGCAAGTGCCATCTCGACCAGTTTGCTCACACGCCTGTCCGCGAGGCGTTGCTCAGCCTGTCAGAATATGTGGTCACTCGCAGCAAATAATATCGCTTCCCGTTACTTGATTTCCCCCAGTTACAAAAAATATTGCATAACCGGAGGTCTCATGCAGAGAAGAATCTATCTTTTTATCGTGTGTCTGATTATGTCCGTGACCGCGTGTACCAAATCAGATAATCCCAATAATAGTGTCAGCTCCAGTTCTGTTGCTGTTGAGAAAAGTCCGGCTCCGGATGTCTCGGTTGCGTCAATTGCAAACGGGAGCACCCTGAAATTGTCAGATCTGAAAGGGAAAGTAGTGTTACTTAATTTCTGGGCAACCTGGTGTCCGCCATGTCGTGAAGAAATACCTTCAATGATGAAGCTGAACAGTCTCATGGCTGGTAAACCGTTTCAGATGGTGGCAATTTCGATTGATGAAGGGGGAAAACCGGCCATAGAGTCCTTCTTTAAAGAGACCGGTTTTTTTCTTCCGACCTACCTTGATGCAAGTGGCACTTCAACTAAATCTTATGGAGTTACCGGGGTTCCCGAGTCGTTTATTATTGACAAACAGGGTGTCCTAGTCAAAAAAATTATCGGCGGGTTTGCCTGGGACTCCCCTGAAGCGGTCTCATTTATTGAAGGGTTGATGAAATAGGAGCCCTATGATTAGCCAGGAAGTAACCTATCTCGGCGCTTTTATAGCCGGTTTTCTCTCGTTTCTGTCGCCATGCGTGCTACCGTTAATTCCTTCCTATATTACCTACATAACGGGTATTTCTTTTGCGGATCTGCAGGCTGAGCATCCTTCACACATCATTCGGCAAAAATCAATTTTTCATTCACTCTGCTTTATCTGCGGTTTCACAACTGTTTTTGTCTTGCTGGGTGCATCTGCAACATATATCGGTACATTCCTGCATGAGAACGCCACTGTCATCAGAAAAGTAGGCGGGGTTCTTCTGGTGTTACTCGGTATTCATGTGACCGGTCTTCTACCGCT
The DNA here is from genome assembly GCA_028687585.1 of Desulfuromonadaceae bacterium. Classification (GTDB taxonomy): domain Bacteria; phylum Desulfobacterota; class Desulfuromonadia; order Geobacterales; family Pseudopelobacteraceae; genus JACRCG01. The sequence goes on along the minus strand of JAQTZV010000013.1, from coordinate 73,428 downwards.
CAAATTTCTGTTAGGTGAAAAACGGGTTTCAATTAAACACAAACCGGCTGGCTATGTTGGCAGTTATCTTGTCGGAATAGCTTTTGCCGCAGGATGGACACCGTGCATCGGGCCGATACTTGCTGCCATACTTGCCGTGGCTGCAACGGAAGAAAGGGTCTATCAGGGAGTTCTGCTGCTGTTACTGTATTCTTTGGGATTAGGGGTACCGTTTTTTCTGTCGGCGCTTGCTCTGCATCGTTTTCTTGAAGTGTTTAATCGCTTTAAAAAATATATCCACATATTTGAAATTATTACGGGAATTTTTCTTGTAGTGGTTGGAGTACTGATTTATTCCAACTGGCTTTCCCGGCTTTCCGGATATGTGACACTCTTTTATAAGGGGATTGAGTGAAAGCACATCAAGCACCACATTCAATTCAGCTGACCGTTTCGCAACTTGTCATAACGGAGGCTTTTTATGCCGGGATTCTGGACCTCCCTGTCCGGCGATCGTTCACAGCAAAAGGTGCTCCGGACCATCTGGTTATCGATATGGACGGCATGGCTATTGTTTTCGTGGAAGAAGCGGATGTCATTAAGGCCCATCCTCTGCTCGAGCCGCGCTTCAGCATGTTCCCGCGAGGAATAGGTGTTACGCTGCATTTTGAAGTTACTGAAATAGAGGACATACGTGACGCTATACTGGAGGAGGGGCTCGAAGTCCTCTATCCGCTTGACATCAAGCCGTACGGGGTCAAGGAAATGTGGTGTTTTGATCCGGATGGCTATCTTATTGTCCTTGATGAATTACTGCCGCTTCAGAAAAAGACTATGAGTTCATGACGTTAAAGCAACTTGAAATCTTTGTTGCGATTGCCGAGGCCGGAAGCTTTTCCAAGGGTGCAGAAAAAACCGCTATTACCCAGTCAACTGCCAGTCAACATATTCTGGCTCTGGAAAAGGAGTTGGGCGTTCGGCTTTTTGACCGGGGCAGGGAAGGGGCTCTGTTGACGGAAGCGGGCAAATTGTTTTTTGCGCGTACCGGTAGAATTCTTGCTGACTGCAGCGGTTCCCGCTCCGCCATTCGTCGCTTTCTCGGCATGGAAGGTGTTACGCTTCGAGTCGGCGCAAGTGACATTCCGGGAACATTGATGATACCCGCTCTGCTTGGGCCGTTTCTTAAAGAGCATCCGAAAGTTTTGCTGGAAGTCCATCAGGGGAACAGCCGATCAGTACTGCGCCAGCTTGTTGCGGAAGAGGTCGAGCTTGCTTTTGTCGGAGGTCGTATTGAGGACGACCGTATCACTTTTGAACAGATGGGCGAGGACACCCTTGTGTGCGCCGCGTCGCCGTATGTGGCCGCAGGACGAAAGGGCAATCTGAGTCAGGCCGCGCTTTGTAAGGTTCCGCTGATTACACGAGAGGATGGCTCCGGTACTCAAAAAGCGATATCAGAGGTGCTTTCCGGCACGTGGATTAACATGAATGCGCTTTCGATTGTCGCTAGATTTACCAGCAGTGATGCTATCAGGCGTGCGCTGATACTTGGAGCCGGATACGCGTTCATCTCCGCGCGGGCCGTAGCGGAGGAGCTGGCGAGTGGACAGTTGACAACAGTCCGGATTCCCGGGGTACAGATTACCCGTAAATTCTATGCCGCGCATCGTGAGGGGAGGGAGCTTTCACCTGCTGCTGCAGCATTTTTGAGAACAATGCTCGATAAATGGGGATAATGAACTGTTTCGTTGGAAAGACTCCGTTTGTAACTATTGCTGAGCTGCTGGTTCCAAGGCAGCTTAATGCAAACATTTCTAATATTTAATATTGCTAAAAATGGTAATTTTTTGTATCTTCTCTGCAGTAACGCTTTAATTTAATTCAACTCGGAGGAATCATGGCCAGTGTACCGGGCAAGACAAAATTTCAGATCGATCTGCGTCAGCATCTGCGTGATCAGAATATCAGCGGCAACCTTGTCCATCTTATCTGTGAGATCGCCGAAGCGAGTAAATACGTGATCAACGCCGTACGTACCGGTGAACTTGGCGTCGCCGGTACCTCTAACCTTTATGGCGAAGAGCAGCTTGCTCTCGACGTTCTCTCTGATCGTATCATGCGCAAACGTCTTCAGCATTCAGGGGTCGTGTGCAATATTGCATCAGAAGAGATGGAGGAAATATTTCAGGTAACGAGTAATCCGCAGGGGATGTTTTCAGTAGCCTACGATCCTTTGGATGGCTCGTCTCTGGTTGATGTCAATCTTGCTGTCGGCACTATTGTCGGCATATATCAGGGGAATGATCTGCTTCAACCCGGCCGAAAGATGATAGGTTCGATTTACATCCTGTATGGCCCGCGCGTTTCTCTTGTGTATTCGGTTGGCAAAGGGGTTTTCGAATTCACGATGAACCAGCTGATGGAGTACACGCTTACCCGCGAAAATGTCCGGATGCAGTCTTCCGGCACTATGTATTCTCCCGGAGGGCTCAGAAAAAAATACAACGCCGGGAATGAAAAATTCATCCGTTACTTGGAAGATAAGGGTGCAAAGCTTCGATATTCCGGCGGATTTGTGCCTGATTTTAATCAGATCCTGATGAAGGGAAATGGCGTGTTCATGTACCCGGCACTCAGTGATTCGCCGAATGGTAAACTGCGCCTGTTGTTTGAACTTAACCCGATGGCGTTTCTGATCGAACAGGCCGGAGGCGCCGCGACAAATGGTGACATCCCGATCCTTGATATTGTTCCTGAGGGCCTTGAACAACGCTGTCCGGTATATATCGGCTGCAAGGATGATGTTGCCAGGGCTGCTGAGTTTTTGAAGAGCGAAGAGTGAGAGGTAACCAGCATGCCGGACTCGGATAACATCCCCGATCTTCTGCCGCAGCGCCTCTGCAGTGAGGTTCAACTCTTTGACCTGTGTACGCTTGACTCATGTCGTCATAAAGCCGACCGCTTTTGTTCTGACCCGGTTTTGTTGCGTCGCTTCGAAAAGATAGCAGATGATGAACTCAGGTCTCCGGAACGGTATGTTTTTGAAGAACCTGATGATTCGGAAGCGTATGATGGCGACGGTTATGATTATGATGAGGAAGATGACGAGCTTGAGAGGGGAAATTTTGACCGTGGTGAGGAAACCGGGTGGCAGGATGAGGAGTAAGCAGTCGGCACTATCATATACATGTTGCGACATCGGGGTTCAGATTAGTCTGGCCCCGTTGTTATATAAATTGCTTCCCGGCACAATCTTCCCAATGTTTGCGGGGAATCGATAAAAACAGGTCGGCTATAGCCGGATCAAATTGGCTCCCCCGATATTTTATTATTTCGGTAAGAACCATGTCAAAAGGGAGAGCCTTGCGGTACGGGCGATCTGATGTCATTGCATCGAGTGTGTCGACAACAGAGAAGATGCGGGCCCCGATCGGAATTTGTTCCCCTTTGAGCTGCTTTGGGTAGCCCTCCCCATCAAAGCGTTCATGATGTCCGAGGATAATCTCTGCCGGTATTTTTAAAAAATCTATTTCGGATAAGATTGCATAGCCAACCTGCGGATGTTTACGCATCTCAATCCATTCATTGTCATCAAGTTTCCCCGGTTTAAGCAGTATATTGTCAGATATGCCAATTTTACCGATATCATGAAGAAGTGCTCCTTTTGCAAGCTCTTGAAGATCTCTGCCAGCAATCCCGAGCTTTCCGCCAAGAAACGCGGCAAAATTCATAACCCGTTCAGAATGTGATCCAACTTCCTTCTCACGAGCATCAAGCGCTTTTACCAAGGCGGTCAAGGTGTTGTCGTACGCAGTTGAAAGCTCATTCATTGTTTTCCGAATCTGAGCTGTCTGCTCCATGACTTTGAACTCAAGGCTTACCTGATAATGTTTTTTTTCAAGAGCAAGACAACGACGTTCGATCATATTTTTTACGGTTAACACCACGCGACTGATACCGAATGGTTTCGTTATGTAGTCGTCAGCGCCGAGGTGTACACATTCCATTGCAGTTTTCATATCGGAGAGTCCGGTAATCATAAGCACCGCAATTTCCGGACTAATTTTTTTAAGGTCACGCAGTAGTTCAACACCGCTTCTTCCCGGCATCATGATGTCTGAAATAACGAGGTCAACCGGCTGCTTACCCAATATCACAAATGCTTCGTCGACATTGGACGCCTGCAGACAAATATACCCCTCCTGCTCCAGAGCGGACGAAAGCAAATCGCGAATCATCTCTTCATCATCAACCAGTAGGATCGTTTCTCTCATGCCGTTTTCTCCATGCGTGGGCTGTTCAATATCCGGAAGGTGTCGCCTTGAACGCACTGTCACTCTTTTACCATTCAATTGCCATGTTTTCAAGTAGCATAACCTGTGATATACACAGAGGCATTTCTATATAAGTTTCTGATTGATACCCATGATACGTCGCTGGCCGTTTCTGATTCCCTTTTTGTTTATGACGGCAGGTTTGGCTGTCTCTGCACTCAGCGGCATGTATTGTGATACAGCCGTGCTACCAGCACTCTTTTTGTGTCTGCTGCTCTCATCTGTCCTGCCGAAACCATGGCTGTTTTCTGCCTGTACTGCTCTGCTTTTCTTTCTCTGGGGTCTGTGTGCCCTTCAACCCTGGTTGTCTCCTGAAATATCACCACACTCTATCCGGACCAAATCGTCAAACAGTCCCGTAACGATTGAAGGCATTATTTCCGCACGTCCTTCCGTTACTCCGGAAGGAAGTCGTCTGACTGTCGAAGTAGAGCGAATAATTGAAAGAGAGCAGGCGGAAACGGTGTCCGGATTATTGCTGCTCTCTATCGACGAAGGAGATGTTGTCATGGCACGCGGTGATCGAATCCGTTTTGTCACCCGTATTTCAGTACCACGTCGGCTCGGACTGCCGGGAGAGTTTGATTATTACCGCTATCTTGCACTACAGGGTATTGCTGCCACGGGGCGGGTTGCTTCCCAAAGCGACATAGTTCTTATTCGTGCTGCCGCAGTGAAATCGATGCTGCGAACAAGTGACCGGATTGCTCGAATTCTCGGCGATTCAATTCGCACCTCGATTCCTGATGCGCGCATTTCTTCGGTCCTGACGGCATTACTGATCGGTGATCAGCGGAGGATTCCCCGTGATCTTTCTGATGCATATACCAGGGCGGGGGTTAATCATATTCTGTCAATATCCGGATTTCATATTGGTATTGTCGCAGCATTCATAACCGTGATGATTATATGGTTTTTAACACGCTTTGAATATTCGGCACTGCATTGGAATACTCGCAGAAACGCGGTACTTATTGCTGTCCCGGCAATGCTTGGCTATCTCTTTTTAACCGGTAATGCCCCGGCAACGGCGCGTTCGGTAATCATGCTGTCTGTTTTCGCTCTGGCTCTTTTCGCTGAAAGGGAGCGGGATGCAATTAATACTCTTCTGTTTGCCGCTTTTTTCCTGGTGGCAATCAATCCGCCGACACTTTTCGACGTATCATTTCAACTCTCTTTTTTAGCATTGTGGGGGATACTTATTGCGGTACCGCTCATTATGAAATGCACCGGAACCGTCACCTCTCCGTGGTTGCGCAGTTTCACTCAATTTATGTCTGCATCTGTTGCGGCGTCACTGGTAACAATTCTGCCGGTTCTGTATATATTCAAGGTTGCATCCGTGAATGGAATAGTAACCAACTTTCTGATTGTGCCGCTACTCGGGTATGGAGCAGTACTGTCAGGGTTCATCGCATTGCCTCTCATCATGCTGTTTCCCACTTTTGCTCCCTGGCTGCTCTGGCCGACTGCTACCCTTGTTACCATTTCCAATCAATTCATCTTGTGGTGCGCTTCGCTCCCGGTACTCACCTTTCATGGCATCACTTCATGGGATATGTTCTTTTTTCTGCTTTTCATGACCGCTATGACGTTTCTGACGAGCAGGATTCTCCTGCTTGCTGCATCGGTGTTATTGCCACTCTCCGCCCTGGTTATACACATCTACACAGCAACTGAATCAGATCACCGGCTCCACGTTACCATGCTCAGTGTCGGTCAGGCCGAATCCCTGCTGGTACAACTTCCGGGTGGTTCGACGCTGCTTGTCGACGGCGGGGGGTATCTGCATGATACCGGACATGACTTTGGACAGCGTGTATTGGCTCCGGCTTTGGGTGCGCTCCATGTGGGTCGTATCGACACAATGATTTCTACGCATGATCATCCTGATCACAGCGGCGGACTACCATTTATTATCAGGAATGTGCCGGTTGGTGAATTTTGGAGTGGGCCGGAAATGTCACCGGAAATGCAGAGGGAATTGAATAGCAGAGGTGTTCCGATGCGTACCGTTATTGCGGGAGATGTGATAACCCTGCCAGGTCCGGTTGTTATAACCGTACTATCACCTTCCATGTCCGTTCATGGCGAAACAGGTAATGACGAGTTGAGTGTCAATGAACAGTCGCTCGTATTTCGGCTCAGTTATGGTAATTTCAGCATGCTTTTTTGCGCCGACGCCGGGTTTGAAGCCGAGCGGCAGATGCTTGCCGGGCGGTATGCTATTAAATCCACTGTTATAAAAGTCGGGCATCATGGAAGCCGATTCTCCACATCAACGGAATTTATTGAGCGGATACAGCCCGGTTTGGCGCTAATTTCTGCCGGGAAGGGAAATCGCTTTGGACTTCCTTCGAAGCAGACATTAGATCTGTTGAGTGCAAAAGGGGTACCCGTTTTTCGCACGGACAGGGATGGAACAATAGAACTTGTCACGGATGGAGTTACCTGGTCTGTTTCAACGCCGTTCAAACCCGAATGACGTTGACTCCATACCGCAAAATAGAGTACATATGCGTGATAAATTAGCGTACTATTCTAGATTGGGTGAAGTTAGATGGATACAATCCTTTTGGTTGAAGATGATCGGTTTTTTCGTGACATGTATGCCAAGCTTCTGCAGGCAGAAGGCTATCAGGTTGAAACCGCTTCGTGCGGGGCCGATGGGCTCGAAATGCTTGCCAGGGGCCAGTATTCACTGGTTATTACTGATCTTGTGATGCCGGATATCAGTGGACTTGAAATTTTGACACGAGTTCGTGAAAGTCATCCGACGGTTGATGTCATTATGGTAACCGGAAATGCCAATTTGGAATCTGCCATTTTAGCTCTTAAGCTTGGTGCCAGGGATTATCTTGTTAAACCGGTCAATCCGGATGAATTCAGACATTCCGTCGCTCAGTGCATCCAGCAGCGTCACCTCCTTGACGAAAATATTGAGCTGAAAAACATGCTTTCCCTGTTTCGTTCCAATCAGGCTATAGCCGGATGTCTGGATTGTGAACATCTCTATCTGCTTCTGGTTGAATCAATTGCGCGTGAAGTTTCGCTCAGCAGATCCCTTGGCTTTTTCATGGTCGAGGGGGTTCTTAAACTGAAAGTAACAAAAGGAATTTCTGCCGAATTGAAGAGAGTCCTTACTCATGAAATGCGCGAACGACTCGAATCATCGCCGGCAGAAAAAGACTCAATTGAACGCTTGCACCTTACAGCAACCTGTCTCACGCATGGGTTTTCTGAAGCCTATCTGATTCCGGTTTATAACCGCACCGCGATGTTTGGCATGATAGTGCTACTGAATAACCCTTCCTCTGATTTACCCGATATATCGACATCAAGAAAGAATGTGTCATTTTTGATCGAACAGTCGTTACATGCCTTTGAAAATGCTAAAACGTTTTCCAAGGCAAATGACATGTTATTTATTGACGATGTCAGCGGTCTCTATAATCATCGCTATCTGGATGTTGCCCTCGAACGCGAAATGAAAAGGGTTGAGAGGTATGCCTCACATCTTGCGGTCCTGTTCATCGATGTTGATTCATTTAAACAGGTAAATGATAATCATGGACATATGGTTGGCAGCAGAGTATTGGCAGAGTTTGGTGCCCTGATCAAAAAATCGGTGCGTGATGTCGATATTGTCATACGGTATGGTGGCGATGAATATACGGCCATTTTGGTTGAAACGTTGAGTGGGACCGCCGCGATTGCTGCCGAGCGAATCCGCAAGCAAGTCGAGGCGCATCATTTTTCAGGGCCTGACGGGCAGATAATCCGTTTGACATGCAGTATCGGCTATGCCTGCTGTCCGGAAGATACTGCGTCGAAAGATGTACTGCTTGAAATGGCCGACAAGGCCATGTATGCCGGCAAAACATCAGGAAAAAACTGTATTCGTCGCATAATCAGCGAGCCGGTTTAAACGGCGCCCTTCGCAATCAAAGCCTTACCACCCCGACTCTGTAACGGATAGTGGGCAGTAAGGTTTTATCCCTATCTTGAGGTGATCAGTGACACTTACAGCAGTCAAAGGTTTTAATGATATCCTTCCGGATGAATCCCGTCGCTGGCAGCATATTGAACAGACAGCACGCAGGGTATTCGAATTGAACGGTTTTGGCGAAATCCGGGTTCCGGTGATGGAAAAGACAGAGCTGTTCTGTCGCTCGATTGGTGATGCCACTGATATTGTCGAAAAAGAGATGTATACGTTTACCGACAAAGGTGAAAACAGTGTAACGCTGCGCCCTGAAGGCACCGCCGGTGTTATGCGCGCATTCATTGAACATAAATTATATGCGCAGGATCCGGTTGCGAAACTGTACTACATGGGGCCGATGTTCCGCTATGAGCGTCCTCAAAAAGGTCGCTACCGACAGTTTCACCAGATTGGCGCCGAAATAACCGGTGTTCACGATCCGCTGGCAGACGCGCAGGTGTTGAATATGCTGGCCACCTTTTTTCGCGAAATAGGGTTAACCGAACCAACACTCCAGATAAACTCGCTTGGCTGTCCTGAGTGCCGTCCCGCATATCGTACCGCTCTGCGAAGTTTCCTGGAGGAACGACTGGGGGCGCTCTGTGAGGATTGCAAGCGGCGTTTTGCCACCAACCCACTCCGGACTCTCGACTGCAAAGTGCCCGGCTGTATCGAAAGTACTGCCGGAGCACCGTCAGTTTTGGAACATCTCTGCAAAGGGTGTGATGATCATTTCAGCACTGTTAAGCACTACCTTGACCTTTCAGCCACGCCGTACAGCATCAATGCCCGTATGGTGCGCGGCCTTGATTACTATACCCGCACAACCTTTGAGATGGTTACCGGACTTCTCGGCTCGCAATCTGCGGTAGCCGCAGGAGGTCGCTATGACGGGCTGATCTCGCAGTTGGGCGGGCCGGCCATTCCAGGCATTGGCTTTGCGATGGGGCTTGAACGGGTTGCGCTGCTGCTTGGCAGTCAGGAATTCACCACGTTGCCCGACCTGTTTATCGCAACTATGGGGTCAAGCGAGCGCGATGTCGCGTTCAGCCTGCTGGATGGTTTGATAAAATCCGGTGTTCGTGTCGAAATGGATTACGAAGGAAAAAGTCTGAAGAGCCAGATGCGCCGCGCTGATAAACTGAAAGCCCGCTATAGCGTTGTGATCGGTGAAAATGAAGTGGCTGCTGAACGGGCTACTTTCAAGCGAATGGCTGACGGACTCCAGTCTGATGCTGCCCTGACGGTATCCGGGATACAGACTCTGGTAATGAAGTCGGAGCAGTGATGGATTTACGTACAATCACCCCTGAAAAACGGGACGATGATTCACAGTATGACACAACACTGCGCCCACGAACCTTTGATGACTACATAGGTCAGGAGAAGATCAAAGGCAATCTACGCCTGTTCATTGACGCTGCCAAGGGACGTGGCGAAGCACTTGATCATGTTCTGCTGTACGGCCCACCGGGGCTTGGCAAAACTACGCTGGCCAATATCATTGCCTGTGAAATGGGGGTCAACATCAAGTCCACTTCCGGGCCTGTTATTGAAAGGCCGGGCGACCTGGCCGCCATTCTCACCAACCTTGAACCGCATGATGTCCTCTTTATTGACGAAATCCACCGCATTTCCCATATTGTTGAAGAAATTCTGTATCCGGCAATGGAGGATTATCAGCTTGATATAATTATCGGTCAGGGGCCGAGTGCACGCTCCATTAAAATTGATTTGCCAAAATTTACGCTGGTCGGAGCGACAACCCGAGCCGGGCTTCTTTCTTCGCCGTTACGCGACAGATTCGGGGTTATTTCGCGTCTTGAATTTTATACCTGTAACGAGCTTGCCACTATTATCTGTCGGTCGTCCGGTATTTTGGGTATGGAAATTGACCCCAAAGGGGCCGATGAGCTGGCCAGGCGCAGTCGTGGAACCCCCCGTATCGCAAACCGCCTGCTGCGCCGTGTCCGTGACTATGCTCAGGTACGTGCTGATGGCGTTATAACTCTTGATGTCGTACGCGCAACGCTCAAACTGCTTGAAATTGATGAAATGGGGTTTGACCAGATGGATCGCATGATTTTGCTGACTATTATTGACAAGTTCAGCGGCGGTCCCGTTGGTCTTGATACAATTGCGGCCGCTATCAGCGAAGAGAGTGATACCATCGAAGACGTCTACGAGCCGTTTTTGATTCAGAACGGCTTCATCAACCGTACTCCGCGAGGCAGAGTTGCCACTCGCGCTGCCTATCTGCATTTTGGCCGTATCGCTCCGGAAACTCCACAGGCGAATCTTTTTTAGCCATGCAGCAGTTCTTCGATTTTCCCGTTACCCCGAGCTTCAGCTTTGACAGTTTTGTTACCTGCGAAGGAAACGCTGCCGCCCTGAAATTTGCCCGGCGGATCGCCGATCCTGCTGATTCTGAATGCCTGCTCTATCTGTACGGCCCTTCCGGTTCCGGAAAAACCCATCTGCTGCGGTCAATTGCAGGGAGCGCATTCCCCTATCTTTCGCTCCGTGAACCGATATCTAGGGAGCAGCTGGTTGCGACATTTACTACTGCCGGAGGGTTGGTGGTTGATGATCTGCACGATATGCCGGATGACGCTGACATGCGGCGGGCATTGTGGCAACTATTCAACGAATTCCATACGTCAGGCCGCACAATCGCCATGGCCGGTGCTCTGTCGCCGCGCGATCTGGCAAACATGGATGATCATCTGACGTCGCGACTGCTCTGGGGATTGGTTGCGCGGCTTGATACGTCTGACGACAATTCGCGAAGGATGATTATCAAAAAAGTTGCTGACGATCATCAAATACGGATCCCGAATGATGTGGTTGATTACATTCTGGCAACCACCAGCCGCGAGGTTGGCGCATTGATTAGCTGTTTCCGCCAACTGTATCGCTTTTCGATGGCTGAAAAGCGGCGCATCACACTGCCGCTTGCCCGTGAGGTGCGTGAACTGACATTGACAGGCCATCCGCTATGACCCCCTTTAAAAACAGGCTGAAAACGCCGGAAGAAATTGAATTGGAACACAAGTATCAGCAGTTGGCACAGGTTAAGGCGGAGCTGCAGCGGAATGAGCAGGATTATAGCGCGTTAAAATCTGAAATTCGAAAATTTGAGCAGGTCTATGAAGATGTTCTTGGAGCCCGGATTGAGGCGCTTGAAGAGCTGGAATGGCAATTAAAGGGCCTTCTGGGTGAGACGAAGGTTGAAAACAGTGCCGAATCGCTGAATCAGGCACATGTGCATACTCATTTCCAGCATACCACCGATCTGCTCGATGAAGACGAGATGCCGCAGGATGCCGCCAACCTCAGTCTCAAATCGTTGTATCGAGGTGTGGCCAAGGCGGTACACCCCGATCTTGCCGCGGATGAAAGTGAGCGACTTCGCAGGCAGGAGTTGATGGCGTTGGCCAATGAGGCCTATCAGACCGGTAATCGGCAGATGCTGATTGACCTGCTGAGCGAGTGGGAGCAAGCGCCGGTTACATACGGGTCTGAGTTGGATGTTGCTTTGGAGTTGGTACGCGTTATTCGCCAGGTCGCGGCGGTGCAGCAAAATATTCACGCGATTATTCGCCAGCATGAAGAGCTGAAGCAGGCAGATATTTATCAATTCAAGCTGCGGGTGGATGATGCCTTGGCAGATGGTGTCGATCTTCTTGCTGAAATGGCAGCTGCCGTCGAATTGGATATCTGTCGTATGCGGAGACGTCTGTCAACCCTTCGCGGTGAAGTCTGCGAACCTGACGAGGCGCATACTGTCCACTTTGAAACGCGCATTGTCCGCTTTCCAGCGGCGCAAAACTGCGGGACTCTTTTTGTTCGCAAAACTTCTTCCGTTGATTTCAGGGATTGGCAGCGCATCGGTATTGCACGTGGCGCAAAAGAGGTATTCCTTGATACGTCCCTGCGCTTGGATGTAAAAGGTGATAACGGCCATGATACCGGTTTTTTGAGAGAGTTGCATCCTGGCGATGTGCAATCACTGTTTTTATACAATTGTGATGATTCGATCTTTTCCCATATTACGCACCTGACCGGATTGCAGGAGTTGTATTTTTCTGATACTCGCGTCAGTGACCAGGGATTGGCGCTGTTACGGCCATTAATATCGCTGCAGCGACTTTCGCTCTACCATACCGCTATTAGTGATGCGGGACTTTTGAATCTGGCACTGATACCCGGGTTGAAATGGCTCACCTGCAGTGGAATTAACGCTACTGATGAGGGGTTTGATCTCTTTCGTAACGTTATGCCCGGATGTAAAACGGTCAACTTCAAGTGGCGATATTAGTGCGTTTTTGCGGCGAATAGTATGAATAAGGAGAGATACCATGCTTCAGGTTGGTAACTACAATAAGCTCGAAATTGCCCGTATCACGCCATCCGGAGCTGTTTTCAGGGCTGACGGGGGAGATGTGCTGCTGCCGCTGCGCCTTGTTCCAAAGGGGGCGGAGGTGGGTACTCTCCTTGATGTCTTTGTCTACGTTGATTCCGAAGAGCGCCTGACGGCTACTACCAAACGCCCCCGCGCCGTAGTGGGGGAATTTGCCCTGCTGAAGGTTATTGAGTCGACAACGGTCGGGTCGTTTCTTGACTGGGGACTGGAAAAAGACCTGCTGCTGCCGTTTGGTGAGCAGTTGGAGCCGGTCAGGCGCGGCAATCAGGTGCTGGTCCGGATCTACCTTCACTCCAGCGGGCGGATAGCGGCATCGGCAAAGCTGGATAAATTTATCGTTCCGGTCGACGATACTCTGGCTGAAGGCGATGAAGTTGCATTGCTGGTCTATGCAACGACGGATCTTGGTACGAAGGTGATTATCAATGACCGGTTCGGCGGATTGATTTTCCATACCGAGTTGGTTGTCAAGCCGTCCTGTGGTGAGCGTCTGCGCGGATATGTGAAGAGGATCAGGGAGGATGGCAAAGTTGACGTCACGCTGCGTCAAGGTGGTGCGCAGGAGGCGGAAAAAGATCGTAGAATCATCCTGGAAGCTCTTGCGGCAGGCAACGGATTTCTGCCGCTGACCGACAAAAGCTCTCCTGATACGATTGCCGCACTGCTGCGCCTGAGCAAAAAGAGTTTTAAAAAAGCGCTCGGCGGGTTGTACAAAGAGGGTGCAGTCACCATGCTTCCCGACGGCATCCGGCTGAGAAGCGTACAAACGAAGGCGGCAGTGTGAAGGTTCGAACGTTCATAATAGCGGCACTTTGCCTGCTATGCTCTGCCGCCCTGTTTACCGCCGGCTGCAAAAAAGCTGAAGTGAAGCCTCCAGCCGGCTTGCAGGTTGTCACCACCCTGTTTCCCCTGTATGATTTTGCCCGTGCGATAGGAGGAGACAAGGCGCAGGTGACCATGCTGCTGCCTCCCGGTGTTGAACCGCATACGTTCGAACCGAAACCGGAAGAAATGATCAGGATCAGCCGGGCAGGATTGTTTATTTACACCAGTAAGTATATGGAGCCGTGGGCGGAAAAAATAATCAGCGGTATTGACAGCAGGACTCTGCGGGTAATTAATGCCGGAGCGCGCGTCAGTTACCGGGCTGCAGCGGGGAAGGGCGAGCATGAAGCAGGTACGGGTGTTATCGACCATGATCACGGCCATGCCCATACCGGGATGGATCCGCACATCTGGCTCGATTTTACCAACGCCCAGCTCATGGTGGATGCAATTATGGACGGCTTTGTTGCAGCCGACCCGGCGAACGGCACACGGTACCGTCAGAATGCTGTATCCTTGAAGGCACGCCTGGCAGCGCTTGACCAGCGTTACCGGGACGGGCTCAAGAGCTGCTCGACCAGAAAACTTCTGCATGGCGGGCACTATACCTTTGGCTATCTGGCAGCACGCTACAATCTGGATTATCACGCGCTCAGCGGTATTTCATCTGATTCGGAGCCGTCGGCGGAGCGCATGATCGCCCTTGTCCGGGAGATCAAATCGTCCGGCGCCGCGTACCTGTTCGCCGAAGAGCTGTTATCGCCCCGGCTCACCGAGACGCTGGCAAAGGAAGCGGGTGTCGGAGTGTTGATGCTCCATGGCGCTCATAACGTATCCAGGGATGATCTCTCCCGCACTGTCAGCTTCTTTGAGTTGATGGAGCGCAATCTTGAACAGTTGCAAAAGGGGCTTGCATGCCGGGCGAAATAGTGGCAACCGAGCTGCTGTCGTGCAGCTACCGGGAAGGGAAGGTGCTTGAGGACATTTCCTTTCAGGTAGCACGCGGTGATTATGTCGGTATTGTCGGACCGAACGGCTCCGGCAAAAGCACATTGATCAAGGCGTTGCTTGGCCTGGTAACCATCAGTAATGGTTCCGCTTCGCTGTTTGGCTCCCCTCTGTCAGGATTTCGCGACTGGCATAAGATCGGGTATCTTCCCCAAAGCCTCCATCTGGTCAATCCGGTATTTCCAGCGACGGTACACGAAACCGTCGGTCTCGGCTTGTTATCACTCAAACGCTTTCCGAAACGGTTGAATCGTGCCGATACCGGTAAAATTGATATAATACTGGATGATCTGGGTATTTCAGATCTGAAATATAAACTGATAGGTGAACTATCCGGCGGTCAGCTGCAACGTGTTTTGCTCGCCAGAGCCATCGTAAATGATCCGGAGCTGCTGGTTCTGGACGAGCCGACCGCCGCCCTTGATCCGGAAACCAGAGGACGATTTTATGCCATGATTGCCGATATCAACCGTACACGGGGTGTGACGGTGTTGCTGGTGACACATGACAGCGGCGCCATAGGGGAGCATGCTTCCAAGATGCTCTACCTTGATAAAAAGCTGCTTTTTTACGGCAGTTTTGATCAATTCTGCTGCTCACCCGAAATGTCGTCCCTGTTCGGTGAGCATTCCCAGCATTTAATGTGCCACCGGCATTAACCATGAATCTTCTCGAAATTCTCTCATACGGATTTATTCAACGGGCGCTGCTGGCGGGTACTCTGATTGCGCTGCTCTGCTCCGTGCTTGGGGTATTTCTGGTCCTGCGCCGATTATCGTTGATCGGCGACGGGCTGGCACATGTCACGTTCGGCAGTACTGCCATAGCCCTGGCGCTCAAGTTCTATTCGGTCATGTCGCTGCTGGTGACGATGCCGATCGTCCTGCTCGCCTCTCTCGGCATTCTCAAGCTGACTGAAAAAGGGCGGTTAAGCGGTGATGCCGCAATCGGCCTGGTCTCTGCTCTCGGAATTTCTGCCGGTATTATTCTGGCAAGTGTGGGTGGCGGCTACAACGTTGATCTGCTCAGTTATCTGTTCGGCAATATCCTGTCGATACGGAGCGAAGAGGTGGTGATTGCGGCACTGCTCTGTCTTGGGGTCATGCTGATGTTGACGCTCTATTATCACGAACTGTTTGCCATTTCATTCAGCGATGAGCTTGCCAAAGTATCCGGTATCCACACATCATTCATCAACTCCATACTGGTGCTGCTGACCGCGCTGTCGGTGGTTCTGGCGATGAAGCTGGTCGGTATCATGCTGATTTCGTCCCTGCTGATCGTTCCGGCGGCCGGTGCCCTGCAGTTGGCGCGTGGTTTCAAAGTCTGCATCCTGCTGGCCGCCATACAGGGGTGCAGTTCGGTTATTATCGGCATTATTATTTCCATCATCTCCAACCTTCCCGCCAGCGCCACCATTGTTTTGGTCAATCTGCTCTTTTTCGCTGCCGCCTGCGTTGTCCGCCGGATTATCTATCCGGCACACAGTAACTGAAGCTTTCTATTTCTTGACACTCAGGTTACCTTGTTGTAATGACTTATAATTAAGGTCATATGACCTACATTAAATTAGGAGTCGAACATGCTTGAATCGATTCTTGGTTCCATAAGCTGCGAAAGAGTGCTCATTTTTCTTGCCGCCAGAGATGAGGGGTATGCTCGGGAGATTGCGACGTTCTATACGTCTTCGCTTGCTCCGGTGCAAAAGCAGCTCGACAAGCTTGAGGCTGGCGGTGTGCTCGTCAGCAGAACCGTCGGGCGTACCAGGTTGTATGTCTTCAATCCCCGCTACCCGTTTATGGCTGAGCTGAAAACACTCCTTACCAAGGCACTTACTTTTTATGATCAAGATCTACAGTCACGGCTCCTCCTCGATAGGCGGCGACCGCGCCGCAGGGCAAAACCGCTATGATTGCATTGGCCGGATTGTCACTGGGAGAGCTGGCCGCGTTTGTTTCCGATCACTTGCGCACAAGGGGTATAGACGTTGTGCTGGTGGGTGGCGCCTGCATTTGCATTTATTCGGACAACAAATACAGCTCCTTTGACCTTGATTTCATCACAACCGGTATGACGAGCCGCCAGAAAATCCGGGCGGCGCTTGCGGAAATCAATTTCACTGAAGAGCAGCGATACTTCAAGAACCCGGAAACCGACTACTTCATCGAATTTCCGTCTGGTCCACTTGCTATTGGAGACGAGCCGCCCGGTAAAATTTCATCGCTTCCCTACCACACAGGCGTGTTGCGCCTTCTTTCGCCCACGGATAGCGTAAAGGATCGTTTGGCCGCTTACTACCACTGGAAAGATCGGCAGAGTCTTGAACAGGCCGTGCTGGTTGCCGGAGACCAACCCGTAGATCTGAATGAGGTACACCGCTGGTCTGCCAAGGAAGGCTTTGCCGAAGAGTTCGAGGCAATACGGGAGAGGTTTGAGATTCGTAAGTCGGGCTAGGTAATTTGCCGTAACCGGATGGTTTTTTGTACATGATACGGTATATCGGTGTACGCGGTGAGGATGCTAATCCGACCTACGAATGATGATCCGCGTGATTATTGTTTTGGATTGGTATTTTGAATTTTTTCAATGACTCTTAAAGGAACCAACAACTATATGAAAACACTCAAAACCCTGTTGGACGGCTTCCGCACTGCCGCTGTCACCGAGCGCGAAAAAGGCACCTATTTTGAAGAGCTGATCTGTACCTACTTGCGCAACGAAGCCATCTACCACGATTTGTATAGTGATGTCTGGACGTATGCCGACTGGGCAACCCTGCAAGGATTGGATGGACGCGATGCGGGCATTGATTTGGTGGTCAAAACCAGTGGCACTGGTGAGTTCCATGCCATTCAGTGCAAGTTTTACGCGGATGATTACCGCGTCCAAAAGAGTGACATCGACAGCTTTTTTACCGCATCCGGAAAAACGCACTTCACCTACCGCATTATTATCACCACCACCATCCACTGGAGCGAGCACGCTGAAGATGCCCTGTGCAGCCAGCAGCCGCCGGTCAGCAAGATAGACCTGCATGACCTGGAAAACAGCCAGATCGACTGGAGCCAGTACCAGCCAGCAAGCCCGCCGGTACTTAAAGCCAAAAAGCAACTGCGTCCGCATCAGACAAGCGCTCTGGCCGCCGTCAAAAACGGCCTGACGCAAGTCGACCGGGGCAAGCTCATCATGGCCTGTGGCACCGGCAAGACTTTCACCAGTCTGAAGGTTGCCGAAAGCCTGGCCGGGGCGGGCAAGCGCGTGCTGTTTCTGGTCCCAGTCTTTCCTTGCTGTCGCAATCGCTCACTGAATGGACACAGGAAAGCGAAACCCCGCTCCACAGCTTTGCCGTCTGTTCGGATAGTGACGTCGGCAAAAAGCGCAAAAAGGACGACGACACGGTTCAGACTTTCACTCACGAATTGCGCTACCCCGCAACCACCCACCCGGCCCGTCTCGCTGCGGAAATGATCAAGCGCCATGACGCATTGCACATGAGCGTGGTCTTCAGCACGTACCATTCCATTGAAGTAACCGATGCCGACTACCGCGTGGAGAAGATGAAATATGGCAAAAAGGGGAAAGACAAAGACCTCACCACGCTGCATTACAATGACAAAATCACCCTCACCGGCATTCCGCCGGAGGCCTACGACTACATCGTAAACGGCAAACCGGCGCTGGACTGGGTGGTGGAGCGGCAGTGCGTGAAGACCGACAAGGACAGCGGCATCGTCAACGACGCCAACGACTGGGCGGTGGATACCATGAAAACTCCGCGCTATCCGCTGGAGCTGTTTATGCGGGTGATTACGGTCAGTTTGGAGACGATGAAGATTGTGGGGAGTTTGCCGGGGTTGGGGATTTGAAGGAAGGGGATGCCTAAGCGAAGCAATACGAAAACTGGTCAATCGGTAAACATTTCAACAATAAACACTGTATGCCCTACGGAAGTTACTTATGCGAATCGTAAATACATTTGATAAACACCTGCAGGAACCAGAAAAAACAGTGGGTGCTTACATTAAAAAGAAAAAACTTGAACTGGGAGTAAGCTTACTTGGTTTTAAAAAGATCTATTTAGACACTAAATACTGGCTAATGATACGTGATGCGAAGCTTGATAGATCAAAGAACGAGAAACAGTGCCAGTTGCTGGAAATGACAGAGAAACTGGCAGCATCTGGCGAATATATTTTCCCGATTAGTGAAGATGTATTTGCCGAAATACTTAAACAAACAGATCCTGTTACATTGATGACGACTGTTGATTTAATCGATAAATTTTCAAAAGGGGTCTCTCTAATATCAAGTGACGAAAGAGTCTGTTTGGAAATATTTCATTTTTTAGAGAGTCAGTTGGGTTCTTCCGTCCATTCTTTACAGGAATTAGCGTGGACCAAAGTGGCATACATTTTAGGATTTGTTACACCTGAAAATGAAAACATTCCTTCTGAAACTAATCTACTGATACAAAAGGCATCTTTTGACCAGCTATGGTCAATAACTCTCGGTGAAATGATTGATACCATGTGTAAAAATGGAGCGTTCAGTATATCCTTCACACCAAGTGGCGCTGAAAAATTGAACATCGGCAAATTTGAGCATGAGAATGAAAATCATACCTTTGATCAAATGTTTCAGAGTGAATTAGGTGGCATGGTTGATCTCTATAAAACCGAATTCAAAGAGTTAATGGCATATATGTTCGAAAGGAATACTGGATCACCACCTGATCCAAACGAACTTGAAAATAGTCAATCTGGCCAATTGATAGCGAACATGATTTATAACTTGTTCAAGCATAAAAAAATCGTAGATCAATTACCGTCATTTAGGATTTACTCTGGACTTCATGCCGCTGTCAGATGGGATAAAAAGCAAAAGTTTCAAGCAAATGATTTACATGATTTTCGCCATGCAGTTGCTGCACTACCGTACTGCGATTTCTTTTTCACAGAAAAAAGACTGAGCCACCTCATAACGCAGAACATGCTGAAATATGATGATTTGTATGACTGTGTAACGCTTTGGAATTTAGATGATGTTGTTTCATGCGTTGGAAAACTGTGCCGTTAGACGAAAGGGCTACAAATGTAGGCCGGTTCAAGCAAAGCGAACCGGCGATTTTTGCTGCAATCAAACCAAACAGAAACAGAAACAGAGTCAAAAAACGAAAACCTTACCACCCCCCCAGCCCCCTCCTTAAAAACAGGAGGGGGGGCTCAAACCAAAGAGCAAAACATCTTCGCCGGGAACTTGAACGCGAGGCGCTAAAAAGCCCCCTCCTTCCTTTCAAGGAGGGGGTAGGGGGTGGTCGCCTTTCATCAATCTTAAGGATATTTTTCAATGCTCTACAACCGACCGATATTGAAATCGCGCAGAAAGGATTTGCGCAACAATTCCACACCGGCTGAAATCAAGCTCTGGAGTATGTTGCAGCATAGCAATCTTGGAGGTTATAAATTCCGGCGGCAACACAGTGTTGGCGCATACATTCTGGATTTTTACTGTCCATCTGAAAGATTGGCGATTGAGCTGGACGGAGATTCACATTTTACTGACGATGCGATTGAGTACGATGATGTAAGGACAGCTTATCTGAACGCATTGAATATCAAGGTACTCAGGTTTCTGAATACGGATGTTTACGATAATCTGAATAGTGTCTGCGAGAGAATTCTGGAGGAGCTCACAGGTAAAACCTTACTACTGCGCACTGATAAAGGGGAACGTATGAAACAAACACCCGCCGAGCGGATACGGGAAAGACTGACTGATTCAACACCTGAAAGCAGGAAGAGAGTCTTGGCTGATGTCCTCGCAACGCTTGAAGCGATGGAGAGGGACAAGGGTATTGACTTGTCTGCAAAGAAGCAGGCCGTACGGGATGCTCAAAAATGCGACTGCGGGGAGTATGAAATAAAGCCCAACTATGACGATTTTCCCGCATATGACTTGATACCGGATATTGACGATGATGAGATAAGCGGGCTATCGCCGCTTGAGCAGGATAGCTTTGATGATTGTGTCGCTTTCCTGATGGGTGATGATGAGTGGGAGCTTGCCGGAATACGTGAAAAGCTGTCAAGTGCATCGCCCGAAAGTCGGGAGATCATCAAGTCATATATCATTGCGGTGCTTGAGAGGCACGAACTACGTACCGGAAGCGATTTGTCAGCGAAGAAACAGACCATGCGGGTCGCGTAGACTTGCACCATCGGCATACTCCTGCTGAATCTGAATATTTTGTGTTGATTCTGAAGTACTGAAATGCTTCATCCAGGAGGGCACACATGACATCATTTTTTATTTGTCTCGTAGTTGTGGTGGCTTTATTTGCCGTATACGATGCACTCACGAAATGATAAAGGCGGCATCAGAGAATTATGACACAAACACCCTCAAATCTAATCCTGATCGGCATGCCGGGAGCTGGAAAGAGCACCATCGGCGTAATCCTGGCGAAGCGCTCATCACGAAACTTTGTCGATACGGACCTGCTCATTCAGACGTCAACGGGACGGACATTGCAGGATATTGTTGACAGAGACGGGTACGAACTCCTGCGGAAAATTGAGGAAGACGTACTTCTGGGGCTTTCCGTCAGTAACTGTATTATTGCCACGGGAGGCAGCGCAGTATACAGTGACCGTGCCATGATTCACCTCAAATCTGACGGCATTGTCGTTTTTCTTGATGCCGATATGACCACACTTGAAGCACGAATTCATGACTACAGCACCAGAGGTCTGGCAAAAAGGGTGGACCAGAATTTTGCCGATATGTTTCACGAGCGCCTTACCCTGTACACGAAGTATGCGGATATCACGATCAAATGCGCCGGCCTGACTCATGAAGAAGTGTGTGCACGAGTCATGGCGTCGGCAAGGAGAACCAAACATGTCTCATCTCTTTGAATCACTCACCCTGCGTGGCGTGACCCTCCCCAACCGGATTGCCGTATCTCCGATGTGCCAGTATTCAAGCGTTGACGGTTCCGCCAATGACTGGCACCTGATGCATCTCGGCAGCCGGGCGGCTGGCGGAGCGGGACTGGTGTTGACCGAAGCGGTCGCCGTAACCCCGCAGGGTCGCATTAGCCCGCACGATCTCGGACTCTGGAGTGATGAGCAGATCGAACCTCTGGCTCGCATAGTCCGCTTTATCTCTCAGCGGGGGAGTGTCGCCGGTATCCAGTTGGCACATGCCGGCCGCAAGGGGAGCACTGCGCCGCCATGGGAGAACCGGGGAGTCACTTTGACTGAAGCGGAGGGGGGCTGGCCGATTGTTGCCCCGAGTGCTGTCCCGTATGACGACGGCTGCATCGTGCCGACGGCGTTGACCGGAGAGGGGCTGACTGAGATAACGGACGCCTTTGTCCAGGCCGCCCGCCGGGCATTGCTGGCCGGGTTTCAGGTTGCTGAGGTGCATGCCGCCCACGGCTATCTGCTGCACCAGTTTCTCTCGCCGCTCAGCAACCGGCGCAGTGACGGGTATGGCGGCAGCTTTGAAAACCGTATCCGACTGCTCCGGGAGGTTGTGATCGCTGTCCGCAACGTCTGGCCGGACCATCTGCCACTTCTGGTGAGAATCTCCGCGACCGATTGGGTCGAGGGGGGATGGGATCTCGAACAATCGCTGGAACTGGTGCGCCAACTGCTCCCCCTTGGCGTTGACCTGATAGATTGCTCCTCCGGCGGATCAGCACCGCATGCCATAGTGCCGGTGGGACCGGGCTATCAGACGCAATTCGCCGAGCGGGTCCGGCGGGAGACCGGCAGTAAAACCGGTGCCGTGGGGATGATTACCGACCCGGCGCAGGCCGATCACATTATCCGCTCCGGCCAGGCCGATCTGGTGCTGCTCGCCCGGGAACTGCTTCGCGACCCGCATTGGCCGCTCCGGGCCGCCCGCGAACTCGGTCATCTGGTCCCCTGGCCTGCCCAGTACGTCCGTTCTGCTCCGGCCCATACTCCGGCGTATCTGCCGGGGGTATAATCCTAAAAACGGCTATTGAGTCCACGAAAAACACGAAAAGACACGAAAAATTAAACCATTACAGCAAAACAGTAATTCACCAAGCAGGTTACGTCGTGAAGTTGTATATCTTTCTGTTTCTGTTCGTGTATTTCGTGTTTTTCGTGGATAACTGCTTTTTCTGATATGGATAATAATCACAGCAGCGCAAAGGCAGTCGCTTCATGCTCATAATCGTCGAATCGCCCACCAAGGCAAAAAAAATCCAGGCGATCCTTAACACAAAGGCAATGTCTACAGTTGGGCATTTTAAGGACCTGCCTGATGCCTCGCTTGGTGTTGATCTCTCCACCTATGAACCTACCTTCGTCTACCACGAGAAGAAGATACATCTTCCAAAAGAGCTTCGTGCCGCAGCACGCGGTGAAACAGTTATGCTTGCCGGTGACCCTGACCGTGAAGGGTATGCCATCAGCTGCCATATCTTTGAAGAGGTAAAGTCGGTAGCCAAAGAATGCCTGCGCATGGAGATCTATGAAGTTACCGAAAAGGGATTGAAAGAGGCGCTTGCCAAGGCGGTGCCGTTTGAACAGACAAACGCCGGCCTCTACAATGCATTCCTGGGACGACGAATCGGCGATCGTTTGGTTGGCTACATCCTTTCACCAATTGCCAGTAAAGCTCTCCGCAGAGGGTATAGTGTCGGTCGGGTGCAATCCCCGGCGGTGCGTCTGGTCGTTGATCGTGAGCGGGAAATTCGCAATTTTACTTCGTCACCATACTGGATGCTGGATATTCTGCTGGATAAAGAGGGCACAACCTTTCTGGCACGCCACATCACGGGCAAGTTTACACAAAAAGCGGATGCAGAACAGATCATCGCCGCCATCAATGCCGAGACACATGCCCTGGCAGAAAAAGTAGCAAAGAAAGAGGTCAAGCAGTCCCCCAAGCCCCCGTTCACTACTGTTGACTTACAGGCTGCCGCCGCAGTGCGCCTGAAGTTTACCCCGGAACAGACGATGAAACTGGCGCAGGCGCTTTTTGATCATGGCTTGATAACCTATCACCGCACCGATTCAGTCCGGATGGATGAAGCTTTTGTCACCGAGATTCGAGATTTTCTCGGCACAAGTCTCGGCAGCAGTTATCTGCCCGAGAAACCGCACCAGCACAAATCAAAGAACTCACAGGCTGAGGCTCACGAGGGTATCCGTCCCACCCACATGCACTCGCTTGCCGATATCGCCGCCATGATCAAAAAAGAGGGGCTTACGCCCGACCACGGCCGACTGTACGAGCTGATCTTCAAACGTGCGGTCGCCAGCCAGATGGCGGCGGCCCGCTACGACTCGACCGTCATGCATTTCACGGTTGTCGGTGAACGCTTCAAGGCTTCCGGGAGGGTGCTGACCTTTGATGGCTTCCTCAAGGTGTACGCGGAGGATGACGAGGAAAAAGAGAAGAAGGGGGATGAAGAGACCAAACTGCAACTGCTTCCGCCGGTAGATGTTGGCGAGTTGGTGCCAAAGGTGCAGGAAAATCTTGATGAAAAAAAGACCAAACCGCCCGGTCGGTTTACACTCGGCTCACTGGTGAAGGAGTTGGAGCGCCTCGATATCGGACGTCCTTCCACGTACGCCGCCATAACCAAAAATATTACCGATCGCGGCTACGTCAAGGAGGAGAAGGGGAAGGTGATTCCGCAACCACCCGGGGAAACACTGATAGACTATCTCCGGGACAAACATGCCTGGGTCATCGATTATGCGCTGACCAGCAAGATGGAAAACTTTCTGGATCTGGTTGTAGAGAACAAGGAGACGTGGCAGCGTTTCTGTCGGGGCGTTCACAACAAGATGGGGTTCTCGACCCCGCCGGCCAGAGCAGCAGGTGGCGGTCCGAGTGAGGCGCAGCTTAAATTTGCCGGCAGCCTTGCCAGGAAGAATGGGCTCGTTATTCCGGAGGAAACTCTGAAGAGCAGCAAGGCATTATCCCTGTGGATTGACACCGTTATTGGCACAAAAGAGCAAAAGTAATAACCTGTTAAATAATTGCCATTGGTTAGCGGTTTGTGTTAAAAAGGTCGATACTTTTTTTGTATGTAACAGTAACGTAGCATAAAAAAACAGTTCATAATAAATCAGGTAGTTAGTTGCTAAATCTGCTTCTCTACTATAAGTAGGCGCAGATTTATTCAATTTAAAGGGCTCCAAAATGGATAGTTTCTTTCTCAAGCTTTCAGTAATGCTTGTCCCGGGAATGCTGGCGATAGTGTGCCATGAAGTTTCGCACGGGTATGTTGCGTGGCGATTTGGCGATCCGACAGCACGGATGCTGGGACGGTTGACTCTCAATCCGCTGAAGCACATCGATATCATCGGCACACTCATGATATTTTTTGTCGGCATAGGGTGGGCCAAGCCGGTCCCGGTGGTGTATGAAAATCTCCGGAATCCCAAACGCGATATGATATGGGTCGCCGCCGCCGGTCCAATTACCAATATCATTCTGGCTACGGTTTCAGCTTTTTTGCTCAGGGGCGTGGTCGCCTTCGGTAACCCGGCCGCTCCGGGATCTCCACTGGCCATGTTCATGGAGCCTGTCGTAATGATGCTGGCTTTTTCAGTGTATATAAATCTCCTGCTGGCTATCTTCAACATGATTCCGATGCCGCCCCTTGATGGAGGCCGGGTATTGGTCGGACTGCTGCCGTATAAGCAGGCGGTCGCCTTGTCCCGAATCGAGCCGTACGGGATGGTGATCATCATCGTCCTTGTGTTCTTTACCAATATGTTTTCATACGTTATTTCCCCCTTTCTCACTCTTGGTGTTCAGTTGCTGGCCGGTCCGCAGAGTGGTCTTGTCATGGGGGTTACCCGGTTGATGATGCGTTAAATTCCGTTATCCAAGCAGAGGCATACCGATGAACGATCCCAGAATACGACAGTTTGCAGAGATACTGGTTGATTACTCGACCAGGGTGAAAAAAGGTGATGTTGTTCTTATCAATGCCGCCGGTCTTGAGGCGCTGCCTCTGGTCAAGGAGCTCTATGCCCTGTGCCTCTCTCGTGGCGCAAAATATGTTGAATATGCCTTTTCAGTACCTGAGATCGACCGCAGTTTTTACAATCTCGCCAATAAACAACAACTTGATCACTTCCCGCAGCACAAGCTGGATTTCTACAAAACAGTGACGGTGTATATCGGCATTTCCGCCGGCAATAATTCGATGGTCATGGCGAACGCCCGCCAGGAAGCGGTTGTCGCGTATGCAAAACTGACCCGGCCATTGATCGATCAGCGCGTCAAGCATACCCGCTGGTGTGTGACCCGCTATCCGACCCACGCTTCAGCCCAGGAAGCCCGTATGAGCCTCGATGAATATGAAGATTACCTGTTCTCGGCCTGCTGCATTGACTGGAAAGCGGAATCAAAGAAGCAGGAAAAGCTCAAAAAACTCATTGATCGCACCAAATTAGTCAGGATTTCAGCTCCGGATACTGATCTTCGTTTCAGCATTGACGGACTGCCGGGTATTAAATGCGATGGCCGCCTCAATATGCCGGACGGTGAAGTGTTTACTGCGCCGGTAAAAAACTCTGTCCAGGGGTATATTGCGTACAACTGTCCGAGCATCTATCAGGGCAAGGAATATAACGGTGTCCGCTTCGAGTTTGTCGACGGTAAAATTGTCACGGCTTCAGCGGCCGACGGTATGAGCACGGCTCTTAACAAAATTCTGGATGCTGATGAAGGAGCCCGTTACATCGGAGAATTCGCAATCGGTGTCAATCCGGGAATTCGCCGGCCGATGCGTAATATTCTGTTTGATGAAAAAATATTCGGATCCATTCATTTCACTCCCGGACAGGCGTATGACGAGTGTGATAATGGCAACCGTTCCTCTGTGCATTGGGATCTGGTAAAGATCCTTGCTGACGGAGAAATCCGGTTTGATGAAATACTGATACAGAAGAACGGCCGTTTTGTTCATAAAGATCTGCTTGAACTCAATCCTGCCTGAAATGAAAGTTGACCGTATGACCCAGACCCCTGAAATAGACTTTGATCACAATGACTTCGACTTTGAGACAATAGATGAAGAGTTGCTCGTAGATGGACGATGTCAGCAGATTCTGAAACAGTTCTATCTGTTTCTGCAGCAGCAGGGAATGTCTGCTGAACAGGCATCAGAACTTGCATTCAGCGCTGATCTCTACCTGCGTGATTATCTGATCGACTTTGGCCGCCAGAATATTGTGCGCCCC
This sequence comes from Desulfuromonadaceae bacterium, assembly GCA_028687585.1. GTDB lineage: Bacteria > Desulfobacterota > Desulfuromonadia > Geobacterales > Pseudopelobacteraceae > JACRCG01. The sequence continues at coordinate 46,623 of JAQTZV010000013.1, read as the reverse complement.
CAACCGGGGATCGTTACAAAGTTTGCCGCGTCCTGGTTTATCACCCATACCCTGGATCCGGAGATAGGCCTTCTGGAGCGTCATCTGACGGCAATAACCGAGCTGTACCGCTATATGCATCGTCAACATCTGATTTCTGCCGATGAGCTCGCCTTTCTTTTGCAGGAGGCGGGAGAGCTGGAGTATTACCGGCAGCGGATAGATTCGTTTCTGAACCTTACCGGGTCGGGATTTGCCGCGTGGGACGCCGAATGCCCGGCGACGCTATAATACCAATTCTAAATCATGGCGCTATCTTTGTTGACTCGTCTTCGGCTCCTCAACATACTGGTCGTATGCTTTCGTCACCTCAATCCTCGCCGCCTTGATATCACTCTTGATTTAGAATTGGAATAACAACAGTTTCGGAGTGTCGGAAATGGCGTGTAAAAAAACAAAACAGATGATCATCACGATTCATGATCAAAAACAGCTGAGAAGAGAGTGGTACTTTGACTTTGACGGTCAGCCGTTTCAAACGTTTCTGGCAGGTATGGTCAAGGAGATGAAGCGGCTGGGTGTTGCTTTAACCGTCATACGCAATCGGGATGTTACTATTTCGATCAACAGTTATGCCGATGTGTTGAATGCCGTAAAAATATCTTCTGCGCAGGATGGGCAGAGCAACCAGTGTGTCGGTCATATCATTGGAAAAAGCCCGAATCTGGACATTATGGAAGATATCAGCACAGCCGTGAGACGTATGGCATTTGCACCGGAAACGGTTGCGCCATCAAATGAGTTTAGAAAAGTGTGCCATAACTGTGGCTGTGGCTGTTAATACGTATTAGGGAGGTCTGCAATGTCATCAATATCTATTCCGGAAACGGTCAGAAGGTTACTCGCTTCTCAGCCGATTGAATTGCCTATTTTTCATCCTGTTGCGTTAAAACTTCAGAGAATGCTTACAAATTATGATTTTACCGTTGACGAAGTGTCTCTGGTTGCCAGCGAGGATATGTCGCTGGCCAGTCAGATGCTTAAAATTGCCAATTCACCTATGTACATGGGGCGTTCCAAGGTTGCGACGATCAAAGAAGCGGTTATTCGGCTTGGAGCACAACAGGTCATCAATCTGGTGATTGCTGCATCCCAGGCGTCCGCCCACTCGTCGAGCAATCCGGCGCTTGATCGCTACATGAAAGAAATGTGGCTGCATAGCCACGGCTGCGCTCTCGGGGGGCGTTGGCTGGCTCATTCCTGCGGGATGCGCGGCGTCGCCGACGAAACGTATCTGGCAGGGCTTCTTCACGATGTCGGCAAGCTCTATCTGTTAAAATCAATCGAGAATCTTGTGACGGCAGGTGTGATACATTCACTGTTTGATGATGAACTTATTATGGAAATATTTGAAGCCATGCACGTTGAACAGGGGTATCGCATGATGCAGCACTGGAATTTTCCGGATATGTACTGCGAGGTGGTCCGCGATCATCATGCTGAAGAGTGGGACACGGTAAACAAGATGCTGGCTATCGTACGTTTTGTCAATATGGCGTGTCGACGGATCGGACTTGGCCTGAAACATGAACCGGATCTTGTGCTGATAAACACGCTGGAAGCAGAAGTACTTGATATTACCGATGCCCAGATCGTCGACCTTGAAGCGATGCTGGAAGAGGCACGCGAATCAGCTCTTGAAGAATAGGTTGCGGCCGCTCAGCTGCGCGCCCGGATTCGTTAAGATATTCAAAAATAAAATAGTATTGATTCCGACTTTTACCCGATACGGAGCGTAACATGATATTTGTTCCCGCATCACTTCTTGTTACCGGAGGAGCCGGCTTTATCGGCTCCAATTTCATTCACTCATACATGGCCGGTAATCCGGGCTGCAGAGTTACTAACCTTGATTGTCTGACCTATGCCGGGAATCTCAAAAATCTGACCGCTCTTGAAGGGAACCCGAATTACCGTTTTGTCAAAGGGGATATTGGCGATGCCGCTGTTGTCGCTCGACTGCTTGCCGAGCAGTGTATAGATGCAGTGGTGCATTTTGCTGCAGAATCCCATGTTGACCGCTCCATTACCGGTCCGGAAATATTTGTCCGCACGAATGTGCTCGGCACACAGATCCTTCTTGAAGAGAGCCGCAAACACTGGCAGTCTGGAGTCGTTGCTGACTTCCGTTTCCTGCAGATATCAACTGATGAAGTGTATGGAAGCCTTGGTGATACCGGCTACTTTACCGAAGAAACGCCGCTGGCGGCCAATTCACCGTACTCGGCAAGTAAAGCCGGGGCTGACCTGCTGGTGCGGGCGTATCATGAAACATTCGGTATGCCGACGCTGAATACCCGCTGCTCTAATAATTATGGCCCCTACCATTTTCCGGAAAAGCTGATTCCGCTCCTGATTCATAACATCATCAATAAAAAACCGCTGCCGGTCTACGGTGACGGCCTGAATGTCCGTGACTGGCTGCATGTCCGGGATCACGCCGTGGCGATTGAAGCTGTTCTGAAGCAGGCAGCTCCCGGCGCCGTCTATAATATCGGCGGGAACAACGAATGGAAAAACATTGATATTGTCAACCTGGTCTGTGACCTTCTGGATGGGCGTCTCGGAAGGGGCGCCGGAGAAAACCGCACATTGATAACCTTTGTCAAAGATCGTCCCGGGCACGATCGCCGCTATGCTATCGGTGCGTCGAAACTCACCTCTGATCTTGGCTGGAGTCCGGCCTATACTTTTGAACAGGGTATCGCTGAAACGATTGACTGGTATCTTGCCAATCAGGAATGGGTTGCTGATGTTACCTCCGGCGCGTACCTTGCGTATTATCATAGTCAGTATGGCGGGGGTGCCCTTTGATTCTGGTAGTGGGGGCCAATGGCATGCTTGGTCACGATCTGATGACGCTCCTGGGCGATCAGGGACATGGAGTCGATATTGCCGATATCGACATAACATCGCCCGAATCGGTTTTTACGGTTATCGGCGCTCTAAAACCGGAAGTGGTTATTAATTGTGCCGCCTATACGGATGTGGATGGCTGCGAAAGCGATGCCGAAACGGCTATGGCTGTCAACGGTGAAGGGGTGGCGTATCTGGCGATGGCGTGCAGGGATATCGGTGCCCTTTTGGTACAGATCAGTACTGATTACGTGTTTGATGGCGGCAAGGGAACACCGTATGTCGAGGACGATGCACCATGTCCGCTCTCTGTTTACGGAGAATCAAAACTGGCGGGCGAAATGAACGCCGCATTCGCACCGGAATATCTGATTGTGCGGACGCAGTGGCTGTACGGACTGCATGGCAAAAACTTTGTTGAGACCATGCTCCACCTGGGAGCCGAAAAAAATGAAGTACTGGTGGTGGATGATCAGATCGGTTCACCTACGTGGACGGTTGATCTGTCGCAGGCAATTGTCGCTCTGATTGATAGCGGCTGTCGGGGAATCTATCATGCGGCAAATTCTGAATATTGCTCGTGGAACGACTTCGCCGCAGCGATCTTTGAAGAATCAGGTTTGAATGTAATTGTCAAGCCGATGACAACTACCGAATTGAATCGTCCGGCTTGCCGGCCGCTCTACTCCACTCTGGAATGCGCTAAATTACGCGCTGAAACCGGATTCCACCCGCAATCATGGCGCACGGCACTGCAGGAATATTTGAAACTTCGATAAAAATAATGCTCTAAAAGGATTACCTATGGAACGAGGCGAACGCCCGTGGGGAACGTATACAGTTCTCGATGAGAGCAGTAACTATAAAATTAAACGGATTGAAGTCATGCCTGGTCAGCGCCTTTCTCTCCAGAAACATCATCATCGCAGTGAACACTGGATTGTGGTCTCCGGTACCGCCCTTGTTACCTGCGGAGAGAGTCAGCTGATTGTTAACGTAAATGAGTCGACTTTTATTCCGATAGGACAGAACCATCGTCTTGAAAATCCGGGAAAGATTCCACTTGTGATTATTGAGGTTCAGAATGGTGAATACCTGGGCGAAGATGATATCGTCCGTTTTAATGATGACTATAATCGCTGTGAGTGCACGGATGCCGGGTAGTTGCTGCTCTCACATACTGCGTCGGCTGCGGGCTCTCTGCTGCTTGTGGCTGATGCTTGTCTGTGCCGGATGCGCCGCTTCTTCGACAACGAGAATTGAAGAGGAGGTCGTTACGAACCCGAAACCGATGTACAGCTATACGAAGCTGCTTATTCAGAATCTGGTGCTTAAGCGCGAGTTGTATTCCGACGCTTCCGAAGCCGGAATGAGCGAACGCGGAAAGCGTTATGCGCGCCTTCCGGAAGAGCTTTCCGAACATATTGAGCGTTTTGTTACGTCTCAAAAGGTGTTTAACAAAGTATCCCGCCACGAAAAACCGGATGCGGAAACGCTGGTTCTTACGGGGAAATTTATCCGTCTCGGCCGTTTTAAAATTACCATAGTTGTTGACCTGCGCGATGGCGGCACTGGTCAGGATGTTGCCAGTTTCCGGCAGACTCTGTGGGATGTTATGGATACCACTGACTCATTCAGCGATCTTGGGCGGGAAGCCGCTGATTTTCTGTACCGAATTCAGTACAAGTAACCGGAGATTACCTATGTATATTGTTATTCTGGCCGGTGGGTCAGGAACCAGATTCTGGCCGCTTTCTCGAACGGCTCTCCCAAAGCAGCTGATATCAATTACCGGCGATCGCAGCATGCTGCAGAGGACGGTTGAACGGGTACTGCCGCTCCATCCGAAGCGCATTCTGATTATAACCAACCACCTGCAGGCGGCTGAAACTGAACGCCAGATGCTGCGGTATGACACGGTGCCGATTGACGTTATCGCAGAGCCGGTCGGTCGAAATACCGCCCCGGCAATCGGGCTTGCAGCGGCACTGATTGCCGCCCGTGATCCATCCGGAGTCATGGTCGTACTTCCGGCAGACCATTTTATAAAAAATGAAACAGCACTGCGCGATACGCTTGTTTTTGCGGCACAGGCGGCAGACGGTGGCTCTCTGGTAACGCTCGGTATTCTGCCGTCACGACCTGAAACCGGCTATGGGTATATCGAAGCGGATATGACTGCACTAACGGGGCAGGGGCCGTTTCCGGTTACCCGTTTTGTCGAGAAACCGCCACTGGCCGAGGCCGTGCGCTATCTGGATGCGGGCAACTTCTTCTGGAACAGCGGCATGTTTATCTGGCGGGCCGACACGATTCTCGAAGAGATGGCAGCGTACTTGCCGGTTCTGCACGGGAAACTCTTGCCTTTGCTGCACCCCGGCAGTCCAGATATCGCCGATCTGAAGGAGCGGATTGCCGTTCTGTACCAGGATCTTGCGGGTGTCTCAATTGACTACGGGGTAATGGAAAAGTCTTCCCGGGTACAGATGGTGCCGGTCGAGATGGGATGGAGCGATGTCGGCAGCTGGAGTGCTCTGCCGGAGGTTGTTGAACCGGACAGCAACGGTACGGTCTGTATTAATGCCGCCGGCCATATTACGGTAGATTCATCCGACTGCCTTATTTATGCCGACGGGAGAATGGTTGCCACGGTTGGAGTGCAGAATCTGGTGATTGTTTCCACACCGGACGCGATTCTGGTCTGCGACCGTGAACGCTGCCAGGATGTCAAGAAAGTTGTGGAGCAGTTGGGAACAAAAGGGCTGACGGAGTATTTGTAGCGCCTGTTTTTGTTTGTTCCGGGAGACAATGCTGTGTCGGAGTTATTGAGGCCAAGCATGAAGAAGAAGGGCAGCGTCTTACCGCCCATGAAACGCAGACTGAGGGATACGCGGCAACCCGGTTGAAATGGGTAAACAATCAAGAACCATTGCCTTTCCTGTATGAGAGTACCGGGTCGCTTCGGTTGCCGGAGGGGTGGAGCTTACAACCATTGTCGGCAACCTGCTGGCTTCCATTGATGCTGATGCTATTGCAGTAAGAGCGCTGGAACTGGCCAACCAGCCGACGGGCACCGATCCCGGAGACGCCTGCCGCAACAGGGCGCAGGAACAGCTTGTGGGTGAGGCCGCCGAGGTGTTTACGGGCGATCTGGTGAGCCTGCTGGAGAGCATTCGGCGCGACAGGGAACAGACCATCGATCACGACAACCTGGACAATCTCCAGCGGTCCGAATGGGACAAGGATGCAGCCAACAATGCCCAGGCATTAGCGGACGAGTTTGCCGGGTATCTGCGCGAGCATAAAGTTCAACGAAGAGCAGATGGCATGGCTGCGCATGATCCGCGACCATGTCACCGGTTCGTTTCATATCGGACGCGACGATCTGGAGATGGCACCTTTTGACTCCCAGGGCGGTTTGGGAAAGGTGTATCAGTTGTTTGGTGAGCGGATGAATGGCTTGCTGGATGAACTGAATGAGGTGTTGGCGGCATGATATTGAAGAAGATGTCTTAGGGGGGAACTCATGATCAATCAGGATATTCGCTGGAAACAGCGCTTGGCAAACTATACGAAGGCCTTGGCTCAACTGAAAAAATTCATAGACAAGGGAGAGCTGAACGAGCTTGAAGAGCAAGGGATTATTCAGGCGTTTGAGTATACCTATGAATTGGCATGGAATGTCATTCGTGATTATTTGCGTGAGCAGGGCAACCAGAATATTCACGGTTCACGGGATGCCATTCGTGAAGCTTTTAACCTGGAGCTGATCGGCGACGGCGAGGGGTGGATGGATATGCTGAAAGATCGCAATCTAACCTCGCACACCTACAATGAAGAAACCGCTCAAGCCATTGCCGAACAGATCATGACGCGTTATTTTTTGCTGTTTGAAGCGCTGCACCGTATGATGCAGGGTATTGCCGATTCCCGGAGCGGGGATGAGTGAGCTCAGGTTCGGCCTCAAGGAGAGCGCCATTGCAGAGATGAACGGCGTTTTTACCGCCTATCCGGAGGTGGAACGGGTGATGCTCTACGGTTCCCGCGCCATGGGGAGGCAGCGCAATGGTTCGGATATTGACCTGACCATCGTCGGGGATGCGGTGACACACACAATGCTGCTGCGGATTGCCAATCAGCTGGACGACCTGCTATTACCCTACAAGATCGACCTGTCGCTGCTGCGGCAGATTGAGAACCCGGATCTGCTGGATCATATCCAGCGGGTGGGGGTTCTGTTTTTTGAGCGGGATGTGCTGGTGAAACAAAATCAAATGAATGATGGCTTGGCGGCGGAATGAGGGATATTGAAAACATAGAATTACCGGTTGGGTGGGTGAATATTGCTGTGGGTGGCGCGGGTGAAACGGTACGAAAAAGGCTGCTGAAAACAACCGATCTGCACACCATTTTGCGCCTGCCGACCGGAATATTTTTTTGCCAACGGCGTGAAGGCGAATGTACTCTTTTTCGATAACCGCGAGGCGAGCCCTAATCCCTGGACAAAAGAGGTCTGGTATTACGACTACCGCACCAACATTTACCACACGCTGATAAGAAGCCGTTACGCTTTGACGACTTGCAGGAATTTGTCGCCTGCTATAACCCGCTGGACCGCCATGAACGAACAGATATCTGGGACGAGCAGAATAATCCCGAGGGGCGCTGGCGCAGATTCAGCTATGACCAGATCATCAGCCGGGATAAAACCAGCCTGGACATCTTCTGGCTGAAGGACAAGAGCCTGACTGATCTGGACAATCTCCCTGAACCGGATGAACTGGCGGCGGAGATTATTGATAACCTTGAGGCGGGATTGAGCAGCTTCAGGGAAATCGTCGCTGCGTTGACGTAAAAGCAAAAAAAATCTGGATTGAAGGTGAACATAATACGGGACGCTACCATCAGAAGCGTCCTTTTTTTTTGGACACATTGTCAACCTTGGTATAATATGCCGGTTGACCATGGGAGGAGTTGCTATGAACAGAACAGTACAAAATGAGCTTGAAGAGATCAAAAGCCGCGGGTTGCTGCGGAGTACCAGAGTGATCAACGGTCGGCAGGGGGCGCGAGTTACCTGCAACGGCCGGGACGTATTGCTGCTCTGTTCCAACAATTATCTCGGCCTGGCCGACCATCCTGCCCTGGCGGCTGCTTCGATAGCGGCTGTTGAGCAGTATGGCACTTCAAGCGGCGCCTCCCGTTTGGTCTCCGGAACTATGGAACTCCACGAACGGTTGGAACGAGCGGTTGCCGACTTTAAAGGGAGTGAAGCTGCGCTTGTCTTCAACAGCGGGCACGCCGCCAATACCGGTATTATCCCGGCGCTGGTCGGCCGGGGTGACGTGGTCTTTTCCGATCGGCTCAACCATGCCAGTATCATCGACGGCATTTTGCTTTCCGGTGCGCGCCCGGTTCGTTATCCACACAATGATCACGCTGCCCTTGCGCTGCTGATGGAAAAACATATCAAGAAACACGACTCGGGTCGCTGCTTGATTGTCACTGACGGTGTGTTCAGTATGGATGGCGACATTGCCCCGCTGGCGGAGTTGGTCGCCCTCAAACGCACATATGGCGCTCTGCTTATGGTTGATGATGCCCATGGCTGCGGCGTCCTGGGGGAGCGGGGTCGGGGGAGTGCCGAACTGCTCGGAGTTGCCCGCGATATTGATATTCAGATGGGGACGTTCGGCAAGGCGCTCGGGAGTTTTGGCGCGTACGCCGCTGTGTCTGCTGAACTGCGTGACTTGTTGATCAATCGTGCCCGCAGTTTTATCTTTTCGACTTCGCTACCGCCTTCGGTGCTGGCGGCCTCACAGACAGCCGTTGCGCTCGTACAGACGCCGGAAGGCGACCAGTTGCGGAAACAGTTAGCTGCCAACTCCCGCTTCTTCAGAAACGGCCTCGCTGAAGCAGGTTTCACGATACCCGACGGCACAACCCAGATAGTGCCGATTGTCATCGGCTCCACCGATACCACCATGCAGTTTTCAGAGGCGCTTCTGGCGGAAGGACTTTTTGCCCAGGGAATACGTCCGCCAACGGTACCGGTCGGTACCAGTCGTCTTCGCTTTACGCTAATGGCTACGCATTCACCGGACGATCTGACGTATGCAGTTGCGCGTATTTGTCATGTCGGGCAACGCCTCGGAGTTGTCTGATGCCGTGGTATGAGAACCGCAGAGGTGAGTCGTTGTGGTATGAAGAGCGGGGAGTCGGGAGTCCGGTCGTGTTGCTGCATGGCTGGTGCATGTCCTCAGCCATCTGGAAGTATCAGTTAGATAGCCTTGCCGGTTCGTTCCGTACTCTGGCACCTGATCTTCGCGGACACGGCCGCTCCAACACGGTTTCCGGCTCCCTGGATTTTGCCGGTTTTGCTGAAGATCTGGCTGACCTGCTGGAGCAGTTGAACCTTTCAAATGTTGTACTTGTCGGCTGGTCCATGGGAGCGCAGATCGCAATGCAGGCATCTGCAGGGTTGTCCGGCCGGTTGGCCGGCATGGTTTTGGTCTCTGCCACCCCCTGTTTTACCGCTTCAGACGATTTTCCGTATGGTCTTGCCGATAAAGAAGCCAGTGGGATGCGCCTTAAAGTACAGCGTAACACTCAGCGGGCGTTAGATGGATTTTATTCCCGACTGTTTGCCGAGGGCGAGCTTGAGAGCCACCCGTTATCATCAGAAATTAGCGAGCTGCTATTTTCAATTACTCCACCTGATACCGGCAGTGTGCTTGAAGCACTTGATTCGCTTGCGCGCGCAGACATGCGTCAATTTATACCGGATATAACCGTTCCAGCATTGATTCTCAACGGGAATCTTGATCGAATTTGCCTGCCGCAGGCGTCACAGTATCTGAAAGAACATATTTCCGGCGCTGAACAGATCGTTTTTTATGGCTGTGGGCACGCGCCATTTTTGACCCGGAGTCACAAATTTAATGCAGAACTTGTTCGTTTTTTACGGAGCGTTTATGAATAGAGTACCGGAGGCGGGCTTGATTGCGACTGCCTTTCATAACAATGCTGATAATTATGATCAGCACGTCCTTGTGCAAAAGCGTGTGGTAACGCAACTGGCCGGATCAGTGGCGCTGCACCGTGATCATGCGCCTGAGCATATTCTGGATGTCGGAACCGGTACGGGAGCGCTGCTCGAACAAATGCATGCCCGGTATCCTTTGGCCCGTCTGTCCGGTGTAGACATTGCACTCAACATGTGCCTGAAGAGTCAGCAGAAAATGGGCAGCGTCTGCTCTGTAGTTAACGGTAGCGCTGAAGCTCTTCCGTTCAAAAGCGGAGTGTTTGATCTGGTTGTTTCGGCGTCGGTATTGCAGTGGGTGAGCGATCTGTCGGCAGCTATAAGAGAAATGTGCAGAGTTGTACGCCCGGGGGGTGATCTCTGCGTTGCTTTTTTTTGCCACGGTTCTCTTGGTGAGTTACAGCGCTGTTTTTATGATGTCAATGCCGGCAGCAGCTCGAAAATGTCCCGACTACACAGCTTTTGGACCGTTGATGACGTCAAGTCTGTCGTGAACAATATCGATTTCGAGAAGGTGGTTATTACCGTTGAAACTGAAACGGATTGGTATGATGATCTCTACTCTCTGTTGCGGTCGATAAAAAATATCGGGGCGGGAACGGTGTCGGGCGGTTCAGTAAATGGTCTTGGCTGGCGTGGGGTCTTGCAGGAAACTTCCCGGCGGTATCAGGAACTGTATGGGCAGAATGGCAGAATACCTGCTACATACAACGTGCTATATCTGACTGCGCGGACAATGGCGCAACCTCCGGTCGGCCAGGGCTTTACTTAGCAGTGCCGTTTATAGGGACTGGATGATTCTTTTCGCAAATTCATTGATAACGCTGTAGTGTACTTCAACCCCCTCCCGCTTACCGTCGATAATTCCCTTGTTCTTAAGCAGTGCAAGATGTTGCGAAACCGTCGCCTGAGGCAGTCCGAGACATTCCCAGATATGTTTCACATTGCACTCTTGCGTACAGAGTCCTGCAACGATCTTCAGTCGGATCGGATGACCAAGTACCTTCAAGACATCAGCTTCTACAGTAAATCTTTTTTCCTTATCAAAGGCCATATATACTCCCGTTTAACTTTCGAATATCATATATATGGATTATCGGCGAGTCAATTGAAATCTGGAAATGATATGGAGAGAGAATGTGTATTTCACAAAGCAGGTCTACTGTTCTCTGGTATTCCCGCTTCACAGGGGACTTTTGTCTGGCAGAGACCGCAGCCGGTCTGGGGCGTGCCGAACTGTTCAGCCACTGCCTCAATAGCGGTTTTGTAGACATACTGGCTGCATTTCGTTTTGTCGTGCCCCTCGCGCGACAGGGCGCCAACCGGGCAGCGGGCGATGCAGAGACCGCAGCTGCCGCCCTGGAAGTAGAGGCAGTTGTGGCGGTGGTCGGGGTAGGGGCGATCGCTGGGCGCAAGTGGCAGGTCGGTGATCACGCTGCCGCAGCGGTGAGCGATCCCTTTAGGTGTGATGAGTGCATCGTTCAGGCTGAAGGTGCCGAGTCCGGCGACGTAGGCCGCGTGGCGCTCCGACCAGGACGAAGCGATCCCGACCGGTGTATCGGAATATTCCTTCCAGCATGCGGCAAACTGCGGAGCAACTCCCTGTTGACCCCGCTCCTCCAGCCAGGCGACAAGGTGCCGCCGCAGCGCGCCGTTTAACTGCTCGCCGAAAGATCTGGTCTGGGCCCATGCCAGGGATGGGTACTGACTTTCGCGGCGGTTGCTCTCCCGGGTCGGTTTTGCAATCGGCAGAATCCAGCTGATTACGGTGGCTGCGCGCCCGTCAGCACCGAGGACGCTTTCCATAACCTCCTGCGGAGTTAGATGAAAATCGCCGATGATGGTTTTGTAATCGGCAAAGAGTTGATCGTCCGCAGCGGCAAATCCGACCAATGGCTCATCGAAGTAGGGCTCCTCGCTCTCTGGAAAGCGGTTGATCTGGTTTTCCCGGACAAAGTATGCAATTTCTTTACGAATCTGCGTTTCCATGCCAGCCTCCTTTCGCTGTATTAATACTAGACCGGTCGTCTATGAACGGAGAGTACGCTATTCCGTGCTTGCTCTTTTACGATGTTCCTTGTTTTCGGTAATCATTTTGAAAAACTGCTGATCCGGCCGCCGCTTACGCGCACGAGATCTTCCGGCGCTATCTCCAGGGTTCGGTCGGGACGCCCGATGCCGCAGTAGATGGTCGGCGCGATTGTCTGTATGTCGGCATCGATGACAACAGTGGCATCCTCACGGAGCGGCAGCGGTGAGACGCTGCCCGGCTCCACCCCCAGCAGCTCCCATACCTCGTCCGGCGCGAGCGGCGCAAGGTCGCGGCGATTAACTCCGGCAAGAGCCGCGAGCCGGGGATAATCGACTCTGTCGGTCCCCCGGAGTGCGGCCAGAATCAGCGCGCCGCTGCGGGCGTGGAACGCCAGGGTCTTGACGATCCGCGCCACGTTGAATGGCAGGTGCTGCTCAGCATCCGCCATTGATTTCATCGCCTGGTGCTCATGGAGAACAAACGGCGCGCCGCTCTGCTCCACCATGCGCGCCAGACGGTCAAAAACCGGGTCCGGCACTCCTATTTCCCCAGATAGCGGTTTTTCACATTGTAGCCGATCATCCAGTCGGCCATGGAACGTTTCGGCAGACTCTTCTTCAACTCCGCCGCAATGAAATTGACATCCTTTGACGTGGCAGCCAGCTCCCGCGCTTTCTTGTCGAACTGCAGCAGATACTCCTTCATGTCGCGCAGATCCTTCTTGGTTGAAAGCGGTCCGTGACCGGGTATGATCTTCTCCACATCCATGGTCAGCAGAGCATCGATGGTTGTGGTCCAGCCGGAGATGTCGCCGTCAGCCATGAAGGGGTGGAAGTCGGTGAAGAGGGTATCGCCGGCAAAGAGCAGCTTTTTTGCTGGAACGGAGACGACGATGCTCCCTGTGGTGTGTGATGGTGCGACGCGGATCAGCTCCACGGTCTCATCGCCCAGATAGATCTGCATCCTGTCGCTGAAGGCGAGGGTAGGGTAGACGATCGTGGTGCCAATCATATCTTCCGCTTTCAGGCCATAGTTGCCGATGTTTTTCAGGGTCTCTTCACCGGCCTTTTGCAGCATCGCCCGGTCAGCAGTATGGGAGATCACCGTAGCGCCGATCCTGGTAAAGACGCAGTTGCCGAAGGCGTGGTCCAGGTGGGTGTGGGTGTTGACCACGTACTTGATCGGCTTGGAAGTTACCTTGCGGATATCGGCCAGGAAACGTTCTCCCTCTTTGGCAGAGATCAGGGTGTCAACTACCAGTACACTGTCCGAGCCGATAATGATTCCGGCATTGGCGGCAAAACTGTGGGCGGGGGAACTGTTTTTCTGGCCGACGTAGGAGTAGACGTTGTCGGCGATCTTCGTCAGTTCGGCGAAGGCGCTCTGGGTGAACAGCAGTGTGACGGCAACGAATGACAGCATAATCTTTTTTTTCATTTTTCTTCCTCCTTAAAATTTACTCCGTCTTTAGCCTCGTGATTACTTCCCGATTACTCATGATTTTGAAGGCGTATAATCCAGTTTATCGCGAGGATACGATTTCTAAATAGTACCCGCATTGAACCTTTGTCAAGAGGGTTCCGAAATATTCTGTTCTTTACGGTTCAAAAACTGACGCCAGAATGCGCGCCTCGTGGATGCCGGTCTGCCACAGTTCCAGCGCCAGAACATGATTGCGGCGATGTGCTTTGGCCAGCTCACGCAGCAGTGGAATGTTGATCCCCAGCGTGCCGACTGTGCTGATGCCGAAGCGGGCCATGCCGGCCACATTGTCCGGATTTGCCTTGCTTTGCAGATAGATGATAATTTCGCTGCAGGTCATCTTGTTGCTTCCGACACTGAATTTTCTGCACCCGGCTCGCGCTCGCCACGGAAGTGCAGATATGCCAGGATCAGTGAAGCGGCTTGAAGCAGGGCGCAAAAATACATGGGCGCACCGATGCGCCAGTCGCCGTGCGGCAGATGCGATACCATGGAGAGGAGCGGTGCGCCGAATAGCGGCGCTATTACCGTCATCAGGCTGTTGATGGAGCTGACCGCTCCCAATGCCTGCCCCTGACTTTTGGGGTCAGCGGCGCTCGAAATAATGCTTTGCAACGCGGCGGTGACGGTATAGCCGAGTACATTCAGGCAGATAACCGCGTACATCATCCATCCCTGACTTGCCGCGCCCCACAAGGCGTAGGCGAGTGACGACGATACCAATCCGGCCACCGCAAGGCGTCGTGGCGAGAAATGTTTCAGCAGTTTCCCCAGCAGAAAACCCTGCACGATCAGCGACATGATGCCGACCGCTGCAAGCGACCAGCCGTTTTCTTTCGGTCCCCAGCCGAACTTGAAGGTCGTGTACAACACCCAACTGGTGTACAGCACGAATTGGGCAAGACCGCTCAGGGCGACCACCGCAACCAATCGACCGACGCCGCTTAATCCCGCCAAGGCGCGTAACGATGTCAGCGGGTTTGCCGCCCGCCAGTGGAAGGGGCGGCGGCGTTCGACCGGAAGTGATTCAGGCAGCACAAAATAGCCGTAGAGCCAGTTGATCATGGCGAAACCACCGGCAACAAAAAACGGCAGCTGGATATTGATCGCTCCCAGCAGTCCCCCCATCACCGGCCCAATGATAAAACCAAGGCCAAACATGGCGCCCAGCATGCCGAAACGTTTGGCACGCTCTTCGGGAGGGGTGATGTCAGCCACGTAGGCGTTGGCTACGGCCGCATTGGCCTGCATTGCGCCACCCACCAGTCGCACCGCGATCAGCATCCACATTGCCGTAGCCAAGGCGGTAGCGAAAAACATGAGGCCGAGCCCGCAAAAACCGAGCAGTAGCAGTGGGCGGCGGCCATAGGCGTCCGACAGCGCGCCGAGGATCGGTGAGCCAAAGAAGTTTGCGATACCAAAGGCGAAAACTACGGCGCCATACCAGAATGCCTGGTCTGCGTTAGAACCGGTGAAACTGCAGACCAGCGTCGGCAGCACGGGGATGATCAAGCCGATGGTCACCATGTCGATCAGGACGGTCAACATGATGAACGGCATGGCCGCAGAGCGGTCATGCCGGGGGGAGAATAGTTTGAAGTCAGTCATGAGGATGTACTCAATCCTTTTTCCGGTGTGAAATTTTTTTATCTCTTTATAGCTTCATGATTATTTCGCGATTACTCAAATATGTTAACATCCGAAGCCTGTAATCTAGAAGCAATCTTGAGGTAATCGTGAGGCAAAATATTCCTAATTGATGCCGGCTCTTTCGGGGTCAGGTAACGGTAACTCCGCTTTGTTGCCGCAACAGTTGCATATTACGCTCAAATGCCTTTGTGCTGTTATACCCCCGTTCGCCGAACGGCTGCAGCTTCTCCAACCACTGCAGCTCCAGCGCGGCAAGCAGTCGCTCCACATTGTCGCCCGGTTCCGGTTTTGCCAGCACGTCGAGAATGGAAAACTCGAAACAGTCTGCGCCGTATTCAGTCAAATCGTTCTGCAACTCACGGCTGAAGACGATCTTGCCCATTTTGAGCTGAAACATCCTGCTGTTGCGTGTTCCGTCAAGGTTTGTGCTGCTGTTGATATAGATTCTGCCGTTGACCCTGTTTTTGATCTGGTAGATCCCCATATCCGGGGTGTTCTGTTTGTACAGCCGTTTGAGGTCGGCACGTTTGCTCTCTTTTGGCATGCTTTCAGATCCTTTCTCTGTTTGTGATGGCAGGGCCGGCTGGACTGTCTGCACGCCATCATATTTCTCCCGCCAGTACTCCGCTCCTTCACGGCGGATCAGCCCCTCATCCACCAGCCGGCGGCGGATGGTACAGTAGTCGTCAAAGAGCGGCATGATCAGTCCGGTTACCTCCTGTTCCGAGTAGCGGCGCTCCGGTTCGAAGCGCACGGCAAACTGTTCCAGTACGATGAGCCGTTTCTTGTGCTGCGTCGGCAGCTTTTCCAGCATGCCGTGTCGAAAGAACGTCTCCAGCACCTTGCGCCGGTACTCCTCCATACGTCCGTCCTGAAGTTCTCTGCCAACGGTTGGGGCTGACACAATCTCCCGGAGGGTGGTGTCGAAGATGGCGTTGTTCGCCTGGATGACGACGTAATACTGCTCCTTGCGGCTGCTGACAAGACCGGCCTGCTCCAGTTTGCGCAGGTGGAACGAAACGGTTGACGGGGCCAGTCCGTGACGTTTGGCAATTTCCTCAACATATTGGGAGCGCTCCAGCAGGGAATTGATGATGGCCAGTCGCGACTGGTCGGCAAGGGCTTTCATGATGGCGATGCTCTGTTCGGTTTTCATACGGCGACTCCTGATTCGATATACGTCGAATTGAAATAGCTTGAAATGAGGCCTGCTGTCAATCTGTATTTGCGAATATCGAAATAAAATATGCGGAAGTCACCAGAACAAGCCGGAACCAAGGGGAGTTTCACGCGACGCCGCACTAAAAGCAGGCGCCTTTAGGAAACGACGCCGCGTATTAATGTATGTAATCAAAGAATTATTACGGACTTTTGTATCGGTGAGATTGTTCTCGGGTGGACTCATTTTTCTGCATATCTGAAGAGGTATTATCAGGGAGGCTGAAGGGGACAACGCCCCCTCAATGCAACCGTAATAATACTGGCTTACCCTTCCTGTGGAACAACGCCCATTTCTCCCGGCAATTCAAGCTGCCGGCTTTTATTAATGCGCAACACCAGACCGGCTGCAAGCAGACAGATGGTACCGGATAATAAAAAAGCGATAAAATAATCACCAAGATAGGTACGTACCGTACCGGCAAATGTAGCAGCCAGCGCCGCACCGATTTGATGGCTGGCGAAGATCCAGCCGAACATCACCCCGACATTTTCGCGGCCAAAGGCATCAGCGGTCAGACGCACGGTAGGGGGAACGGTAGCGACCCAATCGAGACCATAAAAAATGGCAAAAGCGGACAAGCCCCACTCCGGCCCGGAGAGGGCAAACGGAAGCCCCAGAAGCGACAGCCCGCGCAGTCCGTAGTACCAGCAGAGCAGATGCCGGCTGTTGTAGCGGTCTGAAAGCCACCCGGAGAATGTTGTCCCGATCAGGTCGAGTATCCCCATGACGGCCATGAGCCCGGCGGCGCGTACTTCAGGAATCCCGTGATCGACACATGCCGGAATGAGATGAGTCCCTATAAGCCCATTGGTACTGGCCCCGCAGATAAAGAAACTTCCGGCGAGCAGCCAGAAATCTCTGGATCGCAGACCTCGCTGCAACCCCATCAATGCCGTCCTGAACGGATTAGTGATCAGAGATGCAGCAGCGGGAACTTCCTGCACCCCGGTGTCGCTTTCTCCATAGGGACGCTGGCCGACGTTACCCGGATAATTGCGCATGAAAATCAGAACCAGAGGAAGAACAACCATTGCGGCACATGCTATTGACAGCGCGGCAACCCGCCAGCCATGGTTGTGCGACAGAGACGCCAGCAGTGGAAGAAACAGGAGCTGGCCGGTGGCGGCGCTGGCTGTCAGCACGCCCATAACCATCCCCTGAGACTTTCTGAACCAGCGATTGACGATTGTCGCACTGAGACTGAACGCGGTCATCCCTGCCCCGCAGCCGACGATCACTCCCCAGATCAGAATCATGTGCCACGGTTTGGTCATGAATGTTGTCGCACCGACACCCGCAGCCAACAGGCAGAGGGCAATAGCCATGATTCGGCGCACGCCGAATTTGCCAAAAAATGCAGCGGCAAAGGGGCCCATTAATCCGTAGAGCAGCAGGTTAACGGAAACTGCCACTGAGATTGTCGCACGGGACCATCCGAATTCCTGTTCCAAAGGTATAATCAATACCCCCGGAGTTGACCGTATTCCGGCTGTTGTCAGAAGTGTCAGGAATGTGACGGCAGCAATTATCCAGGAGTAGTGCATTCCCTTCTTCTGCCCGCCCATCCTGCCTTCGTAAGCCGCTGCATCAGCCACTGACGTCGCATCGGTATTTTTTTCTTGCGGCATACGCCCCCTCCTCAGGAGTGATTTTCACAATAGTAAATCCTGACGAGAGAAGTTTCAATCCTGCAATTGCTTAACCGCAGTTTTCGGTGTTATCCATGAAGTTGCTGTTCCAAGATGGCGGACGCCATCCTCCAGCGTCGCCTGACTGAGACTCCCCGCCTCGGTCTGGATACAGATGAAGTACAGAGCTTCACTCCCCGCCTTGAAGGCCCGTGCTCCGGCAGGCGCCACGCGGATCAGGCTCCCTTCCTGAACCGGAAATTCATCGCCATCGACAAAGAACGTGCCGTTGCCTCGCAGCACAATATACAGCTCCTCGTTTTTCTTGTGGGAGTGGACGAACGGCATCCCCTTACCGGCCGGAAGACGGTTGAGCGATACTTCGCTGCCGGTCAGACCCAACTCTTTACCGATAAAATACTTGCCGTGAAACCCCATGAAATCTCGTTGCACGAGTGTTTCAAGCGGGCCGGTGTGATCAACTGAATAGTTGGTTTTTTGAATAGTCATGATGGTTCTCCTTTGATGTATTATGGACCGTTCGGTCCGTAAGTAGCCAAATAAATTACGCCAATGCTTTCAGGATTACTCCGACGATCTCCTTCACGCTTTTTTCATCTCCACCTCCTTTCACGACAGTCTTAATTCCGCCCAAACTGCAGGCGAGATAATTGGCCAGTATCCTGGCATCCTGGTTCGATGTAATGCTGCCATCCTGCTGTCCGCGCTGCACTGCGACCTTTAAGGCCTTGTGCAGACCCTTGAAACCTATGGTTACATGCTCGGCAACCTGCCGGTCTTTCTGGGCAAATTCGGTGGCCGTATTCATCAGAAGACAACCGCGCCGCAGATGGTCGGGTTTCCGGGCCTCGGCCGCGGAATTTAGTAACATGGTTTCGATAAATTTCAATCCGGAGTCCGACATCTCCAGAAGCTGGTGAAACGACTCGTGGATGTGGGTACGATAGCGTTCAAGGCAGCGGACAAACAGCTCTTTCTTGCCGCCGAACCCCTGGTAGAGGCTGCTTTTGGACAGCCCCATGGCGGTCAGCAGATCCTGCATCGAGGTTGCCTCGTACCCTTTTGACCAGAACAGCTGCATGGCGGCATGCAGCGCTTTATCCGGATCGTATTGTAATGGTCTGCCGTTGGTCATAGATTTATTATTTAGGACCGGTCGGTCCATAAGTCAAGAATAAAATTTCGGCGCTCTTCCGCTCTGCCCAAGGATTGTGAGGAGATATGATCAACTGAACCGGTTCGCTCATGAATGAGCAGAATGATCTATAATGGGAGAACCTGAGAGATACTTAAAACGCTGTGCCAATACTGAAGAACGTGAGTGGAATATTCTTGAATCTGATCCTATATATGCCGCTCCTGATTTTCCGCCTGAAGTAACCGTGCGAATTTCTCTCCCTTTGAAAATGCCTCCAGCAATAATTCAGCACTCTCTTTCGGTGCTTTACCCAATTGGGCGTGAGTCACCAGAATAGAATCTACAATTGAAAGGTTCACCTCGGGTGACCAGAGCTCAAAAACGGGAAGCACACATTCCGGATTCGATCCGCTGCCGCCTACTGAAACCACCATCCCCTTTTTCATCTTTTTTACGGCACTTTCGTAGATTCTTTTGCCGGAAGGCGTTATTACCGGCTTTGCCAGGCAGTAAGAGCGATCAATCATGAGCTTCATCTGACTCGATACACTGTTGTAGTACACAGGTGTTCCCAGAATGAGACCATCTGCTTTTTCAAACAGTTCGTAGATTTGCTCCATGCCGTCTTGATAAAGGCAGCCGGAGCCATCCTGACTCTTGCACGCACGACATGGTTGTATCACTAAATCGTTCAGGTAAATTTTTGAGACAGCGGCTCCCGACTTCTGACATCCATCCAATATCTTTTGGACCAGTGTGTCAGTATTCATCTGCTTCCGCGGACTAGCGACAATACCTGTTACCTGGATTTGCGGCATTGATGGAACCTCCCGTTTGTGGTGATGTATCTTGAAATGAAGCAAAGTCAAGATGTTAGAGGTTTTTTTTGGGGTGCTGCGTTTTCTTGACTCATTTGACCTTGACGCTGCCCGACCCAGACACTCCCCAGAACAAGCAGACCGCCGATCATCTGGGTGATTGTCAGGCTTTGATGCAGCAGCAGATAGCCCAGCAGGGTCGCGACAATCGGGCTTAACAACCCAAGGAGGGAAACGGCAGATGCGGGGAGGCGCCGGATACCCCAGAACCAGAGCGCGTATGTCAAACCGGTGCCGATAACCCCGAGGTACAGGTAGCCAATGATGTTGTTCCGTGAGAGCGTATGCAGCGAATCTTCAAAAAACAGTGCCAGCGGTAGAAGGAATATCCCGCCGAATACCAACTGCCACGCAGTAAAAGTTGCGACCGGCAGCGGCGAGATCCATCGCTTGGTCAGCACTGTTCCGAGCGCCATGCAGAGTGCGCCTGACAGGGCAGCAATGATGCCGGGCGTGTCCAGCCGTGCTGAAGGGCTCAGCACCAGCAAGCCGACACCAACCACTCCGAAGATTGCCGCATACCAGGCGATTAGTGTTGGTCTGATCCGCAGTAATGAGCGGGAAAGAATCACTACGCCAAGCGGCTGGGTGGCGATGACTGTTGCTGCAACGCCTCCCGGCAAGCGATAGGCGGCAATAAAGAGCAGCGCCTGAAAGATGCCGATGTTGAGCAGGCCCAGCACCATCAGCCGCCACCACCAGTCGCCTTTCGGCATGGCTCGCGTCAGGGCGATCATGATTAACCCCACGGGCAATACCCGCACTACGGCGGTAGTCAGCGGGTAGTTGGGCGGCAGCAGTTCGGTGGTGACAACATACGTGCTGCCCCAGATGCAGGGCGCAAGCGCAGTTAGAAGGGTGTTGCGCAGCGATGCGAGATTGTTTGAGGGTGGGGGCATGGAATATTGTCTAGTCCTTTTGTTTGCACAGTTCGACAAGGCGGGTCATGGTGTTGGTGTTCCGCGTTGTAGACACACACTTCAGCTTCTTTTCAAAGAAATTATTGGTGAACTTGGAGTCGCTCAGTTTGGTGGCATAGCGCGTGTAGATTGTATCGTCAGCCACTCGTAGTTCGTCGGGTGAAAAGTCGAGTTCGAGAAATTTCTGAAGGAGTTCCGGCGCTGGAGGCGACGATAGCAATGAATAATACAGCCGGGAGAGATCGGTATTAGGGAAAGGGTTGCCGGCCAGAATACCTTTGATCTGCTCCGGAGTTCTGGTGATAACCGTGATGTCCGCGCCGATTATCTGTTTGATGGTGTCGTGAGCCAGTTGGCTGATGCCGGTTGGGTCAAGATCAGATTTTGCGATGACATTGCCGCTCTGGATGTAAGTTCGGACATCGACAAGTCCGGCGTCCGAAAGAGCAACGCGCAGTTCCGCCATCGGCACCCGGTTCTTCCCGGTGGGCATGACGCCCCGTAGCAGCAGGATGTAGGTTTTCATACGGTCAATAGATCCTTATCGTCCAGTACATTACAGTTTCTTTATGCAACGGCTATTTCCCCGCCTTGCGCCGCAGAGTGACCGATTCTCCACCAATCCCCCAGTTGTCGGTATCCACTTCGTCGATCACTACCACCGTGGTGGCCGGATTTTTCCCCAGTACATCCACCAGCAGTTGGGTGGCTCCTTTGATCAGGGCTGCTTTCTGTTCAATCGTTGCTCCTTCGCGGGTAATCTTGATGTTTACGTACGGCATGGCTCTTCTCCTTTTTAGTTGTTGTTCGTTGACTATTTTGAATAGTTCCGGTCCATTGCCACGAGCACGCCGCCACATGCCACTACGGAACCTGCCAGCAGCAACGACAGTGCAAAGCCTTCCCGCGGATACCCAAAGTCACGGAGAATGCTCTCCACTTTGTATGGTGGTATCAATCAAAACCGTCTCCCCATTTACCTTCCCCCAGCCACATCCAGAAGCGCCCCGGTCGTGTACGATGCCCCGTCAGACAGAAGCCAGAGGATTGCTTGTGCCACCTCTTCCGGTTGCCCGCCGCGCTGCATGGGAATGGAACCTTTCACTCGTTCCACCCGGTTCGGTTCGCCGCCACTGGCGTGGATATCGGTGTAGATGATGCCGGGGCGTACTGCATTGACACGAATTCCTTCGGTGGCGACCTCCTTGGCCAGGCCGAGTGTGAACGTGTCGATTGCACCTTTCGCGGCAGCATAATCCACATATTCACCCGGTGACCCGATGCGGGAGGCGGCGGAGGAAACATTGACGATTGCGCCGCCCGCACCGCCATGACGGGTGGACATGCGCCGTACAGCCTCACGCGCACAGATGAAGCTGCCGAAGACGTTGGTAGCGAAGATTCGGCTGAGCCGTGCGCTGTCCATATCTTCCACCCGCGCCTGCTGCTCCAGAATTCCGGCATTGTTGACCAACGCGGTAACCGGCCCCAGCTCGGCATCGACGCGCTCAAACAGGCGGACGACATCCGCTTCCACGCTGACATCGGCGGTAATGGCGATAGCCTCGCCGCCAGCTTCTAAAATTTTGCGAACAACGGCGGACGCTGCGTCTTCATTGCGGAGATAGGTAATGCACACCGCATAGCCGTCTTCGGCGGCCAGCCGTGCTGTTGCTGCACCGATGCCGCGGCTGCCGCCGGTTATGATTATGACCTTTTTCACTTGGATGCCTCCGTGTCCAGGTAAATTCTATGTGTGCCGAATGACATTGAAACCTTCATCCGGTGCTGGCGGCACAAAATAGCGCGTAATTTCAGCAAAATCATCGTCACTAGCCGTAAACGGATGCGAACCGGAAGCATTGCGTTCACGCAGGCGAGTCTTGCATGTTTCGTCCGGGACATCAAGATAATGGAGCTCGTGGGCAACCGCCGTGTTCTCGAAGATAGCCTTTGCCCATTGCCGGCTGGCCAGTGTATTGGCCGGAAAATCAAGGACAACCGAAAGTCCTGCTTGTAGCAGCGCTTCAACATGTCCGGCAAGTGCGCTTCGAAACCGTCCGGTGCAGCGTACGTATTCGGAAAGGTTTTTAATTTCGTCGGAATATAGCTGTGAAAGCCAATCGTCTTCGCTGACAAGGATGGCTTTCGGGGTTGCGGCCAGTTGCCGGGCAAAGGTTGATTTTCCCGAACCAATCTTCCCGCACACGAGATAGAGGACCGGCGCCGACTCAGGCCTCACCAGTTCTGATCCGTACGAATTGTCCACCACGCAGCGCCAGGCACCAGCGGAATCCCGATTAAAAACGTACGTCGCGTGCCGTTCCATGGCAAAGGCTTCACCGCTGTTCTGCGTGCCACTCAGAAGAGTCTGTGCCAGAACAAGGGCCGTGTTGCCGCCTTCAACCACAACCATATCACCTTGCTTCACCACGAGGCTGTGGTTGAAATACTCCGCGATTGCGCCAAAGGCCTTGCGGATCTGCTGCTTTCCGGTGGCGTTCAGGCCGGGACGCACTACGAGGGTGGCCTCCTCGGAATAAAACTCCATCAACGCGTCAAAATCTTCGCGATTTATAGCGCTATCTGCGGATTCGATAACCTGTCTGAGTTCATGTGACTGCATAAATACTCTCCTGTGCTTTTGAAATAACCCAGGAAGCGGAAATAAAAAAAACCCGCCTCCGTGGGGGCGGGTTTTTTGTGATTATGCAAACGCGCGCTAGCCCACCATTCAATGAATGGTGGTAATAATCTGCGCGGTGTGAAGTTCGTAACGATTCATATTTTTCTGCTAACACATCAGGAAATCTGTTGTCAATATTTTTGTACAGCTCCTATCCTAAAACCACTCCCTGTTCGTTTTTTGCAGATACTTTAAATAAACCCAGCTTAGTCTCCGCTTCGCAGGTGAATTTGTCGAATAATTGCTGTCTGCTGTTAACAGCTCCGCCCGTCTTGAGGCCAAATCGCCCCACAATTCTGTTTCTGAGTGCAAACAGATAGTCTACCCACTCCGGCCTGGTTGTCCAGGCTTTCGAGACGTAGTCTCCCAATACTTGACGAGCATATTTGAAGATGGGACGGCATATGCAACTGGTTCCGTCTCCGCTCTTCATAAGATGGGAAGAGGAGATCCCTACGAATGCTTCACCAAAACCCGCCCACGGATTCCTCCCAGCAGAATCGCCTGTATCTTTTCCTCCAGACCTTCCAGGGAAACCTCCGTCACCATATCGTACAACTGCTCGGGCTTCCACTCTTCAGCAAGTTTTTCCCATACCTGTAATCTGAGGTCCGATGGGCATTTAACCGAATCTATCCCGATGAGACTTACTCCCCGCAAAATGAAGGGAAAGACATTCAATGGAAGTTCTGCAGATCCTACCAGACCGCAACAGGTGACTGCTCCACCGTAGCGGGTCGCCTTAACAGCTGCTGCCAAGGTATCGCCTCCAACGACATCCACACAACCAGCCCAACGCTCTTTCATCATCGGGCGCTCTGAGCCGGCCGTCACTTGATCGCGTGTAATAATCTCCGCCGCCCCCAGATTACGTAGAAACAGTTCGTCGGAACTTTTTCCTGTGGCTGCCACTACCCGATATCCAGCCTTAGCCAGGATTGATGCGGTGATGGCGCCTACCCCTCCTGTTGCCCCGGTGACCAGAATATCGCCATCTGACGGCTTCACTCCGGTCCGTACAAGTTTCAGCACCGAGAGTGCCGCCGTAAACCCGGCTGTGCCGAGTATCATTCCTTCCTGCTCTGTCAGGCTGGCAGGAAGCCGTACCGCCCAGCTTGATGGAATCCGGATAAGCTCCCCCCAACCACCGTCCGTCTCCATTCCCAGGTCGTAGCCGGTTACAATAACCTTATCGCCAACGGCAAAGGCGTCGTTTTCGCACGAAATCACTATACCAGATGCATCTATGCCGGGAGTATGCGGAAACTGCCGTGTCACCCCCGGATTTCCCGTTGCAGAAAGTGCA
Organism: Desulfuromonadaceae bacterium; assembly: GCA_028687585.1. Taxonomy (GTDB): domain Bacteria; phylum Desulfobacterota; class Desulfuromonadia; order Geobacterales; family Pseudopelobacteraceae; genus JACRCG01. The sequence continues at coordinate 21,723 of JAQTZV010000013.1, read as the reverse complement.
TCCTTATAGTTGAGCGAAGAGTAGTTAACTCGCACAACGAGGTCTCCTGGCGGCAGATCGTCCAGGCATCGCTCCCGTATTTGCCGCACGAACTGTCCATCCTCTGTTTTCTCCACTACAAGCGCCCTGAACTGTGTTGACGTAACCATGTGTTGCCTCCTTTTAATTAGACCGATCGTCTATAGACCGGCAAAAAAATTATTTGTGCAGCCCTGCCAAGAAAAAATCTGCAAAGAGGTCAAGCGCATCAGGTGTGCCATCCAGTTTGGCACGCAAGATTGCACCTTCCCACCCAATCCAGAACGTGGCTGCCAATTGCTGGCAATCCGACATTTCTCCAATCTCACCAGATGTTTTTGCTTCTTCGAGACAACGAGCGACACGCGCCTGCCAGTCATGTAAAACCGCTTTAAGTTGTGCTCGGAAAGATTCCGGCAATGTACCCATCTCTTGACCAAGGTTTCCGACCAGGCAGCCCCGTTTGTACTCATGACGAGCCATCCCGCTCCGCGCATCATTAGTGAAGGCTCGCAGACGCTGCAACGGTGGCAAAGTGTTATCGAGAAGAAATCGATCTAACTTACTCGCAAAATAGGCGGCATAACGCTCAACCAATTCTGCTCCAAAGGCTTCCTTGCTTCCGAAAAAATGATAGAAGGAACCCTTTGGCACGCCAACCCGGCGCAAGATTTCATCAATCCCGGCTGACGAAAATCCCTTTTCGGTTAAGATCTCTACTCCGGCCCGAAGCAAAGATTCCCGTGTTTCGTTATAACCGGAGGCTTCTTTAGGTGGGCGACCGAGCCGTCGGGGTTTTTTATCCAAACTAGTCATATGGAAATAAATAGACCGATCGTCTTTTAAAGTCAACCGTTTTTTTTGAGCGCATTCTTGGGACAGGCATAATATCCCCAATTGAAAAGTAAACGGTTTGAATTTCAGCGCTACAAGCTATGTTATTAATTGGTTTCAAGCATTGTCAGCACATATGGCCAAGGTGATGCGGCATCTGGCGGCGTACGATGTAGAGATCGAGGAGGGACCGGTGAAGAGAACCGGCGCCACGGGGCCGATCAATTCGATCTATTTTCGCGATCCGGATGGGAACCTGATCGAGGTGTCGAATTATCTGTAGTTTTTATCCTGACTCAGGTTTTTTCGAGCAAAGCCGGTGGCACCTGGGCCTCGCACGGGATTCTGACCTGGCATAAACCGCAGGGGGTGGCTCCGGTACCGTAGGTTCTGGTGGCGTAGGGTGCGGTTGTTTCACGGATATAGGTAAAGCAGGCCTGCTTGTCGTGTCCCGTGCTTGTCGTGATGGCGTTGACCGGGCAGCGTTTTGCGCAGGCGCCGCAGGTTCCCTTGGCATACCAGAGGCACCAGGCGTGATGGTCATCGCCGTAAATTCGCTCTGTTATCGGCAGATTGATGCGCGACACCACCGAGCCAAAGCGGACAGCCTTCCCCCAACGGGTGATCATAGCATCGGAGAGGCTAAATGTGCCGTGCCCTGCGACAAATGCGGCATGCCGTTCCGACCAGTTACAAGCCAGGCCAAATCGCTCTGACTGCTGGTAGCCGAAATCGGGTAACCGCTCCGGCGCAACCGATGGATACCCGGCTCGTGTGAGAGTCTCTGCCAGATGGAGTCGCAGGTCGCAGTTGAACGCTTCGCCATGGAAACGTGAACGCGCCCAGCGTTCAGCCGGCACGGTCGTCTCTCTACGTTGGTCAGCGCGTGTTTCAGGAGTCTGCGGCAATACATAGCTGATGACCCGTAACTCGCTGGCAGGCGCCGGGCTGTCGGGAAATGCAAGGGCATAGGCTTCTTCAGGCGTCCAAAGAAAGGGGCCGATCATCTCTTTGTTGCGGAGAAACAGGGGGTCATCGCCTTGGGCAACTGCCACATGCGGCATATCCCAGGCCTTCTCTCCTGTTTCGAGATGAAGGCTGTTTCCAGGGGCGGATGCCCAGAAATCACGGATAATGCTTTCCACTTGATTGATAGAATCAATCATATATTTCTCCCCCCCTGGTCTTTCATGAATCCTTTGACACTATCTGTTGATCACCAAGGATATTCTTGAATATCATTTGAATAAATAGGATAAACACAGATACATCAAATAATTCCGGTTTTAGGTTCAAAGGTTGCTTTCAGGCTTCAAGCCGCTGCCCAAGCATCTGAAGATACTCTTCAACACCGATGGCGGTCACACCGCGACAAACCGGGCGTTCGCCATCAGCCAGGCAGAGCAGCAAGCCATCTTCCGGGTTGGTTTTTGCGAACAGTAAGTGCGAGATTACAGATAGTTAACACAAATTTAACGTTACAAAGTCGATCTGTATTGCGAGATCTGCGCTTATCCGCTAAATCCGGCGGCAAGTTTTTTCCAGACCAGGTTGATGGCAATTCCCCACATGGTGAAGCCCACGAGTACATCGAGAATTCGCCAGGCGACCGGTCTGCGAAAAAGGGGAGCCAGAAGCCGGGCGCCGTAGCCGGTGCCGTAAAACCAGACACATGATGCCACCATGGCGCCAAGGGCGAAAAGGAACCGTGACTGCCCTGAATACTGTCCGGCCAGACTGCCGAGGAGGAGTACCGTGTCGAGGTAGACGTGCGGGTTGAGCAGGCTGATCGCCAGAGTGGTCAGGATTACCCGGCCAAGGCTGCCGAATGTGCTGCCGTCGGCATCGGCCTCCAAAACTCCGGGCCTGATTGCCGAGTGGAATGAACGGATCCCGTAGGCAAAGAGAAACGCCGCGCCCCCCCAGAGCGTAATCCCCATGAGGAGCGGCGAGGCAGCTACCAGTGTGCCGAATCCCCCTGCTCCGAGCGCAATAAGCACGGCATCGCAGAGAAAACAGGTGGTGCTGACCGTGAAAACATATTCCCGTTTGAGTCCCTGCCGAAGCACAAACGCGTTCTGACTGCCAATGGCTATGATCAGGCCGGCCCCGAGACTGAAACCGCTTATGAGCGGTGCGAGAGAAAGTTGGTTTGTCATGGTTGTGCCGTTACCTGATAGTCTTTACATGAGGATAATTGCGCAAGATCCATGGCTGTTTTGCTTGAGCATTCAATCAAAACGCCCAACTGGCCAATTCAAAATAGTCAAAGCCGCTGCTGCGCCCCCCCAGGCATCCGGCCAGAAAATCCTCCATCTTGCGATACAGCTTCAGATTGTTGCTCCACTTCTGATTACCGTGCCCGTCGCCTTTGAATTCGACGAACTCGACATTCTTGCCGGCTTTGCGCAGGGCCTCGACCATGAGAGTGGATTGCTCGAACTTCACGCGCGGGTCATTGACGCCGTGCAGGATGAGCAACGGTTTGTTTACCTGAGCGGCTTTGAAGAGTGGTGACCTGGCATCCATGGTTTTGCGCTGCTCGGGATTGTTAGGGTCGCCAACAAACCGGTACCACCAGCTCTTGCCCATCTCCCAATACGGCGGCGCCGTTTCCAGCAGCCTGGCCAGATCGGCCGGACCCACAAAATCGATGCCGCAGGCGAATTTATCCGGTGTGAAGGTCATCCCCACCAAAGCAGCGTAGCCGCCATAGCTGGCACCATAGATGGCGACTTTTTCGGGGTCTGCCACTCCTTGCGCAATCAGCCAATCAACACCGTCGATCAGGTCGTCGTGCATCTTGCCGGCAAATTCACCAATGGCTTTGTCCTGAAAATCCCGGCCATAACCGCTTGATCCTCGGTAGTTGACCTGCAGCACGGCATAGCCGCGGTTTGCCAGGAAAAAGGCTTGATGACCGTCACCCCAGACATCTCGCGCCCAGGGCCCCCCGTGGACGAAGAGTACGGTGGGCAATTTTTGGGCGTACACGCCCTGCGGGAGTGTCAAATAGCCATGGATTGTCAAGCCGTCCCGGCTGGTGAATGAAATCGGTTTTTGGACGGGCAAGGGACTCAGCACATTGACCCGACTGCGGGTCAGTTCGCCCAGCACAGTCAATTTTTCATTTTTGATGTCGTAGAGAACGTTTTGTGCCCCGTCTTCGCCGGTGACAATGCCGGTGACGAGATTTTCATCGCGCGTGAGGCTGATCGGATTGAATCGGACATGTCTGTTGGCAACCAGTTTCTGAAATGCGCTGCGCAGTTTGTCATCCAGAATACGCACCTCCTGATAGTCGGGATCCAGCAGGACCATCAACGGCTGAAATGACTTCTGGCTGATAAAGGCCGCGCTGATGTCTACCCGCGGGTCTTCAAATACCACCGTTTCCCGGCCACTGTTCATGTCCAGCTTGACTAACGCCAATTTGTCCCGGCCGCGATTGGACAATGCCCATGCGGTTTGCTTGTCGCTGCTGACCTCCAGGGGCGCCACCTTGTCGAAATAACTCCAGGTAAAAACCTGCTTCCAGTCGGCGTCGGGGCCTTCCGCTCCGCGCTCGAAAAGCAACTGTTCCTCTTGTTTTCTTACCCGCGCATACAGTCGGCCCTGCCTGTCGGTAACCCATTGCGCCACATCGCCCGGGTTTTCAGCCAGCAACCGCACATCTCCCGTGGCTTGTGTGTAGTAATACAGGTCAAACAGTTTCGGGGTGCGGCGATTAGAGACGATCAGCAGATCGCCGCTGTTTTGCACCTTGCTTTGAATATAGGAGGTGGCACCGTCGAACGGCGTCAAATCCTGTGCCCTGGCATCGTTATCGTCCGCATCGATCTTGAAAATATGAACGTTTTCATCCCCTGCGGTATCCGTCATGACGAGCAGTGACTGACTGTCCTCTGCCCAGGTAGGGCGGCCGAAACGGGTGTTGAGCGTATGAACTTCATTCGATGCCAGGTTCTTCACGAAGATGCCCGGCCCGAATCCCGAGCGGCCGATCCAGGCAATTTTTTTGCCGTCGGGCGATAACTGGTACGCCACATTGAAGTCAAGGTCGGCGACGTAGTTACGCACCGGAACCAGGGGGGGCATTTGTTGGGCAAGCAGAGCGGGATGTGTAGGATTATGTGCGCAGCCGGCAAAAACAGTTACGCAGAGAAGTGACGCTATGGCCAAGCGAAACATGTAACGCTCCTTTGGGTATGACAGTACGTTGAGCAATCGAAGGCGAGCCAACGAAGATAGAGTCTTGATCTGGAACTGGTACAACTAGACAAACCGGGATGGCAAGCAAAGATGGGGTAACACTGTCTGTGCTACCCCATTGATTTAATCTTTGATTTTAAATTTGAATAAGTGGCGTCTATTTGGGTGGTTTGTTATGGTTCAATCTTTGTTCCCATCAGTTTCAGGAATTTAGCAAGCCAATCAGGATGAGCAGGCCATGCCGGCGCGGTAACCAACATACCATCCACATGTGCTTTGTCCATCAGAATATCCATATACGTGCCCCCCGCACGCGTCACATCCGGACCCACAGCCGGGTAAGCAGAGCATTCTTTCCCTTCCAGAACTCCGGCTGCGGCCAGCAGTTGTGCTCCGTGGCAGATCGATGCGATGGGCTTGCCCGCCTGAGAAAAGTGGCGCACCATTTTCAGCACGACCTCGTTCAGGCGGATGTATTCCGGTGCACGTCCGCCGGGAATGACCAGCGCGTCATATGCTTCGGCCGTAATCTCGGCAAATGTAGCATTCAGTGTAAAATTGTGACCGGGTTTTTCGCTGTAGGTCTGGTCACCCTCGAAATCGTGAATCGCAGTGCGAATCGTATCACCCGCCTTTTTTCCCGGACAGACTGCATGGACGGTATGTCCCACCATCAGGAGTGCTTGAAATGGTACCATAACCTCATAATCTTCCACGTAATCGCCGACGAGCATCAAAATTTTTTTTGCACTCATAGAGAACTCCTTTCAGTTGGCTTGCAGATGATCGCTTGTAATCCTGCCCCCGGTATCTGTCAAGGACAAACAGAACGGCTGCGGTTCGGGAGAACGCCGGTGGTTTCAGGGCGCTGCTTCTGTTTTGTTTGGACCTCGCTATTTTCCTGTACATAAAGGGGCCGAATTCAAGGCTCCTGCCGTAAGCCAAGGCGCGTAAAAATGATTCCAAGAAATTTGTTCAACAGGTTGTCTCGTGAAAGAAAAGAAATAACCGGAGGCTTTCTGGTTCCAATTTCGGCAAGAATCTGCTCCAGTTGCGGACTTCCTCCAAGCGCCATGCCCTGTCTGAACGCCTGGAGTGCCTCGTCCTTGTTTCCTGCGATAAGATGGACTTTGCCGAGATAAAAGTAGTGGAGCGGGTTGTCCGGATCGTGTTCAATTGCTGTGCGGCACAGTCCGAACGCCTGGGTAAGCTGACCGCGCTGTTTTGCCACACAGAACCCGAGACGGGAATGCCAGAGTGGATCATTCCAGATGCCGAGTGCTCGCTCAAGACAGGCGAGTGCAGCCAGGACGTTGTTGCTGTCAAGCTCCTGTTGTGCCCGCTCGAAATCCTTTTGGGCAATTTTTGCCGTTTCCGGATTCATCGTAACTCCTTGAGTGTAAGCTGAAGCAATTGTGTTCTCAGCCCACGCTTCTCCATGTCAGATTTTGCTGATACGCTGAATTACTCTCGTCCGTGCATAACTAACAAGCGTCCCCTCTGGGAAAATGGCTGGCGGGACTGCGCAGGTGACAAATTCCGCTCAATACTAACTGCCGACTATCGGATGAATATTACCAAGTTATCTACAGGAATCAAGTTGCATCTGAAATTCGTTTCCCACTCGCGGGGGGGAAGAGCATTACTTGAGGCATGATATCGTCAGAAATGTTCAAGTTAAATTGAAATTAAACGGCTGAGAGCATGGTGGCTTTACCGCTGATTCGTTTGGTTGGAATAGTTGTTTTTAATGGCGATATTTTGCAGAGGATAATTTCAGTTTACTGACTCATCCCGCTTGTCGAGGTCCGTCCCCTCAGGACATCCCAAGGCAGAGTGCCGCATAAATGCCGGCAGCGGCCGACACTTCCGCAAAGTTCACCCGTTCATCAGGTGTATGGGCGGTTTCCAGGGAACCGGGACCGAGAATCAGCGGCTTGACTCCTGCCGCAAAAAAGAGATTGCCGTCGGAATGGGAGCGGAAGGCATTCATTTGCAAGGGCAGGTCAAGCCGCGTATAAACCTCTGCTAAAATCTGCGCCGGAGCGTTATCGGTACCAAGGCTGTAACCGGATGAGGCAAAATCAAAGGAGACATCCAGGTTTAGTCCGGGAATTTGCTGGTCGAAATTCGACACGACCAGGCGGATCTCGTCCTGGAGGGCGACCGGGTCACGATCGGGCGGCAGATGCAGATCGATCCAGGCTTCGCAACGATCCGGAACAACAAATCCGGCTTGGGACGACCGCATCTCCCTGATGGAATAAACAATCTCGGATCTGGCCCGGTCGAACAGAGGGTCGTTGCCAAGATGCAGCAGCACGCGCAACATTGATTCAACGGCATTATGCCCCAGTTCGGGGAGCGAGGAATGACTTTGCAGGCCGCGCGTGACGAAACCGGCTTCAAGATAGCCGTAATGGGCAAATCCGGCCGCCAGACTGGTCGGTTCACCGATGACTACCCATGGAGGGCGGCAGGTTTCCAGGAATACCGCACTGCCATCGCCGTTTTCTTCTTCACCGACAACCAGCAGCAACCCGACAGAGGGTCGTTCCGCAGGTTCCAGCGCCTCGGCCAGCGCCAGCCAGGCCTCGACCATGGCCGCGCAGCCCCCTTTCATGTCGGCGCTGCCCAGACCACAGATTATGCCATCTTCCTGCAGCGGTCCGGATTCATCCAGATCCCAGGCCGGCACCGTATCCACATGCCCCACCAGATAGAGCCCCGGCTCTCCGGGCCCCATGGTAACCCGCAGGTTATAACGATCCTCGTCAACCTCCTGTCGTTCCACGCTGAAACCGGCCCGGGCGAGGAGTCCCTCCAGATAGAGCTGGATATCCTCTTCCTTCCCGGATGGTGAATAGATGTCCAGCAGTTCAAGAAACGTTTTTCGCAGCCGCTCCGGATTAATGGCTCGCAAGACTTTTTCCAGGCGGGCGCTCATGGTTTTTTTACCGTTTTTTTTATGCTCTTGCGTGTCAGGTTGAGGGACATATACAGATGTTCCTGCACATCGTCAAAGCCCTGTTTTTTAAAGAAGCGCACCGCCGGCTGGTTGTCAGCGGAGGTATCAATGATCATCATCCGCACCCCCTGTTCCTTCATGCGATGCTTAATCTCTTTGAACAGCCCGCTCCCCACTCCAACCTGCTGAATGTCCTTGCGGACTCCCAGCCAGACAAGATATCCGTATTTCCAGGGAGAGTTGTGTTTCGTGACCGTGGTACCCAACACGAAGCCGAGGATTTCATCTCCTGTCTCCGCCACCAGACAAAGTTCACTGTCCGAATTGAAGAGGGTGGTGATTTCGTATTCATCCCAGGTACGGTAGAGACTTTGGGAATACTCGACGGTAAAGACCTGCTCACCGATGTGAAAGACCTTGGAAAAATCATCGATGGCCAGCTCCCGTATGCGGAACAAATCTTTTATTGCTGGAGAGATTTTTGTCATTGGGGCATCTCCTGAAGATGCTGCTGTTGATAATGTCGTATTGTGGATGAAAATAGACGGCGGCCGATCAATGGCTCCCCGTAGAACCAAAGCCGCCCGCGCCGCGCTCGCTCTCCTGGCTGAACTCCGTTACCACGCTCAAATCCGCCTGCAGTACCGGTACGAACATCATCTGACATATTCGCTCCCCCGGTTCGATCACGTAGGGAGCTGTCCCGCGATTCACGATCCCGATACCGATTTCTCCCTGATAGTCGGAATCGATAACGCCAACGGTATTTGCCAACACAATGCCGTGCTTGATACCGAGACCGGAACGCGGTACCAGCAGCGCCACCAGACCGGGGTCGTGGATGCTGATGGCGATGCCGCTGGGAATCAGCACAGTCTCTCCCGGCAGCACGGTTTTCTGGGCTTCCAGGCAGGCGCGCAGGTCCAGCGCCGCGGCGCCGCCGGTTGCATATGACGGCAGCGGAATGGTTGTGCCGATCAGTGGATTCATGATTTTGGTTTCAATTTTTGGCCGCTTCATGTAGATTTTCCTGTCTTTGCGATGAGATTTGTCTGGGGGACTTTAGCAGAATTGAACGAGAGGAACAAGGAGCGTTTTATCATGAAACAACGCGTTGTCAGCGGCATGAGGCCGAGCGGTAGACTGCATATCGGGCATTATCACGGGGTACTGGAAAACTGGGTCAAGATGCAGGATTCCTATGATTGTTTCTTTTTTGTCGCCGACTGGCATTCGCTGACGACGGAATATGCCGATACGGCCGGAATAGCACAGAGTATCCGTGAGATGGTTCTGGATTGGGTGGCTTTTGGTCTTGACCCGGAAAAGTGCGTGGTGTTCCGCCAGAGTCTTGTGCCGCATCACTCCGAACTGAATCTGATTCTATCGATGATTACCCCGGTCTCCTGGCTGGAGCGCAACCCGACCTACAAGGAGATGCTCGACAACATTGAGGCACGGGACCTGACCACATTCGGTTTTCTCGGCTATCCGGTGCTGATGGCTGCTGATATTATTCTCTACAAGGCGACGCGGGTCCCGGTTGGGCATGATCAGTTGCCGCACCTGGAAATAACCCGGGAAATAGCCCGTCGCTTCAACCATCTCTACGGCGCGGTATTTCCCGAGCCGGAAGCGTTGCTGACTGAAACCCCTAAACTGCCGGGTCTCGATGGGCGCAAGATGAGTAAATCGTACAACAACTCGATCTATCTCTCCGACGATGCTGAAACAACAGCAAAAATGGTTATGTCAATGGTAACCGATACCAATCGTGTCCGCCGGGCTGATCCGGGAGACCCGGACATCTGTGTAGCCTTCAACCTCCATCGGCTCTATGTGCCGCAGGAAAAACTGGATGAGATAATACCGGCCTGTCGTGGGGCCCGGATCGGCTGCGTTGACTGCAAGAAGATTCTGGCCGGCTGCATTAACGAGCGTCTGGCGCCGTTCCGTGCCCGTCGCGAGGAACTTGCCGCCAACCCGGCTTTTGTCGATGAAATGCTGCGGGAGGGGAGTCGGAAGGCGTCCCTGATATCAGACGCCGTTATGGCGGAAGTTCGTACGGCACTCCAGTTCTGATATGCAGGTTGAGGCGCACCATCAACGCGATGAACATCTGCCGCTACTGGATGGTCTGCATGAGCAGTACAGTGTCCATCTCGACAAATTCGACGGGCCGATGGATCTGCTGCTGCATCTGATCAAGAAGAATGAGTTGGACATCTGCGATATTTCCATCGCGGTCATAACCCGTCAGTATCTCGATTTTATCAAGGTGATGAAAGAGCTGAACCTTGAAGTCGCGGGTGATTTTCTGGTTATGGCGGCCACTCTGCTGCAGATCAAGTCCCGACAACTGCTTCCGGTAGATGATCAGGAAGATCAGGAAATTGATGAAACAGACCCTCGGGAAGAACTGGTTCGGCGTTTGCAAGAGTATCAGCAGTACAAGGATGCCGGCATGCTCATCGGTGCGCGGGCGCTGCTGGGGCGGGAGGTTTTCTTACGGACCGCTTCTGAACCGGTGCTTGCTGCGGCACAAAATATGGAGGGGCCGCTTGAAGTAAGCCTCTTTGAGCTGGTGGACGCGTTTCGGGTTCTGCTGCTGCGGATTCCGGCGGAAAGTTTCCATGACGTCGCCCCAGGCGATTCGCTCAGTATTGCCGACTGTATCAACGACATTCTTTCGCAGCTTCAGGAGCAGGATACCATCCATTTCAACGATCTTGTCAAGGATGAACTGACCCGTGAACGGGTGATCGTCACCTTTCTGGCGCTTCTGGAGCTCTGCCGTCTCAAGCTGATCCGTATCTTCCAGGGGAGCGAGCATGGCTCAATCTGGTTTGTTCCCGCGGTGACCGCTGATCCCTCTGAGGTTTTGAATACGGATGAATTCTGATTTACCTGCCATCATAGAGAGTCTCATTTTTACCGCCGATTCAGCGCTATCAACTGATCGTATCTGCGATCTGCTGACCGAATTCGAGCGGCAGGAGATAAAATCGGCCCTTTCCGGACTGGTGGAATATCATCAGGGGAGGGGAGGGGGCTTTGAACTGGTCGAGGTGGCAGGCGGCTGGCAATTCAGGACACGTCCCGCTTTTCATGGTTACATCACCCGTCACATTAAAACCAGGGCGGCAAAATTTTCGCAATCAGCCCTTGAAACTCTGGCAATCATCGCCTACCGTCAGCCGATTACCCGCGCTGAAGTCGAGCATCTGCGCGGCGTCGATTGCGGCGGCGTTCTCAAGACGCTGCTTGAAAAACATCTGGTACGCATCCTGGGTAAAAAGGATATTCCGGGTCGGCCGCTGATCTATGGAACATCTAAAGAATTTCTTGAGGTATTTGGACTTAAAGATTTAAAATCGTTACCGACGCTCCGCGAAATTCAGGCACTCGATGCCGTGCCGCTGTATGAGCGTCAGGAGGAGTTACAGCTTGAACCGGCAACGGCTGTTCCGGTGGAGAGTGATTTGCCGTTTGAGTAACCTGATTCTCAGCACGTTGAGTTAATCACGTCTCCACACAAATCCTGTTCCTGCCAATCTCTTTTGCATTGTACATAGCCTGATCAGCGCGGTTCAGCATGGACTCTCGTGTATCACCGACCCTGTATGCGCTGACTCCGATACTTGCCGTTATGAAAAACTCGTTGCCCTCGTGAAGCACTATCGTATTTTCCAGATTTCCCCGTACTCTTTCGGCTGCTTTAACAGCCTCTTGTATTTTAGTTTCCGGCAATACAATCGCAAATTCTTCACCACCAATTCTGCCAAAAAAATCAGTATTACGTAGCCCTGAAGAATTAAGAACACGGCACAAAGATCGCAATGCTTCATCACCAGCGGCATGACCGCGCGTGTCATTTACCGACTTGAAGTGATCCAAATCAAGCATGATAAAACAGAATACACCCCCATAACGCTTTGTACGATCAAGCTCAGCATCAAAACGCTCCATAAAATAACCGCGATTGTTTGAGCCGGTGAGCGGATCGGTGTGCGCCATAAATCCAAGCTTTTGCATTGACTCATCCAGCAGTGTAACCATGCTATTGAATGACTCAGAAAATTCACCCATGAAATCAACGCGCTGACTAAAATCTCCCGAGGCAATCATTTTTGTCTGCCAGGTCAAGTGATGCAGCGACGCCTGCAACGCTTTAATTGATCCTGGCAGGTACCCCTTCTTTGTTATTTGATGGTCTAAATTTCCGGAAGAAAACTCCCTTATGGCAGTGCGGACCTCCAGCAGAGTTGAATAAAGTTGTGAAAATCCTGCAACATCTGCCAGCTCTTCCGGCGGTTCGGGCGGAACCGTACGGTCGGTAAGCAGATCCTGTAAATTTTTGACCGCCATCTTGAGGAGCGTTGAACTGTTGTCTGGTGTCTGCGTCATGTGTCATACCGTTGCTATGGCTTTAAAACGACAGGTGCGGTCACCGGTACACCAGCAATCCACCTCTTTGACAATGAATTTTATGCCAGAAAAACATTCCAGTAATGCGGAGATAAACCCTTCATCATAGCTACAGATTTCGTAGTCAAGCTCCGGCAGGCCCGAGCAGTCAAGATCTTCAGACACAGTTAGAATAATCTCCCCTTTTTCCATATCAGCCCTCTCAACACGTAAAATGCCGATACCCAACTCCTTCAGCACCTCTTGCAACTGGCGGACAAACTCATTTAGATCTGTAGTTGGGGTGAGCATGTGGGCATAGAATTCTTTCCCTGCAAGTGCACCGGCTTCATAAAAAATCTTGTCAGTCTCTTCAGTGCCGACATGCTGCTCAATCACGTCACGAAAAGCAAACTGCAGCAGACGGTAGACCTCCACGCGGGTTGTACTACCCAGATTGGGGCGACCTACTGTTATGTCACCCAGAAGTTCCCATGAAAATATGTACTTGCGGTCGTTTATCATCGAAGTTTCTCCTGGTATACGGTTTGTGCAATGAGGGTTATTCTTTATTGGATACGCGCCACGCGCCATTCTGGGCGCACACAGTTTGTAGAACATCGGCGGTTTTAGGCCGGTCTGCCTTGTTGGCATATTTTCTTTCAATTGCGCTTATAACATAGGAAATGAAAAGTTGTCGCTTCATCTGCCGCATTATTTACGCTTAATGCCCAGATCTTTCTTAACAGACTTAATGTAGCGCCCAAATGCCTTATCCTTATTTCGCTTTTCAATATACGACAGATCATGAAACTCTGATTCACTCCTGAGTTTGATAAAGTTCTGATAGTGTGCCAGATGGAGACTTCCTGCCTCGATTGCACTCAAAACAGCACAACCTGGTTCGTTAGAGTGGGAACAATCACCATATTTGCATTTCGATGCAAACGCATAGATATCAGCAAAGCTGTCGCCCATTCCTACTTCAGCGCCCAAAAGGCCAAACTCACGCATTCCCGGAGTATCAATCAGCATGGCACCATTATTCAACATGAGGAGTTCGCGCCGCACCGTCGTATGTCGACCCTCGCCTGTCCCACTTACCACTTTGGTCTCAAGTCTGTGGCCGCCAATCAACCGGTTGATCAAGGTGCTCTTGCCAACCCCTGATGAACCCAAAAGACAGTAGGTTTTTTCAGGTTGTAGAATTTCACGCACTTTCTCAATGCCCTCGCCGGTGATGTTACTAAGCGCAACTACCTCCGTATTGATTCCAGCGTTCCCAATTTGTTCTATTAGTTGTTGGAGCGTTTCAGGGCTGATCAGGTCAGTTTTTGTAAGTAAAACGACAGGATGTACTTGCCCATTTCTAACCATTACCAGATACCGTTCAAGCCTGTTAACATTGAAGTCGAAATGACAGGACTGGACTATTAGTGCTGTGTCAATATTCGAAGCAATCATCTGGTATTCAATGGTATCTCCTGCGGCCTTGCGACGAAGAAACGACTTTCTCGGCATGACGTCATGAATTATTCCAAACATATCTGAGTTGTTGTATTGAATGGACACCCAGTCTCCAACACAGGGGAAATCAGTTACTTGTTCAGTACGGTAAAGAAAACGTCCGGCAAGTTTGGCGCGAAATTCACCAGATTCATCTATGACTAGAAGTTGATCACGATCCACGGCAATAACACGTGCAAGCCGGTGTTCCGTCAAGCCCTTTTCTTGTGCCTTTGCATCAAACCATTCATCCCAGCCAAATTGATTCAGTTGTTTAGAAGCAGGACTCATGTTAAAACCTCAAATTTACTAATTTATTGTCTCTTTTCTTTCACGCCAACTTGGGAAATGACCCGCCCGCCAGGTTTGTTTTGGGATCAGTGTCCATTTCCTGGTTGGAAACTTCGCTCTTTCTCAAGTGTTTTATTATTCTGTCAAAGTGTAGACCTGACACTATTGGGGCTCCCCTTTGCCGCTTGGAGACTGATCGTAATGGGAGTTCAATAACAAAACCGTAACATAGCCTTTCTCACTTTGGTGTGAACCTCGATAAGCGCATCAGAAACAACCATCCTCTTTCGAAGGTAAATGAACATATCGACTTTTTCAAGTTATGGCCCCCGTTATTCTCACTCGGTCCACTTTTAATCCAAAAACGATCCATCATATATGGCAGTTATGCTTGTTGAACGGATTCATATGACGGTCCCCGTTCCACATAGCTCCTCTCTGTTAAAAATATTCTGTATTATTAAGCTGTTGTACTATACAAGTCGCCTGTTATCTCTGGCACGTTAGTTGCTGTATGCCTAATTGATAACTGAAATAATGATTAAAGAAAGTTTACCGATCTGTTTGAACCAGGAACATCATGGAATTTACATCTATTCGACATCTGCTGTGCATCACTTCTTTGGTCTGCTGCTTCTTTGTCTCCGGTTGCGCAGTCACCCCGAAGATCCCCCTTGAAACTCTGAACTACCCGGCGCAAGCGACAGGGAGATCGGATAATCTTCTTGTGCTCTTGCGGGGCCTCGGCGGCGGCAATACAGTTTTCGAAGAGGAAGGGATCATAGACGAGATCAGAAGCCGCCGCCTCCCCTTTGACATTGTTGCCCCGGATACCCATTTCGGCTACTACACAAATAAAACCCTTGCGGTGCGACTGCAAACCGACATTATCGCCCCTGCCCGGCGCAAGGGTTACAAGCATATATGGATTGCAGGCTTTTCCATGGGGGGACTCGGCAGCCTTATCTACCTGCAGAGCTACCACAGAGACATTGATGGTGTTATACTCATCAGCCCCTATCTCGGCGTGAACTCATTAATCCAGGAAATCAAGGATGCCGGAGGGATAACCGCCTGGAAACATGTCACAACATCAACAGACATAAGCGACTGGACGCGTCTGACCTGGAGCTGCATAAGGGAATACTCTGAAGCACCGCTGCACTACCCCCCCGTCTATCTCAGCTATGGCAGCGAAGACTGGGTGGCTAAGGATGGTCCTGCCCTGTTTGCCACTATTCTTCCGAAGGACCGGGTTTTTCACGTTCCAGGCAATCACAATATCAGCACATTCAGGGTCCTTTTCTCCCGGCAGTTAGAGATGCTCCAGAAAAAGTTCCCACCCACTCCTACTCCAACGGATAAAAATACAGGGGGCAACTCTTGAGGCATCTTCACCTCATCTCGGCAATTTGCAGGAGGGAATGACCTGGAGGGGACGCTGGCAAGCCAGGTAAGTTTATTCTTCATCACCTGCCTACTTGCTCTATACTTACCTGCTCTATTGCCATTCTCACCGATACGTGACTCATTCCGGCTAATTTTCCCAACTGAATAAATAGTAACCCCGGCTTCTTCCTGCGCTCGCTTGAAGAATTGCCGCCGGAAAGTGGTTATACTCCAACGTGATGGCGCGTGATGGGGTCTTGAAAAATTATTTTATGGCGCATTTTGTCGTAATAACTGACTTTTCAAGACCCTCATGTTCCTTCTAAACAATGTCAAGTCCTGGTGTATTAAACCGACACATTTTACATTGTCATGAGTGTCGGTTTGACACTATTGCCTTCCCTCTGTTTCTACAACGCTGGTTTCGGCGTGGAATTGGAATTTGGAGGCATGATCGGATACACGACGTTCGGTTGTGTGCCGTTCAGGGTCAGGAGAAAGGCAACTATTTTACCGATTTCATCGTCATTGATGGTGATGCCGATTTGTGCGGTCCCCATAATTTTTACCGCGTCACTGAGTTTCCATACCTTGCCGGAGTGGAAGTAAGGCGGCGTCAGCTCAATATTGCGGAGCGATGGCGACTTGAACACATATTTGTCTGCAGCGGTATTGGTCACCTTGAAACGTCCGAGATCTTCCGCGGGGCGGACGTCGGCGGCAGGACTCTCTTTAACACCAAATGTAAAGTACCCGGTGCCGCCAATATTTACTCCACTGTGGCAGACAGAGCACCCCTTGGCCAAAAACAGCTTTAAGCCTTCATGCTCTTTGGCAGATAGCGCTTTAGGGTTTCCCTTGAGGAATCTGTCGAAGCGGGAATCGGGAGTAATGAGAGTTGCCTCGAAAACTTCAATGGCTGCGGCCATATTGTCAAAGGTGATTGGATCCTTATCGCGGGGAAATGCTTTTTTGAATAACGGCAGATAACCGGGAATACTCTTGAGAGTTTCCACAACCTGCGTCGGCGTGTTGTGCATCTCTACCGACGCCTGAACCGGGCCCTTGGCTTGGGCCGCCAGATCTTCCGCCCGACCATCCCAGAACTGGGCGAGGTTGTACACGGAGTTCAACACCGTTGGAGCGTTACGTGGCCCTTTCTGCCAGCCGTGGCCGGTGGAAGTCTCCTGAATGTCCACTCCGCCCAGTCCGACATTATGACAGGTATTACAGCTGATCAGATATGATGCCGATAACCGCGGCTCAAAAAAGAGCATTCGCCCCAGTGCAACCTTACCGGGGGTGGCCGGGTTATTCTTTAGAACCGGCGGCTTTACCGGAACAGGTTTGAAGGTCGCCTGGGCCTGGCTCATGACGGAGTCCTTTCCCCAGACAACACCGGCCGCAAGCATTACCACCACAAGACTACTCAATAATTTCCATTTCATCGTACATTCTCCTTTTTTTGGTATTTCAGACAGAAAATGATTCTGTCTGGTCGCAGGCAACATGAGACAGGTGCTGATGCACCAGTATGCACACTCCTCACGAGCAGTATGAAACCCACTGGTGTCACAGATGGCTGGAGAATCAGGCGTTTATTTTTGGTGGGGAAAATACCGGGAGATAGACAAATGGTAGATAGCTATGCCGCATATCAGGATAAAATCTCCCGGTTGCAGAAGATATATGCTGCAAAAATGCGTTGGAATGTGTTGCGTGCTCCGATCTGTTTATGTGATCGCTACTGACGGTGCTTTCTTCAATGTCAACACATTCAATATGGGAGTCATCGGATTGTTGACTGAGCTGAATGGTAACATCATCTCCGTCACACGAAAGCTGGTGCGTAATGTGGTCACTCCTGCATGCCACGAAAAGCAGCAGGCATATCACCTGCAAGATAAGAATTGTGGTACGTTGCTGTGTAGTAATCATGGTGTATGCCACCCAAAGGGATAATTACGCAACGAAATGTTCTTGCTGCAAGGTTACCATGAATTAACAACTTCTCAAGTGCATTCAAGAAATATCCGGGGCCAGCCCTTATGAGGTAGCCTGATGACAATGGACACTCACTCTTGGTAAACTGCCAAGAGGGAGGAATGACCATGGCAAAACAGCAACGCTATACATCTAAGTTTCGGGCCGAGGCCATAAAACTGGTTTCCGAACAGGGGTTGTCACAGGAAACAACAGCAAAACGACTATTAATACCCAAAGGAACGCTGGGGAATTGGATGGCAGCAGCTACTCTTCCAAGCATATATTAGCTCCTGGAACGCGTTCTGTGACTGGCCTGGAAGCCGAGAATTCTCGGTTGCATAAGGAACTGTCCGAGACGCGCATGGAGAGTGATATCTTAAAAAAAGCGACCGCGTACTTTGCCAAGGAGTCACTGCCAAAGTAATCAGTCACCGATCTTACGGATTCAGAACGGCAAAGAACTATATTCTCAACTTGTATCACTGCATGGGCGATTTTGCCATGCCAACTACTTTGCACAGATTTGTGTGAGGAACCAATTAATTTTTCAAGACCCTTTGCCCATCGCTGTGTCCATCCATTGAGGATGCGGTGTCAGAGGAGTTGCGGGAAAATAATTAATCGCAGAAACGAAACAAAGAAACGGCCCCGTATTGCAGGCCGTTTCTTTGTTTCCAGCTCTATCACCTATCAGGCAAATTATTTGTAGCAACCGACTGTAAAAACCTGATCATCTGTTTTCGTAAAAATTTTATTTCATTTACTACACTGAAATTGCAGGTAAAAGAATCGAACAATTACACCAGCTTGGAGCCGGAAATTGTTTCTCCCTTATTTGAAGGCGCCACACTTCTTTTTGTAATATCAAGTTTTATACTAGCGCCGACTTTTGTAACAGTTCTAATAATTTCATACGTGCTGTTTGGAATATCCAGCCAGGTAGCTTTGTTGTTTTGTGAATACTGATACACTTGTCTGCAGGTATACGATATTGACCCGGGTCCAGGGAAATTCAACATAGTTGGGAGCCATGCACCAACGACATCATGAGTATCAGCCATATTAGCGGCATTTCCCGGAGAGGTCACACCGTTTCCAACCCCAAAATGTTGACCGGCTACTTGATACGCAGCATTCAGATATGCTCTTGCATTATTGTCAGGTACTCCCCACATTACTTTTTCTCTGACAAATATATAAGCCAAATCATTTCGATCACCAGAACTGCTTTCCCATGTTGCACTATGTTCGATATTTCCGCTTGGCTATGTTCTCAGAGATAATGTTTTAAAATTTATAAGATTGGCACAAATTATTTCCGTTAATAAGTACGTTTTTGTCAGCTTGTATTTCTCCCATTTGTTGGCGGGTATTTTCTTCATCTCTGCTACCGACTGCTGTTTGTTGAACCCGGGCTTCTTTAACAGTGCAACTAATGCATGCAAATCGCTGGTGAGAATCCGTTCATATGTTGGGTTATCCAGCTTGATTCGTCTTTCCAGTTCAAATAACTAAACATTAACACCTCACTTATTCATGATATGGATAATACCATCTGTTGTCACAGACACAATTATCATCAAAACCAGTTGTTGCATATTCGCGAACCGGAATGATAACGGCCCTCATTTCCTTGCATGAAATAGGGGTTAGGAATTTGCTTTTTTTGACTGGACGAAAAATACACCCGGAGCCGGGCAGTGTCAACGCAATTACATATAAACTAACAGGATTTTAAACGAAACAGAGGAGCTTTCTAAGGGGCACAACTCTTGACACATAGATGACTTTTTAATAAGTTTTGGACAATCCTAATAGTAAAAATAGGGACGCTTCCCAGCTTCTTGCTTAACAAATTCGGGCGTGTCCGTACGCAGTAACAGTTGAATATCTAACGGGTTTAAGTCCCGTCCGGGGAATTATCCGATTCGCCCCGGTAGTTCAAGGGAGCGGCGTTCTGGTAACAGAGGGTCGTAAGTTCCCAATTGGCAAAGCAGCAGGCCGTAACGCAAGTGAACCCATATGTAGCCTCGTAACAAAAGTGAAGATGCCGACCCTCTGGACACAAGGGGAAGGCCGCCGTCACAGACTCTGACAACGGAAACGGTCTGTGCAATCTTCCGGGGTAGCAGGGATGGCATGTTGTGGAAGATACTCAACTCAGTGCTGGAGACCCGTTATGGTGATGCCTAAGGAACATCAACCGGCGCGTATAAGGAAACGAAATCGCGGTGGGCTGTAACGGGAGTCGGAGGGGTTCATAGTACCGTTTGAAGGCATGGGACAACACAACCCTGCCTGAGGGAAGGAACCCTGCTTTGTTCACGCAACCAAAGAGCGGAGGTAAGGGGATTGCAACCATGCTAACAACCCCGGAAACAATCAGAACGCTACAGAGGAAGCTCTACCGTAAGGCCAAGCAGGAACCGGCCTGCCGCTTCCACGCCTTGTACGACAAGGTATATCGGGCCGACATCCTTGAGTTTGCCTACCGCCTTGTCCGCGCCAACAAAGGGAGCGCCGGAATTGACGGTGTCACCTTCGAGGTCATCGAGGAAAACGAAGGGGCACCCGCATTTATTGGGGAGCTGGAAGAAACACTGAGAAACAAGACGTACAAACCCGAAGTAAGGGGTTGGGTTGGATACTTTTACTATCGTAACAGCAGTGCAACGCTGAAAAAGATGAAAAACCATCTTGAACAGCGACTTGTAACCCATCTGCGCAAGCGGCATAAGGTCAGAGACAGAAAGACAGGACACGTCAGGTTTTCCACCAAGTCATTGTATGATAGATATGGCTTGTACAAAGTGCCGACGACAGCGGCTTGGATGAGAGCGCATGCTTTGTAGTGAAGAACATCGGAAAGCCGTGTGCGGGAGAACCGCAAGCACGGTTTGATGAGGGAGGGTAGGGTGAAACCTGCTCTCTACTCTACCTATTTTTTAAAGGCAGTCATAGCCCGTTATGCCGCAACAGTAGTAGCAGCAGGGTGTAGCTGACCGCCGACGCCAGGGTCGAGAGCATAACGATGGAACCTGCAAGCTCCCCATCAGCCTTCATCTGGTGGGCCATGATGTAGGTAGCGGTTGCCGTGGGGGTGCCCGCCAGCAGAATTCCGATACCTAGATCGACTCCCTGGACGCCAAAGGCAATCAAGAGCAAACCAGCCACCAGCGGCATGCCGAGCAGCTTGAAGAGGGTGGCGATGCCGGCCGATTTGAGATCTCCCTTGAGGCGTTGCAAAGAAAAAGAACCGCCTATTGCTAACAGAGCCAAGGGGAGGGTTAAACCTGCGACAATGCCGAGACTGCTCTTGAGGATGATCGGCACAGGAAGGCTTAAATAGCTCCAGGTGATCCCGGTGAATGAAGCGATAATTAAGGGGTTAAGCATGATCTGATGCAGCCAGTTTTGTTTTGGTCCATCTGAATTTTTGTTTCGTTGCGGCCAGATCAGAGCGATGATGGCGAACAGGTTTAGGACCGGCACCAGAAATCCCATCAGAATGCTGGCGCGCGTCAACCCCGATTCACCGTAGGCATTCAGACAGATCGCCAGACCTACGAAGGCAAGATTGCCGCGAAAACTCCCCTGACTGAAACTGCCGAGACTCGCAGGCGAGTATTTACGCAGATGGCCGTAGGCGTAGCTAATAGCGAACAGACAGACGATTGCCAGCGACGACCCGACGACCAGAGGGCCGTTAAATTCGGTGACGAAATCGGCTTGCGATATTTTGTAAAACAGCAGGATCGGCAGAAAAACCAAGTAAACCAGGCGATTGGTCTGGCGAGTGAATGTATCGTCAAACAGCCCCATGCGTCGCAGCAGAAAGCCCAGAGCGATCACCACGAAAACCGGCAGGACGATTCTGATTGTTTCAAAAAATATTGCCATGCAACCTCAGTATAAAAGCGAAGAATAGCTCAGATTGCCTCCAACACCAATATAAATCTTGAAAAGTTAAAGGGTTCTAGTCAAATTAACCTAGACATTATGGTTGTCAGTTGCCAAGCAGAGCTAACAAGCTAAAAGACCTGCCATCCTTGCAAACGTGGGTTATGCTGTAGAGAGGGAATCTACTACGGCTCAGAGCCACAACCAAGGAG